>JAFLBJ010000001.1:0-1200000 GCA_017303415.1 Chitinophagales bacterium
TAAATTGTGAGTTCATCATCTGCACTCCTTTAAATGCAAGCATTACAAGACTAATGATTCCAGTAATGCTGATTACTGCATACACCAAAGCCAGCAGCAAAATATCATCCCACCCGTAGGCGCCTGCTGCCAGAAAAAGGCTTTCCACTTCCAGGCAGGGAGATAAAAACATGGTAGCTGCAAAAATCAACACCCACTTGGTTTTCGATTTTTTATATTGCTGTACATCCTTATTGGCAGCATGATGATGGTGCGGCAGGTTTATAGTAAAATAGATTAATCCGAATATTATCAATAGCACCGGTGCAATTACATGCACATATCCTTCATATTGATGTGCCAGTTTTGAACCAACCATTCCCAATGCAAAACCAAGAATAACAGTGCCCAGCACATGTGCAGATGCTGTGATAGATGCTACCAGCATCAATTCATACTTTTCCCATTTCTCCGACCTGGCAATAGCCACCAATGGCAACCAGTGGTTTGGAATAAGTGCATGAGTAATGCCTAATAATATAGTGCCTGTTATAATGCTGTACATTTTCCGATACTGTTATTATACAATTTTGCTTTAAAAAATTAATCAGTGTTATCTTTTTCGTTGTGTTTATTTATCATTTTCTTTTTCCATTTTACATACCAATGCTGGTGATGCAACGAAAGCAGGAAATACAAAGCTATTGCCCCTACAATTGCAATAATGAACATGTTGAGCCCTACTGCCACACCAACTGCTGCGGTACACCAAACAGTGGCTGCTGTTGTTAACCCATGCGATGTTCCGGCACTGCTGTTGCGATAGATAATGCCAGCCCCAAGAAAACCCACACCTGTAACAATATTAGCTATCACTCTTGACGCAGCAGCAACATCGCTTACAAGATGAGCTGCAACAGCAGTAAATAAAGTAGCACCAATAGAAACGGCAGCATAGGTTCTTATGCCGGCATCCCGGCCATGCTTTTCCCTGTCAAGCCCTATAAAAGCTCCAAGCAGGAATGAGACAATAAGCTTGGCAACAATAATTAATTCAATATTTATATCCATCATTAAAATTCTATGCTAAAGTTCAAACTCATTTTAATGTTTCTAAGCTCTCTTCCTCCGTCATTATCCATTGAAGAGCTTTTCCCTTTTCTGTCATACCGAAATACACTATCCTCGCTTTTGTAAAGGGCTTCATAATGGAATACATCAGTGTCAGATACTTTTGTTCTCCTACGATGGCAATTTTATCTATATCATCGGCATGTGTGAAATCCGCTTTGCTATCTTTTATTTCGAGAAAACCATTCTCCCAAAAACCACCAGAGCTTTCCGATGTATTGCCCTCCATTTCAAAATACCAACGAACCTTTTTACCTGTCCGGATAATATTGTGAATCAGAGGATGAATTTTTTCGTAATCATTTATGCCTAATATATCATTGGCTCTTGTAGCAATGATATTCTTTTGAGTGATATCAAGTATTTGTAACATGCCTTATACCTTTTTAATTTTACAAAGAGTTATAAGTCCTTTGCGTTAAATGTATCCCCTTGCTTGATATCGCCTGTTTGATAGCCCTTTTTAAACCAGTACATCCTTTGCGCAGAAGTGCCATGCGTAAAAGCATCGGGCATTACCTGCCCCGTTGACTGCTTCTGCAACCTGTCATCTCCAATAGCACTGGCTGCATTCAATGCTTCATCAATATCATCTGCATCCAGAATATTTTTCATCTTCTGTGTGTGATGCGCCCATATACCGGCATAAAAATCTGCCTGCAGTTCCATCATCACCGAATACTTGTTGAATTCAGTTTCGCTTAGCTGCTGGCGCAGCCGGTTCACTTTATCTGCCGTACCCATCAGGTTTTGAATATGGTGCCCCACTTCATGTGCTACTACATAGGCCATCGGGAAATCGCCGGGTGCATTCAATTTGTATTGCAAGTCCTGGTAAAAAGAAAGATCTATGTACAGTTTATTATCACCGGGGCAGTAGAACGGCCCTGATGCAGAACTTGCATTACCACAGGCAGATTCTACCACACCACGAAACAATACCAGTGTTGGTTCTGAATACTGTTGCCCTTTTTCGGTAAAAATTTTATTCCATACATCTTCTGTTTCTGCCAATACTACTTTTACAAAGGCAGCCCTTTCGTCATCGGCCTTTTGCTCTTCAGGAGTTAATTGCGACGACTGGTTTGTTTGTTCAGAAAGTTGCTGTTGAATTTGTGACGGGTCAATATTATTACCGCTTAGTAAAGTATAAAGCAGGTAAATAACAATGCCGGCCACACCACCGCCTGCGGCAATTTTTCCACCAGATAGCCCCCGGCGGTCATCTACATTGGAGCTTTCTCTTCTTCCAATCCATTTCATGATTTCCTGATTTAAAATTTTAGAGATGATAAATATTAGTGATGGCCTCCATGATGACCTCCACCATGGTGTCCGCCATAACTGTGATGCCCTACATTAATGTGCCGCCCTAAGTCAATATGCGGCGTAATGATAGGATACAGAAATGGCCTGTTGTATCCCCTTCGATACCGCCTGTAATAATTTTGATTTGCCACATTTTGGTTGGCAGATGACTGTGTGGTAAAAACATCTTTAGCACCATTGGCATAAACTATCTGCACCACATCCGATTTGTTGGCCACATAAACAGGTCCTTCAGCATTATCAGCTTTGTAATACCGGATTTCTGTTGTGCCCACTTCGGCTACTTTACCATTGATAGTTTCGCCGTTGCGCAGGGTGATTACATCCTGAGCAAACAGCATTGATGCTGACAACAGCATCACAAGAACTGCAAATAACTGTTTCATAATTTTAAGTTTTAAATGATGATTTATTTTTTCTTTGAATCCAATTCATTGCCGCCCATCTTCATACCCAGGGTATCTGTTTCTTTTCGTTCTTTGTGAGTGGAATCATGTTTTTCTGATTGTATCTCTTTTCTTTTTTCTTCGCCAGCATTGGTACAACTACTACCAACAGTTATAACTATGATAGTGATTAGGAATAATATCTTTTGCATGTTAAAATGTTTTTTTATTTGGGTGGGTACGGAAACCCTGCCGCTCAAGGTTTTCCATTTTTAAAACGGGACAAACAAAGCAGGGCTCCGACCCATGTATTTCTCTTTAATCTGTTAAAGTTTTGAATAAACATTTCTGTCATTATTTATAAGCCGGTTCATCAAATCCTCTTTCCCCTTAAATTCTCTTGGAATTAACTCAAGCCCTAACAAATGATTTATTATTTTCACAATACTTCTTTTAGTACTCGTCACCCAAAAAGTAACAGCTTCGTAAGTTTGAGCACTGTCCTGAAATATTAATGAATTATAATCGATATTATTACCGCTAATCGCATACGAAATATTCTTATCATAAATCTTTATGCCCAAAGTGTCTTTGATTAAACGCCATAGCATATTGTCAAAATATTTCAATCTGACAAGTGTTATTGATTGATGAATATTTCCAATTGTAATGCGACTCAGGAAAGTATCAGAATAAGCGTATTCGAAAGTTCCCTTTTCGTTGTTGAGTTGAACAGATTTTTCAGTGATTGATAGCTGCCCCTGAAATATTGTATCTTTATAAATAAAGTTTCCTGACCCCACAATTTCAAATCTTTTAGCATCTTTTTTCTTTTTACCAGAATTTAACAATTGAAAAAAGGAATATGAGTTACTTCTTTGAGAATATGAATCCGAAATAGTAAATAATAAAATGAACACTATGAGTAGTAAACGCAGTAACCCATAATATGATAATTCTATTTTCTTTTTATAAATTGCTTTCATATACCTAATATTTTAATAGGTCGCCTTATAATAAGGCAACCTATTACTTAAAATTTGATTAGTCATCCACAAGTGTAGCAGCTCCTGAACTTGCTCCTGCTGCTCCTGCAACAACACCTGCGACTGTGCCAACAACGGTCGGGCCTGTAGTTATCCCCCCAGCTATTCCACCTGCTACGTCAGAAATTCCAATAATAAGCCACTGCCACCATTTTCTTTTTTTGGAAGAAATACTTTCCCCGCCATTTAGCTTACTTTGGAAAGTATTATTCCAATAAAAAAGAGAGAACCGACCAACAGATGTAACTCTTAGTATTTCATCTTTTTCGCTTTGAGATAGATTTGAATCATTAGGAACATTATTCTCCAATTCAACTATTTTTGATTTTATATAACAATAATTGAAAGAATTGTCATCTGTGGTATCTTTCATTATAGAGATTAAATTTTTCAAGTAAGTTTTTACGTTTCTTGAATATCGGCTACTATCTATTGTATTATTAAAATATGTAGAGGTGTCAGATAATAAGATTTCTACAGATGATACTGAAAATAATTTGGAAGAGATATCTGACACTCGTCCACCGAAAGTATTTTTAATAAATTGATTAGAATATCCCACATAATTTGTTATTGTTTTTGGCTGACCTACTGCTTCCTGTATTACATATTCTAATGCCTGATTGTGGTAAATTCCAACAGAATCCCATATATTATCTGAATTATTCGGAACATTACAATCGGTTCCTTTCCCCACTAAATATGAACTTGTAGAAACCTGTGAGACCTCCACTTCTTTAGTTTTCAGATTTTGTTTTGTACAAGAAACCATAATAATTGCTGTAGTTACCAAGAAGATTAGGCTTTTTTTCTTTTGCATAGTTTTATATTTTAAGGTTTAAAAAAATGCTATTGAATTTTATCATCTGTATTCTCAACCTCTCAAAAGTGAAAGCGAACAAGATGTCATTACTTCAAAATTTTTATTTACTCTTCCTCTTCCACATTATTCATCTTCGACAATAAATCATAAGCTCCATTAATCACCACTTTGCTGTTCCTGTCAAAGCCTTCCGGTAAAATCACTTCGGTATAACCATTTTCCGAAACACCTGTTGTTACTTCAATTCTTTTAAAAGGAATATGCTTTTCAGTAGCCTCATCCTTTTTCCCATCAGCAGGTTTGGTTTCTTCTTTTGTTTCATCTGCCGCAATAAAAATGTATGACTTGCCTGCTGATTGTACTATTGCCTTATCAGGCAATGCAGTGGTGGCTGCAACACCAGTTTCCACTATTGCTTTCAAATACATGCCCGGCAACAGATTTTTATCTTCCTGCAACAGATGTCCATGCACCCGAACTGTTCTTTCGGCACTGATTTCACGGCCAATTAAATGCACTTCTGCAAAACGTTCCTTTGTTTCATTATTCAATACAAAACGTATTTTCTGACCGATTTTTAATTTCGGAACATCTTTTTCAAAAATGATAAGTTCTGCATGAAGATGGCGGGTATCTACAATTTCAAATAGCTCCTGGTTAGCGTTTACAAACTTTCCTATGTTCACCAATACCTTAGTAACATAACCGGATATAGGGGCATAAATAATTGCCTTGCCGGAGATGTTTCCCGGATTAATTTTCTCAGGATTAATGTTGATGAGTTGCAGTTTTGACTTTAAACCCTGCACCCTTGCCGTCATACTATTGTACTCACTGCTGGCTTTTTGCAATGTTTTTTTTGCATTTACATTTTCTTTTGCCAGTTCCTGTTGCCGTTCTAATTCTTCTTTCAGATATACCAACTGGCTCTTATAATCCAGATAATCCTGCTGAAGCTGGATAAATTCTGGGTTTTCGAGTACTGCTATTACTTCGCCTTTTACTACCGGTTTACCTTGCAACAAGTCGGTACTTTTTAATGTACCTCCATAGGGTGAAGAAACTGTTAATAGCTGCTGTGGAGGGACATCCAGTACTCCCGATGCCCTGATAACGCTGCTGAGATTTTTATCTTCTATAGTGCCATACTGAATATTGACGGTTTTGAACTGGTCTTCCGACAAATCCACCATGTCCGCCTCTTCGGTTTTAGTTTCTTCAGCCTGGGCAGTTTCAGCACTTCCTTTGGAAGAGCAGGATGAAAGCCATATAATGGCCGCAGTGAGTATAACAAGTGAACTTAAAAATTTCTGTTTCATATTAATTTTATTTTAGCCCGTTCTGATTAATTGATGCCGCCGATAAATTCGATAGCAATGACGGTTTGATTGTATTGGTTTAAAAGTTTAGTGTATTCCTGTTTTACAACAACAGCATTGTTGAGTGATTGCGTCAGTTCATAATAACCGATTTCTCCGGCAGTAAAAGCTTTTTGCGCCTGGGTAATAATGAGATTCGCCTGCGGTAACGCTGTATTACGGTAGTAGTTGATTTGAACTCTTTGTTTTTGCAATTCGCCAAACAGCCTTGTTAATTCTGCCTGCAGGTTGTATTGATAATTTGTCAGTTCCGCTTCACGGCGCACCCGGTTTACTTCTGCCGCTTTTACTTTTTCTTTTTGTGCCCTGGCAAATATGGGAATACTGATACCCAGATTAACACCCTGGAAACGGCGGCCAACTCCATAATATTTATCAGCTCCATTCACAGTTTGATAACCTACTAAAGACTGGTTGAAATAGCCTGCCGAGAAATCAGGTTTTAATCTTGACTGCTCAACAGCTTTTTCTCTGTTAGCAATATCAATCTGCTGTTTAATAAATGCAAGTGTAGGGTTAGAAGCAATTGCAGCAGTATCAAAATTTACCTGTATCTGTTTTTCAACAAGTGAAGTGTCGGTAATACCCGTAACAGAAGAATCTGCAGTAAACACTTTCAGCCGGTTTAATTCAATACGGTAATCTTCTTCTGCATTTCTCAATTGCGCTTTTATCTCATTCACTTTGCTTTGAGCATTATAATTTTCCAATGCATTTGTTTCACCCGTTTTGTATCGCAACGCAGATGCCTTCAATACATTTTCGTAAATAGCGAGCAACTCTTTTAATAATCTTATTTCCTCTATCCAAAAACTTAACTGGTAGTAGGATGTTTTAGTATTTGCCGCCAGTTCAGTTTGATAAATTTTCAGTTGCAACTCACTGCTTTTAATATTAGATTCGGATAGCCTTATGAGACTTTTGAAGTAAGCAGGGTTGGGTATGCCTTGATTAATATTGAAATTATTATCATAAGCAATACGACTGTTGTACTGACCAAAGGTGAGACCGACATTTGTTTTACCATAATCCTTTACTGTTTTTTTCAACTGCTGCTGGTAACTTATATCCAGCGTTCCTACTTTTACCAAGGGATTATTCTTCATTGCCGATGCAACTGCATCATTAAGATTTATGACGGTCTTTGATTGCTGAGCATTTGCAGCAAATGACGAAGCTAAAAACAGGATGAGCAATGAGGCCAAGCCTTTAGCAGGGGATGATTTTTTAGCTTTCGGTTTTATCTTTTCAAACCAAGTGTATAACACCGGCAAAACTACCAACGTAAGAAATGTGGCAGTAATCAATCCGCCTATTACAACAGTCGCTAAAGGTTTTTGAACTTCCGCTCCCGAACCTTTGGATAATGCCATCGGTAAAAAACCTAATGATGCAACCATTGCAGTCATTAACACAGGCCTCAACCTGACCGACGTTCCTTTTAAAACAATATCATTTATATCTGTCATGCCTTCTTTTTTTAAACGATTGAACTCGCTGATAAGGACGATGCCATTTAATACCGCCACCCCAAACAGCGCAATAAAACCAACACCGGCTGAAATGCTGAATGGCATACCCCTGAACCATAAGGCAAATACGCCGCCAATAGCACTCATGGGGATAGCGGTAAAAATGAGTAAGGAATATTTGATAGAACCAAACGTAAAGAAAAGTAGCAAGAGGATTAATGCCAATGCAACCGGAACAGCAACAGATAGCCTTTTGTTGGCTTCTTCGAGGTTTTTAAATTGCCCGCCATAAGTGATAAAATAACCGGGTGGCATTTTAACCTGTTTCTCAATTTTTTCCCGCATTTCTTTTACAACAGATGAGATGTCCCTGCCTCTTGTATTAAAGCCGACAATAATTCTTCTCTTTGCATCTTCACGTTGTATCTGGTTAGGCCCTAACTGCAAATTGACATCCGCTACCTGTTCCAATGGAATCTGGTTACCATCAGGTGCCGCAACAAATAAACCTTTAACATCATCAATATTCTGGCGGCCTGTCTTTTCTAACCGCACTACCATATCAAACCGTTTCTCGCCTTCATAAACAATACCGGCAGCTTCCCCGGCAAATGCAGCGCTGATTGTACGATTTACATCTTCTACATTTAAACCAAACTGTGCAATCTTATCCCTGTTTAGTTTAACCACAATCTGCGGTAGCCCGGTTACCTGTTCTATATATAAATCTTCTGCACCTTTTACCGTAGGTACAATCACACCGATTTTTTTTGCCAGGTCTGCCAACACATCAAGGTCTTCCCCAAATATTTTAATCCCTACATCCTGGCGCACACCCGAAATCAATTCATTAAAACGAAGCTGGATGGGTTGAGATAACCCATAGGAAACACCGGGAATTTTTTCCAGTTCCTTTTGCATCATTTCAGCCAACTCTTCCCGGTTATGTGCACTGGTCCATTCCTTTTTATCTTTTAAAAGAATGGTAATGTCACATGCTTCTATGGGCATAGGGTCGGTTGGTATTTCAGAAGCGCCAATCTTTCCAATTACTTCTTTTACTTCAGGGAACTTCTTCATCAGTAAATCGGAAGCCTGCGTTATTTTATCAATTGTCTGGCTTAATGAGCTACCTGTTAACAACCTTGTTTCCACCGCAAAATCTCCTTCTTCCAATGTTGGAATAAATTCGCCGCCTAATGTTCTAAAAATAAGCAGGCTGATTATAAATACACCAACGGCGATACTCACTACCAGTAGTTTCATCTTCAGTGCGCCACGTATTAATGGCGTATAAAGCCGCTGGAAAAACTTCATCATCTTATCAGAAAGATTTTCTTTGTGGCTTATTTTCTTACTTAGAACAAGGGCACTCATCATGGGCACATAAGTAAGTGAAAGCAGGAATGCGCCGAGTATGGCGAATGAAACAGTTTGCGCCATCGGGCCAAACATTTTTCCTTCAATGCCGACCAGTGCAAGAATAGGCAGGTACACAATTAAAATAATGATTTGACCAAATGCAGCAGAATTCATCATTTTGCCTGCTGACTTGTATACTTCATCATCCAATTGGTCTTGTGTCAGCCTTCCGGGTTTTCGATGGCCTAACTGGTGCATGGTTGCTTCCACAATAATCACTGCTCCGTCCACAATCAAACCAAAGTCAATAGCGCCTAAACTCATCAGGTTTCCAGATACACCAAACAAGTTCATCAATGAAATAGCAAAAAGCATGGCAAGTGGAATTACGGAAGCCACTATCAACCCTGAACGGAAATTGCCAAGAAAAACCACCAATACAAAAATCACAATCAAAGCCCCTTCAATAAGGTTCGTTTTTACAGTTCCAATCGCCCTGCTAACTAAAGCACTTCTGTCAAGAAAGGGTTCAATAACTACACCTTCAGGCAAGCTTTTCTGAATTTGGATTATTTTATCTTTTACACTGTTAATTACAATGCTGGAATTTGCTCCCTTGAGCATTAATACAATGCCACCAACTACTTCTCCTTCTGCATTACGGGTTAATGCCCCGTATTGCGTAGCATGACCCAACTGTACCGTTGCAATATCCCTGACAAGTACAGGCGAACCGCCGGACGTTCTTGTAACTACAATTTTTTCAATGTCAGTGGTTGTTTTAATAAATCCTTCGCTGCGGATAAAGTAGGCATTAGGTTTTTTGTCGATATAGGCCCCACCTGTATTTTGATTATTTTTTTCAAGGGCATTAAATACATCTGCTATAGATAGATTATAGCTACGAAGCTTATCTGTATTCAATGCAATTTCATATTGCTTTAAAAGACCCCCAAAGCTGCTTACATCAGCAATGCCGGGTGTGCCAAGCAACTGACGACGGACTATCCAGTCCTGTATAGTACGGAGCGACATGGCATCATACTTATCTTCATACCCTTTTTTGGCATGTAAAACATATTGATAAATTTCACCTAATCCTGTTGAGATAGGAGCCATTTCCGGGTTGCCGATATTATTGGGTATCTGGTTACGGGCTTCTATCAGCCGTTCACCTACTTGCTGACGGGCCCAATAAATATTGGCATCATCATGAAATACAACAGTAACTACGGATAATCCAAACCTGGATATGGAACGGATTTCCTGCACTTCCGGAATGGTCGCCATTGTTTGCTCCACCGGGAAGGAAATTAGCTGTTCTACTTCCTGTGCTGCTAATGATGGGCTCAGCGTAATTACCTGTACCTGGTTATTGGTGATATCAGGCACGGCATCAATCGGCAATTTATTTGCCGAATAAACGCCCCATATTATTAGAGCCAGTGTAAAAAGGCCAATGACCAATTTATTTTTTATGGAGAATTGAATGATTTTATTGAGCATATCTTAATTCTGTTTGGTTATGTATGATACTTAAAGAAATGAATTGCTCTTGCCACCATTGCGGCAATAAGAATGGCGCAGGCAATTCCAATAAGAATGATTTTAATGATTCTTACTGCTAAAGGCTTTTTTCTTTTCTTGCCTTTTGTAATTTTTTTGGCTGTGGCCATTGCCAGCAATGGAAAATGAATGATATAATAGCTGAATAAGCCATTATATGACTTACAGCAAATTCAATAAAGAGGTGAGATCAAGATAATTTGGGAGGTTGCCAGATACTGTTATGAGCTTCTGTGCTGAACGATACATTGTAGAGAGCATAGCTCTCCGATTGAAATTCTATTTTGTTTACCTGGGCCTTAGAGAAAGGAGAATAAAATGCCGATGCTGCACAACAGGAACATGAGCAGAATGGAGAACAGGCTTCTGTATTATGTTTATGCTGCTGGTGGTTATTATTATTATTAGATGCTGAAAATTTTGCTTCTGTCCTGACATCACATTCTTTCTTGTCGCCGCAAGGGAGACAGGAAATGTAAAGCATTGCCAGAGACAATATTGAGAACAAAATTTTCATTGGTTGCAAAAATAGGATGTTTTGTTGCAAATAACACACACTTGGGCATGTATTATTTAGCAATATTGTTGCAAATCAGGATTTTAAGCTACCTTAACCCACAGTTTGCAGACAATTTCTCGAGAACCAAAAATACATACATCTTAAATAAGGCCAGCCTTTATTGTTTTTCAATATGTATGTTCTGCAGAAGCATGACAAGGGCAAAGATTGCAAGTATAAGAAGAGCAAGAATAATCCAAAGCGCATATTTCAGAACCTTTGGAAATGACCTTTTATTCTTAGCACTTTGTTTCTTAATATCCTTCTTCATTTTTAAATTGCAATAAAAGTTTACAACAAAAGTCCGGATATTGATACTAATTCAGAGTTGGGAAATGTGTAGTTTTTTTCTTCTTGCGTTTGGTACTCACAAAGAATAATGCAAATCCACTTAACACTGTAACCAATCCAAAAATTGAAAAGAATCGAAGCAGATTATTCCCAAAATTGTCCCTGTCTTCATAATCCATCGTGTGCATCATCCACAGAAAATCAAATATTCTCCATTTGTTGTTCCTGAATTTTTGAATAGTTCCTAATTCACTGGCAACGTAAACGGTCGTTTTTGAAGGATGCTCAAATGTAATGGCATAGGCAGGCAAAGGGCTTTCCCTATATTCATGATGACCATTTGTACCCGTTAAGTATTCAACTGATTTTACTTTTGGTTCACCGTTAAATCTCATTTTGGCTACATCAACTGCTTCTTCTTTTGTAAGTGGGCCACGAAGTTGCCCAGTTACTGCATCTGCCAGGTGATTCATGGATTGGATGTCATGCTGATGATTTGCCTCGTTGTGAATTGCACTGATACAACGAACCTGGTAAAAAGGTTTACCCAATATTTCAATCAATTGAATGGATACAATTGAATCAATCTGATGAACTTTCCTGATAGTATCCAGCACCATTGTTGGGCTTACTAATGAAATATCAGATGATAAGAGTGGCGCATTTTTCTTTTGGAAGTCTCCATGTACTTCATCCATATTACTCCAACTGAAATAAAGACCGCCAATTGTCCATAATAAAAACTGGATGCCTAAAATAACACCCAGCCAGCGGTGGGTTTTTCGGATGTAATAGTGTTTGCTTTTTGCCATAAACAATAATATTAGGTACAATTATGAGTAATAAAAATACAATCAACATAGTCTGTAGCCATGTGCATTAATAATCCGATTGATATGATACGGAACTTTGGAAATAAAAGCAGCAAAGCATATATCATTATTGCGATATAACTGTGCAACGGATGAAAGCCAATACTGCAACGGCAAGGATGAAAAAACGGAGTTGACAATAAATGGTCGGCATCTATCAACATTGTTAACAATAATATCAGGTAAGTTTGTTTCCATCTTTCTCTGAAAAAGATAAAAGCTATTCCTAATGGAAAAACAAAGTGAAGAAAATAATGAATAACCTTCTGAATAATTTCCATTCTTTTTTTTCGCTAACGCTATTTTACTTTCAGCATACTTGCATTAATAGCTACCACAACGGTACTTACACTCATTAAAACGGCACCGGCAGCAGGGCTTAACAATATTCCCATTTTGTATAGCACACCAGCCGCCAATGGTAAAGCCACTACATTATAACCTGTAGCCCACACTAAATTCTGAATCATCTTTCTGTAAGTGGCCTTACCAAACTGAATCAATGAAACAACATCTTTGGGATTGCTGTTAACCAGTACAATCCCGGCTGTTTCGGCGGCAATATCAGAACCTGAACCAACTGCTATGCCTACATTGGCCTGTGCTAAAGCAGGAGCGTCGTTTACTCCATCACCTGTCATGGCAACATATTCACCTTTGTCCTGCAGTTCTTTTATTTTTTCTAATTTCTGATGTGGTAATACTTCCGCAAAAAAACTATCCATGCCTAAACGGTCGCTTACCCCTTTAGCCACTGTTGCATTATCACCAGTCAATAAAATTGATTTAATATTATTCTGACGCAGTGTTTTTATTGCCTCAAAAGATTCAGGTCTTATCTCATCAGCCAATGCAATGGAGCCAGCAATATCATCATCAATTAATACAAATACAAGAGTCTCTTCCGCCTTAACCATATCTTCCTTTGTAAGAAATGAAAACTTTTCTTTCAAATAGCCGGGGCTAACCACCATTACATCTTTTCTGTCAATTATTCCAGTTATACCTTTTCCCGTGATAGCTTCAAAACCTATAACGGCAGGAAGTACAAGATTCAGCTCTTTTGCTTTGGCTGTTATGCCAGTTGCAATGGGATGTTCCGAATTCTGTTCGAGTGCCGCTGCGTATTGGAGTACCTGTTCCTGGGTATATTTATCATTATGCGTTACATAACGTACCACCTGAAATTTTCCAACTGTTAGGGTTCCTGTTTTATCAAACACCAGCGTAGTTATCTTTCTTGCATTTTCAAAGGCAGTTCTGTTCTTTATCAGTAAACCATGTTTTGCTGATAGTGCTGTCGATTTTGCCACAACCAATGGAACTGCCAATCCTAAAGCATGGGGGCAGCAAATAACAATTACCGTTACCATTCTCTCAATGGAAAACGCCAAATCTTTTCCGGATAAATACCATACAAGGAATGTAGTGATACCTGCTACAATGGCAATAAGTGTAAGCCATCTTGCCGCAGTATCTGCAATCAATTGAGTTTTGGATTTTGATTTTTGTGCATCCTGTACCAGTTTTATAACCTGCGATAAGTAAGAGTCTTTTGCTCCATGTGATACAGAAACTTTTATGGCCCCGTTACCATTGATAGAACCAGCAATAACTTTATCCCCTTTTGTTTTTTCAACAGGTTTTGATTCGCCTGTAAGCATGGATTCATTGAGATAACTTTCACCATCCGCTATAACACCATCTGCAGCAACCTTCTCACCGGGCTTTATAAGTATTACATCATTCTCTATCAGCGATTCTGTTTTTACATCTGTTATCTTATCACCATTTACCAAATGTGCATCGTCAGGCATCAACTGCACCAATAACTCTAACTCTCTTGATGCACCTGCAACAGATTTCATTTCAATCCAATGACCTAATAACATGATAAGAATTAGCGTAGCCAGTTCCCAAAAGAAATCCATTCCCTTTAATCCAAACACAGTTGCCACACTGTAGATATATGCTACTGATATGGCAAAGGCAACCAATGTCATCATGCCGGGATTTTTTGCCCGCATTTCTCCAACCAATCCTTTTAGAAAAGGCCAGCCGCCATAAAAAAATACAACAGAAGATAAAATAAGCAATACATATTTTGAACCGGGGAAGCTGATATGAATATTTAACCAATGCTGAATCATTTCTGATAGCAGCATGATGGGAATGGTTAGAATCAAAACAACATAAAATCGTTTTTTAAAATCGGCTATGCCTGATGAATGGGAAGAATGTGTTGCTCCATCTTTTGGTTTGGAAAGGGGGACTAAAGTCATACCACACAAGGGGCATTTGCCCGGCGCATCCTGAACAATTTGCGGATGCATTGGGCAGGTATATTTTTGAAATCCTGTTGCCTTTATAATGGTTACACCAGGGGCAGTGTGTTGCTCATGTCCAGAATGCTTTTCTGTTTCTTCTTCTTTGTGCTGGTGCTGCGGATGTTCTTCACCCGCCTTCGCATTAACCGGAACGAGCTTCATTCCGCATTTAGGACAATTGCCCGGTTTGTCCTGAATAATTTCAGGATGCATCGGACAGGTATATTTTTGAGTATAATACTGATTTTCCATGACAATGATTTTATACCGGTTTTCGTGAAGAATTGTGACTAATCATAATCAGCCATTGGCCTTTCACCTTCTTTAAGACCGATGTGGTAAGTCCTTTGCGCTTTACTTCAGAATTGTCTTTAGCAATAACAATGCTATAATTGTAAGATTCAGTAGTAAAAGCATAATTTCCATCAATCAGTACATCCACCTGATAATCGCTGAAACTAAAAGATTTAAACTCCTTTAATTCAGGTGCAAGATGATGTTCCTGGTAATGAGCATAACTTCCTTCATTATTGCCTGATTCGCAAATTTTAGAATCGGCAGTAAAGAACCTTTCCGTACCCGTTACATCCAGGGATTCTATAGCACTGTTATATCTTTTCAATGCTTTTTTTACTGCATCAATGTTTTTGCTTTCAATAAGGTTGGGCATGGTGTCCCTGTTATTCATGAATTGTTTTATTGCCTCTCTGTCAGTACCAGCATCTTTGTTTTGTGCAAACGATATTGCGGTGAGACAGAACAAGCATATTGCTATGAATATGTTTTTCATTTTTTATTAAATATTTTAAAAAACAATTTTTAATTGCCTTTTACAGTTTTTGAAATCTTTTCCATTATTGAACTGTCTGAGCCAAATTTGCAAATGGCATCACAGTTCTTTCTTAGCTCTGAAAACAAGATGTATTTAATATTGATTGCTGAATTTTTTATTGCTGGTCTTGACAATTGCAGTACCACATCCTTTTCCCTGCTGTCGGGTATTATCAGGTAGAACACCTCATCCCCATCGGCTATGCTGTAATGCAAATCGGTAATCCTGAGTATGCCCGAATAAATACTGGTACTTTTCTCTACCTCAAAAGCCCCGATAACATTATTAGTGCCTTTTTGAAACCATAATACGTCAATGAGGCGGATAGTATTCTGTGTATCCTTATCAGTGTTTAGTTCGGGACATTGTGCAAGGGAAAGAAAAGAGAAATTATTACCACAATGGTTTTTGCTTTTATCGTTACTTGCGGGCACCACATCATATCCTAACGAAGAGCCTATTTTCAGCAGGTGATACTGCATTTCGGTATGCAGGTTTTCTTCCTGCTTTTCCTCCTGAATTTCCTTTTGTCTCTTCTCAACAGACTTTTCAAACTTTATTCTTTCATCTTCACTTAAATACTCATCACTTCCAATCATCATTTTTTGAGTTCCAATTTCAAAACATAGTCCGGCAATAGCACCTAAATCGTTTGAAAGGTCTGCTTTATGTTTTGTATTGGTCTCAATTAGTATTTCTCTGATTTTTAAATATTCGCTCCAACTACCCAACTTCTTCCTATCATTAAACAAAACATTAAAGCCATTTACTATAGCAGTATTGAATGGAGGGAATAAAGAAGGATGCAGGTAATACAGGATGCTGGCTACTGCCGGGCCAAGACCTTTAATTTTCAAACTATCAAGGTGCACAATCTCCTTTATTATTTGCTCCTGACTTTTGGCGTTGATACAATTTTCAAGAAACTGGCCAAAAGCTGTTTTGTTATTCTGGTTCTCGTAAATATCTGGTATTCGTAATTTCGGCTTCCAGTAAAATGGATGTGCCACACCAACAAAAATCTGCTTTTGTTCTGCAATGCAATTCAATACAAATTCAAGGCTGCTGTTTTTAAAATCATTAGGAAACGATTTATTCTTAATGTCTTCAATAACCTGCAACACACCTCGGCGTATAGTCCGAAAAGCCTTTAACCGCTGGTCGTTATCAACAAACCATGTATTGTAAACACTTTGTGTGTCGCACTTGTACTGCTGAATGATTTGAGTAAGATTAGTCATCGTTTCGTTTTAAGATTCGTAAACTGTACACTAAGAAACAAACTAAATTACATGATACTCTTTGGGTATATAGAACCGGTTGCTTAATTCTATAATATCATTTTAGGCCAAATAAAATCTCAACTTTTAATTTTTCCCATGCTACTGCAATCTTTCCATTTTTGTCAGTTGCTGATTCAATGAAATACTGCAATCGTTCAGTATGCTCATTTTTCTTAGGCTTCACTTTCACCCTTACTATATCATCTTTTTCATCATACTCCGACGCAAGATGCTGCTCCCAGTTTTTATTGATAATTACTGTCCACTCTTTTTTACCGGGGATAGTAAAGAAGGCATACTTACCTGCCGGTATTTCTTTACCATTTACAACAAATGCTTTTGGGACTTCCAATGTAGTTGCATCATGTGCGCCGGTCACCCACACTTCATCATAGGGAACAAGGCCGCCCCAAATAATTCTTTTGCGAACTCCGGGTGAATGATAGTTGATTTTTATACTATCTACTCCTACTATAGAATAAGCCATTGACTTGATACTTTTCTTAGTCGTATCTTTTATGATATTCGGATTATAACAAACTGCTTCTGTTTTCTGAGCTGAAGCAGAATGAAACATCAGAAAGAGGATGGCTGATAAAATTGTTGTTACATAATACTTCTTCATATAGCGTTATTGTTTTATTGCTTTGAATATTTGAACTTCTCCAAAAACTGTTTTGAATTTTTTCTTAATAACCGGGTTTATAAATCCTGCACCTGCAATTAACGAAGGTATCAATCCCTTTGCATTGGCGCTGGTAGGTTTAAAACCGTCCAAACCACGAATCATGTTAAAAAGGAGTCGCTGATACCAGGACTCAGACCTGCCAAAGTCCGCAATGAAAAGCTGCCCATTGTTTTTAGTTACTCTGAATATTTCTGCAAGAACCTTTTGCTTCACCGGAGTTTCTAAATGATGAAACACAAGGCAGGATATAATACGGTCAAAACTGTTATCTTCAAATGGAAGCCTTTCACCATTGTAGTCAGTTAGTTTTATATCCAGCCCTTTCTGAATAATTTTTTCTTCCGCTTTATTCAATATTGTTTTATCAATATCAATCCCGGTTATATTAATTGCAGGACGATGTTCTTTGGCCATAATAGTAAGAGTAGCTGTACCACACCCAAAATCCAAAACAGCAGCCCCATCAGTTAAATAAGCAATATTTATCAATGATTGCTTTATACTTACTTCTGGCATTGTGGCTCCCACAAAAAAATCATATAATGGGGTAAGCCATTTGAAACGTAATGCAGATACAAATTTTGCTTCTGACATGATTCAATTACTGTTTAATGATTATGCCCCGACATCGGGTCGGCGCCCTTTTTAAAAACATATTCGCTGTGCAACAGGTATGCACCGGTTAATACAACTATATCACCTGTTTTTAATCCTGATTTTATTTCGATACGGTCATCGCTTTCCAAACCGGTTTTCACCATTACGCTTTTAAAAGTGTTGCTACCTGTCTGTATCCAGACAGTTGCACCCTTGCCATCTCGTATGACTGCATCTATAGGTAATGTGAGTGATTGCCGCTGCGGACTTTTTAATAACACATAAGCAGGCATACCAGGCTTTAACTGATTGCCTGGATTAGGAATAGATACACGGATAAGATTGATTCTTGTATCAGGATTGATTTCAGGATTCACAAATTCAATTCTTCCTTTGATTTCTTTGTTGTCAAAATCAGGAAGCTGAACAGTAGCAACACTGTTGCTGTTTAGTTCAGCCAGTTGCGAAGTGTAAACCTGTGCTTCTGCCCACAAAGAAGAAAGGTCAGCCAGCTTTACGATTGTGCCACCCTCCATTACATAATTTCCATCCCTGATGTCAAGCTGGGTAATATATCCACCGGCAGTGCTATAAAAAGTAGTTGCAGGTGCTGCTTTCTTTGTTGTCGCCAGTTCATCCACCTGCGCATCCGTTAATCCCCAAAGCAACAATTTGCTTTTTGCACTTTGTATCAACTGGTCAAAGTCAATAACTGTTTCATTGGTGAATGCTTTTTTCTTATCCAAAGCCAGCAGGTATTCCTGTTTAGCATTATTCAGTTCCTCACTGTACAAATCATATAGCGCCGAACCCTTCTTCACATAATCTCCCAAATTTTTATAATATAATCTTTCAACCCTGCCCATTACTCTTGAACTAACCGAGGTTGTTTTCATCTGGTCAAAGTTCAATGTGGCAGTTAATACTAATTGGTCGCCGATTGTTCCGTTGCGAATAGTATCTGTTTGTATGTTCCCCAACTGAATTTGCTGTTCGCTTAATTGCAATTCATCTTTATTCTCCCCGTTCTTTTTCTTTACAGGAGTTAAATCCATTTTGCAAATGGGACATTTGCCAGGTTTGTATTCCACCACCTGCGGATCCATAGAACAGGTATAATAAGTGTCGGGGTCTGCTGCTATTTTATTTTTATTCTTGCAGGATGCCAGAACAAATAATAGAAATGTGATAATAGTGATATACCGCATAATCAGTTTTTAACTTTGATAAAACTTTCGCTATCCATAAGAAATTGTGCATTTAACGCCACAGAATCCTTCGCTGTTAATCCGCTAAGCACCTGTATATGCTTTTCATGAATGATGCCGGTACTGATCTTCTTCGCTCTAAAGCCTCCGTCTGATTGTTGAAATACCACTTTATCCATGCCTAATGAAAGCACAGCATCTTTTGGTAACCAATAAGCTTCTTTGGTATTTCCGAAAACGGTTGCTTTGACCTGGCTTCCCACCGGAATTTTCAAACCACTATTATTGAAATATACTCTGGCTGTCAGCGTTTTGCTTTCTTTACGGTAAAAGGGTTCTATGAAATCAATACTTGCCCGGAAATCTTTCCCCGGTGCAGTTTCCGGTACAATCCGTACCGTGTTCCCTGTTTTTACCATCGATTGATTTTCGCCATATATATTTATTATAGCCCAGGCCCTGTCCGGATTGAAAACAGTAAAAACAGACTGCCCCTTCTGCACATACATTCCTTCCTTCAAAGTCAGTTCTTCAGTAATCAGAGAAATATCTCTCATATTACCAGGTTCTTTATTCATGCCGCCATCGTTGGCTGCTTCATGTATATGTCCACTGTAATTACTGTACACAGCAATTGTTAATGATGGCTGACCGGCTTTTATTACCTGCCCCAACTGTTCATTACTCATACCTAATAACAATAGTTTTTCCTTTGCAGCCTGAATAAATGTGATGTTATCTGCATCATTCTTTAACAGGAACAAAAGATTCTGCTGTGCAGTAAGTAATTCAGGGCTGTATATATCCAATATCTTTTGGCCTTTGGCAATTTTCTGATAACGATAGCGGACATATAACTTCTCAATTCTGCCTGACACTCTTGCTGAGATACTTCCCACCTGCCTCGTGTCATAAGCAATATTGCCCAGGGCTTCAATCTCAATCTGTTCTCCCCGTTGCTCAATGGTGGTAACAGGAATGGATGACACTACAAATTCGTTGGTTGGCCTTAGCAATGATCCCATTTCAATATCACCCGGATTATTGTTGGCAGATTCCTTCTTCACCAAGTCCATTCCGCAGATTGGGCAAGCACCGGGTTTGTCTCTTATTACTTCGGGGTGCATGGAGCAGGTGTATTCTGCTTTCTCCTTTTCCTGATTATGATCCTCCATTTTCACCAAGTCCATTCCGCACTTTGGACATGTGCCGGGTTTATCACTGAAGATTGAATCTTCCGGCATGGGGCAGGTGTACATTTCTTTAGCCCCGTCTGACCGATGGCCTTTATGGGAATCCTTATCACTGTTACAGGCTACAAGTGCAACAATTAAAGCAAGGAGGCTGAATAAAAGTAATTTCTTCATTTTATGTCCGGTTAACTCAATTGATATTGTAACATCATGCCATCGTCTTCGTGTTCCAGGTTATGACAATGGAATACAAACTTTCCGGTATTGCTTTCAAATGGAACAAGTACTCTTACTGTTTCACCCGGCATTACCAGTACCGTATCCTTCCATCCGCTTTCTGAAGCTATCCTGGTTCCCCTGCCACCCGTTCGGTCAAGCACCTGGAAAAATACCCCATGTAGGTGCATAGGGTGTGGTTCATCTCCTTTGCTGTTGTCAAAAACCCAAATTTCATTAGTATTGGCAGCAACATTCTCGTCAATACGGTTGCTGTCAAATAATTTGCCGTTGATACGGTGCCGCATCTGCATGCCGTCATTCATGGGATATCCATGATGCTCCATTGCATTTGAAATATCAAATGTTCTTGTCTTTACTGCTGATGAAACCTGGATATTACTAATTACACTCAGGTTAGCAGGAACTGTAAATGGATCGGTAACTGTGGATGTTACTTTAAACTTCATTATTCTGAAAGATTGCTTACCCTGTGCAGCGCCACCCTGTACAAATTCTTTACTCATTAAAAATAGTTCAGTACCGACTGTTACTCCGCTAAAGTTGACCAATACGTCCAATCTTTCACCAGGCGCAATCAAAATTTCTTTTATAGTAACCGGATTTTTCAATAGGCCTCCATCATTACCGATTACTATTATGTCGGCATTATTGCTGAGAGCAAGGTTGTACACCCTTGCATTAGAACCATTCAATAAGCGAAGGCGGTAATACCGGGTGGATACATCTGTATAAGGTGAGTAAATGCCATTGACTACAATTGAGTCACCCATATAGCCAGCCATTACTTCTTCCATAGAAGGATTATAAGTTATTCCGCTATTAGTGATGCGTTTATCCTGTATCACCAATGGGATTTCGTATTGACCAGATGGGAGGTTCAGCGCAGATTCCTCTGCGTCATTAATAATGAATAAACCAGCTAATCCCTGGAATACCTGCTTACCGGTTTTTTCATGAGGATGCGGATGATACCAGCTTAAACCAGCTCGTTGATTTACCGTGAACTGATATCGGAAATTGCTGCCTGCATCGGCCAACTGGTCAGGATGGCCATCCATCAACGCCGGAATTTTTAAGCCATGCCAATGTATATTGGTATGTTCCGATAAATTATTCTGTAAAAGAATATTCACTGCATCCCCTTTATTTACTTTGAAAGTAGGGCCGAGCAGGCTGTTAGGTTGGTAACCTAATACTGGTATAGTCGTACCCTTTAAATTGGCAGTTGTGGCCTGGGCCGTAAGCGTTTGATTCAATCCAGCCTGAGCGGGAAATGAAAGGAGTGTTGAAAAATCACCTTCGGTTACCATTACAGGTTCCGTCATTAAACCCATATGATGTTCCTTTTTACAGCCACTGCAACTGACCAGAAATCCGGCTAATGAACCACCTGTTACTACCGTACCGGCACTAAGGCCTGATATTTTCAAAAAGTTTCTTCTTTGCATACAGCGGTGTTTTAATTTTTTTCAATAATTCTTTCAATCGTTACCTGGAGTTTCAATGCCTGGTTGAGCAGATCCACATATTCCAGTTGTTTCATATTCAACGTTTCCCATGCATCATAAAGCATAAATAACTCTTCTGTGTTCTGCTCATAACCCAGTTGCATGGTCTTGTAATTATTCCGCAGAGCAGGAATAATATTTTCTTCGTACAGTTTTATTTGCTTTTTCTTTAAATCAAGTTCATTTCTCATGCCATAGGCCATGCCGCTGTATTCATTCACCATCATTTCCTTTTGTGATTGTATGGCATAGGTTTTCCATTTCAGGCTTTCAATATTAGCCTTGTTCATTTTAGATGACCATTTTGCCATCGGAATCCGCACCATGCCCATGATGGTGTACTGCATAGGCTGACCGCCAAAGCCAATCATATTATCGTAGCGTATACCAAACTGGGGCTTGAGTGCAGCTTTTTCTGTTTCCTGTTTCAGCAATGTGAGGTTGATTTCCTTGTTTAGAGATTTCAGGTCACTCCGGTTAGTGTAGAATAATGTGCTGTCAAAAACAAGCGCTGAATAATCGCTTAATAAATAGGTGGTATCAATATCAAATTCTATCATGGCATTTCTGCCCATCAATGAATTAAGGCGGATGCGTTTTTCCCTGATGTCGGCTTCAAACATAAGTTGCATATTCTTTACATCACCCAATGCTGCTTTTGCTTTGTAATAGGCGCTTATTTTTTCCAACCCGTTTCTATATCGTATCTCCGCATTTTTAATCATGAATTCCAGAATCCTTTCGTTTTCACTCAGTATCACGAGTTTCTTTTTCAGGATAATCCATTCGTAAAAAAACTGCTTTGCATCATTGATCAATTCATTGAGTGTGGCATTCTTTCTTTCCTTTTCCACGGATGACATAGCTTTCATATACCTTTCATCTGCGTCCAGCTTTTTTCGGTTGGGGAACATCTGTTCGCCGGATACCATCACAGAACCCATACCCGGTATATCGCCTTCCCGATGCCAAAGCCGCACATCATAGGGTGTCATAAACTGGCCGATGCCTACCTGCGGCGGCATCCAGCTTCTTGCACCCATAGCCGCTTCATCCATGGAACGTATTTCATTATCATACATTTTAACCACAGGATGCGATGATTTGATGCTGTCAATAACAGCATCCAGTTTTAAGATTTGCGAATGGCTGCTGCTAGCAACCACAGATGCAAACAATGCCAGGATTAGTTTATTCTTTAACATCAATTAATTCAATTTTACCTTTACGTTTTAATTCTCTTTCCTTAATCATTTCAAATATGACAGGGGTAATCAGTAGTACATAAATGGTAGATGAAAGTGTACCGCCAATTAAGGGGATGGTGATGGGACGCATTATATCGCTGCCCACACCCGTAGCCCAGAGAATGGGTATCAAACCAAATAGCCCAACTGATACGGTCATTAGTTTTGGCCTTAATCTCTTTGCTGAACCTTCTATTACAAATTCACGAATGATAGCTGGTGTTAAAGTTGCTTTGGAGTTGCCGTGTTTTGCCACCATATTATTCATGGCCTCATTCAGGTAGATTGTCATGAGCATAGCAGTTTCAATAGCCATCCCGAACAAGGCGATAAAACCTACTGCCACCGCAACGGATAAATTAATGCCATAAAAATAAACCATGAAAACCCCACCGATCAATGCAAACGGAACTGTTATCATCGTAATAGCAGCTTCTTTAAAAGAATGATAAGTGAAATACAATACCATGAAAATGATGATTATCACTATGGGCAAAATCATTTTCAATGTACGATTAGCCCTTATCTGGTTTTCCCACTGGCCGCTCCATTCCAGGAAATATCCTTTAGGAAGTTTAGTTATCATCTGGTTTAATCTGTCCTGTGCCTCTTTTACGGTGCTTCCC
Organism: Chitinophagales bacterium; assembly: GCA_017303415.1. Lineage (NCBI taxonomy): Bacteria > Pseudomonadati > Bacteroidota > Chitinophagia > Chitinophagales > Chitinophagales bacterium. The sequence continues at coordinate 23,945 of JAFLBJ010000001.1, forward strand.
AAATCTCTTTCTCTTACATTGAAAAGAACGGTGCCCCTGAGCATGGCATTTTCTGAATTAATCATTGGCGGTCCATCGCTGAGTTTTATTTCTGCGACGGCCTCTAAGGGAATCGGACCGAAATTCATCGTCTGAACCTGTAACCTCTTTAATGATTCCAGGTTATTACGGAAATCCTGACCGTACCGAGCATTTACTGAAAAGCGCTGGCGGCCTTCAATCGTCGTAGTAAGCTTCATCCCTCCCAATGCACTTTCAATGACCGTATTAACATCATCCACACTCAGTCCATACCGGCCAATTTCCTCCCGTTTCACTGCAATGTCAACATACTTACCGCCGGTGATGGGTTCCACATACAAATCTTTTATGCCTTCAATACCTTCCAATTGCTTTTTGATAGTTTGGGCAAAGGCATAAATACTGTCTAAGTTTTGTCCATACACTTTCAACCCAACATCGGTCCGAATACCTGTTGAAAGCATATTAATACGGTTAATAATAGGTTGTGTCCATCCATTGGTAACACCCGGTATCTGCATTTTGGAATTTAGCTCATTGATGATACCATCTTTCGTCATTCCCTTTCTCCATTCGCTTTTTGGCTTCAGCAGAATAATGGTTTCTATCATACTGATAGGTGAATTATCCGTTGCCGTATTTGCCCGGCCTGCCTTGCCCAGTACATGTGAAACTTCAGGAACAGTGCTGATGATTTTATCCTGCACCTGCAGCAGTCGTTTAGCTTCTGAATTGGAAACATCGGGTAATGTAACAGGCATAAAGAGCAAGGAACCTTCATCCAGCGGCGGCATAAATTCAGAGCCGAGCCTTGTCATCATTATGATGCCGGTTGCCAGGGCAATAATATTTACCGCAATGGTGGTTTTACGCCACTTCAAACACCACTTCAGGATTGGGGTATAGATTCTTTCCAGCGTTCTTGTAATAGGATTGGCACTTTCAGGCTTTAATCTGCCTTTGAGAAAAAATGAAATCAGTACAGGAGTTAAAGTGATAGCAAGAAAAGCATCGATCAGCAGGATGAACGTTTTTGTCCATGCCAGCGGATGAAAGAGCTTGCCTTCCATACCCGTAAGCAGAAATACCGGAAGAAAAGAAGTAACCACGATGATGGTAGAATAAAATACACCTGGGCCCACCTGCTTGGATGACTTCTCAATAATTTCACTCCGTTCTTCAGGTGTCAGCGGGTCTTTATTTCTTTTGAGCAATTTTGCCATATTTATGCTTTGTCGGATGAGTTAATTTTTGCTGTTTGCGCTTCACTGATATGCCGGTAAGCATTCTCCACCATAACAATACCATCATCTACCACCACGCCAATAGCCAGTGCAATACCTGTTAATGACATAATGTTGGATGAAATACCAAACATTTCCAGGAATATAAAACCGGCCGCTACAGAAATAGGTAATTGAATAAGGATAATTACAGCACTTCTCCAGTGAAATAAAAAAATAAGAACAATAAGAGATACAGCAATCATCTCTTCAATCAGTGTTCCTTTTACCGAATCAATAGCTTCCTGTATCAAAGTGCTGCGATCATAGGAGGTTTTAAATGTCACCCCTTCGGGCAATCCTTTTTCTACTTCCTTCATTTTCGCTTTTACAGCTTCAATTACTTTATTGGCATTCTCATTATACCGCATCACTACAATGCCGCCCACCACCTCACCTTTCCCATCCATATCAAAGATGCCGAGACGTAAATCACCACCCATTTGTACTGTGCCGATGTCTTTTACTCTAACCGGGATACCATTATAGTTTGCGAGTGCAATGTTTTCAACATCCTCCTTACTTTTTATATAGCCGAGGCCCCGAATGATATAGGCCATATCTGCCATTTCAAACTTTCTGCCGCCTACATCATTGTTATTCGCTTTTACTTTATTCATTACATCCATCAGCGAGATGTTGTAAAACTGCAGTTTTACCGGGTCAACCACCAACTGGTATTGCTTTTCAAATCCGCCAAATGAAGCTACTTCTGCAACACCCGGCACTGTTTGCAAGGCAAACTTGATATACCAGTCCTGCAAGGCTCTTTGCTCACCCAGATCCAATTTCGGCGCATCTAAATGGTACCAGTAAACATGACCTACACCCGTGCCATCAGGCCCTAATGTGGGTGTTACACCCTGCGGTAATAACCGCTGTGCAAAATTCAGTCGTTCCAGTACTCTTGTTCTTGCCCAATAGATGTCCACATTGTCTTCAAAAATCACATATACAAAACTCATCCCGAACATAGATGTGCCCCGGATGTTCTTAATCTTTGGGATACCCTGCAGATTACTAACCAAAGGATAGGTTACCTGGTCTTCCATTACCTGCGGACTTCGACCCATCCATTCGGTAAAGACGATAACCTGATTTTCACTCAAATCCGGAATGGCATCAATCGGGTTTTGCTTAACAGAATAAATACCATACGCAAACAGGCCGCCTGCAAGGAGCAGCACAATCAGCCTGTTGCGTAAAGCCAGTTCAATCAGTTTCTGAACCATGATGTTTGATTAATCATTATTGAATTACTTCCTCTACTCTGCCGCACTTGAACATTCCGGAACCGAAATACGGGTTTTTAATTTCCTTTACTTCGCTAATCCACATGGCACCCTGGTTGTCCCTTGCCATTGGACAATGGTCATGATAAAGAGGGCGGCCAGCACCGAAGTTTTTCACCAGGTCATAAACTACTTCACTCATCATTACAAAATGTGACCGCTGATGCTTAATATTATCCCCGTTCTTAGCTATATGTTCTGCATGTTCTTTCATTTCTGCTTCGTTGGCATCGTAGGCTGTTTTTTGTTCTGCCGTCAATAATGATTTATCCAGTTTGCCAATAGCATTTTCCATTGCTTTTGCTCCAATCGCTGCTTCACCGGCATTATCACCGGCCAGGGCATTTTTGATATGCAGGTAATGGTCCGCAATTTCTTTTATGGATGCTGCTGCTTTGGCATCTACATTCGTAAAAACAACAGAAACTGCCTTTACATCCTTATCATCTGTTGCAGATACATGCTGTGTTGTGTCGGTACTCGTTTTGCTCATATCGTGCCCCTCATGTTCATTTTTAGGGCTGCTGTTGCTGCAGGCTGAAAAAACAAGTGCAGATACAATTGCAATTGCTGAAATTATCTTGTTCATAGTTATTTATGATTTTGATTAATGTTGATGATTGCTGTGATCTTCTTTCTTTTCTTTTAAATCCATGCCGCATTTAGGGCATTTACCGGCTTTGTCGTATGTTTTATCGCCTTCACATTTCATTGGACATGCATAGGCTTTTACTACTTCCATTTTCATTTTTTCTTTTGGTGAAAGGTTTAAATCCATTCCACATTTGGTGCATTTTCCCGGTTTATTACTTACCACATCGGCGTGCATCGGGCAGGAGTAGTTTTTTACAACTTCAGCTTTCATTTGCTCTTTTGGTGAACGTTCCAGTTTCATACCGCAAACCGGGCAGTTACCGGGCTTTTTCATAGCTATGCTGTCATGCATTGAACAGGTATAAAGTTTTGTGTGCTTCAACGTGTCTCTTTTGCCTGCTTTTTCCTGAGCAAATACAGAAACAGACATGATGGTCAAAGCCGCCATCATCAGCATTTTTACTGATTTCATTTTTTATTATTTTACTATGTTGGAAAACGAATTACAACGGCATATAGAAATGCCAATAGCCCGGTGTAGGAACACCTGGCTCATCAATGAGTATAATCTCTAAATAAGGAAAGTACAATTGCGGATGTACACCGCAACGCCGCTACTTCGGGGTGGAGCGTGACTTACAGGATGTTTTTCGGTAACAGAAGAAACCAGGATTTCTGAACTGGTAAAACATTCAACCGGTATGTCAATAACCTGTAATGCAAAATTAGTAACGAATGACTCAGCAGTTTTCTGGTCATTGTCATTCTTCACAAACTTATGTTCATCCTTGCAGCAGCCATTATCTTTTTCTTCAGACTTCTCCATGCCGCAGTTCCCGCAAGTTTTGGATTTATTGTGCCCCAAACCCCAATCAGCCAGTTTGCCCATGCAATAGTGCATGTGCACCGTTGCCCCGGTTGAAGTACCGAGGTATAAAACGGCTAATATGGCTACGATGAACTTTTTCATGAAATACGAAACAAAAGTATAGCTATTTTTTTAGAATAGAGCCCTAAATGTTTATAAAATAAATTTTAATACATGATTATGAATTACTTACAACAATTCTTCTTGGGTAGAAAAACTGCTTTCAGCAAACGACTTAGAAATTTACCGAATGACTTTAACAGGTTCATTTTATATCTTATTTGCCAGCATTATGCCACTAATGGCTATTATCAGCGCTTCTTTAATGATGGATATTGAATCTACAGGAGGTTAAACAGATTTCCAGTCAAACTAATATACATATGACTCTACCGGGGTATCAATTATCGAAAATATAATATTAAAAATTCAATTAAGTATTTACAATATTAATCTGTACTAACATTTGAGCAAATTAATATTAATTATCCACTACTAGACCCGAAGTTTTTTTTCCTGATTTTCCAAGTTCAATTCTGATTCTCATAATTCTGATCTTTATCTGTTCCTGGATACTATTACTTCTACATAATTACATTTGCAAAACCAGTCTTGACAACAGTCCCTTTAAGTTGAATAAGGGGAATTAGTTTCACCCGGCCCATTGAAACAGATTAATAACCTGTGGGCCTATTCTGTCCAAATTTTCTATCCCAGAAATTCAGACACTACAACGACCCGCTTTTGAAAATTCGTATTATTACATCGCGATGGAATTCAGTATTACCTATTACAAGAATATTTTTTTACAGAAGTTCAATGAACTGGAAAGATACCATCTTGAATCTTCTAATTATTCCCTGATTCAGGCAAGTAATCCTGTTCGTTTTCTCTTATACGATACACAGCCATTAGTGGATATGCTTAATAAGGACAAACAATTGCCAATTACTTATTGCGTGAATGGTGATGAGTGGCATGAGAAGGAATCCGGTCTGCTACCGGTTATTGAATGGAAAGAGGTTAATCCGGGTCTATCAGGTAATCCGGTGGAGTTAAAGAAAGATGCTTTTCTTAGATTCAAATGCCTGTACTTTTTGGAGAACCCCTATACCGTTCAGGATATTCTTAAATTTTATGCATATGTACGGGGCGGTATACATCTGGATAAGGGAGAAGAAAAATACCAGCCGCTTCGTGAAGCATTTTATGCCTTTCAGTTAAATGGTCTGTCATCGATGGATCACAGCATGAGAGGTATTGTACAGGTAATCTATACTACACTCAGTAAATATAAAGAAGCATTGTTGGCTGATTGATCTTTTTTCTGTTTTCTTTCCGGCTATTGTTTTTCATAGCATCTTTTCTTGCGACGCTCCGTTCATCTTTTTGCTCAGCTATCAACTGGCAGATGACCGGCATACTATCCTCATCCTTCGGATACAATGCCTTCAGGGTATATTGGCTGTTCACGCCTCATGCTTCGGCGTCAACAGCAGGATTACACAACTGAAGGTAGTTGATTGGCGAGGTCCTGTTTTGTAAGAAACGGGACCCCATGCGAAAGCGAAGTTATGCGGCTTTGCGAATCTTAAAAAGCTGCAAAAAGACTACGGCATAAACACCCACCCATCCCACACCCTTCCTTTATTCCGTTTCCTTTTTGCCGGCAGGACAGCCGCATTCTTCCAAAGCTTTCTTTTTTCCCTTTTTCTTTTACAAAACAATTTTTTTTCATCAAAAATTAAATGTTATGGAACTAACAGGAAGAATCACAGCAAACGCAACGGTCAACACCGTGAAGGGTGACCGTAAAGTGGTACGGTTCAGTATCGCCATTAATGACAGTTACAAACCCAAAGATTCGCAGGAGGTGAAAAAGCTCACCACCTATGTGAACTGTTCCTACTGGATGCGGGAGGGTATCGCAAAGTATCTCACCAAAGGAACGCTGGTGGAAGTGCAGGGGCGTATCTCGGTCAGTGCATGGATGAACAAAGACGGAGAGCCAAAGGGCTCACTGGATTTTCATGTGAACGGTATCAAACTGCATGGTAAGGGTACTACTGAAACCTTACCCGCACCGGCCGATATTACTGAACCGGTGGAGGATTTACCATTCTGATTTATTTATTCTCATTAAACCGCAGCAGTACCGCCTGCGGGATATAAATTATGCTGGGTAATCAATTATGGCGCATAACATCAATTTCAACGAACAGACAGGACAACACAGTTTTTTCTCCGTGAAAGAAAAAGCCTGGCACGGGCTCGGCCAGGTTGTACAGGACTATCCGACCAGTGCCGAAGCCATCCGGTTTGCCGGGTTGGATTATGAAGTGGTAAAGCAGGATATTTATACTACCTGTTACAATGCAGACGGTCAGCCGATGGATTTTACCAAGCGGATTAAAACCCATTTGGCCACCATGCGGCCCGATACCGGGGAAGTACTCGGAGTAGTGGGCAAGGATTATGAAATCATCCAGAACCGGGATGCTTTCAGTTTCTTTGATTCTATTGTCGGGGGCGATGGTATCCAGTATGAAACAGCCGGGGCACTCGGAAAAGGTGAGCGGATTTTTATCACCGCCAAACTCCCCGGTTATATCAAAGTAGGCCGGGAGGACTTAATCGAGCAGTATTTATTTCTGACCACTTCCCACGATGGTTTTGGAAGTATTACCGCCGCCTTTACACCCGTCCGTATTGTTTGTAATAATACCCTCAATGCAGCCCTTCGCAATCATTCCAACAGTATCAAAATAAGGCATACCGCCAATGCAAAAGAAAGACTGGAACAGGCGCATAAAGTAATGGGTATTTCTAACCAGCTTTCCCTGCAACTGGATAGCATCTTTAACCGCTGGACAAAAGTAAAAGTAACCGACCCGGAACTCCTGCGATTGATTCAACTGGCGATGGTGCCAAATAAAGAGGTGCTGGACAATATCGAAAAAGGCCAGTATGATGAACTGTCCACCTGCTTTAACAACATGTGCAATTCCGTTTTTGAATATGCCATGAGCAGCCCCACCCAGCAAACAGAAACCACCCGGGGCACTTTGTTCGGGGCTTATAATGCCGTGACCGGGTATTTTCAGAATGTACGTAATTACAAAGACGACGAAAGCAAACTGAAATCCCTTTTATACGGAGGTACGGCACAACTGCGGACACAGAAGGCCTTTAACCTTTGTATGGATTTTATGAACTAAAACAACACAGGCAGCCCGGCGACGGGCTGCCCTTTTAAAAGGTAAAAAAGCTGCCCCGCTATATAGTGGCAGATTTCAGTATCGGGCGGGGCAGCTTGGGTTATTGTTATTGGCTGAATAAACTTTTTGCTTCTTTTTCTCAACTATATCTTATGAAACTCTCTAAGGTGCATCAGGAATGTATCCGTAATCCTGGTATGGGTGAATAAATAATCTCCTGTAGGCTGATTAAACTTTTCATATTCCTGCCGCCATCTCCGGAATTCCTCCAATTCATGCTGTTCTGTAATAGCTCCGATCATTAATTCATCGCCACTTTCATCTTTTAATAACAGATGGTCCTGATTTATTGTATAGCTAGTGGCTTTAAAATACACCGTTGGAGAAAGCCCCCATTGGTTAGTTGTTAAATCCTCTTTGGGAATCTCGTACCAGGGCTTATAATAAAAATGAAGGATCTCTTTACAGCCTTTGTTGTTCAAGAATCCCGGCCAGGCACGATGGGCGAGATAAGTATTGTCTTTCCCATATACTTTAATCTCCTCCTTGAATCCTTCCAGGAGGGATATTATACTCATAGTTGTAACCATTCTTTGTTTGCACAATTCCGGATCTTCGTAAAGTCCATTCACCAGGTCTATAACATGCTGAATTAAATATGAGGAGTGGGGTCCGCTGTATGTATGTTCATAGGGGTGCGCCATCACGTTTCTGATGGTTCGCAGGGATTTTAAATATTCCGGGTTATAGACTTCAAAGTAATTACGATCCTCAAACCACTTAATAAGTTGGACCAATTTTTTTCCTTCTCCCCATTTTTCATTATTGATCTCCTGGTACCTGAGTTTAAGCGCCATCTCCATCGTGAACATGGTTTTTAAGGCCCCCAGATCATAGAACTTATATTCAAAATAGCTATGCTCCAGCAGTTTCCGGATGAGCCGGAAATTCTCTCTCGTGTCACTGTGGACTTCAGGACGCAAATAAATCTCCGGTACGAATTTCTTAATGAACTCCCCCCTGTCCGTTGATACATTATCAAAGACAGTCCAGGTTTCATCCATGGTTAATAAAGGGGCGGTTGACTCATTTATCATTACACAAAGTTCGGTTTTCGCCTGCAATATGCTGGCAAGGAGTTCGGCATAAACACAGGGCTTAGCGCATGGCTGTCATTTATTCCGCTCCTCCTTGCGCAAATTCGGCTGCAACCGGTGAAGGTTTCATAATCAATTTTTCAAACATTAAAAACATGGATTATGGAAAACAAACTAAGCCTGGAAATGCTGAACAATGTATCAGAAATCGAAGTGGTGTATAAAAGAAAAGTCACCGTTAAAGTATCTGAACGTCCGCTGATCAGGACCTCAAAAGATTGTTACGACATCTTAAAAAACTACTGGAATGAAGAAAAGATTGAACTGGTGGAAGAGTTCAAAGTCTTATTTCTGAACCGATCCAACAGGGTTCTTCAACTGATGACGGTCTCCAGTGGCGGGATAACCGGTACTGTGGCTGATCCCCGGATCATACTTGCTACAGCCTTAAGGCTGGGTTCCTGCTCCCTTGTCCTCAGCCATAACCATCCTTCAGGCAGTCTTAAACCTTCCAGGGCAGACGAAGAACTAACCCAAAAAATCAAATATGCGGCACAGTTTCATGATATAACAGTGCTGGATCATATTATCCTAACAAGCGAGGGATATCTCAGCTTCGCTGATGAAGGGCGGCTTTAAGCCCTTTTTAACTCTATAACTGGCATTGGTCTGCCCACCCTGTCTGGTATATTGTAGTATTTTTATAGTCCATTACTAAAAACAGTATAATGCAGGAACTTGTAAGCGCTTTAAACGAAATTATCAGCGAGGCCAAAACCGAAAAACATCCATATCCAAAAGATGAAGGAGCTTGCGATGCCGATCTTGCTTGGGAGGCCTCCCGGTTCTTTGCTACGCTAATACATAAGGCCGAACCGCTCGGCTTATACAAATCTTTTGAGCAGTACGAAGACTTTAAAGAACGGTATCAAAATTCAAATAATATTCTGATAGATGATGCCACCCTTTTCCAACAATGCTGGCTGAGAAACATTCTTGGATTTGTGGAAGTCACAGGTGGGGTTAGTTCTCTTTGCTTCCGGTTCAATGAAATTAGTGAATATAAAAATGAAATCCTGTTTTGGCTGGAATTTCAGCAAAATCATGAAAAAAGCGGGAAAAGAACAGTTGAAAAAAATCATATCGAATCAGCAGTAGAGTTATATGAGCGCCAATATCATATGCAGCTGGACCGGAAAGGTGTTTTTTTCAATAAATGGACTTCGACAAAAGAGGGGCTGATTGAATATGCCGACTTTCAGGTTTACTTTAAACAGTACATTGACCACTGGGATGATTTTGCATTTATCTCCGCCTATGAACAGTTTAAAGAAAACATTGACGTAAAAACATTAATGGTAAAAAGAGAAGATTTAGATGAACTGCATAAGTCATTCAAATTATTATTTCCCCAAATACCATCAATTAGGGCATTTATTGAGCAAAAAGTCATCACGGAAACTGATGTACATTATCAAATTGGCTTTTACAATACTGAACCAGGGTACTGGAGTGCACTGAAAGATAAGATCGGCGGCTTACTATGGGAACTAATAATCAGCGATGATACATATGCAGATGATACACAGAGATTAAAAACCTGGCTGACGAAACTCCTTTATTGGCCGATGTGGCCGGATCCCTTTTTATACATGACCGGGAATTCAGCAACCAGGTTTCTCAATACGGCATTTGATTTGGTCATGACGGACACTGACATAAAAGGATCGAAAGATGAGTTTAGAAAAGTTTGTCTTGATAGCCGGTTGAGATATGATTCCCTATTACCCCTAGAAAGGGCCATCAACTCCGGGGAATTCACATTAAATACCACAGATCATTATGAATTACTGACCAGCTTTAACAGATGGGAAAAAAAAGCCTCTATAACCTACTTATACGGACAGGATTCAAGGAATTTACTCACATACCTGATAAAATCCATTGTCAAATACGATGATGAGTATAGCCAGAAATCACAGCCCGATTCAGCCCCTGATACTAAAATAAATTATCACAGGGTCATTCGTTTGCTGGAATCAGGTCTTCAAAAACCTTTTCTGTTATGGGAAACTACACGGTTTATAATTAAAGATCGTCCGGTGATTATTCCTTACCTGATAATGGAAAAAGGATTGGAAAGCGTTGCTTTTCTACTGCTGGATGATTTGGATTTTTTTGCTTCTCAGAAGCAAATGATGAATATAGAACTCTGGAAACAATCAACCGCTCTCTTTCTGTTACAACTCCCAAAACAAGATAAATGGCAGGCTGCCAATAAAATATTTCAGGTTTATCGCAGCCTGAATAATAATAAGTATGAAATTCCTTACAACCGGAGCAACACCAAACGGGAACAGGAGACACAGGAACAGCATCGTACAAAGGAACTACTTGTTCTGGGTTTGCTTGAGGACAGCCGGTTACATCCATACATGACAAACCATAGGCAGTCGGAGTATTTACTTCCTGCATTATACCCGGAACTGGCAACGATTATCATGGAATATTCAAGCCAACCGTTGTATAATAACGGCACGGTCCAGTTTCCAATTCTCCAGTGGGATGCCATGTGCTGGCTGCTCAAAATCAGTACTTACTGGAAGTATCATGATCAGAAGGGGCCAATGAGTGAAACTATTGGTCATTTGACAAAGGAATTTCTGAACAGATATTTAAAAAGTATAGAGGTAACTGAAATTAAAAAGTATAATCATTTTGAAGAAAAAGAAGAGTTGAGAATTCCACTGTGGAGCGAGAAAATCGAGCGCCTTCATTTCATTGAATGGATCTATCCCATTTACTTTATCCATGCAAACGGTCTTCTTAATCAGTTTTTATCTCCCCGGATTGATATTGAACAGACACCGGACCGTTATCATGAAAAAAACAAATTCAGCGCCGACAAATTACGTACCCATATTGGAGTACTGCTGCAGGTTCTACGAAATTTATTGCAACCAGTATTGCCATACGGATTTGAAAAAAATGAGATACATATTATTAAGAAAAAAATTGAGTCCCAGATAATTGATTTCCTGAGAATCCATATCAAAGACGATCCCATAAGGGGCAAAATCGATTTATTCGACTTTAACAGAGAATGGAGGTTTCAGGTCTCCGATAAAGAAGCCTTATTTCCGCAAATTGCCCGTGCGATCAACTGGTTTTCTAACCGGGATACTATAATTAACACGATCAGCGAAACAGGAGATATTAGTAAACTGCTCACGTTACTTGATTTAGTAAAATCGGAGGGCGTGAAACAGAAATTAATAAAAAAAATTCAGGGACTTAATATTCAAACCTTTTTAGAGAACTACAATTGGATACCGGAAATTCAGCATGCTGTTACTAACCTATCCAGTCATCCTGAGTTATTACCTCAGATAGAAAAGGCTATCGAATTCTGGAGACAGGAAGTCATGACCAGAAGGGATAAAAAAGAGTATCAATTGGTTCTTTACAAAGCGGAATTACTGGCAGCCTATTTTAAAAATTCGGAGACTCAGCTTGATGCGATTTCCGAGCCAGTTCTAAATTATCAAAGCCCTAGCGAACTGCGTCCCGCCGATTACAAGCAATTCTATAAAGGGTTGCTATGTATACAAACGGGCCCCGCAAAGTCACACACAATTTTTAATGCACTCGTCAAACAGTATCCCGAATACCCCTCCTTTGCCCTGAACAGAATGGTAGCAAAGATTAATCTGGCGATGACAACAAATGAAATAACTCTTTATCAGGAAGCATTGGAAGAATGGAAAGAAGTTGAATCTGATATAACAGACAACACACTGGACTATCTGGAGCCAGAACTTTCAGAAAACGTCATGACAGTCTTGAGCAAAACAGGCGACTATGATCAACTTGATACCCGTTATAAAAGCCTGGACCTCCCGAACCGGATGAAACCCGCAGTACTTGAGATCATGGTGCAAAGCCTGATTGATCAGAAAAAATTTGCCCAGGCTCTTCAATTGGTCAGTTCTGCAAAAACCTATCATCAGTTCAGTGATATAACGGACATCCGATTTATAGAAGACTTTGAAAAAAGAATCAGCCAGGTTGACGATATAGATGAACTAAAGAATCATTATGCCAGAATATTCAACACTGAACCAGGAAAGCTAATAAGAATATTTCCTAAAAACTTAAATGGACAGTTAGAGCTGAATCAGTTTATCGTCAAAGAAATCATCCTTGCGGCTGATAAATTACTGGAAAAAATAAAATCAATTGAAGAAATCAAAGACGAAAATAAGTACAATGATCTCATGGAACTACTGCTGGATACACGGATCAATCCATGGGGCTGGCAAGTCGGCGACCAGTCCAGGGGAGCCTATTCAGGTATAGGGGGTAAACAGCCGGGTGAAAGGGATTTGCCCATAATGAACCGGTACAAGCGGGTGATGATGGTATGTGAAGCTTTTATTTACCGGAACCCTGCATCCGTCAAGTCGCATCTTGAGAAAATATTCAATTATCATCATCAGCGTGAAGCGTTCACCCTGTTAGTTTATGACTTGAGCGAAAATCCCGGGGTTTTTGAAAGCAACTGGAAAAAATATAGCGATGAGATACTTCCATCAACTACCTATCCCACAGGCTTTGAAATTACAGGTGCGGTTACTGAAATAAGTAATAAACTTGGCTACAGCAAATCTGCAATAAAAGTCTGCATGTCGGAACATGGTAGTGGAACGATCCTTTATCACATATTTGTAAATCTGCATTACCGGGTTACTGTAAGTTAAATTTTAAATTTTCTTTACCAATGAAACTAAATTGGTTGACCAATCCCAATCCGAATCTGCAGGCAAAAATGCGATACTTCGCGGATTATTTTCTTTATTCCAACGAATTCCTGGGCAAGTTGCCGGACTTACCTTTTGATAATCCGATATCGTATATCAGCAAGATTGTATTTCAGATTGACAACAATATCGAACGTAGCCCCCACTATATTGATAACCATTTTCAGCAGCTAACCCATTTTTTTGGCAATTTTTTAAAGAAGCACTTTCCATCTTTTGAGGCAGTAAAAATTAGCTACGACCTGTATAACCAGGCTGGCACCGCCGGTAAGAAGGTGAAATGGTTAAAAGCTAACCAGGGTTTCAAAACAGAATTGGAGGAAGTACAAACTGAACTTGAAACTTCGCTTTTTGGTCTATTATTTTCCAATCTCACCAAATTTATTGTATGTCGGCATAGTTTACAAAAGCACCGAAAAGGAATAGAGTTCTATACGCAATTGTTAGTTTCATTGTTCCGGCTAAACAATCATTCCAAAAAATCAGTAGATAAATATATCGATCGGATTCTGTCATCAAATATGTACGAATTTCCATTTCCCTTGGATATATATGAACATAATAAGGATGAATCGTATCAGGATACGGCGCAGGATTATCTTAACAACAGGGATTTTATAAAACAGTTTGAAGGGTTGCAAAATCTCATGATAAATCCCCGGCACCGGAAAGGACATTTTGTGTACGTGATCAATCGGACAAATATTGGGAAGGAACTGGAAAATTCTTTTTTCGTAAAGCTGAATAGGGTAACATTTATTTCTCCTGCTCATCCGCAATTCCGGGAGCTGAAAAAAAGTCTCAGGTTGAAAGACCGTGAACAGCATCGTTTCGCTAAAATGTACCCCCGCTTTTTCGGCAGGCACAAACTGCTGGCCTATATTGAACTTAATTATGAGAGCAAGAAAACAACAAGCCTGGAGGGTGTGCAATTAGTGGAGGAAGAAATACACTTGTTGAATGGATACCTGGACACAAATCTTCAGTTGGAACCTGGCAATTTTCTGTTTACTGAAGATTTTAAGGGACGGGGCTGGCATGCCAATATCAGTTGGATGAACGGGAAAATAGAATGGTTGGATAAATTCAAACATGACAGGTTAGTGAGTTCACCTTTCGTGCGACTTAAAGGTCATGGCCCCAATAACCAGTTACTTCACAATGAAAAGGTATTTATTAAAGCTGATACTATAGGGCCAGTTTCTCTTTTCTGGCAATATATCGAGAATTTGTTCTGGTCGCAGAATGTCAGCAACGAAGGCATAAGAGCGAGATTTTCCGTTATCCTGTCTAATAAAACCAGTCAGTTCACAGATTGGCTTTTATTACACATCGGGAATTTATTTTTTGGTGCAGCTCACGGTAAATACTCGGAAGAATTTGGTCCTGATCAATCTACCCTGGAACTGCTTGGTTCAGAATTAGGATATCGGCAGAACCTAAAATTTCCGATCAGGAAATATTTGCCGCAGATTAAACATCCGTTTTTGAGACGAATAATACAATATTACTTGACTACGAAAAGTAAGAAAAACCGCGAGAAATGGGATCTATACTTTAAGTCATTGATCCTGGAATTACAGGAAATCAGGAATGCCGAATTACATAGCGGCTATGTTAATGGTTTTTCAGATATTAAAATGAAAGAATTAGTGCCGTATGTCATGTACAAGGCCCGATGGGCCATTATTAATTTCTGGGAAGATCATAAAGAACTAAGTTTTGAAGAAGTGATTGCCCATGTCTCAAAACCAGAGTGAACCATAAGAATTTCAAAGGAGACTATTGCGGAGTATTATATAAATCGTGTTGGCTTTTAGCGGCGCTGCTTTATCATGATATTGTTCCTCCGTCATTACATAATTCTCAATAATGGGAATCTGCTTTCTTGTCCCCATCTTCGCAAGTGATCTGCAAATAATAATTAGGCCGGCAAAGCTATTAGCTGATTGGGCAAATTTTGCTAAACACATAGCGAACTGGTCCCGGTCAATTAAACGGCCAGAAAGCTTTTCCAAATACTGATCAAAGTCAAATGCCTGTTTAGATATTTCCAAATGCCTTAGTTCCTCCACAATGTCGTCTTGAGTTGGCAATACGTTTTTCTTAGACTCTTTGCTCAGATACGATGCAATCTTTTGTACCCATTCCGGGTAATTCGATAGCCGGCACTGCCTGGCGATTTCTGATAAACCGTGATCCTCCATCAGCTCGAAATAAGGTTGTAGACTTTCGAGCCTTGCTAGAGAAATTTGCCGGTTGCCTGGATCAACCAGATTGCCAAACAGGAAGTGAATATGCCTGAATTCGTCTGCCATAAAACTCGCATTCGTCCTTTCTTCCTGTGTCAGGTTCCACGGCACATCAGGAATAATAAAATAACCCCGCAGCGGCCCCTGGTAATAATCCTTTACCCGGTCCCAATGTCCAAAGCCTAAGCGGTTTATTTCCCCTGCGGCAAGCTGTCTGGTTTTGGGAGTAGCGATCAGTAAGGCTATGATAAATCCGTGGCTTACCCAACTGATGTTATCCCAAAATTCAAGAAGGATTTCTTCGGCATCTGCTTGATTGATCTTTCGAAGGACTTCAATAGCTGCCCCTATGCGGACCGGATTTGTTTCCGGGATAGTCTTCGCAAGAAATTTTTTGAAATAGGCTTTAACATCCGGGTTCCAGATTTCATCCGCCTGCAGCATATAATTTAGGTCCTTCTCTGCAAGTTGTAAATATTCCGGAACGACTGTCATATCCCTTAAGCTGCGCCGCCAATTCAGGGAGAATTCATAAATGGCTGTATCTTCCTTCGGAATTGATTTTAATTCTGCAAGCACGATGGCATCGCTTTCATTACCGCACCAATACCTGAAAGCACGGTAACGTTCTTTCTCAGGATTGGTCTTGTCCTTCCAATGATTAAATAAAAATGCTCTTGTTGGTTCGGATAGCTTAGATCGTCCTCTTCTTACATCCCACCGATCATCATCGAAAGCTGCATCTGAGAAAACTTCTTGCTCTATAGGACTGCCCTGATTAGTTAGCCGCTTGATGACAGCTCCAAGTGCAGCAGGAGAATCCAGGAAATTAATAATAGCAAAAATGAGTTGTGCGTATATAGGATTTTCACTAAGCATCACCAGGTGGTTGATTTGTTCGTCCGTGAACTCCCACCGGATTCCAGTTAGTTCATGCACCACATCATTTTTAATTCCACGGCTTTGGTACTTTCTGTTAGGGTCCACTTTTAGCGTTGCCCAGTAATCCAACGCATCTGTAAGCACTGAAAGATTCTCGCCATTAAAGCAGTTCAAAATTGCCCATAGATAGACGTGCAGTTCATTCTCATTTTTATTGCTATTCCAGTGCTTCTGTAGCGAAGGCAGCAACGTCGGAGAACGGAGATAACCAGCAAGTAAATACGTAGGAGATCTACCTTTTTCGGTGAGCTTTTGATTTAATAGCGATTCAACATCATTAAGCGTTTTTTCAAAGTTTAATTGCAGCACATGATCTAGCACTATATCTCGCCAGTAATTGAACGATCTCGGGGGAAACCATTCCTGACAGGCATAATAACGTATGCCTTCTGTGGTTTCACCATTGCGGAAGCGGGCGAGATAAAGTTCTAAACACTCAGGCAAACCTTTTGTTATTTTCATTACATCCTTCGTATCAAAACTGAGAAGGGCAAATGCGGCAGACCGGTATACTTCCTGCGTGATATTATTGGTACGAATCTGAGCATTCCATTGGTTGATTTTACCGGCAATCCGGTCAAAATAATTTTGGTGTTTCTCTCCCTGGAGAAATTTCAAAGAATGAAAAACAGCAGGCGGATTGAGTGATAGCAATTGTTCAATTTGCAAATCAGAAAGTTCCTGTCCTGCAATGGCTGCTCCGATCCATTGTGAGTAATAGGGGTCTTCGATGATTGAAGTGTAATTAGCTGCGTTCGGAAGAAGATTTTGTAAACTTACAATCAGTAAATAATCTCTGATGCGGTCGTGCCTGAAAACGATACTATCATCAGGTTCTGCATGAAACAACTTCCTGTTCACGGCCAGTTTTTCAAAGCTGTCAAAATCACGGCCTGTATCTCTAAAATATTTTCTTAGCGAAGAATAAGTTGGATGCAGGTCACGATTGCTGAGCATATGATAACCTATCGCATCAAGGACCAATACAAAGCGGTTCGTTGTCAGGCTTGCTTTGCTGGATAAATCATTAATATTTTCCTGGACATACCATTCAATGATCTGCTGGCCATGATTGGCGATAAAACCACCACTTTTAATGATCCTGTCCAAATACAAAGTCATTAACAACGGGTCTTGCCTGGTCACATTTAATATCTCAATGATCTGCGAATCCGACAAGGACAATCCCTGCCTGGAAAGCCGCTGCTTAATAAACTCTGCACCCTCTTGCCGGTTGATAGTATTGAGCTTGAGGGTTTGATAAAAATTTTCTTTTGCGGCGCTATTTTTTATCAACCCGATATTTTGCGGCCAAACGGGACATACCATTTTTAAATTATCCGGTTCAGCGACCTGTGTCCATGAAATTATTTTATCCAGTAAAACACCAGGATTATTACTATTGATATCGTCGATGATGATTAATGGCGATCCAGCCAATAACTGTGGTAATAAATCCTTACCAATAAATAAGTCCGGGTAATGTCGCTTTAATTGACGCTCAATAGCATCAAATATTCCTGTTGAATCGGCGATTATACCTGGCTCAAGGCGCAAGACTACTTCCTCGGCATGATAAGCTTTCATTGCAAGGCTAAGAGAAGCTGCGCTTTTTCCCCCTCCGGAAGGAGCAACCAAAAGAGCCAATTTGGTGGCTAACTTCTCTAATTGTTTTGACAACTTTTGAACGGCAGAAGTGTCAACAAGTGAAGACTCCTCGGTGAAAATGGCCTGACTGTAATTGGCAAGATTCTCACGAGAAATTTCTCTTAGCAAAGACTGTGACAACTGTACAGCCCTGATGCCCAAATGCTTCCATCTGAGGTATTGACCGACAGGATCGTTATCCAGGAAATCTTCGAGATTAGAAAGCTCGATAGTTTTTACCTCAATAAATTTTTCAGGGACCTTTTCCTGAACTTTATTTTCAAGTTCCACGCTGACCCGTTGGTTGGTCACCAGAAAAATCTGGAATGCACATTCCGGATTTGTAAGGCGCTTCTGCCGTACTATACGTAAGGCTTTTATCAGGTCGCCATCGTTTCCCGGTTTTTTAGGATCTTCTTTTAGCCACTTCTTTTCCAGGTTGGAATCATCGGTCGTGTATTCAATGTATCCGTAGAGATCTTTTTTTATCGGAGCAAAGGCATCAACCGGGCTTCGGACGGATTCTCCTTTTTCATTTAACCCTGCTTCGATCAAATCCTTTAGCTCAGGATATTTTCTGCGAAGAATATCACTACCAATCTTTTCAAATTTTGACCGGTCGGTTATTGCCTTAAGGATTTCTGCGGTAGTCATCAAAACAGGCTGATTTTTAGGAAAAATGCTGTCTCGAAAGATACAGAAAATGGGCTGATCAGGATCGGCTATCAGCCGGATTATGCCTGGATAGATTTGAGTTTCTCATAAAACTCCGTCAGGTCGGCTTTCTTTAATATCTCGGTATGCATCTCCCTGAGTTCCTCACTGACTTCCTTTGGTAAAGCACTTATTATTTCGTCAGTGGGCTCATTTTTGGAAGTCAGTAATCCGGTTTCCAGTAGCCTGCCGAGAAGGATAATATTTTGACGGCTCATATGCAAAACGATCTTGCATTTTTCAGTCATTCCAGGACTGCTCAAAATGGTTTCAAAAATCTTCGCTTTTTCTTTGTTTACTGCACTGCTCATAACTCACATTTTTATTTATTAAAAATCGTTCTCAAAACTATTATTTATTCGCTGATAGGAGCTAATCAGAATTTGATCAGGTGTTTATTATCGGAATCGGTCAGTTTAACTTTACAAGGTCAAAGGTTGCTGTGTCTGCAACCGGCAAGATGTTCAATTGTTGCACAATTGCATCTTGGTCCCTATGCCTCCGGAGTCGGCGGGACTATGGGAAAAGAAGCTTAAAGGGCATAGCGGCAAAAAACAGTGCTTGTCTTTTGCCGGAGATAATGTGAAAATGAATCGTGATGAGTGAGCAAAAAATACCTTCCTGGATTTCCTTTCGGGTCAAGCCCGCAGAGTACCAGAAAATACATTTATTATTTTCCCAATCCACGCATAGAAAACTAAGCGAGTATGCACGCAATGTGCTGCTGCAAAAGCCTGTAACTATTAAAGTCAGAAACGAATCCGCCGATCAGTTTTTACATGAAATGATCGGGCTGAAAAAAGAACTGAACGCCATCGGGAATAATTACAACCAGGCTGTTAAAAAACTCCACACATTAAATCATATCAGTGAGGTAAAATGGTGGTTAAACCAGCACGAAGCACTACATCAAAACTTTCTGCAATTGACGGGTAAAATATTTCAGAAACTTAATGAAATCCACCAGCAATGGTCGTCCGAATAACCAGCCCGCATAGTCTGCAAAGGGCGCTCAATTACAATGAGCAGAAATGCCAGCAAGAAAAGGCTGTTTGCCTTTTCGCAGGGAACTATTTACTGGAGGCGGGCCAGATGAACTTCCACCAGAAAATGGAACGGATGCAGGACCTGATTGCAAGAAATGAAAGGGCAAAAAAATCCAATACACTCCATATCTCCTTAAACTTCGACCCATCCGAGAAATTTTCGGGGGGCAAACTCACACAGATCGCAACGGCCTATATGGAAAAAATCGGCTTCGGGTCACAACCTTACCTGGTCTATGAGCACCACGATGCCGGTCATCCACATATCCATATCCTGACCACTAGTATCCAGCCGGATGGAAAGCGTATTGATACTTATAATATCGGCCGCAACCAATCCGAGCAGGCAAGAAAAGAACTGGAGAAAAGTTTTGGTTTGATCCCGGCGCAGGGCAAAAAAACAGGACAGGTTGTGGGGATCCGGCCCGTGGATGTACAGAAAGTACAATACGGTAAATCTGAAACCCGTCGTTCGATTACCAATGTCCTGGATGCGGTGATCAACCAGTTTAAATACACTTCGCTGGCAGAACTGAACGCCATCCTCCGGCAGTATAACGTGGAGGCTGATCGTGGCCGGGAGAAAGGGATTGTATACAAGTCAGGTGGACTTTTCTACAGGTTGCTGGATGGAAAGGGTAATAAGGTTGGGGTACCCATTAAAGCCAGTCTGATTCATAACAAACCCACCCTGAAAAACCTGGAGATAAGATTCGCAGAAAATGAGACCCTCCGGCAGCCCGATAAAAAAAGGTTGAAGACCTGCATTGACTGGGTGCTGGCCAAATCTCCGTTAAGCCTGGAGGCTTTGATTATTGCCCTGAAAAAAGAAGGGGTACAAGCCGTCCTGCGCGAGAATAAAGAGGGGCTGGTATTCGGGATTACTTTTATTGACTACAGGACCAAGGCTGTCTTTAACGGCAGTGATATAGGCAAGACCTACAGTATTGCTGGTATCCGGACTTCGATGGAGTCTGGGCAAAATGGCTCGGTAAAAGCCCAAAAAACCGCCCCTGAAACCGCCCAGACAAAGGGATTCGGGGAAAGCAAAGAGCCCTCTCAAACTACCGGGTCGCAACCCTCCCAGGACGGCCTGCTCAAAGAACTGCTGGAGCATGAAAAGAACCTGAACCGGGTTCCTGGTGAACTGCTGAAGAAAAAGAAGAAAAAACGCAATCCTAACCCTAAATAAGTACCTATGTCATCCGGAACCGGCGAAAATGAAGCGGGCCTCAGAAAAATCCTGGACTTTACCCGGTTGGGGGCCATTTTGGTCCTGCTCCTGCATTGTTATTTTTACTGCTACGGGGCTTTTGAACGCTGGGGGCTCAGTTCCCCCTGGGGCGACCAGTTCCTCCAAAATATTGCCCTTACTGGGCTCTATAGCACGCCTCTGAAATCTAAGTTGATTGCCCTCGGGCTGCTGGGGATTTCCTTGCTGGGGGCAAGGGGCAAAAAATCCGAAAATATCAACCCCCGATCCATCCTGATTTACCTGGTTTTGGGGCTAAGTCTTTACTTTTCCAGTACCCTTATTCTACGCTTTCAGGGCCCTGTGGAGCAACTGGCAACCGGGTATATGATCCTGACAGGAACAGGGTTCTTATTGGTGCTGGCGGGTGGCAACCTGCTCAGCCGGTATATCAGGGTGAATTTGGGAAAGGATATTTTCAACGAGTTAAATGAAACATTCCCCCAGGAAGAACGGTTGTTGGAGAATGAATACTCGATCAATCTTCCTGCACAGTATAACCTGAGGGGTAAGGTCCGAAAAAGCTGGATCAATATCATTAATCCGTTTCGGGGGCTACTCGTTTGCGGCTCACCCGGAGCTGGTAAATCCTACTTTGTGATTCAGCATATTATCCGGCAACATATCCGGAAAGGGTTTACCATGCTGGTCTATGATTTTAAATACGACGACCTGACCAAAATCGCCTACAATACGTTGCTGAAGAACAAGAGCAGTTATAAAGTAGAACCGAAATTCTATACCATCAATTTCGATGATCTTTCCAAGAGTCACCGCTGTAATCCGCTGGATGCTTCCACCATGTTCGATATAACGGATGCAACCGAAGCTTCCCGTTCCATTATGATGGGCCTGAACCGGGACTGGATCACCAAACAAGGGGATTTTTTTGTAGAGTCACCGATCAATTTTTTGACGGCAATTATCTGGTTCCTGAAAAAATACCAGGGTGGGAAATACCTTACATTGCCGCATGTAATTGAACTGATGCAGGTGGACTATGAAAAACTATTTTCGGTTCTTCGCACAGAACCGGAAATAGAAGTTCTTATAAATCCTTTCATATCGGCCTACCAGAACGATGCGATGGAACAATTGGAAGGCCAGGTGGCCAGTGCCAAGATCGGGATGGCTCGTCTCTCCTCCCCGCAACTTTATTGGGTACTTTCTGCAAACGATTTTACATTGGACATTAATGACCCTGAAAATCCCAAGATCGTTTGTCTTGCCAACAATCCTCAAAAGCAGCAGATTTACGGGGCAGTTCTTTCTTTATATGTGACCCGTTTAATTAAGCAGGTCAATCAAAAAAATAAACTGAAGTCAAGTCTGATATTTGATGAGTTTCCCACCATTTTTTTCAATGATATTGATAGTTTAATTGCAACGGCACGTTCCAACAAAGTAGCCACTTGCCTGGGAATCCAGGATTTTAGTCAGTTGAAAAAAGATTATGGTGCAGATCAGTCTGCCGTAATAATGAATATCACCGGCAATATCATTAGTGGGCAGGTAACAGGTGAAACCTCCAAATTCCTTTCTGAGCGATTCGGAAAAATTAATCAGGTCAAAGAGAGTATTTCTATCAATCGAACTGATACTTCAGTAAGCAAATCCAGCCAGTTGGATTTTGCCATACCTCAGTCAAAGATCGCTGGCCTGTCATCTGGTGAATTTGTCGGCATGGTAGCAGATGATCCCACGAATAAAATAAAGCTGAAGACATTTCACTGTGAAATTCTTAATGATCATGCCCAACTAACAGCAGAATCTGACCTATATCGGAAACTACCGGTTACTACACAAATAACTGTGCTAATGGTAAATGAGAATTTTCGTAGAGTCAAAGCTGAAGTAGTTGGTATAATTGAAACAGAGATCGAGCGAATTTTGAATACACCAGGCCTGGACACGCTAACAAAGTAATTAGCAACAGAAAACTGTAAATTCACTCAAAAAAAATGGCTGAACAGGGTATGAAATTACCAATAGGAAAAATATCAGGGCAAGCACTTGATACGCTGTTTAATGAGTCGATCAATTATCATCTCGATATATATGTAAAGGCAATAGCAGAATATGAGATGACTGATCTATTTAGCAACTGGCGAACCATTATTCGTACAATAGACGAACTGATCAATATTGCCGGAGAACTGAAGAATCCTGAAGAAGCAAGCAAATTTTTAAATCTAAAATTTGATTTTTTAAAGGATGACAATTTGAAATTATTCAAAAAGGTATTTGAAATATTAGAAACAAGGTTTGAAAACAATGTTTCGACAAGATTTCAGCAGCTCGCCATGATGTGTTACGCAATTAATGCAACTTATCGAAAGCAGGGCATTTATGAAAAGATGGGTCTGCCGCTATATCTTTCGTCCACTTCGGATAGCATAGATTTTTTTCAGTCACGCAGGGCCTATTTTGTTACCACTCTGACACTGATCCCACAGATTGCAAAAGGGGAAAAGGTAGTTCGCTACTTGGACACTTTAAATTATCTGCAATACACGCTTGATAGTTGCCTAGTAGGGATCACGACTTCCTACTACAACCTGCTCCTAAATCAAAGCTTACCCGACTATGAAATGACTTCGGACGGCCAGAAGGCCATCGGCAATTTTGAATATCAGCATTTGGAGGGCTTTTTCATGGAACCCGAAAGACTTTCCTTACTGGACCAGATGGAGCTTCGGCCTGAATTAGTAGAGGATAAACCAATGCTGCCAAAATCAGAAAAGAAGGTTTTTTCATTTAGCGAAGTAGCCAACGCAATGGCTCTATTTGAAGGAGCGTTTAAAAAATACAATCTTGCTCAGTGTATAGAATTTATAGAGCTCAATTCTTTCTTCGGCGACATTGCTGTTTACCTGAAAGATGACTTTAACTTGATCATTGATGAAGAACAGTTCGATCCTATTGCTCAAAAATACCCTTCTTTAATCCTTACCAATGCCACCGACAATTATTTTAAGGCCTTGAATAGTTTCGTTCCTTTCCAAAAAGTTCATAATTATTACTTTTCAACGGTTGTCTTCCTGACCAGACTGGTATATCGAACATTGTCGCAGTCGCTGGTTAAAAACAGGTCATTTCAAATAAACTCAGGATTTGTTTTTGAAGACAAGGTTTCTGCTATTCTCGCAGCCAATGGATTTGCCATAACAGGTATCACAAGGATAAATCATAAGGAATTTGACCTCATCACCATTAAGAACGGAAAGGTTTACAATTTTCAGTGTAAGAATAATTTCATAGACATTACCAGAGTTAATCTTGATTATAAAAAAATGGGCCGCCTCAATTTAAGACTATGCAGTTACTATGTTAAAGCTTTGGAAAAGGAAGCTGGTAGAGAAAGACTAATTATTGGTAAAACGGGAATAGCCAATATCGAGCATTTTGTGATATCCAGGTATCCGGTAATTACCAGAAATTCCAATATCATCAATTTTACAGATCTTGAGAAGTGGATTCAAAGTGCTGCCGCTAAAGATAAGTGAATACAAGTTGATCGGTTAGAGATGTAATCTAATTAAGAAATTATAGTCATTAGTGTAAGTGAGCAACAAAGAAAAATATATCCAATTCAATGCTTTCAGACGTCTCTGTATTAAAAATGCAGAAGATAATTTGAAAGGCGCCCGTGAACTAGCGGGAAAGAATCTAAACCATTTGAGTTTCCATCTCTGTATTTTGACTCTTGAAGAGATTGGAAAGATTTTTATGGCTTGGATGAAATTAAACCAGGTTGAAAATTGGGACAGAGAAACGATGAATGTGGCCTTAGACGACCACATCAAAAAGCTCTTTTTCGCCATATGGGGACCATCCATTGGCAAAGACGTAATAACCAAAGACCAATGGAGCGAAAACCAATTCATGGCCAGAAATCTCCATGAACTTCGGCTACTTTTTCTTTATGGATCGTTGGAAGACCAGGTACCTTCCTCTCAGAAAGTTTCCGACGAGTTACTGAATCGCATTTTATCGTTTACCCAAAGCCGGTTTGATCTGGCAGCGATAGAAGGCGAAGTGAATGAAGATGATGCTGATATCATTGATCCACTTCGTGAATGGTTTCAAAATTATATGCAGATTGAAAGTAAAAGTAATTACATAGTATCTGCCACTACACAGGCCAAATTAATTGAACTAGGTGATATTCGCGCCTGGATGCAGTGGTTAAAGGATGAACATGAAAAAGAAACTGCTACTCTGAATGAACTGAGCGAAAAGGAAATCAATAAACCAATCCCTGAAAACTTTGAGAAGTTTGAAGAAAAATGGGAAATTAATTTTACACTGATCACCCCGTCTCATTCAATTCGTAAAAAAGAGATTAATGCTTTTAATAAATATCCCAGGCCATTTTCCTTTGCAGCAAGCAAGGATAAGCACACCCTCAAGGTTAAAGTAATTCTACCGTCGGTTGTTACCGTACATATTCTTTGGCATCAGTCCTGGTACATTTCGAAAACAATAGCAGCCGCCTTAAGTATTGCCACCCGTGGAATATTCTATTGGCATGTGCCCATCGACACAGACGTATTTTATGATTCTATTATTGATCTGGAATCGAAACAACGACTTAGGCTATCCGTGCCAGAACAACTGAAAGCGAATTGGCAAAGCAGGGGGATGGTTTTGCAAGAACAAGAAATGCACCTGGCTGGCATTGTGCATGACTATTTCCTGCATGTTCATTTAAAAGCAGATCAACAGGAAGTCGAGGAGTACATGACAGCACTTTCGATGCTCTGCAGAACAGACATTCACCTGCGACTCGATTTCGATGCGTTCAGGATTTTCTTCAATACCTTTCGGCAATTGCTTCTTAAACACGAAAAAATAGCAAATAAAGAGCAGGTTTTCGAAGTGGGATATGCGCAGATTCAGGGAATGATTAAAGGACGCACGGAGTATGACCGGGTTATTAAACTTGCGTTGGATGTTGAAACAAAAACAGTATTGCATCATTCAATAACAATGACCGAAGTATTAGCAATAAAGATTTATTGCGATATATACATATTGACGGTAGCCGTCAGAACTGTGCAGAATAACCCTGAAATAAGATTAGTGGGTTCGATGGAAGATGTACCCCCCTCTGAAAATTCTACGGAATAATAGCAGTAATATTCCATACCAGATCGAAATAAAAAGGTACCTTTAGCATAGCGTATTTGACACGTAAAACAAGCCTAAAAATACCAGTTTACGGATTCGTTTACGGTTTTTTTTATATTAATTGATTCTCAATAAATTATTTAGCCCTGTCGAGGCTACACTAAAATTTTTAGGATTTAAGGAATTTAAGGATCGAGATATGACCTTGGATTCCTTATTTTTTTGGGGATCTTTTTTACTTGGCCGTAGTCTATTGCCCTATAATCGGTTCAGGCCTTAGGTGGTAAGACTACGGCCAGCGTCCTTCTGATTTTTGGAAATATTGAGGAAGACTCGGGAGAGCGGGGTCTGCCCGGTAATGAGCACTTTTGATGTATTTGCTGATGTTGTATTCTTCTACCCATTCGCCCCTTTCAATGCTTAACTTTTGAAACTGTTTGGCCGCCTTGTCCAGCGCCTCCTTGGAGAACTGTTCTTTGGCAGGTAAATCAGATGTTCCAATTAGCTTAGAAATGACAGATTTTAGTTGTTTTATTTCTTAAAGAATTTCTTTTTCCATAATCACACCAGAGAATCTTAGGTTAAAAATATTTATATAAACCGCTCTCAAAATATCTAAATAACTCTTCCTATAAAACTATAAAGTAAAAAAATCACAGCATTCAGATCTACTTTAATTGTTCTGATTATACAAATCCTTTAATTCTAAAGAGCCTTGCTCCGCCAATTGTATGCAAATATTATCTGCCATCTCTTTAAATCCTGAACTGTAAAGTTTTTGAACCAAAACTTTTAATTCTTTCTCATAGAACGGTGTAACAAGCTTTGCGTCATAAACCTGCTGGACAAGTTTTCCAGCAAATTCAATATTTGAATCAGCAATTTTGTAAAGATGTCGTAGAAAGGAATAAACCTCTCTTCCATTTTTGGCTTTCGCAATTACTTCACTTGCTAAATCAAACGACTTTTTTTCAATTTTTGGCAAGCGTTCAAAAAACCAAAGTAATATCGGATAATAATCGGCTAAGGCAGTAGTGCTTTCAAATATTGGCATAAGCCGCTCCCAGAGGTAAATCAACTCTTCTTGTGAGAGAAGCCTTCGCTCAAAAACTACTCGAACCAACTGTTTTATTTGTTCTGGATCTTTTTGTTGAAGCACTTCGGCAAGGATGCTGTCATTTTCTGGATCACCTTCCCAAACTTTCCATTCCAGCAAAGCATATCCAATTACGGTACTGAGAGCTGCAGATTCGTTCTTTAGATATTTCAAAGCTTTTTGAAATAAATTGTGCTTTTTGAAGAACTTATAAAAAGCCTCGGATAGCTGAGAAGCTCTATAAAGTGCGGTATGCAAACGGAGGTCAAAGTGCCGAGTATTTTGTTCATCAAATATCTCTCCCAAATATTTTTCTACCCAAGCTTGATCCAGATATAGCAGTAATTGAATTTCCATTCCTAAAATGATAGAAAAATCGCTGTCCTTAATTTCATGACTTCCTACAAGTTGTGTAAAGTGCGTTTTAACGGCGGTGGGCCAACGTACTTGCTGATTTTTGTCTGAAAACACATTGGCCCAAAGCTTAGTCAATTCTATTAATGCTAGGTACAATCGACCGGGTGTACTATTCAGTACGTTGTTGATATAGTCACTGTTTATGTCATCGCTATTTTGAAAAACAGTGTTGTTGATCATTGCTAATACCAAAGAAATCATACGGTTTGCATCTGAAACATCAACGCTAAGCGATTGATGTTGAAATGAAACGGTTTTGACGAATTCCCCGATGCTTCCGGCTAACCACCTCTTGTAAAAAAACTGTTTCTCATCTTCTTTGTCAAAACTTGTGTCTGAAAGCTTGGCCTCTGCAAAATCCAGCACCAAGGAAAAATCAACTAATTTTTCATCTCGCAATGCTACAGTGAGGCCATCGAGGAGATGGCTCAAGTATAATGAATGAAGCGGAATGAACTCTGTCAGTGAATATAGATATTTGTCCGGCTCGCTCCTTGCATTGTACTTTAGCAATTCAGCTAAACCTTCTTCAGAAGTATCGTGCGGATACTCTGGTTTGTAAGAAAGGATAAACTGAATTTGTTCGTGAATTGAAAGCTTCATGAATTCTTCAACTGCCATTGGGTAATCTGGGCCAAAATGGCTCGTACCATAGCTGTCAAACTCAGGGTGATCAGTTATCTTTCCTTCGTACCAAGTTCGGTAAAATGCCTCTTTGTCTGTTAACAGCCCTTTGCTTTTCTGAGTTGCCGGTTGTAGTGAGGTTAACCACCTACGAATACGAGACCCTGCGTAACGCTTTTCTTCAGTACCATCTTCATTTACATCGGGCGGATTCAGCCTCTCTATCCATCCAACAACTTTTTTAAACTCTTCATCACTAAAAGCCATTGAATGTTCCCTAAGTAACACATATGGTTCATGAATGTATATGTCATCCTCAGCGCCGGTATTGTCCACAAAATGCCACCACTTTTCCTTGAGTAAATCAAAGTTCATTCGGATGAAATGAATGCCCAGCCGTTGCAGGACTTGTATTTTTGAGTCAAACAATTTATCTACTAAAGTACCTAGCTGCTTTGATTCCAACTTTGCACCAAAATCACGAATGAAATAAACAATCTCGTCCTCCCAATCATGGCTATACACTGTTTGGCTTGTTTCCTCAATCGATTTAGGGTTGCCATGTGACAGGTTGTAAGAACCAGACTTTGTAAGATCTTCTATCTTGCCTATTGCAATTTTTAAAGCATCTATGCCAAGCAACTCCATAATTTTTTCACCATAGCGGTGCAATAACTCTGTGATGTAATGCTTTTGTACGTTTGGTTTGTTCTGATAATAGGGTTTCGCCTCTTCGCCGAAAAAACTAATGGCTGGATTTTCATGTATCGTAAACCCGAAAAAATAGCTAAGAAGGTTTTTTAAACCTTCAATATCTTTCTTAGCAACCAGTTTTGCCGCTAAGCCCTCGGTAAGTCTAGAGTGTACAAGACTCCATGAGTCCCCATAACTATCGTACTTTTCAATGAAAGCACGTTCGTTCTCGGTAAAAGAAAAGTCATCAATGTTAATGATGATGTCCAATAAGTCAGAAACTGTGAACGCATGTAATTCTACTCCGCCGATATAAAATTTCATCACATCATTCACAATTTCAATCAACGAATTTTTTACGTTGCGCCGTGCTTTTGTAGAAATATTAAGAAGATATTTCACACTGTACCAATAGTCAGGCGCAGCGTTTCCTTCTGCCTTCTTGGGTATTTCATCGGCGTTGAAAAAACCGTGTTCCTTAAGAGGCTTTAACCAAAGTGTTTTATCCAAACGTGAAAAAAAGTAGTGCGCATGCTTGGGATTGGAAAGTATGTTTTTCAGCGCTAGCAAGACTTCCCCAGGCGGCTCTTCAAGCTCCAACAAATTATCAAGCCGGTTGGTAATACTCAGAAACGAGCCAATTACAATGTCTAGAACTTTTTCATACTCAGCCCATATTGCAATAATTTCGGTGGCATCTACAGATGTGCTGTGAATGTCTTTCCGGTGTGCTATCCGGTGAAAATTTTTGGCAACAGCTAACCATCTATTCGCAAATAAATTATTGGGATCATTTTTTCCAACCGCTGCCAAGATGGAAGCAAAATGCCCATCTTTATCTGGGTCATAATTTGGCAAGGAGGCGCCCACTTTTTTAATCGCCTTATCTGGTGCAAACACGTCGCGTAAGCCCCCATCAATTTCTCGTGCAGCATGGGCAATCATATTAGCCTTCGATGAGATAGTACATTCTGGTGTTGCCATTTTCAGGCCATCCAAGTAAAAGTTAGCTAACGCTTCACCAATATTTTTTAAACCGTCATGTATCCGCTGTTGATTCTCTGTAAGCATCATATAGAAAAAGGAATGTAATTTACCAAACCTGTTGTTTAAAATGTTTTTAACCTTATGATTTTCAGTTTGTTAATTAAGAAATCGATTTTATGCCCTTAAGTACCTTTCATCATTGGAGTAGCTTCTTTGCAGAAAATCATGTCCCTAACATTCTTAAAAATGCTTCTATTTGCCTCATTCTTTTCAAAAATAAGTTCGACTTCATGCGTCCTGCTTCTACTAATTTAACGACTATTATATTCCGCGTTTACTAAAATACCATCCTTGGTATCTTTCATGCGGAATTCGATTCCTGTCGAGGCTACTAACTTGGCCATAGTCTATTGTCCTATAATCGATTCCGCCTACGACAGTAAGACTACGGCCAGCATCCTTCTGATTTTTGGAAATATCGAGGAAGACTCAGGAGAGCGGGCATAAAACATTCTACGCCGCTCTTCTTTATTTGAACCCTTTCGGAACAATAATTTATTTGTCCAAAGACGGTTTAACAAGAGCCCCGCTACGCGAATCCAGGATACAAAGGGCATCACTTCCCAGGTGGGGGCTGTGCATATCATCTTTGTTTGTGGCAATGGCTACCATCCCAGCTCTATATACACAGTAAGAAATCCGGGTGCTGAGATTGGATGGAGTTTCCCATAATTTTTTGCCCTGTAAATCAACCCGCGTAAATACGGCCTCTGATTCGCTGCCAGTTTTCCTCTGGTGAACAATTATATACCCTTCGGGTGTAGAAAGACGAATGACCTGATCCAGATAATTATCTACCGCTAAACAAGGATCGAAATAAAGGGTTTCACCAAGATTATGCAAGGAGTCATAGATATAGCGATTATACAAACCCATCTTTTCCAGAGAATATTTTGTCGAATAAAATTGCATGGGATAGGCGGATCCCTCTAAATCGGTAAAACCAGGCCTGGTATCGGCGGCGGACTCTTTGTTTCTAGCTAATATATAAACACGATTGTATTGTGTATCGCATCGCGTTCCATAGTCCTCCTTGTGTAGTAGCCTATTGTAATTGATCTTGGAATCAATTGGCGCAGATTCCTTTCCCGAGGCCCAGGCTTTTTTAAGATCGGTCTCCTCAAGGGATGTGATATCAAAAGCCCTGACGCGATCTATATCCAGCCAAATCGTATTTCCTTCTACCCCTTTACAGGTTACGGTCTGGTTATCCAGCCTTCCGGTTTTTAATAATTTTATCCTCTTCAGGAATTTTCCGGTTCGTGTTTCATACTGTTTGAGCCACCAGGTGGTCGTATATTCTGTTTTGCGGTAACCTCCATTGACCTGCGAAGTGACGCCGTCGTTCTCGGCAACAAGTACCACCACCAAATTTCCATCCAGACTTACGGCAGGCATGCCGACTATTCCAAAGTTGGTGCTTGTTTGCTGACAACCTTTTAAAAAATAGAAAATGCCAATCCCGATCGTGATCAGCAGAACAGGAACAAGTACGATGCTTCGGTGCTTCATAGTGGGAAATTAGGAAATTTAATTTGCCAGTTGTCTTACTCACTCCTAACGACCACAATTAGATTTCACCAGATTACGGCCAATCCAGAGTAAGTATAAACCAGACAGGCAAAAAAACCATGCCCACCACCTCGCCGGTTTTTAACAGCGAGGGAATGCCCGCCTTTCCATTGTCCCCGTACCTTTATAAAAAAACCGGCCATGACAAAATACCTGCTCCTTTTCCTGCTGCTCCCGGCCGTCGGCCTGCCAGCCTGTTCGCAAAAACCTATTGACCATCCAGGCTATAGCCAGAGCACTTTTGAATCGGTGCGGTATGGATTGTTCCGTCCGGTGGTGGAAGCGGGGCGGCGCTATCCCTTGCTGGTCTACCTGCATGGCGCCAATGATACGGTGTCACGGGATTTGTCGTGGTACAGTGCGGAGCGACAAGCGCAGTTTCCCTGTTTTGTACTGACGCCGAAGTGCACGGTCAGTGACCAGGGCTGGGGCAATACCTGGGTGGCGGGTCATACGTCTACTACGGCGGCGGTCCTGCGGCTGGTCGATTCGCTGGTGAAGGTCTGCGCAGTGGATACCAGCCGGCTCTATATCTATGGGATATCGATGGGAGGGTTTGGGGTATTTGCGGTGCTGCAAAAAAATCCGGGTCTGTTTGCCGCTGCCTATAGTGTTTGCGGGGGGTCAGACACCAGGGCTGCCGCCGTTTTAACACAAACGCCGCTTTGGATTTTTCATGGTGGGGACGATAATGTTGTACCGGTATCGTTGTCGCGGGACGTTTACCAAGCCATAAAAGAAGCCGGTGGCACAAAAGTGCGCTACACTGAATACCCTGGCGTCCGCCACGACAGCTGGCTGAATGTGGAGAAGGAAACCGAACTTCCGGGTTGGCTGTTCAGTCACCGGAAATAATCATCGTCGAGGCTGCAACCCGATTTTTGGGATTTAAGGAATTTGAGGATCGAGATTTGGGAAGGTTGGGGAAGACTTGGGAGATCGGATTATACAAAACTACTTTGCCAATAAAATTATTTTCTATTGTCTTTCAATTTCTCCTTCTTCGCATTGCTTTTCACCTCGACCATTTCACCATCTTGTTCGCCCAAATGCCGTCCCCATTTAGCGATCTCTTCCAGCATGGGAATAAGCGTTTTTCCAAAATCGGTTAAAGAATATTCAACCCGTGGCGGAACCTCACCATAGATTTTGCGGCCAATAAGACCATCCTGTTCCAGTTGTTTTAATTGTATACTCAGCATTTTTTCTGTAATGCCGGGAATTAACTTCTTCAGTTCGCTAAATCGTTTCTTGTCTTTGCGCAAATACCATAGTACAACGGTTTTCCATTTGCCGCCAATATAATCCATGGTAATATCCATTGCACAATGATATTCCTGCCCGTGTAGTTTAATCCTGATTTCTTTGTCGTTTATGAGCATACATATTTTTTTATACGCTGAAATACCCTGCCATTCACTATTACGTCAAAAAGGATAGTTGGTTTCAGGATTGACAGGTCTTGTTTGGCAACTGCAAATACCTTTATTTTTGCTTCACTATACTTTTTTCAGCTAGTAACAAAAGTAAATTAAAAAACTAAAAATGAAAATTGCAGTATTAGGAACCGGCTCTGTGGGAGAAACCATCGGTTCGGCATTAATTGCTAAAGGGCATCAGGTAAAAATGGGTAGCCGCACCGCCAGCAATGAAAAGGCTGCTGAATGGGTAAAGAAAATTGGCGCCAATGCATTGCAGGGAACCTTTGCTGATGCAGCCGCTTTTGGCGAAATTATTTTTAATGCTACCAAAGGTGAAAACTCTATTGATGCATTAAAACAGGCTGGTGCAACCAACCTGAAAGGAAAAATACTCATTGATATAGCCAACCCGCTGGATTTTTCAAACGGAATACCGCCATCACTTCTTCCCTCATTAAGCAATACAAATTCACTGGGTGAAGAAATTCAGAAAACATTTCCCGATGTAAAAGTGGTGAAAACACTTAATACCATGTGGTGCGGCATTATGGTTAACCCGGCTATTATTGGCGGCGGCGACCATGTGAACTATCTCTGCGGAAATAATGCTGATGCAAAAGCAACGGTAAAAAATTTACTGGTTGACAATTTTGGCTGGAAGGAAGAAAACTTGCTTGACCTGGGAGACATTACCAATGCAAGAGGAACAGAAGCAGTATTACCGATCTGGTTAAGAGTATATATGGCTACCCATAACGGAGCATTTAATTTCAAAATTGTGAAGTAAGTACCTTCTTGAGTGAGGTGGCTGAAGTAACCCCAACTGACCAAAATCATATCCAGGCTCTGGCTATCCATATATCTTTCCGACCTATTACTTGCCTGCTGCTTATGTTTACTTCATCGGTACAAAGTTTGGGTGCTGGATCACAAAAAGGAATGTCTCCAGCTATGGCCAGATTTTGGCTTTCCCTGCAAATCCTGTTCTGGGCCCTTGGGGCCTTTCTCTTTTTCAGCCTCCTGTATTTCCCCGACCTGGGATTACTCCTGTTCTGGAATGTGCTGATCCCCGTCGCACCGGCATTGCTGGTTGTGGCAACAGGCTTGTGGAGAAATGTATGCCCTCTCGCCACCACCACCCTGTTACCCCGTCATCTTGGGCTCTCAGCCAAAAAGATCATGCCTGTGGAATGGCAGGGTAAACTGAGTTTATTGGCTGTTATCGCCTTATATGTGATAGTACCACTCCGTCACGCCATCTTCAATACCAATGGCCAGGCCACTGCAATCCTGTTATTTCTATGTGCCTTAATTGGTTTTGGTATGGGGTTGATATTTGACTGGAAAAGCGGGTGGTGTTCTACACTATGTCCGGTAAGCCCGGTAGAAAAACTATATGGGGAAAATACATGGATGTCGATGGCAAATGCCCATTGCAAGGAATGTGTAAACTGTTCCATCCCGTGTCCGGATTCCACACCAAATTTTCACCCGGCGCTTCCCAAAAAAACGGTCAGTCATCGTCTGTCCAGCCTGCTTCTGGTCGGGGGCCTACCCGGCTTTATATGGGGTTGGTTTCATGTGCCAGATCATGAAGGAATCGACAACCTGATGGTTATGCTATCGGTTTACGAATACCCCCTGATTGGTACGCTTGTCACTTTGTTCCTGTTTCTATTGATCAAACCATTTACCCCGGCGCATTGGGAAAGAAAGTTAGTAGGGACTTTTGCCGCAAGCGCGGTGTCTTGTTATTACTGGTATCGCATACCGGCTCTGTTAGGATTTGGCCGCTTCGCTAAAGACGGGATGCTGATCGACCTGAGTACCGTTCTGCACCAACAAACCATAACCTGGCTATGTGTGGGGGTAACTGTTTTCTTTTTCTGGTGGCTGGTATGGAGAACGCCCAATAAGCGAAGCTGGTCCATCCGACCGGCCTTTAAAACCTGATCAGGTCCTTTTCCCTTTTCTCCTGAGTGTTCCCCTTTCTGGACCTTTAAAAATTTTGTAAGACGCTGCCGAAATTTGCCTGATACCGACTATTTGCAGTAAACCTGTGGCCACCCTCCACTTGATTTTTGTAAAGAGCGAGGTATTTACCCTACTATTAGCGGGAATTTATCCTACAGCGATGCTCTGACAATCGTTTGTATTCTAAGTTGTGATAAATTCACAACCGTTTCTTTCAATTTCTTTCCTATGTACTTTTGTTACGTTGATGAAAGTGGAGATTGCGGGCTCTTTGACCCGGCAAACCCTGGAAAAACAGGCTCTCCATATTTTATTTTATCCGCACTTATAGTTCCTGCTGATAAATGGAAATCTTCCTTAGATGTATTAAAAAGTTTTCGAAAACAAATTGCCGCACAGGCCTATTTGCCGTATGATATCGAGTTTCACTGTGCAGAGATGATAGATCCTCATAAGATTAAAGAATATACACAAATAAGCGTCAAAGACCGCTGGATGCTGATTGAAAAATTTGCTGAAACAATTGGTCAGCACAAACCCTTTTCTATAATTACTGTTGTGATTGACAAAACAAAGAGTGACCTTAATCCTCATGAATACCTGACTACAGTTATTACAAAACTTTATCAGGCTTTCGATCAGTTTTTAAAAAATGAAAATCAAAATGGTATTTTGTTGTTTGATCGGGCGAATGAAAAAGTTATTCATACCCATGTCAGAAGATTGCTTGGGACTGGTTCAAGCGGAGTTACAATACCTGGTGTAAGAATAGGATGGATTATTGAAGACCCTATATTCAGGGTTTCTGGCGATTCGATTTTCATACAAGCCGCAGATGTTATAGCCTATACATTAAAAGAACATGAGTTCCCCCAAGGTTCAAGACGAAAATTCCAAGCCGAAAAAATATTTGCCAGAAAATTAAAGGCTTCTTGTTTCTTGTCTCAATTTGCAGATGAAGACGGGATAGTGCGGACTTAAAAAAAACCCCGGTTCAAAACCGAGGATTTGGTCCAGGCCATCCGGAGCCGTACAGCCCCTTAGGTCTAGAAGAATACAAATTTACGATTTGTTGTGCTAAATCCCTAGGTGTGACAAAATTGAAACTTTATGATTATAATTCGCTAAATATCAGTCCGATACCCTCGCTCTCCTTACCTGTTTATCTGAAAGACCCTCAGATAATCATCATTGATAGCCACCAATACATACTTGGCACCCGCACTTGAAGTGATCAGCGCCATATCTTTTACATCCCCCTTTACTAAAAACCCGCTAACCAAAGGAGATTGGGGAAGAAAGGATTTTTGTCCGGTTCCTTTCAGGAAAAGTCCATAAGAGGCATCCTGTCTTCCGGTCATTACTTCAGTCTGGTACTCATTTCCGGCGAGGAGCAGGTCGACAAACCCATCTGCATCGAGGTCTTCACAAATGATCGCGTTGACAGGCGCAAACTGGGCTTCCACTCCTGAATCTTCACTGTTCTACTGTGGTTACTACTTTCAACCCTGAATCCTACCTTTGGTACAGCAAAATAATTTCCCATGAGAATCCTTTTCCTGTTTCTTATTTTCTGTTCATACTGCTATTTAGGTTTTTCCCAAAAAACTATTAAACTCAATTCACCTGATGGACGGGTTCAATTCCATTTTTCGCTGGAAAAAGGTATAGCGTATTACCGGGTGGATTTTAAAAATAAGCCGTTGGTCACCCCCTCCAGGCTGGAACTGAAATTTACGGGTAGTGGCCTGTTAGGTAATATACGGATCGGGGAGAAACCAGTTTTTCGTGAAGGGATTGAGTCCTATGAACTGAAAGTGGGTAAGGCAAAATATGTTTCCGATGCATTCCGTGAAGTCGTTATTCCATTACAGGAAGGTATCGCGCCTTTCCGAAAAGTCAGGCTCATCGTCAGGGCTTTCAATGAAGGCGTCGCTTTTCGATATGTTTTTCCGGAACAAACAGGTTTGACTAATCTTCAATTGGCAAAGGAATTGACGGAGTTCAGGCTGACCGGCAATCCGCAAACCCTGGCCCTCCTACTACCTGGCTATACCACCTCTCATGAAGGCACCTACAGTACCCTCCCCCTCAGCGAAATACCAAAGGACACGCTGGTGGATACCCCCGCCCTGTTTCAATTTCCGGAAAAAACCTATCTCGCCATCACCGAAGCCGCCTTGCTGGACTATGCCGGGATGTACCTGAAAAAAGAAGACAACAGGCTTGTAACAAGTCTTTCGCCCTGGCCTGATAATCCGGAAATCGTAGTAAAATCAAACCTGCCGCACCAAAGCCCCTGGCGGGTATTGCTGATCAGTGACCGCCTGGGTGACCTTTTTGAATCGAATATGATTACCAGCTTGAACGACCCTTCACATATACAAGACGAATCCTGGATCAAACCGGGAAAAACCACATTCCCCTGGTGGAATGGCAGCATTATTCCCGATACCATATTTGCCCCGGGCAATAATTTTGAAAACAATAAATATTACATAGATTTCTGTGCCCGCCATGGCATCGAATACCATTCCGTGGTCGAAAGCAATGGACATGAATGGTACACGAATGACGGGGAAGGTTATCAACCCGGCCCTGGCGCGGATGTTACCAAACCCGTACCGGGTATTGACATGAAACAAATCTGTGATTACGCGAAATCACAGGGGGTAGATGTACGGGTGTGGGTGCATTGGAAGGCCCTGTACCCCAAACTGGATACCGCCTTTGCCCTGTTTGAATATTGGGGCTTAAAAGGGATGATGGTTGATTTCATGGACCGCGATGACCAGGAAATGACCAGGATCAAAGAAGAAATACTGATTAAAGCAGCCAGGCATAAACTACATATTCAATTCCACGGGGTGGAAAAACCGACGGGTCTTTCCCGGACCTATCCCAACGAACTGACCCGGGAAGGAACCCTGAATTATGAAGTTAATAAATGGGAAAAAAGGATCACGCCGGATCATGACCTGAACATTGTCTTTACGCGTATGCTGGCAGGCCCGACCGACTACCACATGGGTGGTTTCAGGGCTATTCCGGATTCTTTGTTTAAAGTACAATACACCCGCCCTCTGATGCTGGGCACCCGGGGACATATGCTGGCCATGTATGTGGTGCTGGAAAGCTACCTGGGCATGGTATGCGATTTTCCGGCTGCCTATGAAGGACAACCGGGTTTTGAATTTATTAGAATGGTGCCAACTGTATGGGATCAAACAAAGGTTATAAATGCGTCAGTCGGCGAGTATATCAGCATAGCGCGCAGGCAGGGAAATGAATGGTATGTGGGTGGCATTACCAATAAAGAAGCCAGGACGCTGGAACTGGATTTTTCTTTTTTGGAAAAAGGAGAATGGGAAGCTGAAATTTACAAGGATGATCCTGCCCGCCCCAATGAACCCAATGCGCTGATCCGGGAGACCGGGATGGTAGATTCCGGAGACAAAATGAATATTCAGCTCAATCCAGGTGGCGGGTTTGCCATTCGATTGAAAAGAAAAGAAAGGGTTTAATTTCCATTACCACCATTTGCGGCATCCAGTATCTCCCGGGCGTGTTCCTTGTTCTTTGGCCGAAGAAATATCTTTTGTATGAAACCCTTCTCATTAATCAGGAAGGTAGTGCGGTGAACCCCCATATAGTGGTGACCAAACATCAGCTTTTCGCCCCAAACACCATACTTTTTAAGGATCGTATGCCTGATATCAGCAATCAGCGTAAAGGGAAGGGAGAATTTTGCTTCAAACTTTTTGTGTTTGGATTCCTCATCCGGACTAATGCCCACCACCTCAAATCCATGTTTTTTCAACAGGCCATAATTGTCACGCAGGTTACAGGCCTGTATCGTACAGGTTGGTGTATCATCTTCAGGGTAAAAATAGAGGACCAGTTTTTTCCCTTTATAATCGGCGAGGGAAACTTTTTTTCCATTTTGATCGGTACCTGAAAAGGCGGGGGCTTTTTGGCCTACCTGTAAGGGAGTGGGCATGTAAGAGTTGACTTAAATTAATGCTTTGTAAATGAATATGTTGAACGCGGTTTTGCAAATTACTCAACGCATTGGGTAAAATTACTCAATGCGTTGAGTAAATCAAAAGTTTATCACAATTCCCAAAGAAGGCAATACGGTACTACTATTCTGGGCGGACACCAATACCAACTGCCTGGGTTGTACAATATCCCCATTGGCATCCCGGTCAAGTCCATACCGGGGCTCCTGGGGCAGATCGGTACCGAGGATATTCTGGATATCGAGAAACAGATCAAGACTGAATTTTTTAAAACTCCATTTCTTATCGATCCGGAGATCCAACTGGCTTAATGGGTCCAGGCGAACGGAACCCAATAAACCATAGTCACGTATGACTGCCGGATAATATAATTCGGTGGCCTGTACATTGACAGGTGCATAGGGTGCTCTTCCAAGAAACCGGTAACGCCCGCTGATCTCCCAGTTCTTCTTCATTTTATATCCCCCCAACAAGGATACCAATACCTTATTATCCCATACAGCAGGCAGATAGGTATCGGGATCAAAACCGGTAAACTCCGACCGATAAAAAGTAAGTGACCCAATAGCGTACCAATGGCCGGTAAATTTTTGTTGAAACAGGATCTCCGCACCATAGGTACGGCCCTTCCCAATGGATTGTATCTGCTCATTTCCCAATACTTCAAACCCTCCTCCTTTATTGGCCAGTGAAACCTGATCGATCTGGGAAACAGGATAGTCATTATATTTTTTATAAAAACCTTCTAAGGTGATCCGGGCAGAGGGAGAAACCAAATAATCAATACCCGCCACGATGTGATCACTCTGTATATATTCACTGTTTCGATTGATCAGATCACCGGAAGACCCCCTATACCCGAGTATGGTATAGGGAGGAATTTTATAATAACGTCCAATAGAGGCATTGAAGTTCCAGGCGCCTTTGTTATCCAATTGCCAGGACAATCCTGCGCGGGGACTTAAACGTTTGAGGAGTTTATTTCCCGAGCCGGTAAAATTATTTCCATCGGTCCGTAAACCGAGGGTCACCGAGAGCCTGTTGTCAAACCATTTGCGGGCCGCCTGGGCAAATGCCCCATAACGGGTAAGGGTTACCCCGGCGTTGAAATTTGTATTATTGACAAGGTCAAGCGCCTTATTGAAATAATCCCCAATGATCACTACGCCCCCATTGGAAAATGTCCAGGGCCCTGAAAGCTGTGTAACGGTGACGCGCAACCTGGATTCATCTTCTTTTGAATCATTGGAATAATAGAGCCCGGTTTCCTGTACGTTGTCACTGTATTGGAAGAATTCATTGCGCAGACGGTTATGACTTAAAGCCGTAAGAATATTTCCCTTGTTGTTCCGGAACCGGTGTCGCCAACTTAACCCCAAGGTATTTGATCGTTGACGGATAACGGGTATCTGATCCTGAATGGCTTTTTGCTCGGCATCAAATTCCTTGAGTTCATTGATCTTGAGATCGTCCACCGAACCTACCCCGGTAAAGATGATCTCATTACGCGCATTGATCTGATGCCGGATCTTGTATTGATAGTCCCAATAATCGGGAAGAAAAGGAAGATCAAGCGCTTTAAAAAGCAATTGCAGGTAAGAGCGTCTGGCGGAAACAAGAAAGCTCGTCTTGCTTACTTCCCTATCCTTTTTGAATAACGGGCCTTCAGCAGTTATCGCGGCCTCGCTGGAGCTCAGCCGGAAATTGGTATTGAACCGACTGGCATTTCCATTGCGCTGATCAAACTGCAGGATACCCGAAAGCGCATTATCATATTGCGCGCCAAAAGCGGAAGTGGATAAGGTGACCCCCTCAATAAAAGATACATTGAGTAACCCCACAGGCCCACCCGCACTGCCCTGGGTGGAGAAGTGGTTGATATTGGGAATTTCGATCCCATCAAGATAATAGACGTTCTCATTAGGCGCGCCTCCCCGAATGATCACATCATTTCTAAACCCGCCCACCGAGCCGGATACCCCGGGAAAGGATTGTACCACTTTGGCAATATCATTGTTACCACCCGGGTAGGCAGCGATCTCTTCCTGACTAAGCTTTTGTACAGAAAGGGGTGTATTGAGGGGTTTGCGAAAAGGGTTGGGACGAACTATTACTTCCGAAAGAGTTCTGGTTTCGGGATTGAGATCAAAATTGACATCGATATTCCCTTCCGAACGGATAACAATGTTGAAAATGGTGAGCGAAGTATATCCGACAAAGGAAGCGGTGAGGTTATAGGTTTTAGGTAAAAGACCAGAAAAATAATACCGGCCATTGCTATCGGTGGTGGCCATTTTATCCCCTTCATTAAACCGAAGCGTGGCACCCGAAAGTGGCTGTCCTGTCAACCCATCCCGTACCAAACCAGAGAGGGTACCGGTTTGGGCATTTACATTTTGTAAAAAAAGAAAAGAGAGAAAGGCCAGGCTTAAGAGTCGTTTCATAAAAATCGTCATTTCATGTTGCTGCCTTCCACAACAATACAGGAGAAAAATGGTTCACAATTATGAGAATCAAGCATTTGGCGAAGCTTATGTATTTCCCGCCTCGTGAAAAGCGCAAATGTGTTTTTTCCGTACCTTCTCCCCTCAATTGTAACCAAAACCAACCCACATGCGCTCCATTTCACTTGCCTTGCTGGCCTGTGCCGGCATTTATTTTCTTTCCTGCAATTTTACCAGTACAACCACATCGACCACCACTGAGATCAGTAATGATTCCCTGATTAAAAAAGGACATTATCTCGTCACCATTATGGGCTGTGGTGATTGCCATACCCCAAAACTTATGACACCCCGGGGTCCTGTACCGGATACAAGCCGCATCCTGTCAGGATATCGCGAGGGAACACCACTCGGTAAAGTATCCCGCGAAGCCTTTGCACAGGGCTGGGCCTTGTTCAATGGGGAGCTGACCGCCATGGCTTCGCCTATGGGAATCAGTTTCTCCGCCAACCTTACTTCGGATGAAACCGGTATCGGTACCTGGACCTTTGATCAATTCAAGACAGCTTTAACCAAAGGAAAGTGGAAAGGATTGGAAAACAGCCGTGATCTCCTGCCTCCCATGCCCTGGATGAATTATATTCATATGGAGGAATCGGATATGAAGGCTTTATTCGCCTATCTCAAGAGTACGAGGCCGATAAAGAATAAGGTTCCGGATCCCATTTCACCAGATAAAATGCAATAAGGGTTGATCTATCCCAGCGACTCCGGCAAAAAAGACGGTAGTCGCTGGGATAAACCTTCCCGGCCTGAATCAAATAAATTTCCTATTTTTGCAACTACATTGCAATTCAACGTGATTCAAAAAAGTGTCATACAAAAATTCCTGTCGGTGATGATGCTGGCGATCTTTACGCTTAGCATCACCCCTCAAACTTTTTTGCATGATCTATTTGCCGGTCACCGCGATGGGCCTGCCAAATTGGAACCGGGAAAGGATGCTCAGTTGGGAAAGGCCGGAGTGGATTGCCATTTCAACGATCAGGTAGCTACTTCTCCTTTTCTGGATCAAATAGATGAGATCGCTCTATCTACTTCTCCTGTATTGACTAAAGCCATAACTCCTGAACTTGAAGATGCTGTTCTTACCCGTCCCTCCTATTGGGAAGGCCGTGGTCCCCCTGCTATTGGTTGAACCCGGCTGATCGACTGACAGGTAATATCCTGTCTATTGCTGTTCTTCCAATCTATTTCATTGAAAAAATCTGCTTTTATAATTCTGCTGTCCCTGCTGGGGTCATCCCTTCAGGCACAATTGTGCACCTTAAAATTATCGGGCCACCTTGAGGATGCGGATACCCGGGAAAAACTGGTAGGTGCTG
Organism: Chitinophagales bacterium; assembly: GCA_017303415.1. Lineage (NCBI taxonomy): Bacteria > Pseudomonadati > Bacteroidota > Chitinophagia > Chitinophagales > Chitinophagales bacterium. The sequence continues at coordinate 66,819 of JAFLBJ010000001.1, forward strand.
TGGTCACCATCCGGGAACTGGGAATGAAGATCGTTACGGATGACAAGGGCGATTTTGTATTTGAGCATCTTTGCCCGGGCCCCTATTCACTGTATATTACCCATGTGGATTGCGATCCAATGGAAAAGGTCATCACCCTTTCCCGGGATAGCCATTTGGACCTGAACATGCCCCATGCCCGAAAGACCCTGGGCGAGGTTGTGGTAGAAGCCCAAAAGGGAACACCCAATACCGGGTTCAAACAGGAACTGGCAGGTAAGGCATTGGAAGAAACCAAAGGGTTCTCCCTGGCTGAAGCCCTGAGCCGTATCAATGGCATCACCCAGTTACAAACCGGCTCTACCATTTCCAAACCTGTGATCCACGGTTTACATGGCAGCCGGATACTCACGATCAATAACGGGGTAAGACAGGAAGGTCAACAATGGGGAAATGAACATGCCCCCGAGATCGATCCTTTTATTGCCGATAAATTAGTTGTAATAAAAGGCGTGGATGAATTAAAATATGGTTCAGATGCCATTGCAGGGGTGATTCTGGTAGAGCCCAGACCATTACGTCTGCAAACGGGGTATGCTGCTGAATTCAATACCGCCTATTTTACCAATAACAGGCAATATGTAGTTTCGGGTACTTGGGAGGAGCAGGTAAAAAAATGGACCGGTTTCCGGTATCGGGTGCAAGGCACCTTCAAGAAAGGGGCCAATATTCAAACCCCCGATTACCGTCTGAACAATACCGCCAACGAAGAATTGAATTTCTCCGTAACGGCGGGTTGGAAGAAGGATCGCTTTAATGCGGAGGCCTATTACAGCCAATTCAATACCAAAGTGGGGATCTTTACGGGATCGCATATCGGCAACCTGACCGATCTGTTGACCGCCATTGCCGCACCAAAACCGGATGATGTTTTTCTTGGGCAAAACAGTTATTCCATCAACCGCCCTTATCAGGATGTGACACACCATTTGGCCAAATTGAAATCCACCTTCTACAAAGGCGAACATCGTTTCAATGTATTGGTAGCCGCACAGATCAATAACCGTAAGGAATACGATATCGTACGAAACAGCACCAATACCCGTCCACAACTCGACCTCTCGATCCTTACGCTTTCTCAAGACCTTCAATGGGAACAACCACGAAAGAATCACTTTTCAGGCACAGCCGGTATCGCTGCCACTCAACAGAACAACACCTATGGTGGACGCTATTTCATCCCCAATTATGATGCGTACACCTTTGGGGGTTACCTCATCCAAAAATGGAGTAAACATGATTGGGAAGTACAGGGTGGGTTGCGGTACGACTATAAGACCATACAGACAAGGCGATTGAAATACAATGGGGACACGATCAATAATGATTTCAATTTCTCTACGTTCGCGGCCTCTGCCAATGTTATTTATAAGCCTTCGGCAAAATGGAAGACCAATCTGGGTATTAGTCTTTCCAGCCGGGCTCCCTATGTAAATGAATTGCTCAGCGATGGTATTCACCATGGAACAGCTACCTACGAGCGGGGAGATATTTTTCTAAAACCCGAAAAGGCCTTTCACCTTACCGGTAATATCAATTATCAATCGGGGCCTTTTCAGTTGGATTGGGTATTGTATGCGCATTTCATCCGCGATTTTATTTATCAGCAACCTGTACCTGATAGTCCGGTGTTGACCATCGCTGGCGCTTTCCCGCTGATCAAATACAGCCAGACGAATGCTTTGCTTATGGGTTCAGACCTGGCCTTTGCCTGGAAGTTCAGTCCGCAACTGGAATGGCAATCCAAGGTATCGATCCTGTTTGCCCGCAACCAGGAAACAAATGACTGGCTGATCCTGATGCCATCGCATCGGCTAAGCAACGAGTTGGTATATAATTTCAAAGAAGGAAAGCGGCTTAGTGAATCGTATATCTCTCTGGAGTGGCAGGATGTAATGCGGCAAACACAGGTGCCATCGGATAAGAATGGTAAGCAGGACTATAAAGCCCCGCCACCATCTTATCATTTATTACACCTGAATGCGTCCACCACCATTCAATTGGGTAAACAAAAAATCACGCTCGCTGTCACCGGACGAAATATGCTGAATACTGTATATCGGGAATACCTGAACAGTATGCGTTATTTCACCGATGAAATGGGAAGAAATATCGGATTGCGAATCAAAGTGCCATTTGGAAAAGCTAAAAGCTAATAGCTATTAGCTTTTAGCATTAATTAAATTTTAAAACCTATTACCAAATCGATAATCATGAAACAAAATCTTAAAATGTTATCCGTTGCCCTGGTATTGGCCGGGATTGTATTCTCCTCCTGTAAAAAGGATAAAGTGGAAGGAAATGATGAAGAAGTGATCACAACGATGCAATTGACCTTTGTTCCCAGTGGCGGAGGTACTACCCTGGTGTTTGATTATGACGATCCTGATGGACCCGGCGGAACGGCACCTACCATAGACGAGATTGTGTTGTCGCCCTTGAAGACCTATAGCGTTTCGTTAACGTTACTGAATAAAACCGCGAGTCCGGTGAAGGATATCACCACAGAAATTTCGGGCGAGTCAGACGCGCATCGATTCTACTTTGAGGAATCCCCAACCAGCAACCTTTTGATCTCTGGTTTGGATGATGATTCCAATGGTGTACCCTTAGGTTTAACCAGTTCATGGACCACAGGACCTGCTGCTACCGGAACGGTAAAGATCACCTTGCGGCATTATCCCGGAACACCTCCCAATAAAGCGATCGGTGACCTGGTGAACAGTACTAAATCGGGCACGGATATAGAAGTGACTTTCAATACCAGGATCCAGTAATGGGTTGTGTAAAATGTATAATTATCTCCGGGGGTTCCCCGGAGATTTTTTATTTACTCTTGAAATTGTGTATTAATTTAACCGGGAAATACCTCGTATGTCATGAGTCTTCCTGAACATGCTTTTATTCAACTGGCTGCGCATATCAATCAACGTGTTGATTTTACAGAACAGGAAACCGCGGAATTTCTATCCTTTTTCCGCTATTCCCGGATCAAAAAGAGACAGTTTATCATACAGCCTGAATTTGTAGCCAAAAACCGCAATTATGTGGTGGAGGGTTGTTTTCGGGGCTATGTGATCGCCGATGAAGGAAAGGATCATACGATACAATTTGCTGTAAAGGATTGGTGGATCTCGGATTATAACAGTTATATACTGCAAACACCTGCCACCATGTTTGTGGTAGCCCTGGAGGACAGTGAGATCCTGCAAATTGATCATGCTTCGGAACAGACCCTAAAAAAGATCAATCACAAATACGAAACCTTCTTTCGGATAATGGCCGAGCGTTCAACTGCCTATATGCAAAGGCGGATCATAACCAACCTGACCCGCACAGCCGAAGAAAGATACCTTGAATTTGAAGAGAAATATCCGCATGTGGTCCAGCAACTCCCTCAATATGCGCTGGCATCCTTCCTGGGAATGAGCACGGAATATCTTTCCAAGCTTCGGAACCGCCGAATTCCGCGAAAATCTTGAACCAGTTCAAGAAAATAACCTGAACCAGTTCGTGTTCATTTCCTGTTGTAGTTCATTGGAGAAAGGCTGCTGATGGGGCCATCTTTGTCCTGTCAAAAGCAATTAACCAAAAAATTAAAATCATGAACACAACCACACAAAACTTATTTTCCATCCCTACCCGGGAGGATGTCAGCCCCGCTAACCAGGCCATTTTTGATAACCTTCAAAAAAATCTGGGATTTGTCCCCAATCTTTATGCATTCTTTGGAAAAAATGAAACAGCCCTGGGGGATTATCTGGCATTTCAAAACAGGAAAAGTTCATTGCGGGTCAAGGAAAGAGAAGTCATCAACCTGGTAACCAGCCAGATCAATGGTTGCCGGTATTGTCAAAGTGCCCATACGGCGATCGGTAAAATGGCCGGCTTCACCGAAGAGCAGATCCTTGAGATACGGAATGGAAATGCCTCTTTTGATGCAAAATTAGATGCCCTGGCACGGTTTACCTCTTCCGTAGTACACAACAGGGGCCGGGTTTCGCTTCAAACAAGGGACGCCTTCTTTAATGCCGGCTACACCGAAGCCAACCTGATCGATGTACTGATCGTTGTAGGAGATAAGATCATCAGCAACTATCTCCACAACCTGACCAATTTGGAAATAGATTTTCCAATCGCCGAAACCATTTAATGCATTAAATAATAGCCCAAAAAGTAAAATAAGTAAAATGAAAAAAGCAGCAAGTTTCGCCCTGTTCCTCTGTTTACTGTTTCTTGCCCAGGTTGGACAGGCACAAACCGAGCAACGCAAAAAGCAATTCAATCTCAGCAAATCCGGCTTAGCCATCGAAGGATATGACCCGGTCTCTTATTTCACCAAAAGCAAGGCAGAAAAAGGAAGTAGTAAATGGGCCGTGTTGCACAATGGAGTCACCTATTATTTCTCATCGGAAGAAAATAAGGAGCTTTTTAAAACAAACCCGGCCAAATACGAACCCCAATACGGTGGTTGGTGTGCCTATGCGATGGGCGCCAATGGCGAAAAGGTAGAGGTTGACCCCGAAACCTTTAAAATTCTCAATGGCAAACTCTATCTGTTCTATCATAGCTGGACCAATAATACCCTGACCAAATGGAACAAGGATGAAACCAACCTTCGCAACAAGGCTGATCTTAACTGGAAAAAATTCTATACAAACTAATACAATGATGATGAAACATTTATTTCTAATACTGGTTCTGGGATTCCTGTCCACCTTTCAGGTACAGGCCCAAAAATCAGAGGTCTTCCTGGTAGATGGAAAAGCCCTTCGGGGATATGACCCCGTAGCCTTTTTTACCAAAGAAGAAGCTGTTAAAGGGGTGGATAGTCTTACCTGGACCTGGAAAGAAGCGGTCTGGTATTTTTCCTCCCCTGAAAATAAAGCACTGTTCATGGCCCAACCCGAAAAATACGCGCCTCAATATGGAGGGTATTGCGCCTATGGCATGTCGGAAGGTCATAAAGCGCCGACGGAAATAGATACCTGGACCTTGCATGAAGGAAAACTCTATTTCAACTACAATAAAGAAGTAAAATCACTTTGGGTAAAAGATAAGGAGGGTCATATCAAGAAGGCGGATGCCAATTGGCCTGACCTCAAAAACAAAGAATAATCACTTTCGCGTGTCTTGCCTTTGCGTCCTGGTGGTTAATTTTACCGCCAGGACGCGAGGATGTCACGGGTTGTCAGCCAGATTATTTCGCAAAAAGAAAACTCAGGGGTTGATCAAAGCGTTTGGCCCAGGCCTTTTCTGAATGATCTTCGCCCGGAAAAAACAGAGTTAGCGTTTGAGTTTCGGTAAACCCTTTCTTCTTCATTATTTCATCTGCCTGTTTTTGTAATGGCGGATATAAAGCATCCAGGGTTTGGTCGCCATAATCAAAATAGATCTTGTGCGTGGCTGGATCGGGTAATTTCTTTTCCATGTACTGAAAAAAGGCATTAGGGATCGGGTTATTCTCTACAGAAAATACACCCGGCCAATGGGTGGAAAGACAGGCGGCTCCGCCAAACACATTGGGGTATTCACAAATAGCATACAAGGAGATCAGTCCCCCCATACTACTGCCTGCAATAAAAGTATTGGCACGATCGCTCCGGGTTGCATACAGGTTATCGATCACCGGTTTCAACTCATTGACAATAAAGCGCAGGTAATCATCTGAATGAACTTTTTCATTATTGAACACGGATGATTGCCCGGGGCGTTTTGTATTATAAAGAGAGTCCTGTTGCGCCGGGGTCAGGGACTCAAAAGGTTTTTGCGGAAAATAATCCGTATGCCGAAGCATGGGGGCGTTCCAGATACCCACAATGATAAAGGCAGGAACAGCCTTGGTGTAAATCGCTTTAGCTGCTACCTCATCTACCTGCCATTCCTGTTTGTTCCAGGTGGTGGTACTATCAAAAAGCATTTGTCCATCGTGCATATACAAGACCGGATATTTATTCTTCGGAGAGTAGCCGGGTGGTAACCAGATATCTATATTTCTGGATTTTACATATTTAGAAGGGAAATCAGCGATTCGCTGAAGGCTTCCGGCAGCGACTTTTGCAGGGCTCGGAGCAGGTGTTTGTCCCAAAATGGTTAATGCAAACACCAACCCCATGACAAGACCAATAGCGGGTTTGAACATAATGCGGTTTTACCAAATTTAATCTTTCTGGATAATTTGATCTGCATCATGGATAAAGCCCCTTTCCAATTCTTACATTCGCCTCATGAGAAAGTACCTGCTTAGCTCTGCCCTCCTGGGTGGCTTTTTCATGCTGTCAGCCCAGGAAAAAACGGATTCCCTTGCCCCCAAAACCTTAAAGGAAGTATTGATCCGTGCCTGGCAACGCCGGGATGTCACCCGCTTGCCAGAGGAATTGAATGGTTTTCTTTTTACGGGAAAAAAGAATGAGGTGGTAAACCTGGCCGGTACCAATGCCCATGTGGCGATAAAGACGGGCAGGCAATTGTTCTCCAAGGTCCCTGGCGTTTTTATTTATGATATGGATGGCAGCGGCAATCAGTTAAATATTTCGAGTCGTGGCCTTGACCCACACCGGAGTTGGGAATTCAATATCCGGCAAAATGGGATCCTCATTAATTCAGACATGTATGGCTATCCGGCCAGTCACTACAGTGCGCCGATGGAAAGCTATGAAAAGATCGAGATCGTAAGAGGGACAGGATCGCTCCAATACGGTGCCCAGTTTGGAGGTATGATCAACTATGTCACCCGCCGTCCCGACAGTATGCGCCCCTTTTCCTTCGAAAGCATCAACACCATTGGATCCTATGGTTTGATGAGTACCTATAACGCTATTTCAGGGACCAAGGGAAAATTCTCCTACTATGCCTACTTCCATAAACGTCACTCAAATGGCTACCGATCCAATAGCCAGTCGGATGCAGAAGCGGAATTTGTTCAATTACAATACCGGTTCTCCGAAAAGACATCCCTCAAAGCAGAATTAGGAAGATCCTATTATAAATACAAAATACCCGGGCCCCTCAATGATAGTATGTTTGCCGCAAATCCACGCATGAGTACGCGGGAACGAAACTATTTTAGCCCGGATATCTATGTCCCTTCCCTTTCACTTACCCATCATATTTCCTCTCGGACCCAATTGAGCCTTGTGGCATCAGGCGTATTTGGCACCCGCAACAGTGTAATGATCGATGCCTTTGCCACGGTTCCTGATACGATCGATCGGAGTACTGGTCAATACAAGAACAGACAGGTGGACATCGATAAGTTCAACAGCAAGACCATTGAACTAAAAATACTCCATGGATATGTGGTGGGGAATGTACCTGCCAAACTTGCCACCGGCATTGTTTACATGAATAATGACCTTCATCGCCGGCAACTGGGCAAGGGCACCACGGGCACCAATTATGACCTAACCCTGGTAAACCCTGTATTTGGCCGGGATATTCATTTCCGCACCCATAATGTGGCCGTATTTGCTGAGAATAATTTCATGGTAAGTCCCCGCCTCACGATTTCACCAGGTTTTCGCTGGGAAAAAGGCGATTCAAAAATGAGTGGAACCATTAGTTATTATACAGTCAACCCACTCCCCACCCGGATCGATCATGATTTCCTGCTCGCCGGAATCAATGCCCAATACCAACTCAAAGGTGAGAATATTGTTTACGGCGGATGGTCACAAGCTTATCGCCCGGTTATTTTTAAGGATATCGTTCCCACCTCCACTTATGAACAGATCGATAAAAATTTAAAGGATGCATTTGGCTGGAATGCTGAAATGGGAGTCAGGGGAAAATGGGGCAACCGTTTTCAATATGACCTGGGATTTTTTGCAGTTGATTACCACCACCGGCTGGGTACGCTGGTGCTTACCGACAATAATGGACAACCATACACATTCCGCACCAATATTGGGAATAGCCGTACCTGGGGAACTGAAATATTTGCGCAATACAAATTTCCGGTGGTTGGACAGCTCTATGCCGGCCTTTTCACGTCTACCGCCTTTACCCATGCCCGATATTATGATGCAGAGGTATCTACCGGTACCACCAACAAAACCATTGATGGGAACAGAGTGGAATCTGTTCCCCGATGGAATACCCGCCAGGGCCTGGATATCCTGTACAAAGGATTTAGCGCTACCCTGCTGTATAGTTACACTTCTGCAACTTACTCCGATGCCCTGAATACCCTTATCCCTCCCGCAACAGGAGCCAGGGGTTATACGCCGGGCTATGGTATTTTTGATATCAATGCTTCATTACGCACTGCCTCGCCTTTCTTTTTCAGGGCAGGAGTGAACAACCTTTTTAATAAATCCTATTTTACCAAAAGGCCAACATTCTATCCCGGGCCTGGTATTTGGCCGAGTGATGGGCGGAATATTTATATCACTGTGGGGGTTAAGCACTAGGGGCTTAATGGTGTAAGTCCTTAACGATCCTCTACGCTATCACCTCTTGGTGACAAATTCCCAATACGGAATATTCGGGTTTTTATTAAATTAGAGTATGAAACAAAACACAACGAAAACACTTTACTGGGTTTTTACCATCATTTTTGCCGGTTTGATGATCTTTTCATCTGTTGGTGGCATTGAACCCACCCAGCAAACAGTAGATATTTTCCATACTTATCTCGGGTATCCCATTTACTTTATACAATTCATCAGTATTGCAAAGATCATTGGCTCCATTACAATTCTGATCCCGGGGCTTAAAACGATCAAAGAATGGGCCTATGCCGGGTTGTTTTTTGACCTGGCAGGTGCTATCTATTCCGGTGTAGCCGTTGCCGGAAAATTTGATCCAATGATGTTGACGATGCTGGGATGGGTTGTTCCAGGCGTTTTATCTTATTATTTCTGGAAAAAATCATAAACGGTATCGCCAGAATCGACTATTCAGAAGTGCTAACCAAGTGATTATGAATCACCGAAGCTTATTGCGATAAATTTGTTGGCGGATGAGCTAATAAGCGATCAATGGCAAATCTGACAAGGTCGTTAAGTGATACATTCTGAAGTGAGGCATAATGTGCCGCCTGTTTGTGTAATTCCGAAGGAATTCGAATATTGAAACTTCCTTTGTAGGTTTTTTCAGGTTCTTTCCCAATTCTTTTACATGTATCTAAGTAATCTTCAATAGCTTCCTTAAATGCCTTTTTCAGTTCTTTTACAGTTGACCCCTCAAAGCTTACCAAATCATTAAGCCCTATCACTTTACCGTAAAAAACTTCATCCTCAGCGGAAAAGTGAATAGCCGCACTATAGGACTTGTATTGAATTATGTTATTCATATACCTATGCAAATCTAATTCATTTGCAAAGTGCTAAATTTTTTTGTAACGGAAAACTTCTTTTAGTTGATTTTCCATTCGTGGATACCCGCTGAATGCTCAGCAGGCAACCTTACTTCGATACGAAGCGCCGTGGTGGTAACCGGCTCAAACTGCACCCGGTCATAACTATCCTTGGTAATCGTATAGGGGGTTACATTTTTAACCGGCACCCATGTATCGCCTTTTTTATAATACAATGTCCAGGAGGCAGGAATCCTGCACCCGCCAAAAGGGGCATCATCAAACCAGTACACGGCTGACTCAGAAACAGTATAGGGGGCATCAAAATCATATTGCACCCACTCGGTTGTATTTTTCTTTGGCCACCAATGCAGATAGGAAGCGCTTTGATCTTTTGCATCTACCGGATCATACTGGTCATTCAGCGTACGCAACATCCGATCATTGTTCAGAGAGGAACTCACTTTACTCTTGCTGGCAATACTGGGAGCAGGTTTGGGTCTTGCCACTGCTGCATCGTAAGGTATCCATACTTCCATTTCTGAAGGTCCGCGGTTGGCCCAGGAATAATAAGGTATAGCAGTTACCGTTTGCTTTGACCGGATCAATTCATCACTATTCACCTTCCGTTTGGTTGACCAGCCGGGCATTTGGAGCGTAACCACACCGTTTAGCAAATTGGGGGCAAACTGTGATTTGATCACTGCGTCTTTATCCACTACAATATTCATCACTGATCCGTCGAGGTTGTCCGGGCCTTCCAAACAATACACCAGCGGTCCACGTTGCAAGGCAAATCTCTTCTGATCGGCTACTACCTGATCCAGTGCCCGGATCTTTTTTACCTCCATGGGCAGATCAATGGAAATGAGGTCACCTTTTTTCCAGCTACGCTGGATCACTGCATAACCTTTTTCCATTTGGATGGGAATGGACTGTCCATTTACACGTATGGATACAGGTTTCTTTGTCTGGTTATCTGTTTGATACAGATCACCAGGGATGGGTTGATCCACTGCCCAACCGGGTATCCGGATCTTTACAGTGAAAGCAGAGTTCTTATCAGGATTGATCGTGATGTTATTCTTTCCTTCCCAGGGATAATTGGTTTCCTGTATGATGTTTACCCCGGTTACCGGGAGTTTTATGGTTGAACTACTTCCCACGTAGAGATTGATATAAAGATCATTCTCATTCTGCGCATACACATAACCCGGCATGGAGGGTAAGAAACGTGTCATATTGGAAATGCAACAGGCACAACTAAACCAGGCACTGCGCTGGTGTTGTCCAAGTGAGGCCAGTGGATTAGGATAAAAAAAGCGGTCACCACTCATGGATACACCGGATAACAATCCATTGTATAATACGCGTTCCAGCACATCCACATATTTGGCATCTCCATGCAGGAGGAACATCCGGCTGTTCCAATACACATTGGCAATAGACGCGCAGGTTTCGGCATAGGCACTCATATTGGGCAGGTCATAGTCCGCACCAAATGCTTCTCCATTTCCAGTGGCGCCGATCCCGCCTGTGATATAGAGTTTCTTCTGCACCACATCATTCCAGATATCATCAATGGCTTTCAGGTATTGCCTGTCACCTGTAAGGGCCGCTACATCGGCCATGCCGGTGTACATATAGGCCGCGCGTACAGAGTGTCCAACAGCAGTATGCTGGTCTACAACAGGTATATGCGATTGGCTGTATTCCTGATTGTAATGACCGGGCTTCCCCCGGAGATCAAGAAAGAATTTAGCAAGATCGAGGTATTCTTTTTTTCCCGTGATGCGGTACAATTTGGTCAATCCGGTTTCGACCACCTGGTGGCCCGGAAATTTCTCCACCTTTCCCCAGCCAAAATCCTTTACGAGCAGATCGGCATTACGTAACGCAATATCCAACAGGTTGCGTTTGCCGGTGGCCAGGTAATGCGCGGCGGCAGATTCAAAAAGGTGGCCACTGTTATAAAGTTCATGACTCAGGTCCTCATCCTTCTCCCAGCGTTTGGCCCCTACCCAATCATGCGGCTTGGGTGCATTCATGGTCCGAAAGGTATAGAGATAGCCATCGGGTTCCTGGGCGGAACCGATCAGACTGATCAGGGTGTCCAGATACGCCTCCAATTTAGGATCAGGTTCAGTTTGTAAACTATAGGAAGCCCCTTCGATGGTTTTATACAGATCGGTGTCATCAAAAGGGAAGGCGGTCATGGTATCCACGGGCATCTTGCCGGAAGCACGCAGAAAATTATCCATACGTCCGGTGCGTTGGCACTGGCTGAATGTATAGGGAATAGACACTTCCTTGTTGATCCGGATCTTTGGTTTCCAAAAATTATCCATCACGTGTACCTGAGTAAAGGGAACGGGTTGAATGGGATAATCAGCCTGTTGACCTAAGGTATCCAGAGCCAGAGCGGTCAGGGCAACCGCAAGTAATCCATTTTTCATGATCATTTATTTTTAATGGTCCTCACCCCAAAAATGCGGGCGGTGGTAGTTCCGTGTGTGGCGATCACTTTAACCGTGATGCTTGATTTACCAGTAATTAACCCGGCCGGTATCGGGTAGGCTACGGGATAGAATTTGTTGGCCTCTCCCCCCTTCCAATCTACGGTAACAAGAGGATAGTCATCGATCAACACATCAAATTTCCGGTTCTTGTCATCCCCAAGGTAAACCATCAGGAGCGAATTTGATTGTCCGGGATCCACTTTCATTACAAAAGAAAAATGATGATCGGCCCTGGCCTCCCTTCCATTTACGCCCAGAGCATCACTAACATAGGAACGTTCTGTTGCCTGAAGCTGGTGATCCCGCTCAGGTTGCATCTCTCCTATCCGAAAATAGTCAATGGTATTGGCTTCGATTTCCTGTTGTCTTTTTTTCTCCTCTTCATATACTGATCGCTTTTTTTCCCAGTCAGCGGGGGTAAAAAAATCCCAGTAAACAGTATAGTGTTGCTTATATGTTTGGTAAAAAGGCCGTAAAACCGGCCTAAAGGGTTGTGCAACTTGTAGCACTGCAAATTCAAGCGGATTTTTTCCGGTGGGCTTTATCCAGTTTTTTACCTCGCGGTCATCGGTCAGCAAAACGGGCACTCCATACACCGGATCCGGGAGGCTGTCCCCTAATTGACCGGCCAGAACTAATGGGCCATATAAAAAGGCCACCCGATCTTTATTATCGGGCATGTATTCGGTGTAGAGATCAAAGCGGAAATTCAATTCTACCTGGTCATTGTCCTTCCATTCCCGGTTGATAACGATATAGCCATTCTCCAACCTGTAAGAATCGATCGTTAATCCATTTACTTTCAATGTGGGACTTTGTTTGGCCCAGGCTGGTTTGCGTAACCGTAAGGAAAAAGTCCGGGGTTGTTTTGTCTGGATCTGAAAAAGAACCCTTCCCGATTCAGGGAAATTTGTTTCCTGTCTGATCTTAATCCCCTCCTTCCACTCCAGGGTAGATGCAATAAAGAGGTTAACATACAACCCACCAATCCTATCCTCTAAATCCTCTGAATCCCATGAATCCTGGTAATAGATCGCCTCCCCATACTTTGCATGATTCTCCATTCCTGTTCCTACACAGCAGGTAAAGGTGTTGAAGGAGTCGCTAAACACTTTTTTAGTACCCATCCGTAATGGAACGAAATAGCACATCATCCCGTTTTCAGGATTTTGCGAAGCCAGGATATGGTTATATAATGCCCGCTCGTAATAGTCCATGTATTCACTGCTGGGTGCCCAGGAAAAAAGGTGCCTTGTCAGCTTGAGCATATTATAAGTGTTGCAGGTCTCACAGGTATTGTCGCTCAGGCGGTCATTTAATTTATCTGCATCTCCGCAATACTCATAACTGCTGTTTCCACCAATAACATAGGTATGGTGTTTGACCATGGTCTCCCAAAAAAAGGAGGCAATGGTTTTCTCTCTCGGGTTTCGGGTGATCTCGTATTGGTTGGCGCTACCTATGGCCTTGGGTACATTGGTATTTGAATGTTTGCCCGGCATGGGATCGATCCGCTCCGACAGGGGTTTCATCACAAAATCATCAAAGAATTTATAGGACAGATCAAGGTATTTTCTGTTGCCGGTGAGTTTGTAAACAGTAGCCAGCACATCATTCATCCCTCCCCATTCACAGCGGAGCATTTTTTGGCGTAGGGAGTCAGAAAGTGGATTGACGACCGTAGCCGTCCAGTCAGACATGGCCTTTACCAGTTCCAAAGCCTTATTATTCTCTGTATATATAACTGCATCCACGAGTCCAGCCATCACTTTATGTACGGTGTACCAGGGGCTCCAGCCGCCATTGAGGTCAAATCCTCCGGATTGAATCTCCCCCCTTGCTACCTGGGCAAAAATGGAATCCTCATTGGGGATAGCGCCGATATACCCTGAGCCACGTGCCTGCTGGCATTTCTCCAGTTCATCCACGATCAGTTTCACCCTGTTGCTGAATTCAATATTTCCGGTACTGGCATACATCAATGCGCAGGCCGATAGATAGTGACCAAGGGTATGACCCGACAAGCCCATGCTTTCCCAGCCACCATATACTTCGCCGTGCGTGGGTAAATTGGCATTCAGGTAAAACCGATGGAGCAACCTATACGGGTCGATGCTCAGTAAATAAGCTGCATCATTATCCTGCGCTTTCTTGAAGGGGGAACCGGGGAGAAGACGAATCTGCCGGAGAGGGATTTCTTCAACCGCTTTACTACCTGAATATATTTTTTGCGTTTGTGCCGAAAGCTCGATGGTCACCAAAAATCCGAGAAGAGCCGCTATTCCTAAATAAATAAATTTTCGCATATAAGTTTCAGGTAATAATTGTCAAATTAATAATTATTATAATGACCACCATAAAACCTTTATCAAGTCATTTTAATTCCTCTAAATTAATATTACCTTGTACGCTCAACCCGCATGAAGAAAATGTTTCGAGCCCATTTTTCCTACCCGTTACGTAAGTTTATTTTTCCTCTTTGTATGCTTGTACTTATTGGATGTACACAGGTGGGTAATGACAGACCTGACCCGGATCCTTCGGTGAGCCCGAATGGTATGCTTTATATCAATGTGATAGGTGATTTCATGAAGCTTGACCCTTCCAAAGATTCGGTGTACTGGCGTGCCCCAATTCCCCAGTATTTCAATTCATCGGGAAACCCCATGTCTTTTGATTCAGGTTATTTCTACCATGGTAATTATATGAGCTTAACCTGTTTTCGGACAAGCACGGGTGGTGTTGCGTGGTCGCATAGTTGGCTTGCCTTTTCAGATGCCTATACTTATCGGGAGCCTGCTTTTAAGGATAGCATGGTATTTTTTACCTACCCCACCAGCGCCTGGGACCATGGTTACCTGCTTTGCATGAATAAGAAAACAGGCGGGCTTTACTGGAAAATTCAGATCGATTCGGGCGGTGTTTACACGAGTTTTAATGGTGTGCCGGTGATATCCGGTGATAAGATTATTTGCATGACCCGCAATGCCAACGATCAAATCGTGTTGAAAGCCTTTTTGGCAAAAACAGGGCAATTGGTCTGGGCCACTGCACCGATCAATGCCTCTATCCTAAATAAGTTTTGGGAAAAGAATGGGCGTATCTACACGGCCTATGGTAATGACGCCGTTTGTTATGATGCTGCGACTGGCCAGGAATTATGGAGGACCAGTATTCAGGATCCGGCTTATCGCTATTCGTATAATTTCCTCGACAATGACAAGCTGGTGGTGGTGAGGGTAATCTCCAATATAACGTACAGGGTTATTCAATTATCCCTGGCCAGTGGAAATATCATTCAATCACAGCAGCTCATTCTGCCGTCCACCTATGCTTCATATACACAATTGATTGCCCCCTTGGGTGTTTCGTACCAGAACAATAAGCTGTATGTTGCCCATTATTACTCCATCGATAGCCTGGACATTTATGCCCATGATGTAAATACTTTGTCGCAACTATGGACCAAGCGATTTGCCAACCATTTACTAACCGGGCAGGCGCCCATTGTGAGTGATAAATACCTTATTTTTCCCATCAACGATAAATACAACACCCCTTCACAGGATACCAGCAAAATGATCTTTCTCGATCTGAGTGGCAATTTGCTTAAAAAAATTCCTTACAACACCATTTATACTGACAAATTGGTATATGAGGAAAATGGTATATTCTATGACCAGCCAAAGCGGTTTTGATCATCCTGTCAAAACACACTCCATGCCAGTTCAGTGTTCTTTATACCGGTTTGGCTCGACAGGGTAAATGGGCTAACCATGGTCAGCCTGGCCATAAGGTAACTGACGGTCGACTCGGCACCCTGATTGAGGTTAATATAATGCGGCTCCAATCCGTCGTAGCAGCCTCCGGTGGCAGGGTTATAGATCACCTGGCTAAGATGGTTATTTCCCTGAAACCAATCAAAGGCTGTTTTCATTTTTTCTTTGTACCCCATTCCCGGAAAGACCGAATTGAACTTATCCAGGGCCATGATCGTATAGGCCACATCGATCGGTTGCTCCCCGCCTTCTTCTTCCTGTTGAACCACTTTCATCCGTTGCAACCAGTTTTTATTCAAGATTACCTTAAATCCGGTGGGAGGGAATATTTTTTCCAAAAGAAAGTCAAAAGAGGACCGGGCGATCTCCAGGTAAACGGGGTTCTTTGTTGTCAGCCAGGCGCATAGCAAAGCTTCGGGCAGGATGCTATTGGCGTAGGTGAGATAACTTTCAAACCAACGCCAGTTTCCGGTATTCTCATGCCGGTACATCTGTACCAGTCTGTTGGCAAGTGTTTCCATGAGTTGGATCAGGGCCGGGTTCTTATCGTACAGACTCATGTAATAAAGCCCTTTTAAAATAAATGCCAGTGACCGGGTAGAGTGAACCCCTTCCGCCGAACGAAGTCCATGGGAGAACAGAAGCTTTGCCTCTAAAACAAGGGCCGATGAAAGTTGGGGCGAAATGGACACCATAAATCCAAGCGCCCAAATGGTACGTCCCAGGGAGTCATCCAGGTTTACGGTATCGTTCTGTTCGGTTGGGTTTCCTTTTTGGTCAATATAATTAAAGAAACCACCTGCCGGGTTCTGGCAATGCTGAAGAAACCCAAAGTAGATCCGGATGTATTTCAGGTCGTCCGGATCACCGCTCATCCGGTAGTGATGACAAAGGGCGATCAGGGCCCTTGCATTGTCGTCAAGGGTATAACCTGAGTCAATATCCGGTTGGTCAATATCGGCAAACTGTATCATGCCACGCTGGGTGGTCATACGTTTTACATGGCCGAGATTTATAGGAGGCATGCTATACGAAAGATGAATATTTTTCTCATCCAGCGAAGCGAAAAGTTTGGCGTGCGCAATTGCTGAATTCTGCCAGGCGGTGGCCGCCATGATATGCAGTCCATTCCGGCTGATTCGTGACCTCAGGTCTTCATCCGCCAGCAGACCAAGAACGGCTCTGCCAATCTGATCGGGACTTTCAAAATCAACGATCACCCCCGCTTCCCGGTCCAGTACTTCCAGGGCATGGGGTATGGGAGTTGACACAACCGCGCATCCGCAACTTATGGCATAGGAAAACGTACCGCTAACGGTTTGGTTAGGATCTTTTGAGGTAAAAATGTATATGTCTGTAAGCACCAGGTACTCCAATAATTCGCCAAGAGGAAGGAACCGGTTAATAAAGCGAACATGGTCTTCCAACCCCAGTTCTTGCACCTTTTCCTTTAAGAACGTACGGTAACTTTCTCCCTCCTGTCTGACCACGGACGGGTGTGTTTTACCAATGATCAGAAACAAAATACCCGGTTCCTGCCGGATAATGGATGGCAGGGCTTCCAGGGTGGATTCAATATTCTTTCCCGAGCTCAGCAATCCAAAGGTGGTCAGCACTTTTCTTCCGTCCAGTTCATATCGTGCTTTCAGGATCTCTTTTTCCGCATGCGCCACCAGGTGGGTGCCATGGGGAATGACCTGGACTTTTTCGACGGGCAGGTTATATTCCTCTGTCAATATGCGGCGTGAGTGCTGGGTCATGACCACCAATTTGGTGGCATGAAGGGCAATGGCCTGAACCTTTGCTTTGAGTTCATCACCGGGATGCGGCAATACCGTATGAAAGGCGACGATGATCGGTTTTTGCAGGGAGCCTAAAAATTCAATAAAGGCTGGTTCACCAGACTTGAATAACACAAACTCATGTTGTATCATAACAGCCACGAGTCGTGGGCGGCTATTGATCATACGCGCCAGGTTGGCAAAGGAGTTGGGATCATCCGTATTCAATACAAACTCAATCTCATCCGAATAGGTGTGTCTGTCCTGTCCTGACTCAACAGGACAAAGCGTGATCATAAAGGAATGATTGAACTTATCGTGGAGAGATCTTACGAGATCTTGTGTATAGGTAGCTATGCCACATTCCCTGGGTGGGAAGGAGGTGATCATCAGTATCTCGGGTAATTGTTCCCGCATCGAGGCAGGGTATTTCAGCTCTTGATTCATAAAATCGTGTGTTGATCTTGTTTCCAATAGGTTTCGTCCTTTTTTTCGGTTTGTGTTCTTGACCTTTCATCCAGTAATGCTTCCAGTAATTCGGGGATATTCACGGTGGCGGTGGCGATCTGTTCATCGGCGGCGCCATAATAAATATGCAAGGTATCGCCTCGCCTTACCGCACCGGTGGGGAAGCATACATTGTTCACTTCACCCTTGAGTTCCCAGGCCTGGTCCGGTTTAAACAAGGCGTAAGGCAGTCGGCCCAATTCATTTAATGGGTTTTCGAGGTCAAGCAAAGCGGCGCAAGCTGAATACACGTACCCGTTTACCGTATCATGCACTCCGTGGTAGATCATCAGCCATCCCTTTTCGGTTTCAATGGGTGGGCATCCACCTCCGATATAGCTCACTTCGTGTTTGTACCGGGGGGCGAGCACGATGTATTGTTCCAGGTGGAGTAAATAATTCTGCCAAAATTCATGGGTCAATTCGGACAATGCATCCACGGTCACCAGTTGGATATCTGGTTTGATCCGGTGAAGGAAACAGAGTTTCCCATTGATCCTCCGCGGGAAGAAGATCACATTTTTATCCCACAA
The DNA here is from genome assembly GCA_017303415.1 of Chitinophagales bacterium. NCBI lineage: Bacteria > Pseudomonadati > Bacteroidota > Chitinophagia > Chitinophagales > Chitinophagales bacterium. Next base: position 85,275 of record JAFLBJ010000001.1, read on the forward strand.
ATAAGGTTTGATCCCGGGTTTTTCATTGGCCACATTCTTACTATTGAACCGGGAATACTTTTCATTGATGATCCCTTTAGATTCGGCCAGATGTTTGAATTCGAGGTAGGATATCTGTGGTACGATTATCCCTTGCTTTTCGAATTGCTTCAGGTCAGTGGAAGTGGCCAAACACCCGAGGGCATTGACCCCGTCATAGGCCGTGTAGGTTAAATAGAACAGCCCATCGATACAAACGATCCGTGGGTCTTCCACCCCAGCTTCTTCATATTCAAATTGAGGATAGAGGACGGGGTAATCAAGCCGCTCGGTTACGGTTATCGGTTCGGATAGCCGGCAATACCCGATCGTGGAATAGTTTGGTCTTGCTACAGCCCGGTAAAAAAGGTGAATCTCTCCATTGTGCTCAATCACGGCGGGGTTCAATACCCCATCTGATTCAAAACCCTGATCTGTTTTCTGCAAGACAATTCCTTGTTTCTCTACTGTTACCATTATTGTTTGTATTTAACTGTTCCGTTTTAGCCCGAAAATGGATGAATGTGGCATGCTCCTATTTCCGTTTTACCATTTGCGCAAAATTCTCCAGGGCTTTATTCATGCCGTACATATCCCGTTCGAATTCCGCTTTAAACTCTTTCCAACTGCCAGTGTTGGTATCATAATTTGTCAGTCGGGTTTTAAGCTCAAAATTTCTATTCTCCAGTTCCAAGATCCATTCCGCAAAGGCGGCTCCTTTTTCGCCAGTAGCTATTCGTTGCGCATTCTTGAGCCGATCGATTCGTACAAAGTTGCTGTCGATCAAAAACTCGTTGTCGGCTTTAAAAATGGCCCATTCAGCCTGTTCTTCATTATTCAGGGAGTCTGGGCGAGCGGTGGGCAAGTCAATTTGGTCATTTAGCAGTGGAACTTTCATTTCGTAGGAAGAAGCGGGATCTGCTTCACCCCTGGCGTGGCAGGCATTCAAACCAAGAAGGAGGATCAGGAATAATAGGGATAAAGGCGGTAAACTCGTTTTCATAGTACTTTGGTGATATATAAGGTATCTGTTCAAAGATGCCGTTATTCACTACGCAAACTGTTACATCCTGATACGAAAAGGTTACATGATTCCTATATCTGTGGAAGGAATAGTTTCATATACCTATATATTTACATTCAAGGTGCCATTTAGGCGGACAATCGCTCACAAACAAGAGTGGAAAAAGGTGTTTATAGCCAAATTGCCGGGTAGTTATTAAAAAATATATATCTTGGTTATACGTCGTCCTGAACACTCTTTTCAAAATCCTCCATATTGACCGTAAAAGCACAGATCAAAGCCTATCTGGAATCCCACTCCGAGCCAAAGGGGAGCGACTTGCTCCTACTCCATTCTCTTATTTTGAAAGAGCGCCCCAAATGCAAGCTTTGGTTCCTCGATGGGAAGGATAGTAAGGGAAAGATTGTCTCCAATCCCAATATTGGTTACGGATCATACACCATTACATATGCCGATGGGTCTACCAAAGAATTTTTCCAGATAGGACTAAGCGCCAACACAACCGGAATCTCTGTCTATATCATGGGGCTGGAAGACAAGACCTATTTACCAAAGACCTACGCTAAAAAGATCGGTAAGGCCACGGTGACAGGATATTGCATTAAATTCAGGAAGGTAGAAGATATTGATTTGGGGGTGTTGAGGGAAGTGGTGACAATTACCAAGTAAACGCAAGTATGAGAAGATATTTCTTCACTGCTCTGTTGCTCTACCAGGCCTCTTCCTGGGTATCTGCCCAAGAATCCATTCATTTTAATCCGACTATCTATTCCCGTGAATTTTCTTCGCAAAAACAACCGGTTTTGCGCATTCAAGCAGGCGATACGGTACATACCACCAGTGTGGATGCGGTGGGAGTGGATCAATATGGTAACAAGGTCACTGAGCGGGGCAATCCTCTTACCGGTCCATTTTTTGTTGAAGGCGCGGAACCAGGTGATGTATTAGCCGTGACTTTGTTGGATGTATCGTTAAACCGGAATTTTGCTACCACCTTAAATACGCTCATTCCAGATGTACTCCCCAAATCAATAGCGATGAAGACCTGGCGCGCTGGTAAATTGGTAAAATGGCAACTCGATTTGGAGAAGATGACAGGCAGGCCAATGGATACCGGAATGAAATTGCAAAAACTGGAAATACCACTACATCCATTTCTCGGTTGTATAGGTGTTGCCCCTTCAGGATCAAAAGGTATCTCCTCCGGTGCATCCGGACCATATGGAGGCAATCTGGATTTCTACAGAAATACAACAGGGGCTACTATCTATCTTCCGGTTTTTCATGCTGGAGCGCTACTTTACATGGGTGATGGGCATGCGGCACAGGGAGATGGTGAGCTTAATGGGGATGCCCTGGAAACCTCCATGAAATTTTCCTTTACTGTTCAAGTGTTAAAAAAGAACGATTTCCCGCTACGCACCCCCATGGTTGAAGATGAAGACTACCTTATGTTTTTCGGTATTGAGTCATCACTCGATAAATCCGTAAAAACGGCCACTGAATCCATGATAGAGTGGTTACAAATAAAATACAACTTATCCCTGGCCGAAGCCAGCCAGGTCATTGGGCCAGTTATTCAACATCGTATCCCTAAGGTTTCGGCTGGTATATCGGAGGTGGTGGCACTTATTCCTCAAGATAATCTGAGGCAATTAAAAAACTAGAAGAGGGGTAGAGAATTTTGTAGTCCCGACAGGAAAAATATCGAACAGAATAGTGTTATATTTCAAGCACTTGTACGAGAAACTGGGGTAATAATTGAATAGTCATTAAGTGCAAAAACAGAAGTAGCATTCATCTGGGGATATAAATCCCAGTGTATCTGTATTTTCAATTTGATAATAACTCTGCATGTACCTTACTAAAATCAACACCAATTTTCACAAGAGAGTCACCAGCTACTCTTGCGGCATCAATTCTGCTAACAGCAATCTGAAAATCCGGAAGATTCAATGTATCTGGGTCGGTTCTATCGTTTTAGAACTGGCTTTACCAAACCTGGCTACGAAGAACTTATCAGCTCCACTATTGCGAAATTTATTTTGATGGTTACATTTTTTTGTTTAAAACGAAACTAAAATCAGTATTTCCCGTAAAAGGTTGGTTATTTCTGTCAAGAAAAAATAAAACATTGTCATCACCAACAAATAATAAAATTGGTCTAGCAAGATTATCAACAACTACTTTATAAATTACTGCATCAGGATTTGTTGGAGTTCCTTTAATTATTTCCCATTTCCCTGGAATATCACGGGGTTCGTTATCTACAATATTGCGGATGATACAGGTTGTTGGACGATAAGTCACAGAGTCTCTATATAAGGTTAATCTCCATTTCAACTTAAAGCAGGTTGTATTTGCTTTCATTTCCGGATGCTCCATCGCAATTTCCTGACAAGGTGTCCTTCCGTCAAATACAAGCTGTAATGATTTGTTGTCTGAATAAGACGAAGAAATTAAAATTTTACCCGTAGCAACAGGATTTTTTCTGCTTAATGAATAACTCCAGCCTCCGTTACCAATCATCAATTGATTGCCGGATGTCAGGATGTGATAGACATTTTCATTTATTTTGACCAATGAAATATTTCCCGGCAAATTATCACCCTTTAATTGATAAATCACTTTAAAAGGGCCGGGACTTTCGTTTTTTGTAATTAAATATGATCCTTTTATATTTTTTGTTTGACCGCCACTTTTAAAGCCCAGGGTATTAGGCTGTGATTCTCCATAGGAAATATCCAAAACAAACCTGTTTTTGTCGCCAGTTTTCAGGTTCCATTTTATAAAATCTACTTTTGTATCAGGAGAAATTGAAAGCATTAATTTAATAGGCTCGTCGCCCGGTGTGCTGCCAACCAATACTATTTCAGGTTCTGTGCTTTTTGCAGAACAAGATTCAGTCAGGCACATACAACACAGAAGTAATAGTATATTTCGGAATGATATCATTGATGTTGTAATTATTCTTTGTATCAAGTTAATTTCTTTTAGCCCAAAACAAATAAATTTTGTGTAGTTGGGTTAAAAAAACTTTAATATTCCATAAGGGTATTTCTTTTTGAATTTGGAATACCATTTACATAAAAAAAACAGCATTATTACGTTAATAAAAAACACAAAATAAAGCAATGGCAAACTCCATCTATTCTCTTCGGGCAAAAAAGTGAAAGGTGCCGTTGAATACAAATCAAAAGATATTACCCCTTCACTCAGGTACATTACAACCAATGCTGAAAGATGTATTAATGGAATGTAGAGCAGATAATAAAAAAGTGGTACTCTGCCAAAAACAGACAGAATATTAAACAACCAACCCCTGGCTTTTTCTGCAAAAGGTATTAATGCAATGATTGGTCCCAATGTCATTAAAAGATATAATTGAGAAGCCGGATATTTATTTTGATTAAGCAGGCGAAATATAAATGCCGGCGATTCGTTTGTTGTAGGTTTAGAATTGGCAAGTAAACTTCCGGCAATTAAAAAAACCGTTATGGCAGATATTCCGATAATTCGGCAAAGTTTGTTGCGTTTTTCCTTTTCCATCAGCAATATAAGTCCAAAGCCATATCCGGCTGCCATAACACCAATCCAAGGGACTATTACGTAAAGAATAGTTACACCTTCAATGCCCTGAAGTCCGGAGGGATAAATAAACTCCCAAAATTTACCAAAAGAAACATGGAGAGAATTGGGTACTACTTTAGGTAAAAACTTAAATGCCTGCTGTGATGCAATAATAATAAGTCCAACAATTCCTACTGCAAGAGGCTTTAGTTTTGTAAGCAATGCCATTATAACCATACACCAGCCTAACATCCAAATTACACCAGCCAAAAAAAAGTTGCTGTAATTAAAATTAAATGTCCAAAAGAAACGAATTACGGTTATTTCAAGCAGTATTAGGAACAGCCCTCTGGTTAATAAAAAGCCAGATAACTTTTTCTTGTCGTTAACTCTCTGTCCATATAAAAAAGCAGATGTTCCTGCCAAAAATGCGAATCCCGGGGCACAGAAATGTGTAATCCAGCGGGTAAAGAAAAACGCCGGCTCAAAGGAGTTTGAAGGAATGCCGGAATATACTCTTACATGGTCAACTGCCATTAATACCATAATTGCCCCCTTTAAAATGTCAAGAGAGTTTACCCTTAAAGGCATGGTGTGCTTGTCAAATTGCTCCATAATTACAATTGTTAGACTGATTGTCTTAAAAAAAATTCTTGCTAAGAGCAAGAATGCGGCTTTCACTTTTCAATTGCCTTAAAATAATTGTGATAAATTTTATTTTTACTCACATTCAATCCGATGCCCAATTCTCAAAATATGGCCATCTGGGTCTTCCACATACATTTCTCTCATATGCCATTCCTGGTTAACTGGTGCTTCTACGATTTTGGCGCCATTTGCTTTTACTTTCTCATAATATTCATCCACATTATCTACGATTATAGTCATCCAGGTACCAGGATGCCCTTGCCCATTTAAACAAAAGAAAATCTCGACATCGTTTTTTACAACGCCTCCAAAGTCAGTAGGCTCTCCCCATACCCAGCTTTGCTCAAACTCTAATACTTCGATATAATATTGGATACTTCTTTTTATATCTGAAGAAAAAAGTATCGGGTTTGATTTAATAAATTTCATATTCTCAAAATAATTTAATACTAAATTAATTCCCCGGCGCCTGCATCTGACGCTTTTTATCAGGTAGAATACAATCGCTAATTTAATAATGCAAAACTTCACATAAACTTCAGATTCCCTCTTCGGGCATTCAACTTTATTTGATATTTCCCTTTCAGGAAAGGGTAAAAAGCCTGTTTGAAATTATATTCACCTTTCTTAAAATACATTTTTCAGTTTTTTGTGCTGCCATTGTTTGTCAGTATCGACATAAATAATCCTGCAATACTAATGGCAAATGCAAGAAATTTTCCAGCTAAAACTATGTTCACCGAAACTCCCGAAGGGTCAGGAAGGTTTCGATTTGAAAACTGAAAAAACAAGCTTGAATATATCAATCCGGTTGCAAAGCCCCATGCTGCTGCCAGAAATCGTTGTCCATTTCCCGAACGATAAGTTTTCCAAACGCCCCAAAGAAGAAAGCTACCCATAATTATATCATCAAACCACGCAAAGAAGTACTGTAAGTCGGTAAGTTGATGCCAGCGTCTTGCCAATTCAAGTGGGATGCAGGTAACACCTATCATCATAGCCAACACGCAGCTAATTTTTAATGTACCTGGAAAAGCTGATTTGTTCTTTTTCGCTGTCATTTTGAAATAGTATTCCCCCTTTCTTTAAAAATCATTTTTTTTCTTTTGCCTTTTTATACGCTTCTAAACATGTTGCCAGTGGCTTTCCTTTATTGTGAATACAGTCACAAAATACTTCACAAGCCTTGGGATTTTCGCTTCCGGGGCAACCGTTCCAGCATTCGGCAGGTTGGTTGCCAGGCCTGATTTCATACATACTATTGTTCAAAACCACCACAACGGCAAGTGCTGCTATTACACCACCGAAAAAAAGAAATGGAAACTTGGTGCTTTTTGCTTCTGCAATTTTTCCTTCTTTTTGTTGCCTCTGAAATAATATTTTCAATCGGTCATAATCCCAACATAATAAAAATATATTGGCTAATAACATAAATGTTGCTGCACGGGTACCTTCGAACCGAACAGCGTATGTCAGCACACAAATGTTAAGTATAATTGGGAAACTGCTAACGGCACCAATGAGCGCTGTTCTTGGAACGATTAACAATAGGGCAACGATTAACTGCCCAATCCCAATAAATGTATAATAATACCCGGTATTGAGTAAGGCGTCAAAGTATTGTCCCAGTGGATGATTATGAGATAAGCCTTCGGCAAAGCGTTCACCTTTAATTTTTATATAGCCGGAAATAATCCATGCAATTGCCAATGCCAAACGGCAAAAAACGGCGAAGTAACCATACCATTTGTTACCCTTTGCTTCATTATAATATCGCTCGAGTTTATTAAACATAGTAATTTAAATTGCATTTCAGCTTTACAAACGACACCTCAATTATAATTCAAAAATATTGACAGCAGCGATTAGGTTTACTCTCAATGCAAATTGTTTTCTCCTATCCTTCGCTTCCTATTGTCCTGACAGGCGCCTCCCGGATTTCCTTTTTTCCAAATTTGTAGTTGAATGCAATACGGAAAAAACGGCGGATTTGCCTTGCATCGGAGATGATTCTGACAGCTTCATTATCTGTAAACTCCCTGATGGTTTGAAAAGGCATGAATATATTATCAATCCGAATATTGAGAGCATACTTACCTTCTCTGAATGTTTTATTGACCATGAACACATAATACCTTGTTCCGGTTGTTGTACCCTGAAAATCTATGCGCCTTGTGTTGAGGCTCGTTGAGGCGTTCAGCAGCAATGTTGGTGTAAGTTTATAATTCATATTAATAAATGCATTCAATACCCAGCCTGAACGCTGCTGACCCGTAAAACCATTGCGGTATTCTATGCGTCGTAGTGTATAGTTATTATTTATAGAGAGTTTCTTGCCCCGGAAGGTGAATTGTGCAAAAATACCTGCAGCATTATTCCTGGATACATTTTGATAGGTTCGTCCTACTACACCATTTCCTTTTGTGAGTGCCACATATTCAATACTACGGTTGGTCTGGTAGAAAAATAAATTGGTATTGATAAGCCACTTATTTTTATTGTATGTATAAGTAAGGTCGTAATTATTGCTGATGGCAGGGTCAAGATAAGGGTTACCATATGATAGGTTAAGAGAATCAATATAGCTTACAACCGGGTTGAGAGCACTGAGATAAGGCCGCATAATTTTACGGGAGTAGGCGAATGTAAAAGTATTGGCTTTGTTGCTGTGGCTTATTAACAGATTTGGCAGGAAATTTTTATAGTCGGCTATTTTTAATGATGTGTCTAAAGTCTGGATTGACAATAAGGTATGTTCATACCTTGCACCAACTCTTGCTTTCCATTCTCCCAAACTGAAAGAATAACTGCTGTAGGCGGATAGTATATCCCTTGGAAAATAAAATTCCTCGTAACGTCCCTGGTCAGGAATAAACAAACTGTGATTACGGAAACGCCGGAAAGCACCTTTGATACCTGTCTCCAATTTATTATCGCTTTTAAATTTCTCCGTGTAATCAATCTGAAAAGCGGTTTCTTTATTACTAGTACTGTTATCATTGCTTTCCTTATAGGAACGTTGCAGCAGCATATAATCATTATGTATCTGTTGCGTGAAATAATATCCCAATAATACTAATTCACTTCTCTTGTCTTTTGATTTTTTAGTATATGCCCCGTTGAAATTATAGTTCCATCTTGAAAAATCATTATAAATATCCCTGCGGTATTGATCTGTTATATTACCGCCACTATAGATACTATAATCAATTGCTGTTTTAACTACATCACTGAAATTACCATAACGCATACCTATAGTGGCAGTAGTAAGGCTATCTACGATCTTTGTGATAGTGGTGCCTGCCACCATGTTGCGCCCTTTGTTATTTGTAAGCTGGTATTGGTCAAGATCATAACCGCCAGTTTTGTCTATACGGCGGCGGTTGATAATCGTTTCGTTGCTGGAGCCATAAAAACCGGCATCTGCATTGATTAGCCATTTATTCTTGCGGATATTAATAGTTGGCACAATATGCCCGCCTCTTGTACCTATGAAGGCATTGATATTTCCTGAGCTGCCATCTGACAATCGTTTCTTAGTAAAAATATTAATCACACCATCCACCCCTTCTCCTTCATATCTTGCTGATGGCTGCGTGATAATTTCGACTCTTGCAATATTATCGGCACTTACCAACCGCAAGGCTTCAGCAGGAGTAGCTGCATAATTTTCAGAAGCCTGACCATCAATGAATATTTTGATGCGGGTGCTTCCTCGCATGGAAGGAATGCCGGTATGATCTACCTGTAAACCAGGCAATTTGCGGAGCAGGTCACCGGCTGTTTCTCCGGCCATCTGCACATCTCTTGTAGCATCGTATAAAAAACCATCATTCAACGCTGTTACTAATGGCCGCTGTGCAGTAACTATTACCTCCTGCAAATTCCTATTTACTTGCGACATGGGGATTGTAATATTCAGGCTGTCCTTTAGACTAACGTTTATTTCAGTTGGGAAATAACCGCTAGCAGTACTTTGCAATTGGTAGCTCCCCCACTTAAATTGTGAGAACCTGAAATATCCGTTGCTATCGGCAATAGTTGTACGAAGCAATTGTCTGCCTTGCCATAGCCGGATAGTGGTATAACTTAAACCTTTTGCAGTTGCAGAATCGATCACCTTACCTGACAGTTGAGCCTTTAGTAACTGTCCGGTGAGTAGGAAAAGCAAAAGGAAGACTATTCGCATACGGCAATATTTTCCATATAAGAAAAAATCGGGAATTATAAAAAGAGTTCAACTCATTTACTTTTCTTTTGTAAATAATCGTTCACCCTGTGGCCGCTTAATAATCATTTGCTTTTTCGCTACATCGAATTCCACTGTAACTCCGGGACCTATGGTGAATTTATTGGTAGCTGTCGCTTCAAGCGGTATTGGAGTTGTGCCATTCTCAATGGAAATTGTTGTACCTGTTTTGATAACCGTCATCTTTGCAGGCGTACCAGCTACTACATAGACACCAACATATTGGTCAAGAACCTCCGAACTTATGTGTAATGCTTCAAAAGTTGGTACTTGATAAGGTCTGTTCCAATAGATGTCAAATACACCGGCCACAATATCTTTTACCGGGTATATTTTTGCATTGGTGGTATAAGCCATTGCTAATTTTTCTATGGGCTCATATGCCAACCATGCTCCGGAAACATTGCTTCCACCTGTATGGCCGTAAAGCGTTTTACCGGCGAATGTAAAGGGTTCCATTCCCATACCTTCTCCGTCACGTATTGTTTTCATCTGCTCAAGACTGCTTTTAGAAATAAGTTTAAGGTCGAATAGGGCCTGTATAAATTGTACCATATCTGATGGTGTAGAGACGATGGCACCTGCGCCAGCCGGAACGCTGAAATTTATCTCAGGTACTTCTTTCCATGTACCCATATACAGGTAAGAAAGGCTTTCGTTATTATCGGGGTTTGTATTAGCAACACCCATATAGGTGTTCTTTAGGCCTATCTTAGAAATGATTCGTTCTTTTAATGCTTCCTGGTACGGTTTTCCTCCTGCTTTTTCTACAATATACCCCAATAGAACATATCCTGTATTGCTATATGAATGTTGACTATCAGGCTCAAAATTTGGTTTGCCTTTTGCAATTGCGGTAATTACTTCCTCATGTGTTCTTGTCTCCATTCTCCAGCCTCCATCTACATTGAGTTCGGGAATTCCACTTCGGTGTGAGAGGATATGGGCAATAGTAATTTTATTGGCATTAGGAATCTGTGGAAAGTATTTATCTAAATAATCGTTTAGCTTTAATTTCCCTTCTTCCATTAGCTGAAAGATCATTACAGCGGTATAGGTCTTTGTTATGGAGCCGATGCGGTATTTTGTATCATCGGTCAGAGGTTTCCTGAGTGTTTCTGTAATTTGGCTATAGCCGAAAGAACGGTTGTAAAGCACTTTACCATCTTTGGCGATAGTAATGCTACCCATACCTTTGTTCTTTTCGAGGAGGCGGTCAAACAATTGGTCGAGCTTTGTTTTGTCTATAGATTGTGAGTACCCTTTGCTAAAAATGGACAGGCAGAATAATATTGCCAGTGTGGTTATTATTTTTGTAATTGTTTTCATGATGCTTTGAAATAAGTATTGTGTTACCGTATCTATTCGCTTAAATATTTGGTAGTTGATTTACTCCAGACATTCCCTATAACCGATAGCGGAATATTGTGACCCGGCTAACATTTATATTTTTTTAAGAGTTATTATTTTATTGAAAACATAATAAAGAACTAATGCTATTGCAGTCCAGTATAAAGCAAATGCGAAGAACAAAATTGGTGGTGCCGGATCTGGATCTTTGGCCAAAAAAGACAGAGGCCCTATCAAAACAAACTTTATTGGATATAAAATTGTAGCTAAGGTGTTTTTCCAGCCTATTGCTGATTCGGTTCCCGGGAACCATTCCCCGTTTCCGGGAAAGAGCCGAACCTCTGACCCCAAAAGGGAATTTGAGATAAATTGGAAGGCAAACGCCGAAATGAGGAAGAGAAAAATGAACTTTATTTTTGAAATCTTCATACTGTGAACTTTTTTAATTTTTAAAATAACTTTACTGCACAGTTGTGGCATTCTTTTTTCTAATAGTATCCTGTACATATCCGCCCACATAAGCCATAATTACTCCAAAGGCAATTGCAGATATTGCTACTATTCCTGGCGCCAGTTCATCTGATGGTGGCACATTTGCAATAAACAGGAGTTTAAATAACAAGAGAAACCCTCCGGCGCCTGAAATGAAACCCATGGCTTTACCTAATTTGTTTTGCATGATTGAAAATGTTTAATTACCTAATTTTAAAAATCAAAAGTCTGTTGGTATTTTTTATTATTCAACTTAAATTGATAAAATGGGTATGAGGAATGATAATCACTTAAAACAGGCATATTTCTGTCCAGAAAGCCTGAATACCGATTGAAAAGAAAGGAATATCCTTTAAAATAGAGAAGCACTTTTTAATAGATTAAATTTGCCCTATCACTCAAATTATATAGTCACTTGCAAAGAGATATCCACAGAAAGATTTACTTTCACGTCGCATCATGGATAAGTTTCTTCCTTATTATTATTTTTTCAGCCGATGAGTTGGACAGGGTATTTATATTAAAAAGTTTATCCAATGTAGTTCCGGCTTTCTTCCTTTTTTATAGTCTTACAATATGGGTTTTCCCATTCTACCTCGGTAAGCATATTAATTTAAAAACAGTCATTATCACATCTGCCTTATCCATTGCTGCGGTTTTTTTAAGACCACTCTTTATAAGAGTATTTGCAATTGATTTGTACTGGCCTGTTGACCGCATTACCTTTTGGGTGCAGTTTCGTTATAATATCTTATTTGTTGGTGTTGCTTTTGCCTATCATTATGCTTCGGAAGTTATTAAGAGTGAACAAAGCAAAAGATTGCTAGAAAAGGAAAGTGCGGATGCCAAACTTACTTTGCTTAAAAACCAAATCAATCCACATTTTTTATACAACGCTTTGAGTTTATTGTATTCTAAAACATTACCGCTATCCGAAGATGTAGCCACATTGGTAGGCAAAATATCTGAAATTCTCAGGTATTCATTAGATGAGCCCCTAGATGAAGAAGGAATGGTGCCTATTGACAAAGAAATAGCCCATATTCAAAATTATATTGACATTCAATCACTCCGCTTCAGCAATAAAACGAATGTGAATTTTGGAGTAAAAGGGGATGTGAGCCAGGTGAAAATTGTTCCAATGTTGTTGATTACATTTGTGGAAAATTCTTTTAAACATGGTGATCTGAAAGCCCCAATCAATTTTCAATTAAATGTAGAAAACGGCATCGAGTTTATAACCGAGAATAAAATAGGCAGTATAAACAAAGACGAATCAAATGGAATTGGCCTGGAAAATGTAAAAAAGCGGCTTGAATTAGTATACCCAAATAAGTATTTTTTAAGAATCTCGGAGTCTGAAAACACCTTTCGTATTCATTTAAAAATAGCTGCACAATGATATTAAAATGTATAATAGTGGACGATGAACGGCATGCTATTGATATTTTAATAGCTCATATTGCCAAAGTACCACAACTTGAAATAAAACTGGCAACTACAAATCCGGTTGAAGCCTGTACTTATATTCAATTGAATCATATTGACTTGATTTTTTTAGATATTCAAATGCCGGGGCTTACAGGTTTGCAATTCCTGAGCCTGCTCAATGAAAAAACAAAAGTAATTCTCACCACTGCTTACCGGGAATATGCCTTAGATGGCTACGAACACAATGTGGTCGATTATTTGTTGAAGCCTGTGCTTTTTCCAAGGTTTTTGAAGGCAGTAAGTCGCATTATTGAAAATGAAAGTGGAACAGTACATACATTTAAATCTGAAAAGGAATTCATTTTTGTAAAAACAGGGATAAGGAATAAACTCGTAAAAGTTGATTTTGAAAAAATCTTATATGTTGAAAGTATGGGAAACTATATAAATTTTGTGCTGGAAGATTCCAAAGTCACAACATTAATGACTCTTAAAGAAGTGGAAAAAGAACTACCTAAAAATCAGTTTATACGAATCCATCAATCGTATGTGGTTGCCAAGAAAAATATACTTGGCAGGGAAGGCAATCAAATTTTAATACAAAACAGAAATCTTCCCATTGGTGAAACGTATAAAAAAAATGTACATGATTTTTTTATGTAGTTATGCCTGCTTCTAATCGAAAAATATTCTTTGCATTCTCATTCAAATGTCGAGAGTGAATAAGAATTTTCTCCTCCATTACAAAGTACTTTTTCTCGGAATATATGAAGGCAGGTCGGTTTATACTTTGACAAAAGAAAAAGACATAACGGTCAACGAAAAACCGAGTGAATCTTATTTGGGAACAATAGGAAATGGGATACAAAGTATTTTCAATATTGGTAATACCACCATGTGCGAGTATTTTATAACGAAAAAAGGTGCTGAGGGAAATTATACCCAGGAACAATTGAATAAGCTTTTTATCTAACCGACGAATGAATTCAGCAGCTATTTACAAATCAGATTACCCTAATCAGGTTCATCATCTGAATATCTTTATATCACAGCACTACCATTTGCTTAAAGATGGCTCTATTGTATGGCAAAAAAAGCCTTTTGATGTGAAATGGCCAGACTTTAAAAATTCAACCAAAAAAATTTGATATCTTTCATGATCACTTTAGCAACTGATTTTATGCCGAATTGCACCCGGTGGAGAATGCGCCAAAAGTTCAAGAATTCCTCTACAATGCCTGGCGGAAAAAGAATGACTACGAGTTTTGGGGAGCGCCGGCTTATCTCATGATACCTGCGGCGACTCAAAAGCAATTTCTTTCCCTCGACAATTTCTTTGTTAATACAGACAAGGTAAAACAGATTGTACCCGGTAGCGGATTTCAAACGGGGCTGACATCAGTTCGGCAACGGTAACGTTTGCTGCAAGCGAACGGCTGACAGTGAAAATTGAACTGAAAAATTTAGTAGAAACAGAAAAGAAATAGCTATAATTTCAATAACGGTTCTCTTCCTCCCGCTTTTTTATTTGCAGCAAGGTTACGAATATTATACACGAACGAAAGTTCTGCATAACGACCTAGCACATTAGTCTGCAGATCGATAAGCTGGTTCTGCGATGTTGTTCGGCTCACGCCATTGTTACTGCGCAGCATATCATAAACGTGAAAGCGAACCATGCCTGCTTGTTTCGGTAACATTAGAAATGTTAGTCCCGCATTCCAGTATAAACCGCTTTTCGGTATGCCAGGAGCCACTTCGCTATTATAGCGGTACAGAGCATTCGTTTCCCAGACTATGTTTTTGGGAAAACGGATTATTAGTTCATTGTCGAGTATATGAGTTAGCACCTGCAAGTTGGTGAAATAAGAATTGGTATAATTTGTTCTGGTCATTCTAACACTATACATCGGCCTGAATTCAATTAAATCTTTCCAGTTTAATCCAACACTGGCAGAAGGGCCGATCTGGAATGTGGTAACATTACCCGAAGTATTGTTGACGTATAGTTTTCGCCTTTCCAGGTTTACATTTGTTTGAATTCTGAAATTTATTTGAACATCCTGCGTTTTATATTCTTTACCAATACCAGCGCCACTATTGAAAACCAAATTGCCATCTGTATTAACAGGCTTGATTTCCTGCAATCCGTCGCTCTTTATGATACGGTCTAACACGACATCATTATTCAGGAATTCCAGGTTCGTGAAATAATTATAATTGATGCGGCTCGACGTCCGATAAACAGTGTTATTGAACCGTATAGAATGTCGCTTTGTCGGACGAAGATTAGTATTACCAAAGATGATCTGGAATGGATTGGTGCTGTCCGCAACAGGTATCTGATAGCCAATTGAAGGCAAAGAAACAGAAGCGGCATATTGTAGAGAGAAGCGTTTTCGGGTAACCAAAATTTCGGGGAGTAGTGCTGTTATTGTTGACTGTTGTGATGGATGACGTTTGCCGAAACTATTAGTGATTGGTTGCCATAAGCCTCCCAAAGCTCCCATTATCATTAATTGTTTGTGTTTCCATGAAAAGGAAATCGATGGATTTATCTTGAATTGTTCTCTGGAAGTCATGCTGCTTTTTGCTATGTTCAGTTGGTTATAGTGGGAACCATTTTTATCAAAAAAGTCAAGGAAACGTTTTTCATTATTGTACTCTAAAAAGGCATTGACCCGAAACGACCAGGCTTCGGACACTGCATTGGTAAAATTTGCGTTGAAATTGGTGAGCAGGTTTTGCTGATTGTTTGCTGCAAGCTGGTTGAACTGTTTACTTTGATAATAAGGGATAAAATATTCGTTGAACATTTCAGTTGTGATTTCCTGGTTACTCTTTCTTGTTGTAAGAAAACTGGATACATTCAAAACCTTGCCTTTCGCCGAAAATTGACGAGTGAGAAAGATGTTTTGCGTATATGCTTTTACATCAGGTCTGTTCAATCGTATTCCGTCTCCTTTGCTGATGTTTCCCGACTTATTTGTTGTTATATCCAACATAACAGCTCCATCTTCCTGTGCAGCAAGTTGCGAATATCCTGCCCGTAACGATAAAGTGGTGAGTGGATTTAGTTTCAAATTAGCACCGGCGCTAACGCCATGGGATGCTGCCGACTTTTTGGTGGAGGAAAATGAATTGGAATTTATGATAGTATCGGAAAGGTATTCATTCAGAATACGCCTTTCTTCAAGTGTATTATCAAGCAGGCCACCCAGGTACTGAACAAAAAAAGATTTATTTTTCGTAGGCGCATGATTAAGATTAATACCACCACCTGTTGTTTTTGAAATACCATTTTCTGTTCCGCCAAAAGAAAGCCCGTTGATGGCAAAGCCGCCTATACCTGCACGCTGGTTTACGGTTGTTGTGGTGATGCCGCTCCTGTTAAAGCCGCCAATGTCCTGCACTTCATTGAATGTAAAACTGCTTCTGTTTACATTGTTGCTGAAACCCACAAGGCTGAGTTGAAGGGTATCACGATAAACACTGGCGATACCTCCTGCTTCATATCTTTCAGATGTGCCAACGCCTGCATACAGTTTGCCGAACCAACCTTTCTTTATACTCTTTTTCAAGGTCAGGTTAATTACCTGTCCCGTATTGGTCAGGTTTCCTGTGATGTTTCGTTCTATCTCTTCCTTATCGTCCATCACCTGCACTTTATCAATCACATCTGCAGGCAGATTGCGTGTTGCCATCGCAAGATTATTCCCGAAAAATGCTTTCCCATCAATCAGTATACGGTTAGCTGCCCGACCGTTTACCATTATGTTTCCTTGTCTGTCTATTTCAACGCCAGGCATTTTTTTCAGCAGATCTTCCAGCAATGCATTTGGCAATGTGCGGAAAGAAGAAGCATTAAATTCGATAGTATCATTACGAATGATTACAGGCGGCCTTTCTGCAGTAACCAATACTTCATTTAAACTTTTTACATCGGCAGCAAGGCTGATGGTGCCAAGTTCTAATACTTCGCCTTCCCTCAAACTAAAGTTTTGGCGATAGACCGCATAGCCGGAGAAACTGATAATTATCCTGAGATATAGCCCAGCAGGAAGTTTTGTAATACGAAAATCTCCATGATCTCCCGTTAGTTTATAGGTAACAAGACTAGTGTCTTCGGCTGAGAAAACAGATACTGTAGCAAACGTAAGCGGTTTTTGGGAAAGCGAGTCAACCACTTTACCTGCAACAGCACCATTGTTTTGCTGCCCGTAAGATGTTAGAGCCAATGCTAAAGGGATGAAGAATAAAAGCCATTTCATTTGTGAAAATTTGTTGTATTAGTAATATATTTTACAGCAGGCAAGGCGAGGCCTGGTCCTGTATCGGACATTTTTATAATCATCATTGTAATGGTTGAGAAATAATTGTCAGGCGTGCTTATTCCGCGATAGCAAATAGCATATAAAGGAGGAAAGCCCTGTAAAAACGATTACAGACAGTAAGATGCATTCCTTGGTTTCTCCGGGAATATTAAGCCAGCCAGCTATAAGAATTCCTGAGAGTATCCCCAGTGCAATACCCAACAACATAATACCTGCATATAAAAATGATTTTCCGGTTTTTTTTTGCGTGGCTACATCTACCAAGGCAGGGTCCAATCCTTTTTCTATCATTGCTTTTCTTTCCTTGAATTGAAAATATTGCCGCAAGCAAAGCAACAATGTTATTGCGATGATTAGTGTAATAATTATCAGGGAAGATTCCATATTTTATAATTTTGCGTTCATATCATTTGACAGGAAGTTATTTCCAAAGGTTACATTTTCAGTATCGGGAAGCATGTAACCAAACGGGAAGCGTTCTTGTCTAATAAGCACATGGACAAACAGAACGATGAAGCAATCGTCCTTTCTGTATTGAAAGGAAATGTGACAGATTTCCGTCACCTGGTAGACCGGCATAGCAACCTGGCCTATCGTACTGCCTTTTCCGTTTGCCAAAGCCATGAAGATGCGCAGGAGATTACACAAGATGCCTTTATAAAAGCATTTTTATCTCTTGCCAGTTTCCAGCGAAAATCTAAATTCTCAACGTGGTTGTTTCGCATTGTATATTATACAGCCCTTAACCATTTAGAAAAAACAAAGAGTTACAAAAAATCGGTAAATCTTTATGGGTCTGAATATGACTTTGATGAACTGGCTGATTTTACTATACCCGGTCAGTTAACCCAACGTGAAGAGCAGGAAAAATTTGTACATGAAGCGCTTACACAATTAAATCCGGATGACCGCCTTGCACTTTCTTTATTCTACATGGAGGAGAAGCAGCAAAAGGAAATTTCGCAACTTACAGGATGGAGTCTGTCAGCAGTAAAAGTTAGAATATTCCGTGCCCGTAATAAACTGCAGGAAGTACTTGAAAAACTATTAGTAAATGAAAAAGGAATATTGCCATGAACAAAAAACAAGTAGAAGACAATATCATGCAGCGTGTTGGAGTGTTGGCTGAAAAAAGAAAGGCAAACAATGCCCGGGAAAATATCGTGATGTTATCGTATGTTATTTCTCTCGTCGGGGTGTTGGCACTGATGATATATCTTTTCAAAAAAGAAAAGTTAGAAGGATTGGTGACTATCTTTCGCATAAAAAGCATAGCTGAACTTACGTTGAATTGGGAGCCTTATTTACCATTTCTTATTGGTGCAGCCTGTTTATCTTTATTGGCTTTTATTGGATATGGAATAAGAGCGGTAACAGATAAGCCAGCAGCCAACATTGGCATTGCCAATAGTGGGGCTTGACATTGGAGCAATCAACAGCGGTAATTCTGCCGTACTTAGGTTCGGGGTTTGATGAATAAAGCCCAGCCTTAGTTCTTAATATTTAAATTTAGCAAAAAGCCAGGCAGCAGTTCCGGCAGACGACTATAAAATTCCCCACCATCGGCAATACCTGGCCGGTATATCCGTTTTTTTACAGGAACCTATAAGGATTGCAAAACCATCCATGATTTTCAGGAGCGTGTTGAACTCATCAACAGGCAGCTCAATTCGTTTCCGAAACGGGAATCTAAGGTTTCCGACTTAGAGAAAAATGGATTAATAATAAAAAGGCAATTTTGGACCCGGGAGAGACCGAAAGATTTTTCAGTTTTTTCGATGCCTTCTCCACCAGTACGTCTGCGGCGAATGGATGAGAATCAATAAGTAAGTGATGTTCCTCCACAGGAAATTCACATGATCATTACCGGGCTTCATAGTTTTACAAAAAATTAAACAATGGCAAAAGCAATTAAGCCTGCTGATAACAGTGCCAATCAGCAAAACGGCAACAAAGGCACACCCGGTACGAACAAGCAATATTCCCAAAACCAGGGTAACAGGGGACATCAAATGAATCCTAAACCAGCCGGGAAAAAAGGAAAATAGTCTTGCGTTCCTTGTTTGGTACGTTGTAGTCGTTCCGAATCTGGAGGCCCAAACGCTTTCCGGGTTCGGAACGACCGTATTATAATCGAACATAATCGTATCATTTCGTATCAATTTATTTGGAAATGTCGGATCAGGGTCGGATATTTGCGTATCATTTCGTATCATTAAATTATGAATCCGCAGATATACACCTTCAAGCTTGCCCCTGATTGGAAGCTCATTAATCAGCTCAGCGTTATAGACCGTTTTGGCGGCTCCTGGTCAGGTATTGAGCGTCGGGAAGGGCAAACCCTACGTCAACTCAAGTCCATTGCTACGGTCAGGAGTATCGGCGCCTCCACTCGTATAGAAGGGTCGAAAATGACCGATGATGAGGTCGAAGCACTGATCAGGAATCTGGAGATTTCGAAGCTGGAAGAGCGGGATCAGCAAGAGGTGGCCGGGTATTTTGAGGCGCTCGACCTGGTTTCCGAATCTTACCGGGATATTGAGATCACGGGAGGCAACCTGAAAAATCTGCACAATCTCCTACTGAAATATAGCGAGAAGGATGCCTGGCATAAAGGAGGCTATAAACAGGTTAGCAATGAAGTAGAGGCCACCAACCCGGATGACAGCAAATACACAATTTTCAAAACCACCGAACCCGGACTGGCAACAGAAGAAGCCATGCGCAACCTGCTTGAATGGTATAAGACCGACACGGAAGCACACCCATTGGTGAGAGCAGCAACGTTTGTTTATGACTTTTTAAGCATACACCCCTTTCAAGATGGCAATGGCCGGTTGAGCCGCTTGCTCGCAACACTGCTTTTGCTCAGGCAGGGATATTCATGGATTGAGTATGTCAGCTTTGAACATGAAATTGAAAGCCGGAAATCAGAATATTATCGTGTTTTGATGAATTGCCAACGGCAAAGGCCGGGAGAAGATATTCATGATTGGGTACTTTTCTTTTTGGATTGCCTCGCCAATATCCAGGGGTTGTTGATGAAAAAACTGGATACACAAAATGTCGCTTCGAGGATGTCGCCCAGGGAAAGAAAAATCTATCAGTTTATAGACAATCATCCCGGAGCCAAATCAGGTGAGATTGCTGAAAAGCTCGACATTCCTTTACCTACTATTAAAAGGCTGTTATCGGATATGGTGGCATCTAAACTTTTGCAAAAGCATGGCACAGGAGCAGGAACCAACTATTCGATAGATGAAGTAGTAACAGTTAAAAAGGATCTGCTTATGAAATTTACTGATGCTGAACGCAGCAAGGAGTTTTTATTGAAAAATGATAGCTCTTTTATCAATATAAAGAAGATCATTCTTTCTCCAAAATTTGAATGGGTGAAACCTGATGAGTGGGCAGCTAAACTCATTCAGGACGGTTTATACATGCAGGTAACAATCACCACCAATAAGGGAAGTATTTTCAAGCAGCCTTATACGCTTTCAGGATTTAATAACCCGTACCTGTTTCAGCCGGTATTTACATTGTCGCAACCTATTAGCATCCCAAAATCCCTGACATCTGATGACCTGTATGAGGTTCATTACCCTCTGAAAGTAACTTTGGAGTTATTGGGTTCTGTTGAGCAGTTTAGTTTTGATGTGTTGGTGGTTTATGATGAGGGGTAGTAAAAATTTTTGAAAAGTAAATTAGCGCCGATTATCTTAAATATCTCTTGGTATTAATTTAGTAGTCCCGACAGGAATCGAACCTGTATCAAAAGTTTAGGAAACTTCTATTCTATCCATTGAACTACGGGACCAAGGGCCGCAAAAATACCCCATTCTTCCCTATCTTTCAACAAAAACCAACCACCATGAAAAGATGGTTATCCCTTGTCACCCTGGGGCTGCTGGCCTCGGGAACACAGGCACAACAGGCTAAAACCCGATTGAACCATACCGCTATCTATGTGACCAACCTGGAAAAAAGCGCGGCCTTCTACCGGGATATCATTGGACTGGATACCATTCCCGAACCTTTTCATGACGGAAAACATGTGTGGCTGAGCACCGGCCCGGGTAGTGCCTTGCATATCATCTCCGGCGCCCCGGGACCGAAAGAATACTACAAAAGCCAACATACCTGCTACTCGGTGCCTTCGATAGAGGTCGTCGTGGAAAAATTGAAAAAAGCTGGGCTAAACTGGGAAGATTGGGACGGAAAACCGAATACGATTACCACGAGGGTGGATGGGGTGAAACAACTGTGGTTGCAGGACCCGGATGGGTATTGGGTAGAGGTTAATACAGACAGACCAGGATTTTAGGATGGAAGGATTATCTGGATTGATTGTCCCGATTTATTCAATAATTGATCTGCGGATTCCTAGAAAATCGCATAATCCTGAAAATCCCCCAATCAAGGTTAAAATCCTGGTCGTATTTTCGCGCCATGAAGTTTTATAATCTCTTAATCAAATACCGCCTCCAACTGGGTATCCTCCTGATCGTATTTGGTGGCGTAACGAACTATTTTTCAGGGTTTTGGCCTGCTTTTCCCTTGTATTTTGTAGGGCTGATCCTGGTACTGGGCCATTTCTTCTTCGGACCACTCCGCCTGATCCAGGAACACCTGGAATCGGGTGATATCGAAGCCGCTGAAAAGGTGATCGGTAGCATCAAATTCCCCAACCTGCTGTATAAACCCATTCGCTCCGTCTATTACACCCTCAAAGGGAACCTGGCCATGATGAAGCAGGATTTTGAAGGGGCAGAAAAGCACATGAAAAAGGGACTCTCGCTCGGCATGCCGATGAAGGAAGCGGAAGGGGCAAGTCTGCTGCAAATGGGACTACTCTCCATGCAAAAAAATGACCTGAAACAGGCGGAAAGTTATATCCGCAATGCCATCCGGGCGGGTCTGCCGGATAAAGAGAACGAAGCCACAGCCTATCTGCAAATGTGCAGCCTGATGATGAACAAACGGGAATTCAGGGCGGCAAAAGACTTTTTCCGGAAAGCCAAAGCATTAAAACCTACCACCCCACAGATCGTGGATCAGATCAAACAGATCGAGAAGTATATTACAAGGATGCCTGGATAATTGGTTAACCACAGAGCCACAGAGGCGCAGAGAATTAATATTCTCTGCGCCTCTGTGGCTTTGTGGTTTCAATCTTTCAATTAATTCAGTTTCTCAAAATGCATGTCGAGCTTCTTCTCCTTCCGGTAGTAATCCACTATCAGCACCTGACCCTGCTTGCCCGGCAATATGAGGGAACGGGAAGCATCTGACTTGGTATTGATCTTGTCGGTAGTGATCTTGCCTTCATAATAACTGATCGAATTGAAGGTACCCCCACGATAACCTTTCTCCCGCACAAAATCTGAATAACATACACTAAAGGCGGTCTTGTCTTTGTTTACCTGGGTATAAGCATAGTCAAAACCACCATAGGTGTACTTGATCATCTTACCCAACAATGGAGTGCTGACAAAATCGTACCCGCTTTGCAACTCTATGCCATTGGAATTTTTGTCGTATATCTTCGCTTCTTTAACATTAAAATCCTTGTCAAACTTAATAAAGATCATATCGGTGATCCTGATCTTGGTGGTACTCAGACGACTATTACCACCACCCAAAATAGTACTGGCAATACCAAGTGCACTGGCCACTTTCTTATATCCTTCGCCAATGGCGTATATGCTGCCATCTTCTACCTGAACAATATTATGAAGAAACATATACCCAATCTCATCGATCTTTCCTTTGGAATTTACATCCAGGAATTTCCCCAGGTCAAGACTCCAAGAGCAATACTTCTCCGACTCGATCTTGCCGGTAGCACTCACCTTCCAGAAACCAAATCCTTTCGACTTGGCCTTCATGATATTGTCATTCAGATCAAAAAACTCACCATAGATATAAGCCTCTCCTTCATTCAATACCGACATGGTGGATGGGTAGAAACGATATTTTGAATCGGTGGATATTTCAAATAACTTCTTCCCGTTCTCCAGTGAAAGGCCAATGATCGTTGACTCGGGTCTTTGATCAAGCGCCCCTGAATATTTCAGCACCTCGATATACACCACTCCGTTACTATACCCCAGATAGTCGCCTACAAACTTCTTGGCATCCTCTGTGGGAATATAGGTCCACTGCTTCTTCTTATCACTACTGAAAAAATCGATCTGAAAAGTATAGTCACGGTCCTCCCGGCTGGGCATATTGGATATAAAGCCAAGGCCATCTATCGGATAAAGCCCTTTGAAGTTGTTCTCATCATTGTTGTTGACAAAATAGGTTGCCGCCAGGTAGCGCTTCTCTTTATTGGTTAGCTGGCGCATATAATTAAACTTCTTTTTGCCGTCCGCTCCGTAAACCTGGTAATCAAGCGTTTTGTCCTCTTTATTGTAAAAAAGAAAAATCAGATCGGTGCCATTAAAAGACGACTCCAGCATGTTCACCCGCTTATCATCCACAAACTTGACCTCTTTCAGCTTTTTCAAATTATCATCCGTAATCTGAAGGGTGTACTCATAGTTCTGCTTATCCACTTTATCACTGGCATAAAAGAAATAATATCCCTTTACCTCGCTTCCCTCTTTAATGGCATCCGTGTTTCGAATATTAATCTTGTACACATTTTCAATAGCGGACAATTGGGCCTTGGCGGAATTCATACCGAACAGGGCCAATAAAAAAATGGCAAATATTCCCTTTTTCATGTTGTGCTTTTTATTTATTGAGATCACTCTCTTTTTTAAATTCGTAAAGTCGTTTTAATTCAGTCTTGAAGGCCGGTATATCCTTCATCTGTTCATAATATTTTTTACAGAATGCTGTATTGAGCGCCAGTATCTCGTCTAATTTGATCCGGCCAATCATTCGAAGCAGATTATTGTAGGTGGATGGATAGGTTTTGTCCTCGGTATCCACCTTTAACCCGAGTTTATGTACCTTCTGATTCAGATAGACATCATTCCAGGCCCTGACAATAGTATAAATGGCCGTTTTGTTATCCTGTTCCTTTCCCAGCAGTAGCAAGGCATAATAGAGGTTCCTGCCTAACTGATCATTCCGGTAACACCCTTCCATGATCTCGTAATAAAGGTCATGATGCAATTGGTGAAAATAAACAGAATCGACCAGAAAGGTTTTCCCATTCCCAGGATATTTTGCCAGCAGGGGCTCCAGTTGACTGATCCGTACCATGCAATCCGGATGTGTTTTGAGGGAATCCTCCTCCTTTTTCACCTTGACATCCACCTCCTCCGTCATCTCGCCAAAGATCACAGACTCTTTCTGTGTCCATCGCTTTTTGAATGCATAATCTGGCAGATTGAATACTTTTTCTACCATTGCCCCGGAGGGGTCAAGGAACAGGGTGTCATCCACCTTATCAAGTAATAAAAGGGTTTGCCGGGCTGCTCCCGGATCATATCCGGCCTTGATCATCAGGTCGATCGCAAAAGCATCCGCCTGGCTTTCTTTATCACGTCCATGACGACGGGTATTGAAGGTGAGTTGTTTGACAAACTTCTCAAACTCGCGGTTCACGCCATACTCCTGAGCCTTTATTCGCTTCAGTTCTGCCTTGAAAGCATCACTGTTCACGGTTTCCACAATCTTACGTATGGCTTCCGGTGTATGTTTCAGGTAATAATGCGCGATCTCATGACCCAGCACGAAGACCAGTTCAGCTTCCGATTGCATGTAATACACTAGTCCGGCATTCAGCGCCAGGGTACCATCGCCCATGCTGACGGCATTGGGCCACCAATCGCGGGAAAAAACAACCCGCAAATCAAGCCCTTTCAGGGCAGGTTCGGCACTGGCCAGTTTATCTACCAGTTTTTGCAGGTATTCATAGGACAATTTTTCCGTAACCGGGCTTGCGCTTTTCCAGAATTTCTCGATTTCGGTAAACTGATCTTTATAAATGCGTTTGTAATCCTCCGCATAGGTCTTGCCTGCACCATTGATGGCGGCCTCTTTTTTTACAAGTGATTCGTTGAGTAATAGTTGACGCTTAACCGAATCATCTTCAAGAAAGGAATGAAGAGTTTGCCCCTTAGAAAGAAGTGGAGTCAGAAACAGGAGGAGGCTGATAATTTCGAGCCTTATTTTCATGATAATCGGTTCGGGGGCAAAACTAATACTTCTTTTTGAGAGATTTTAGCGCCTTGGCGATTAAACCCAATTACCCGAATATCTCCTCCACCCGCTTCACCCGATAGGCAAAAATATCCTCCAACTGCTTCCGTATAAATAAACGATTGGCCCAATCCCCAATAAACCCAAGGGGAATTTTATAATGCACAATATCCGTCATTTCCACCCCACCCGGTACTTCCCTGAAATGATGCTGATGATGCCAGAGGGAATAAGGCCCAAAACGCTGTTCATCCACAAAATAAGTCCGGTCCCGTACATGCGTGATCTCGGTCATCCAGTACATGGAGATGCCCCCCAAAGGGCTTACCTTGTATTCAATAATTTGCCCCGGATACATGGTATCCCCATGGTGCCGGGAAATGATCCGGAAATTCATTCGGGCCGGGGTAATGGATTGTAAATTTGCAGGGTTGGAAAAAAAGGCCCAGGCCACATCGAGGGTGATGGGAATGAACTGGGTTGTCTTGAGATTGTACGTGGCCATATTTTTTGATTTCGCAGATTACACCAATAACTATAACCAGGAGAAATTGTTTAGATGTACCAAAAAGAAAAGCTGGAAGCAAAATTCAAGGAGGAATACCAGAAGCTGAACCCGCAGCAACGTGTTGCCGTGGATGCCATTGAAGGCCCGGTGATGGTGATCGCAGGGCCGGGTACGGGAAAGACACAGATCCTGGCCAGCCGGATCGGTAAGATACTGCTGGATACAGATGCGCGTCCGGAGAATATTCTCTGCCTTACCTATACCGAAGCCGGGGTAGTGGCCATGCGCAAAAGATTGCTCCAGTTCATTGGACCTGACTCATACAAAGTAACCATCTCTACCTTTCATGGTTTTTGCAATGATGTGATTCAGGAAAACCTCAACCTTTTTGAAAAAACGGCCCTCGATCCTATTTCGGACCTGGAGAAAGCAGCTATGTTCAAAGAGCTGATCGATAGCCTGCCCAAAAACAATCCCCTGAAACGTTACCGGGGCGATGTATATTTTGAGGCCACCCGCCTTCAGAAATTATTCAGTGATATGAAGCGGGAGGGTTGGACACCGGCCTTTATGCTGGAACGAATTGATGAATATATCAGCTCCCTGCCCACCCGGGATGAATTTATATATAAGCGAAAATACAAGGAGTTCAATCCCGGCGACCCCAAGCAACACCTGATTGATGAGGCGAAAGAAAAAATGGAGACCCTGAAAGCCGCTATCCGGGAATTTGACCGCTTTCAGGAACTGATGCGGAAAAAGAACCGCTATGACTTTGATGATATGATCAACTGGGTGATCCGCGCCTTTGAAACGAATAAGAACCTGCTGGCGAATTATCAGGAACAATACCAGTATATCCTGGTGGATGAGTACCAGGATACCAGTGGTACACAAAACCGGATCGTACAACTGCTGATCAATTACTGGGATAAACCCGATGTGTTTGTGGTAGGGGATGACGACCAGAGTATCTACCGTTTTCAGGGTGCCAACGTGGAGAATATGCTTGATTTTGCGCAGCAATACCGCGAAGCGCTGAGCACGGTGGTCCTCACCAATAACTACCGCTCCACGCAACCGATCCTGAATGTTTCCAAAAACCTGATCGAGCGGAATGAAGAACGATTAGTGAAAAAGATCGATGGGTTGAGCAAGGACCTGCTTTCTGCCAACGAAAAGATCCGGGAATTGACCCATACCCCTCTCTTATTTGAATATCAAAAAATAAGGGACGAAATGATCGGGATCACACTACAGGTGGAAAAACTGGTGAAATCAGGGGTAAACCCGGGGCGTATCGGTATCATTTACCGGGAGAATAAATACGGGGATGAGCTATCGGCTTTTTTGCGTCAAAAGGGCATTCCGGTGTACACCAAGCGCAGCCAGAATCTATTTGAGATACCCCTGGCCAGAAAGATCCTCAACATGCTCCGCTACCTTGCCGCGGAACATGATACGCCCTACGGTGGCGATGAGTTGCTTTTTGAGATCCTCCATTATCATTGGTTTGGGATCGCCCCGATCGAGATCGCGAAGCTGAGTATTGAAGTATCTGAAAAGAAATTTTCTGAAGACCCTACTTCCATTCGCCGTTTATTAAGTGAAAAAGCAGGACAACCGGGTCGTGACCTTTTTACCCCGGGATTATCGGAACCACTCAGGAATGCAAGCGCCGTTTTGGAAAAATTGATCGGTGCCGTTTCCAATATCACGCTGCAACAGTTGTTTGAAGAATTGATACGCAGCACGGGATTGTTGCAAAAGGTTGTGGAAAGTCCGAATAAACATGAGGACCTGGAAGTGATCTCGGCACTGTTTGATTTCATACAGGAAGAAAACCGGAGAGCACCGCGCATGACCCTTCTCGATCTGGTACAACTGACCGACCTGATGGAGAAGGAAGAACTTCGCCTGCCCCTGCCCCGGGTGAGTGGCAGTGATAAAGGCGTGAACCTGATGACGGCTCATGGTTCCAAGGGACTTGAATTTGAGCATGTCTTTGTGGTGGGGGTCAATGCAAAAAGCTGGGATAAAAAGAAAGGGGGCAACCGGGATTTCTCACTGCCTGATACACTCTTCTCTTCGCAACCCAAACAATCCGATGAAGAAGAACAAAGACGGTTATTCTATGTGGCCCTGACCCGTGCCGAACAGCATCTCTATATCTCCTATTCCCTTTTTAAAAATGACGGAAAAGAACAGGAACCTTCCCGTTTCATTGCGGAAATGCTGGAAGGGCATACCCTGCCTGTGGAAAAAGTGGTGATCGATGAAGCGGTGGAAGATGAGTTCGCGCTCCTGCGCTTCTCCGATGCCCCTCCACCGGAATGGGAACAGGCCGATGAAGATGTCGTGGGTCGTATGCTGGATAAGTTTACCATGAACGTTACCGCCCTGAACAATTATCTGAACTGTCCGCTGGAATTTTATTTTCGCAACCTGATCCGTATTCCCTCTCCCAAAAATGAGAATACCGAGTTTGGTTCAGCCGTCCACTATGCGCTGGAACAACTCTTTCGGAAAATGCAGGATGATGGAAAAGACAGTTTTCCTCCCGTACAGGCCTTTGTGGCCGATTTCGATTGGTATATGCACCGCCACCGTGAGAGTTTTACCCAGGAACAGTTTGACCGCCGCATCGAATACGGGCATCAGATACTCCCGGCCTATTATGAAAAATACAGTGGTAGTTGGAACAAGATCGTGGCCATTGAACGAAATATCCGAAATGTGGTGGTTAAAGGAGTACCGCTGAAGGGGAAACTGGACAAACTAGAATTTGATGGCAAGTCAGTGAATGTGGTGGATTATAAGACGGGCAACCCCGACAACGCGAAAGATAAATTACAACCCCCGAACGATAAATCACCCAACGGAGGTGACTATTGGCGACAAGCGGTTTTTTATAAAATCCTGGTGGACCACTACGAGAGTAAGGACTGGAAGGTAGTGAGCACTGAATTTGACTTTATTGAGCCGGATAAAAAGAAACAATACCGGAGGGAGAAATTAGTAATCACCCCCGCGGATATCACCACGGTGACCCAACAGATCGTAGAGACCTGGGAGAAGATTCAAAACCGGGACTTCTATACCGGGTGTGGGAAGGAGGATTGCCATTGGTGTGGGTTCGTGAGGGAAGTAGGTTGATTTCACGGAGAACACGGATGGCGGTTATATTGTTTTCTTAAAATGGGGGAATCCCTGCTAATTGAGTGGGCCATTCTGTAAGTTTGCACTCCACTACCTGAATCATGAAGATCCCTTTTATTGATAGTAGATTACCTAAAGGATGGATATTTTCTATCCTGCTAATCTCTATAATCATCCCAAAAATCCTGGTCCTCAGTTCCTGTGCCAACATGATCCCCCCATCTGGCGGCCCCCGCGATTCACTTCCCCCTGTATTGAGAAGTGTGACCCCACCCGACTCAAGTAAGGGATTTAATACAAGAACCATCACATTTACCTTTGATGAGTATGTGGAGCTGAATGAAGTACAGAAAAATGTGCTGGTCTCCCCCACTCCCGAAGTAAACCCCCAGATCGAATCGAAGCTGAAAACGGTGACAGTTAAATGGGAGGATACACTCGAGGCCAATACCACCTATTCCATCAATTTTGGGCGGGCGATTCAGGACATCAACGAGCGTAACCCACTGAGAAATTTTACCTACGTCTTCACCACTGGCCAATACTTCGACTCACTCGAATTCAGGGGCAATGTGATCCTGGCGGAAACCGGAGGGGTTGATTCTACCCTATTTGTACTCCTTCACCGCACGGGAGAAGATTCGGCCCTGGTCAATAAAAAGCCCCGGTATATGACCCGGGTGGATAAGAAGGGGGAATTCCTGTTCCGTAACCTTGCCCCCGCCACTTACCATGTGTATGCGCTAAAGGACGATAATGGTATTGGAAAATACTTTTCTACTGAACAGCTTTTTGCCTTTGCCGATTCACCGGTGGTAGTAAATGATGACTCTACCAGGTCAGTCACCCTTTATGCCTATGCTGTCAAAAGGCCGCCGGAAACTTCCAGTTCACCCGCAGCCCAGGCACCTGCAAGACCCAACGAAGTGGCCCGTTTACGCTTTGGCACTTCGCTCACAGGCGCGGTACAGGACCTGCTCCTACCCTTTTCGCTTCAATTCACGGTTCCCTTAAAAACATTTGACCCAACCCTGGTTAAGGTCAGCACGGATACCAGCTTTAATCCCGTTGCCGGATATACCTGGGAACTGGATACCTTAAAACAAAAAGCCACCCTGATCACCAATCTGCGGGAGGACACGCGGTATAATATCATTTTGGAAAAAGAATTTGGAACCGATACCCTTGGGCAGCAATTATTAAAATCAGATACGCTTACCTTCCAGACACGGCGTCAATCCGAATATGGTTCGCTCCGTATCCGGCTGAAAAATGCGGACAGCCTGCAGCGGCCTGTGGTCCTTATCAGCCAGAGTGGAAGACTGGTAAAATCAGCCTCGCTCGCCAAGGGTGAATTCTTTACCCCCCTCTTCCTGCCCGGCAATTATGAACTCGCCCTGCTCTATGACCGGAACAACAATGGTCAATGGGATCCCGGAGAGTTTTTTGGAAAACGAATTCAACCCGAGATCGTAAAACCGGTGAAAGAGAAATTGGTGGTGCGGCCGAGTTGGGAAAATGAAATTGACCTGGATTAAGGGATAGGAGGATGGAGAGGATTAATTTTGAATACTTCGCATATCTTGTAGAAAGAGTGCCTGGGGGTGATGATAATTATTAAATAATGATGAAATTTGCCCTGGAAAAAATGGATAGGAAACCAGAATAATCCTAAAAATCAATTCTCCAAATCAACCAATCCAGGTAATGCAGCTATCCTCCCAACTTCTCGAATCCGCCGTCAGTGCTTTTGCCAAACTCCCGGGCATTGGTAAAAAAACGGCTTTGCGATTGGTCCTTCACCTGTTGAAACAGGAGAAGGAGGAAGTGGGTCAATTCAGTGAGATAATCAACCGGATGCGGCAGGATATTCGTTTTTGCCGTCGTTGCCATAATGTATCCGATGCGGAGATCTGCTCTATTTGTTCCAATAGCATGCGGAAGCAGGATATTATCTGTGTGGTTGAAACCATCCGGGATGTCATTGCCATAGAAAGCACCCAGCAATTCAACGGTACTTATCATGTATTGGGTGGGGTCATTTCTCCACTGGATGGTGTGGGCCCCGATCAATTGACCATCGAGAGTCTTGTAACACGGGTACAGAAAGAAAACAGCGCCGAACTCATCTTTGCCCTTAATCCAACGATACAGGGAGATACCACCATCTATTATATTCAGAAAAAGCTGCAGGGCATTCCTGTCCGGATCACCACCATTGCCCGGGGCATTGCCTTTGGCGGTGAACTGGAATATGCCGATGAAATGACATTGGCAAGAAGCCTCCAGAACCGGTTACCGGTGGAGTCGTATGTGGGGGGGAGGTGATGGGGAGGGGGATGTTGGAGGTTGGATGACAGATGACAGATGACAGATGACGGAGGTCCGGGGTCCGAGGTCCGAAGTCCAGGACCGAAAGTCTGTCATCTGTCCTCCGTCATCTGTCATCCAACATCCAACATCTAACATCCAACATCCAACCTCCCCCTTGCAAAATCCCTTGCTAAAAGCTATCTTTGCCCCAAATGGCGGATTTGTTTATTGTTCGGCCTCATCAGAACTAATAAACGCGTTAGGAACCACCTACCTGATTGTTTCCCACTCGTTTATAGTAATTAACCGCTGAGGCTGCCGCCAGAATATAGTCAATCTATTGTATGGACATTCGTAAAGAATTGGAAAAGAGGATATTGATCATTGATGGAGCCATGGGTACCATGATCCAGCGGCATAAGCTGTCGGAAGGGGATTACCGTGGGGAACGCTTCAAGGACTGGCCTTCAGACCTGAAAGGGAACAACGACCTGTTGGTACTGACCCAACCCCGGATCATTGTGGGCATTCACAAAGAATACCTGGAAGCCGGGGCCGATATCATTGAAACGGACACTTTCAATGCCCAGAAGATCTCCCTCGCGGACTATGATATGCAAAGCCTGGCTTACGAGATCAATATCGAAGCCGCAAAATGCGCCCGTACGGCTGTGGAGGAATTCAGAGCTGAACATCCTGACAAGGCCGCCGAAGGCAAATGGGTGGCCGGTGCCATCGGACCTTTGAACAAAACCCTCTCACTATCGCCGGATGTAAACAATCCGGGTTTCAGGGCGCTCACCTTCGATGAGGCCGTGGAAGCTTATTATGAACAAGTAAAGGGGTTGGTTGATGGAGGTGTTGACCTCCTTCTAATCGAAACCATTTTCGATACATTGAATGCCAAAGCCGCGATCTATGCGGTGAAAAAATATTTCAAAGACGCACAAAAAGCCGAACTGCCGATCATGATCAGCGGCACCATTACCGATGCATCCGGACGTACCCTGAGCGGGCAGACGCTGGAAGCCTTCTATACTTCGGTGATGCATGCCAAACCACTCAGCATCGGTCTGAACTGTGCGCTGGGCGCAAAAGAAATGCGTCCGCATATTGAAGAACTTTCCCAGACCGCCTCCAGTTATGTATCCGCCTATCCAAATGCCGGGTTACCCAATGCCATGGGTGAATACGATGAAGCCCCGGAAGATACCGGTCATTACCTGGAAGATTGGGCACAAGAAGGATTTGTCAATATTGTTGGGGGATGCTGTGGCACCACCCCCGATCATATCCGCCATATCGCCGAACATGTAAAGAAAATCAAGCCGAGACCTCTTCCGATCGTAGAAAAAGAATTAGTGCATTAAAAATCAAACCATGGAAAAAACGCTACTTCTGATCTCCATTCTGATCCTGATCGTGAACAATTTCTCGTATCTCAAAGGCTTAATGATCAAAAAGAACACCTGATGCAGGACACCATCGTCATCAAACCCTACCTAAGACTCTCCGGACTCGAACCACTGCAAATACGCCCCGAAACGAATTTCATTAACGTGGGTGAACGGACCAATGTAACTGGTTCAAAGAAATTCGCGCGGCTGATCCGGGAAAACAAATACGAAGAAGCCCTGAGCGTAGCCCGCCAACAGGTGGAAAGCGGCGCCCAGGTACTGGATGTGAACATGGATGACGCCCTTCTTGACGGCGTACAGGCCATGACCACCTTCCTCAACCTGGTGCAAAGCGAACCCGATATCGCGCGTATCCCCATCATGATCGACTCATCGAAATTTGAGATCATTGAAGCGGGACTGAAATGCGTACAAGGCAAGGCCATCGTGAACTCCATCTCCATGAAGGAAGGAGAGGAAAAATTTATTCAACAGGCGGAGATATGCAAACTATTTGGCGCCGCCGTGATCGTGATGGCCTTTGATGAAAAAGGTCAGGCCGATACAAAAGACCGTAAGGTAGAGATTTGTCACCGCGCCTATACCATACTTACCAAGAAGCTGGGTTACGACCCGCAAGACATCATATTTGACCCCAACATCTTTGCAGTAGCCACCGGTTTGGAAGAACATAACAACTACGGTGTTGATTTTATCCAGGCTACCAGTGAGATCAAACAACTCATGCCTTTGACCAAGGTATCGGGTGGGGTGAGCAATCTCTCCTTCTCCTTCCGGGGCAATGACCATGTACGGGAGGCCATGCACAGCGTTTTCCTCTATCATGCCATTAAAGCCGGTATGGATATGGGGATCGTGAATGCGGGCCAGTTGGTGGTATATGATGAAATTGAACCCAAACTCCGGGATCTCTGTGAAGACGTGATCCTGAACCGGAACAATACGAACAACGAGGCAACGGAAAAACTGATCGCTTTTGCTGAAACAGTAAAAGCCAAAGGCAAGGAAGAAGTAAAAAATGAGGCCTGGAGACAGGGCACGGTGGAAGAAAGACTGACGCATGCCCTGGTAAACGGGATTGCAGATTATATTGAACAGGATACAGAAGAAGCCCGGCAGAAATACCCGGCTCCGCTCACCGTGATCGAAGGGCCCCTGATGGATGGTATGAATGTGGTGGGTGACCTTTTTGGCGCTGGTAAAATGTTCCTGCCCCAGGTAGTAAAAAGCGCCCGGGTGATGAAAAAATCAGTAGCTGTACTTACCCCCTATATTGAAGCAGAGAAAGAAGAGAAAAGAAGAAACCTGGAAATAAGTGGTGGGCAATCCGTAGAAGCCAAAGGAGCCGCTAAGGTTTTATTGGCCACAGTAAAAGGTGATGTACACGATATTGGTAAAAACATTGTGGGTGTGGTTCTGGGTTGTAATGGATATGACATCATTGATATGGGCGTGATGGTGCCAGCCGATAAGATCCTGGATACCGCGGAAAAAGAAAAGGTAGATATCATTGGACTGAGTGGTTTGATCACCCCTTCCCTGGATGAAATGGTGCATGTTGCCCATGAAATGAAACGCCGGGGGATGAAACAACCCCTGCTGATCGGTGGAGCCACTACCTCCCGGATGCATACAGCCGTGAAGATCGCGCCACAATATGATCATGGAGTGCTGCATGTACTTGACGCCTCCCGAAGTGTGACAGCCGTAAGCACCCTGCTGAGTGAAGACCAGAAATCAACATTTCTTGGTCAGACCACAAAGGAATATGATGAACTCCGTCAGCAGTTCCTCAACAAACAAAAGAACAGGTCACTGATCCCTTACAAGGAAGCCAAAGTGACCAAAGAATATTTTGATTGGAAGAATTACAAACCAACTACCCCGGCGGTGAATGGGGTGAAGGTGATAAAAGGCGCCGATCTGGGTATCATTGCGGAATATATCGATTGGGGTCCCTTCTTTATTGGTTGGGAAATGCCCGGTCACTTCCCCGAAGTATTATCCGATAAGATCTTTGGCCAGGAAGCAACAAGGCTCTACGCCGATGCTCAAGCCCTGGTAAAAAAGATCGTTGCCGAAAAATGGTTTAGTGCCGATGGCGTCATTGGTTTCTGGCCCGCCTTAAGCAATAATGAAGATACTGTGACCCTGCAAACGGAGAAGGGTGAGGTGAAATTGGAAATGCTCCGGCAGCAGTTGAAAAAAGCCGTGGGTCAGCCAAATTTCTCCTTGGCAGATTTCGTAATGCCTGCGCAGGGTACCCATACCGACTACATGGGCGCCTTTGCCGTAACGATTCATGGCGCTAAAAAACATGTGGACCGTTTTGCAGCCGACCACGATGAATACAACAAGATCATGGTCCAGATACTGGCCGATCGGTTTGTAGAGGCTTTTGCCGAATACCTCCACGCGGGTACCCGCAAGGAGTATTGGGGCTATGATAAAGAAGAGAAATTAACTAACGAAGAACTCATTCGCGAAAAATACAAGGGCATTCGCCCGGCACCGGGTTACCCGGCCTGCCCCGATCATACCGAAAAGATCAAACTATTTGATCTCCTCAATGTATCCGAGAACATTGGCATTGAACTCACCGAAAGCCTCGCGATGAATCCACCCGCTTCCGTATGTGGCTGGTATATCGCCCACCCGCAAAGTCACTATTTTGGCTTGGGAAAAATTTCCCGCGATCAACTGGAAGACTATGCAAAACGGAAAGGCATGAATTTGGATGAGGCAGAGAAATGGTTACGGCCGGTATTGGAGTAGGGGGAAATAAAAAATTAAGGAATAAGATTTTTATTTACCTGGCTTTAATAACTATTGTTTTCGTCCATGAATCATGCCAGGGCCTTGTACCAAAAGCGCTAAAGACTTCAAACGGTACCAGACGGGAAAGGGTGCGCAATATCGCATCCTTGAAGGTTAGTTCTCCACCATCCTCCCGAATAGCACGAGTGCCGGAGATCAATTTGCCCAAGGTATATCCCCGAAATGCCTTCTCGCAAATGGTATAATAGAAAAGATAATTGACAATGGCTACCGCATAACTCAGGACCAGAAGATCCCAACTCGTTTGTTCAACAATGATCCGGTTCATGTATTCCGGAAAGAGGATACCCAGAAGCGCCCCAACGACCGTGCTGGTAAGATAACTTAAGGCAAAACGCATCAACAGATTATCGATCAGGTAATTCACAAAACGCTGACCCATGGTGGCCTCTACATACTGTTGTTGTGACAGGTAGTCGTCAAAAAGTCCCGGCTCCGGGGTAGGTTGGTTCAGTTCATCCTGTTCGCTCATGTTGGTTAAGTTAAGATTTGATGGTAGCGGAGCTGTTCTTTTAACTGCTCCGGGTTTTGAAAATGAATACTCGTAATGCCCAGGTCTTCAGCGGCCTTTACATTGCGAAGATTATCATCAATAAAAAGAGCTTGTTGTGGTTGCACCGAATACCGGTCGAGTAACCGATGATAGAACTCCGGAAATGGTTTTCGGGTCTTCTCTTCTCCACTTACCACCCGGCCATCAAACCAATGCAGGAAATCATAGCGTACCAGGGCGATATCAAACAGATTGGCCTGCCAGTTGGTCAATGCATAGGTGCGGTGCTGTCCCTGTTGCTTTAACTGTCTGAACAATTCAACAGTACCTGAAATAGGCCCGCCCAGCATATCCGTCCATTTCCCATAATAATCACGAATGGAGGATTCCCAATCCGGAAATTCTTTGACCAACATTTGAGTGGCCTCTACAATGGAACGACCTGCATCCTGCTCCTCATTCCAGTCGGAGGTACAGATATGAGTAAAAAAATAGTCCCTTTTTTCCGGATTTTCAAAATATTGGTCATGAAAAACATAACGGGGGTTCCAGTCGATCAGTACCCCACCGAGGTCAAATATGATCGTGTCAATAGAGTGGTTCATCGTATTCTAAATTGGTGCCTGTCATTTTTTTATTCTCCAGCAATTTACTTCGTGAAGCGATAACTGCCGCAAGTGCGGTCATAAAAACCAGTAAAATTAATCCGGAAGACAGGTTGGTCTTCTCTGAAATAAACCCGATCAGCGATGGCCCTGCTAAAAAACCGATCAACCCGCCGGTGGTGACCATGGCAAAACCATCCACCGGTTTTACACCGGGAATATTGCCTGAGGCACTAAATAATACCGGTACGATACAGGAACAACCGAACCCCACCAGAATATAGCCGATAATGCCAGGCACCGCAGATGAAGAAAGCACCACCAGTAAAAAACCGGCTGCTGCAAGGGAGGCTCCGCCGATAACGACGGTCTTACTTCCTATACGGGTAACAAGTCCGTCTCCATTGAGCCGGCCTATCGTCATGGCCACAGCAAATCCGGTGTATCCAAGACTTAATAACTCCTTAGGGGCTCCAATCACTTCGCGGAAATAGATGGCGCTCCAGTCGGCGACACAACCTTCCGACATAAAGATCACGAGACAAATAAAAGATATGCTCAATACACTCAGCGATGGAAATTTCAATCCCGACCGGCTATGTATGATCTCATCATGTGACAATAAGTGCTTTCGGTTAAAAAAAACAATTGAGGCCACAAACGTGGCCATGATCAATATTTGCCAGGTAGGTCCCAACCCGCCAGCTACAAATAAAGGGACTAGTCCCGTACTGATGCCCCCGCCAATACTATACAAAGCGTGGCTGGTGCTCATCAACTTGCGGTTGTATTTTTTTTCAAACGCGTTGATGGTGGTATTGACCGACACCCCATTGAAAAAACCATTGATGCCAAAGAGGTATAAACTGATCCAGAAGACATAAAGATTGGGGGCATTGACCAGCATGATCATGATCAAGGCCAGCGAGAGATAACCAGTAACCATCCAGGTTCCAACCGCGATACGGCTAAACAATCTGCCTGATAATGCTACAGCAGTCAAAGCGCCAAGAGGTGATAAGAGAAGGGATAAACCCAGTGTGCCATCAGATAATCCCAGTCGCACTTTGATTTCCGGGATGGCGCCTACCCAGATTCCAAAGAGCAGGCTGGTACAGGCCAGTAATACACTGACTGCAAAAACAGGCCTGAGCCGGATGAAACTGGACAGGTTTTTCCACATAAGCCGGGTCGTACTACTTTTATTTCAATTTTAAAAAGATCATGACAGAACAAAGCGAGATCATGATGACATTGGTGACGATGATGACATTATCCTGCTTCATCACCCCATAGGCGATCCACATCACTTCATTGATAAAGGCAATGACAAACATCATCAGCGACACATTGGCCGCGGATTTTTCCTTCCAGGTTTTTAATACTTGCGGGAGGAAGGTGAGGGCGGTAACTGCGCAGGCGGAGTAACCGAGTAGGTCGACTGTACTCATGTTGGCAATTTCGTTTCAGTTTTTAATACTAAAGACTAAAAGCTAATAGCTATTGGCTATTAGCTTTCAATATTCTTGAACGTTCATTTCTTTTTCTTCTTTTTTGTTCCAAATTCTTTGATCTGCTCAGGTGTGGCGGGTGCCAGGCTGATGGCAGCACCACCACCGGCAGCCAGTTTAACCCACATACCCGATTTCGAATCCACGATCATTTTGTCGATGGCGTAGGCTTCGGGATTGTTTTGCCAATGAGCATCCGAGGCATCGCGATAGATCGTAGCCAGGTATTTGGTTCCTTCAGTTAAAAAGTCCAGTTTAACGGATACATCCCGTGGTTTTTCATCGGTGATCGCGCCAATGAACCAGGCAGATGAATTCTTTCCTTTCCGGGCAATGGTTAAATATTCACCGGGCTCGGCCTCCAGGATACGTGTATCATCCCAGTCCACAGCCACATCTTTGATAAACTGAAAGGCATCCGGACGGGCTTCATAATTCTCCGGCAGGTCAGCCGCCATTTGCAAAGGACTATACATGGTTACATACAAAGCCAATTGTTTGGCCAGGGTTGTATGTACCTGTTCCTTTTTATCCGGATTATAATGGCTCATTTTGATCTTGAAGATGCCGGGGGTATAATCCATTGGCCCACCGATCAAACGGGTAAAAGGTAAGATGGTCTCATGATCGGGAGGGTTACCTACACTCCAGGCATTGAACTCATTTCCCCGGGCGGCCTCACTCGCCACCCAATTGGGGTACGTGCGATGAAGACCTGTCAGCCGAACCG
Source organism: Chitinophagales bacterium (assembly GCA_017303415.1). Taxonomy (NCBI): domain Bacteria; kingdom Pseudomonadati; phylum Bacteroidota; class Chitinophagia; order Chitinophagales; species Chitinophagales bacterium. Next base: position 124,126 of record JAFLBJ010000001.1, read on the forward strand.
ATTCATGCATATCTACCATAATGCCATATTGTGCTGTTTTGGCTGCCACCCGTTCAAAATGCTTTACCATCCATTGTCCATCGTGGTGTTCACCACGGGGAATGATGCGTCCCACATAGCCGGTTTTTACCGCGTCATAATTAAATTGTTTCATCAGGCGATAAGCTGTATCCATCCAACGTTCATAGTTGGTCACGGAGGCTGATGTTTCATGGTGCATGATGATCTTTACCCCTTTACTCTTCGCATAGTTGGATAGTTCGGCAATATCAAAATCGGGATAGGGGGTCACAAAGTCAAATACATCTTCTTTCCATTGCCCAAACCAATCTTCCCAGCCGGTGTTCCATCCTTCTACCAGTACAGACTGGATATTATTTTTGGCAGCAAAGTCGATATACCTTTTTACATTGGCTGTATTGGCACCATGGGGCACCTTGGTCGCTTGCTGGCTGCCTACCTGTCCGCCGCTATAATCCCAGCTACTCACTCCCACATGCATTTCCCACCATACGCCAACAAATTTTTGAGGTTTGATGAATGAAGTATTCGGAACTTTAGAAGGCTCATTCAGGTTAAGGATCATTTTAGACGATAAGAGGTCAGCCGCTTTATCGCTGATAAGGATGGTACGCCAGGGTGTTTGGGTTGGCGTTTGCAAGTAGGCTTTGTTTCCAACAGCGTCAGGCACCAGGTGTGAATGAAAGGTAAAATTGCTTTTGTCCAGTACCAGGTTCAGGGCCGGATAGTTTACCAGGGCCGCCTCATGAATATTGATGTACAAGCCTTCCGCTGTTTTCATCATCAGCGGTGTTTGAACCGCATTCCGATCAAAAAAGGTTTTAGCATGGATCTCGGCACTCAATTTTCCTCCGGCCGCATCGATCTCACTTAATTTGGTCTGGTTGTACCAGTATTCATTGGTGTCATAATCGCCCGGTATCCACCATGCGGTATGATCGCCGGTGAGGGCGATCTGGGTCATTTCTTCACCAATGACAAAATGTTTGAGATTAGGCTGATCAGGAAATTCAAAACGAAAACCTACTCCTTCATCAAAAACACGGGCTATGAATATCACAACAATATCGTTGGTGGTTTTCAGTTTGAGGGCAATCTCATTACAATGATTACGGATCGTTTTTACTTCACCCCATACCGGATCCCAGCTTTCATCGATGGTGCGTTTGTTTATAGAAGTGACGCTGAATTTATCAAGCAGTATGGCGGGCACATTAAATGTAAAACCGATCGAAGAAGGTTTAACCACGCTCATGCCTTTGTAATCGACAGCATAAGCCAATTTATCACCCGGATTAGATATCAGGCGAAAGACCATATTCCCGTTGGGGGAAGCGATGGATTCAATATCAGCGGCAAACAATACAGGAGTTATGACCAGCCAGGCGGTCAACAGGGAAAGAAACTTTTTCATATCCGGAAAATTTGAAGGGTGAAGGTAGGAACTCGGGTGGATTTCCAAATTGATTCTTGTTAGTTTGTTTCTCACTACGAAGGCCGAAAGAAATTTCAATTACTTATCTCTTTTCCAATAACCACCACAAACGTTTGCGGGGCTTCACGGTGTAGTTTGTCCGAATATAATGCAGTACATGATTTACGGCTTCTGCCGGGTCATCGGTCAGGAGAACCAGTGACAGGTCTTCCCGGGAGATAGTGCCGTTCTCAGCCATATGTTCGATCATATCCCATAGTTCTTTATAATACTCTTTCCCAAGTAATACTATGGGAAAAGCGCTGATGGTACGGGTTTGCACCAGCGTAACTGTTTCAAATAATTCATCCATGGTACCAAAACCACCAGGCATAATGATAAACCCGTAGGAGTATTTGGTAAGCAATACTTTGCGGACAAAGAAATGCTCAAAGGTGATGGACTTGTGTACGTAGGGGTTTATATGTTGTTCAAAAGGCAATTGAATATTACAGCCAATGGAGGTTCCCCCTGCTTCAAATGCACCCCGGTTGGCCGCCTCCATAATGCCGGGGCCACCGCCGGTCATGGTGGTCATTCCCGATTCTGCCACCAGGCGTCCTACCTCCCGGGCAGCAAAATAATATGGATGGTCTTCCTTGAACCTTGCTGAGCCAAAAACAGTGACACAGGGCCCGGCAAAATGGAGGGTTCGAAATCCGCGGATGAACTGCCGAAACACCCGAAAGGCAAAGGATAATTCATACCCACGGCTTTTGGGTCCATCGAGAAAAACATGAGATTTGGGAGGAATGAGGCGGGGAAGCTGTTTCATTTTGCTGATTTGGAAATTTGAGGATCCGGAAATAGGTAAACCGGCTTACAAATTATCACTTTATCTCATCTTAAAATCATCAAATTCACAAATCATCAAAATTCCAAATTCTCAAATTCCGCATCTAAATCATTTTGTACCTTGTGGCTATGCGTATCATTTCTTATAACGTAAACGGCATTCGGGCCGCGGTAAAAAAAGGATTCATTGATTGGTTAAAGACCGATCCGGCAGATATTATCTGTATCCAGGAGACAAAAGCCACCAAGGAAGATGTGGACCATCAATTGTTCACGAGCCTCGGCTATCATGATTACTGGTTTTCCGCACAGAAAAAAGGATATAGCGGAGTAGCCGTTTTTTCCAAAATAAAACCTGACAAAGTAGAAACCGGAAACGGACATAGTGCCAGCGATGATGAAGGTCGGGTGATTCAATTAGACTTTGGTGATATCCGTCTTATCAATGCCTATTTTCCCTCTGGTACAAGTGGTGATGAAAGACAGGGATTTAAATATACCTGGCTGGATGAGTTTCAGGTTTACCTGAATAAATTAAAAAAGAAACACCCCAAGCTTATTCTCTGTGGTGATTATAATATCGCCCATCAGGAAATCGATATCCATGACCCCAAAGGGAATAAGAAATCGAGCGGGTTTCTGCCCGAAGAGCGGGAATGGATGACCAAATTCTATGAAAGCGGATGGGTAGACAGTTTCCGTGTCTTTCATCCCGAGCCACATCGGTATAGTTGGTGGAGCCAGCGCTTTCCCAGTGTGCGGTTGAATAACAAAGGCTGGCGGATCGATTATATCAATGTCACCGAGCCTCTCCGTAACCAATTAAAGGATGCGGAGATTTTTCCGGATGTAAAGCACAGTGATCATTGTCCCGTTTATTTGGAGTTGAAGAAATAAGGTGAAGGGAAAGGGTTTTAGATAATGGGTTATAAGTTGGGGATAGACGATTAAAGCTAAACGTTATGGGTCTTCTGATTCTATTGGCCATCCTGGTGCCTGTCACCTTCCTTATCCTGCTATTAATGATCTATTCAAGGGTCAATGAGAACAGGGATCTTTTACAATTCATTGAAAAAAGACTGAGAAAGATTGAGGAGCAGAAGGATGTATTGACGAAAACAGTGGAAAAAACGGATACGCTGGTTAAGCCGGAGACCCGGGAGGAGCCCGTAATTGCCACCCCTTCAACTGTTATTCCTGCATCGACCATCGAGCCTGTGCCTATCATCGTAAAGGAAGAAATTATCGAAGAGGAAGAATTCACGCCTGTTCCGGAGAATGATCCGGCGCCGCTCCCTTCTTTTAGCTCATTTTCAGAAGCACTTAAAGAAAAAACCCGTCAGGTTCATTCACCCTCCCGTAAGGAAAGAGACCTGGAGAAATTCATTGGAGAAAACCTGGCCAATAAGATCGGGATAGCGATTTTGGTGCTGGGGATCGGTTTTTTTGTAAAATATGCCATAGATAAAAACTGGATCAATGAAACCGGACGGGTCCTCATAGGTTTTGCCTGTGGTTTGATCCTGCTTTTCTTTGCTCACCGCATCCGAAATTCATATCGCTCCTTTAGCTCTGTACTGGTAGGAGGTGGATTGGCCGTTTTTTATTTCACCATTGCCTTTGCCTTTCAGGAGTATCACTTGCTGGGTCAAAAAATGGCGTTCTCCGCTATGGTGGTGACCACCGCCCTGGCAGTAGGTTTATCCATTTTTTATGATCGGCTTGAATTGGCTATACTCGCAACAGTTGGTGGGTTTATCACCCCATTTCTCCTGAGTACCGGGCAGGATAACTACCAGGCCTTGTTTACCTATATGGCGATCCTGAATGCTGGTTGGATGATTCTTTCGGTCTTCAAGCGATGGCCGGTGGTCAATTTTATAGCCCTTTTTTTTACCGTTTTCATCGTCAGTTTCTGGTTCATTGATCGAAAATACCTCAACGGAGAACCGATACCTCTCCAGCCATCCCTGCTATTCTTTACCTTTTTTTACCTGGAATTTGTGGCGATGAATATCCTTCACCAGATAGTACATAAACGACCCTTTCTCGGGTTCGATTTTATAGTTCTGCTGGGTGTAAATGGGTTGTATTTTGCGGCAGGATACAACCTGTTTGATGCATTCCCCGAAAAAGACCAAAGCGGACTTCTTTCCGCTTTGCTCGGGTTATTCAATCTTGGCCTTTATTTTTTCTTCCGGAACAAAAAGGACACCGATCCGGGATTTGCCCGTTTGCTCTTGGGACTTGGGCTCTCTTTTCTCACCCTCGCTATTCCCGTTCAGTTCAATGGCCATATAGTTACCCTTTTCTGGGCTGCGGAATCCCTGATTCTCTTTTGGATCTACCAGCGTTCAAGAATGAAAGTATTGCTCCTTTCGCTTATCGTTGTGGTTCCATTAATGCTGATCAGCCTGCTTGAAGACTGGGGAGATGCATATATGTGGTCAAACGAAACCCTCCGGATCCTCTTCAACGAGGGGGTTTTCTCCACCCTGGCCGTAGCCATTGCGTTATTTGGAATACAGATCATGCACCGAAAGGAGGCCGATACGTACCTGGCAGGCAAGCTTCAAAACAAAGCAGTAAAGACATTCCTGTTAATTGCCGGGTATCTGGTCGTCTGGATCGGCGGTGTACTTGAAATAGATCATCAGTTTGGTGCCAGATCGAATGTCCTTAAAATGATTTATATCCCGCTCTATTCCTTTTTAACTGTGGCTTTTATTCTTATCCGATATAAAAAACAAGCAAATGGGGTTCTGCGTATCACCTTAACGGCTCTTTGCCTGGGTTTGTACTTCTATTTTCTCGACCCTCAGGAAGATGCCACCTTTTACATTATTGATCAGGGAAAATCGTCCTGGCATATGCTAGCTCATTTTGTAGGGGCAGCTGTTTTATTTTATCTGATTTATCTATTAATTCAGTGGTTTCGCTTCAACGGAAAGGACTGGGCATCTTATCAAAATCTGTTTACCTGGCTTTTTTCTGCAGCCATCGTCTTAATCCTGAGTGTGGAGATCTATCATCTCATGCTTTGGGTCTATTACAAACCAGGAGGGAAAATTGACTATTGGTGGAACTTATATGCTAAAGCAGGGCTCAGTATCATTTGGGGTATATGCTCCTTTGCCTTTATGTGGGTGGGTATGCAGAAAAAGTTCAGGATGTTACGGATTGTATCACTTTCTCTTTTCTCGGTTACCCTGGTCAAATTATTTCTATATGATATCCGGAACATTCCTCCGGGTGGCAAGATTGCAGCATTTATCCTGCTTGGCGTCTTATTGTTAGTCATTTCCTTTATGTACCAGCGGCTGAAGAAAGTGGTATTAGAGGAGTAATTTTGAGCATGATCATTTATAATATCACTGTTAAACCCGATCCGGATATATCTGAATCCTATCTTGAGTGGTTGAAAGAGATCCATATTCCGGCCATTATGGCTACCGGATGTTTTTTGGAATTTCGGATTTGCCGTATGCTGGATGTGGAGGAAGGCGATGGCACGACTTTGGTGGTTCAGTACCATGCGCCTGACAGAGTAGCTTATGAAACCTATATCCGGGAATATGCCCCGAAATTGCGTGAAGATGCCTTTCAAACCTGGGGAGACCGGTTTCTGGCCTTTCGGAGTATAATGGAGATTCTTTGAACCTGGTCTGTAAACCAAAGAGACCCATTCCTGTGCAAGAATTGTGGATAAAGAATTTCCTGCCAAATCCTTGCCCCGTGCGGGTTTCAGCGGATTAGGCTGGAATGGTTTTTTGACTAAAAAAATTTTGTCAGTGGGGAAAAGCATCTAAATTTGCCGACTCATAAAACACCAAAATCACCTAACATGAACAAAGCTGAATTGATAAACAAGATCGCCGATGATGCGGGCATCACAAAGACACAGGCCAATGCCGCCCTGGATTCCTTCACCGAAGCCGTGACCAAGACCCTGAAAGGCGGTGGTAAAGTAACTCTGGTCGGATTTGGTACCTTTACTGTGTCCAAACGCGCCGCCCGCAACGGACGCAATCCCAAAACCAAAGAGGTGATCCGGATCAAGGCTCGTAAAGTGGCTCGTTTCAAAGCAGGTAAAGACCTGGCTGCCAAGCTCTAACTAAACACATTGGAAGGAAAGCACCGGGAAGGATCAGTCTTTCTTTTCTTTTTCAATAATCACAATACAAAAAAATACAACTATGGGAAGAGGCGATAAAAAAACCAAGAAAGGAAAGATCTTCAAAGGCTCTCACGGAAAAAGCCGCCCGGCAAAAGCGACTAAAAAAACAGGGAATAAGCCAGAGGCGAAAAAATAGAGAATAAGAAATAAGAAACAATAAATAAGGAATAAGGAAGTAAGAGAACACGTCTTTTACTTCCTTATTCCTTATTTATTGTTTCTTATTCTCTATTTCTCTTTACGGCGCCAGCCGCTCCATCTTCCACCCCCCATCCTCATCCAGCGTGTACTGTAAGCGATCATGTAAACGACTGGGTCGACCCTGCCAAAACTCCATGATTACAGGTTTTACAATATAGCCACCCCAATGGGCCGGCCGGGGAATGAATTTTCCTTCCAATTCCCGCACTTTATCATTGAACCGTTGATCCAGCCAGTCACGGCCCTCGATCACACTGCTCTGTGGGGAGACCAACGCACCAATCCGACTGGCTTCTGGTCTTGATTGAAAATAGTCATCATTCACCTGATCACTCACTTTCGTAATAATGCCAATGATCCGTACCTGCCGTTCCAACTCTTTCCAAAAAAACAGCAAGCAGGCCTTGGGGTTTTCCGCGATCTGCTGTCCTTTATAACTATTATAATTGGTAAAAAATACAAACCCTTCTTCGCTGTATTCCTTTAGCAATACCACACGGGCCGATGGCACCCCGTCCCCGGCGGCAGTAGCCAGGGTCATGGCATTGGCTTCATCTATCTTGGCATCAATGGCTTCCTGCCACCAGATACTAAACTGGCTGATGGGGTCCTTACGGGCCTCCTGTTCTGTCAGCGATTCAAAGGAATAATCCCTGCGCAGATCGGCGAGGTTCTTGCTCATGGTTTGTGCTTTTGGAAGAACGAATTTAAGAAGTTCCGGGGAGGGAAAGCGATGAGAAAGATCAGGAAGTTCCTTATTTCTTATTTCCTCTAAGCTGATCGCGCTCTTCCGCGATCATATGGAGCATGCTCTCCAATTCACCAATTCGTTTGATCTGGCCTTCGAGTTTTTTATTGGCTTCGGTAACCTGCTTGAGGTCGTTATTGAGTTCTTCGAGATAGCCTACTCGTTTTTGCAATTGCTGGCGTTGAAAATTCGATTCGCGGAGTTTCTCCTCTGTTTCATTGAGTTGGGCCTGTAATTGCTGGTTCTCAGCGTTCAAAGACTGCGCGCGACTTCTGGTTTCTTCGAGTTGACGCGACATCTTTATATTGGCTTCCTTCAAATCTTCATAATCCACGCCTAATATCTTGGAAGAGGCCAACTGTGTTTCGAGTTTGACCATTTTGGACTGAAGGGTATTAAACTCCGTATAGGCATTGTCCAGCATGGAGGTCATTTCGGAGGTCAGGTTCTGTTTCTGCCGGATATGAGTTATCTCGGATTCCTTTTCCAACAAAGCATTTCGCAGTTCTTCGATCTGTTCATGAAGGGCTTCGTTGGTTTTGATGATCTCCTGCTGGCGTTCTTCATTCTCCTTTACCACATCGATCTGCTCCAGTAACTGATTTATCTTTTCATTATGCTCCAGTAAACTATTCTGTGCCTGGCGAAGCTGGGCCATATAGTCTCCCTTTCCACTGGCTTCCGCCGCTGGTACAGGAGCCTGCTGGCTATACGATTCTTTGGCGCTTTTCAGTTCCTGATTGAGTTCTTTGACCTGTTTGCGCAACTCATTCAATTCAACCATGTAGATCTTCATGTTCTCTTCATGTTCCAGGTTGCGCTGGCTCAGGTCATCCAATTGCTTTTCTTTGGCTTCAATATCGTTGAAATACTTTCGCTTCCATTCATCCAGGCCCCGGTTCACTTTTTGAAGTTCGGCTGGGGAGGTACGGTTGCTGCGCCGACTTGAAATAAAGTAGAATACGGTCACACCCAACAGGATACCCCCTGCTGTAAGCATGATCAGATCAGCAATAGAAACTTGTAAAGAGGCAATCAGGTACATCATTTTTCCGCACTTAATTGAGATGGAAATAAGCAATTCTGGCCCGGTATTCCTACCGGTAAAATAATCAATTACTTTAGGGGTATCCTGAAAAGTTTTTCACAGAAAGGGACCAGCTTAACCGGTAACCAGGGTTCCTTCTTTTTCACCCCTGACCACCCGGCTCAGGTTGCCAGGTTTGTTCATGTTGAATACGATGATCGGAAGGTTGTTTTCCATACACAGGGTAAAGGCGGTCATATCCATCACTTTCAGGTTCTTGGCGATACATTCCTGAAAACTGATATGTTCATATAAAACGGCGTTCTTATCTTTCTCAGGATCAGCGGAATAAATACCGTCCACCCGGGTCCCTTTAAGGATCACATCGGCATCGATTTCAATGGCCCGCAAAGAGCCGGCGGTATCTGTGGTAAAATAAGGGTTCCCCGTTCCGGCGCCAAAGATCACTACGCGGCCTTTTTCTACGTGCCGGATGGCCCGACGACGGATATAGGGCTCAGCGATCTGCTCCATCTTGATAGCACTAAGTAAGCGTGTATACACACCAATTCGCTCCAGACTGGCCTGCAAGGCCATGCCATTGATCACCGTGGCCAGCATACCCATATAGTCACCATGTGCTCTTTCAATGCCGGATTCGGCCTCATTCATACCCCGGTAGATATTCCCACCCCCGATCACTACGGCCACTTCCACGCCCATATCCGTCACTTCCTTGATGTCTTTGGCAAACTGTGTAAGTACCGAAGTATCAAAACCAAAATTCTTATCGCCCATTAAAGATTCACCGGAAAGTTTGACCAGGATACGCTTGTACTTAGGGGTCATAATGTGGAGTTAATTCGGCGGCGAAGATAGGGAAAATCAACCTACACCCACTTATTCTTGTGAGCCAAACTGATTACCTGAGCCTTGGAATTAACATGCAGTTTCTGGTAGATATTCGCAATGTGTTTCCGGATGGTCAACACACTGATGTTCAATTCGGCAGAGATCCGTTTGGCATCCCATCCGCTGACCATATACTTGAGAATCTCTTTTTCCCGGTCGGTGATGCTATGGGGGTAGGCCTCGGCTGCAGTGGCTGGGGTATTGGCAGCTTCGGACGTACTGAGGAGGCGAAGTGTTTTGCGGGCAATGGCCGGACTCATCGGAGCGCCTCCAAACTCAAGTACATTGGAAATGGCTTCCTGCAACACAGGGGCCGCTTCGTGCTTGAGCAGGTATCCCGATGCCCCGGCGCGGATCGCTTCAAAGATCTTTTCCTCATCATCAAATACCGTCAACACGATAAAATGAACCTGCTCATAAAGTGATTTGGCGATCCGGATCGTTTCAATGCCATCCATGCCCGGCATTTCGAGGTCCATAAAAATGACCTGGGGTAGTTTACCATGGGGCAATCCTTTCAATTGTTCCAGGCAGTCATTGCCATCAGTGGCCGTGAATAACACTTCCACATCCTGCATCACCCTGATCTTTTGGATAAAGGTATTGCGGTTGACCTGGTTGTCTTCAGTTAATGCAACAATGAATGCCATGGTATGCTAAAGGTAGTATTCAGTTTTTGGGGTACAATAATCAATTTGTAGTACCCGATATGATAACTGCTGTGCCCTGTCCTGTTCCTTCCCATTGAACGGACCATCCTTCCTGTGCGCACCGTGAGCGGATATTGTCCAGTCCATTCCCACCCCATGATTTGACCGGGCTGTCGGTCATTCCTTTTCCGTTATCGCTGATATGCAATTGCCAATCACCGGTACTGACAAATTTCACCGTCACCTTGCTGCCCTGGCTGTGTTTCAACGCGTTTACCACTGCCTCCTGAATGATCCGATACAGGTGAAAGGCCTGGGAGGAAGAAAGGGTGGTATCATTATCAATACTCTCGGTCACCTCAAAGGTGAATTGGCGGTAACTGGGCTGAATACGTTGAAAGAATACTTTGATCCGGTCGCTGATCGCTGTCAGGCTCAGGGCATCTTTCTTTAATACCCAGATCGTATCATTTAATTGGGAGATGATGGCCTGTGAGTTATTTCTCAGTTCACCGTACACTTCCTGGTCCGTACTCTGCCCTTTCCCCATTTCAAGAAAATCCAGATTAGCTGCCATGGAGGCGGCATAAGCACCGAGGTTATCATGCAGATCGGCAGCAATCCGTCTTCGTTCTTTTTCTTCCGCTTCGCGAACGGCTTCTTCGGCGTTTCTTTTCTCTTCTTCTCTGAGTTTTTCGATGCGTCGGCGTTGGTTTCCGCGATATCGCCGAAACAAGGCAAATCCTGTTGTCAGGATGAGCCCGATCAATACCAGCGACGCGATAAATTGAAAATTCTTTTGCTGAAGGTCAAATTTCTGCTGAAGAATGGTATTCTCCTTTTTTTGTACCTCGTATTTTGTCTCGAGATCAGCGATCGCCTCTGCCGAGTTGGCTTCATACAGAGAATCTTTCGCCGCAAGGAGTTCTTCCAGTGTCAATTGATACTCGGCCAATTTTCCAGCCTGTTTATAATATCCACTTAACGCTTTTAAATAGGTTGCCCTTAATTTAGGGTCATTGGTGTACACGGCTTCATCACTTTGCCCTTCCGTATTTACTAACGCGCCCTTCTGCAGGTTTTGAATACACACCTCAATGGCCTTGTCCAATTGTCCCGATCCGGCGTAGAACTCAGCCAGTTGAAGATTGTCTTCTACCAGGATACTGCCATTGACGGTTTTTCTGCGAACGGCCAGCATTTCCTTTAGTGCTTTCTCTGCTTCTCCATACCGGCCTTGCCGGGTATACAGATCCGTTTGTATGCGCAGTCCTGTGGCGATATAGTTCAGGTTCTCGAGTTTACGGCAAAGAGGAAGGGCTTTTTGAATATAGTATTCCACTGAATCGGGGCGCTGAAGGGAAACATAGGCATTGGCCGCATTGAGATATGAAGGGGCAAGTATTTCCGGAATGGAGCGTCCGCGACTGCTACCGATCTGAATAGCCCGCTGAATAAAGGCCAGGGCTTCTCGCGGTTGTGCGCGGGAAAGGGATACTGAGCCCACTGTGTTGTTTATAAGACCAATGGCCAGGGTATCCCTGAATTTTTCTGCCTCCGGTAAAATTTTGTACAGCATCTCAAGGGCATCCAGGTACCTCGATTTCGATCCTCTCAATAGGGCAATGGCCCTGCCTGTCTTGAAGTAAACATCCCTTAATTGAGGATCCTCTGGTTTTAATTCAGGCCAGATTCGCTCTATAAAATAAAGTCCGCTATCGGCCCAACCCCAACGCAGATACCAATTGGCATATCCCAATTCCGCCAGGTATTTATTTCGCTTATTGGAACTTTTTGCCGCCAGTTCATACATCTCGGGTGCATACTTGTCCATGCTGTCCCGGTTCAGACTATGGTACTCTTCAAAAAGGGCCAGGTAGGCACTCAATTTCTCTTCGGGTGCATTGGCTTTCAGGACAAGTCCATGCAAACTGTCAATGATACGCGTTTGACTATTTGCAGACTGATAAATAAAAAATAGCAGTATAATGATCCCGAGGCGCATGGGGATTTTTTTCTAAATGTAGATAAATATTTGTTGTTGGATGATGGATGTTGGATGACAGATGACGGATGACAGATGACAGATGTTGGATGATGGGAGGGAGGCGGTGGTGGCTGTGCGAGACCTCTGGTCTCGCACTTTTCTCCCGTCGCCTCTGGCGACAGCAATTGTTTATCAATTAATAAAAGAGAAGGTTGTTGTTCGAGTCGCCAGAGGCGACAAGACAATCGTGCGAGACCAGAGGTCTCGCACAGCCACCCCCCGCCCTCTCTCCCAACATCCAACATCCAACATCCGTCATCTGTCATCTGTCCTCCGTCATCTAAAAACCAACATCCGTCACCCTCTACTACAAACTTGGTATAGGCCACCCTGCTCGCGATTCCCACCTTTACACCACACAAAAAAAGAAAACCACATGAAAAGAATAACCACCCTCCTGCTATTCGGGCTATTTGTTTTAATCGCCTGTAAAAAAAATAATGGGGACGAAGTTCCCAAATCTACCGAAGTAACCACTCCGCCTGCATCACTGGGATTAAATGCCTTTTATCAAAAATACCTGGATGCAGACGGCATACCGGTCGTCAGCTCCAACCAGGTGAATGACCAGGCCCTGCTCCGTGCCCGTGAAATTGTAAAATACATGCTGCAGGCCATCCCCGCTGAGAAAGCCAAGATGATCCAGAATAAACTCCGGGTAGGGATCATTGGTATCAACGAAAGGCCGACCCAGATGCCGGAATACAGTGACCTGTACCTGGCTTATCCTGGCACCGATTGGGATAACAGAGCCCGGGCCTATGGAGCTACCATACAGCGGCCACTGACCACCAACTGCGAAGAAAATATGCTCTGTCAGCAAAGCATTGACCGATATAAGGGAGAAGAGATCCTTTGCCACGAATTTGGTCATGCCATCCATGAGCTGGGCATTCGTTTTACCGACCCCAATTTTGACAACGAACTGACTGCGGCATTCAACCATGCCAAAGCCACCGGTCTGTGGACCAATACCTACGCCATCTCCAACTACAACGAATACTGGGCAGAAGGCATACAGTGTTTCTTCAATGCCAACCTGGAAGCCATTCCAACCAACGGCGTTCATAATCAAATTAATACACGCAGCGAACTCCAAAGCTACGATCCCACTTTGTTCAACATTATTAAACGGTACTTCCCGGCGGAGAATAAGGTGTTTGGGTGTTACTAGTTTGGATGGCGGATGGCGGATGACAGATGACGGATGACGGATGATGGGAGGGAGGCGACGGGAGAAAAGTGCGAGACCTCCGGTCTCGCACAGCCACCACCCCGCACTTCGCCACCCTACCAACATCCAACATCCAACATCCGTCATCCGTCATCTGTCATCCGTCATCCAACATCCGTGATCCCCCCTGATGACCTTTTCCCCCCATCCCCGATGTAACAATAAAGCCACAACGCAAAATGCTCATGCTAAGGGATTTGATTGTATTTTAGGGATGAATTTCAAAAACCCTTCATATATCAGAACCCGGCATAATGGATGTAGCAAGGCAATTTATTGGTTTGAAGGAAAATGACGAGAAGGTATTACAATACATCTATGTAAGTAATTACCCTAAGGTCGAGCGGTTTGTACTGGACAATAACGGTACGGCCGATGATGCCCGGGATGTGTACCAGGAAGCTTTTGTTGCGGTTTGGCGTAATGTGCAGATGGACCGTTTTCAGCCACAGAATGAATCAGCTGTTGCGGGGTATCTGTACCAGATTGCGCGGAACAAATGGCTTGATCAAATCAGATCGGTGAAAAACAGGAAAACAACAACAATGCCCGAGAACGCCTTTGAACAGGTGGCAGATGAACCCATGATCGAAGAGGGTGACCTGCAATACCTGGAATTGGTCAAGGAGAAATATGAAGCACTGGGCGATCCGTGCCGGGATTTGTTGAAGCGTTTTTATTTCAAAAAAGAAAGCATGCGTGAGATCGCTGCGCATTATTCCTGGACAGAAGCCAGTGCCAAGAATAACAAATATCGGTGCTTGCAAAAGTTGAGGACCATGGTGATCAATAAAGAGGAAAAAAATATCCAATGAAACCGCGATACGACATATCACCCGAAGAATTTGACCAGATAGAACAATACCTGGCCGGACAACTCACTGCCTCCGAAAACAGCCTCTTTGAAAAAAGGATACAGGAAGAAACTGAGTGGGCGGAAAAGGTAAAAGAGGTGAAATTGCTGGTACTGGGAATCAAAGAGAATGAATTGAAAACGCGTCTGCAATCGTTTCATAAGCAGATGAATACCACCACATCCATCAAAACGGAAGCCCCTGTTCGTTCCATGGGAAGCAGAAGATGGCTGGCCGCCGCTTCCATCCTCCTTGTAGCCGCATTGGCGACCTGGTGGATGGTTTCACGTCAGGATCCTTATGAAAAATTATACAGCACTTATTATACCCCCGACCCGGGACTGCCTACCACGATGAGTGTGGCCGGAAATTATCAGTTTGATAAAGGGATGGTGGCATTTAAATCAGGCGACTATAAAGAGGCACTGCAGATCTGGACTCCGATTTCTAAAACAACGCCCTCCAACGATACGATCAATTATTTTCTGGGCGTAACACAACTGGCCCTTAAACAGAATGACGAAGCATTGGCCTTGCTTAAACCCATTGCCAATGATGCCAACCGGCCTTTTTACAAAGATGCCTGCTGGTACACCGGACTGGTACTCCTTCGGCAAGGTAAACCCGAAGCGGCTACCCCTTTCATTCAGAAATCCAATTATCCTGGTAGTACAGAACTAATTCAGGAAATCAACAAAAAATAATGCTCCGTAAATACCTCGTCCTACTGATGGCCGCATTTGGCCTGGCTATCTTATTGCCTATGCTGGCGCAGGAAAAACCTCCTGCTGCCAATGAGATCGAAAAAGCGATCGAACAAAAGGATTTTAAAAAGGCAGATAGCCTTGTCAAACGTGATCTTGCCCTTTTTTATAGTCAGGGTCACCTGGATACGATTCCCGCTTACCTGCATTATGCAGGAAAGATCGTGTACGGGCAATTCGGTACCGCTAAGGCCTCGGCTGCTGTATTTGCTTTTATCGATACGCTGGAATCACATAATGCCACACCTAAGATATTGATCGCCGCCTGTCGCCGTGCGGCGGAATTCTTCGCTAACCTTGGACAAAACAGCGATGGGTACAAGTCATGCGAAAAAGCCCTGGCCTATGCTCAATCGCTTACCGAAAGAAAAGAACTCGAAATCGCCCAGTGTGAGTACAACCTGGGAGTATATGCGCAACGATTGGGAAATTTTACGGTTTCGCGCAACCATCACCGTGTTTCCCTGGCCATTCGCGAAAAGAATCCCGGCGCCACCGCCGAAGATCTCTATTTCTCCAATAACGCCATGGGGGGAATCTTCTGGTATGCCTCCTTGTACGATAGTGCCGCTGCCTGTTATCAAAAGGCCCTGGAGAATGTGGCTAAAATGGAGGACCTGCCGGTCAACCGGTTCTATCGGCCGGCCATGATCCACAACAACCTGGCAGCACTCTATAGTGCAGAGGGAAAGACCTCTGAAGGCATCCGCTCCATGGAATTATCCATCGATCATTTCCAGCAATTCATCGCCACCCCTGAACCACATGAAAAAAAACAAGATGCGCAGGTAGGGATTTTAGAGGCGATCGACAACCTGGCTGGACTTTATAAAGAAATTGGTGACTATGGCAAGGCCGGTGACCTGCTCAGGTATTCCTATCAACAAAAACTAAACCGGTATAACTCCGACAATCCGGGGATCTTTATTTCAGAGATTCTCATGGGGCAACATTTCAATTCCATAAATGAATATGATTCCGCTATGATCTACCTCACAAAGGGATTGGATAAACTGCAAAAAGCCGAAGGGGATTATCTGTTCTGGTCGGGCGATGCGCATTTCAACCTGGCCATGGTGTATGCAAACCGGAAAGAAAATGAAAAGGCCGCTTTTTATTATCAAAAGGCGGACAGTCTCTATGAAGCAAGCTATCAGGGTGCTTATGATAATGTGTACATGGATTTCATGCGCAACGCTTCCATCTTTTACGCCAGAAACAATCAATATGAAAAGGCTATGTCGGGCGCCAAAAAGGTGTACAACTACCTTCGACAGGTGGGTCAGGAAAAAAGTCTGCAGGCCTTTTATCAAATACTCAATATTGCCGAGGTGAATTATCTATCGGCAAGATATTCCGAGGCCATCCGCTTTAGCCGCGATGCTCTCACGGTGGTCAACGAAAAGGTGACCGAAGGGATGACCGTGCTAGATTCGGTAAAGATCGATGTATTCAAACCCAAGGCCATCTTGCTGAATGAGCGATCGGAATATGCAATGCGTCCTGTACGCGATAGCCTCTATCTCGCCGGGGTATCTGTCAGGCTTGAACAGGCCCTGCAAATCCTGGAAAAAAGAAAAGTATTGATCGATGACCCAGAAAGCATCAATATCCTCATAGCCGATAATATGGAACTCATCGATTTTGCCAAACAGATCGAATGGGAACGCTATGAAAGAGGCGGGCAAACCGCCCGTTTGGACCGGTTCATCAATCTCCATGAATCGGGTCTATATAACCGGATCCGCAGCCGGTTGGATAAGAAAAAAGCTGTACGCTTTGGCAAACTCCCTATTTCCCTTCAGGAAGAAGAACAAAAGCTGAAATCGGCCATTCCGGCTTCCTTAAGTGATAACAAGCCAAATAACGAACTGATCAATGATTATCTGACCTCGGTAAAAAACTGGGAAGGTTTTTTGGAAAAAATAAAAGCCGATTACCCGGTCTACTACAATATGCGGTATGCCAGCTTGTTCAGGCCATTACCCTCGCTTCAATCTGCTATTCCGGCAAACACAACACTTATCCGTTACTTTTTTGTCGGTGATCAATTATTGGCTCTTGTAGCCGATAGTAGTACAAAGCACATGATACGGCTTGATGGGAGTGATGTAGAAAAGAATATCGCGCTGCTGTTGCAACAATCCTATCTGGAGAAACCTTCCACGCCGGTATTGAATGCCTTATACCAGGCTTTGTGGACCCCGCTGGCCCCATCTATTCATAATCAAAAATTGATCATCATTCCTGATGGCATCCTGTTCAATCTCAATTTTGAATTACTTACCCCGGATCCTATTACAAATTACCGCGAGCTCGCACAAAAAGGATTGCTGGCCAAACATGATATCGTGTATCACTATAGCCTTTTCATGTTGGAAAATCAGGCCGGAGAAGAGGCGATCTCCTCCAATTATGTAGGGTTTGCCCCAGGCTTTTCCGACGATTTGAAAAAAGCCTATGTCGCCACGGTGAAAGATTCGGTTAATCTGGATTTTCAATACCTGTCCCTGCTGCCCCAACCCAATACAAATAAACTCGCCAAGAAATTCAAGAGTATTCTGGGTGGGCAGACCTATCTCAACCTGGCTTCTACCCCATCAGTATTTCGTAAAAACGCAGGTGGGCATAAGATCATTCATATTGGCACCCATGCCGAGTACAATAATATTTACCCGGAAAGATCAAGACTCATTTTTGCCAAAACACCATCTGTTATACAAGATACGAACTCCTTATTCCTCCATGATATCTACAATTGTGATGTGCAATCCGATCTGACCCTGCTGACGGCCTGCGAAACAGGTCGTCCGGGATTTCAGGATGGAGAAGGGATGGTATCCCTGGCCCATGCATTTAATTATGCCGGAAGCCGGAGCATCCTCACCGGCCTATGGAAGATCGATGAATCCTCCAGCAGCCGCATTACCGAGTCCTTTATCAGCCATCTCAAAAAAGGCCTTTCTTCAGACGAAGCCCTTCGCCAGGCCAAAATCGATTATCTGACCCAGAACCCTGACCGGGTACTTGCCCCAGCCTACTGGAGCGGGCTGATCCTGATGGGCCGCCCTGGTACCATTGAATTTGCCCAAACAGGCTGGCCCTGGTGGTGGTTCGCCATAGGTGGAGTGCTGCTGGCGGGTGTTGGGTGTTGGATGTTGGGGGGGCGGATTTTGGACGGCGGATGACAGATGAGGGACGACGGCGCAGGGGCTGGCTGTCCAAGACCGGTGTTCTCGCACAGCCACCCTCTGTCAGCCGTCATCCGTCATCCAACATCCAACATCTAACATCCAACATCCCCCCCCTGATGACCTTTCCCCACCCTCCCCGATGTACTGTAAATCAAAGCCACCACCAAAACAGTACACGCGTATGAAAAAGTTCTTGATTCTCGTTTTCGTCCTTGCCCTCCACCAGGCAGGCCAGTCCCAGATCAGTTATGGCGCTAAAGCCGGACTCAATCTGGCTACCATTGCATTTTCCAGCGAAGATTACACTACCAGCATGAAACCAGGTTTCCACGCCGGTGGTTTTGTTCAATATACTATAAAGGAAAAACTGGGTATACAGGCCGAAGTTGTTTATTCCGCCGAAGGAAACAAATGGATCTGGAAACCCAATGCCACCAAAGCCACGATCAACACCTCCCATATCCGGATCCCTCTTATGGTTCAATACAAAATTGGCAATGGTATCCTGGTAGAAGCTGGCCCTCAATACAGGCTTTTGCTCACCATTAAACAAACAGCCCTGGGAGCTACACATGATATCAAACCGCTTTACTACGGTGGTACTTTCGGAGTAGGCGTTGGCGCTGCCTATGAACTTCCCGGAAAGATCAAGGGGTTGAAAGCCGGCGTTCGCTATAGCCGTGACCTCTCCAAAATGAACAAGCAAAATGTGGGGGGCGGAAATCTTACCGGATCCGTCATCGCGATATCCGTACAATATCAACTATCCAAATAACTCATCTACTCATCACTTCAAACCTAAACCAATGAGAAAATTACTCATCCTTGGCACCACTTTGTCTATCCTGGCTCTGACCAGTTGTTCCAAAAAATCAGGGGGCGGCGATTCCGACCCGGATCCCAACCCACCGGTAACCCAGAATGATATACCTGCAATTGATAATGCCGTTACCACTTTTATGAACACCTATAGCATACCTGGTGTATCCATCGCTATTACAAAAGACAACAAACTGGTCTATGTGAAATCGTATGGGAAAATGAGTGCCTCCGACAATACGCCCATCACCAATAAAAGCCTGTTTCGTATCGCCAGTGTATCCAAACCGATCACGGCTGTAGGAATCATGAAATTACTGGAGGCGAATAAACTCACGCTGGACTCCAAAGTGTTTGGGGCAGGAAGTATCCTGGGAAATGATTATCCCTCGTCTAACCTGGCGAGTGTTACCGACCTTACCGTACGTCATCTGTTGCATCATACTTCCAATGCCTGGCCCAATGATGGAAACGATCCCATGTTTCAGCAACCCTCGTTTAATTTCAATCAGCTGATCAAATGGACCCTCGATAATTATTCCGCACTGGGTCCCCGTGGCGTTTACCGCTATTCCAACTTTGGGTATTGCGTACTCGGACGGATCATTGAGAAATTATCGGGTAAGTCCTACGAGCAATTCATCAAAGATGATGTTCTCACACCCTGTGGTATCACCACCATGACGCTCGGCGGTAACACACTTGCTGACAGAAAAACCAATGAAGTGATCTATACAGGTCAGGGTGGATTCAGCCCCTATAACATGAATGTAACCCGGATGGATGCCCATGGCGGATGGATCGCATCTGCTACCGATCTAGCCAAATTCATGGTCAGGGTAGATGGTTTTCCCGGAAAACCAGATATTCTTCAACCCGCCACCATCACGACCATGACCACCCGCTCCGTTCCTTCCTCCAACTATGCCTGTGGCTGGGGAGTGAACAATGCCAATCATTGGTGGCATACCGGTGGTATCCCAGGAACAGCTACCGAGATCATTCGGTCCAGTACTGGTTATTGTTGGGTGATCCTGTGTAACTCACGGAGTAACAACGCCAATTTCAATGGAGCGCTGGATAACCTCCTCTGGCCTTTCATGAACACCACCACTGGCTGGCAGGATATTGATCAATTCTAACCCTCTTACCTAATACAAATTGAGTATTTCCTCACCCTTCAGGTAAAACTAACATTGCACCTGAAACGAATCCTGCCCTAGAATCATTCCTAACCACAAAACAAATTTTTTATGAGCCACTCAGTAGAACGCTACGTCATCAAACACCTCTCGGGCAGCAAGCTCAATCAGGTGGAAGAATTTGACTTTAGCAAAAATGAACTCTCCATTGGCCGGTCTGCCGGCAGCGATATCCAATACGACCCCGAAAGGGAAGTAGTGGTAAGCCGCGAACATGGCAAGATCACCAAGATCAGTTCCGAGCCCCCCAAATTCGCCATCACAGACAACAACAGCCGCAACGGCATTTTTGTAAACAAGAACCGCGTCAAGGGCACCATTGAACTCCAGCCCGGTGATGAGGTTCAATTGGGAAACAACGGTCCTGTTTTCTCCTTTGATATCTATCCACGTCCCCAGGATATGATGGCGGCCACCCGCGTAGTGGAAATCCCTACCAGCATCAAGGCTACCACCATCTCTGAGGTGACCCAGGCCGCTTCTGCTGCAGCTTCCGAACCTGTAAAAACAGGTTTAGGTAAACAGACTGTAGAGCGTATGCTGGTGGCAGAAAGAAAGAAATCCTTCAATACCATGGCCTTTGTGATCGGTGGCCTTGTGCTTGTATTGGGCGCATTAGGTTTTGCTTTCCGGGATAAGATCTTTGGCAAAAGCGAAACGGTGATCAATAATATCGTCGCCGATACAACGAATAAAAATAAAAAGACGCCGGATGTGATCAACCGCGAAAATGACGCCAAAGTTGTTCAGATCGAATTTGGCTGGCAGCTTCGCGATACCCGCACGGGTGATGAACTGTGGCATGAATATGTTCCGGTAAAAGATGCAGCTGGTAATATCCGCTTTGTTGCCTTGTATATCCAAAACGCACAAGGCGCTATTGAACCTTATATCAATGTGAAACGCAATGTGGCCGATGGTATACCGGTTGGTATGACAGGCGCCAGTGGCTCTGGTTTTGTAGTATCTGAAGACGGATACATCATGACCAACCGCCATGTGGGTGCAGGCTGGCATACCCGTTGGGATTTTGCCAACTACGCCTTCCCCGGATTGCTGATCTCCGTAAACGCCAGTGGTAAAGAGGTCATTGACTACAATTCTTCTGTTATGCCCGAACAGGTATATGGCTGGGTTCCCGCCAACACAACAATGGTAGGCGGTGAAACAGTAATGCCTGGCGTTATCCAGGGTGAAAACACTTACCTCCATGTGATCTTCTCTGGTAGTTCAGAGCGCCGTTTGGCTCGTCTGGCCCAACCATCTGATGAACATGATGTGGCCCTGGTAAAAGTGGACATCCCCACCCCTCTTCAAAAAGTAAAGATGGTAGACAAAACCTCTTCCATCGTTCCTGGCCAATCAGTAACCGTTATGGGTTATCCTGGTGTGGCTCCACAGCAGGTCGCTGTAAGAAACTCCAAAGACCCCTTCAATCCTGAAATGAAGGCGGCAACTATACCCACCCCAACTGTAACTCCTGGAAGCATTGGCCGGATCATCCCCGCCTCTTCCATGAAGGACATGCGCTTTAGCGGATTTGGTGATTCCTACCAGCTTACCGTTACAGCCACTGGCCCGGGTAACAGCGGCGGACCACTCTTTGATGACGAAGGCAATGTGATCGGTATCTACTACGCCAGCAATACAGATGGCGCCGGTACAAGGATCACGTTTGCCGTACCCATCAAGTATGGTCTGCAGCTTATGGGAGTGAAGAAATCGTGAGGGAGGCGTGAGGCGTGAGACGTGAGGCGTGAGACGTGAGACGTGAGGCGTGAGGCGTGAGATGTGAGATGTGAGACGTGAGAAGTGAATGGTGAATAGTGAATAGTGAATAGCGAATAGCGAATAGCGAAATCTAAAACTTACTACTTAATATCAAAACTATATCTCTTAACTGACGCCTCACGTCTCACGTCTGACGCCTCACGTCTCACGTCTCACGTCTGACGCCTCACGACTCAAAACTCTCCCCCAATGCCCCCCCTCCACACCACCATATCCGGCTACATTCTCCAGGAGCGCATCGGCGCAGGCGGTATGGGAGAAGTGTATCGGGCCTGGCATCCAGGTCTGGGAAGAAAGGCAGCGATCAAGATACTCCATCAAAAAGATCAGGCGGAGCGATTCAAACAGGAAGCCTATATCCAATCATCTGTTGATCATCCGCATATCGCAAGGCTCTTTGAATACACTGTATCGGGAGATACACCCTGCATCATCATGGAATATGTAGAGGGAGAACCTTTGGATCAATACCTCCGCCAGAAAGGAAGGATTCCGGAAACGGAACTCCTTTTTATCCTGGAACAGATCACCAGCGCATTGGAATATCTCCATGCACGAGAGGTATTGCACCGGGATATAAAACCTTCCAACTTTCGTCGGCTTCCGGATGGCCGGATCAAGATGCTTGATTTTGGTATTGCCAAATACAAGTATTCTCCCCGGCTTACGCAACAGGGATTTGTGGTTGGCACCACCGAGTATATGGCACCCGAACAATTTGAACAACAGGTAGACCTGCGTTCAGATATCTGGAGCTTTGGGGTTTTGACCTACGAATTGGCCACTGGTTATCTTCCCTTTGAAGCCACCAATCCCATAAGCCTCCGGTCAAGGATCGGGAAAGCCAGTTTTACCAATCCAAAACTGCTGGTTCCGGGGCTCGATGAACGTATCATTTCCCTGATCGATAAATGTATCCGCGTCAACCCGGCACAACGCCCTACCGCCGCTCAGGTGCAAGGGATCCTGAAAGGAACCAACCGGGTGCTACCCAAACTCAGCACACTTAAGGAGCGAATTCCGCAATGGTCGCCTTTGGTCTGGGTGGGGCTATTGATCCTCGTAGTAGTGATTACGATCTCCCTCATTCCCGCAAAGAAAGAGATAATCCGGAACGGGCCGGGAGGACTTAATCCGGCAGATGTGGGCAAACCGATACAACCGAACATCCGCAGTATAACCATCAATGTACCAGGCGTGGAAAAAGCCACACTTGTATTTCCCGATGGCAGTCGTCAGGCAGCCCCTTACACGATCAATGGCAAAGATGGAGAGTCGGTAAAATTTCGAATCGAGGCCGATGGATATGAACACAAAGAAGTGGCCTTTGATCTGGGAATGGGACCCCGTACATATGATTTTGTCTTGGATAAACTAAACAGGGAATAATGTTTTGGAAAAATTTATTTAAACGCAAAGAAAAATCGGCACTGCCTACTCACCGCACCGAGATCATTGACTCCGGTCATATCAAAGTGGTGGTACGTACCGATCTGGGAAATATTCGGCTCAATAACGAAGATCTGGGTCTGTTTTACCGTATCGCTGATGAACAAGTGATCCGGGAAAAGGGCTATCTCTTATTGGTTGCAGATGGAATGGGTGGTCACCAGGCCGGTGAGGTTGCCAGCCGCATGGCTTCTGAAATCATCAGCCAGGAATATTTCAAATCGGAGAAGAACGGAGGGATTGAGAAGAGCCTGCGACGCGCTTTTCTTTCCGCCAATCAGCAAATATTCCAATCTGCTTCTAAAAACAAGGAGCAGCATGGCATGGGTACTACCTGTACCGCTTTGGTGGTAACAGAGCAAGCCATTCATTTTGGCCATGTTGGCGATAGCCGCGCCTATTTATGGAAAAAGAATGCCATCCACCGTATCACCGAAGACCATACCTATGTTCAGGAGTTGGTACGAAGTGGGGAGATCACTCGCGAGGAAGCTGAAACCCATCCCAAGCGAAATATCCTGACCAATGCCATGGGAACAAAACCCGATGTTAAAGTGGATACGGGAAAATTCCACCTGCCCTTCGAAACAGGCGATCGTCTGCTGCTTTGCTCCGATGGGTTGTATGACTATCTGGTGGATTCAGAGATCGCCCAATGGCTTTCGGGAAATACCATCACCGAAGCGGCAGAACAAATGATCCAGGAAGCAAAAAACAGAGGAGGACATGACAATATCACCATTGTGCTGGCAGAAAAAACATCCGGTGAAACAGATTCACCGGCCAAAGAGACCCGTGACTTTGACCTGCCGGTTACCAAAGAACTTGATTTACCATGATCGGACAACACATACAGAACTACCAGGTGACTGCCCATTTGGGCGAGGGAGGCATGGGTACTGTTTACAAAGCCACCGATACGGTTTTGGGGCGGGAGGTAGCACTCAAAATGCTGCACACCCCGCTGATCAACCAATCGCAATTTCTGGAACGTTT
The DNA here is from genome assembly GCA_017303415.1 of Chitinophagales bacterium. Taxonomy (NCBI): domain Bacteria; kingdom Pseudomonadati; phylum Bacteroidota; class Chitinophagia; order Chitinophagales; species Chitinophagales bacterium. The sequence goes on from JAFLBJ010000001.1 coordinate 148,481, forward strand.
TCGGAAAGAAGCACGTATCCTGGCCCAGTTGCTCCACCCCAATATCACCGCCATTTACAATTTCATCGAGCAGAACAACAGCCATTACATGGTGATGGAATTTGTGGAAGGGAAGAACCTCGACAGTCTGCTGCGCCAGCACCGTGTACTCTCCTATCAAACCATCGTGCCCGTTTTTATCCAGGCCCTGGAAGGATTGCATCATGCACATAAGAAAGGCATCTTCCACCGTGACATCAAACCCTCCAATCTCATCCTTACCCCCGATGGCACGGTCAAGGTCATGGACTTTGGCATTGCCCGCATGGCCGGGGAGCAACGGATGACCCAGGTAAACCGGGTCGTGGGTACCGTGGAATTCATGGCGCCGGAGTTGATACAAGGAAAAGATCCTTCTGTTGCCTCGGATATCTATGCTACGGCTGTAACCATGTATGAATTACTTACCGGCAAACTCCCTTTTGAGAGCACAACGGATTTCAATCTCATGCAGGAGATATTACAGAAAAAACCACCCGCTCCGGATAAACTCAATGCGGCAATTCCAAAAAGCCTGAGCCAGATTCTGCTCAAAGCCATGGAAAAGAAACCTGAATCGAGATATCCTGATGCCCGTGCTTTTCAGCAAGCCCTGATCAATGCCTTTCCCCAATTAAGGGAGATCGATATGCAGGCATTGGCGCCTACCACACCTATGACCCAGGTGATCTCCACCACCGGCAACCATCCTCTGGCTACGCAAGTGGACACCCTGCGTACCAGTGACAATGCGCTTCCGGTTATTTCCCGGCTTCAACAAAAATGGGAAGGGCTTAATAAAAAACATGTGGGTATTGCAGCCGCTGTACTGGCCTTGCTGATCGTTGGCGCCAGTCTTCTTTTTGGTGGAAAAAAAGATCAGATTTCAGAAAACACCTTATCCCCTACCGATAGCACAGGACAAACAAATCCTGTCACCCAATCCTCTTCCTCTACCAATGAAAATGGTGGTGGAGGTGGCTCATTACCTGTCAACCGACCTGTGACCACCAATACACCTCCATCCGAAAGGTTTCAACCGATAGATGAACCCAAAAAAGGAAATGAGGGAAACCAAAAACCAAAAGAAGATAAGAAACCTGTTATTCCCAATGAAAAGCCCAAGGAAGACCCGATAGAGATCAAACCCATTGTCGTTACTCCCAAAGAAGAACCGAAGCCTGATCCCGTTCCGGTCAATCCACCAGAGAAAAAAGCTACACGAACTATCTCGTTGGTCAACCGGACAGAAGTCAGTCTATACCTGCGTGAAAACATCAATGGCAACTCAGCCTTTGCAGGTCAATCACTCAGCTTTACCGTTACGCGTCCCGTGTATTATAACGGAGAGGTCATTGTAGAAAAAGGGGCTTCTGCCAGTGGGCGGATCACCAAGGCCGGCAATAAAAAACTGTCAATCGTCATCAGTTCCGTCACCGCTGCCAATGGTCAACGGATTCCCTTACAGGAAACAGAACTCAGCGGACGGATCGAAGAGATCCTGGCCAGTCGAAACTATTCAGCTTATATAAAAAAAGGAATTACCATCACTCTCTAACCAAAAAAATCAACAATCATGAAAAAGATCCTTCTCGCCATCTTTTTATTCAGTTCCCTGGCCATGACTGCCCAGGTAAAACAAAGATCGACCACCAAGGGGTTTAGTGCCGCCATTCAGGGACATACACTGGGTTGGACCTCTACCTACTTCCAATACCTCGACGAAAATTCACCCAGTGGTTATGGCGGTGGCCTTCGCCTGGGTTATGGTGTTACCGATATGATCGAACCTTATCTGGCCATTGATTTTACCACAATGGGCACATCCAACATCGATGCGCAGTCCTTTAAGATGCGTCATCTCGACATTGGCGTTCGACTCAATTTTGTCGGAAATGTACACCCGGTACGTCCATTCGTAGAAGCTGGATTTACATCGCTTAAAGGAACACTGAAACAAGTTGTAAGTGGTTCCGGATATGTGGATGCCGACTTCTATGGCGGCAAACCTCATCTCGGTGGTGGTGTAAGCTGGTTCCCCAGTGTGCCCATCAACATTTTTGCCAAAGGGATTTTTACCGTAGGTAAAAAATCAAACCTGGACATCGATGGCATCAAAAGCCCTGACAAACCCGATGTAACGACTTTCCGGATCTCGGTTGGTGTGGGATTCAATATCTCCGAACTCGTAGCGAATAAATAATCACACTTAGTGTCTTTGCGGCCGAAGCTTCGGCCGCAGGGACGCTAAGAACAAAAGCCTTCAACATGAAACAATTTTTTATTGCCTGCTCCTTTTTAACTATTAGTAATTACATGATGGGTCAGAATATTGTTTTCTGGACACCCACCAATTTACACGGAACCATCATTGACAATACCACCAGCGTAAGGGCCGAAGCACTCGGCAAGAACACGATTACGCTCAATGGGGTGCGTACTGCCTTCGAAAACCCGGCTACGATCAGCCCCGGGGATGATAAACTGCAAATAGCCCTGAATTACCTAAAGGGAAGTCCGGTTTATCCCAAAGCCTACTACCCTTTTCTTGGCGTTTCCTATCGCATTCTGCCAAAAGTGACCGCTTCTCTTACAACCCATCATTATATTGATCCCGATTCTTATTGGAGTGCGGAAATTGGGGGACAGGATTTTGACACTGAAAAAAAAGCCCACCACACTTACTCTGTCGGGTTGGCGGCCGAAGTACTCGAAGGATTACATGTCGGCTTATCGGGCAACCTGATGCAGGATGAAGAGATCAAAGGCCAAACCACCTCCAAGGATTTTATCATGAACCTGGGGGTGATCTATGATAAAAAGGTGAAATTCTTTAAAAACAATTCCAGTATCAGTGATGAGAATTTTCGGGTGGCCGCCAGTTTGTTCAATGTATTGATGGATGGGCAAACCATTCAACGGCAAAGTGAAGCAGTTTGGCAATACCGGGATATGCCTATCATTGCCCGGGCGGGACTGGCCTATGGTTTTAGTCTGCCTTTAAAACCAGCATTTGCACAAAAAAGTAAAAAACTGAAAAGTGCACCACAAACCATTGACCTGAGTGCCAGGCTACAATATGGGAATTGGCTAAAGAACAGTAAGCACATTTACGATGAATACAATTTTCATACGCATATAGGGATTGGCCTGGAAGCAGTAGCCCTGAAACTCCTCGCCGTTCGGTTGGGTTATTTCACCGAATCAAGGATCGTTGCTAAAAATCCAGTTCCCGGTACACGCTATGCCACAAAGGATAAACGCAAGGGGCTTAGCTGGGGATTAGGCGCCATTATTCCCGCAAAAGATTGGTCAAAGGGAAAACTTCCTTTTGAGATCCGGTTTGATCTGTTATTGAAAAATCATCCCGATCTGTTGGATGAATCTATTTCTACAAGATCTACTCCAGAATTCACCGATAAGAAACTCCAGTTCGGCATCGGTATCGAACTCGCGATAAAGTAGGTTAGGAATAGTGAGGTAAATGAAAACAGGCAGCTGTACCTGGTACAAGCTGCCTGTTCATTTTATTTATCTGGGTCGGGGGTCCGAGGTCCGGGGTCCGAAGTATTACTCCCGACCTCCGACTCCGGACTCCCGACTTCCCACCTTATCCCAGCGCTACCCGCTTAAACCCGGTCACTTTCACATTTCCAGCTTCTTTGAGGTAATCGGCTACGGATTTGCTGCCATCTTTTACAAACGCCTGGGCTTCCAGGGTTTGTTCTTTGAAGAAGGCGTTCATTTTTCCGTCGGCGATCTTAGCGATCATATCATCCGGCTTTCCAGCCATTTTGGGATCCTGTTTCATCAGGTCAACGATGATGTCTTTTTCGCGGGCGATCACATCGGCAGGAACACTGGCGGCATCAACGGCCACTGGGTTCAGGGCAGCGATCTGCATCGCTACATCTTTACCGGCTTCGGCGGCTTCTTTGTTCATTCCCACCAATACCCCGATGCGGTAAGCACCATGAATATAGGAGGCTACATATTCTGCATCGATGCGCTCCAGACGGGTAACCCCGATCTTTTCGCCGATAGAAGCTAATTTATCGTTTACCAGATCGGCCACGGTAGCGGAACCGGCTTTGGTGCTCAGCAATTCTTCCAGGGTCTTCACGTTGGCAGCAATGGCCGCATCGGCAATGGTTTGAGCAAAGGCCACAAAATCAGCATTCTTACTTACGAAGTCTGTTTCGCAGCTTACGCATACCACGATACCTGTTTTATGGTCAGCGGTAGTCTGCGCGATTACTACACCTTCTTTTGCTTCACGGTCGCTGCGTTTGGCAGCCACTTTCTGTCCTTGTTTGCGCAGCCAGTCGATCGCTGCTTCAAAATCACCATTGGTTTCGGTGAGGGCTTTACGGCAATCCATCATACCGGCACCTGTTGCCTGACGGAGTTTGTTTATATCCTGGGCACTTATTGTTACTGTTGACATGATATAAGTATTTTGAATCTTTAATTTCTTTCAAATGTCAGATGACAGAAAACGGATGACAGATGACCGATGACGGATGACTGAAGGAAGCTTAACGCTGTCATCGGTCATCCGTCATCGGTCATCTATTTAATTAACGTCTTCCACCACCAGGTCCACGACCAGCAGAAGCACCACCACCGCCGGTTGTACGGCGACGTTGGCCACCACCTGCGCCACGACCACGGCCACCACGTCCGGCTTCAGCTTCCGCTTCGGCCAGGAGTTTGGCTGCTTTCTTTTCCTTTTCATCATCATTCACTTCATCACCCTCATCATCTTTGGCGGCTTGTCTTTCGGCAAGACCTTCAGCGATAGCGGCAGTGATATAGTTTACAATGATGGCAATGGATTTGGTAGCATCATCATTCGCGGGAATGGGGAAGTCTACTTTATTGGGATCGCAGTTTGTATCCACCACACCTAAGGTGGTGATGTTCAAACGCTTGGCTTCAGAGAGGGCAATATGCTCATGACCGATATCCACGATAAAGAGTGCGGCAGGAACACGACCCAACTGGGCGATACCACCGAGCACTTTTTCCATTTTATCCTTATCGCGGCTCAGCGTCAGGCGTTCTTTTTTAGTGATGCTGTCGAAAGAACCATCGCCCAGCATTTTTTCAATGCTTTGCATCTTCTTCACGCTCTTACGAACAGTGTTGAAGTTGGTCAGCATTCCACCCAGCCAACGCTCGGTTACGAAAGGCATGTTTACTTTCCGTGCACTTTCGGTCACGATATCCTTGGCCTGTTTCTTAGTTCCAACGAACAGGATCTTCTTACCGCTGCGAGCGATCGCTTTGAGGGCGGCGGCAGATTCCTGTAAACACTCGGTGGTCTTGTTCAGGTCAATGATGTGGATGCCTTTCTTCTCAGCAAAGATGTAAGGCAACATCTTGGGGTTCCACTTCTTCTTCAGGTGACCAAAGTGTACACCGGCTTCGAGGAGCTGCTGTTGTAAGGAAGTATTATTTTCCATATTTTTTTAAGCTTTTAGCTACTAGCTGTTAGCCGTTAGCCGTGAAAATTTTTATATGCTTGCCTGGCCAGTAGCATATGGCTACTAACCAATGGCTCAAATTAACGTTTGCTGAACTGGTAGCTTCTTCTGGCTTTCTTCTTACCAAATTTCTTCCGTTCTACTGAGCGTGGGTCACGTTTGAGGAGACCGGCTGCTTTTAAAGCAGGACGCAGTTCGGAATTTACTTCTACCAGGGCGCGGGCAATACCCAGCTTGGCAGCTTCAGCCTGACCTTTCAGACCACCACCAGCGGCGTTGATCTTAATGTCAAATTTGTCGGTAGCATCCACGGTGCGCAGAGGAGCTTCCACCTGGTTCTGCAGGTACACCAGCGGAAAATAAACTTTATAGTCTTTGTCGTTCACTGTGATGGCACCGGTTCCCTTGGATAGGAAGATACGGGTCACGGCTTCTTTACGACGACCAATTCCGTTTTTCTGTTTTTCCATTTTCGATTATTTATTAAAAGCTAAAAGCCAATAGCTATTAGCTAATAGCTTTTTAGAATTTAAGTTCTTTAGGTTGCTGTGCGGTATGAGGATGCTCGGCACCGGCATACACAAACATTTTTTTGACCATCTTACGTCCCAGCCGGTTCTTGGGGAGCATGCCTTTAACAGCGCGCTCGATCAGGGCGTCCGGACGACGTTTCAACAGGCTGGCAGCTGTCTCTTCCTTCTTACCACCCGGATATCCCGAGAAGTTGATGTAGATCTTTTCTTCCAGTTTGTTTCCTGTGAATTTTACTTTGTCTGCATTGATCACTACGACATAGTCGCCAGTATCAACGTGAGGAGTATAGGAGGCTTTGTGCTTTCCGCGCAGAACGGCTGCGATCTTCGAGCACATGCGTCCTACGGTTTGATTGGTACCATCCACAACGTACCAGTTACGTTGAATGGTAGCCGCATTTGCATGCTTGGTGGTGAAATGTAGTTTGCTCATTATTCTTGTTATTTTAAAATTTCCCTCAGGGCCAACCCCCGGAGGACCCCCATATTTGGGGAGCGCAAAGATAGGGGAAAACGGGTGGTGAAAACAGGGGTTTAGGGGTTAATTTTTTAGCACACCTTTGCAATTAATTGATTTTCAATAAAAAATTTGACCCGGAATTTAAAAGCCTGCTGGCTAAGTCGCGAAGATGCCAGCGGCCACCAAGAAATTCGGACAACCCATCAGGGTTTTAATATGGAAGGCAAATCAAAAACATACTCAAAATGCACATCTTCAAACCCTTCAAAATCCTTAATGGCGCGTCTGATTTTTCTTTCCAAGGCGGGTAAACTGCTCGCAGAATCAAAAATTAGATTCTCGTTATTAGTAACTCTTCCCCATATTTTACCCGCTTCTTTCTCCAGAATTAATTGGAATATTGTTTGATTACCCAAAGTTGCCTTTTGCTTGTTAGAAAATCTCAGGTAAAATTGGGTAACCTATTTATTACTTCCTACTAAATCGTATAAACACCCCTTCTGTTTTTCTACTATAATTTCATTTCCTAAATTGAACGCCCAAATCATTCCCATGACCACCCACTTATTACATCGCACCCAGTTTGGCGACCCCAAAAACACCGGTAACCTGATGTCCATCGAAGAGGCACATACCCTTTTGCATGAATGGGTACCCAACGAAAGACTGCGCCTCCATATGTACCAGGTGGCCGCCATCATGAAGGCCTGGGCCATAGAAAAAGAAGGTGCCGATGAAAAAACGGCGCTCAAATGGGAACTGGCGGGCTTGCTGCACGATGCCGACTGGGAAAAATTTCCGGATGATCATTGCCGTATCATCATTGAAGAACTGGAGCGACGCAACCAGGACCCCGACCTGATCCATTGCATTGCCTCGCATGGCCCCAGTTATTTTGGAGTGGAACCAGAGAACAAGATGGACAAGATGATCTATATGTTTGATGAACTAAGCGGACTTATACACGCCTATAGCCTGATGCGCCCGGGAGGCTATGAGGGCATGGATGTAAAAGGGGTAAAGAAAAGATTAAAGGAAAAGAGCTTTGCCGCCAACGTAAACCGCGATGATATCAATGATGCCGCTTCGCGGATAGATACCCCACTGGATGATATCATCAACTTCATTATCCCGGTCCAGTCAACCGTTAAGTAAATTGAGTTTCTTCTACTTCCGGACGCAAAGAAGCACAGCGAAATCCGTGTAATCCGTGCCCCTGCAAACGTTTGCGGCTTCTTTTTGCAAAAACCCCCTCTTTCTACCCGCTTCCTGCCGTACTTTTCCATTTCATTAGTACGATTGCTTATGCCTGTTACCAAACCGCGTCTGAGCTTTGGCCAGATCTGGAATATGAGCTTTGGGTTCCTCGGCATCCAATATTCCTTTGGATTGCAACAGTCCGCGGTAAACCCAATCTATTCCTTTCTTGGCGCAAACCCGGATGACCTCCCGATCCTTAACCTGGCAGGTCCCATGACCGGTTTACTCATACAGCCCATTATCGGGGCCATGAGTGATAAAACCTGGAGCCCACGCTGGGGGCGCAGAAAGCCCTACTTCCTGATTGGGGCCATCATGTGCAGTCTCGCCCTCTTCCTGTTTCCTTTTAGCCGCACCCTTTGGATGGCAGCCGGACTACTTTGGATACTCGACGCGGGTAATAACACGGCCATGGAACCCTATCGGGCCTTTGTGGCAGATAAACTTCCCAAGGAACAATTCGGGACCGGCTTTATGATGCAAAGCTTTTTTACCGGACTGGGTATCACCCTCGCGAATGTCTGTCTCTACTTTTTTGAAAAAAAGAACCTGATTCCCGGTAAATCCGCGGCAGGTATACCCTATTGGGTTTATATCGCTTTTTTCATCGGGGCTTTTACTTCGATTACCACGGTGCTTTGGTCAATGAGCAAGACCCCCGAGATTCCCCCCACCGCTGAAGAATGGGAAAAATTAAAAGCGCACCCCAGGGGTTTGGCAGCTCCCTTTAAAGAGATCATAGCGGCAATCGGCGACATGCCCAAAGTGATGTGGCAGTTGGCAGCGGTCTATCTGTTTCAATGGTATGCCATGTTTTGCTACTGGCAATTTGTTTCGCATAGCGTAGCGGAGACTGCCTGGCATACCACATCCAAAGCAAACCCTGAGCTCTATGGACAGGCTGCTGGTCATGCCAGTCTGATGAATGCATCTTATAATGTAGTAACATTTTTAAGCGCCTTTGCCCTGGCCTGGTATGCACGCAAAGTGGGCCCCAAATGGGTGCATGCAGGCAGTGTGGCCCTGGCAGGGTTGGGATTATTATTGCTTCCCCATATCCACGATAAGAACCTGATGTTCATCCCCATGATCGGTTTGGGAATTGGATGGGCCAGCATGATGGGTGTACCTTATTTATTAGTGGTGGATCAGATACCCAAAGAAAGATATGGGGTATATATGGGTATTATAAATATGATGATCGTGGTCCCTATGTTATTGCAAACCCTGAGCTTTGGTTTCATTTATAAAAATATCATAGGCAACCATGCCCCCTATGCCATTCTCTTTGCCGGAGGTTGTCTGATGGTAGCCGCCGTACTTACCTTACTGATTAAAACAGGGAAACCTTCTGCCGATATGGAGGCACCAGCGATGGTTGGAGGACATTAAACTTTTAACAAGATGAAAAAGATCATTTGTATTGGAGAGGCGCTGATTGACATGATCTGTACGGATAAAGGCAAAGCCCTTTCTGACGGTGATCATTTTTTGAAAAAAGCAGGAGGTGCCCCTACCAATGTGGCTGCAGCCATTGCCGCCTTGGGTGGCGACGTAGATCTGTTGGCTACGGTTGGCGCCGATCCCTTTGGCAAACACCTCATGGATGTTATGCAGTCATTTGGCGTATCCACGCGATGGGTGAATCGTGACCCGGATCATTTTACCACTTTTGCTTTTGTTTCCCTGATGGAAAGCGGTGAGAGAGATTTTTTCTTTAACCGTGGTGCTGATGGTCATCTCCAAAAAGAAATTGTTGAAAAAATACCATTGGAAGAAGTAGGCATCGTCCATTTTGGATCGGCCACCGCTTTTTTACCCGGGTCGCTCCAGGAAGCCTATCTCGAACTCCTGCGCAGGGCACAGCTACAGGGTTGCTATATCAGTTTTGATCCCAACTATCGCCACCTGCTCTTTCCTGACAATAGCCGCTCCTTTATTGATCAGTCCTGGCATTTTCTGGCTAACTGTGATTTCTTTAAAGTAAGTGACGAGGAAGCCATGCTGCTGACAGGTGCATTTTCGGTAGCTGATGCTGCCAGGATACTGCGCAAAAAAACAACAGCTGTATTTGCCATAACGCAGGGAAAGGAAGGTACTTTGCTGGGCTTTGCCGATGAATTGATACAGGTACCGAGTATCCCTGCTAAGGTGACCGATACCACAGGCGCCGGGGATGCTTTTGTGGGTGCCGTATTATATCAACTCAGTAAACTACGTCGTGAAGAGCAAAAATTGCTGACCACCGACAACTGGAAGGCGATCATCCGCAATGGAAACAAAGCGGGGGCGCGCACCTGTGAATACCTTGGTGCCATGGAAGCATTTAAACATTTAAGCCAGGATATATTTTTGTGAACTGAGAACTGACAAAAAGGAACAAACTTTGTACAACCATCATCTTCATCAACATATCACTGATACGCTTCAGGAGCAATCCATCGACCCGGAAGGGGCGAATAAATTGTTCTTTACCCGGTTTATTGCCAATGCTACGGCAATTGACGCATTATTTCGGGAAATTTATGGCCACCGCGAAGACGCCCAATACTATTTTGATCAATTGATCGATCTGATCACTACCTCTCATGCCACCCGATCGGATTCATTAAAGAAACGGGATGAATTCAAAATGCAACAAGGCACCTGGTTTCTCAGCAATGCCATCACCGGGATGAGCCTTTATGTGGACCGCTTTTGTGGCAATCTTCCTCAATTGGAAAAAAAGTTGGGGTATTTTCAAAAACTCGGTGTCAACTTTCTTCACCTCATGCCGGTATTCGAAAGTCCGGCCGGAGAAAGTGATGGCGGATATGCCGTATCCGATTTTCGAAAAGTGGACAGCCGTTTTGGTCATCTCGATGATCTCTGCTCCCTGCAAGAGAAAATGCAGGAAGAGAACATGTACCTCATGCTGGATATTGTGCTGAACCATACTTCGCACAAACATGGATGGGCACAGAAGGCGAGAAAGGGTGAACGCAAATACCAGGATTATTTTTACATGTTCGACAACCGGGTCGAACCAGATCATTTTGACCAGTACATGCCCGAGATCTTCCCGGAAAGTGCACCCGGAAATTTTACCTGGGTGCCGGAGATCAATAAATGGGTGATGACGGTTTTTCATAATTACCAATGGGACCTCAACTACCGCAATCCGGCCGTCTTTCTCGAGATGCTGGAAACGATCTTCTTTTATGCCAACCTGGGTGTGGACGTACTCCGCATCGATGCTCCGGCCTTTATCTGGAAACAAGCTGGCACTACCTGTCAGAACCTGCCGCAGGCACATACCCTGCTACGGCTGATCAAGCAGTGTGTGCAGGTTTCCGCACCGGGCATGGCCCTTTTGGGAGAAGCCATCGTGGCACCCAGGGAGATCATGAAATACTTTGGTACCGGTCTTTACACCGCCAAGGAATGTGACTTTGCTTATAATGCCACGCATATGGCCCTGCAATGGGATGCGCTGGCTACGGCGGATACGCGGGTGATGCTGGCCGCGCAACATGAGATTCTCCAAAAACCGTATGGCACTTCCTGGATCAACTATACACGCTGCCACGATGATATTGGCCTGGGTTATGATGATTACATGATCCGCCAGGCAGGTTTTGATCCCTTTGAACATCGGAAATTCCTAAAAGACCATTATTCCGGCAATCGATTTGACTCTCCGGCGAGAGGGGCTTTGTTCTCTGTAAACCCAAAAACCAATGATGCCCGCATCAGTGGTTCACTTGCCTCGCTTTGCGGATTGGAAAAAGCACTTGAATATAAAGATGAAGATGCCATTGAGCTGGCCATTCGAAAGATCCTGCTCCTGCAGGCACATAGTTTTTTCCTTGGTGGCATACCCATGCTGTTTTATGGTGATGAATTGGGTTATACCAACGACTACTCCTACCTGGGTGATCCCGGGAAAAGTTATGACAACCGATGGATGCACCGGCCTGTGATCGATTGGAAAAAATATGAACGCGCCAACCACCCAGGTACTGTAGAACACCGGGTATTCACCGCTACGCAACGACTGATCAACCTGAGAAAAGAACTGAGCATGGTGGCCGACCATAAGAACCTGACCTGGATGACCCCGCATAATATCCATATTGCCGGCTATCTCCGCACTTTCGAAGATCAAAAACTCTATTGCCTGTTTAATTTCAGCAACCAGCCCGCCTACCTAACCTGGTACGCATTCAAGGAACATGGCGCCGCCCCGCAAAAATTATTTGATCATTGGGAAGAGAGAGAATACGTGGTGGGGTATGATCATGAGTATCTGGTTTTACAGCCTTATGGGTTTATGCTGTTGGAAGCGTGAGAAATCGTGAATCGTGAGACGTGAGATCTCACGCCTCACGTCTCACGTCTCACGATCCCTCACGCCTCATCGCCAAAAACACCCCATTCGTCCAGCCAAAACCATCCTGGCCAGGATATTCGCCACCACCGGCTTCGAGGTGTGGGTCTACGACATTGTATTTTTCCATCAGTTTACCGGTGCGATGAAACACCTGACGGTTCAGGTTGAGCCAGCGTTGTCGAATGGTATTGGCGAGGGTATGAAAACCATAATTCTCCAACCCTTTTACAGCGATCCATTGCAAGGGAGCCCAACCATTGGGGGCATCCCATTGCTGACCGGTGGTTTGCAAGGTGGTTACCAATCCGCCATCAAACAGAAAGTCTCTTTCCAATCGTCCGGCTACAAGAGCGGCTTCCTCCGGTGTAGCTATGGAAGCAAACAAGGGAAAACATCCGGCCATGGTTACTGCTTGCGATGGGCGACTGAGCGTCCAGTCGTAGTCCACAAAAAAAGATTCCCCATCGTGCCAGCAATACCGGCGAATGGCTTCTTTTCGACGTTGGGCAAGGTGTTCAAATTTCCAATTCATCTCTTTGTCACCAGCCATTTCAGCGGCAGAAGCGATCCGCCTTTCCAATAAATACAAAAGACAGTTGAGGTCAACGGGTATAAAATCGGTAGTGTGGATCGTAGCAAGATCCATCGGGTCATGAAACCATCGACTGCTAAAATCCCAACCCGAGGCAGCCCCTGCCCGCAGGTGCCTGTACAGTTCCGGGGTTTCCTGTTCCGCATTTAAACCAACATCTTCGCGATAGGATTCAGGACGGGGCGTATCCGACTCATCAAAATATCGGTTCATGATCTCCTCCTCCGGCATAAGAACCACCTGATGAAGGACCGGTTCTTCCATAGTAAGATGCTCCTTCCCCTTCATCCAGTATTCATATTCCATTTCCATTTGAGATAGAAATTCTGCAGGGGCGCCAATTTCTCCAGTTTCAACCAACAGGTCAACCATCAGGGAAAAGAAAGGAGGCTGGGACCTCCCCAGATAATAGGTGCGGTTTCCATTGGGTACGTATCCGATAGTTTCAATCAAATAGGCAAAATTCTGCACCATATCCCTCACTCTATCCTTTTGCCCGGAGGCCATTAACCCCAACATGGTAAAGTAACTATCCCAATAATATATCTCTCCAAATCGACCTCCCGGTACCACATAGGGATAAGGAAGGGGTATAAGGGAACTGTTCTCTTCATGCTCAGGTTGTCGGGTGAGAATCGGCCAGAGCGAGTGAATATGCTCCTCTACCGCTTTGGATGTGTCTGCATGAAATCCATTTCCAAAAACTTTAGGTAATTCAAAATGACGGGCCACAAAATCCGCGATGGAAAAATCGGGTAATTCTTGTTCAGCTTCAAATTGCGAAAGGATCTCGCGCAGGGGCGCACGGGGAATGCAATCGACAAAAGTCTTTCCATCCGAAAATACCTGCGCTTGCTGGACCATTTCAAATAAGGGAGTCAGATCATGTAGGCGAATAGACATAGGTTGCTAATATGTGATCTATTTATCCTGTTTACTTCCTTTACTTTTGATTGGCATCCGGGCAAAAAAGAATAAGCAGAGTAAAAGAACCGTCATCGGGACCAGCGAAAAATAAAAGGCTTTATCTCCCCCACTATTCTGAAACAGATATCCTACCAGGCGCGATCCCAGGGTTCCCCCAATGGCTGAAAAGAAAACCAACAGGGATGCCATAGGGCTATGATAAATCTTTTCCGTAGAACTAAGTACAAAAGAGTTGATGAGCGGATATATAGGTGCTAAAAAAAGTCCAATCAATGGAAAAACATAGGCTATCACCGGCACTTCTGCCAGGGTGCTGATTTCGCGCGGGGCGAGGTGCTTTGTTTGTGGCAAAACAAAAACCACCATCAACGCCGCTCCCAATAAACAGCCCGTGAGTATCCAGATCCAGGACACCTTTTTCACCAAAAGTGATGACAAATAACGACCCAGGGCAATGGACAACATCAGGATGACGGTCATGTTAACACTGATCGTTTCTTTCAGGTGCAATACTTTTTGGTTGAAGGTAGGTAGCCAGCTCATGATCCCTTGTTCGGTCATTACATACATAAAAGCTGCCAACGCAAAGACCAGTACAAGTGGTCGTTTCATCAATTGGATCATTTGAATAAAATCCTCTTTAACACCCGAACCGGGTGTTTCATAGGTTACATTGAAACGCGAAAAGAGCAAAATAAAAAATGACAACGCGATCAACCCAGCCAATAAGAGATAGATTCTTAACCAGGCATCCGGATCTGTTTCACTATAAAACAAAGGAAAGACGAGAAACCCTGCTGCTATCCCGATCATAAAAAAACTTTCAATGGAGCTGAGCAGGGATTTGTGTTCCCGGTCATTCCCTGTGATCAATCCAATCAGGGAATAAACAGAAACTTTGACCACGGCAAAAGAAATCCCCACGCAGGCAAAGAGTACCTGAACGGAAGAAAAGGAATTTCCCTGATACATGAACAGACACCCCACAAACACCAGGGCCAGGGCAATGAGCATACCTCTTTTATATCCGAGACGAGGAAGAAACGATCCTACGAGAAAAGAAACAGCGGCAATGGACAGGTCTTTGAACGCTTCCAGCGAACTGGCCCTGATCTCCGAAACGCCATAGGAATTAATAGATCGCTGAATGAGAATCCCCACACTGTTGAGCAGGATGGCAAAGACAAAGTAATTCAGGTAGAGGGATATCCGAATGGGCTTGTGAGACATGGCAAACTTGGTTTACCAAAGAAAATTAAGCCATTTGTTATAATGACCCCCCTTCGACAAGGATGGAATCCAGAAAAACGTCCTCCGCAAACGTTTGCTGTTGTAAACATTGTTGCATTTGGGTAAAGGCCAGATGACCGAGTTTACTACCACTGGTCTCGATATAGGTAACCCGGGGATTGAACAAGGTGGGAATGACCCCATTGCTGATGCTGATGATACCCACATCTCCGGGTACTTGCAGTCCTAATTCGTGTACGGCCTGCATCACCCCCATTAAAATCAGATCACCCATGCAAAAGATCGCATCGTAGGTATTTCCTGATTGGTAGAGCGAGAACACCAATTCTTTTGAGGCCTCGGTACGATCGGGGTAATGAATGTCAAGTTCAGTATCCGGTGCTTTGTTTGCAAATACTTTTTGAAAAGCCGCACAGCGGGTTTTAGAGATACTGAGATGGGGATGCCCAAATAAGGCAAGTACTTTTTTCTTCTTTTTTTCAATGAGTTTCTCAGCGGCCATGACGGCGGCCTTTTCATCCGAAAGGCAGACTTTATTGTAGCCTTCTACTTCAGGAACACGATCAAAGAAAACAACGGGGATTCCGATCTCTTTCAGTTTATCAAAGGGCGTCATATCCTCGATCTCCACTGAAATCGCCGCAAACAAACCACTGACGATACGCTTGCGAAAAAGATGCAGACAGGAAGTTTCAATTTCCAGTTCATCCCGTGACTGCATCACCAGGACATAAAAATTATGCCGCCGGGCTTCTTCTTCCACGGCGGCAATAAAAGAGTCATAGAAATAATTATCGATCGATGGCACCAATATTCCCAGCACATTGGACTGTCTTGTCCGCAGGTTAACAGCATTGCTGTTTGGCTCATATTCCAACGCAACGGCCAGTTCCTTCACTTTCCGCTTGGTGGCATCGGAAATATCAGGATGGTCCTTCAAAGCCCTGGATACAGTGGAGACACTGATACCCAGTGCTTCAGATAGTTCCTTGAGCGTGCTTTGCTGCATGTGTGGTCAACGATTTTAATATGACAAAGCCCTGTTGACTACACAATATAAAGAATATTAGAAAGAACCAAACGCTTAACCTGCCCCATCTGTCATGGCCCGTTGTACGGCAAACTGGCCGACATTATTCCCAACTTCCAGACCTACCTCACAATCACTTCGGTAATGGATTCCTCCATACATCCGTGACAGGGACGCTTCCTGGGCCATCGCACTATACGCGGGGGCCCTGTTGGGTATCAGGTGGCTAAGTATGGTGGCAGCGGCGCCACTAAAGGTGGAGTGACCCGATATGTATGCCGGGAAATTGGGTATCCCTGTGAATGTTTTAATCTCCGGGTTTAGTTGGGTTGGTCTTGGATTAAAATAATAGAACTTTGTTTCCCAACAAACTATGGCTGCATCCATCAGGGTCATATTCAGCAAGGCCATGTTGCGAGCCCACCGCACTTCACTAAACCGTTGAGGAATGAAATCCTCGGCGGCGATTGCATCCCAATGCCCCGGCGGAGTATAGGTTCCGATTCCATCAGCCCAGATATGAACGATCGCAATACGTTCGCGTGTCGGGTTTTTGATGAATTGATACACTTCTTCTGTTTCATCTCTCATTTGCTGGCTATGTACAGATGGAGGTGGCCCAGGCCTTAGGGAGATGGCAGTAAGAGAATCAAAAAGAAAGGGCTTCACCTTGCCAAAAAAGGGTAACATAGGAGGACGCTTGGGTGATTCAAGACTGTACCAGGGAGTTTCTCCTCTGGCAATGCAATCTGTTTCAAGTTGATCCCAACTTGCCTGGTTTCCTGCGGCGGCACCTGCCCGGTCGCCCCTGGCGCGGGTTACAAATTTTTGGGCTACTGCCTTACCCAACGATTCCCCGGCGTCGATATCACTACGCACATTGGCACCTGCAATCAGGCGCGCACGCATGTGTTCCTCTGCCTTCTGTTGAATAAAGTCCTGATCCCCCGGAAACAACAATTTCAACATTTCAACGGCTGCTCCGGCCACAACAGCATCCTCAGAAGGATAGGAAGGCAAATCGGTCTGTGGCACCAGGGCGTTCACCGTATTGTCCACTTTATAAGGTGCCAAACGATTGTACAATTTTTTGTAATGCCAGGCGGCAACAAGTGCATCGTATTGAGCAGCACTCACATAAGCATAGGCACGTGCCGCATAAGGTGGATTGGCAAAAGGAAATTGCGGATAGGCCAGTGGATTGCTGGGATTGGGAAATGGATACGTACCATCTGCGTTCTGATAAGGAGGCAGGTTATACTTGGCCACTAATTCACGAAGTATTTCATTCCAGCGAAGAACTGCACCGGCACTCCAGTATTTCACAATGGCCTTTTCCTGACTGGTGAGGTCTTTTTGCCAGGCTTTGATCTCATTTACCTGGGCAATATACTCCGGTGTATTGGTGGCAATAGGCGCCGCTACCGGAAACTCCGTGGGTGAAGAAAGCAAAACTGGCACCCATTGCCCCGCATTCAGGTCAATGTTTGCCGGGGCCAGGGCCGGGGCATTCTCCGTACGCCCTTCTATTTCCTTGTTACAGGAAAGAAAGGTTGTGCTATAGATCAAACCCGATATCAATATAAAGAAGGATAATTTTCGCATGGTGTTACTTTTTTGGTTTTTGTTTTCCAAAATAAAAGGCATAGAAGGCGCCGCCATTGAAGGCCATAGCCTGGCCCATATTTCTACCGGCGATCGTGTACTGACCACCTGCCAGAAATGAAAGATTGGTGTGTGACTTCAATGTATACTTAAAACTCGCGCCAACCTGTGTGGCGTTCATCCGATTACTTGGAAAGGGCATATTGTTACGGGTTATATCAAACCCGCCCAGTGTTGTCCAGTTGGTAATATGCGCCTCTGCCAACAGGTACCGTCCCCGATAACCGGTGCGCAACTGATACTGCGCGGCATTCGGCATGTTTACTTCATTGGTAAGCCTTAATTCCGTATCGTAGTAGGATGAACGGTCGATGGTTACATTGCTACGCACCACGTAAGTGGCCGAACCCGTTACTGTGAACCGCTTGTATTGATAGTCGGCCATCCCCCGCACCATCAGGTTGGTGGAATGAAGACCGATGGAGAGGGGTAAAAAATCAGCCACATAATCCGAAGAAGGCGTTGATATGCCGGCAATACCAAATACCGATAACCGGTGTTTCCCTGTGTTCTTCTTCAAAAATCTCCACTTGGCAAACACAGACAGGTCCTGAATGCCATTGAGACCATGAAGCGTACCGGCCGAGGCCTTGGTCCATACGTAAGGTATACCGGCCATGATATTGAGGTCGTCGGTGATGCCATAATTGGCCATATACATGACCGACTGGGAACTTACCGTACCCAGGTTCTCATTGTTTCTTTTCAGGGTTCCTTCCCAATAATGGTCCCAGGACCTATAATTATAAAGAAAGCCATTGCAAAACTGGTTGCGGTTCATCATGATGGCATCCATATCGGTTTGAGCCGAAGCCGTCATGGTGATAAAGAACGCAACCATCCCCTGCAAAAGCCCTCTGCGGAGGGTTTTACTCTTTTTCATGCTTAGCAGAAGGTTTAATGGTGATCAGAATCGAACAGTCATGCCAATATTGACCAGGTAATCCGCAAAGGCTGCGTCGCCCTGTACACGCGTACCGGATTCACTGGTGCGTAACTTATCCGAATAACTCTGGGTACGGTTTCGCACCAGGGCTACCGGAACAGATGCATACAGGTTCATTTTCTTGAACATGTATGACACAACTGGTTCGGCTGAAATGACATGACCGGGACGACGAAAACCCTTGTCACCACCAATGAGATCACTACTCGGTATGGCTTCGATACGGATACCTCCTGACAGGGAGAGCGCATTGGCCATATAGCTATACCCGGCCCTGAACATCAATTGGTCAGGAACACTCATGGTATTGGTAAAATACTTGATGGCTGTGGCTGAAACCGTACCACCTCTGGAAGTAGACACACCATTCTGTTCTCGTGGATTGATCAGATAGAAAAAATTACCATACACGCCCGAACGATGGGAGAAATTATAATACCCACTTAGCTCGGTGATAATCCCTGTACCACCATCGCCTAATTGAATGGATTGATCAACAGGGCCTACGAGCCAGGTGCTATCATTCTTTCGAAAATAATCCTGCACCTCATAGTCGCCAGTGGCCAGTTTCAACCCGAGCCCAACCTGGATATTTCCTTTGTGGGCCTTGGCAGGATCAAGCAGCCAGCGATAAGCAGTCAGCCGGATATCACCCAATCCAAATGATTTGGTGTTATTCCTCGCATTTGGACTCGTACTGCTATTACCATAGTGTTCATACATTGAAGAGCGAACGTTCGAGATCACAGGAACACCAATGGATAATGACCAGTATTTATTGAATTGTCGGGTAAGGGTAAGGTCCCAGGAAAAAGAATGGTTAATCACTTCTGTACCATGCTCCACTCTTTCTTTCTGCTCTTCAGTACCTACAAAATGTTTGTAGGATCTGAAATACCTGTTATTCAGGTTAAATGCCCAACTTTTATCCTGACCTGGCAATATCCTGGTACAGCTATTGCCATTCGACCGAATGGCCACACAGCCCTGGGCCTGAGTTTGTTGCGTAATGTACAGGCATGCGACTAATGTCGCTATAATACGTATTTGTTTCATTGGTTTTCGTTTAAATGCGTTCTAAAGTTTCCCGCAGTGCACACAAGGTAGCGCTGCGGGAAACCTGAAATTTGTTTAGAAGGTCATTTTTTCATTTTCAATCGGCTGACAATAAACTCTCCTACTTTTTTGCCGTAATCTGTACTTACGAGACAGGAATTGTGAAAATGAATACCGCCATAAAAGCGCGCCCAGTTGTTTTCAATCGCTGCATCACGAAATGATTTAAAGGACCGGCTGGCGATCCCAAATTCCAATTCGGATGTATCGGTATAGGCAAAATTATCTCCGAATACATAGGTCAGTGCCTCGGCGTTGGTAGCCGATACAGTGGAGTGTCCACAAGTGTATTCAGGGAAGGGGGGTGTTTGCAACAAAGGGCGCCATTCCTGGTCAATAAATTCATTGATCACTGTCTCGGGACGCATATAATTACTGCGGTATTTCTCATCCCAGCAATGAATAAAGGAATCGAATTGCGAGATAGCAGTAAGCGCATAGGCATATACCGTTGTGGCGAAATCCGCTTTTGCTTTTTCCGCCGCAATCCCAACAATACTCATCCAGTGACCGGGAGGGGAGAATTTTTTGGTCGCGAACATGACGTGTCCGGATACATTCAATTTAAACGGGTTGTCATCCCAGAAATTAGCTATGTGCTTTTGTTCCTCTGTCAGGCTGTCTCCCGCATTTTTCACCGCCATAACTTCTTTGTAATAGAAGCTGTTCTTGTTCTTGATATCGAATGGCGGTGGTGGCGGTGGCGTGAACTGGTTGGCACTGTCAAGCACCAGGGTGCGAATCTCCCGCCAGTTGGGTTCCATGGCTTCTGTATAGGCGGGAGGGGTAGGTACCCATCGGCCAGGTACTTCCTTCATCACGGTATATTTGGGATAGCTGCGGGTTTCAGCATAATTGTCCTTCTTGCTCCAGGCCATGATAACTTCAGTGAGCGCGGATACATAGTTCTCGGTATTTTTCAATTCCTCTTTGGGCATACCATGATCGAGGGCGAGTTTCTTTAAACTATCCACAAAATCACCCATGCTTCCTTCGGGGAAAGTGACAGCCTCACCCAGTTTACAAAAAGCTAACAGGGCAGCCAGTTCAAAATCGATGGCTTTTCCTGCTTCGGGTTTGGGCACACTGTTCAGACCCTTAAGTTGACCAGCCAGGGATTGATACTTTTCAGGATAACCGGCGGCAATGGCCTCATACCCTGCTATGCTGGCATAGGTATAATTGCGGGAAGCGATGATCGGAGGAAAGTTATTTCCCATAACAACCGTGTTCAGTTCATGAACCGTATGGGAATATAATATAGGGTCATGCAAGATCTCTTTATAATCATTTTTGGTATTGCAGGACAATAGCGCCGTAAATGCCAGGCCGATGACCCAAATAGAAAGTTTCATTATGATGCGTCTTTTGAATGTATGAATATGATATTAGCACACGAACCATGTCCGTATGCTCCGGCAGTAATAAAGTAGGAAATTCAACCGATCTTTTCAGGTGGCGGGGAGAGAACATCCATAGGGGCTACGGGCAGGTATGAACTGCATAACATACCTGTATGCTTTTGCTTGTTTGTCACGGTAAAATCGTACTCAGGAAAGTCCTCGCAATACTCACTCAAATGATTCTTGAACACCGGGGCTTTTTGATCACTCCCTTTATTGGATTCGGCTGGTACGATATCATTGGCTATGCGGAAATAATCATGTCGGGCTTCCTTTAATAATTCCGCGCCTGTATTGGGGATACATAAAAATTCAACGGAATCACTAAAGAACCTTCTCTTCACATACTTGTACATGACCCCATTGATCTCCACTTCTCCATTCCAACGTTCAAATTGATCTTGATTGGAGGCAACAAAATAAGGAGCAGGGAAATGTGCTTTGATGGAAAGCAATTCGCTTTCCTCATATTCATCCAGATCCAGTTTGCTTTCAAGTAAACGGTCTTGCTTTTGTTCGAGGTGATCGAACACAAAACGGTAACCTAACCAGTTGAAGGTTAGCACCAGCAGAAATGATATAGCAGCAATCCTTTTCACGCAGTAAGCAGTGAGGGAAAGATAGGAAAAATAGTGGAGAAACGGTAGTGGGTTTTACAGCAGAGAGCTGATTTCACCGCTGAGAGCTGATTTCACCGCAGAGAACAAGAGAACGCTGAGGTACGCAGAGTTTTTACCGCCAGGGCGCAATGGCGGAACGCAACGCCAAGAGTTAATTGTTAAAAACCTCCTCTGCGAAACTCCGCTTCCTCTCGTTCTTCGCGGTAAAATCTATTTTCCACTCATAACCTTCCCCTCCACCCTGATTTCCAGCGATTTCCAATGAGGGGGCAACACCGACTTTACCTTCCCCAGTCCATTAGGGGTAATATCCACTCCCCCAAAGCCCATGATGACACTCTGCAAAATGCCCCCGGCCCCGGTGGCAAAATAGGGGTTGGTCCCTCCCTTGGTCTCCGCCACCACCCGGAAGGGTGGGTTCAGGTTGGGCAAATAGGCATCCTTGAACCAATGGTAGGCTTTTTCCCCATTCCCCAGCCGGGCATACAGGGTAGTGAAAACAGCCTGTGTCATGGCCGGGGTCCCCGCATCAGGAACCCTGGTTTCGTAATATTCCAGGTCTTTTTTTATCTGGGTCGGATCGGTGATCTCCTTCAATGGGTAAGAAAGCAGGTTCACGTCGGCCTGTTTGATGCCTTCTCCTTTATAGGTGGCATGTTCGCGGGTCACCCCGTTCTCCATTTTTAAAATCGGGATATTTCGGGCCACATACTCCCAGTCAGGATCCGGGGTAAGCCCCAATAACCGGGCGGCCTGGGTGGCATATTGCAGGTTGGCTTTGGCAGCGGCATTGGTAAAAGCATTATTGTCCACGTTCTCGGCCCACTCATCGGCGGCCACTACATTTTTTATATCAAAATGCCCGGGGCCATTTCGCTCTACCCGGCTTGCCCAAAAATCAGCGGTGGCCGATAACATAGGCCATCCTTTTTCACGTAACCAATCCTTATCCTGGGTCACGCAATAGTAATTCCAGGCCGCGATCGCCACATCAGCAGTGATATGATGTTCAAAGGGACCGCTCAAGGCCCAGACCGGCGTTTCCTCTACACCCGAAGCGGCACTCTCCCAGGGATACATCGCTCCTTTGAATCCTTTGGAGAAGGCATTTCGTTTGGCTGCCTCCAGTCGCTGATAACGATATTCGATCATGCTCTTTGCCAATCCTGGATGCATCACCAGCAAGGCAGGGTACATCCACAATTCGGTATCCCAAAATACATGGCCATTATAGCCAAGTCCGCTCAACCCCATGGGCGAAGGAGACAATGCCGTTCCCTCCCGCACAAAAGAATAGAGATGATAGAGCATGCTGTGTATGTCTTGCTGGGCCTGGGCATCTCCTTCAATGCGGATATCACTGCTCCAGAGTTTTTCCCATTCCTTTTTATGAAAAGCAAGTAAGCGGTCACGGCCTTCCAGTTTGGCATAGATGGTGAGTCGTTCGGCTTCATTGAGCGGATCATCGTGATGGGCACTGGTGATGGAAGAACCCGCAATGGAAAACCGATAGGTCTCTCCGGCCTTTAATTTGCGCGAAAACTTCATCAGATGCATATTGTTGTCCCACATTTCATGGATCACCCGGGGTTCATGTCCATGTTCTTCGGAGAAAAGAAAGGTATTGGAGGCGCACATTTGCAGTTTGCCGGTAGGACTTTTAGCGGTGGAGGTAAGCAGGCTGATGACCACATGGGGGCGATCGATCTCATTGTAATAATTCTCAACATCCCTTAAGGCATCGGGTGCTTCCATTACACTGGCCCCGCCAATGGTCATATCCTTTTTAGCTTTGATCTCCACATCCATCAACACCGTATAGGGCAGGTGGCGGAGGGAATAATAGGTGTATTCTACCGTAGCCTTATCCCCCACCTCAAACCGGGTGCGAAAAGCTGCTTCCTTCATATCGAGTTGCTGCTCCATGCCCTGCACATTCTTTCCATCGATGCGCATGCCATCAATATCCAGGTACATATTGAGGAGGTTGAAACTCCGCAGGAAATTGCTCACCCGCCCCCGGCCATACAGGTCATAGGCACCGGCCAGTACCACATCTTTAACTTTAAATGGCTCGGGAGAAGAAACGATCCCGATCATGCCATTGGCGACGGTAACGCCATAGTATTCCATTCCGGGTTTAATATCGGATCTTAATTTCCAGGGATCCTGGGAAAAGACAGTTAAACACAGAAGGGAAAGGAGCAGGAGGAAATGATATTTTCGCATAGCAATCGTATTAAAGCTTTTAGAAACGGTATGAATGAAATTTATAGATAATTTTACCTTCTTGCTGCTTAAACAAGCATCTTTCACATGAAAAAATGGATCATCGCAATTGTGGCCCTTCTCCTGCTGGCCTTTCTCTCCGGTTTTCTTTTGCCTGCCCGTCAATCAGTTCGTGTAGCTGTACCATTGGATAAAAGCTATGTCGGCATGGTTCGTTTTCTTGGTCAGCCAGAAACCTGGAGTTCCTGGTGGCCCGGTGAAACTGAAAGAAAACCAGATGGCAGCCTGCTCCTGAAAGAAGGTGATCATTGGCTGGTCCTCTTCAAAACCTATGACAACCTGTTTCGTTTTGACAGGATGGAGCATTCCACCCATGCTGAAAGCCTGCTGCAATTCTCGGAAGATACCACCGGCAAATTACTGCTGGAATGGAAGGCGACCCTAACGGCTGCTGCCAATCCAATTGCCCGCTGGAAAATCTTCCGCAAATCAGCTGAATTGAAAAAGAGCTTTGAAACACGTCTCACTGCTTTAACCCGTTTCTTATCCGATGAGAAGAATATCTATGGTTTTGATATTCGTCTCGAAAATGTACAGATCGAATACCTGGTCTCAACAAGCCGAACGCTCAACCATTCCCCTTCTACCGATGAAGTTTATCAACTTGTTCAGGCGATACAGGACCATCTGGCTAAAAAGAAGACGGATGCCATTGCATCACCAATGTTAAATATCACTGCATCGGGCACGGACACATTTCGGGTGCAGGTCGGAATACCAATTGCTTCCAAATTACCGGATGAACCTCCTTTTTATACCAAGTGGATGCTAAAAGGAGGACATATTCTTACTACCGAAGTAAACGGAGGCCCTGGTCGAATCCGGGAAGCACAACGACAAATGGAACTTTTCATCATTGATCGCCACCATACATCCATTGCCATCCCCTTTCAATCCATGATCACAAACCGACAACAGGTTACTGACACGTCACAGTGGAAAACAAAACTTTTCTATCCGGTCATCTGATCGAATAAAGTTTCAACGGGCCATCATTGACCGCCAAAAGCATTGCTTCCTTTTGTTCCGCCCCTATGTGGATTTTTCTTATCTGTCTGACCTGATAAGGAATATCCATCCCCCTAAGAGGCCCCGAATTCCAAAGACCATTCGCTCCCCGCGCCAAAACGGCCCCCATGCCTGCATCATAACGTCCCATCTGAATATTGTTTCCTTCGTAGTTACCGGTAATAAAGTAGCGTTTATTGGCTGAATCTTTCGTATAAAAAACACCAGCTGCCCGTACGGGGGTCCATTGCGCCTGCCAGGGCAAGGCCTCCAATCGGGTTTCCCTTCCCTGCTCATTGATCAGGACGGCATTGGAAAAATAATCCGCCTCCCAGGTTAAGCCCTTTTTCCTTTTTTCAGGAGGGAAAAGATCATTGAGGCCTGCTTTGGCAAAATCCTCCGCATAGAGATATTTCTTTTTGAGCAGGGGTATCTGTCTTTCCAATTCATCCTTATTGGCAAATGGTAATTCTCGTCCTGCCAGGTAATAGGTCAATACCTGTTCTCGTTTACCATTACCATCAAAATCGCTGTAATATAGTCGCACAGGTTCTTCCCGGCTGGCAGTCAGACGGCTGTTCAATCCCAGGTTGCCGACAAGAAGATCAAGATCCTGATCGCCATCCAGATCATCTACATACAGAGAGTTCCACCAGCCCTTACGATCGGTCAATATACGTTCCTCAAACCGGTCCTTTTTAAAGAGAAAAGCCTTCACTCCACCCCATTCATAAGAGAGTATGATATCGTTCTGCCCGTCATTATCCCAATCCACCCATTCCACATCGGTAACCATTCCGTATAAACGGGAGGTATCTATATATTTTGTGGTTACATCCACAAATCGCCCCTTCCCATCATTTTGCAATAAATAAGAATGAGGGATATCCCCATATTCCCAGGGAATGGTACGCCCACCTAAAAAGAGATCCATATAACCATCCCCATTGAAATCGCTGGCCGCTATGCAAGACTGGGTGGTATAAATTCCCTGAATCGCATCAGGCATTCGGGTCAGGTTTCCTTTTCCATTGTTTATATAAACACGAGGCAGGAGATGTTTATCCTGACCAAAATATTCATTTCCTCCCGATGCCGCGATCAAATCCGGAAAACCATCCCTGTTTATATCTGTCCAGACCGCATCCACATCTTCATACAGACTGTCAAGCAATAAGGCTGATTGTGGTAACGCCTTAAACTGTCCCTTCGCGTCCTGAATGTAAACGGCCCCAGGATTTCGTCTCGAACCACCAATGAAAAAGTCCTCCAACGCGTCACCATTGATGTCAGCCACCGCAAGAGCAGGACCTTCCGTAGAAAGAAGATGAGGCAGCAATGGCTCGCGGTTGAATTCAGGAAAAGGGTTCTCCTTATGCCAGTGATTCAATCCGGATTGAGCGGTAATATCGGTCCAGGGTATCAGGGTTGTATCCTCACCTATTGCGAGTCGGTTGAAGGCAAAAACCGGAAGTGAATCAGAGAATGCCACAGATATCGTCTTTCCCAGGCTATCCCACTGAATTGGTTGATATCCTCCATTGGGCCAGATCAACAAAACTGAATCGATCCTGGTTTGACGAATCCCGATCTGGAGAGGTACCTCCATGCTGGAAGCAAAGCCATGAACAGGAAATTTTTCATAGCTGCGCAATTCTTTTCCTGCATAAACCAATACCCTTGCCCCGATAGCCTGGCGATTTCCTGTCGGGCCCTGTAGTTGAATGTCCACGGAGGTTTCCGGTTGATCCGTATTGTTACGATAAACCTGTACCGGGTCTTCAATATTGCTGACCACAATATCCAGATCGCCATCATTGTCCAGATCAGCATATATCGCCCCGTTTGAATAACTCGGCCCATTGCCTTCTACCGATGTTGACCAGTCTTCAAAACGCAGGTCCTGCTGTTGATGAAAGAAATTGTTGGATATCTTTATTTCTGGAAAACGATTGGCCAGCGAAATGGCTTCCTGGGTTTTTCCCTCGTGCAAATCCTGTTGTACCTGTTTGTTGGAAACAAAACTGACATAGTCGATATCATTCATCCGCTTGGGTATGCCGTTGGAAACAAAGAGGTCGCGCCGCCCATCATTATCAAAATCCATCCAGAGAGGTGACCAACTCCAGTCGGTGGCATAAACACCGGCATACAGACCTATCTCGCTGAAATACCCATTCCCCCGGTTATATTGCAGATTATTCCGCGTGTATTGATAGCTGTATCCCACGCTTATTTTATGGTAAAAAACATCATAGTCATCTTCTCCCAGTGAACGCTTCAGAATATAGGGGTCGGAAGGAAGCATATCGGCTGAAATGATCTCCGGTGACCCATCCTGATTGATATCCGCGGCATCCACCCCCATGGAAAACTGACTGGTATGCCGAAGACGTTTTTCTCCCTCTTCCAGAAAACGGCCATTTCCCTGGTTGATATAGAGATAATCATTTTCATGAAAATCATTCCCAATATACAGATCGGGCCATCCATCATTGTTGAGGTCCGATGCCACTACCCCCAACCCGTACCCGATGGCGGAACTATTGATCCCGGATTCCCTGGTTACATCCATAAAATTTCCCTTCTCATTTTTAAACAGCCGGTCACCCGAAAGGGAATCATAAGTACCCAGAAACTGTTCCCGGGGTGCAAATGAGCCATTCTGATGTACGGCATGATTTAATAAGAATAGATCCAGGTCATTATCACGGTC
Source organism: Chitinophagales bacterium (assembly GCA_017303415.1). Taxonomy (NCBI): domain Bacteria; kingdom Pseudomonadati; phylum Bacteroidota; class Chitinophagia; order Chitinophagales; species Chitinophagales bacterium. The sequence continues at coordinate 176,176 of JAFLBJ010000001.1, forward strand.
CATATCAAAAAAGACAGCTTGTGTACTAAAGCCGGAAAAATCGAGTCCAAACATAGCGGCCCTTTCTTCAAATTCAGGCACTCCGTTACGAATCGTTTTACATACCAACAACTGGTTATGACTGCGCATACCCTGAAACCGTCCCACCCGGCAAACATAGATATCCAGCATTCCATCATCATTGATGTCTACTACTGATACGCCGGTTGACCATCCACCATCCTGGGGAATACCAGCGGCTTTGGAATGGTCTGTGAACTTCATATCGCCATCATTGAGATAGAGCTTATTGTCTCCCTGGTTGGAAGCGAAAAAAAGGTCCACCTTTCCATCCTGATTGAAATCTCCCGCACCAACACCCGAGCCATTATAGAAATACATGTAAGTAAACATGTTCATGCTATCGGTAGGAACGAGTTTATTGGCAAAGGATAAACCGGTCTGCTCCGCATGTAATACCGTAAACGGGGCTGGACTGTCCCTCTTCTTTTGGTTGCATGAAGTGAACAACAGTACACCGATCACCAGCAAATATGACCAACTTAATCTCATCGTTTTACAAACAATTGTGGAGCTTCCTGATTAACCAGAAATAAATAATAGGTTTCCTTTCCTGTCCTTCGAATACTGACGACCTCACGTACCATGCCTTTTAACCCGAGATCCGACTTCTCTGCCTGCCACTGTCTTTTCCCCTTATTTGTCAATACAGTTCCTTCACTGGCATCCAAACGCCCCAACTGAGGTTGAAAATCAAATTCATTTCCGGTTAAAACCAGATCGGGCAGTTGATCATTGTTCAGGTCGGTGATCAACACCGCTGCAACAGAGGAAAATTGTGCAGGATCGGGCAGATCGGTCAGCGTAAAATTTCCTTTCCCATTTCCCCAGGCTACAACCGAAGCCGAAGTTATTACCTGGCGTATCCTGGAGCTACTAACTTTTTCCTTCGAAAAAAGTTCGTTCATGGATCGGGAAGCATAGACATTGTTGCGAAGGTTTTGCTTTTTTAACAGAGGCAACTCACTTTCCATTTCATGTTTCATGAATACCGGTTTATCCAGTCCTCCAACACTTCGGCTGATCACCTTATCTACGCTTCCATTGTCATCATAGTCATTCAACCATAATTTGACCGGTTCGGCTAAACTGGGCCGCAGATAATAATTTTTACCATAATTACCCAATACCAGGTCCGGATTTCCATCCCCATCCAGATCGGCTGCTTTCACCGTTTGCCACCAACCCGGGTATTGTTCCAGGTCGGAATTTACTTTAACCATGCTTCCATTTTCCCAGTGATAGATAGCTGGTGACATCCATTCACCCACTACGACAAGTTCGTCGCCGGGTCGGTTGTCAATATTTACCCAAACCGCATCCGTTACCATACCGATCTGCCCTAACCCATTCATGGCCTTTTCAGCTACTTCGTTAAACTTCCCACTACCATCATTCAGATAAAGGTGGCTTTGCGGCGTATAGCCATATACTCCGGTAACACATCGGGCACCAACAAACAGGTCCAGATCGCCGTCATTGTCGATATCATTTGCCACAGCTACCGAAATATTATCGGCGTTTAAAGGAAAAGAATTTGCAGAAAGTGTAAAATTTCCTTTTCCATCGTTTACAAAATACCGGTGTTGCAATTCACGGCTCCCGGGAACAGCAGTATTTCCAGCGGCCCCGATAAACAGATCAGGATCGCCATCCTTATCTCCATCAAAAAACAAGGCCGCCCCATCTTCAAATTCCGAAAAGGCCAATAAAGCTGACTGGGGGTGTGGTGTAAATGATCCATTGGCTTGCTGCAAATACAATTGCCCGGGATTGCCTGTGCTCCCTCCTATGTAAATATCTTCCCACCCATCTCCATTGATATCTGCAGCCGCGCCAACCGGTCCTGGTTTGGAAAGCATGACCGGAATCGCGCGTTCGCGATAGAAATCGGTAAAATCATTTTCCAAATGCGTAGGAAAAACAGAGGCTTGTTGCGGGATCAGAAAATTATAGCCCACCACATGAATCGCCATTCGATTTAATGGCGATGCGGGTGAAAGAATATGATATTGATTCAGGGCTAAATTTGTTCTTGTCTCCTTCTTACCGTCGGGCCATTCGATCACCAGTGAATCCACCTGACGATCCCCCAACCCAAAAAGTAAGCGATACTCCACCGAAGATTGAAACCCCCGGCTGGGGTACAACTCCCGAATTAAGCGTTCCTGCCCGCAATACAAGGTCAGCTTTGTTCCTATTGCAAAAGGATTGGCTCCAACACCTTTAAGATTAAATCCGATAAAATGCCCCTTCCCCTTCTCGCTTCGGTTTCGAAGCACAAGCGCAGGCTCATTCACATTATTTACCACCAGGTCCAGGTCTCCGTCATTGTCCAGATCGGCATAGGCAGCGCCATTGGAAAAAGAATTTTGATCAAACCCCCATTGTTCTCCTATGTCTTCAAACTTCAAATTTCCTTTATTGCGAAATAGTTTATTGGGTACAGCAATAGAAGGAATGCGATCCACAAGATTGTGAATATCCTTCTTTCCGGTCATGATCAATTGCCTGCGAATTTCATCCGCGTCAAAGTCGAGAAAATCCTGATTGGTAAGATCCCTGAAAATTCCATTACACACATACAGGTCATTCCATCCATCATTATCCGCATCAAAGATCAAAGCACCCCAACTCCATTCCGACGCACTCACGCCGCTAAAATGGGCTATGTCCTTGAAATATCCGTTACCCTCATTTAACTGGAGTGTGTTTTGTAAAAATTGATGATAAAAGTCATTGTCTGACCGGAGCCGATACAGGTCAATATTATCAAACCGCAGCGTGGTCTTTAGCCGATAATCATCCGCAGGCAACATATCGGTAGTGAATATCTCAGGCCTGCCATCGTTATTGATATCGCCAATATCGGCGCCCATGGATGCATAGCTGGTATGTTGCATCCGCTCAACCAACTCATCGCTGAAGGTTCCATCCTGCTGGTTGATATATAGGTAATCCCGCTCAAAGAAATCATTGGCCACAAAAATATCAGGGTAATGATCGCCATTGATATCACCGACTGATACGCCCATCCCAAAACTCATTAAGGTTCCATGGATACCGGCTTCGCGGGTAACTTCGATAAATTTTCCATTGTCGTTGCGATAAAGATGATCTCCTCCTCCCTTGAATCGTTCTTCAACTAACCATTTGCGTGCTTCCAAATTGCGTAAACGGGGATACCCAAGGCCACTGATCTCCACCGGGCTGTTATCAATTTGAAAACAATCCAGATCACCGTCCAGATCATAATCAAAAAAGCTGACCTGGGTAGTATAGCCAGCATGGTCCAACCCATAAGCTGCCGCCTGCTCGGTAAACCCCAGTTGATGATCATTGATATAAAGTTGATTTTTCCGAAGACCGGAATCATGCATGTTGCCCGCATTACACACAAAAATATCCAACCATCCATCTGCATTTATATCAGCCATGACGACGCCTGTGCTATACTGTTGCTTCGGACCAAAGCCAGCCCTTTCCGAAATGTCCTCAAAGGTCCAATTGCCTTTATTCAGAAATAATTTATTGGGGCCCTGGTTCGCTGTAAAAAAAATATCAACCAGCCCATCGTTATTAATATCACCGGTTGCTACTCCACCGCCATTGTAAAAATTCCGGTAATTGACAATATTCAGGCTGTCCGTATCCGTCACCCGGTTATTGAACTCGATCCCGGTGTTCGCCACTTCCTCAAACAGGGTCTCTGTTTTGGAAGGAGTACACCCGGCCAACACAACGCACAAGATCAAAATATAGAATGATTGAAGCCGCATAAATAAATCTCGAAATATCAGTTTTATCTCCTTGATTGAACACTATATAGAAGAGGGCGGTCATTATTCAGTACAAAAATGACACTACGGCCGGTACGCTTTGCGATCGGAAAAATGGCTCTTACCTCTCCTCGGATCGTTAATCCTGTTCGGGAAACATCCTGCCAGGTGAAATTTCCCTTGCCGTCATTCAGCAGGACCTCACCAAAATTTGCATCCAGTTTCTCAAATTGGGGAAGGAACCCAAATTGATTTCCTCCGGTCACAAGATCCATGGTGCCATTGCCATCCACATCCAGGGGTAAGAAGGCATTGATACAGGATAACTGTGACATTACCGGTAGCTTTCGAATCTCGAAACGGCCATCTCCCAGGTTGATAGCAATACAGGAGGAAGGATAATTGAAAAGACGTACTGAAGACGTGCGTATCAGTTCCTTTGAAAAAAGATCCTGTACACTTTTCTCCGCATAATCTTTATGCTTGAGGTTTTGTTTTTTGATGGAAGGCAATTGATCCTGGAGGTCATTCTTCAGGAATACAGGCATATCCCTTCCATGAATAGTGTATGACAATAAAGTATTGGCATATTCATTTCCATCATAATCATTTCGCCAGAGCTTCGCGGGATTTTGGATATCCGGGCTCAGGTAAAAATTTTCACCAATATTTCCCAACACCAGATCAAGCCGGCCATCTCCATTAAAGTCCTCCGCACCTACCGTTTGCCACCAGCCCGACAATGCTTCCAGATTGGTTTTAACCTCAGTCATTTTTCCAGACCTGTATTCAAAGATGCGGGGGGTCATCCATTCCCCTACTACCACCAGTTCTTTTCCCGGGTGAGCGGTCATATCTGCCCAAATAGCACTGGTCACCATTCCAAGTTTTGAGAAAACCGGGTTGAGTTCCTCGGATTTGTTGAGAAACTTTCCTTTTCCATCATTCACCAACAGGAGGCTACGCGGGTCACGGCCATATTCACCAGGATAACTTCTTGCCCCAATAAAAAGATCGGGAAATCCATCACCGGTAAAGTCGTACTCCGCCATAGCCCCTGCATTCATACCTAAGGAAGGCATAGCCCCTGCATCCAGGGTAAAGAGCCCGGTTCCGTCATTCCGGTATAGTCGCAATTCCAACTCCCGACTATTGGGCGAAAAATTGTTGCCCCCCGGGGCGATAAGTAAATCCTGATCGCCATCTTTTTCTGCATCAAAGAATATACTGTGTACCTCCTCGAAATCGCGAAAAGGGACAAAGGCAGGTTGTTCTTTCTTTATGAATCTACCGTCCGTTGTTTGCAGATAAATATTTCCTGTAAATCCGGAAGCCCCTCCGATAAAAAGATCGGTCAGGCCATCTCCATTAAGGTCAGCCACTGAACTGGCAGGTCCTTCGCGCGAAAGAATGCGGGGGATGCCCCTTTCATTATAAAAATCGACATAATCATTTTCCTGATGCCTATCCAACGTGGTATCCACCCCTGTAAAAAATGGGGAGTCGGAGGTGGCAAGTGTAAATGCCCGAAAAGGCTCAGCAGGCAAAACCGATTGTTTCCAGTAGTGAGTTTGATCGATCCCCGGTGCGGTAACCTTGCTCACGGTTCGATCGGGCCAGGTGATAATCACCGAATCGATCCTGGTGATAGCCCCTAAGCCAACCACCAGTACATTATCCATCGATGATTGAAACCCGCGACTGGGAACCTGTTCACGAGTCAATATCTGATCGCCGGCATAAACCTGCACCTTTGACCCAATCGCAAAGCGATTCTTCCCGTTACCCTCCAGCGACACCGAAATATAATGGGAAGCCGTTTGTTCCCTTGAGCGGTTTCGGTAGATCAATGCCGGTTGGTTTTCATTACTGATGACAAGGTCAAGGTCACCATCCCCGTCAAGATCTCCATAAGCCGCACCATTTGAAAGTGTCGGCTTGTCCAGGCCCCACTCTTTCCCTATATCAGTAAACCGAAGGTCTTTATTGTTACGGTAAACTTTATTGGGTAAGGGGGTTTGGGGAATTTTTTTAAGCACCTGTTCGATCTCGTCCTTTTTTCCTGTCATCACCATATTCTGGATAACATCATTGGCAAAGAAATCCATGAAGTCCAGGTTTGTCACATCTCGGTTCACTCCATTACAAACCAGGATATCATTCCAGCCATCATTATCCATGTCAAACATCAGGGCACCCCAACTCCAGTCTGTAGCCACCACTCCGGCATAGCGGGCAATGTCCACAAACTGGCCGTGCCGGTTATTTAATTGAAGACAGTTTTTAGTGTATTGATAATAGAATCCTGCATCCCGTTTGCTGTTGAACAAGCTGATATTGTCAAAAGAGCCGGTGGTCTTAAGGCGGTAATCATCCAGTGCCAACATATCTGTTGTAAAGAGATCGGGATAGCCATCATTGTTGATATCCCCTATATCCGTCCCCATGGAGGAAAAACTGGTATGTTGCACCCATGCTTCGAGTTCGTCTTTAAATGTACCATCGCGCTGATTGATATAAAGATAATCGCGTTCATAGGAGTCGTTGGATACAAACACATCCGGATACCCATCGTTGTTGATATCCCCTACAGAAACGCCAAGTCCGAAACTGATAAGGCCACCATGGATACCGGCCTCTCGGGTAACTTCCTTAAAATAACCATTATCATTTCGGTAAAGATGATCTCCTCCCCCGCGAAGAAAAGGCGCAATCTTCCACGCACTGTCAGGCAGGTCGCGGCGGTTTGCAAAATTGAGTTGATTGATCGGAATAGGGCTGTTATTGATCATAAAACAATCCAGATCCCCATCCAGGTCATAATCAAAGAAAGAAACCTGGGTGGTATAGGCGGAAATACCCAGGCCATATTCGTCAGCTGATTCAGTGAAATGAAGATTGTGGTTGTTGATATAAAGCTTGTTCTTGCGCTCTCCGGTACCCATGTGCCCGGAGGTGCTGACATAGATATCCAGCCATCCATCGGCATTGATATCTGCCAGGCAAACACCTGTGTTCCATTTGTCATCGGGTAGTATGCCGGCTTTCTCCGAAATGTCTTCAAATTGAAAATTGCCTTTGTTGAGGTACAGTTTATTCGCCCCGGTATTGGAGGTTAGGAATATGTCGGGCAAACTGTCGTTGTTGATGTCACCAATACCTACGCCACCACCGTTGTAGAAATTTCGGAATAGAAAACTGTTCTCCAGGCTATCATCAATAACCGTATTAACAAACTCTATTCCGGTTTGCTTCATTTCTTCAAACAATGGCACCACTTCTTTTGAAGGAGCAGAACAGGCCCAGATGCCCACCAGGTAACAACATCCCAAAAATCGCCGCATCATCAGATGAAAAAAGTTAATACAAAAATTTCAATAATAGCGAAAGGTCATTGTTGACAATGACCTTTCGCTAAATTATTCAAATATTACGGTATACCCGCTTAGTAACCGGGGTTTTGAGTCAGGTTGGGGTTTCCGGCAATGGCAGTAGTCGGAATGGGGAATATCAGGTATTTGGCATCTGAGGTTCCTGGTTTGGTTGTTCCAAACGGAGCCAGGAATTTACCAAAGCGTACCATATCATTCCTTCTCCAAGCTTCCCAATAGAGCTCACGTCCTCTTTCATCCAGAAGGATATCCAGCGTTAAGGCGCCGAGGTTGGAGGCTCCACGTTGTGCCCGTACGGTGTTTACAGTGGCAAGGGCGCCTGCTGTATTACCCGAACGGAACTGGGCTTCAGCCACCATCAGCAATACATCGGCGTAGCGCAGGAGCACCATGTCGTTGTCAGCCACATCTTTATCGGAAGAGAAGTCAGCCTTCATATCCGGTACATATTTCACCACGCGGATACCAGGGGTTTCCACATTACCGGTTACAATAGAGCTGATGTCGCGGGAATAGAACAGGTCATTACCTGAACGATCCTTCAACTTATTACCGTTTTTATCATACTGCTGACCATACAGCAAACCTACACGCATACCTGTTTGATCAGAGAAACCGATCACAGAATCACCACGACGAACATCGGAAGCCTCAAATTTATCGTAGAAGCTTGCCAGGGTGGTAAATCCGTTCCAGCCAGAAGGATTCTGGTTGTAGTGCTGGCTGGCATGCCAGTGGAAACGTACGTTACCCGATTCGGTAGCGGTATTTTCATTGGCAAAGATCAACTCAGGAGAAATCTGCGTATTGTTGGGTTTAAAGTTATTGAAGAATGGAGCCAGTGAGAACTGACCACTTGCAGTGATCTCATTACCCAAAGTGATCACCTGGGTCATGTCGGCAGCAGCAAAAGTGGGTGTTGCCCTGTTGCTGTAAACCCCTCTATTGAGGTAGCACTTCATTAACAGTGCCTTGGCTGCCCATTTGTTGGCTTTGCTGGCGGGTCCATTACCCAGATTAGGAATAGCCGTATTTAAATCAGCAATGATCTTATCCAATGCATCTGTTCCTTTCAATACCTGAGAAGGATTGAGCAGGTTCTCGCCCGGGTCGCGGAACGGCACCTGATCATACAGATCAAGAATATAGAACATGGCATAGGCACGCAGCATCAGCGCTTCCGCTTTGATGGCATCCGAGGGATTGAAATTGAGCAGGTTGGTCGTATTAAATACGATCGTCGAAAGGTTGTTGAAGTTCTCCCGGATCCGTTGGTTCTCTGCATTCCAGGTTTGCTGGTGCAATACGCGCCAAACCCCGTTATCGTCCCAGTCGCCACCGCGGGTAGGTCCGATACAGACATCGGTACTCATATCTTGCAGACAGAATACACCGGTTTGATCCTGGAAGGGACCACGGAAGGAGTTATAACATCCTTTCAGAAGGTTGCTGATATCCGCATTCTTACGGGCATCTTCGAAAGTGATGTCTCCCTGAAGCTTCTCCTCCAGCTGACTACAGCTGGCCAGGCCCAGGGCCAGGACGGAGGTGATTATAAATTTATTTTTCATTTTCATATGCAAAGAGTTGGGGTTTATAACGAAATGTTTAAGCCAAAGATCACGCTGCGGGCCGAGGGATACGGTGTGTGCTCAATACCAAATGATGGTACGTTATCCACGGGCTTAGGCGTATTTACTTCCGGATCAAACCCGGTATAATTTGTGATCACAAACAGGTTCTGACCAGTTACATACACATTCACATTGCGGAAGGATTTCCCCAGTTGGCCTACATTGTACGAAAGTGTCATATTGGCCATTTTCAGGTAGTTTCCTTTTTCCAGATAACGGTCAGATACCGGCTGAGCATTGGCTTTGTTCTCCAAGGCTCCAGGAGTATAAACGCTTCTGGCGAGGTTTCGGTTGGCTGCAATGTTACCCACAGCAAGAGAAGCTTGTACGGTATTGTTATACACCATGTGACCGAAAGCGCCGTTCATATTGGCACTCAATGACCATTTCTTATAGGTTGCGTTGGCACTGATACCCAACAAGGTAGTGGGGTTAGGGCTTCCGGCATAGAAACGGTTGGCATTGGCGTCGCCACCTTCGTATAAGGCTTCGCCGGTATTTTTGTCCAGACCCAGAAAATGTCCCAGATAGAACACGTTAACCGGTTGATCGTTTACAAATTGCTGGGCACGGGCACCTGTCAAACCCTGACCACTGATCTCACCGGTCAGGAAGGGAGCACCTGTATAGTTGGTCAGCTTGTTCTTCAGGAATGCGGCATTCATACCTACATTCACTGTCAGGTCCTGCTTATTTACCAACGCGGCATTCAATGCAATTTCCAATCCGGAGTTGATCACATTTCCATCAATATTGCTCCAGTATTTGGCAGCAGGTGCTGGTGGAATGGCGTCGAAGTTGAACAACAGGTCTTTTGTATCCTTATTGAAATAATCGATCGAACCAGAGAGGCGGTTATTCCATACGGCAAAATCAAGACCGATGTTGAACTGAGTCGATGTTTCCCATTTAAGATCGGGGTTGGCGATATTATCCAGACGAATGTCGCCAGGTCCGAAATAACGATAACGTTCCTGGGCGGCTCCCGCAGGGAACTCCTGGTTACCTGTCATACCCCAACCTGCCCGAAGCTTCAGGTTCTTGATGAATGAATTGCCCGCCAGGAAGTCTTCATTCGACATTACCCAGGCTGCAGCAAAGGAGGGGAAATATCCATACTTGTTGTTCTCCCCGAACTTACTTGATCCGTCGGCCCGGAAGGAGGCAGTCAGCAAATACTTGTCTTTGTAGTTAATGTTGGCCCGAACAAAATACGATTGCAGATCTGTGATGGGATCCGCATACGAGAACGGACGCAAAGAAGTAATGGTAGAACCCTGGAAATAATTGGTGTAAGGAATGGAGTTACTGGTAAAATCACGACCAGAGATTCCGAATCCTTTATTCTTGAATCGCATAAACTCATAACCCAGGGTGGCACCCAGGGTAAGGTCCTTGCTCAATTCTTTGTTATAGTTCAATACGTGTGTGAGCTGTTGTGTGGTCAATTCGGAATTAGTAAGGAAAGCAAAACCTCTTCCGTAAATGTCCTGCAGATTCATGAGACTGGAAATCTGGCTGCGGCGAATACCATTGCCATAGTTTATACTCAGCGTCATGCGGTACTCCAGGTCGTTGGAGAACTTGTAATATGGAGACAGGCTGGCGAGCACATTGGTCGTTTTGGCCTGATCATCATAATACTCAGAAAGTGCCAGCGGATTCTTATCCTGATCGCCAATTCCAATGGTAGAAGTTGGGAACTGGAAGAAAGTTCCATCAGCGTTACGCAGTGCCTTAGTGGGGTTCCACTGAAGGGCCATACCGATCAAACTACCCTGAGAACCGGCGTTATTAGAGATCGGGGCAATTTGCTCATCGGTTTGAGAAGCGATGATATTGAAATCCAATCCAAGCTTTTTGCTGTCCAGAAATTTAAGGGCTCCGGAAAGATTGGCTGTATAACGCTTCAGACCGGATTTACGAACAACACCTTCCTGATTTAAATAACCAAAAGAAGTACGCATTCTCGCGTTATCTGTACCACCACTCAATGAAACATTGTAATTCTGATAAATACCCTGTTGAGTTACCTCGTCAAATGCATCAACGGAGGATCCGCCATCCACTCCTGTACCGGTAATGGCATAATCGGATAATGCCTTGCGATAGGTGGCCGCATCCAGCACTTCCAGCTTTTTCATCACAGAGCTGATACCAAAAGAAGAAGAAACTTCCACACGGGCCGCTCCCGATTGACCACGTTTGGTAGTGATCAAAACCACCCCGTTGGCACCACGGGAACCATAAATCGCCGTAGCCGATGCATCTTTCAATACATCAATACTGGCAATGTCATTCGGGTTAATGTAATTGAGTGGGTTGCCGTCTGGAGAAGCTCCAAAACCACCATCCACTGCACCCGGACGAGCAGAACGACCATCCAGAGGTACGCCATCCACCACATAAAGAGGTTGGTTACCGGTACGGATCGAGGCGTTACCACGAATACGTACTGATGTAGCGCCCCCAGGCTGTCCACTGTTGTTGACAATCTGTACACCCGCTACTTTACCCTGGATCAATTGATCCGCAGAAACCTGAATACCCTGGTTGAAGTCTTTTGCCTTAACGGAAGAGACAGCACCAGTGAGATCCTTCTTTCGTGCTGTACCATAACCTACCACAATGATTTCATTCAAATCATTGATCGTGGATTCAAGAACAACCGTAACAGATGTTTTACCGGCTATATCCACTTCCTGAGAATTAAATCCCACCGAAGTAATCACCAGTTTCGTGGCATTGCCAACATTCAGGCTGAATTCACCCTGATTGTTTGTAGAGGTACCCGCATTGGTGCCTTTGGCTACCACGCTGGCTCCTGCAATCGCATTGCCACTTTTTGCATCTGTAACTTTACCTGTGATTGTTTTGTCTTGCGCCTGAATGGCCAAAGACAGCAGCAAAAAAGAAAGGAGCAGGGGAATCCCCTGAAGTTTTTTGACAAGCATAAGCATTAGATAAGTGTGTTTACAATTAAATACCTTCCAGTATGTACAAGCGACACAAATATTTAAACATTTTTATGAAAATCAAAAAAATGTTAAAGTTTTCAAATGACGCTAAAACCGTCACTTTCAACTGCCTATCGGTCACTAATACTATTGTAAGATATATAGAAAGGGTACATTTCGGACACCTTCGCTGCTTATAGAACCTTGCAAAGCGTTGCGAAATTGATTGCGAAAACGTTTGCGGGGGAAAACTTATATAAAAAAATTTAGGGGTGTTGGGGTTCTGCAAACAGAAAGGCCCTCCGGGGAACCGAAAGGCCTGCTTTTAAATCTAAAAACTGCCTGCAAGAGGCAGTGATACAAATTTAACCAAAATACATGCTTACGTTTTGTTAATAGTTGGCATTCAGCCGCAAAGGATTGCGCAAATGTTTGCGAAATCCTTTGCAGGGTAGAAAAAAAATGCAGTAAATTAGATTACCAATTCTTGCCATGCATACGAAGATCACACTCAAGGATATCTCCAGGAATCTCAACATCAGCATTTCCACGGTTTCCCGCGCCCTGAAGGGACATCCGGATATATCGGAGGAAACCCGCGAAAAGGTGATGCGCCTGGCCTCGATGATGGAGTATGAGCCAAATACCTATGCAATCAGCCTAAGAACCAACCGCAGCAACATATTCGGGGTGATCGTTCCCGAAATATCCAATTACTTCTACCACTCTTTCATTTCGGCCCTGGAGGAAGAAAGCCGCAAGATCGGCTACTCCCTGCTGATCCTTCAGTCGGGCAATGACCCGGTTCAGGAAGCCGAGAATATCAAGCTTTGCCGGTTGAACCGGGTGGCAGGTGTCTTTATATCTGTAGCAGTCAGTTCGCCGGATATCAGCAAGTACCAAAAACTGGAAGAGACCAATGTACCCGTGATCTTTTTTGATAAGGTCCCGGCGGTGGACGCATGTAACAAAGTTTGCCTGGCGGATGAGGAAGCAGCCTCTCTCGCAGCCAGCCATCTGCTCCAAAAGGGAAAGAAAAACATACTTGCGCTGTTTGGAAGCACAAGTATCTCAATTACCCCCAAAAGAAAGGATGCTTTTCTCAAAACAATCGGATCAGCTTCTGATATCAAGGTGCGATCCTTTCACGCCACCACAAGTGAAGAGGCCCGTGACATTACCTATGAGGTACTCTCCTCTCATGACCGGCCCGATGCACTTTTTACCATGAGCGATGAGATTCTCACCGGCAGCATGAAAGCCATCCAGCAACTGGGAATCCGTATTCCGGAAGAAACAGGTGTTATCTCTATCTCTAACGACGATTTCATCCCACATCTATACGAGCCCGAGATCACATATATCGAAACCAGTGGTTATAAACTGGGCAAACTGGCCTTTCAACGAATCAGTGATTATATGGCTGGCAAAAAATTCTACCGCGAAATGATGCTTCCTGCCAGATTGGTAGAAGGCAGATCATTATAAGCTATTAGCCTATTGTTCCTCATAAAAAAGAAGAGGGCCCAGCTCCTTCTTTCCAGGCCCCCTTCCGATGGATACAAATGGACACGAGGTCCGCATGCATTCAGGGAACGGTTTCATAAGATAAGGTTTCTTGGATTGGACTTCCTGCACTAACAAACTTACCAGTGATTTCCCTGAAGACTACGTGTGTAGCTCCAATACAAATGTCCCATTAGATTGTATCGGTTGTGTAAAAATGTCCCCGGCATTTGAGGGGATTATCACCATAAAAAAATGAGGATTTCACCGCAAAAAAAGAACCGCCTGGAAAGGCGGTTCGCGCTAAACGAAAGCTTGCTTTATGTATCGTAAGATCTTTGCTCGGATCTGTTCAGTTAAATTGAAATGGTCACGGTTTGTGCTTTCTCATCCAACAGGATGGTATAGGTACCATCAGCTGCAGGCGTTTTGAAATTATCTCCACCTTCCCATTTGATTTTGCGGGCTACACCAGTTGCAGTACTTCCGCCACTGTTATCTTCATAGTCAAAGGCACCCCAGGCATTACCGGCGAGGAATTTGATATCCTTGCCGCCCACCAGGGCCAGTGTGATCTGCCATTGGCCATTGCCCAGGTAGGTCATTTGGGGGCTGGCTCCGGGATCCCAGGCGTTTACACCAGAGATACCATCACCTACCACACGCATTTCCGTTGCGGGAGAAAACTCATACTTGATATTATCCCTGTCACGGCCATCCCACATTACGCGGTAACGACCGGCTGAAGGCATATTGGGGAAATTTCCACCATTTACTTCCATGGTGCTTCCACTTCCACCACTGGAACCATAGCTGCGGGTATTGGTCACGGTCAGGTCACCGCTATTCCACTCATTATTATCAATCAATTTCCAACCATCTACAGTGAAATCGGTCAACCCAACAAACAGGTTAGGTGCAGCCAATCCCATCGCACGTAAAGGGAATACGCTGGGAGGATCCCAGCCAGAAGGAGTACCACCTCCAACAAAGCCCATACGGCCTTCGCGGATGTCATACTGTAATCCGGTACGGTCAATGGAAATCCGGTAATAACCGGCTGTGCTTACGGTGAAATTTGCTCCATTGTTTGCCAGCACACCACCGGTACCGCCATAGTTCACATCCCAACTGCGGCCCTGTGTTACTTTGAACTCAGCACCGGCAGGAAGATAGATATAGATGTAATACAGTTTGTTCAAAGCACCTGTGCGGTTATCACGGATCAGCTCGGGAGCAGTTCCGGGATCCCAGTCATTACCATTACCAGTAGCACCTTGGTAACCACCAGGCAGATACAGCCGAACGATGCTTTCATAACTATTGATGGTTACAGAAACCACATTGGAGAAAGAGGTAGAACCGGAAGCGGTAACCGCTTTGATGCGGTATTCGATCTTTCCTTGTGTACCACCAACTACACCGCAGCTCAGGGCAGTTTGGTTCATTTCACCTTCATTCAGTGCTTTGGTCAACACCCCGGTTCCAACAGGAATCTCATTGATGGTGGCAAAGTTCTTACCCGAAGAGTCATACTGCAAAGTATAAGTAACTGTTCCGGTGTATTTTTTAAAGGCTTCGGTCCAGCTAAAGGTATTCGAAGGCTGACCGGCAGTGGCCAGTGTTCCGGTCACGGTAGTCTTCTCGGTAGAAAGCACAGCGGGATCGGCAAATGGTTTGGCCGAAATCGTGAGCACATTCGACAGGTAGCGTTCATTGTTATTACCGTAGGAAGAGATCACACGTACATCCACATTGGATGCTACACCGGCGGTCAGACCCAGGTTCAATAACATGTTATTGAGTTCGCGACCTGTGATGGAGGAAGCCAGGCTTCCAGTCACAGTTTTGGTCACCTTCGTGGCAAAGTTGTTGCCGGCAGGTGTCATCTCAATGATGAATTTATACAAACTGGTATCCTGTCCATACTGAGGGTTGGTCCAGGAGAATGACAATACGTTGGCAACACTATCCGCCAAAGCAGGCGCTACGGTCGCCGTCGAAGAAGTCAGGGTGACTGCCGTTCCCTTCTCATAGAAAGGCAGTTCATCCACCTTGTCGCAGGCGTTGAAAAGAAACGCCGTGAGCGCAAGTAATGATAAGCTGAGCAATTTTTTCATACTATAGTTATTAAGGATGAATTATTGTTTGACGACCGAATATTTACCGGTTTTGAAATTAAGCGTGATCTTATAAGTACCGGCCACAGAAGGTGTGGGAATGGCATCCGGATCGCTACCACCACCCATGTTGTAGCCAATATCTCCACCCGTAGCACTGCTGCCGCCATACTGAGGCTGCCAGGCACCGAGCGTGGATAAGAACTTATACTGACCTCCGGAGGCCAATGCTACCGTAATGTTGTACTCGGTATTGCTCACCTTTACACATTTCTGTGCCAGGGGAGGACTGTTGGTCCAATCACTAGGCATGGCGCTACCCGTGATATACAATTCTCCTGTGGGAGGAATGGGTGTAACCACATCGAGATAGGGGGTGATGATCACCTGAATCACATTTGAAAACAGGGGCACCGTATTGTTGGCCAGGGAGGCTTTCAACCGAAACTCGATATTGTGGGGAATATTCTCCAGCATTTCCAGCTTGGTCATTACGGCATTCAACTCTTTTACCGTAAAGGAAGTGGTCAATTCACGCGCTACCGATATCTCCTGCATGGTAGGACTGGTGAAATTAGACCCTGTGGTATCTACCTGTAAAACATATAATACATCTTGTGAGCTGGTACCCGTTGTGAACATATAGTCCGGGTTGGTCCAGCTGAACCGAATGGCCAGGTTGCTGGCATTGGGTCCCGTAAGCACCATGGCACTGGTGGAAGAAGCCGCCAGCACTGGGGCTGTGCCTCCTTCGAAGTATATCCTGTTCTCGTCTTTTTTGCAAGAACTGAACAAACCCGCCAGGATGCTTATGAAAAACAGTTTGGAAAGTATTGTTTTCATAAATTAATTTTTAAATGAGTGGTTTGGCATTTATTGAATTAATATCCCGGGTTTTGGACCAGGTTAGTGTTTGATGAAATATCAGCCGAAGGGATCGGATACAGTTTTCTGTAACCATCCACACCGGTACCGCTTTTTGCACCACCTTTCCAGGGCCAGAGGTAAGTATCCTCGGTGAAACGGTTGTAGCGAACAAGGTCGGTACGACGGAAACCTTCCCAATACAATTCACGTGCTCTTTCATCGAGAACGAAACTCGGTGTGAGGTCGGTGGTATTGATATTACCGGATGTATTTCCATATGCCCTTGCGCGAAGCAGGTTGATATAGCTAACGGCATTGGCTGTGCTTCCACCGCTACCGCCACGGGCAACAGCTTCTGCATAGATCAGGTACATTTCTGCCAGACGGAAGATCGGGAAATCGATATCTACCCAGGTAAGGCTGGAACCGGCTACATTGGTACGGGAAACGTTTCTGTACTTGGTAACCGCATAACCATCGGTGAATTGGGTAAGATCATTGATCTCTACGTTCTGACCGGCTGTAAAGAACTGCGCGCGTTTATCGGTTGTTCCATTTGGATCGGGGAACAAGGCGGGTATATTCTTTGTGGTACGAATACCAGCCCATCCACCATCCAATCCAAAAACAGAAGCGGTCATGCTACCTCCCACAGATGCGTGGGCCAGGAAGGTGGTACCTCCCCAGTTCTGGGTTTTCAATCCATCATAGTTGATGGTGAGGATGAACTCACTTGTGTTAAGGTGGTTATCGGCCAGCATCAATTGCTGGTAGTTGGTATGCAGGGTATAACCGGCACCGATCACTTTGGCAGCATAGGTGATCGCTTCATTCCAACGGGCAATACCTGTGTACACTTCAGCATTCAGGTACACACGGGCGAGCAATGCCCAGGCAGCAGCCTGGTCAGCACGACCATACTCATTGGTGCGGGCGGCCATCAAAGTATTCTCCAGGTCAAGCAATTCGGAAACGATATAATCATACACCTGGGCACGTGGCTTTTGCGGAGGCAGGAAAGAACCGAGGGCATCGTTCTCTGTGACAAAGGGAACATTGCCAAACAGGTCCATCACCACCCAATACTGATAGGCGCGGAGGAAACGGGCCTCTTCACGGAACATCTTGATCTCATCAGCCGCAGCACCTGTGATACCACGGGAAGCCAGTTTATCATCAGCCGACTGACGGATGAAATCATTGCAGAGAGTGATCTGATAATAGGCACGATAGTACAGACCGGTCAACATGGGGTTGCTGGCGGACCAGTTCATGTTGTGAAAGTCCTGGATACCAGGGTCACCCCAGGATACCACAGCTTCATCGGTGCTCAACTCCTGGGCCTTCCAGAAAAGACGGAGAAAGTCAGAAGTACCTTCGTCGATACCCTGAACGTCACCGTTTCCGGCAGGACCCTGGTTGCCTGTCAGGGCAAACGCGCCATAGATCTTGGCGAAAGCTTGTTTATAACCAGCCGCTGTGGAATAGACATTCTCAGAGGTAATGTCGTTGGTCGGCAGGATGTCTAACTTCTTCGTACAAGACAACAGGCTGCCTGTCAGAAGAAGCGAGGCGAGTGATATTTTAAAAATGTTCCTTTTCATAAATGCGTTTTTAAATGGCATGCAAGTAGATTAAAAGTCAAGGTTAAAGCCAAGGGCGATGGTCCGTGGACGAGGATAGAAATTATTATCTATACCACCGTTGATCTCGGGATCCAGTCCTTTGTACTTAGTGATCACGAACACATTCTGAACGTTTAAACTAACCCGAAGGTTGGCTTTGTTCTGCATGATCCTACCGGCATTGTAGCCAATGTTGAAGTTATCCATCCGGAGGAACGATGCATTTTGAACATAATAATCAGACAGGTAATAGTTGGTGCCATCTCCGCTAAATCCGGTGTTCAGATAGTCCACCGAACCATTGTTGATGTATCCGATCGGGTTCAGGATGTTCCGGAGGGTACCGGTTCCTGAAGCGACGTTGTTGTACAGGTAGTTACCTACGTTGGCACGCATAACCAATCCCGCATTCCATTTTTTATAAGTCAGGTTCGTACTAAAACCAAAGAAGGCTTTAGGATCGATGCCTTTATATTGATAAAGGTCTTTTTCATTGATCACCCCATCACGGTTGATATCTTCAAAAAGATTGTCAATGGGTTTGTCAGTTCCTTTATCATATACCTGTTTGTACACGAAGAAAGATCCGCGGTTATATCCTACTGACTGGATCAGGACGGAGTTACCAGTACCACCGGAAATACCACCAAAACGGGCACCGGCATAGGAAGGATCATCAGAAATTGTCAGTTTAGTGATCTCATTCTGATTGTAGGTAGCGTTGAAGGCTACATCCCAGGTCATGTCTTTGGTGCGAATGGGTTGGAAATTCAAGGTAACCTCTACCCCATTGTTCTCCATGCTACCAACGTTGGCAACAATATTATTGGAGAAGTTGGTACCGGCCGGCTGGTTGATCGAGTTCAACAGGTCGGTGGTCTCTTTGCGGTAAACCTCTACCGTACCGGAGATGCGGCTGTCAAGCAAGGCAAAATCCAGGGCGATATTGGTGGTGGCTGTTTGTTCCCATTTCCGGTTGAAATAATATCCACCGGGACGATACAGTTGGTAATAAGAACTACCAAACTGATACTGGGCAGTCAGCGAACTGAGGTTGTAATAGGAGATAAAGTCATAGTATCCGATACCATCCTGTTGACCAGTTACACCATAACCCACGCGGAGTTTCAGGTCATTGATCAGGCTGGATCCTTTCAGGAAGGATTCTTCACTGATCTTCCAGGCAAAAGCAGCCGAAGGGAATGTACCCCAGCGGTTGTCAATATTGAACTTGGAAGAACCATCGCGACGAACCGAAGCAGTCAGGATATACTTGTTATTTAACGTGTAGGTCAAACGTCCCAGGAAGGAAACCAGGCGATAACGTGGCTCATCAAAGGGGAAGTTCGGTGTGGAAACCAGTGTACCATCATAGGTATAATCAAAGTACGGGGTCCAGGCGCCATTGGCGTCGGGTTCTGTACCATTGAAATTCTTGGTCAGGTAATCCTGGTATTCATAACCAGCTACGGCTTCGATCCGGCTCTTGATGCTGGTAATGTCTTTGGTATAATTCAGGTAAAAGTTCAGATAGGTATTGGTGCGGGTCTGTTTGTACTGTGTATTTATCCCACCATGGAATGTACCACCTGGATCTTTAAAGCGGTTGTATGACGAGGCTGCACTGTCATTGACCACAACGGTACCCGTACCTTGAGAAATGTCGTAACCGGTATTCAATACCGCACGCAGGTCAGGGAAGAAATGCAGTTTATAATCCAGCATGATATTACCCACACTTCTTTTCACCGTGCTCTTGTCTTCTCTTTGCTCAAGCAAACCGAGCGGGTTAAAGGGAGCAAGGGATTTCAAACCGGTAGTGGAGTTAGGATCCAACCATTCCCAATAACCGCCAAAACGGGCATTCTTGCTATACACTTCTTGTGTGGGGTCAAAGCTGATGGCCGATCCGATCGCGCCCTGGTTACCAAAACGTGTTTGGCTCACCGCGCCTTTCAAACTCAATTCCACTTTAAGGTGGTTTTGGAAAAGGGAGGGGCTCAGGTTGATCCCTACGGAAGTGCGTTTCAGGTTATCCGTTTTGAGGATACCATTTTGATAAAGATATCCCAGCGAAACCCGGTAAGGAAGTTTGTTGATGGAACCCGAAATGCTCAGGTTATTATCATTGGCGATCGCTGTCCGATAGATCTGATCCTGCCAATCGGTATTGGAATTTCCCAATAAAGCTTGCAGGGTAGCACTGCCTTCAGCATTTACAATGCTCCGGATCTGGTCGGCATCCAGCACATCAACGGTCTTGGCCACTGTGGCGGCGGATACCTGTGTACTGAAATTGATCACGGGTTTACCTCTTTTCCCTTTCTTGGTGGTGATCATGATAACCCCGTTGGAGGCACGCGAACCATAGATCGCGGTAGCAGAGGCATCTTTTAACACCGTGAACGATTCGATATCGTTCGGGTTGATCAGGCTAAGCGGGTTGGAAGCACCAGAGATACCATCATTGGAGATAGGCATCCCGTCAATCACGATCAACGGGTCATTGCTCGCATTCAGCGAAGCACCCCCACGGATACGGATCGTACTTCCTGCTCCGGGTTGACCACTGTTGGAAGTGATCGATACCCCGGCCACCTTACCAGCAATCAACTGCTCAGGTGTGGTGATCGTTCCTTTATTAAAATCTTTAGCAGTCACACTGACCACAGAACCCGTAAGGTCCTTTTTACGAGTAGTACCATATCCAATCACTACGATCTCCCCAAGAGAAGACGCGTTAACGGTAAGTACCACGTCGATGGTCGTACGACCCTCAATGTTCACCTCCATGGTATTGAAACCAATCGATGAAAACACTAAGGTTGTCACACTCGGAGCCACAGAAAGACTATACGCACCATTTGCGTTGGTTTGCGCACCAGTCGGAGTGCCTTTTGCAATGACAGTCACGCCGGTAATAGCAGAACCATCTCTTGCATCTGTCACTTTTCCTGTAATGACCCTGTCCTGTGAAAATGAAACTTGAGCTGTTGTAAACAGCGTCAATGAGAGGATGAAAGTCCTCCATAGATTTCTACGGCGCATAAGCAATCATTAAAGCGGTTAGAAGAATTTTAGAAATATTAATGTGTATTTCTTACACAATAATAGTCAATAATTCGAATCCAGAAAAAAAATTTGAGGTGATTTTAATCAGCAACATCCAAGGTATGACCAGGATTACAGGATTAAGGGATTTAGGAGGATGGGAATTAAGTAGTAATATTTTAAAATATAATTATATGACAATCAATACCCTATTGATTATCATACAAATCAATCCTCTAAATCACTAAATAATAAAATCTAGGTCTTCGCGCGATAGAGTTTGCCCGGACGATGAGGCACTTCGGTCTCCATTTCATCCAGGTCAACCACCCAATCTTTGAGCATGATTTTCTTGCGGAAGTTCCGGCGGTCAAGCTTGACGCCCAGAATGGCTTCATAAAGTTCCTGCAACAGGCGGAGGGAAAATTTCTCCGGCAGCAGATTAAATATCACCGGGTGTTCCATGATCTGATCACGCAGGGTCTGGAGACAGGTATCCAGGATCTCCTTATGGTCAAAGGCCATCCGGCGAATGTCGTTAACATTGTGCCAGTGCACCTGATTGTCCGTGATCTTGAGTTGATGGTGATTAATATTGATGAGGGAATAGTAAGCGGTGGTAATTACCCTTCCGGAAGGGTGACGGTTCACGGCACCGAATGTATGTACCTGTTGCAGATAAACATCATCCAATCCGGTACGCGCCTTAAGTACCCGGTACGAGGCACTGTCCAGATCCTCATCGGGCCGAACCAGATCGCCCAGCAGGGAAAGCCTGCCTTTGAATTCTTCCAGGTCGGATTCCATTAAGAGTACCTTGAACTGATCATCATCATAACCGAAGATCACACAGTCAACCGATACAGCTATATTAAAATAGTCAAGGTGACTGATCTTCTCGATCTCCGCGGTCTTAAGCAACATCCTTTCTTCCATATGGCCCGTTTGTTTAACGGTCTAAGATATTATTGTACGACGAATTTGACAAAATTGGCGTATAAACCCGACTTTATCCTGACAATATAATTACCGGCCGCAGGCTTGGTACGCATGGATAAAGGCAGAACATATTCGCCTTTGGCCAGGAACCGGCTATCCAGCAATTGCAGAAACTGACCATTGGCGCTCAGGAGTTCGATCTCCACTTTTCCCGCTTCGGGTATGTTTACCTGGGCATACAGCTCCCCTTGGGAGGGGTTGGGATAAACTTTTAATTGTAGCGGGTTACCATTAAAGTAAAGGTTTGAAACGGGCGTAGTGGCCACATTATTCACGTTTCTATTAATATATACATGGTATTCGCCGGGTTGCAGGGTAACAGTTTGGGCTGCACCCGTGGCGGAAATAATGCTGTTATCCAGATAATCCCACCATACCCCTGCTTCAGGGAAAGTGACCGAAGCGGCCTGTGGTATCAGGTCAAAGTTCCCCACCACAAGTATCTTGGAAGTGTCGGTATTCACCTTCATCCATTTAAAAGCTCCATTCAGACTGCGTTCAATGGTGCCTCCGGTAAATGAATTCCGGAAGGAAGCGTGTTTACGTAAGGCAAATAGTTTACTGTAAACGGTATGCAACGCTTTGCGATTCGCGTTTTGTAAATAATCCCACCGAATGGGCTTGGGATCAAGCCGGCAATCATTATTGACCGTACCATTGGTACAGGTATTGATGGAATAATCGTATCCCATTTCTCCAAACTGCCAAAGCATTTTGGGACCAGGCATGGTGAACAGAAAAGAGGCCGCCATTTCACTCCGTTTCAAGGCAGTATTGAGGTCACGGGTATTATAGGTTCCTTGCGAAAGCCCTTCATTGATCAGACGGTACATCACCCGCTCTTCATCATGGCTTTCCATATAAGAAACCAGGAAGGGGTTGGTCCATCCCCGATTGATATGCAGCGCGCCATCAATATTGGAGTTGCCAATCACACCCATCGCAGCCTGGCTGAAATTGTAATTGATATTTCCCCAAAGCATCATGCCATAATCCGATAGTTCCTTTTCCTCGTTGTTGGCTGCAAAATGTTCAAGTATCACATATGAACCGGCTGAACGGGATTGCAACGTATCAAAATAAGATTTCCAAATGGCCACCCGGCTGGCATCATAATTACTCCAGGCATTGACATCACTTCCGGAGTTGACCTGGGTAAATCCTTTGGAGAGGTCAAAACGGAAACCATCGATCTTATAGTTCACCAGCCAATGTTCGGTAACCCGTTTGAAGAAATATTTGGTCTGGAGACTTTCATGGTTGAAATCATTGAACACATTGAATGGGTGACGCGCCACGGTATTAAACCAGGGGTTGTCGGCTGCGGGACGGTTATTTGCCCCATCCCAGTAAAGGGCTGCCAGGGGACAAAGACCTGTGGCATGATTAAGCGCAATATCCAGGATGACCGCCATGCCTTTGCTATGGGCGGAATCAATAAAGCGCTTGAGGTCATTCTTTGGACCATAATATTTATCCGGAGCGAGGAAGAAATCGGGGTTATATCCCCAACTCAGGTTGCCTTCAAATTCGTTGATCGGCATAAGCTGAATCGCGGAGATACCAAGGTTTTTAAAATAAGTAAGGGTATCACTGAGTGTTTTCCAGTCATGCGCGGCCAGCAGGTCGCGAAGCAGGCACTCATAAATGATCAGGTTGCGTTTATCGGGACGGTTGAAATTCGGCACCGCCCAATTATAAGCTGACTGCCCGGTTTGCACCACACCCACAACACCTGAAGTCGCTGTTGGATAAGGTTTGAGTGAAGGATAGGTAGTACTGGTGATAAATCCATCATTCCATGGGTCAAGTATTTTTTCACAATATGGATCCGTGGTTTTTAAATTCCCATTGATCAAATATTGAAAAGCATATTCCGTACCTGGCGTCAAACCGGTTACACGCACCCACCAGCGGTTGCCATCGGGTGTTTTGTTCATCAGGTATTGTACTTGTTCCAGCCAGTTACTTCCGGGAAACTCTCCAATCACGGAAACCCGGTTTTTATTTGGCGCATACAAAACAAATGTGATGGAGGTATCACCTGATTCATAATTGATCCCATCCTGCACACCGGCCGGCAAGGCAGCAATATTGGGCGAAGAAGGTCCCACAAAAAACCGGATGGTATCGCGTTTTGTAACCGCGCCAGCAACAGCCTCGGCAACCAGTTCCTGTGTTCCTGCGGAAGTGATGACCGGGGAGGCTGAAATAGTTGTTACCCCTGAAGCCGCCTGCACCTGTGTGCCATTCCAGAACAATTTCATATCGGATGACTGACTGGCTACCGCCGTAGCATCAATGCTCTCCCCTACCGCTTTATTGATCGGTTCCAGCACACGCACATATTTGGGTTCAAATGGCGGTTGGTTAAAACGGACGGCCAGGCTGTTATCATACAAGGGAACATACATGTCGCCGCCATCGGTATTCCGCTGCACTTTATTGCCCGCTCCATCACGGAACAGAATCGCGATCTGGTTGATGGTCTCCCCTACCGCAAGATTGAAGAAGGTATTGATATTGGTGATCGAATAGGACCATTTATTGGTACCCGCGGCACTGGCCTGTGCCCCCGCCGGCGTGGTTCCCCAGGTAAAAGGAGCATGCTTCCAATCGGTGGAACTGGTGCTGAGGTTGGTAATTACCCCGATATGTACATAAACCGCACCGGTATGACCCAACAAACCCTGGTTACCCTTTGTGGCATCCACGGTAATGGTTATATTACCTGTGCCATTGGCAAATTCAGGAGTCCAGGTGAGTAATTGCGACCAGGAAACCAACCCAGCCATCATACCCATCCACAAAAGCAGCATCTTCCTTTTCATGGCAAGCTCATTTAGATTTGAATATCTAAGGTACAAATATGTACTTACAACACATTAAATTACAGGCCATTTTTTTCCTCCACTCCAATTTGAATTGACCGTCAATCTTTAATAATTAATAATTAGTAATCAATAATCATATTTTAGTTTTGTTTTGAAGCTCCAATTCAATTTATGTACTCGAATAGTGAAACAAAATCCTGGCAGGAACAAACGCTTGCCTTTTTAAAGTCTGGCACCTTTGCAAAAAAGGATATTCAGGTCCTTCGTGGGGTGTTGAAATTTCATGAACACCGGTATTATGTATTGAATGATCCGTTGATTTCCGATGGGGAATATGACCAATTGTACAAGGGTTTAGAAAAGATCGAGCGGGAACATCCCGAACTGATCAGCGCCGATTCGCCCACCCAGCGTGTAGCCAAAGGGCTGACCAAAGATTTTCCAACGGTACAACACCTGGTGCCCATGTTATCGCTGGACAATTCATACAATAGCGAGGACCTGATTGATTTTGACCGAAAGGCACGGGAAGGATCAGGAGCAAACCAGATTGAATATTGTGTAGAGCCCAAGTTTGACGGAGCGAGTATTTCGCTGATCTATGAAAATGATCTATTGTCCCGTGGGGCTACCCGCGGAGATGGTGTGGAGGGAGATGAGATCACCACCAATTGTCGCCAGATCAGGAGCCTGCCCTTGTCGGCGCAATTTTCAAAGTATGGATTGCAGCAGGTTGAGATAAGAGGAGAAGTGCTGATCAATAAATCGAATTTTAAAAAATACAACGAGCAACTGATGGAACAGGGGGTTCCGCCCCTGGCCAATCCACGCAACGCGGCCTCAGGTACCCTTCGCTTAAAAGATCCGGCTGAGGTGGCTAAGCGAAACCTGGAAGCTTTTGTTTATCATATCAGCGATTACTCTCTATTGGATGGACGACCGGTGCCAAAAGAATTGCAGACCCATGGCGGATCGCTGGGCTTGCTGTGGGAATTGGGTTTTCGCAGTCCGGAGAAAGAAAAGAAAGTATTTCAAGGGATCGAAGCGGTGATACAATACTGTCAGGAATTTGAAGCAGGCCGCGATGACCTGCCATATGAAATTGACGGGATGGTGATCAAGGTAAATTCATTTGCCTTGCAGGATAAGTTAGGTATGACCAGTCATCACCCGCGGTGGGCCATTGCCTATAAATTCAAGGCAAGACAGGGAACCACTAAATTGTTGAATGTAGAATTTCAGGTTGGAAGAACAGGAGCAGTGACACCGGTGGCCAAACTGGAACCCGTGAGTGTGGGAGGTGTAACCGTTAGCAGTATCTCTGTACATAATGAAGAATATATACGGGAAAAGGATCTTCGCAAAGGCGATACGGTCCTTATTGAAAGAGCCGGTGATGTGATACCACAGATCGTGAAATCACAACCTGAATTACGAACCGGCAAGGAAGAACCGATCATTTTTCCTACCCATTGCCCGGTCTGTAACAGTAAACTCTTCAAGGAAGAAACAGAAGCCGTATGGCGTTGTATCAATATCGAATGCCCGGCACAGGTATTGGAACGCATCATTCATTTCGTCAGTAAGGACGCGATGGATATCCGCGGGTTTGGCGATGCCAATGTGCGGAAGTTCTCCGACATGGGACTATTAAAAGATATCCCGGGGATCTATACGCTGGATTTTGATAAACTCAAGGGACAGGAAGGTTTTGGACAAAAGTCAATTGACAATTTGCGTCAGGCAATTGATCATTCCCGTAACCAACCCTTACATCGCCTTATTTACGCCCTGGGTATCCGTTTTGTTGGAGAGACAACGGCCAAGACCCTTGCCAACCGGGTTGAACACCTGCTCGATTTTCAATCATTCACGCAGGAACAGCTGTTGGAACTCGAAGATGTTGGTCCCAAGGTAGCGGGAAGTATTTTTCATTTCTTTCAGAACCCCGATAATATTCATATGCTTAAGCAGCTTGAAGCGGAGGGGTTACAATTAAAAAATACAAAGAAAGAGGTGACCCAGGGGGGATCTTTGGAAGGACAGACCTTCTTACTTACAGGCACACTTCCCACCTTAAAACGCAGCGAAGCCGAGGCGTTGGTGGAAGAGCACGGTGGTAAACTCGTCAGTGGGGTGAGCAGTAAACTCAACTACCTGATCGTTGGCGAAGATGCCGGAAGTAAATTGGAAAAAGCCAAAAAGATCAATACCGTAAAAATCATTTCCGAGGCCGAATTTCTGCGGTTGATCGGACGATAAAACCTAACAAGAATCATATTTGACAATTTCTTTTTTTATTACCTTTCGCATACACGCTGGATAAACATTGCTCGCCAGTTCTAGCTGCATCGCTATTCATCAACCTAAAATTGATGCGCTATGATCAAAAAAATTACCGGAGAAACCTGGAGACAATTGAAATTCTCAGGTTGGAACCAGCTCCGAAACAAGTATGCGCTCTCTTCGCATGGCCGAATCGCCAGTTACAAGAAAGATGTATTGGAAGATGGGAAATTGCTCAATGGCTCCTTTACAACGGGCTATCGCACCCTGAACCTTCATCGCCCGGACAGTAAAGGAACCCTGTACATCCACCGGGAAATCGCTAAACTTTTTTTACCTAAATCCAGTCCAAAACATCGCTATGTGATCCACATCAATCACAACAAACTGGATAATCAAATCAAGAACCTGAAATGGGCTACGCTGGAAGACATGATCAAACACCAGCAAAAAAGCCCTGCCAAGATCGCGTATAAAAAAGTTCAGGCGAACCGCACCGTTGGACTTAAACTCAAGGCCACCCAGGTAAAAAAGATCAAAGACACCTTGAAAGATCCTAAGCGTCGCGTCACGATCAAACGATTGGCCGAACAATACGGCATCAGTGAAATGACGATCTACCGGATCAAGAGTGGGGAGAATTGGGCTAGGGTTTGAGTTTTTACTGCAGAGCAGGAGGACGGAGGACAGATGACGGAGGACAGATGACAGATGACAGATGACGGATGACGGAGGTTTGATGTTGGATGTTGGATGTTGGGTGTTTTATGTTAGCTGGTAGGCGAAGAGCGGAGGGACGCTGTGAGAGACCTCTGGTCTCGCACGATACTCTCGTCGCCTCTGGCGACAAGCATTAAAGCGCTAATTCTAATATTAAATGAACTAAACTCGAGTCGCCAGAGGCGACAAGACAATCGTGCGAGACCAGAGGTCTCGCACAGCCACCCTCCGCCCTTCTACTCCCTTCCAACATCCAACATCCAACATCAGTCATCCGTCATCTGTCATCTGTCCTCCGTCATCTGTCATCCGTCATCCGTCCTCCCCCCTCCCTCCTCCCCCTCATTTTCTCCGCGGCGAATACCCGTCCCCCTTTTATATTTGTAAAAAAAGAATGCTCCAGCCCTCTACCCTCAAATTTCTCAAAGACCTCAAGAAAAACAACAATAAACCCTGGTTTGATGCTCACCGCCCGGCTTACGAGGCAGCCCGTAAGGATTTTGAGATTTTTGTTCAATCGCTTATCGATGGCATAGCTAAAAAGGATGGAGACCTCACCGGTCTTACAGCCAAAGCCTGTATGTTTCGCATCAACCGCGATGTGCGCTTTTCAAAAGATAAATCACCCTACAAAACCAACTTTGGCGCTTTCTTCAATAAAGGGGGAAAGAAGGCAATGACCGCTGGTTATTATTTTCACCTCGAGCCTGGTAAGATATTCATTGGTGGTGGTCTCTACATGCCCATGCCACCGGATCTGGCCAAAGTGCGTCAGGAGATAGACTATAATTTGAAGGATTTTAAAAAGATCGTTCAGGGAACCAAATTCAGGAAGGTCTATAAAGACCTCGACCGTTCAGATGAATACACCCTGACCCGCGTACCCAAGGGATATGAAGCCGACAATCCCGCCGCTGAATACCTGAAGTTGAAAAGTTATGTGGCCACCATTCAAATGAGTGATGCAGAGGTTACATCAGCAACGGCGAAAAAGAAAGCGATAGAAGCCTATGAGGCATTGATGCCATTGGTGAAATTTTTGAATGGGGCTGTTGGGTAGGGGGAGGGTGGGTGTTGGATGTTGGATGTTGGATGTTGGGCGAAGAGCGGCGTGTTGCTGTGCGAGACCTCTGGTCTCGCACGATTGTCTTGTCGCCTCCGGCGACCCGAGTTTAGTTCATTTAATATTAGAATTAGCGCTTTAATGCTTGTCGCCAGAGGCGACGGGAGAATCGTGCGAGACCAGAGGTCTCGCACAGCGTCCTTCCGTCCTTCGACTCCCTTCCAACATCCAACATCAAACATCCAACATCCAACATCCGTCATCTGTCATCCGTCCTCCGTCATCTCTCATGCGTCCTCCAAAATCCAACCTACCCCACCAACCCCTTCTCCATCAAATACTCCGCGATCTGGACGGCATTGGTAGCGGCGCCTTTACGCAGGTTATCCGATACGATCCACATATTGAGTGTACAGGGCTGGGTTTCATCGCGACGAAGACGACCTACAAATACTTCATCTCTTTCATGGGCATCTTTGGGCATTGGGTATTGCTGGGTGGCAGGATCATCCACCACAACTACTCCCGGAGCGGATTCCAACAAGGCCTTTACTTCCCGCAGATCAAACTCATCGGTAAATTCCACATTCACCGACTCACTATGACCGCCTACAACTGGTATCCGTACCGTGGTAGAGGTCACCCGGATGGTGGTGTCCCGCATGATCTTCTGGGTTTCATTGACCATTTTCATTTCTTCTTTGGTATATCCGTTTTCCAGAAATACATCGATCTGTGGAATCACATTCAGATCGATCGGATATTTATAGGCCATTGGGCCTTCCACCCCTTTTCGTTCATTGAATAACTGATCAACGGCTTTTACGCCGGTACCTGTTACACTCTGATAGGTACTTACTACGATCCGTTCAATACCGTACCGCTTATGCAAAGGGTTTAACGCCACCACCATTTGTATGGTAGAGCAATTGGGATTGGCAATGATCTTATCATTGGCCGTTAATATATCTGCATTGATCTCAGGTACAATCAAAGGTTTGGTAGGATCCATGCGCCAGGCAGAAGAATTATCAATTACCGTGATACCAGCAGCAGCAAATCGGGGCGCCCATTCGGTAGACGTGCTTCCACCAGCGGAAAACAAGGCAACGGCCGGTTTAGCAGCAATCGCGGATTCCATCCCTACTACTGTGTATTTCTGCCCCTTGAACTCTACCTGTTTACCCACTGATTTTTCCGAGGCAACCGGAATCAATTCCGTTACCGGGAAATTTCTTTCTGCTAACACTTGTAACATTTTTGTGCCTACCAGTCCGGTGGCGCCGACTACTGCAACTTTCATTGTTGATACTCCCCCCGATCTTCTTACGAAGACTTTTTAATTGTTATAAATTGGTTTTAAAAAAAATAAGGCCCTCCGTTGGGGAAGGCCTCAGTTCGTTTATGTTTCATCACATACAACTCACCCGAGCCTTCCTCTGGAAAGTTTCTTCGTGCGTTTTGTATGTTTGGTCATTTGCATGATGAGCAGCAAAAGTAAAGCGGTATCGTGTTAACCGCCAAATTTTCCCCCTGTTTATTTTGATCCGGTACACTTATTTTTCGGCAAACCTTTTCTTATGTCAAAAAAACAAGTGTTCGTATTCGGTATCAGTTGCCTGCTCTCGGCGTTGTCTTTTTCCCAATCAAGGTATGATGTGTTGATCCATGAGATCATGGCCGACCCAACACCGGTAGTGGGTTTACCTGCTGTGGAATGGATCGAACTGGTGAACCGATCAGGCGTACCGATTTCGCTTGCCGGCTGGAAGCTGCGCGACCGCACATCCACCAGCGGAGCCTTTCCCGATTTTACCCTTGAACCAGGGCAGTTGGTATTGCTGGGTTCATCCACCACCGCTACTGTGATGGCAGGCTATGGACCCATCATACCTGTACCCTCCTTTCCATCGCTTGATAATGAAAGTGATCTGATCTCACTGCTTGATCCTTCCGGCCAAACCATTCATGCCGTAGCTTATTCGGTCAATACCTACAAAAGTGAAATTAAACGATCGGGTGGTTGGAGCCTGGAAATGATCGACCGGCAATTTCCCTGTACTGGACCGGCTAACTGGCAGGCAAGTACCCATCCAACGGGCGGTACACCCGGACAGCCCAATGCAGCTGCCGGCGTTATGGTGGATACTGAAGGTCCCCGTATAACTAATACTCATATGGAAGGAGACCAGATCCTCCATATTCAGTTCAATGAACCATTGGACAGTACCCGAAGTGTAGCCCGGGAGAATATTCAACTTCCTGCCGGTTTTTCATTGATCAATATCCGGCTCTCCCCGCCTTTGTTTGATCAATTGGAAATTGAAATATACCCGGCACCTGAACCTGGTAAAATGGAAGAACTCACGTTGAACCATATCCGAGATTGCCGGCAAATCCCGATAGCACCCATGACCATAGTGCGCTGGGGAAGACCGGTAATTCCTTCCCTCCATGATCTTGTCATCAATGAAATTTTGTTTAACCCCCGTTCGGGTGGATCGGATTATATAGAGATCTATAACCGGAGCACACAGGTATTTGATGCCAGAGAACTTTATCTCGCCAACCGAAAAGAAAACGGTGAGGCAGGGACACCATATCCGCTTCGCACTGAAAGTCGCCTGATTTTTCCGGGTGAATATTGGGTAGTAACAACGGACAGCCAGGCATTGATCCGAGATCATTGGGTAAAGAACGCGGACAGGATCACGGAACTGAGCCAACTCCCCTCCTTTCCAGCTGATAAGGGGCATGTATTGCTCCTGCACCAGCAGGGAACGATATTGGATGAGGTCAACTACGATGAAGACTGGCATTCGCCACTGGTAAATGATCCGCGAGGTATATCCCTGGAGCGGATCGACCCCAATGGCCCTTCACAGGACCCTATGAACTGGCATTCGGCAGCCACCACTTCTCGCGGGGGAACACCGGGCTACAGGAATTCCCAATCGATTGAATCAGGAACAGGCGGGGAGGAATTTTGGATAGAACCGGTAATTATCAGTCCCAATAATGATGGATTTCACGACCATTCCACCATATCCTATCAACTGGCGGAACCGGGTCAGTTGGCGCATATCCGCATCTTTGATCAGGATGGGCGTATGGTTCGTTTCCTGGTAAATACAGAAATCACCGGTCGCACAGGTACCTGGACATGGGATGGCTTGGGGGATGGACGAAAGATATTACCCTCCGGGAACTATATCGTATGGGCAGAATTTCTAACCCTGCAGGGAAAAAGGAAACGATTCAGGCGACTGATCTCAGTGGTGCGCGGGTATCCATGACCCGGATCATTCCAGTTCGATCTCAAAATTGACCAGATCGCGGAACTGCTGGATTCTTCCTTCCAGTTCACCATGGCGAAGTTCTTTCAACCGGGTGGTACCAAATTTCTCAACGCAGAAACTGGCAAGGGCAGAACCGGCGATGATCCCGGATTTCATATTGTTGAAGCTGATGTCTTTTGTACGGGCAATATGTCCAATGAAACCTCCGGCGAAGGTATCTCCCGCGCCAGTGGGGTCAAACACGTCCTCCAACGGAAGGGCCGGGGCAAAAAAGACCCCATCGTCATGAAACAACAAAGCCCCATGCTCCCCTTTTTTAATGACCAGGTATTTAGGCCCCATTTTCATGATCTCCCTTGCGGCTTTCACCAGGGAATATTGGGCACTGAGTTGGCGGGCTTCGCTGTCGTTGATCATCAGCACATCCACTTTCCGAAGCACTTTTTCCAGGTCGGGCATGGCGGTTTCCATCCAGAAATTCATGGTATCCATGACTACCAGACGCGGTCTGGTCCGGAGTTGGTCGATCACGGCCATTTGAACGGCAGGCACCAGGTTACCCAGCATCAAAAACTCACAATCCTGATAGCTTTCCGGAACCACCGGGTTAAAATTAGCCAGTACATTTAATTGAGTATCAAGGGTGTCACGGGTATTCATGTCCAGGTGGTACTTACCACTCCAGAAGAAGGATTTCTCATCTTCTTTGATCTGTACCCCTTCCAGGTTTACACCCCGGGCCTCGAGCATTTTCAGTTCCTCTTTGGGAAAATCACCCCCAACCACGGAAAGCTGTTTGATAGGACGGGTAAAATTGGAGGCACTCCAGGCGATATAGGTAGCCGCTCCGCCTACGATCTTATCACTTTTACCAAAAGGGGTTTCGATCGCATCAAAAGCCATGGAGCCGACAACAACGAGTGACATGATATGGGGTTTTGGGGTTTGAGTTGTTCAAAAAAGCCGTGCAAACCTAAGCCAAAAAAGACAGTTTGGGAAGTCAGATGGTGGATTTGTTTAATAAACATCCTCTATCTTTGAAACATGCCAACGACAAAACGCCGTTCCTCTAAAAAAGAGGTTATCCTCACCAAAGCCGCCCAGATGTTCCGGGAAAAAGGCTTTGCTGCCACATCCATGCGTGATCTGGCCGAGCGGGTGGGTATTGAAGCCGCCAGCTTATACAATCATATCAAGTCAAAAAACGAAATACTGGAAGCGATCTGCTTTGATGTAGCCAATCGTTTTATGCTTAAACTGGAAGAAACAGAAGCCAGTGACCTTCCCACCATTCAGAAGCTCGAAAACCTGATGCGATTTCATATTCAGGAAATGATCGAACATTATGAGGAAGTGTATGTAAGCGAC
The DNA here is from genome assembly GCA_017303415.1 of Chitinophagales bacterium. Taxonomy (NCBI): domain Bacteria; kingdom Pseudomonadati; phylum Bacteroidota; class Chitinophagia; order Chitinophagales; species Chitinophagales bacterium. The sequence goes on from JAFLBJ010000001.1 coordinate 209,736, forward strand.
CGCGAATGGAAACACCTGAATGAACCATTCCTTTCCAATTTCCGCAACCAACGTCGTCAATACCGCCGCATGTTTGCCGCCATCATTGAAAAGGGTATTGCCAAAGGCGAGATCAAAAAAATTGATGCACCTACAGCGGTGATCATACTTCTTCAATCTGTAAGCGGTATTGAATCCTGGCACCGTAGCCAGGCCAAGATCTCGGCGAAAGATTTAGAGAATAATATGGTGACGATTTTAATTGATGGGCTTAGGAAATAGGATGACTGATGGCGGATGACTGATGACGGATGTTGGATGTTGGATGTTGGATGGTAGATGACGGAGGACAGATGACAGATGACGGATGACAGAGGTCCGGAGTCGGAAGTATGGCAAATTAATTTCAGTCAACTGTCATCCAACATCAGTCATCTGTCCTCCGTCCTCCGTCATCTGTCATCCAACATCCATCCTATCCCCAATTCCAGTAACTTTGATCCATGTCGATTCACTTTCATCCGCTTGCCGTAAAAAAGATTAAAAAAGAAACCGCTGATTGTGTTTCTATCACGTTTGAAATCCCTGAAACACTCAAGGAATTATATACCTATCAACAAGGACAGAGCCTCACGCTTCGTACACATTTACATGGGGAAGAAGTGAGAAGAACCTATTCTTTGTGTAGTTCCCCTCTTGATCAGGAATGGAAGGTGGCTGTTAAAAAGGTCGAAGGTGGTGTGTTTTCTACCTATGCAAATGAAAAATTAAAAGCCGGAGATGTACTCGAAGTCATGCCCCCGGTTGGTAAATTCAATACGCCGCTTCATCCCGAACAGAAAAAACATTATGTAGCATTTGCCGCTGGCAGCGGAATCACACCGGTGCTTTCTTTGCTTAAAACCATTCTGCGCACAGAACCGCAAAGCCGCTTTACACTGGTATTTGGCAACCGAAGCCGTGCATCCATCATATTCTTTGAAGAATTGGAAGCGATCAAGAACAAATACCTCGACCGGTTTCAATTAATCCATGTATTGAGCCGGGAGAGAATGGACACGCCGCTTCATTCAGGAAGAATAGACGGAACCAAACTGGATGCCCTTTCCAAATTGATTCCTTTTGACAAAATCGATGAATATTTTTTATGCGGCCCCGAGGAAATGATCTTTTGCGTAAGAGATTATCTCGAAGCCAGTCATGTTCCGAAGAGCCGGATTCATTTTGAATTATTCACTACGGCTGGTTCAAGAGCGGCAAAAAAAGCAACGCCACAAGAAACAGGCACACCCACCGGGCCGCAAAGCCATATTACGATCAAAGCAGATGGAAGGAGCATTGAATTCAATCTCCCACTCGATGCAGATATATCTTTATTAGACGCTGCCCTGAAACATGGCGCCGACCTGCCATTTGCCTGTAAAGGTGGAGTATGTTGCACCTGCAAAGCCCGCCTTCTGGAAGGCGAGGTGAGTATGGATGTACATTGGGGCCTTGAAGATCATGAAGTAGCAGAAGGATTTATACTGACCTGCCAAAGCCACCCGCGAACGGACAAGGTATCGGTGGATTTTGATATCAAATAAAAAAAAGCTAATAGCCATAGGCTATTAGCTTTTTGCATCTTACAGCACGAAGCTCCTTCTACTTCGTCAAATCAAATCGCGATAACAATACTTTATCCCCTTTCAGGGTTTCGCTTAAATAGATCACATAGTTGCCCATTTCCAGCACATTCTTACCAGGCATGAGATAGAATTTTCGTTTCTCATCCTCACCCAGTGTTTTGAATTCAGTAGCCGTGCCATTGGCGGCATTGATGATACCATACTGCACGGAATACAAAGGCGTGTAACTGGTGGTGGTGGTAGTGGTTTGAATACCGGTAAGGTAATTGTAATCGTTATCGATGTCCGTATCAGTATCGATGGCTTTGCACATGGTGATCATCCAATAAATTCTCTTCTTGTCGGGTGATTCAAAAAGGGAACTATAGGCCGGGAACATATCAGGGGTAAGCCCCTTGCTAAACATCCCCATGTATTTTTTCTGATCCAGCGCTACACCATAATTGCGTTTATACGCGCCATCTGCCCCAAATTGAAGGAGGTAAAGGCCTTTGTACAAACGGGTTCCTTTGTTTCCGCCAAAATTATCCAGCTTATAGTCCTGCCCGGTCACGAAAATATTATCTCCGGCTACCACGCCAATAGCTGTAGTGATAAACCGTTTGCCATCAAATTCGATCTCCTTTTTTTGGTCGGCGGGTTTTACGTTTGCTTTATTGATCTCGCTGATTGATGGAGCGGTCAGGAATTCCAGTTTACCATTGCTGAGTTTGCCTACTTCAAAATGGCTGTATTTCATTTCATCCAGGCGTCCGTCGATCTCGGCCTGTGTGATCTGACTGGCTTCGCCACCGGCCATGGATTTGATACCCCCGAGCAAACCTTTTCCCTTTGACTCCCCTTCCTCATCACTGGTATTTGCAATGATGGGGCCTTTGAAAATCTCATTGCTGTGTTTGTCCTTTTCAATACCCGGGCCATAGAGATAGACCTGGCCATTTTTTTGAAAAGCCCCCAATATCCTCCATCCGGGTACAGGTACCTGGAAGTCGAACTTCTCCTTCAATTGGCCTTTATAATCATAGCGGCAATAGGTATAGGCCTTGGGGTCGCCTTCCACTTTATTCATACCCGGACCACCATAGGGGGCAAAGATCAGTACCCAGTCACGCGGATTATCGTCGTTGGAGCTTGGATCATCATCACTCAGGGGTTCAGAGAAAACCGGTGCCTTGGCAAAAGGGAAACTGATCTCATCCTTGCGGGTGATATTCACTTCCTGATCCACAAAGAGGATATGGTATTTTAAAAAAGAACCATTCACATCCCGGCCATCCCGCAATCCGGCACAAACCAGAAGATAACCCTCCGGGTCATTTTCATAATAACCTCCCCTGAACATGTAGCGGGCACCCGTTTCTTCATCTTTAGGTTTGACTTTATCGCCCAGGATCACCTTTTTGGCGTAGCCACCCCTGAGCCAACTCCATTTAAAGCGGACAGTCTTTTCCCGAAAGATCATTTCACTTTTCATATTGCTCCGCACAAATACACTCTTGCTCTCATAGGTTTCCCCCTTGTACTTGAACCATTTGTACTTCTTCCTCACTTTTTCCACCTCTTCTTCCTCTTTCACCTGATTCTTCATATTCAGATCCTTGTCAAATGTGTAGGTCTCGGTAATGATCTTGCTATTGGTGGATTTCAACACATAAATAAGATCAAATGTCTGGTTGGCCTGGTTGGTTTCGATGGCACCGAGATACCCTTTTCGGGCTTTTCGGGTGATATCATGATCCTTTTCCAGGATCTCCATTTGGGCCTGCAGGGTAAGGAAAGACCCCATCAAAAACAGGAACAGAAAGGCAAATCGTTGCATAAATTAAAAATTTTTGAAAAGTACCCGGGATTGACTGGCAACACAATACCATCCTGACGGTATTTTGAACAAAACCTGCAAACACCCGTTAGTTTTATTAGATTTGTCACCTAATTTTTACCTATGGACCTGCCGCAACAGGAATCAATATTTTGGCAAAAGATCGAGAATGAAGTGAAGATCGAGCCGCTGGATTGGATGCCCGAAGCCTATCGCCGAACACTGATCCGTCAGATCAGTCAACACGCCCATAGTGAAGTGGTGGGTATGTTGCCCGAAGGGAATTGGATCACCCGTGCGCCTTCGCTGAAAAGAAAGGCGATCCTGCTGGCCAAGGTACAGGATGAAGCAGGGCATGGATTGTATCTCTACTCCGCCTGCGAAACACTTGGTGTGAGCCGGGAACAAACGATCGAGGATCTGCACAGCGGAAAGGCCAAATACTCTTCCATTTTCAATTATCCCACATTGAGCTGGGCCGATATAGGAGCCATTGGCTGGCTCGTGGATGGCGCTGCCATCATGAACCAGGTCATGCTATGCCGCACTTCCTACGGCCCCTACGCCCGGGCCATGGTACGTATATGTAAAGAAGAGAGTTTTCACCAACGTCAGGGATTTGAATCGCTATTGGTACTGAGCCGTGGCACCCCGGCACAAAAAGCCATGTGTCAGGACGCGATCAACCGCTGGTGGTGGCCTGCCCTGATGATGTTTGGCCCGCATGACAGTGAATCGACCCATAGTGAACAAAGCATGCAATGGAAGATCAAGCGAAAAAGCAATGATGAATTGCGCCAGAATTTTGTAGATATGTGTGTGGAGCAGGTGAAATTGCTGGGCATGACCCTGCCCGATCCTTTGTTAAAATGGAATGAGGAAAGAAAGCATTATGATTTCGGGCCTATCAACTGGAATGAGTTTTGGAATGTGGTAAAAGGCAATGGCCCTTGTAATAAAGAAAGGTTGAAGACAAGAAAAGATGCCTGGGATAAAGGTGAGTGGGTAAGAGAGGCAGCGGCTGCATATGCGGCAAAACGTGCCAGCAGAGCGGCATAGAGATTATTAATTATTAAAATAAATAATTAAACAATTCACTAAAGAATCTGCAATCCAAAGCCAACAAACAATAATTAATAATCTTATAATAATGCCATTCCAGATAAAATTATTTCGATACGGTGATATCCCGGATACAAATTCCGGCAGCACCGAAGCATCAGGCAATTTGAACGCTACTGACTGGCCACTGTGGGAGGTTTTTATTCGCAGCAAACAAGGCCTCGACCATAAACATGTAGGCAGCCTGCATGCAGCTGATGCACAAATGGCCATTGAAAATGCAAGGGATGTGTACACCCGTCGAATGGAAGGGGTAAGTATATGGGTGGTTGAATCAAAATATATCCATGCCACCAATCCCGAAGAAGCAGAAAGCCTTTTTGAACCGGCCAATGACAAGATCTATCGCCATCCGACATTTTATGATCTGCCGGATGAAGTGAAACATATGTAGCGAGGGACGTGAGGCGTGAGACGTGAGTTTGACGCCCCTCCTCTCACGACTCACGAAAAAAAATCAATCCTAAAGTATGCAACTCGCCCTCCATCTCGCTGACTCTGTCCTTATTCTGGCGCAACGTAACGCTGAATGGTGTGGACATGGCCCCGTACTGGAGCAGGATATTGCCCTGACAAACATTACGCTTGACCTGGTGGGACAAGCCAGGAGCCTTTACCAATATGCTGCCAATCAGAAAGGCGGTGATGCCACGGAAGATAGCCTGGCCTATACACGCCTGGAACACGAATATCTCAATGGCCTGCTGGTAGAACAACCCAATGGCGATTGGGCCCAAACCGTTCTTCGGCAGTTCTTTTTCAGTGCTTTCCAGTCGGCTTATTATACACAATTGGAAAAATGTACGGATAAGGATCTTTCCGCCATTGCGGAAAAGTCACTCAAAGAAATCCGCTACCACTTACGCTGGAGCAGTGAATGGGTGATCCGATTAGGAGATGGTACAGAAGAAAGTCACTCCCGCATGGTGCAAGCGCTGGAAAACCTGTGGCCCTATACCGGCGAATTGCTGGAGCCGGCCGATTACGAATTAGCCCTTGGCTTTTTACATGCTGATGTATTAAAACAGGAATGGCAATCAACCGTTCGAAATGTGTTGGAGGAAGCCTCCCTTGCTTATCCCGCTCCCGCCTTTATGCATACAGGAGGTAAATATGGCCGACATACCGAACATATGGGCTATATACTTTCCGAGCTTCAGTATATGCAGCGGGCTTATCCCAATTCGCAATGGTAATGCGTACTACCCTCCACGATACCGATAAAAAAACCATCTATGACCGGTTGGAAACGGTCACCGATCCGGAAATACCTGTACTGAGTATTTTGGATATGGGTATCGTGCGTGAGGTGTATTGGGAAAATGAAGTGCTTACCGTATTGATCACCCCAACTTATTCGGGTTGCCCGGCCATGGATGCCATTGCTACCGGTATCCGGGTGGCCTTATCCGATCTCGGTTTTGCCAAAATAAAAATTAAGCAGCAACTCTCTCCGGCCTGGACCACCGATTGGATGACTGAAGAAGGAAAAGAAAAATTGCGAGGATATGGCATTGCCCCACCCTTATCAAAAGCCCAAAGTTGTCAGCCGGCCTTGTTTGCTGCAGAAGAGGCCGTTCCCTGTCCCCGTTGCGGATCATGGCATACAAAACGCCTGAGTGAATTTGGTTCAACGGCCTGTAAAGCTCTTTACCAGTGCCAGGAGTGTAAGGAAGCGTTTGATTATTTTAAATGTCACTGATGGTGGTTGTTCGATGACAGATACCTTACCCAATCAATCATACGGCTTGTAAACCCATACTCATTATCAAACCAGGCAATGATCTTTACCTGTTTGCCCATAACAGAAGTGAGTGAACCATCAATGATACAGGAATGGGTGTTGCCTTTTATATCGGCTGATACCAACGGGTCCTCCGTATATTGAATGATCCCCTTGTATTCTCCTTCCGCAGCCCGGCGCAGGAGGTGGTTGATCTGTGCTTTTGTGACCTCCTCTTTCATTTGAACAGTAATATCCGCCATGGCCCCATTGGTGACCGGCACCCTTACAGATACCGCAGCGATCCTGTCCTTCAACGGCAATAACCTTTCCAGGGAATGTGCCAGATCGATCTCTACCGGAATGATGGATTCGGCTGCTGCTCTTCCACGGCGGAATTGCGGATGGGCGGTATCCACCAACTCCTGTCTTGAAGTGTAGGAATGGAGGATATTCATGTGCACCGACTCTATCCCGATTGAATTCAGCAGGTATAAAATATGCGTGGAGCAATTGGTCATACACCCTCCAGGTGAAATGATCGGTTGTGCCCGGCTGTCTTCCTTATGATTATGCCCAAATATCAACAAGGGTATATCCGATGAGCCAGTGGTACTTAATAAAACCCGTTGGGCTCCTGCTTTTATATGCTTTTGCGCTCCGGAAAGATCTGAAAAACGACCCGAACATTCCAGCACAATATCCACCTTCATACCAGCCCAATCAAGCAATAAGGGGTCTGCCTGCCGGAAGACCTTCACCTCCTGACCACAAGTGTGTACAGATCCCTCTTCATACCGGATTTCTTCTGGCCAGGTACCATAGAGGGAATCATATTTAAGCAAATAGGCCAGATTGGCGGAATCCATAATATCATTGATGGCTACGAGGGTAATATCCTTCTCTCCCACCAACCGACGGAAAAGAAGACGGCCGATTCGTCCCATTCCATTGATAGCTATACGCATTAGCAAGAATTTTGAGACGCAAATATCGGTTTATTCAAACTTTAGCTGTTTGTTAAAAAAAATAATGACATCCGAATTACGCGTTGACCGGTGAAAGATGCGACCTTTAGGAAAAGAACCCTACTGATATCATGAAAAATTACAATGACCCCTCCAGAAGAAAATTCCTGAAAAATACGGGCAAAGCCGGAATCGGCGCGGCCCTGGGACTGTCTTCACTCTCTACCCTGGCAGGTTCTGCGCCAAGGGTATTCAGTCTCGATGGTGAAGAAATTGATTTTACGCAAAAACCATTGGGCTATGCCTATAATGCCATTGAGCCCGCAGTGGATGCCATGACCATGGAGATTCATTATACCAAACATGCGGCAGCCTATGCCAAGAACCTGGCCGATGCAGCCAAAGATGAAAAGGTAGATATAAGCAAGACCTCCGTGACTCAATTACTTTCAGGCATTTCCAAATACTCCACCAAGATGCGAAACAATGGTGGTGGCCACTATAACCATGAACTTTTCTGGCGTTCCTTGCGCTCACCCATAATGGGCAATACCCCATCAGGTGCATTGGCCACCCAGATCACAAAAGATCTTGGTTCCTTTGAAACCTTTCAACAAAAATTCGGCGATGCCGGAAAAAACCGCTTTGGCTCAGGCTGGGCCTGGTTGGTATGGACACCGGAGAAAAAACTGGTAGTAAGCTCTACGCCTAACCAGGATAATCCACTGATGGATCTGGCCGAAGTAAAGGGAACACCCGTATTGGGATTGGATGTATGGGAACATGCCTATTACCTAAAATACCAGAACCGCCGCCCGGATTATATCAATGCATGGTGGAGTGTGGTGAATTGGGAGTATGTGGGGAAAAGGTTTGATAGTTTATTATAAGGATTTTTCACCGCAGAGAACATGAGAACGCAGAGGTACGCAGAGATTTTTTATAAGCCTAAGGGCTAATTGCTAATACCTAAATTTCTCTGCGTTCTCATGTTCTCTGCGGTGAATCAAATATCAACATCTCTGTACGCCTTTATTAATTTTTCCTCTCCCTCCCTGCCTGGAAAGGCATTACCATGCTCCATGCCCAATATGCCTTTATACCCTTTATCAGCAATGTGTTTAAATACATTCTTATAATTGATCTCACCCGTAGTTGGCTCATTCCGTCCGGGGTTGTCGCCGATCTGGATATACCCGATCTCTTCCCAGGTCTTGTTGATATTCTGTATGATATTCCCTTCATTGCGTTGCATATGGTATATATCATAGAGAATTTTGCATGACGGGCTGTTCACCGCTTTACAGATCATATAGGTCTGATGTGAATGACGCAGGAACAGGTCCGCATTATCACTCAGTGGTTCCAGCACCATCACCAGTCCGGCGGGTTCAAGAATATCCGTGGCCATCCGTAAAGCCGAGATCACATTGGCTGTTTGCATATCATGCGATAAACTTCTGTCATAGTTTCCGGGCACCACTGTCATCCATTTGGCATTACAGCGCTTGGCCACTTCAATGGCTTCGCGGCAGTCCTTCTTCATACGGTCAATGAATTCAGCCTTGCCCGTTGTCAGGGAGGTCTTCCAGTGCCAGCTGTCTGAGGTGATCACAAATACCCCCATCCGCATTCCCAATTTGGCCAGGGTGTCCCCTATGCGTTTTTGTTCTTCAACCGGGCGCGCCATCATGCCATTGTCTTCTATGCTCCGAAAACCCCGGTCGTGGGCCCATTTGATCTGGTCGATAAAATCATTCCCGGCACTGTTCCGGAACATGCCTTCATGAAAAGCATAGTCCAGGTGAAATACCGGGTCAGCGGCCTGAGGACCTGGGTTTGAAGCAGCCAGCGCCTGTGACGCGGTCATAACGGCGGTACCGGTAAAAAGCCCGGAGCGGATGAAGTTTCTGCGGTGCATAGTTTGTATCTTTCGCATTAAAATTATAAAACCACAGAGACACAGAGAATTATTTGTCAAAAATCTCTGTGTCTCTGTGGTTGAAAAAATCGTTACATGAGAATTGTTTTGCTATTAATTGTCCTCTCCTTCTCTTTCCTCACAAGAGCGCAAAAAGATACAGCATTTTCAGCGAAGAATATTCTCCTGCCAAATTCCAGTCTCACGTATAAAATGATCCTGCTCCCCGCCGGCTCTTTTCAAATGGGAAGTCCCGACAAGGAAGCCGGTCGTAAAAAGGATGAAGGCCCTGCAAAAAAGATCAGTGTTTCCTCTTTTTGGATAGGCGCCTTTGAAGTCACACACGATCAGTTCGACCTGTTTTATAAAGACGTTACGGTTAGCCAGGACCAGATGAGTGATGCCGTTACACGGCCCAGTGCCCAATACGTTGACCTCAGTTGGGGTATGGGAAAAAGCGGCGGCTACCCCGTCAATAGTTTGCAACAGCGTACCGCCCTGATGTTTTGCCGCTGGTTATATCAAAAGACCGGAGAATTCTACCGTCTGCCTACAGAAGCCGAATGGGAATATGCCTGTCGCGCAGGAACAACCACCACGTATTTTTTTGGCAATGACGCCGCCCAATTAAAGAATTATGCCTGGTATAAGGACAATTGTAAACAAGGATATAATAAAGTGGGTCGGTTAAAACCCAATCCCTGGGGTTTGTATGATATGCTGGGTAATGTGGGCGAATGGGTGCTGGATCAGTATGATGAAAATAGTTTTACTACCATGACCAAGACAAAGGACCCGGTACGTGAGCCGACTTCCAAACAACCGCGGTTGCTGAAAGGCGGATCTTATCTGGATGAGGCAAATGCGGTTCGTTGTGCTGTCAGGCTTTCATCAAAACCCGACTGGAACAAACGCGATCCACAGGTGCCCAAGAGTCCCTGGTGGTTGACCGATGCCCCCTTTGCCGGGTTCAGGATCGTTAAACCGGCGGTGGCGCCTTCCAAAGAAGAGATCGACGCATTTTTTAAAAAATATATTTCTAATTAGGTTTCCTGGGGCGTTTCAACGGTTAACGCCACAGAAACAGAAATAAACCCAATCAAAACAACACTTATGTCCACACGTCGCCAATTTGTCAAACAAGGCTCCCTCCTCACGAGTGGTCTCCTTGCTGCCCCCTTTATGTCCCGCGCCAACTTCTTCTCGGGAAGTGATGATGTTATCAAAGTCGCCCTCATTGGTTGTGGTGGCCGCGGCACTGGTGCCGCTATGCAGGCCCTGATGAGTGGACAAAATGTAAAACTTGTGGCCATGGCCGACGCCTTCCGCGACCGGCTTAATGATTGTTATAAATCGCTGACGGCAGATGATCTCTCGGATTGGACGGGTAAACCTGGTAACCTGAAAGACCGGGTTCAGGTGCCGGAAGAAAATAAATTCACCGGATTTGACGCCTATAAAAAAGCCATTCCGCTGGCAGATGTGGTCATTCTTACCACGCCTCCGGGATTCAGGCCTATCCATTTCCAGGAAGCCATTGCCATGGGGAAACATGTATTCATGGAAAAACCCGTGGCGGTTGATCCGGTGGGGATCAGGAAAGTATTGGAAGCAGCCGCTTTGGCCAAACAAAAGAAACTGAATGTGGTGGTGGGTCTTCAGCGGCATTATCAATATTCCTATCGCGAACTATTCAATAATAAAAAACTCATTGGCGATATTGTTGCCGCGCAGGCCTGGTGGAACAATGACGGAGTGTGGGTGAATAAACGGCAATACGGACAAACAGAAATGGAATACCAGATGCGCAACTGGTATTACTTCAATTGGCTTTGCGGGGATCATATCAATGAGCAGCATATTCACAATATTGATGTGGTCAATTGGTTCAAAGGCTCCTATCCGGTAAAAGCCCAGGGCATGGGTGGACGTGAAGTAAGAAAAGGCAAAGACCATGGAGAAATATTTGATCACCACTATGTCGAATTCCAGTATGCCGATGGTTCTATTCTCAATAGCCAATGCCGCCATATTCCTGGTACCATGAGTAAAGTGGATGAACTGCTGATTGGCACCAAAGGAAGTATTCGTTGTGGCCAGGCTACCATTCAGGACCATGCCGGTAAGACCCTCTTTGCCTTTGACCGGCAGAAAGAGAACAATCCTTACCAAACAGAACATGATGAACTCTTTGCCGCTATTGCCAAAGGCGAATACAAATTTGCTGATGCGGAGAACGGGGCAAAAAGTACCATGACCGCCATCATGGGACGAATGGCTACCTATTCCGGACAGGTCATAGAATGGGATAAGGCCCTCGAGTGTGGTCTTGACCTCTCACCCAAGGTGTATGACTGGAATGCGGAACCACCTGTATTACCCGATGAGGATGGGCGGTATACCATCGCACGTCCAGGGCTTACCAAATACTTCTGAGTTTTTTATATTTACACCATAAAACCTTGAATGAAAATAAGCAAGCCCACTGACCTGGCGATCAATGTTGCCCTGCCGCTGGCATTGGGTATTACCTGCTATTTTTTTAAAGGATCTGCTTTCATGCAATACCATCTGGCCGATGGGTTATGGGCCTATGCCTTTCTTTCCACCTTGCTGATCATTTGGGATAGGAGGATTCCCCTGCGCTGGATCATAGCAGTTTTTACAGTGGCCGCAGCCTGGGAATGGGCTCAATTCAGTGATTGGGTTTCCGGAACCGGGGATCAATGGGATATTGTTACTTATTTCATTTTTTTTCTCATTGCCCTTTTATTCAATCGTATTTTTTTTACAACCATAACTACAACACATGAAAAATAAGCATTTGTTATCCCTTCTTGCAGTTGGTTTCTTTGTTTTTCTGGCCCTGGCATCCAAAGTGAATAAGATTCACTATGGCGCCTTTAACTACAAAAATGCGGTAGAAGAAAAATCAGAGAAAGGCGATTACCTCGACCTGACAAACGGAACCCGGGTCTATGGAAAAAATATCCAGTGGAAATCGGGTTTACTGGTAAAAGATGTAGTAAAAATTGACGACCAAAGCTTCAAATTTGGAGAAGTAAAAGGGCTCCGGATGGGAGATACCTATTACGGTCGTTTGGGAAAAACCTTCATCCAACGCATTGTTCATGGCAAGATCAATGTGTATGTACACATGTACCAGGTAACTACAACCTCCACCAGTTCAGCGGGTTTTGTCAGAACCAGCTCGTATACCAGAACCGACCACTATGCCCAAAAAGGAGAGGATGGACCGCTGGAAGTTTTTGCCGGACAAAAAGACATCAAGCGACTGGTAGCCGATTGTCCAATTGCCGTTCAAATGGCCGACATCGGTAATGGGAAAATGCGGAAGTCCATTCGCAAAAACCGCGATTATTTAAACCAGATTTTTGAGATCTATAATAACGACTGTCAACCCCTATCGGTCAATTTCTATTAATCTCCTCACCTGAGTCCTTTCAAAGAGGTAATAGAAATAAAAGCATGTCATAATCATCCTGACTTAACCAGGAAGAAATATCCCCGTTTGGATTCCGGGGCCAGGGGCAGCGAAATTCGATTGAGCCACAGGATTTTGTGATTTAAATAAAATATTTATTGTTTTTCAATAAATATTTTCCGATATTTGTGCCATCATTTACTAAATAACTGATGCACAATGGAAATCAGAATCACTACATCCCAGGTCCTGAAAGTCTTGCAGGTCATTTCCTGGATCCTCTTTTTTGGTCTTGCCGTGGAGGCAGGGGGTGTTGTTGTAAACACCTTTTTTGCCGCCTTTATTAATCCCGACCAGGCAAAGAACTTTTGGGAAGGGTCCGCCTACCTGATCAAACTTTCGCAGTTTGACCGTGGACATTTTTTTGTCCTCACAATTACTATGTCTATCGTTGCGGTGCTAAAAGCCATTCTCTTTTATCTCATCTTAAAATTGCTTTCAGAGAAGAAGCTGGATATGACCAAGCCCTTTAGCAAGGAGGTAAGGCGATTCATTTTAAACATCTCCTATTTGTCCATTGGGATTGGCCTCTTTTCTTCTTCCGGTGCCAATTTTACCTCCTGGCTCCACAAACAGGGCATGGAGATGGCCGATATTGCCGAATTAAAACTGGCCGGGGGTGATGTATGGCTTTTCATGGCGGTCATTCTGATCGTCATCGTTCAGATCATCAAGCGCGGAATAGAAATTCAAACTGAAAACGATTTAACCATTTAATCTATGGCTATTATTGTCAACCTGGATGTGATGATGGCAAGGCGAAAGATGTCACTCAATGAGCTTTCTGAAAAAGTAGGCCTGACCCTTTCCAATCTTTCAATATTAAAGACAGGGAAGGCCAAAGCCATTCGCTTCAGCACGCTGGAGGCCATTTGCAAGGTGCTGGATTGCCAGCCGGGGGATATTCTGGAATATGATGGTGCGGTGCAAAGGGATCATTGAATTTCAAATAAGGGGAGAAAATAGTTTTCTAATAGAAAACTTTTTATTACTTTTGCCAATGTTCAACATCATTACAAGAGGTACTCTATTGGCGTATTGTAAAAAATACCCAACAGCTGCAATCGCGTTACAAGAATGGTATCATGAGTTAGTAAGATGTAATTTTAAGAATTTCAATGAATTAAAACGAATGTATGGGAACGCAAGCCTGGTAGCGGATGACAGGGTTGTATTTAATATTTTAGGAAATAAATACAGGCTCGTAGTAAGAATTGTATTTGATTTTAAGGTGATTCAAATTAAATGGTTCGGCACACATGCTGAATATGATCGCATTGATGTTAAAACGGTGCAGTTTAAAAAGAAATAAATATGGAACTTAAAATAATTAAGACAGCAAAACAATATCAACTGTACCTGAATTGGGTAGATGAAATGTTTGATAAAAAAATAAAAATGTCATCTCCAGAAGGGGAAAAACTTCAGATTGCCCTACTTTTAATTAAAGAGTATGAGGACAAGCACTTTCCTATCCCGGTACCAGATGCCATCGCCGCCATTAAATTAAAAATGGAAGAACGAGGTTGGAAGAACAAGGACCTCGTTGGAAAAGTAGGGACTAAAGGATATGTTTCTGCTCTACTAAACCGACGTAAGCCTCTTACACTCGAACTAGCTAAATTGTTTTATCGCGAATTATCGATCCCGGCAGAGGTACTTCTATCCTAAGGATTTACTTTATTTTTCCAACTGTCTATTTCTTCATTTCTGGCTTCGGCTTCAAATATTTGTCCAGAAATTCCAGCGTCCTTTTGGTTGCTGTAATTTGATTCTCCTTTTTCACAAACCCATGCCCCTCATCCGGGAAGACCACATATTCAACGGGTACGCCATTTTTCTTTACACCCTCTACGATCTCATCACTCTCCACCTTTAACACGCGTACATCATTGGCCCCTTGTAATACGATCAGCGGCTTGTTGATCTTTTGATAATTGAACAATCCGGATGCTTCTTTGAGGTGTACACTATCGGCTGTAGTAGGATCACCCATTTCCTCATACAAAGCTTTACGGAAGGCCTCCCAATAGGGAGGAATACTGCGCAGCGTCCTGAGCCAATTGGCCACGCCAAACAGATCCACGCCGGCATTGAACTCATCGGGATACTTACAAAGCGCATTCAATACCATACAGCCACCATAACTTCCTCCATAAATGACAATGGCATTGGTATCAATATAATCCTGACTGGCTAGCCATTTCTTACCCCATATACAATCCTTCAGGTCGGCATTTCCATGATCCTTATTATCCAACTTAAAAAACTCTTTTCCATAACCACTACTACCGCGATTATTTACGGCAAGAACGGCATACCCATGATTCACCAGGTATTGAATGGAATTGCTGAACCCAACCCGGCTTTGTCCACCAGGACCGCCATGCACCCAAACCAGGGCGCCCACCTTATTGTCCTTGGAAGCCTGAAGGGGTTTATAATAAATAGCGGGGATATCCAATCCATCAAATGATTTAAACCGTACTACTTCCGCCTGTACCAGGTCTGCTTCATCAATGGCTTTGTTAAGGGTGGAGGTCAGCCTTTTCAGGCTTTTGGTTTCCAGATTATAAACATAAAGGTTCTGCGGACTGGTGCTGCTGCCAATGGTAAGTAAGAGATTCTTTTCCGAAGGGGAAATATCTACCCCAAGCACATCGCCATCCTTAATTTCGGGGAAGGCAACGGGTTGGTTGGTGGCATGATCAAACAGCAGTACTTTATTTTTCCCGTCTTCATTGACAAAAATGGTATGATACTTTTCATTTTCGCTCAGCCCCATGCCTTCTACATCCCATTTGTCCTCATAGAATTTTTCCGCTTTCATGCTACCAATATGGTATTTGACCAGGTAACTGAAATTGCTGGCATCGTTGGTGGTATAGTAGAAAATGCTGTCATTCTTCTCAAAACCCGATGCATTCCAGGTCGCTTCATTGTCATTGCTGATCTTTCTTTTTTCCTGGGTGGTACGGTCAAACAGATATAGTTCATTTTTATCGGTCGTGATGGACTTGGAAAGGGAGATATAACGTTCACTGGCACTGATCCCAGAGAACTCCATGCCATCATCATTCTGGTAGAGAAGGACAGGGGTCCAACTCGCTGTATCCAATTTCCAGACATCAAAAAACTGTGGATTTCGCTTATTGCTTAGGATGTAGATTCCTTTTTTATCATTTGTCCATCCCGCAAAGGAGTTGGCGCTATTCGGCCAGGGCGTAAGATCACGCGAACTGGTATCGCCTTGTTTCATCAGATAGAGATGGGAATTTTCATTACCACCCTGGTCAGCCACATAAAGGAAAGAGGTAGTACCGGGTAAATAACTTATCGGGAAATAGGAATCCACGGTAGAGAAAGTGAGTTGCTTCATGGTAGTATCCGCCACAGACAATTCATATACGTTGGTTATGCCGGTACTGTTATTACTCACCAATATCTTGTCCTCGGCCTGGTTGAAGTCAGCGCCGTTAATGGAAACATTATTGTACAGGTCTTCAATGGCAAATTGTTTAGGCATACGTGCCTTTTTACCGGCATCATTACAAGCTACCAGTATTAGCAGCCCAAGCAGTGGAAGCAATGGTTTTTGGGACATAGTTATAATTTATATAGGGAATATATCAAATTTGACGGTACTCACCCAAAATGAATCTAAAAATGGGAAGAACGGCAAAGAAGCAGGAAGGTATCCTTAAATTTGACCATGAAATCTGTTATGCTATAAATGAGCTGCTAAAATCAGGTATTGAAATTTAATCATCCATTATTTCTCAGTATGTCATCAGTCATTATCGATATAAAAAACGCCGTCGCTACTATCACCCTTAACCGGCCGGATAAACTGAACTCCTTTAACCGTGAAATGGCTTTCGGCCTGCAAAACCTGTTGGATGATTGTGCTAATGATCCCGGGGTTCGCGCGGTAGTGATCACCGGTGCAGGCAAGGCCTTCTGTGCGGGCCAGGACCTGGAAGAAGTGGTGGATCCAAATGGCCCGGGCATGCAACGGATATTGAGTGAACAATTCAATCCTATCATTACCCGTATCCGTGTGTTGAAAAAACCGGTCATCGCTGCCGTCAATGGTGTTGCAGCAGGTGCCGGTGCCAATATTCCCCTTTGTTGCGATATTGTTATCGCCGCCCGTTCCGCCTCCTTTATCCAGGCTTTCTCCAAGATCGGGTTGATACCTGATAGTGGTGGCACTTTCTTTTTACCCAGACTTATTGGTTGGCAAAAAGCTAGCGCCCTCATGATGTTGGGTGACCGCGTGATGGCCGAAGAAGCAGAACGAATGGGAATGATCTACCAATGTGTGGATGATGAGAAGTTCAATGAAACCATCACCGCCATAGCAGAGAAACTCGCGCAAATGCCAACCATGGGACTTGCCTATACCAAACAAGCCCTTGACTGGAGTGGCCCACATACCCTGATCGAACAATTACAAAATGAAGATATACTCCAGCAACGAGCCGCAGCCACCTATGATTTCAAAGAAGGGGTGCAAGCTTTTCTGGAAAAACGGAAGCCGGTGTTTAGGGGGGAGTGAGGGGCGGGAGACGTGAGACGTGAGGCGTGAGGCGTGAGGCCTGAGACGTGAGGCGTGAGGCGTGAGGCGAGATTATAATATTGATAGAAAATATGTACCTTAGAAATTAAAAATTATTCACGATTCACGATTCACGATTCACGATTCACGATTCACGATTCACGATTCACGATTCACGATTCACGATTCACGATTCACGATTCACGATAACACCCCATGCCCCACACCCCACAATCAGTCGTCTCCCACATGATGCTCCACGATCGCTTTAGTCAGTGGTTAGGCATTGAAGTGCTTGATATACGCGAAGGGTTTAGCCGTATACAGATGACGGTAAGAGAAGAAATGATCAATGGGTTTGGGATCGTTCATGGAGGTATTGCCTTTTCATTGGCCGACAGTGCCTTTGCTTTTGCCTGCAACAACCGAAATAATCTTTCCGTGGCTCTTGATACTTCCATTAACTTTATAAAACCAGTTCATGTGGGCGATCACCTCATAGCCGAGGCCAAAGAACTTCACAATGGAAAATCGACCGGGCTTTATCATATTAGTATTTATAATCAGCATGATCATTTAGTGGCGCAGTTTAAAGGGACTTGCTACCGTACCGGAAAACCACTGGTAAGCTAGACACCAAAACCTCCCGATAATGAAGACCCTCTCCCGGTGGGCGTTTACCCACCCTCGCTTTGCGCGCTGCATCATTGTGGCCGGACATGTGCTACTTGTATGTCTCGCCCTTTTTGTAGGATATTCATTGCAGGAAATGGGTATCACCTTACCTGCCTATGGTTTATACATCCTCATCGGTCTCTTTGTTACCTTTATCGTGCTCTATCCTTCCCGTTCCCAACGGAAAAAGGCAGGAGAGCATTGGGGGTATATTTGGCAAAAAAGCGGGGATGTCGGTATCCTGCTGATCGGGTTTTTAATGGTAGCCTGGGTTTCCGCTTCTCCCAACGCTTCCAACTCCTTTCACACCCCTCTTTTTGGCGCGATCACTCTTTCTCCCGTAAAAGAAAAACCCACCGCGGAAGAGATACTCGCCTCTTTGCAATACCGCGATAAAAAATCACTCACACGCCAGGAAAAAAGGATCCTCCGAAAAGAATTCAAACACCAGTTATCGGTGTATACCAAGGCCACGCTGCAAGGCGATCCGGAAACACGTAACAGGGCCGGTTTAGTTATATTGGCCATTATTGGCGCCGTGGGATTAACCCTTCTGCTTGGCGCCCTCGTTTGCTCCATATCCTGTGGAGGAGCGGAAGGACTTGCCGTGATTGTCGGTCTCCTTGGTCTGGCCGCTATCATCTTGTTGACCTTCGCTGTAATGAGAGCCATTCGAAAAGGGGCCCGAAGGAGAAGGGAACCTGTGTTGGAAAGGGAGGGTTAATAGTATTATTTTATTGATAATCAATATTTTATAAATATCTTATTCGAAATTGCTAATCCTAATTAGCAATTTTATCATTTTTTGCTAATTTCAATAAGCAATTTATCGTAATTTTGCTTGTTTGAATTAGCAAAAATGGATTCACTACTTATTAAATCGAATGCCCTCCTTGCCGACCAATCCTTGGATATCATACGACCAATAGTTGAAAAAATTGATTGGAAGGATAGATTGATAGGTCTACTAGGGGCTCGAGGTACTGGAAAAACGACTCTTATCCTTCAGAAAATGAAGAAAGAGTACGGCCACACAGGGAAAGCGATATTCCTTACACTGGATGATATATATTTCTCTTCGAGCCGCCTGGTAGATGTAGTTGCTTATTTCACTGCCCGGGGAGTGGAGGCATTCTTCATTGATGAGGTGCATAAATACCCTGACTGGGCAAGGGAGATAAAAAACATCTATGATCAATATAAAAAAATAAAGATTGTTTTTACTGGCTCATGCATAACAGATATTATCAGGCAAAATGCAGACTTAAGCCGGAGAGCCATTCAATATGAAATGCCGGGATTGTCCTTTCGGGAATATCTGGAGTTTACAGGGGCCATTCGAGTAAAATCCTTTACACTGGAAGAACTCCTGAAAAGCCATCAGTCCATTGCCACCGAAATGGTGCGACAATTTCAACCACTGGCGCATTTTCAAACCTATTTGCGATATGGTTATTACCCGTTCTTTCAGGAGAATAAAGACACCTACCCGATCCGCTTGGAACAAATAGTAAAGATGACCATTGAGAATGACCTTCGATTCATTGAAGGCTATGACCCAACAAAAAGCAGGAAGATCACGCAACTCTTTTATATTCTGGCTACCAATGTTCCATTCAAGCCGAATATCACGAAACTGAGTGAAAAAACAGGGATCAACCGAAATACCCTTGTTCAATATCTTCACTATCTGGAAATGGCAAGGTTGGTAAATTTTCTTTCCGCAAAAGGTCCAAGTATCAGCAATCTCCAAAAACCAGACAAGATATACCTGGAGAACACAAACCTGCATTACGCCCTATCAGGTAACAACGCCGATAAGGGAAGTATCCGGGAAGCATTTTTTCTAAACCAGGTAAAAAATGCCGGATACAGCGTATCGCTTCCCTTAAAAAATGATTTCCTGATAAATGAAGAAGAGTTATTTGAGATTGGGGGGAAAAATAAAAAAGGAGAAGCAACCACGGACAGACTTTGGGTGGTAAAGGACGACATAGAAATTGGCGTTCTGAATAAAATACCTTTATGGTTGTTTGGAATGATGTACTAGAAAATACAAGAGAATCAAAAAATAACAAATGATCTACTCCTTCGGCCCCTACACCCCCGTCGTTCATCCCTCTTCCTTTATACATCCGCAGGCAGCGGTTACGGGAGATGTGATCATAGGTAAAAATTGTTATATCGGTCCGGGTGCGGCCCTTCGGGGCGATTGGGGAAGTATCATACTGGAAGATGGATGCAATGTGCAGGAAAATTGTACCATTCATATGTTCCCCGGATTTACAACCCTCCTACGAGAAGGGGCCCATATCGGACACGGGGCAGTGATCCATGGTGCGGAGATCGGGCGAAATTGCCTGGTGGGAATGAATGCCGTGGTCATGGACGAAGTGGTATTGGGTGAAGAATCCATTGTTGGCGCACTCAGTCTGGTGAAACAGGGAGAGATCATTCCCCGACGTAGCTTACTGGCCGGGAACCCCGCCAAAATCATAAAAGAGGTTACCGATGAAATGATCGCCTGGAAAACCGAAGGCACCCGGCTCTATCAACAACTGCCGGCAGAAATGTTTGAAAAATGGAAAGCAGCAGATGCGCTCAGAGAAATTCCGAAAGATTGGCCCAAACGGGAGAAAGGAATGCTGACTCCTAAAAAGAAGAATTAATAATACTGTCTCCCTTTACTGAATAAAAAGTCACGGTACGAAAACGACACGGTTAACTGGAAATAATTTTCCCTTATCAGGTCATTCAGTTTTGTTCCCCGTACACCCGCCGTAGCGGATATCGCATAGGCCAACCGGTTATTAAATCGTTTACCATATCCCATCGTCACCCCCATATCATCAATGGCCTCGCTTCGAACAATGAGTGAAGACCGCTCATAAAAAGCCCCCAGTTGAAAAAAACGACTCTCCGCCAATTTTCCCCACTGCTTATTTCGCTTGACCGATTCAAAACCCGCCGCCCAGCGATGACTATCACCATATTTCCAGCCCGTACCATTCACTTTTAGCGAAGCCCAGTTCTCATAGGTATAGTCCGCGGCAAAAGTGTACCGTTTGTCCTTTACCAGGGCCATTCCAATACCCGCTGTAGTGGGTAGTGTAAACCGGTCACGATCGATCAGTTCATCGTCCACGATCACGGTTCCATTCTCTTCCACCGTCAGTGTTCGTTCAGATGCCAGTCTTGTTTGAGGAATATATTTTGCGCCTATTGACCAATCCCATTTTTTACTCAAAGCCGTTTTATATATTGCCCCAGCTTCCACTCTGAACTGACTGTAATAATCCTGCTGTTTGGTGGCAATGGTTGTGGCCAGCGAATTACCATACAAGGTTTCCTCCTGATTGATCGCCCCGGAAAGCAACGAGGTTTTTAAACCAATGGAAAATTTCTTGCCCAACGAAAAAGCATTGGCCCAATAGTATTCATTGATACCTCCATGCCCTTCATAGAGTGTAGCATAACTATCCTGAGTACCTTCAATAAAGCGGCTCCCCACCAGCGAATAACTGACCCGGCTAAATGGTTTTAACCCAACCCCACTGGCCCATGAATTATTGAGCTTTACATGTATCGAAGCCTCCCGTATCCACATATCGCGGTTATTGCTGTTATCTGCCGTAACAGGAGTGCCTGAATACCGTGAAAACTTTCCCGCCCCATTTAATTGAACCACAAAAAAACTCCGCTCCAACCCGGTGATCGATGCCACATTGTTATTGATTAGCAGATCCGAAGTGGAAGGGATGGCCAATCCCGCCCCGCCCATTCCACTTGTGCGGTTAACCGCTGCGCGGTCAATGTCGCCAATACCATAAATGGAATATGGGCTATTGATGGACTGGGAAAATATAGTTCCGGATAGGATAACCCCAAAGGGCAGCAGCGCCATTTTAATTGTGCGTTTTCTCATGCAATTAATTATTTATTGTGACCACGGATAGAACCAACTCTGATCTGAACTCATGCGAGACATTTCCAAATACCGCCCGGTGAAGGCTGAACTGGTTAGAAGGATTTTTTTGTAAAATAAAAAAGCCATCATCAGTAGCTCCTGAATTGGCCAGCATAGCTTTGATATAATTCGTAACCTCAAACCGGTAATAAGTATTGACACCATAGAGTTGATCGATCACCGGATAGGCATACTGCACATCTGTACCCGATGAATCAGCCACGGCATTCCCCGCCACATTTGACCCATCCGTTTGCACCATATATAAGGTATCGGGCAAAGGGAATCGCGCATCATCATAGGAAGATTTGACCGGACGTAAGAACAACTCAGCCTTTAACAGCCGAAGCGTTTCCTCCCGTTGCAAAATATTTCGCAGAGAAGGGAATATTACTTTTGAGTATATCCCTGCATTGCTCTGCATAAAAGACAGGTTGCCCGAAGCAGAAGAGGAAAGCTCACTTAAACCATTTGAAGAGGCAGGCCCATTCGCCAGAAAAGTGCCGCTTCGGTCAGTCTTAATTTGATTAAAGGCATAGTTATCATTAACCGATAAAAAATCCACTTGCTTTGACTCCGGATAAGGTACCGTGTGATGGTAGAACAACCGAATGGCGAGGCTTCCACTGCTGGATAAAATACCAAAAAGTACAGATTCGTCGGGATCAGAAGCAGACAACCGTAATCCACGCAGGTATTGTTGAAAGGCATCTGTGCTGGCCAGCTCAGATGCTACATTGTAAATTTTATTATACAGATCAAGCCCCCTGGCATCATCCAACCGGATCAGGAGCGAATCATCATAGGTAGGCCGGATGGTCAATGTGCGGCTGCCGAGCGCCTGTGGTTTTACCAAAAAATTGGTGGTGTTATACATATAGGTAGAAAAAGGGTATTGGAGTTCCTCCGCCAGTTCATGTACCTGGATGGTTAATGGTTGAGTGGTATCGCCCAGATAATATTCATTCAACCGAAGTACAAGACATATGGAATCATATACCGCTGTTACAGGTATCTCGGGAAGCGTTGCCGGTTTATCCATCTTAAAAAAACTGGCGGTACGGATCAAACCCAGGTAAGGATCCCGCAGGTTTCCAGCAAAAAAAGAGGCCGGGTTATTGGTGGTAAATGAATCAAGGAGGATAGTGGACAAAACAGGTTCCACACTATCGATGGCTATCAGCCGGGTGTACTCGTTTTCAGGCTGTGTACCAAACTGAATGGTGTTCTTATAACAGGAGAAAAGGCCTACTACAAAAAGTACAGGTAATATGATCTTGAATGAGGTAACATTTTTCATCATGCCGCAAATTATCCAGCCACCTTGCAGGCATTTTGTTAAGGTAGACCAATCGGGAAAATGTATCGGCGAAAGAGGCGGGAGGCGTGAGGCGGGAGGCGTGAATAGTGAATAGTGAATAGTGAATGAAAAGTAACTAATAGTTTGTAACTTAGTATTTAAAGAAATTTCACTATTCACTATTCACTATTCACTATTCACTATTCACTATTCACTATTCACTATTCACTATTCACTATTCACGTCTCACGCCTCACGTCTCACGTCTCACGCCTCACGCCTCACGCCTCCCGCCTCACGTCTCACATTGTCCGTCGGTTAATTCTCACGATTCATCTATTTTATGATACCCTTTGGAGACCCCCCGGGTACTTTTAACCCCAAAATTAATAGTATGCGAAAAGTGAACGTTTATGTTTGGGGTAGTATCATGCTCCTGGGGGCTGTGGTCCTGGGAATTGGTTGTGGTAAAACAAGTGACAGTACAGAAGATCTGGTTGGCAACTGGAGCCGTGCTTCGGATTTTGATGGCTATGCCCGAAGTGAATCCGTAAGTTTTGTGATCGGGAATTATGTGTATCTCTCAACGGGTATTACGGACCGTGACCGTTTCAATGACCTATGGGAATACAGCCATGCGCGAAAGTACTGGACCCAACGCGCCGATCTTCCGGGAACCGCCCGTAACTCAGCCGTGGCCTTTGCCATTGATGGTAAAGGTTACCTCGGCACCGGGTATGATGGCACGAACAAGCTCAATGATTTTTGGCAATATGATCCATCCTCTAATAGCTGGACACAAAAAGCCTCCTTTACAGGAAGTGCGCGGTATGATGCAGTTGGCTTTGCCCTGTCGGGTAAAGGATATATCTCGAGTGGATATGATGGAAATTATTTGAAAGACCTGTGGCAGTACGATCCGTTGACCGACAGTTGGACCCAGAAGGCCAGCATAGGTGGATCCAAACGAATGGCTGCCACCAGTTTTGTGATCAACGATAAAGCCTATGTGGTAAGTGGTGCCAATAATGGATCGGCCCTGAATGACCTTTGGGCCTATGACCCTGCTACAGATTCCTGGGATGAAAAAAGAAAGATCTCCAATGTTAGCGATGATGAATACGATGATGACTACTCCTCCATTGCCCGGTACAATGGCGTTGCCTTTCAAATGGGAAGTTATATTTACTTCACCGGTGGAGAGAACGGCAGTTTACTAAGCACGACCTGGGAATACAATGCAGCTACAGATATCTGGACACAACGTACCGGATTTGAAGGCACTGCCCGCACAGGTGCCATTGCCTTTTCACTGGGTGACCGGGGATTTGTACTGACAGGTCGCAGCGGCTCGCTGTCCTTTGACAATATGTATGAGTTTGACCCAACTGCGGAGCAAGATGACGATGACAACTAGGACCAGGATACTGGGGATATTTGGGATTGTATCGATTGGATTATTCGTTTTGATTCGATGGTACAACAGACCTGAAATTGATTACAGGGTCATAGAAATAGATAGAGCCTGGGGGTATGAGATCCTGGTGGATGACCGGGTGGTCATTCACCAGGAAACCATCCCGGCCATAGATAGCCTGATGGGTTTCCCCACCAAAGAAGCCGCCGAAAGAACCGCGAGCTATTTGGTAAAAAAAATAGAGAAAAAGGAAACGCCCCGGTTAACCTTAACGGAATTGGAAAAACTCGGTCTTATTCCACAGCACACGCATAGATAAGTGACTTAGTTGCAGATATCAGGTCACAACACTCTATCTTTGACCTGGATTTGAGGATTTTTAGAATAATTCCTGAAAATCAATCCCTTAAATCCTGGAAATCCTATAATCAAGGTATGAGTTTTGTTGACCAGATACGCATCTTCTGTAAAACCGGCCATGGTGGCGCAGGCAGCCGGCATTTTGCCCGAACCAAATTTAACCCCAAGGCAGGTCCCGATGGCGGAGACGGAGGCCGGGGAGGGAATATCATTTTACGTGGAAACCGTAATCTCTGGACCCTTTTGCACCTTCGTTATCAAAAGAATATTGCCGCCGACGACGGGGACAATGGTTTGAAAAATAATATGACCGGCCGCGATGGAAAGGACATCATCATTGAAGTACCCCTGGGTACGATCGCTTTTGATGAAACAACCGGCGCGAAAGAGATCGAGATCCTGGAAGATGGTCAACAGGAAATATGGCTCAAAGGCGGTAGAGGTGGTTTGGGAAATGCGCATTTTGCCACCCCCACCAATCAGGCTCCTGATTATGCCCAACCGGGCGAACCCGGAGTGGAAGGCTGGAAGGTACTGGAGCTTAAAGTACTCGCGGATGTAGGTCTTGTGGGATTCCCCAATGCCGGTAAATCGACCCTGTTGTCCGTCATCACCGCAGCCAAACCCAAGATCGCCGATTATGCCTTTACAACCCTGAACCCGCAATTAGGTATTGTGGAATACCGTGATGGGAAAAGTTTCTGCGTTGCCGACCTTCCCGGAATCATTGAAGGGGCCGCAGAAGGAAAAGGACTTGGACATCGTTTTCTCCGGCATATTGAACGTAACTCCATCCTGCTCTTTGTGATACCCGCCGACAGCAAGGACCACAAGGAAGAATTTGACATCCTGCTGAATGAATTAAAGGAATTCAATCCCGAACTGCTCGATAAAAAAATGCTCCTGGCCATTACAAAAAGCGATATGCTTGATGAGGAACTGACCCAGGCCATTAAAAAAGAACTCCCCACTACCCTCCCCCATGTATTCATTTCTTCACTGACCGGGCAGGGACTTACCTCGCTCAAGGATATCATGTGGCAAGCACTGACCAATGATCAATAATTTATAATGAAGAAGCAAGAATCTTAGTAGGTTTGCCTTTACAAAAAAGGCACTATATGAAAAAATTCTTTCTATCGTTCGTATTAGTGGTCGGTCTCTTTCTTCGCTCCATAGCGGATGAAGGTATGTGGCTACCGCTGTTATTGGGTCAGCAAGTGTACAATGACATGGTGAAAAGAGGGTTGAAACTGACCAAAGAACAACTCTACAGCATCAATAAAGCTTCGATCAAAGATGCCATCGTGATCTTCGGGGGTGGATGTACGGGTGAGATCGTGAGTTCACAAGGATTGATCTTTACCAATCACCACTGCGGATATGATGTGATCGCTTCAAGCAGTACACTGGAACACAACTACCTGCGGGATGGCTTTTATGCAAAGAATTTTGGGGAAGAGATACCCGGCGGACAACTTTCCGTCCAGTTCCTGCTGCGTATTGAAGATGTAACTGCAACAGTACTTGATTCCCTGAAAGGATTGAAAGGCGCCGAACGTGCCCAGGCTCAAACCCGGGTGATCAATGCGCTGAATGCAAAATACTCCGATGCCGCCAATGATATTGAGGCCCGTATCAGTCCGCTTTTTAAAGGAAACCAGTTCCTGGTTTTTGTTTACCAGCGTTACCGTGATGTAAGACTGGTAGGCGCTCCACCGGAAAGTGTAGGAAAGTTTGGCGGTGATACCGACAACTGGGAATGGCCCCGACATACAGGCGACTTCTCTGTATTTCGTGTGTACATGAGCAAAGAAGGCAAGCCCGCTTCTTACAGCGCCGACAATGTTCCCCTGAAACCAAAATGGTTCCTGCCTGTTTCGATCAAAGGTATCCGTGATGGTGATTATGCCATGATCTATGGCTATCCCGGTGGTACCAACCGGTATGAAACCTCCTATGGCATCAAACAAAAGATCGATATTGACAACCCCACACTCGTGAACCTGCGTGACATTCGTCTCAAGTTCATGTTTGAGGAAATGAAAAAAGATGCTGCGGTTAAACTCCAGCTGGCTTCGGATTATGCCGGTATTGCGAACTACTGGAAATTCTTTGATGGCGAAAGCAAACAACTGATCAAGTACGATGTATATGGGCAAAAGAAAAAAGCCGAAGAAGCCTTTATCCAATGGGCCAAAGGAAAACCTGAATACGAAAGCCTGATGAAGGATTGGGAAAAGGCCTATGCCGACTGGCGGCCCTATTCCAAAAACCGGGTATTCCTGATCGAAGGCATCATGGGTTCGCCGCTGCTTGCGTTTGCATCAAGCCTGCAACAGGTAGAAGCCGCCCTGGTTACACCAGGTAAAACCCCGGCCGACGCCAAAAAAGCCATCGAAGCAGCTTCTGAACAAAGGGCTGAATTCCTCAAAGGAGAGAATATTCCATCCGACCGCAATATCCTCGCGGCCGTAACCATGATGTATTATCAACAAGTGGAAAAAGACCAGCACCCTTCCGGTTTTTATTATAACCTGAAGGATAAGTATGGATCCCTGGATGATGAGGCCACTTTTAAAAAATACGCGGCCGATGTAATTGCCAACACGATGATACTGGATGATGCCAAATGGAAGGCCTTTACCGAAAACCCAAATGCAAATGCCCTGCAAAGCGACCCGGCTTATGCCCAGGCCAATGCCTTTGTTACCAATTATACCAGCAAATACCTGCTAAAATACCGCGCCTTTACCACCGCCAATGCAGAATTAGGTCGTCTGTACCTGAAAGGCATCATGGAAATGGATCCGGTAAAAGCGAAAAAAATGTACCCCGACGCCACCTTCACCATGCGTGTCAGCTTTGGGAATGTGAAGTCATATCGCCCGCGTGATGCAGTGTTCTATGATTATGTAACCACTTCAAAAGGCTTATTGGAAAAATATAAGGCCGGTGATTATGAATTTGACCTGCCGACCAGACAGATCGAACTGCTCAAGAAAAAGGATTTTGGCCAATATGCCGACCCGGTACGCAAAGACCTGGTGATCGGTTTCATCACCACCAATGACATCACAGGTGGTAACTCCGGATCGCCCGTGCTGGATGCCAGTGGTAACCTGATCGGTCTGGCCTTTGATGGCAACTATGAGGCCCTGAGCCATAAGATCGCTTTTGATAAAGACCTGAACCGGACGATCTGCGTAGATGTACGCTATGTGCTCTGGTGTATTGATAAATTAGGAGGCGCAAGCCACCTGATCAAGGAATTGAAATTAGTGAAATAAGACAATCGCATATTCCGTGCCTTCGGTGTATTCTGTGAAAGAAAAATAGCACGCAGAAAACACCGAAGGCACGGAATTTTTTTTACATTGGCCCATGAATAACATGGCCACGATCATTCAGACGGAAGTCTATAAATTCAACGTCCCGCTCAAAGCTCCTTTTATCACCGCATTTGGAAAGGAAGAGAATGCAGAGAATATCGTAGTTGTCATTCGCACCGACAAAGGTATCAGTGGATTTGGCGAGTGTAACCCCTTTCTGCCGATCAATGGCGAAAGCATTGATACCTGCTACTCCGTGGCCCGCTATTTCGCCACCTTGCTCAAAGGCGCCAATGCCCTGAAGATCGAAGACTGTCTGGCGAAGATGGACCATTTTATATACGCCAATCAAAGCATCAAAAGTGCTTTTGACATGGCGCTTCATGATATTGCTTCCCAATGGGCGGGTCTACCGCTGTATAAATTTTTGGGTGGCAAAAAGAATAAAGACCTCTATACTGACTATACCGTAAGCATCGGTGAAGTAAAAAAAATGGTTTATGATGCCATCAAGATAAAATCAGATGGCTATCCGGCCATCAAGATCAAAGTGGGTGAAGGTGCTGACCCAGATATTGAACGGGTAAAAGCCATTCGCGCCGCCGTTGGCAAGGATATCCCCCTCCGGCTCGATGCCAACCAGGGTTGGACCCCCGAAGATGCAAAAACGATATTAAAAGCATTGAAAAAAGAGGGTATCCAGTATTGTGAGGAGCCGATCGCCCGAAAACATTTTCATGAATTAAAGAAACTCAGAAAGAATTCTCCCATCCCGATCATGGCAGATGAAAGCTGCTGTGATCATCTTGATGCCCGTATGCTCATTGAGATGGAAGCCTGTGATAAATTCAATATCAAGGTTGGGAAAGCGGGTAGCCTGCAAATTGCCCGTAAGATCCTTAAGCAGGCCGAAAAAGCGGGAATGGAATGTCAGATCGGTGCCTTTATGGAATCCCGGTTAGGCATGACCGCCTTTGGACACCTGGCCTTGAGCAGCTCAGCGGTAAAATATTGTGATTTTGATACTCCGCTCATGCACGCCGAAGATTATGTCACCGGCGGAATTAACTATCATGAAAACGGACGCATGACCATGCCGGAAACACCGGGCCTTGGAGCAAGTATTGAAATAGAGATTTTGAAAAAAATGGAAGGGTTTGTGGCATGAACGGAAATAAGGAATAAGGATGTTATGGATGTTTAACCACAAATCGGGATGTCTATTATAACACGATCTATCACTTCCTTATCTCTTATTCCCCGTCTTTCCAACGCCACAAATACAAACACGCATACGTTCTGTAAGGCGCCCATTTTTGCGCTATTCGCTCAATCTCCCCTTTCAATTTTTTTCTATCCGACCCATCCAGTTTATACAGATCGATCATGGCGTTCTGCAAACCCAGGTCATCCAATGCAAAAAGGTCTTCCCGTCCCAACGAAAACATCAGTAACATCTCCACCGTCCATCTTCCTACTCCCTTAATTTCGGTCAGGTATTCAATGACCTCCTCATTACTCATTTTGTTCAACCGGGTATGTGACATTCCTTTTTCCAGTTCAAACCGGGCCACATTCTGGATATAGAGTGTTTTGGCATTGCTCAACCCAATACCCCGCAAAGTTTCAAATGGCGTATCTACAATAGCCTGCGCACTGGGCGATTTTCCGCCATAAAGTTTAATAAAGCGGTCCTGCAACACTGCCGCCACCCGGGTGGAGAGCTGTTGACTCATGATGGAGTAACAGAGGTGCAGATAGATATTTCTACGCCTGGTGGGGGCCAGTGGACCATAGGTATTGATTAATCTCTTAAGCTTCCGGTCTTTTGAAAGATGTGCGATTGCCTCCATTAATAACTATTGATTACTGATCATCTTTCGCAATTGCTCATTTGTTTTCTTATCCCGGATCACGATCACATAGGCCCCGCGTGCCCAGCCACGTGTATCAATATCAATTCGGCTGGTAAAGTTCATCGGTCCACTCACAGCCATCCCATTCAGGGCATATACCCGCAGTTCCATCGGATGTGTGTTATTTTGATACGTAATAAAAAGATCATTGACAGCCGGATTGGGCCAGATTTTAATATTTCGTTCGAGCACTGGTGAATTGATGGCCGTGATGAGGAAATTAAAATCACTAGACATGGGACTGGTACACCCATTGCTGGTCACTTGTACAGAAAAATTACCCGAAGCAGGGGGCGTATAGGTTTGACCTGTAGCGCCAGCGATCGGGTTACCATTGGTGTACCACTGGTTACCACTGGCTGAAGAAGATTGCAGCGAAGTGCCCACCTGTGTTATAGTGGGTTGTGTCGGAACAGCATTGACCGTAATAGCCATCGCATTGGAAACAGGTGAAAAACATGTACCTGCATTTACCCTGACGGTATAGGAACCCCCATTGGTTACCGTAAGACTGGTATTGGTGGCACCCGTGATCACCACATTATCCCTGTACCATTGGTTTCCGGTGGCGGAAGAAGAATTGAGCGTAAGGGATCCTCCCTGACAGAAATTCGTAGCCCCTGTAAACGAAATGGTGGGTGTAGGTGGCAAAGCAGTTACCTGAACATAGAGGGGTGAAGAGGCATAACTGGTCACACTGTTCACCGTGGTTTTTACCGTATAGTATCCGGTCTCTGTTGCCTGGTAAGTATTGGCAGTGGCGCCTGCAATCACTGACCCATTTTTATACCATTGATTTCCCGAAGAAGCCGAGGAGGTCAGCGTTATCGTTCCTCCCTGACAAAAAATAGCTGAGCCCGTTGTTGTTACTACAGGTGCGGCAGGCAGGGCATTGCTGAGTTTAAAATCCCAAATCCCCATACCATAGGTACCAAAGCGAACCGTATTGCTGGACTGGATATACTCTACCGTAACATAGGACTGAGTGGGATTTATCGCACTTGTCATGGAGTACCATTGATTATCGGCCACCACATATACATAGGGACCGGCTTCAGTAGCCGCAAAAAGTAAGGTCTCATCGGGATTGGCTACGATCTCATACACCAGGGTAGAAGGCAGGCCTGTGCTGATGGAAGTAAAACTTTGTCCTCCGTTTGTTGACTTATACACGGGCGGATTGGAGTATCCACTACCTGCCAACCAAACCAGGTTTGGGTTAAACCGGGAAGAATAAATACTTGAACCATACAGGTACCAGGGAGTGGGTCCATTGAAAGAGGCAGTCTTTGTCCATGATCCGCCTGCATCCGATGTGGTGAAAAAGGCGCCATCTTCGGTAGCAACGTAAATTCGGTTGGGATCGATACGAGACGCTTCAACGGCGGTAATGCCTCCGTTTCCGGTATTTGAATTGGCGCGGAAATTATAGGCCAACTGCGTAGCATTGATGGCAAAAGGCGCGCTTGTGGAAGCTTTGAGTTTGGATAAATAGGAACCCGTACCTCCGGATGTATTTCCACCGGCCATCCATACTTCATTTTCCGTTTCTGAAAAAGCTGTATTCACTACCGGTATCATCCAGCCATAATTGGGGAGTTGACTTCCGGGCATGGTCCAGGTGGAAGATAATCCCCCGGTTGGGTTATCATAATAGTATAGTGCGCCTCCCGGGTATTGTGTCCATAAGTGATGAGGCGTTCCCGTCAAAGCGAGATATCCATAGTCGCCACTGATTACCTGGGTAAATTCAAGTACACCAGGTGTGGTAGCGGTAAGGTTTCGTTGAAAGCCCTGGTCCTGCGAACCGGCAAACAACCGATTGGGTTGACGCTGATCGGTGATCACATCATAATATTGGGCCGTACGCAATCCAGACATGCTCAGGTTGGTATTGGTCACCATGCCATCGGTCGACACATAACATCCACCATGATTATTGATGATCAAAAACGAGCTGCCTCCTGCCTTGCGGAAATGAGCGATCTCCATGATATCTGCATGCAATTTGCTCTGTGGGTTGGCATAATACTCCGACCATACATTCACCTTGGTAAAACTCAATCCACCATTCAAACTCCGGTAGGCATCAACTCCGCCATAATATACTTTCTGGGGATCCTCATTGGAAACCTCCAACCTGTCCCAGGCCGTTTCGGTAAGCGTGCTTTGCAGGGTCCAGGTAGCACCATCATTGATGGACTGATACAACCGCTTGTTTTCAAACAACGCATAAAACACTGCCGCACCACCGGCATAGGTCGCTTTGAGGATACATTTTTTAC
The DNA here is from genome assembly GCA_017303415.1 of Chitinophagales bacterium. Classification (NCBI taxonomy): domain Bacteria; kingdom Pseudomonadati; phylum Bacteroidota; class Chitinophagia; order Chitinophagales; species Chitinophagales bacterium. The sequence continues at coordinate 242,214 of JAFLBJ010000001.1, forward strand.
CTGATTCACTATTGGGTACAGAATTGATGGTAGTGACCGTAGCACCATTCACGGTAGAGAGAACAATATTTCCGGTTACGGATTTGCCATCCAGAAAATAAACCTGGTTGGTGTTATACATCTTGGTCATCGATAACTGACCATCGGTACCATGATCAAAGGTGTGGATCTTGGTAAATGTTTGTCCAAGATCTGTAGAGCGGTACAACCAGTACCGGGGCGCCCAGGGAACATTGTCCCATAAATAGGCCAGACAATAAATACTTTTATTGGCATCATTCACCGCAGTCATGGCTACGATGGTATTTCCGCCCCAGGCTACAGGGAAACTGATTCCCGTTGAGGCGTTCATGGTCAATCCTTCATTATCGGTATAATAGACCTGGTTGTTCGCAAAAAGAAGAAGCCGTTCTGAATTATCGGGTTTGTGTACCAGGTTGATCACGGCATCACGAAAACGGAAAATATTGTTTTGCAGGGTCCAGCTGCCATTGGTCAGGGTCCGTTTCCACAAACTTCCTCCTGCACTCACCACATAGAGATTATCAGTCAAGGAATCATAGGCAACGGCTTTTACATTCCCCGCCTGGTTATCACTCCCTCTTTCTTCCCAGTTACCTTGTACCTGGCCATTGGCAAATACATCATCATTGACACGAGCACCACGATTGCTCAGGTATGTTTGCCGCCATGCCCTGCTCTCCTGGTCATTTGACTGTTCGATCATACGCCAGTCAGTACCCGGTGCGGCACGATGGATCAACTCAAAATACTTTTCTCTTTTCTTTTGATTCTCATCCCCCTCGGTAGGTGCGGGAGGCAGCTGCCTGGCAGGGTTTTTAAAAAATGAAAATCCGGCTAAAAGGATAAGGCCGATCAGAATGGATGGTAAATATTTTCTCATGATGTGGTTCCCTAAAATTAAGAGAAAAACATCAGACGATCAGCATTGACCGGCGGCCCAATTTCTAAATTCAGCCACACGTTCGCGACTGATAACCAGGTCCTCTGACCGATCTTCCCCATTTCCTTTCACCGCTACTTTCAAGCGGTTATTGTAATAGGGCTTTACATGCTCAATGGCGGAGATTCGCACAATAACGCGACGGCTTAACCGAAAGAACTGGCGGGGATCCAGTTCATCCTGCAATTTGTCAAGCGTATGGTTGACAATGAATTTGTTACCCTTTTTATCCACGAGGTAAACGATCTTGTTGTCTGCCTGAAAATAGGCCACTTCATCCGCTTCAATGAAATAGAGTTTAGACCCGGATTTACCCAGAAATCGGTCTTTGTAATTTGGCTTCTTCAACGCTTCCACCAGACGGGCATAATCAGGAGAGGCCTGAACACCCGTGATCGTCCTGAATTTTTGAATGGCCCTTGCCAGGGATTCGCGACTTACAGGCTTTAGAATATAATCGATACTGAAAACCTTAAAGGCTTCCAGCGCATATTGATCAAAAGCGGTAGTGAAAATAACGGGACCGGTATAATTGATGCGGCGGAAAATCTCAAAACTATGCCCGTCAGACAAATGAATGTCAAGCAACAACAGATCCGGGTGTGGGTGTACCTTCAACCATTGCACCAGATCTTCTACACTATCCAGCGATGCTACGATCTGAATCGTGGGATCAAAGTCCTTTATCAGCGTATGCAAACGCTCTACCGCCGGTAACTCATCTTCGGCTATGACCACTCGCATAAGGGCTAATTTAAATTCAGCAATGGAAGTTCCACCTCGAAATACTCTTCGGTTCTCCGAACGATAACGTCATTCTGACCGATAAGTTCATAGCGTTTGATAATATTCTGCAGCCCGATCTGGTTGGAAGAGGCAGGCTCCTGCCTGGGTTGTAAATTATTTCTTACGACCAAAGTTTGTTTCCCATTGGCATGCAATTCGATACGCAGTGGTTTATTTCTTGATACAATGTTATGTTTTACGGCATTCTCGATCAGCATTTGCAAAGCCACGGGCACCACATAATAGCTATTATATTTTTCCGGAATATTTATCTCCACCTCCAATGCCGAGGCAAATCGTTGCTGAAGCAGAAATATATAGGGCTCAATAAACTCCAGTTCAGATCGAAGCTCAACCACTTCTTTTTCGTGATTATTGAGTACATAGCGGTAAACCTTTGAAAATTCCTCAATGAAGCGGTTGGCATCCGGGTTATCCTTCATCACCATATTGGACAACACATTGAGGCTATTGAAAAGAAAATGCGGGTTGATCTGGCTTTTCACCAGTTGGATCTCGGCCTGGCTTCGGGCCTTTCTCAATTCTTCCGACTCGGCCCATTGTTTCTTATACGCCTTAAAAAATAAGAAGATCGCATGAAGCAGGTGAAAAAAGAGATTGATCAGGCCGGCATAGATCAGGTTTAATTTCAGCGGATTGGCATTTTGCGCCCAGGTATAACCGTGAATCACATTTCCCACCAGGTACACAACGAGGAAGGTTGCAATGCTGGAAAGAAAAAGACCTGTCCCAAACAGGGAGCTAAGAAATACCCAACGATTCGCGTGTACCGGAAATTTTTTCCTCACCAGAGGTTCTGCCAATCGATTGAGTTCCCAGGAAAAAAAAGTAATCGCTCCAATGGTCAGGAAGGCATAGTACCACTCGATATCGATTTGAAAATAGTGATACACATCGCACAAAACCGTATTCAGGAATGTGTACGAGGCCAGTAGCAATATGAACAGATATCGGTGTTTATGCTGGAACATGTTAGTTTCGAATTAAGTCAGTCCCGCCAATGGCGGGACTGACTGGTTTTCCACAGGGGTATATAATGGACCGCCCAATTATGACGGGATCAGAACACGGTCGATCAGGTGTACAACACCGTTGCGACATACAATGTTCGTGGCGGTAATATTCGAACCATTACCTCCGTTTCCGCTACCAGTTACGGTAGGTCCACCCCCTGTACCATTGGTCAGGTTGATAGTGGTATTGCCACCGGCCAGCATGCCGAGGTTGCCATTGGCCAGATCGGAAGAGAAAGCCCTTCCAGCCACCACATGGTAACGTAATACAGCCAACAAGGTAGGCATGGGGATATCATTGATATTGGTGAGCGACAGAGCACCAAGCAGTTGTGTAAAGGCTGCATTGGTAGGAGCAAATACGGTCAGGGTAGCCGTGCTAAGGGTACCTGCCAGGGTAGGATCTCCACCGGGGCCATTGGTAGCACGCAGTACAGCTTTCACCAGGGAATCCAGTCCGGAAGCAACCGCGGTTTCCACGATATTTCCCACCGGGGGATTCAATACACGGCCAATGCTGTGGATCACACCATTATCGGCGTCAATATCAGCGGTTTGCACCTTAATACCGTTGATGTATACACCAGAGGCATTCCGGGTAACGAATACAGAGTCGCCACTGGCAGTGGTTACTTTGGCATTGGGTCCGGCAGGCACACTGGCAGCCTTGATCTCGGAACCCAGGGTATGATAAAGCAGGAGGGTCTGCAACTGGGTCGGTGTAAGTGCCGTGATGGCGGCTGCGTTAATACCCGAGGCAGCAAAGGCGGCATCATCGGGTGCAAATACGGTAAATGGTCCGGTTCCACTCAGCGTAGCAGCAAGATTGGCTCTTACCACAGCTTGCTCCAGCAAACTGTAATTGGCATTACTTACTACAATATCCGCAATGGTGTTGGAGGCAGGGGTTTCATCATCTTTATCACAGCTGGTAAGGATAAAGGCGCTCCCCAGCAGGATTAAACCGGCGCGGAGGAAATGCTTTTTCAGATTCATAGTTGTTGATTTTTTTGTTTAATCTATCAACAACAGCCAAAAGAAAAAGGACGGCTACAAGGAGTGAGCCGTCCATATAAGGTGTGAACTGTCAGTATGGGGGAGTGAATCTGTGGAAGCAGGTTCTCAGGATTCGATGGAAAAAGAGGTTCCACCGTCCTTTTCATCCTTCAAAAGGATACCTACCTCAGACAATTGGTTCCGGATCTTGTCCGACATGGTAAAATCCTTTCGCCCTTTGGCCTCCTTGCGAATATCCATCAGCAACTGCAATACCTTTTCCAACTTGTCATTGTCCGAGCCGGAAATTGACTGTAAACCAAGGATGTCTTCCAGATAAAGCCTGAGCTGAACCTTTAACCGCTGAAAACTTTCAGGAGAAATCACCCCGGTCGAAATGGTCTTATCTTTCATTGAATTGATCAGAGGTACCAGTTCAAATATATTGGCCAACACCTTGGCGGTATTAAAATCATCATTCATGAAATCATCCAGCTCATCCAATAAGCGGTTGATGCGTTTGTCCTGTTCGGCATCGGAACCAGTCTCCGTTTTTTCGTAGGTCAGCCCCTGTAATTTTTCGTAAGCGTCCCACAACCGTCGCAGTCCCTTTTCAGCAGCCTGCAGGGCTTCATTGCTAAAGTCCAACGTACTGCGGTATTGGGTTTGCAGGATAAAAAAGCGGATCACCATGGGGTGATAGGCTTTTTCAAGCGCCGGATGGTCGCCGCTAAACAATTCGGTCAGCTTGATCACGTTGTTATAACTCTTCCCCATCTTCTTACCGTCGATGGTGATCATATTATTGTGCATCCAATAACGAACAGGATTGGCATGATTGCAAATGGTACTTTGTGCGATCTCGCTTTCATGGTGGGGAAACTGAAGATCCATCCCGCCACCATGAATATCAAATTGAACACCCAGGTATTTGGTGGCCATGGCCGAGCATTCAATATGCCAGCCGGGAAAACCAACACCCCAGGGGCTTTGCCAGCGCATGATGTGTTCGGGGGCTGCCTTTTTCCATAAGGCAAAATCCGCTTTATTGCGTTTCTCCTCCTGGCCTTCCAGGATCCGGGTAGTCTCCAGCAGGTCATCCATCACACGGCCACTCAGTTTGCCATAGTCGTAGGAAGAAGCGTATTTGCTCACATCAAAATAAACAGAGCCATTTGATTCATAGGCATACCCTTCCGCAATGATCTTTTTGATCATTTCTATCTGCTCTACAATATGACCGGTGGCGGTTGGCTCAATACTGGGTTCAATATTATTGAAACGCTTCATGGCCCAATGAAACAGATTGGTATATTTCTGTACCAGCTCCATGGGTTCCAGTTTTTCCAAAACAGCCTTCTTAGAGATCTTGTCTTCAGCCTCCCTTCCCTCCTCCTCAAAATGACCGGCATCGGTAATGTTGCGTACATACCGCACTTTGTACCCCAGGTAATTGAGATAGCGGTAAACCACATCAAACGTTATATATGGGCGGGCATGACCCAGATGGCTTTCTCCACTCACCGTGGGTCCGCACACATACATCCCCACATGACCAGGCACCAGGGATTCAAATGGTTCTTTAGTACGGGAATAGGAATTATATATTTTAAGCGAGGACATACAAAAATGGATTCAGGTGAAAAATCGAGTGCAAAAATAGAAAAGAATGGGGGTTCGGGGTTGTTTTAACAACAACAACATCCGTTAGCGAAGGAGCGGTGTAAATGATAAGTGATGCCCATGCATCAAATATAGGAATTTTTCTCTTTGTGCCCTTTGTGCCTCCTTTGTGTCCTTCGTGTCCTCCTACGCCAGACCTGCGTAGGAGGACACGAAGGACACAAAGGAGGCACAAAGGGCACAAAGGGTGCACAAAGGGCACAAAGGATTATTTTAATTTCAGATCGGCGACAAGGCCATAGTGATCTGACAACCGCTGTTTGAGCCGGTACACCCTGTTTACTTCAAATGCCGGATCGGCGAAAATATGGTCGATACGCAGGGTGGGCGATATCCGGGTAAAGGTCCTGCCCAGGCCCTTGCCCTTTGCCAAAAATGCGTCGATCCTGTCCTGGCGAACAGTAAAATAGGTATTTGAAGCGGGTACATCATTCAGGTCTCCGCAAAAGATCGTGGGATAAGGGCTTTTCTTCATTTCATCCCGTATCATCCGGGCCTGGATACCGCGGTGCTCAGTGGCCCATTTGACCTTCCTGATCAACCTGACCTTCTTCACCGAGCCCTTTTTTGCCTGATTAATGTCTTCATAATCGCTGGAACTAAAGCGAAATGACTCAAGATGCCCGGTATAAACGCGAAAGGTATCCTTCCCTTTTTGGATATCGGCATAGATCAGGCTTTGCGGGGTGGTGGGAGCGGGAAATCTTATCCGGGCCGAATCAAGTATTGGGAACCGGGAAAAAATAACCACCCCTTGATGGATAGTTCCATCAAACCATTCAAAGTCGGGAGCAAAAACCATATAGGGATAGCCGGCCGAATCCTTCATATAGGGCAGGATGGAAAAAGCCGTATGGGCTGCGCCGTTTACAAATTCCTGCAGACAGATCACATCCGGTTGCTGGGACAAAATAAGCTTCAGGGCCTTTTGCTTGGTCTGGTTCTTTTCTTCCTGGCTTCCTTCTATTCCTACCATTCGCATCACATTCCAGGTAAGTACCCGTATGGATGAACTATCGCGTTCGGTAGTGGGTGCATCGCTGCCTCCAAAGGCATAGATTGAAAAAAGACTTTTCCACCCAAACAGCAGCACCAGCAACCCGGCAAGAGCCGGTATCTTTCTTTTTAACAACAACCAGTATACCACAAAACAAAGGAGGAGCAGCGTTAAAAAAGGAAAGCCGTAGGTAAGTAAAGAAGGAAACCACCAATAATCGCCCAGATAGGCCACCAGCAAAGTGGCAATATAGAGGAGCAGGACAATTCCATACCCCAGCAGGGCAAGCCACTTGAACAGGTTTCGGATTCGCTGAAACATGATACAAGATACGGAGATCAGTCCTTTTGCAAAACCAGGTCGGCCCTTAGCATGTAATGATCAGAAGTGGGTTTGATCAATCGCTGTACCTGTTTTACTTCAAATTGTTTATCGGCCAGGATATAGTCAATACGTAAAGTGGGTGACAGGGAGGAATAGGTACGCCCGATCCCCCTCCCTTTTTCCAAAAAGGCATCCTGCATTTCACCACGTATGGTATGATAGGTAAATGAATTAGGTATATCATTGAAATCGCCACAGATCACCGAAGGATATGGACTATTATCCATGATGCTGCGGGCCACTCGGGCCTGACTGCTCCGCAATACCAGGGCCTTCTTAACTTTCCCCAATACGGTTCGGCTATAGAGTAAAAGACTGTCCTCCACCTGGGTTACTTTTTCTATGGCCTCATAATCATTTCTCCGAAATTGAACGGATTGCAGATGGGTGGTAAAAACGCGTATGGTATCCGCGCCGGTTTTTACATCCACATATAACAAAGCTTCGGGCATGGATGGCCTGAAATACCGAACCAATCCAGAATCCACGATCGGGTATTTGGAAAATACCACACACCCGATATATTGTCTCCAACCATCGGGGTCATAGGAAAAATAATGATAGGGATAACCCATTTCACGTATCTCAGAAATATTATCGTAATACATGGAATCGGGGGAATGAAAAAACTCCTGCAGGCAAACAATATCTCCACCGTATTGCTTTATTTGATCCAGTATCTTCAATCGTTGCTGACTGCCTTTGTTATTGTTTCTTTTCCATTCAGTAAACCTTGCCACATTCCAGCTGACAACCCTTACCGAGGCAGGCTCCTTATTTTCCTGAAAGGCCCCGGATGAATGAAAGGCAATACTCACCCCGACACTTTTCCAACTCAGCAGTAAGGCCACCAAACCCACCCAGGCAACTCGTTTGCGAAGCAGGGCCCAGAATAAAGTGGCGAGAAACACCATGGCAAAGAGGATTGGAAACGCAAGTCCAAGGACACCTATAACCCAATATTTGGAAGGATTAGAAACTGGCGCCAGAATGGAAAGCAGGAAAAGCAGCAATAAAATGAAGTAAAGCAGGTAGAGTATGCGCTTAACCGACTTGCGGAGAAAAGGGGCCATAGGTAAAGTTACAAATCTTCTTTACTGGCGCGCTTGAGCAATTCCTTTTCTTCGTTGGTAAGTGAATCATATCCCTTTTGATGGATCTTCTCCAGAATTTCATCCACCCGTTGCTGGGTAAGGTTCAGGGTTTTGGAATAGGGAGCAGAACCAGATTTGTAAAATAACTGCTCTTTCATTGGTTTCGCCTTACGGGAAGGTTTATCGGGGTTAAACAGATTGAGAACCCAGTCATACAGATTATTCATCCACACACTTCCATCATATCCCCTTCGGTAAAATACCATGAACAAATAACCGGTAAGGGCACCACCAATATGCGCAATGTGGCCCCCATGGTTATTACGCGGCAACATGGCCAGGTCGATTACGATAAAGATGAGGGTGATAACCCAGAGAGGAATCCCCCCGTTGATGAATGTAAACAAGCGATATCCGGGGGCTATGACCGTGATGGCAATAGCGATGGCCATGACACCGGCGGATGCGCCAACCATATTCACATTCCCGATCCCTTCCCCATAAAGGGCCGGGATGAAATTATAGGTGAGCATAAAAGCCAACGCGCCACCCAGTCCGCCATAAATAAAAATGGGAATGACCTTTCTGTTTCCGGTAAGGTCATGAAGTAAATAGCCAAAAACCCAAAGCCAGATCAGGTTGCCGATCAGGTGCCACACTTCAAAATGATAGAGCATGTAGGAGATCAGGGTCCAGGGCTTACGGATAAACTCCCCAAAGGAAGCGGGCAAAGCCAGGTTTACATAAATATCGTTATAGAAATGAACCCGGGCTTCAGACACCGGATAGGAAAAGAAATAAAAAATATTCACCATACTAAACATCACGAACACCACCAACAGGATGCTGATTAGCATGATCAGTGAATTATTCCCCAGGTCACCCATAAACCGGCTACGCCGGCTCTTTTGCTCGTAATAGTTCATGCGTTCGATTTTCCAGCTACAAATTTAGAAATTCGGGAGTGCTTCCCTGGTAAATTCTTTCTTTAGTATAACGTATTGCGATTGGTTTTGTTCCAGTAAAGGACAATGATAAAACCCGCAACCGCCCCACCCAGGTGGGCCCAGTGGGCGATATTGTCTCCGGGAACCCGGTAAATACCCCCAAACAGGTCGATCGCCACCAAGCCGGGGATAAAATACTTGGCCTTGATGGGTACAGGAAAGAAGAGCAACATGAGTTCTGTATTAGGAAACAGATAGCCAAAAACCACCAATACCCCCATTACCGCCCCTGAAGCGCCCACCGCAGGTGCAACGGGGCCCAGGATGGACCTGATCTGGTCGATCTGGGTTTCGGGGTCATACTGAACAGCCTGAGCCCAAAGCGCATCAAAATCATAGACAAAATACTGGATTCCGAGGTGCAGGGCCGCTGCCGACAGTCCGGAAATGATATAAAGTGTCAAGAACTTCTTGGAGCCTACATAGGTTTCAATCACCCGTCCAAACATCCACAACGAAAGCATATTGAAAAGGATATGCATAAAGTCATGTGCATGCACAAACATGTGGGTCACCACCTGATAGATCCGGAAATAAGGTGACTCGATGGGATGGAGGGCCAGGAGTTGGGTCAGACTTCCATCCTTATCATAGATCATTTGCGCAACATAGAACAGAATGTTGATGATGATCAGATTTTTCACCACGGGCGGAAAGGCCTCCGGACGTGTATATCGAAAATTACTCATTGGCTAAAAGGCTTTTCAGTTTTAATTGTACCACATTTTCAATATGATGGGTATGGGGAAACATATCCACCGGTTGCACTTTGGTAACTGCATATTTCTCATCCAACCATTGCAGGTCGCGAGCCTGCGTGGCCGGGTTACAACTTACATAAACCACTAAAGGGGCCTCCATATCCAGGATCTTACGCACCAGTTTTTCATGCATACCGGCACGGGGAGGGTCAGTTATGATCACATCCGGCCGGCCATGGGCAGCAAAAAAAGCATCATCACAAACTTTGATCACATCCCCGGCAAAAAATTTCGCATGGGCGATACCGTTTATTTCCGCATTGATACGCGCATCCACAATGGCTTCTTCCACTACTTCAACACCGATCACCTGCGCTGCGCCCTGACTGACAAAGATGCCGATGCTTCCGGTACCACAATAAAGATCATATACCGTTTCCTTTCCGGTAAGTTCGGCAAATTCACGCGTTACCTGATAAAGTCTTTCCCCCTGTCGTGTATTTGTTTGAAAGAAGGATTTAGGACCGATACGAAACTGAAAATTTTCCAGCGTTTCGATGATATGTCCTTCTCCTGTATACACCTGTGGGTACAGGTCATAGATGCTGTCGTTGAACTTGGTATTGATAGTAAACAGCAGGGTGTTGATCGCCGGTACTTTTTCCAGCAGATAGTCGAGCAGTCCGGTCCGGATGGAAACGTCTTCATAACCCAAAACCAGATTGACCATCACCTGACCTGTGCGGGTGATGCGCACCATCACATTCCGGAGTAAACCTGTATGCGCTTTGAAATCATAGAAGGTCAACCCATGCTGTTTGGCATATCCCTCAATGGCTTTGCGAATTTCATTGGTAGGCTCGGGTTGCAGGTGACAGGTATCAATCTCTACCACCTTATCAAAAAAACCACGGGCATGAAAACCCGCAGCGCCTGTTACCGATTGTTCCGCATCGGGATCAAAATCTGGCCCGGGAACATATCGCCGGGTGCTAAAAGTATATTCGAGTTTATTGCGGTAATAACGGGTATCCGCGGCACCAACAATCGGCATTAAAGCAGGTATTTCCACCTTCCCGATTCGGCGCAAGGCCTGCTCTACCTGCTGTTGTTTGTAGGCCAGCTGCCGCTCATAGGGGAGCATTTGCCATTGGCATCCACCACAAACCCCAAAATGCGTACAAAAAGGCTCCACCCGGTCGGGGGAGTAAGCATGAAACCGGAGTGGGTGGGCTTCCGCCCAATCTTTCTTGTTCTTACCCAACCGGATATCCACGATATCGCCGGGCACAACCCGCTCTATAAAGATCACTTTCCCCTCCACCCTGGCCAGGGATTTACCCTCCGCCGCATAATCCTCTACCAATACCTTTTCCAGGACAATATTCTTTCTTTTTTTCACCCGGCAAAGCTACACTTTTCGCCCCAAGCCCATACAACCCTTCCCGGCTAATTCTCATCTTTTTGAATATCTTTACCCGTTCAGAATCAAACCCCATGCAACGACTCGTTACGCTCTTATCTCTGTTCCTTTTAACACTCGCTGTGCAGGCCCAAGGCCCGGCCTATGAGATCACGATCACGATCAAGCCCTTTCAAAATCAATATATCTATCTCGGTTATTATTACGGTAAAACAAAACCCATTGTCGATTCTGTACGGCTCGATGAGAAAGGGACCGGGGTATTTAAAGGAAATAAAAAACTCGATCAGGGGCTGTACCTGATCGGTTATCCAGATAAGACCAATTATTTTGAATTGATGGTAGGGGCTGAACAGAAATTCAGCGTCATCACCGATACAGCTAACCTGGTCAATTCGATCCAATTCATCGGCTCTCCAGAGAACCAACGGTTCAATGCTTACCAAAAATTCACCAACGAAAAAGGGATGGCCATGGACAAGGCCAAACGGGATCTGGCCGCTGCCACAAATAAGGCAGATTCCACCCGTTTGACTCAATTCATCAACGAAACCAATACAGCCATTCAGGATTACCGGTTAAAATATGTAAAGGATAATCCCAAAGACCTGTTGACCCTGCTCTTTCATGTGATGAAAGAACCCACCGTGCCGCCGGCCGATCAACATCCCGGAGGGAAATACGATTCAACCTTTGCCTTCAATTATTTCAAAGACCATTTTTGGGATGATGTTTACTTCTTTGATGACCGCGTAGTGCGCACCCCCGTATTTGAACCCAAACTGGATAAGTATTTTGATCAGCTGATCTACCCCAATCCCGATTCGGTCATCAAAGAGATCGACTGGATGCTTGGTTACGCTTCTGCCAATGCAGAGATGAAGAAGTTTCTGCTGGTCAAATTTGTCAACCGCTATCTCAACCAGAAATATATGTGGGAGGACAAGGTATTTGTCCATTTATTTGAAAAACATTTCTCCCAACAGAATTACTCCTGGCTGACCGAACGTGGTCGCAAAACGATCTTCGATCGCGCCTATAGCCTGATGGCCAATTTGCTTGGCAATCCCGCACCCGGTGTCGAATTACCCGATACAGCCGGAAAACTCCGGCCCTTACAGGAAGTCAACAGCCCTTATACGGTGGTTGTATTCTGGGACCCTACCTGCAGCCATTGTAAGGAAACCCTGCCCCGACTGGATTCCATTTACCAGGCCAAATGGAAAAAGAACCAGGTGGCCATGTATGCCATTGCCAAGGAATCGGAAGGCACAAAGAAAGATTGGATGGAGTTTATCAAAGGACACAATCTTTGGGACTGGACCCATGTTTACTACTCCAAACAAGAGGAAAACAACCGTGTGAGCGCGGGAATACCCGGCTATTCTCAGTTATTTGACATCATCACCGTGCCCACCCTCTACCTCCTTGACAAAGACAAACGGATTCTGGCCAAGAAAATACCGCTCGAACAGATTGATGAAGTACTTGCGTTTAAGTTAAAAGGTCAGTAATTTTCGCCTTTGAAAATATTTATGAAAACTATCCTCCTATCCCTGGCGACACTATTGATCGTGTCCAATACAGGGGCACAGACCTTATTCACCTATGGCCCCTACTCCGTAGACGCCAAAGAATTTCTGGCCGCTTATAAAAAGAACAATACCGGTCCGGTAACGGACAAGGCCAAATCCATGCGTCACTACCTCGATCTGTTTATTCAATCCAAGATCAAAGTACGCGATGCCTACGACCGTCACCTGGATACAATGCCCGCCTTTACAGAGGAATTGGGTACCCTTCGCAGCCAGGTGATCCAAAACTATCTGACCGATCCGGAAAGCTTCAATAAACTGATGAACGAAGCCTTTACACGCAGTCGTAAGGATATCCGGACCGCCCATATCTTTTTGCCCAGAAATGGTAAGCAGGATACAGATTCGAACTGGAGAAAGATCCAGGAAGCCTATAAGATGTTACAAAAAGGCCAGCCATTTGCAAGCGTGGCCAAATTGTATTCCGCCGATCCAAGCGTGGTAAACAATGGCGGGGATATTGGTTATCTCACGGCTTTTTCCCTGCCCTACTCCCTGGAGAATGTACTGTATGGCACGCCGGTAGGTAAGTATTCAGTTCCCTTTGTCTCTGCCTCGGGGTATCATATTTTCAAAAACCTTGGAGAACGCAAAGCCGTTGGACGTATCCGTACCGCTCAAATACTACTCGCCTTCCCTCCCGGAGCCGATGCCAGTACTAAAAAACGGATCGCTGCGCTGGCCGACTCTTTATATCAACGGATCATAAAAGGCGCGGAATTTAGTGATCTGGCCAAACAGTACAGTAATGATTATCTCTCTGCAGCCATGGGTGGGCAAATGACCGAATTTGGCCTGGGCACCTATGACCCCGTTTTTGAAAATGCTGCCTTTTCACTGGCAAAAGACGGCGCCGTGAGCAAACCGGTATTGACAGCACATGGCTATCACATCATAAAAAGAATTTCCAAATCGGAAGTGCCTGCCTCTTTTGCCGACAAAACATACGCCGAGAACCTTAAGTACCGCGTGCAGAATGACAACCGGATTGAACAAACCAAGGAACTCCTCTATAACAAGATCGTTGCCAAAGCAGGACTGAAAGATGCCGCATTCGATATGACCGATCTGGGTCTCTATACCGATAGCTTACTGGATGGAAGACTTTCAGGTAAACACCTTTCGGTTCAATCGGAAACACCACTCTTTAAGATCGGTAACCGAATGATCACCGCGCTGGATTTTATGGGCTATGCCCAAACCAACAGGCACAAGCGTGATGGTTCCGGACTGAAAACCTACCCGGAGATCTTACAGGATTTCAAGCGCTTTGCAGCGATGGAATATTATAAAGAGAACCTGGAACAATTCAATCCTGAATTCCGTCAGCAAATGAATGAATTCAAAGATGGCAACTTGTTCTTTGAAGTGATGATGCAGAAGATATGGACGCCTGCCCAAACGGATACAGCCGGACAAGCGCAATACTATGCCCTTCATAAAAAGGACTATGTATGGAAGGAAAGCGCCGGAGGTATTATCTTTTACTGCGGAGATAGCAAGACCGCGGAAGAAGTTCGTACCGCCATTGTCAGGAACCCTTCAGACTACGAAAACATATTGAAACAGTTTGGTGACCGCATTACAGCAGAAACCGGACGCTACGAATATGGACAGATTCCCCGGGCAAAGAACGAGGTCATAAAACCCAATATGGTAACCTCTATTGAAAAGAATGCCGCTGATGAAAGCGCTTCTTTTGCCTACATAAAGAAAATTTTCGCCCCGAACGAACCAAAGTCATTTGAAGACGCCAAAGGCGCGGTCATCAACGACTTTCAGGCCGAACTGGATGCCAACTGGGTGAAAGAATTGAAGAAGAAATACCCGGTTAAGGTGGACGAAGCAGTGTTTGCGAAAATCAGCAAGTGATTTGCAAATCAATCAAAGTCCTTATTACTACCTACGGCTACACTTTGTATATTCGACACTCCTTTCTTTTGAAGGAAGTTGCCGTCTCCGTAAACCACAAAGGCAACAACCCGAAGCTTGGAAGTATTGTACCCGGCGCCGGTAATTGAGATCGTTTGTGATTTTTCGTAAGTGGTACCTTTTACCTGTTTGCTTTTATCGATGGCATCACCATACACATCGGTAATGGTTTTGCGCAGCACCGCATTATGTACGTAGTTGTTGATGGGGCTTCCGGTAAATCCATTATAATTGTAGCCATAGTTTACCTGGGGATAGACCAGACCATCCTCCAATAAGTAAACAATCAGTTTCAGGTCAATCGAGGTGGTCACATCAAATTTCACCTTGGTGTTGACAGTGATATCATTTCCATTCAGGCTTGTGTTCAGGGCAAGACCCAGCGGTGCCCGTTTCGCGAATTCAAGGTCAAGCTGACTATTGTTCTCATTCCAAAAAGAAACACGGCTCAACAATGCACCCGGGTAACCAGGAAGCTGAAACGCACTGGCCATACTGGAATGGTACTGGAAAAGATAGGGATCGGCTGTACCCTGTCCGCCATGGTTGGCAACCACGATACAATTGGGTTTGGTCGCCGTATATTCTTCCAGTTTTATACCGACACGGGGACAATAGCCACACCAGGTACCGGTAAAATCTTCCACCAATATTTTTTGACTAAATGCTGAATTACCCGGATCTACCGCTGTTATGGTTACTTCGGGAGAAATGATGGTCCCTTTCTGGGCTTTTACCTTATAGGTGCCAGGGGTTTCTGTCCAGAATCGTTTGGCAGGACGATTCATATCATTGACAAACACAGAAGCACTGGCTGTTACATCCGCGCCATTCTGGTCTTTTACTGTTACCACCACATCTTCAAAGCCATCGGCATTGATGGTGGTTTTATCCAGCACAACGGTCAGTGTTTGATCAGGTGGAGGAGGATTGCCACCAGTATCGGTGCCACCACTACCACCTTTGGAACAGGAAATTAAAGTCAGGGAGAGCAGGACGAATGTCCAGGCAGACAGGTTGAAGTATTTTCTCATGTTTCAGCAGTATGAGGGTCTAAATTATTGAATTTTTGATGTGTTTCCATTTCTTCTTCGGATAATTGCACATATTTTATAGATACAACGGGTTATGAGAAAGATCTGTCTGCTTATGTTACTGGCCCTTCCTGTGTTGGGCCTTTTTGGTCAGAATGAATTACCGGATGTACGAGTTCGTGACCTTCGGGGTGAAGAGTTTCCCTTCCAAAGTCTTGTTTCTTATGGAGATACGGCTGTCATTGTCAGCCTCTGGGCCACCTGGTGCGTGCCTTGTATTCAGGAACTGGAAGCCATTCATGATCAGTATGCGGACCTGCAAAAAAAGCAGCCCTTCAAGTTGATCGCCATTTCGGTAGATGATGCCCGCACAACTGCCCGGGTAAAACCCTTTGTGGCCGGACGTGGATGGCCTTTTTTAGTTTATCTCGATCCCAATCAGGACCTGAAGCGTGCGCTCAATGTCAATGATATCCCTCATGTATTGGTGATCCGCCAGGGAAAGATCGTGTATCAACGAAATGGTTATCTGCCTGGAAGTGAGGCCGATCTTTTTGCTCATCTGAACGAAGAAAAGACCGACAAGATGGTCGGGCAACTGAGTGGAAGTTTTGAAACCATCACCCAGTTTTACCAAAAGGACAACAAGATCGGTGCAGTTTTACCAGCAGACAGGGTAGGCTCGAATAATTATCTCAAACTGGATTATTCCTATAAACAATTTACCGCCGGGGTACAATTTGAATCCTATCTCCCTTCCCTGCCCCAGTTCTTTGATCAATTCACCATTCTGCAGGAAAGCAAATTGGTAAATAAGTACTTCCGTTACCAAAATCAAACCTTTGGGGTAATGGTGGGTAATTTCTATGAACAATTCGGAAGCGGACTGATCTTCCGATCCTGGGAGAACCGGCAGATCGGCATCAACAACGCCCTCGAAGGCGCAGCCTTTTATCTGCAACCCCTTCCCTTTATTCACCTGAAAGGGGTGTATGGCAAACCAAGAAAACTCTTTCAGCAAGCCAATGGCATTGTTCGGGGAATAGATGGAACCATTGACCTGACCGGTACAGGTACGGAGAAAAAAACCCGTGTTTCGATTGGCGGAAGCTATGTTTCCCGCTATCAGGAATACACGGGCCCTGATCCGGATTTTCCTGCTACCGTTAAATCAGGTGCCGCCCGGTTGGAGATCGCCGGGGCCTCTGCCTCCCTGAATGTGGAATACGTTGGAAAAGGAAGTGACCCTCATTTGCTCAATGGATATGATAAGGCAAAAGGAAAGGCTCTATTGATCAATGGAAACTGGACCCGGAAAAACATTGGCCTCAGCCTCACTTACCGTGGTATTCAAAACATGGATTTCCGCGGCGAACGCGAAGCAAGCGGTTCTCTGTTGCCGGTCAATTTCATTCCCGCCCTTACCAAACAACATGACTACCTTACTACCAATATTTATGTGTACAATGCCCAGTCACTGGGTGAAACAGGAGGTCAGTTTGAACTCTTCTTTCTACTACCCGAAGGGTCTGCACTTGGTGGTAAATCAGGAGGGCGATTGAGCCTGAATTTCTCCCATTACCAGGGATTGAACAGTGATGGCAGTCTCTTTGCTGGTGGCGGCGAAAAATATTTTCAGGATATGAGTATAGAATGGAAAAAGAAATGGAGCAGCCGTTTTCACAGTACCTTATCCCTGCATAAACTGTTTTACAATAAATCGGTCATTGAAGGAGGTATAGATCCCGATATCAATGCGGCCATGGTGGTATGGAACAGTACCTATCAATTTGCCCCACAGAAAGCCCTTCGGTTTGAGTTGCAACATTTGTTTACCAAAAATGACCGGGGTAATTGGGCGGCTGCGGTAACGGAATTCAGTTTTGCCCCTAAATGGATCTTCTTTTTATCCGATCTATATAATTATGATGTAACCGATATTCATTACCCCACCATCGGTGGTGTGTACACCAAAGGAGGAACCCGGTTAGGGGTTACCTATGGTCGTCAGCGTGCTGGCTTGTTCTGTGTGGGTGGTGTTTGTCGCTCGGTACCCGCAACGAGTGGGGCAACGGTTACGCTAAGCACGAGGTTTTAATTAAAACACCCCTTTCACTACATCTACTACCACCTGGGCCTTGCCCAGTGTATAATAGTGAAGTACGGGGACACCGTATTTTTTTAATTCTTTGGATTGCTGGATCAGCCATTCCACCCCGACCTTGGTTACTTCATCATCCTTTTTACATTCTGCAATAGCACTGGAGAGGTCATCGGGTATATCTACATGAAATGTTTTGGGTAAAACAGTCAGGTGCTTCTTGGACGTTATGGCTTTTAGTCCTGGAATGATCGGCACATTGATACCGGCTGCTTTGCAACGATCCACAAAGTCAAAATACTTTTTGTTGTCGAAGAACATCTGTGTCACGATGTACTCGGCGCCTTCATCTACTTTGGCCTTCAGGTAGCGCAGATCGGCATCCAGATTGGGTGCCTCAAAGTGTTTTTCGGGATAACCTGCCACGCCTGCGCAGAATTTGGTGTAAACGGCACTTTTCAGGTCCTCTTCCAAATACTGGCCCCGGTTCATGCTCATTACCTGTTTCAGCAGGTCGATCGCATATTTGTGTCCATGGGGATCAGGTTCAAAAAAACTCATGTTTTTGGGGGCATCGCCTCTAAGTACCAGCACATTATCTATCCCGAGGAAGTTCAGGTCGATCAATGCGTCTTCGGTCTCCTGGCGGCTAAAACCTCCACAGATCAGGTGGGCAACGGCATCGATCTTATACCGGTTCATGATAGCCGCGCAAATACCAACGGTTCCGGGGCGCTTGCGGATCTCCACCTGCTCAAATGTGCCATCCGGTTTCTTTTTAAACATGCTTTCGCTCCGGTGGTAGGTAACATTGATAAAAGAAGGCTTGAATTCCATCAAAGGGTCCAGGTGGTCGTAAAGGGCCTGGATGCCTTTTCCTTTCAAAGGGGGTAGGACCTCAAATGAAACAATGGTTCCTTTGGCTTGCTGTATATGGTCGGTGACTTTCATTCTTTGTTAAAAAATTGAATGCAAAGCTAATCAGGAGCGGGGATTAGTCAAATACTGAGGCAAAGTTTTTAATTTGCAGGCTATGAAAGTCACTATTCGCACTCAGGACCTTGTGAAACGCTACCGGAACAGGACCGTGGTCGACCATGTGTCCGTATCGGTAAGCCAGGGAGAGATCGTGGGATTGCTGGGCCCGAATGGTGCGGGGAAGACGACCACCTTCTACCAGGTGGTGGGCCTGATACGCCCGGATGAGGGGAATGTGTACCTGGATGACCTGAATATCACCAAATTGCCCATGTATAAGCGGGCAAAAATGGGAATAGGTTACCTGCCACAGGAAGCTTCGGTATTTCGTAAGCTGAGTGTGGAAGATAATATCTCCGCGATCCTGGAAATGACCAAACTCACCCGGCAACAACAAAAGGAAAGACTGGAATCGCTTTTAAGCGAATTCAGGCTAACCCATGTACGCAAGAACAATGGGGATGTATTAAGCGGTGGTGAAAGACGCAGAACCGAGATTGCCCGCGCCCTGGCGGTAGATCCAAAATTCATTTTACTGGATGAACCCTTTGCCGGTATCGACCCGATCGCGGTAGAGGATATTCAGACCATTGTAGCCAAACTCAAGTTTAAGAATATCGGTATCCTCATCACGGATCATAATGTTACCGAGACCCTCTCTATTTGTGACCGCGCCTATCTCCTTATCGAAGGCAAGATCTTCAAACATGGCAAAGCCGAAGAACTCGCCGAAGACGAACAAGTCCGCCGCCTCTACCTTGGCCGAAACTTTGAGTTAAAACGCAAGGACTACCTGTACGATGAGATACAGCAGGAAGAGGGAGAAAGGTAAGGCCTCAAAACGCAGTTCCCCCAAACCGAGGCTGTTTGACCAAAAACTGAAAACCGCTCACCCTGCGCTCCTACGGAGCGCAAATGCAATTTCGATTTCGTGGGCTACCGGCCCGGTGCTCCTAGGGAGCACATTTGAATTCTTGCATGCCAATTTTCAACATTAAATAACGAATGAGCATCAACAAATCCCTTTCACCGACCCACGAAGACCTTTTTTCCAGTGCTCCGTAGGAGCACAGGGTAGGAAGCACAAGGTCGATGCCCTAATCAGGTTTTGTGAATAAATATTTCTGCTCGTAGTCAATGCCTCTCTTTTGAAGTATTCGCTCAAACTCCGCGTTAAAGTTCACTTTCGAGTGGTGCGCTTCCTGATTGATAATATAATTGATCACTCTATTTAGTTGTGATTTTGAATAGCTAAATGCCCCAAATCCCTCCTGCCAAGCGAATCGGTCTTCACAGAACCCATTATCTTTAATCCATACCGTGCTTCTTGTCTTGATCAATTTAACCAAATCAGAAAGAGATTGGTTCGGGCGCAACCCTATCAGGATATGTATATGATCGGGCATGCTATTCACCTGAATAACCTTATGCCCACTTTGTCGGATAATACCGGAGATATATTCATGCAACCTCTCTTTCCACTCGGTTGCAATCATCGCTCGACGATATTTCACCGCAAAAACCAAATGCACATGCAATTGTGTAAAGGTATTGGCCATTAGTTCAAAAATAATAATGAACCTGCTTGAAGCCTGTGTATTCCCCCCACTCATTTCACGTTTTTTTCCCAAATAATTCTATCTTTCCACCACATGAAATTGCTTAGCCCCGCGATATCTTCCCTGGCCCGTATGCGCATGTGGCGTATTGAAGCCTGGATGAATAATCCCATCAACGCGCAACGGGATGTATTGCAGGGATTGGTTACCCAGGCCCAATACACAGAATTCGGACGACAGTACAATTTCCCTTCCCTTTTCTCGATCAGTGAATTCAAAAAAACTGTCCCGATCCATGAATACACTGACCTTAAGCCGCAAATCCAACGGATCATGGAAGGGGAACAAAATATTCTCTGGGATACACCGGTCTTCTGGTTTGCCAAAAGCAGCGGCACCACCAGCGAAAAAAGTAAATTCATCCCCGTCAGCGATGAAAGCCTGAATGACTGCCATTACAAAGCAGCCAAAGATGTGCTGACCATTTACTATAATTCAAATCCCGATTCTGAATTATTAACCGGTAAAGGACTGGTCATCGGCGGCAGCCATACCATTAATCCCATGAACAGCGATGCCCAGTATGGTGACCTTAGCGCTGTGCTACTCCAAAATTCTCCTTTCTGGGGACATTGGCTCCGGACCCCTGACCTAAGTATCGCACTCATGGAAGAATGGGAAAGTAAGATCGAATACCTGGCACACAACACCATCAATGAGGTGGTGACCTCCATATCGGGTGTACCTACCTGGACCCTGGTGCTTTTCAAACGCATTCTGGAGATCACCGGTAAACATACCATCAGCGAAGTGTGGCCCCATCTGGAATTATACATGCATGGTGGCGTATCCTTCACTCCCTATCGTGAACAATTCCGAAAGATCATTGGAAAAGAAATTCACTACCTGGAAATGTACAATGCCAGCGAAGGGTTCTTTGCTGCTCAGGATATTCCGGGTGATGAAGGCATGCTCCTTTTCCTGGATCATGGCATATTTTATGAATTCATGCCTGTGGGGGAATACGGCAAAGAAAACCCGGAAACCATTGGCCTTGACCATGTGGAGATCGGTCGGCATTACGCCCCGGTGATCAGCACCAACGGCGGCCTCTGGCGTTACCTGGTAGGAGATACTATTCAATTCACCTCTACATATCCATTCAGGATCAAAGTAAGCGGGCGGCTCAAACATTTTATCAATGCGTTTGGCGAAGAAGTGATCGTAGATAATACCGATCACGCCATTGCCGAAGCCTGTAAAAAAACGGGGGCAGTGATCAGTGATTATACAGCAGGACCCGTTTATTTCTCCGATCAGCACAATGGTTGCCATGAATGGCTGATTGAATTTGAGAAAGAACCCGCAGACCTGCATCAATTCACCATCGAAATGGACGCTTCCCTCAAAAAGATCAATAGCGATTACGAAGCCAAGCGCTACCGGGATATCGCCCTTGAACTTCCCCTGGTTAAATCGATTCCCGTGGGCACCTTCAAGGAATGGCTAAAAATAAAAGAGAAATTAGGCGGCCAACATAAAGTGCCAAGACTGAGCAATGACCGGAAAATCCTTGAGGAAATCCTCGCTTTAACCAATAACTTCGCGCATCCGTGAAATCCGTGTAATCCCCTGGATTATTGGATTCCACGGATCAATTAGATTAAAATTCGAAAAATGAAACTGCTCTCTGGAAAAACAGCCATCGTTACTGGTGCCGCCCGTGGAATCGGCGAAGCCGTTGCCCTGAAATTTGCCGAACATGGCGCCAACATCGCTTTTACCTATGTAAGTGATAGCAGCCGCGACCGGGCCGCCCAATTAGAAGCCCGTCTAACCACCCTGGGCGTAAAGGCCAAAGCCTACCAAAGCAATGCCGGTGATGCCGCCCAATGTGAATCACTGGTCAATGAAGTGATCAAAGAATTTGGTACGGTTGATATCCTGGTCAATAATGCCGGTATATCCAAAGACAATCTTCTTCTTCGCCTCACCCCCGATCAATGGGATGAGGTGATCCGTGTGAACCTGAATAGCGTATTCTACATGACCAAACAGGTGATACGACCCATGATGAAGGCCCGCTCAGGTTCCATCATCAATATGAGCTCCGTGATCGGCGAAATGGGAAATGCCGGCCAAACCAGCTATGCTGCGTCCAAAGCAGGTATTCTTGGTTTTACAAAAAGTGTAGCCAAAGAATTGGGAAGCCGTAACGTACGGTGCAATGCCATTGCCCCGGGTTTTGTTGAAACCGATATGACCAGCTACCTGAAAGAAGGTGAAGCAGGTGAAAAATACAAGGCCGGCATTCCGCTTGGACGGTTCGCCTCCGGGGAAGATATTGCGAATACCGCGCTTTATCTGGCCAGCGATATGTCATCCTATGTCACCGGACAAACGATCAGTGTTTGCGGAGGGCTGAATATTTAATTCTAAAATTATCCCTCAATTCGCAACCCTTTCCGATTGATATAATGATGCCAGAATAGCATCGTGGCAATGGTGCGATAAGGTTTCCATGCCTGACTAATGTCCTCCAGCTCATTTTTTGTGGTATGCGGAGCCAATGCTTTTACATGCTTGATGCTGTTCACCAGGGCAATATCTCCCAATGGAAAAATATCGGGGCGTTGTAAAACATGAATAAGGTAAATGTCAACGGTCCAGTCGCCAATCCCTTTAAGTGATTTCAGCCGTTCGCGAATGGAAGCTTCATCCTGCGTTGCCAGTTTACGCAACGAAAGCGCGCCTGAATCAATCTCCTGTGCCAGGCCTCTGACATACCCGATCTTTTGCCGGCTGAAATAACAAGCCCTCAATTCTTCATCAGTCAGGGATAAAATCTTTCCGGGAGTTACGCGGCCTGTTTTTTCTTTTAATTTTTTATACGCCGCATAAGCAGCAGCTAAGGAAACCTGTTGCTCAAGAATAGTAAGTACAAGCGTTTGAAAAGTATTGGGGCGCGACCACATGGGTGGGTAGCCATAAGTATCCAGGATCAATTGCAAATGTGCATCCTTTCGGGCGAGCTTGCGACATAGGGCGTGAAAATTGGCGGCAGAGAAAGGAGACATAGCGTATGAAATTAGGAATAAAAAATGAAAAATCAGGAATAAGGAAACCGATTAGAAATGTTCTCTCAGTTCCTTATTCCTGATTTTTTATTCCTTAGCTTTTACTCTTCACGGCTGCAATCGCTTTTCGGGTATGCTCGCTCAATACTAATTTGCCGCTGATCATCGCTCTTTCCAACAGAAGTTTGTCCCAATGTTCTGTCCCCTTCCAAAAAACCTTTTTCAATTCCGCCATCGCTTCAGGGTTCGAATGAACCAGCTTATCCGTTAACCGACGTACAGACTCATCCAGATTTTCCACCGTGCTATGCACTTCGCTATATAATCCTCTTTTTCTGGCCCACTCCGCATTACGCCACATAGTGGCATCAATGGCCAATTGAGAATAGGCAGAAACGCCGATCTTTCTTTCTACCACAGGTCCAACCACAAAAGGTCCTATTCCCAATGCCAACTCACTCAATTTTACTTCTGCGGTATCAAGGGCAATGGCATAATCCACCGCCGCGGCAATACCCACTCCTCCTCCGGCACAACGGCCATGTATGCGCCCGATCACAAACTGAGGCACGATGCGGATGGCATTGATCACATGCGCAAACCCACTGAAAAACCGGTATCCTGATTCCGCATCATCAATGGCCATCAATTCATCAAAACTGGCTCCCGCGCAAAAAGCTTTATTCCCTCCGCTTTTTAAAACAATCACTTTGGTGTCCTCATCGTTCCCTGCTCCATGGATGGTTTGTGCCAGTTTCTCCAATACGGCTCCCGGCAGGGAATTACTCTGCGGATGAAAGAACTCTATGGTGGTTACCCCACCATGAAACGTGGAGTGTACATATGCTTCTGACATGGTATTAAATATTAGTAATTTGTTTTTTAATTTACCGCCATGGCGCAAAGAAACGCAAGGTCTTAGCACTCCCTTGCGGCTTGGTGTCCTGGGGGTTAAGCCTACGCCTTTCGTGCGACCATCGTCAATATCGTTCCAACGCCTGTCACCTCCCCTTCTCCATCCAGCATTTCCACCAACCATTTCACAATACCCTTTTCAATATCATCACCTCTTCGGGCATCTTCCGGATTATTGACCACCCGTTTGTCAACCGGAACTTTCTCCTTACAAGTAAACCGTACCTGCATTTCGGCGCCGGGATATACGGGTTTGGTAAACCGAAGTTCATCAATTCCATAATTCAGCAATACCGGGTTCTTCTCGTAGCTGTCAACAAACAAACCCGCAGCACGGCTCATCAGCAAATACCCATGCGCCACCTGTTTTTCAAACATCGTGCCTTCAAAATCGGTGGTATCAATATGCGCATAAAAATGATCGCCACTCAGGTCGGCGAAGCGGTCAATATCTTCCGATGTGATCAGTATTTTTTCAGTAAGTATCTGATCCCCGATCTGCAATTCCTCGTAATATTTCTTAAACGGATGTTTGCCCGGATCTTTCCCGGGGGCATTGGTCTGATATACATTCGTGATGGCCGTGATCATCGCCGGTGATCCCTGAAGCGCTGTACGCTGCATATAATGCTTTACCCCACGTATACCACCCATTTCTTCTCCACCACCAGCACGGCCAGGGCCACCATGCACGAGCAAGGGCAGTGGTGAACCATGCCCGGTATTTTCCTGCGCACAATCACCATTCAACACCAGGATACGTCCATGGTGAGAGGCTGCACCAACTACATAATCCCGCGCAATCTTTTCATCATTGGTTACGATGGTAGTTACCAGCGAACCCCTACCCAGTTTGCTCAGGGCAATGGCTTCTTCGGTGGTCTTATACTGCATCAGGGTGCTGACAGGCCCAAAGGCTTCCACTTCATGCACCACCGTTGTATCCATAGGGCTTTCGTTCAGTAAAAGCATAGGAGAAACAAAAGCGCCCTTCTCTGCATCCGCATCAATCAGCTCCACCGTGTCCAATGAACCATAGATCATTCTTGTTTCGCTCAGTAATTTCTGCACCTGAAAACCTAATTCCTCCCGCTGCGATTGCCCGGCCAGTGAACCCATCCGAACTTTTTCATGAGCTGGATTACCGATCGTGGTTTTTGACAAGGCACCGATCAATGCCGTTGCCACATCTTCCAATTTATTCTCCGGAACAAATATGCGTCTGACACCCGTACAACGCTGCCCGGCCTTGAGGGTCATTTCCCTTCGTACTTCTTTTACAAAGGCTTCCCATTCGGGCATACCGGGTTCTACATCGGTACCCAATACAATACAGTTCAGTGAATCTGCCTCCATATTGAATGGCACATTGTTCTCCAGAATAGCCGGTGTCTTTTTCAACATCAATCCGGTAGAGGCCGAACCGGTAAAGGTCACCACATCCTGCGACTCCACCCGGTCGAGTATATCGCCTGCAGAGCCACAAAGAAGTTGCAGGGCTCCTTCGGGTAACAATCCGGAAGCAATGATCTCTTTGACCACCGCTTCAGCCAGGTAGGAGGTGACGGTGGCCGGTTTTACAATGGCCGGCATACCCGCCAACCAGTTCACGGCACATTTTTCGAGCATTCCCCATACCGGGAAATTGTACGCATTGATATGGACAGCCACTCCTTCTTTTGGGACCAGAATATGGGTGCCCATAAAGGTGTTCATCTTACCAAAGGGATGCGATTCGCCATCCACACAAAATGTTTCATCCGGAAATTTCCGTCGCAAGGAAGAATTAGTGAACAGGTTTCCCAACCCGCCTTCCAGGTCTACCCAACTATCATTTCTGGTAGCCCCAGTTTGCGCAGATACAATATAAAAATGAGGCAAATGTTTTTGCAAATGCAAAGCCAGGGCCTTGAGCATGCGGCCGCGTTCATGAAAGGTCATTTTGCGTAAGGCGGGATTGCCCACATTCCGGGCATAGTCTAAAACTTCCTGAAAATCAATCCCTTTTGTGGATGCAGTGGCAATGGGCTCCCCCGTCACCGCATTGAATAACCATTGACCTTCCCCTTCCCCATATACCCACTGACCGGTGATATAATTCGATAACTTTTGCATAAGACAAAGCTAACGATTGTTCAGCATTGATACATTTTGACGAGTGACGAAAATCAGGTGAGGTTTCTCACGATGAAACAACTCCCCGCCTATATCTTTGCGGCTCCGAATGTCGTTTATCAAAAAAATAACTGCCTTTATACTCTTGTTGGCTTTTATGGCCAATACCTTTAACCAGGCCAGCCTGGTATTGGGCTACCATTTGAATAAAGCGGCATATATTAAGAATTGCGAGAATAAGTACAGACCTGAATTGAAGTGTAATGGCCAGTGCCAGTTGATGAAGAAACTGGAACAGCAGCGAAAAGAAGAACAGAAGTTTCCTGAATTAAAATTGGAGAACAAAACGGAAGTGGTTTGTTTCCATACCGCATTTCCGGAGAGCCTTTCCATAAACACAGGTACTACACCTGAATATTTTACCTTATCTGACACCCGTACATTCGATCAACCTTCCCTTGTATTCCATCCTCCGGGATGCTAAGGCATTCCCCAAGCCCAATCTATTTTATTGTCTATTTCTTTTTAACCGGAACAAGATCGGTGTCCCTTAATGGGATCTGACTGTCCCTATCTCAAATTATTTTAATCCATGAAGATGTTTTATTCCTTGCTTATAACACTCGTGACTTTTACCTCAGCCTGTAAAAAAGAGGCTCAGCCTGAATTCCTACCCGGAGATAAAGGAGAGCTGGTACTCGAGTTTGATAATATCGTTGGTGGAACAGACCTGCAACTGAATACCGGAGTATATACCAATGCTGCCGGAGAAGAATTTAAAATAAGCATGCTGAACTATTATATCAGCAACATTGTACTCACCAACGAAGATGGAACTACCTATACCATGCCCCGCGATAGTAGTTATTTTCTGATCAAAGAAGAGAACCCAAGCCGGGAGATCGAACTGGGCAATGTGCCTGCTGGTAACTATACCGGCATCTCCTTTCTGCTGGGTATTGACAGCACCAAGAATACAGCACCAGTGGGCGAACGTACTGGTTGTCTTGACCCCGCTGGTGATGGCGCGGGTATGTACTGGACATGGAATAGCGGTTATATCTTCCTGAAAATGGAAGGTCCCGCCGATGCGGCCACCAGTGCGGATAAAAAATTCCGCTACCACATCGGTGGCTTTGGTGGTTATTCTTCCACAACCATCAATAATATCAAGAAATTCAACCTCGCTGTACCTGCCGGATCCAGGGCAGAAGTGAGAAAGGACAAAGCCCACGGACCAGTTATCCATATCCTGGCCGATGCCGCAAAAGTGATGAATGGTTCAACCAATGTTAGCATTGCCGCCAATACCACGGTCATGTTCAGTCCCTATTCGGTGAATATCGCCAATAACTACGCGGGCATGTTTAGTGTGGATCACGTGCACAATGATTGATCTTATTCGTGCCCCGTCCCGTTATCTGACGAGACGGGGCTATTTAAAAATTTCTATCATGAGACCGATCATTCAATCAAGGATATTTCAGGTGCTGACCATATTGGTGGGGTTGGTATTAATGGGAGCTGCCTGTAGCAAGAACGGCACCGAGGCCCTGACGCCCATGCCCCTGAAGATTCCTTCCAATTTTCCGGCTGCCACCTATGCACTTGACCGAAACCCGATCACAAAAGAAGGCTTTGAATTGGGCAGAAAACTTTTCTATGATGGCCTGCTCTCCCGCGATGGCACCATCAGTTGCGGAAATTGTCATATTCAGGGAAGTGCCTTTACCCACCATGGACATGATGTGAGCCACGGTATTGATGATCGCCTGGGTGTACGGAACTCACCGGCCATCATGAACCTGGCCTGGAACCGTTTCTTTTTTTGGGACGGCGGCGTATTCGACCTCGACCTTCAACCACTCGGTCCGATCGAAAACCCGGTAGAAATGGATGAACATATGCCCAATGTGATCACTAAGCTGAAACAACACAAGGACTATCCGGCCCTTTTCAACCGCGTATTTGGTCCAGGGGAAATTAATGCGGAAAAAATGCTAAAGGCTCTTTCGCAATTCATGTTGCAATGTGTGAGCGCAGAGTCAAAATACGATAGGTATATCCGCAATGAAGGCGTACAGTTGACAACGGATGAACTGGCCGGACTAACCATTTTTAAACAAAAATGCGCCACCTGTCACAGCACCGATCTCTTTACAGATAATGCCTTTCACAACAATGGCCTTATACCTGCCTGGCTCAACGATAGTGGCCGTTTTCGGGTTACCCTGCAACCACAGGATATGCACCTCTTTAAAACACCGAGCCTGCGCAATGTGGCCAAGACCGCACCTTATATGCATGACGGACGATTTCTGAATCTCCAGGCAGTGCTCGATCATTATAGCAGTGGCATACAAAACAGCCCAACACTCGACCCGTTATTGAAACCCAATGGCCTTCCCGGCTTACCTTTGTCGGATACGGAAAAAGCGCAACTGATCGCCTTTCTTCAAACGCTGACAGATGATGCTTTTCTCCGCAACCCAACATTGGCTGAACAATAATTTTTTTAAAAACAAAAAAGAACACACATGAAAAAAGCCCTTTTGCTGATCGCTGCCTTTGGATTTGTTTTACTTGCCCAGGCTCAGAAAGCTACCTGGAAAGAAATGGAAGATTTTCACCATGTCATGAGCCCAACCTTCCACCCTGCGGAAGAGAATAACCTGGAGCCCTTGAAGAAAAATTCCGCCGACCTGCTGGCAAAAGCACAAGCCTGGCAAAATTCCACTGTTCCTGCTGGTTTTAAAGCCGATGTTACCAAACCGATCTTGAAACGATTGGTAAAACAATGCAAACTCGTCAACAAATCAGTAAAAGCCGGTAAATCCGATGCTGAACTGAAAACATTGATCACCACCGCCCATGACATTTTCCATGAGATCACGGAAAAATGCAGGGAGTAATTAAATTATTAAAATGAAAAAAATCACGTTCATTCTCTTCCTCGGTATGGCATTTGGCTGCAACAATGCCGATAAGCCCGCCATGAAGGAAGACCATTCCAAACATAACATGGCCAGCCAGAACCTGGACGGCTATGCGGATAGTGTAAATGCCGGGTTGATCACCGATGACACCCTGAAGGGAAGCCCTCACCGGGTAGTGATGAAAAATATCGCCGGTTCACATGTACATGTGGAATATGGCTCACCGGGTGTTAAAGGAAGAATCATCTGGGGTGGATTGATTCCATTTGATCAGGTTTGGGTCACCGGGGCACACTCCGCCACCCAGATCAGCTTTAGCAAGGATGTCCTTTGGGGTGGTTCTCCTGTTCCGGCAGGTACCTATGCATTCTTTACCATCCCGGGCAAAGAAGAATGGACCGTGATATTGAATAAAAATTTTGAACAACACCTCGCCGATGAATACAGTGAGCAGGAGGACCTGCTCCGTATCAAGGTAAAACCCACCACCTTGACGGAACAGGTACCCCGGCTCACGTATTCGTTGGAAGCAGATGGCCCGGAGAGCGGAGAACTGATCATGGCCTGGGAAAAAATAGCGATCCATGTCCCTATAAATAAGAAAGGATAGCTATGAAAAAATGGTTCGTGCTCGCTGTCCTTCTTTTTATACTAAATGAGGCCAGCGCCTGTGAAATATGTGGCTGTTCTGGTAATGGATATCACCTCGGTATCCTTCCTCAATTCAAAAAGCATTTTATCGGGCTGAGAAATACCTATCGGGTGTTCAATTCCCAACACCTGATATCGGAACAGCTACATATACTGGGTAAAAAATCGGTGGAATATTTCAATACCACCGAAATATGGGGGCGTTACCAGGTTGGTAAAAAGACGCAACTTTTTGTGCTGGTTCCCTATAATTCATTTACCCAAAAAGAAGAAGGATTACCCGCGCAAAAAGTACAAGGATTGGGAGATATCAGTATTCTGGCCAACCGCATCCTGTTGACCAAAAATGCAGGGAAGATGGATAAACTCCAGCAGACCTGGCAGGCCGGCGGAGGAGTTAAACTACCTACCGGAAAATATGATTCCGACAACAGCGATGACCTCAATGCCAGCATGAATGCCGGCACCGGAAGTCTCGATATTCTGCTGAATACGATCTATACCATT
This sequence comes from Chitinophagales bacterium, assembly GCA_017303415.1. Lineage (NCBI taxonomy): Bacteria > Pseudomonadati > Bacteroidota > Chitinophagia > Chitinophagales > Chitinophagales bacterium. The sequence continues at coordinate 272,683 of JAFLBJ010000001.1, forward strand.
CGGTACAATCATTTTGGGTTAAATGCAGATGTGGGGTATCGCATCAACACAGCCAATACCGATGAATTTCGCTATGGCAACCGGATCACAACCGGGGCCAGGCTTTTTTACTGGAAAAACCTGGGCCGCGCCATGAAATGGTCCATTCTTCCCAATGCAGGTATCCTGTATGACCGGTCGGCGAAAGACTACCACCATCAGGAGGAACAAACCTATAGCGGTGGAAGCATTACCAACTTAGTTGCAGGTACAGAGATCTATGCCGGAAAATGGACACTGGGCGCTTCCTGGTTTCATCCGCTGAAACAGGAACTGTCAAAAGGTTTGGTAAAAATGAAATCACAGGTTACGATAAATATGGCCTGGGTATTTTAAAAAAATAAAAACAAAAACGATGATTAAAAAGATAGCATACACCATCATGGCCTCCTGGCTATTCATTGCCTGCAATAATGGAACAGATCATTCCGGACACGAAGGGCACAATACCAGTATGGAACCAAAAACAAAAGAAGATTCGCTGTACAAAGATGTCATGGATGGCCACAATGAAGTAATGCCAAAAACAGGTAAGGTAAAAGGATATATTGCTCTGGCTCAACAACAATTGGATTCGCTTAATAAATTGCCCGAAAAGGCCAAAGCCGCTGCATCAGGTTACAAAGCAACCCTTGATAGCCTGATCGCCGAACTGACCACCGCCAACCAATCCATGACACAATGGATGGATGAATTTGTTCCGGATTCATTGTCGGAAGAAGTGGAAAAAAGGATCGGCTATCTCGAATCAGAAAAAGTGAAGGTGGAAAAAGTGAAGTCGAATATCCTGGGAAGTTTGGAGAAGGCGGAGAAGCTATTTGGAAAGAAAGAATAACTAGTTCACCGCAGAGAACATGAGAAAGCTGCTTTCTCTTGTTCTCTGCGGTGAATATCACTCCTCCTCAATCGCCGCCATCGCATGATCGATAGCCTGACGTAAGGCAGCAAAGATCTCATCTACAGATCCCTCACCCTGAATGGGTTTGAATTTCTTGTGTTTTTTATAATATTCAGCTACGGGCGTAGTTTCATTGCTGTACACGGCAAAGCGTTTCCGGATCACGGCTTCATCACTATCATCACTCCGGCCAGAGGTTTTACCTCGGTTAAGGAGACGGGACACCAATTCTTCTTCAGTTACCTCCAGCGCGAGTACCTGCCGGATATTTGTCTTGCGCAGGTCAAGCAGTCTGTCAAGGGCCTGTGCCTGGGCAACAGTACGCGGAAACCCATCAAACAAAAAGCCGGGAGCGTCTTTGTGTTTATCAAAAAAGGAGTCGACCATACCGATCACTACTTCATCGGGAACGAGCTGGCCATTGTCCATGAACTTCTTGGCCTCAAGACCAAGCGGGGTCTTTTCCCTGATCTCCTCGCGGAGGAGATTGCCAGTGGAGAGATGGATAAATCCATACTTTTCTACAAGTCTTTCAGATTGAGTGCCTTTGCCACTGCCCGGAGGGCCAAATAAAACCAAATTAAACATATGCGGTTGCCTGGTTGCGTGAACGACAAATATAACGGTCGAGGAGGAGAAAACCAATCGAACCCTATTTACGTACATTTGTTAAACATTACATGAAGCCGATACGGACATACTTTTTACTTTTTTTGCTGACCCCTTTTTTTCAGCAATGCAGTTATTCTCAATCATCCACCGCGAAAACCCCTACCATGGACAGCACTGATAAAAAAAACCCGGCCTATTCCCGTACCGATACCAGCAAAGTGACCATCAGCGATGAAGAATGGCAGAAAATGCTCCCTAAAGAGGTTTATTACGTAGCCCGGCAAAAGGGCACCGAAAGACCCTGGACCAGCAAGTTTGAAAAGTTCAGCGAAATTGGCACCTACTATTGTGCCGTTTGTGGCAATGCCCTTTTTAAAAGCGATACCAAATTTGAAAGCGGTTGCGGATGGCCCAGCTTCTACGAACCCATCAGCAAAGGCAGCATCATTTATACCCCCGATCACTCACACGGTATGACACGCACCGAGGTACAATGCGGTCGTTGCAAATCTCACCTCGGACATGTTTTTGAAGATGGTCCTCCCCCTACCGGATTGCGGTATTGTATCAACGGCGTAGTTCTCGACTTTGAAAAAGCAAAAGAAGCGGAGAAAAATTATTCGGAGAAGAAGGAGCAGTGAGTGGGTGTTGGATGACAGATGACGGATGACAGATGACAGAGGCTTGCTGTGCGAGACCTCTGGTCTCGCACCATTCTCCCGTCGCCTCTGGCGACAGGCATTTAAGCGCTAATTCAAATATTAAATGAACTAAACTCGAGTCGCCAGAGGCGACAAGACAATCGTGCGAGACCAGAGGTCTCGCACAGCAACCTCCCCCATCCAACATCCAACATCCAACATCCCTCCTCCGTCATCTGTCATCCGTCATCTGTCATCCAACACCCAACATCCAACATCCGTCATCTGTCCCCCCACCCCCCACCCATAAAACTCTTTTCCCCCAATCCCCTATTTTAAGTAAGTTTAAGACCCAAAACTACCAAGCAATGAGAAAGATCCTATCGATCCTGACCATCTCCCTTTTTGTTATTTCTACTACCCAGGCGCAAAAAATAAGCCTGGCTGATTTTAAAGGCTGGAAACCCCGCAATATCGGGCCTGCCGGTATGAGCGGTCGTATTACCGCCATCGATGCCGTAGCCAACGATCCCGAAACAATTTATCTGGGTGCCGCCTCCGGTGGTGTGTGGAAGACCACCAATGCCGGAGCCAACTGGACCCCTGTATTTGATGACCAACCCATGCTGAATATCGGTTCCGTCGCCATTCAACAATCCAATCCCAATGTGATATGGGTGGGAACCGGGGAGGGAAACCCCCGCAACTCCATGAACCTGGGTGGGGGTATTTACCGTTCGCTGGACGCCGGTAAAACCTGGAAAATGATGGGCCTGGAAAAAACCATCTGTATCCACCGGATCGTGATCGACCCCAATAACCCCAATGTAGTATATGCCGGTGCTATCGGTAACCCCTATGCCCCTCACCCGGAAAAAGGGGTATGGAAAACCACTGATGGTGGAGATACCTGGAGCCAGATCCTGAAAGTGAATGACAGCACGGGTTGCGCAGACCTCGTGATCGACCCCTCCAATCCCAATAAACTCATTGCCAATATGTGGCAGTTTTACCGGACACCCTACAGCTCAAAAAGTGGAGGCCCCGGTAGCGCCTTGTATATCACGGTAGATGGTGGCCGTAACTGGAAAAAACTCACTAGCAAGGAAGGCCTGCCCACAGGTGACCTTGGACGAATCGGTATCGCCTTCGCCCGCAGCCTGCCCGATCGTGTGTATGCAAAAATCGAAGCATCTAAAAATGGTTTTTATAAAAGTGATGATGGCGGGTTCACCTGGCAGCTCGTCAATAGCAATGCCACGGAGGTGACCGACCGCCCCTTTTATTACCAGGAAATCTATGTGGACCCCAAGAATGAAAACCGCATTTATGATATTCACTCCACAGTCACCCTGAGTGAGGATGGAGGAAAATCCTTTTCTACCCTCATCCCTTATAGCGGCATTCACCCCGATCACCATGCCTGGTGGATCAATCCCAATGACCCTAACTTTATCGTTGAGGGAAATGACGGCGGTATTGGTATCTCCCGTGATCGGGGCAAGACCTGGATCTTTGATGAAAAAATTCCCGTTGGTCAATTCTATCATGTGAATGTAGATAACCAGACCCCCTATCGGGTCATGGGTGGTATGCAGGACAATGGTAGCTGGCATGGACCCGGCTATAGCTGGAGCTCGGGTGGTATTCGCAACTATGATTGGGAGAATGTAGGCGGTGGCGACGGATTTGATGTTATGCCCGACGCGGAAGATCCAAGCTGGGTGTACAGCATGAGCCAGCAGGGAAATGTGGGCCGCCGCAACTGGAAAACCGGTGAAAGCTGGTATATCCGTCCGGTGGCTGCCGATACCTCCATCAAACTTCGTTTTAACTGGAACTCGGCAATCGCTCAGGATCCATTTGATAAAAAGACCATCTACTTTGGCAGCCAGTTCGTACACAAAAGCACCAACAAAGGAGCTGCCTGGGAAATGATCTCCCCCGATCTGACCACCGACAACAAAGAACAACAGAAACAAAACGAAAACGGAGGTTTGACACTCGACATCACCGGTGCTGAAAATTATAATACCATCCTGGCCATTGAACCCTCTCCCGCTGAAAAAGGCGTGATCTGGGTGGGAACCGATGATGGAAATGTTCAACTGACTCGTGATGGCGGTAAGACCTGGACCAATTTCCGGGGAAAGATCCCCGGAATGCCCGTCGGTGCCTGGGTCCCTCAGGTAAAAGCCTCGCGTACCAATGGCGGCGAAGTATTCGTCGTAGCCAATGATTACCGCCGGGGTGATTTCAAACCCTATATCTTCCGTACGACCGATTATGGTAAGACCTGGACCAGATTGGTAGATGAGAAAAAAGTAAAAGGCTATGCGCTCTGCGTATTGCAAGACCCCACAGAGAAGAACCTGATCTTTGTTGGCACAGAACATGGGCTCTGGATCAGTTTTGATAATGGGGCCAGTTTTGAACAATGGAAAAACGGATACCCCTCTGTTTCTACCTATGATCTCGCCATACAGGAAGCCGAGGCCGACCTGGTGATCGCCACGTTTGGACGCTCACTCTGGGTGCTGGACGATATTCGTCCGCTCCGCAAATTGGCAGCCAACAATGGCAACAAACCCACAGCCCCCATTACCGCTTTTGCCGCACCCATAGGCTGGCAGGCATTTTATAAATCACCCGCCGGATATGAGTGGAGTGTGGATGGAATCTGGGATGCAGAAAATAAAGCCCGTGGAGCCGCCATTTCTTTTTATCTCAATAAACCAACCCGGACGACCCCGGCAGCGGCACCTGCCACAGAAGCAGCTCCCACAGCACCCATGATGCGCCAGGGAGGCGGTGGAGGAGGTGGACGCGGACAGTTTGGTGGTGGTGGTGGCCGAGGTGGAAACCGCGGCGATACCGTGATGGTGCGGATTTATAACGCAAAAAATGAATTGGTACGCAACCTGCGTTGGATGGCTGATTCGGGCTTTAACCGGATGTATTGGGGTATGGAAGAAAAAGGGTTCCGTCAACCCGGTGGACCCAAACCTGCACCAGGCTCTCCCGAACCCGGAGGTATGTCCGTTGATCCCGGAACCTACAAAGTAGTGTTGAACTATGCCCGCACATCGGATAGTGTATGGGTGGAGGTTAAAGCTGACCCACGTGCAGACAGAGATCCATCTGTTATTGCAGCTCAAAAGCAAATGTTTACCCGTCTTCAAAAATCATCCGACAAACTCAATGATGTATTGGACCGGATGACAGAAGCGGATGAGGCCTGTAATAAAATGAATGCCCAATTGAAGGACGTAAAGGGCAAGGAAGCGGATACACTCCGTAAAGCAACCAGTGCCATTCAAAAAGAGATCACGGCCTTACGCGAGCGTATTTCAGGTAAAACAGATTCCCGTCAGGGATTGACCCGCTCATCAGATGTAACAGTCCTGAATATGTTGCGGAGCGCACGCCAATACATCGCCGCCAAACCCGTAGCACCAGGAAGCACCGAAGAAGCACTGACCGTAGCCGCTGAAAATGCTGTCAACACGATCGTAAGAGATGCCAATACGCTGTTTACTGGCAAATGGAAAGAATACAAAAAACTGGTGGAAGAAACCAAGATCGAATTGGTGAAGGAGTATAGGGAGTTGTAGTTTGTGGGATGTTGGATGACAGATGACGGATGACGGATGACGGATGACGGATGACGGAGGTTGGATGATGGATGTTGGATGTTGGATGTTGGATGACAGATGACCGATAATGATTGTCTTAAGGCTAATGAATTTAAGCCGGACTTCCGACCCCGGACCTCCGTCATCCGTCATCTGTCATCTGTCATCCGTCATCCAACATCCGTCATCCGTCATCTGTCATCTGTCATCCAACAACCAACCTCCAAACCCCCAAATCGGCTATCTTTGCCGCATGAAACTATCTCAATTAGCCGAAACACTGATCGGGTCGGAGATTGTGAAGCTGGGAGGAGAAATCCGCGAGAAGATCAGACAGGGAGAAAAGATCTATAATTTCACGGTGGGTGATTTTGACCCCTCCATTTTTCCTATTCCAACGGAATTAGAAGAAGCGATCATTGATTCCTATCGCAAGCATTTTACCAACTACCCCGCTGCCGATGGCAACCTCGACCTGCGGGAAGCTATTTCGGCATTTAGCCGGGAAAGACAAAAACTGGATTATTCCCCCAAGGAAATATTAGTCTCCGGAGGCGGACGCCCACTGATCTATGCAGTGTACCGCTCCGTTTGCGATGCCGGCGAAAAAGTGATCTATCCGGTGCCTTCCTGGAACAATAACCACTATACGCATTTTGTACAAGGCAATCATACGGTGATCGAAACCTCGGCCGAAACGAATTTCATGCCTACGGCCTCCGCCATTCGCCCTCACCTGGATGGAGCCACCCTGATCGCCCTTTGTTCACCCCAAAACCCTACCGGGACCACCTTTCGTAAAAAGGAACTGGAGGATATCTGTGACATGGTACTGGAGGAAAATGCCAAAAGAGGCGATGATGAAAAAAAGCTCTTTCTGATGTATGATCAGATGTACTGGCACCTTACCTATGGAGATATCCGTCACTATGACCCGGTATCACTGCGCCCGGCGATGCGGGAATACACCATTTTTATTGATGCGATCAGTAAGGTATTTGCCTCTACCGGTGTGCGGGTAGGTTGGGCCATGGGTCCCGAAAAGGTTATGGCCAAAATGCGCGCCATCCTCACCCATGTGGGTGCCTGGGCACCAATGGCTGAACAAAAGGCCGTAGCAAAATTCCTTCCCAATGCAGGGGCCATTGACAAATTTCTCCAGCATTTCCGTACCGAACTATTGGAAAGGCTGCATCGTATTCACGCCCATTTTATCGCCATGAAAAAAGCGGGGCTCCCGGTAGATGCCATAGCCCCCGAAGCAGGGATCTATCTCACTATACAGATCGATGCGGCCGGCAAAACAACCCGCGATGGAAGTCTGCTCGCCACCCAGGCCGATGTTACCGCCTACCTGCTAAACCAGGCGCGGCTGGCCGTGGTCCCCTTCTATGCCTTTGGCGCCAGCAATACATCCTCCTGGTACCGGTTAAGTGTTGGCACCTGTAAAAAAGAAGAAATTGATGAAATGGCGGGAAAATTAGAGCAGGCGTTAAGGGAGCTATCCTGATAAAAAGTTAATAGCAAACAGCTATTAATTCTTATTCAACAGAAAATAAAACGGCTTTAATTCAGACTGGCGGCGGACGCGTAAGATCTTGCTTTTACGTTGAGTGATGCGGGTATTGGCCACTAACTCATGGGCCTTGCAGAAACGATCATCGTGAAAGGAGTATTTCAATAACCGATTGATACCGGCTACTTCCAGTTCCAGTTCCTCTTTGCTCATTAAAGCTGTACGCAAGAGGACAAGCAGTTCCCTGTTTACTCTTTTCATTGGTTCGTTACAATCGATGTTTCAATATCCAACCATGCCCTTTTTATTGGGGCATCCGCAATCACTACCCTTCGCTTTGGATGTGTAATAATTGCGTTGACAGCCTGATGCTATGATCATTCCCATCAATAACACGATTAACCAGATATTGTTTCTTCGCATCATACTAAGATTTCTAAATTAAACTATTTTCGGTTCAAATTAGTATGTTTTTGACCGATGGATGAAAAATTTAACTCCGATCAAAGGGGCACAAAAACCGTGCTGGTCGCCCCGCTCGACTGGGGCCTCGGTCATACTACCCGTTGTATCCCAATTATTAATGATTTATTGAATAGTGGAAACCGGGTAATCCTTGCGGGAAACCCCGTACAACAGCAAATTTTCGCTACCGAATTTCCCGGCCTGGACTGTATCCCACTGGAAGGCTATGGAATCCGTTATGGCCGGGGTAAATGGAACACCATATTCAGACTTATCACCCAATTGCCAAAACTAACCCGCGCGATAAGCCGGGAAAATGCCTGGCTTAAAGAGCAGGTAAAAAATAAAGGGATTGATATGGTCATTTCCGACAATCGGTATGGCCTGTATAACCCGGCCATTCATTCCGTGATACTCACTCACCAATTAGCGATTAGGCCTCCCTGGGGAAAGTTGGGAATGGGTTTGTTGCAAAAATGGAATTACCGTCACCTGGAAAAGTTCAACGCATGTTGGGTGCCTGATTGGGAGGAGGAAATGGCATGTCTGGCCGGTGAACTCTCGCACCCGCAAAAACTACCCGCGATTCCCCTGCGGTACATCGGCCCGCTCTCGCGGTTTACATACAATGCGGCGGTACCTGAAACCAATCGCCTGCTCATCATCCTGAGTGGACCAGAGCCTGGTCGTACAATATGGGAAGAAAAGTTAATGCGTGAAATCGCAGCCTATACGCATCCCATCACCTTGATCAGGGGTTTACCTCGGGGAGGAAAACCGCTAACCTCATTTCCCCACTTAGAGGTGTTTGACCATTTGCCTGCGCATCAATTACAAACAGCGATCGAAAAAGCGGAGTGGATAATTGCCCGGGCAGGGTATAGCACCATCATGGACCTGACAACCTTGCAAAAAAAAGCGATCCTTATTCCTACCCCGGGACAAAGTGAACAGGAATATCTGGCAAACTATTTACAGAAGAAAGGAATTTTTTTTAGCGAAAGGGAAAACTCATTTTCACTAAAAGACTTCTTTAATAAATCAGTCCGCTAGTTTGGGGTAATCGAAGAAAAGGAATTCTTTCTCCGCCTTCTGATATTCCTTCCATTTCTCCGTGTGTATCTTCACGGCAAAGATGCCACAGGTGGGCATGTTGTCGAGTCTTGTGCGTGTAAGGGAATTGACAAAATCGGTAATACCAGGGTTATGGGAAAACAATGCAATTGTTGAGAACTCATCCGGACATTCATCTACCACTCTCCGGAAAACATCCGGCGTGGCATGATAGAGATCGGGTTCTTTGATTATTTTTTCGGGTTCCAGATCAAAGGCCCGGGCAAAGAATTCTGCCGTGGTAAATGCCCTTTTAGCCGTACTTGAAATAAAAGCATCAATCGGCATCTGACGCTTCTTCAACCGCTCTGCCATACGCGGGGCGTCTTTCAATCCCCGCTCATTCAAGGCACGATGAAAATCCCCCAGACTGGGAACCGACCAATCGCTTTTGGCATGCCGTATAAGCAGAAGCGTTTTCAAATTTCTTATTTCTTTAATACCCTCTCACATCCTTACCCTCATAATAATTCATAAAGGCTTTATTCACCACCTTATTCCCACCCGGAGTAGGATAATCACCGGTAAAATACCAATCACCCAAATTGCCAGGGCAAGCTGCGTGCAACGACTCAATGGTTTGGAAAATAACCTGTACCGGAATGGTAAGTCCGACAGGAGTGATCAATTGCGCGATCTTATTGGTGATCTCTTCGACAGTAAACAGCGAATAGATGCGCTTTACGAGATTTTCTTCATGGAGTTTATTGCTGCGCAAACGTTCGCGACATTCATCATATGTACGTTTCATCTGGTCTTCCATTCCTCTTTCTTTGATCAGGGAAACGACAGCCTGAAAAGCGACAAAATCACCCATTTTACTCATATCGATCCCATAGCAATCCGGAAACCGTATCTGGGGGGCGGAAGAAACAATGATGATCTTCTTGGGTTGCAGGCGGGCCAGCATACGTACAATGCTTTCCTTGAGGGTAGTTCCGCGTACGATAGAGTCATCCATCACCACCAGGGTATCCACGCCAGGTCTTACGGTGCCATAGGTGATATCATACACGTGCTGCACCATTTCATTCCGGCTACTGTCCTCGGTAATAAAGGTCCGCATCTTCACATCCTTGATGGCGATCTTCTCCACCCGGATACGACGCGTGATCATCTCCGTAAGTTTCTCCTCATCATACTCTCCTTTCCAACTAAGTATCCGTTCAACCTTTACTTTATTGAGAAAGAATTCCAATCCTTTTTGCAAACCGAGAAACGCCGTTTCCGCGGTATTGGGAATAAAGGAGAAAATGGTATTCCGCAGGTCATTATTTACCGCAGAAAGTACCTGTTCGCTCAGGTTATACCCCAGCGCCTTTCTCTCTTTGTAAATCTTTTCGTCACTGCCGCGTGAAAAGTAGATCCGCTCAAAACTGCAGGCCTTTCTTTCCTTTGGCTCAAGTATTTGAGTAACCACCGCATTTCCGAGGGGATCAACGATGAGTGCCTGACCAGGCATAAGCTCCTTTACGACATTCTCCCCCACATTGAAAGCGGTGCGAATGGCTGCCCTCTCCGAAGCTGCTACTACCACCTCATCATCCATATAGTAATACGAAGGCCGGATACCATGGGCATCACGGAAAACAAATCCGGTGCCATCACCGGTCATGCCACCCACGTGAAACCCTCCGTCAAATAAAGGGACCGCCTTCTTTAATACATTCTTTATATCAGGGGCAGCGGGTGATTCCTCATCCGCCTTGCACAAAAACGTGTACATCACTTCGATCATCGCCGCCAGATCACTGAACCGCTCTGTTTCATTGGGTTGTTTACCTATAATGGCAAACAACTCATCGGTATTGACAAGATTGAAGTTTCCCGCCAGTGCCAGGTTGCGGGAAGGAATTGTATCGCGGTTGATAAAGGGATGACAGTATTCGAGTTTATTCTTTCCCTGGGTACCATAGCGAAGATGGCCCAACAGGATCTCTCCCAGAAAACGAACATGGCCTTTCATCAGACCGGGATGGTTGCGTATATCGGGGTGGTAACGTTCCAGTTCCTGTATCTCTTCGCCGATTTGGCGAAACAGATCGGCTATGGGCTGATTGGCATTGGACCGAATTCGGTGAAGAAAGGGGTAACCAGGTTCTGTATTGAGTTTGACCGCCGCGATCCCCGCCCCATCCTGCCCGCGGTTATGCTGTTTCTCCATCAGGAGGTAGAGCTTGTTAAGGCCCCAGGTTACGGTGCCATACTTTTGCTTATAGTACGGGAAGGACTTGCGTAATCGAATGAATGCCAAGCCGCATTCGTGCTTGATGGAATCGCTCATTATTTTGCCCCTTGTAAAGGAACGGCGAAGTTACGGAATTTTAAAACGCTTTTTTGGCTGAAGCTTCGGCCCATTTTTTCACCTGGTCACAACCCTTCATGTCATCGGCGATCATGAGATAGTAGGTGGGAATTCGCTTCATCAGCCATTTCTCCAATTCGAGTTGTTTCTTTTCTTCCAAGGCGGCCTGTGAGATACGGCTATAATCATCCCGCAGGTTAAGTACGTGCGGTTCAGTGCGGGATTTATAATAAACAATGCGTACAGCTTTCTTTCCATTCTCCTCATACACAACCGGCTGTGAATATTCCCCCACTTTCATCTTGCTCAGCATCAATACCAGGTCTTTATCCAACTGGTCAATGGTCACAAAAGAAGATCCATCACGACCAAGGATACAAGGCCCCTGAAACTTAGCCGACTCATCTTCGGTATTCTTGATCGCTGCTTCGGAGAAACTGCTTGTACCGGCAAGGATACGGGCACGGATCGTGTCTAATTTATTGACGGTTTGTTTGATCTCTTCATCGGTGGGAATTGGAATCCGAAGGATATGACGCACAATGGCATCATCTCCATTTCGCTCTACCAATTGCATGATATGGTAGCCAAATTTGGATTTAAAGGGCTGACTGATCTCTCCTGGTTTCAGGCGAAAGGCCATGGCCATAAAGGACGGATCCCAGGCTCCTTTTTCATTTCTGTTCAGTTGATACTCCCCTGCTCTGTCCTTACTTCCGGGGTCTTCAGAATAACGGCGGGCCAGGGTTTCAAATGTGGCCATCCGGGTCTCAAGCTGCCGCTTGTAGTTATTCAATTCATCAATGATGTATTTCTCCAGGTCACGGTTCGCACGGGGGTACTGAATGATCTGGCAGATCTCCAGTTCGGATTCAAAATAAGGCAGACTGTCCTTGGGAATACGGTCATAATAGGCTTTCACCTCATTGGGTGTAATGTGCACATTCTCCACGATCTTCCGTTGCATGGCCTCCGCCAGTTTGTTCTCGCGTACAGATTCACGGGCCTCGTCTTTGATCTGATAAATCGTTTTACCCGCGATCTCTTCCAATACCTGCTGTGAACCATACTGACGGATGAACATCCGCACCCGCTGATCCAGATCGGCTTCCACATCTTCATCACTCACGGGCAAAGAATCCTTCTCCGCCTGTAACATCAATACTTTAGATATAAGGGCCTGCTCCATGATCGAACATTCCGCACCGGCAGGAATTTCACGACCCTGACGCTTGGCATCGTCAATGGTGTTCTTGATATCCGAATACAGGATGACCCTGTCTCCCACTACCCCAAGAATCTTATCCGCCACAACTTTGTATTGCTGCGAAAAGGAAACCAGCGTAACACACACAGTAACCAATAACAAAAGGGTCTTTTTCATGAATCAACTATTTTACCAAAATCAAAAGTAAAGGCCTGCTTTTCGAGAGAGGCTTTTATGGGGGATTTTTAACAAAGAATTAGTTTTAACGTGAGACGTGAATCGTGAGACGTGAGACGTGAGTAAGAAATTACTTATACTCACGATTCACGACTGACCTCTCACGTCTCACGACTGACGCCTCACGTCTCACAACGTCCTCTTCACTTCCTCCTCCTCATACGCTTCCACCACATCGCCTACTTTCACGTCATGGTAGTTTTTGATGGTCAAACCACATTCCATACCTGACAGTACTTCTTTCACATCATCCTTAAAGCGTTTGAGCGAAGCGAGTTCGGCGCTGGCGCCTTCGCCAATGGGGTAGACCACGATACCATCGCGGATCAGGCGGACCTTGGAATCGCGTTTGATCTTTCCATCGCGTACAAAACAACCGGCCACAACGGCCTTGTCGAATTTGAACACTTCGCGTATTTCCACATTGGCCACGATCTTTTCTTTGACGGTAGGTTCCAACATCCCTTCCATCGCGCTCTTGATCTCTTCGATGGCGTTATAGATCACCGAATAGGTCTTGATCTCAATGGCTTCCTGATCGGCCAGTCGGGCCGCTTGCAGAGAAGGTCTTACATTAAATCCAAGGATGATGGCATCGGAGGCGTTGGCAAGGGTCACATCGGTTTCGTTGATCTGACCAACGGCCTTATGGATCACTTTTACCACGATCTCTTCGGTGCTCAATTTCTGCAAGCTATCACTCAGGGCTTCCACAGAACCGTCCACGTCACCTTTGATGATCACGTTCAATTCTTTGAAATTACCCAGGGCCAGGCGGCGACCGATCTCATCCAGGGTGATATGTTTCTTGGTCCGCATACCCTGCTCACGCAGGATCTGCGCACGGCGGTTGGCCACTTCTTTGGCCTCGGACTCGTCTTCGTACACTTTGAATTTCTCACCGGCCTGTGGGGCACCGTTCAAACCCAGGATCAGGGCAGGAGCAGAAGGGCCAGCTACATCGAGCTTTTTGTTACGCTCATTGAACATTGCTTTCACGCGTCCATAGTACTGACCGGAAACGATCAGGTCACCAACTTCCAATGTACCATTCTGTACCAGGAGTGTGGCCACATAACCACGGCCTTTATCAAGGGTGGCTTCAATGATCGTACCGCTGGCTTCCCGGTCGGGATTGGCTTTCAGGTCGAGCATTTCAGCTTCCAGCAATATTTTTTCCAATAAAAGATCTACGTTCAGTCCCTTCTTGGCGGATAATTCCTGACTTTGGAACTTACCTCCCCATTCTTCTACAAGAATGTTCATGCCGGAGAGCTGTTCATAAATCTTCTGCGGATTGGCACCATCCTTATCGATCTTGTTCACGGCAAAGATCATGGGAACACCTGCCGCCTGCGCGTGGCTGATGGCCTCGCGGGTTTGGGGCATCACCGCATCATCGGCTGCTACAACGATCACCGCAATATCCGTCACCTTCGCACCACGTGCACGCATCGCCGTAAAGGCCTCGTGACCGGGTGTATCAAGGAAGGTGATCTCTTTTCCATTGGGCAATTTTACCTGGTAGGCTCCAATGTGCTGGGTGATACCTCCGGCCTCACCGGCAACCACATTGGCACTCCGGATATAGTCAAGCAAAGAGGTCTTACCATGGTCAACGTGACCCATGATGGTCACGATCGGGGAACGGAACTGGAGCTCATCTTCTGTATCCTCCTCATCATCCTCCTCCATTTCCATTTGTTTCTCCATATCGATGAACTCTACCTGGAAGCCAAATTCTCCGGCTACCAGCTCGATCACTTCCGCATCCAGTCGCTGGTTGATGGATACCATGATACCCAATCCCATACACTTGCTGATCACTTCGGCAAAGCTTACATCCATCAGGTTGGCCAATTCGCTCACGCTGATGAACTCCGTTACCTGCAGGCGATGATCATCCTCCATTTCTCCCATGGACTCGGCCATTTCCTCACGCTTCGCCTTGCGGTATTTTGCTTTCAGGCTCTTGCCACGCCCACCGGCGCCGGCCAGTTTAGCCTGAGTCTGCTTGATTTTTTCCTGGATCTCTTTCTCGTCGATCTCTTTTACTTCCCGGCGACGGTCACGGCGTCCGCCAGAAGTGGCCCCACCACCATGTTGTCCGGGACGTGTACCGCCTTTATTATCCACCCCGGTGCGGCCAAAACGACCATCTTTCCGGTCCTGACCTTCGTCTTTCTTCCCTTCATCCTTCTTCTCAATGGGGATACGTTTGCGTTTGCGTTTTTCGTCTTTCTTCGGACGTGTATCGCTGTCCACCGGCAGATCGATCTTACCCAATACTTTGGGTCCTTCGATCTTTTGTGCGCGGATATTTTCTACAACAGGAGGTTGATCAGATACGGGCTCTTCTTTTTCTACCGGCTTCTCGGCCACCGGCTCTGCTTTCTCTGTCTTCTTCTTCGTAACAGGTTTCTCGGGCTTTTCTTCTTCTTTTTTCTTGATCCCTTTCTTTGGACGTGTTGAAGAGTCGATCGTAGAAAGATCGATCTTGTCCACCACTTTGGGGCCTTCGATGCTTTCGGCCTCCGCCTTCACTACTTCTTTCTCTACAGGGGGTTCTTCGATCTTTACTTCGGGTTGTGGTTCTACCTTCTCTACCGGTTTTTCCTCTACGATCTCCACGGGTTTCTCCACCACAGGCTCTGCTACTTTCTTCTCTTTAACAGGCTTCGCCTCTTCTTTCTTGATCGAGAGGTCTTCTTCCTCCCGCTTCTTCCGGCCTTCGGCACTGCTGCCCTTCGGAAGATCGATCTGATCGCTCTTCAGCTTGGCTACCTTATCGCTTTGGAACTCCTGTTGCAAAGCACGGTACATGTCCTCCGTAAGTTTAGCGGTAGGCTTCAGTTCATTTTTGTCAAATCCCTTCCCCACCAAAAAGTCCACCAGCGTGTCCTTACCGATGTTGAACTCTTTGGCCGCGGCCATTAACCTGGGTGTTGTTGTTTCTGCCATTCCAATTTTTTGTTTATCAAAGATGAAGCCTACTTTGTACTACATAGGCTTATTCTTTATCAAATTCTTCTTTCAATACCTTGCGTACTTCCTCAATGGTTTCACGCTCAAGGTCGGTTCTTCTTTCCAGTTCTTCCATGGTCAGATCGAGTACACTCCGCGCGGTATCACAACCTACGCGTTTGAACTCATCGATGACCCATGTTTCGATCTCATCACTAAATTCATCCAGATCGATATCAAATTCTTCAACTTCGCCTTCATTATCGCGGAACACATCCAGTTCATATCCGGTGAGTTCGCAGGCCAGTTTGATGTTCACCCCGCGGCGACCGATGGCCAGGGATACCTGGTCAGGCTTCAGATACACATTGGCATGTTTGCCCTCATTGTCGAGGTCCATGCTGGTGATCTTGGCCGGCGTAAGCGAACGCTGGATCAGAAGTTGAATATTATTGGTCCAGTTGATAACGTCGATATTCTCATTCTTCAACTCACGTACAATACCATGGATACGGCTTCCTTTCATACCCACGCAGGCACCTACGGGGTCGATACGGTCGTCGTATGATTCCACGGCTACTTTGGCACGCTCTCCCGGATCGCGAACGATCTTCTTGATGACGATCAGGCCGTCAAAGATCTCCGGCACCTCGATCTCCAGCAGTTTAGCCAGGAATTCGGGGGAGGTACGGGAAAGGATGATCACCGGGCTGTTGTTCTTCATGTCCACTTTCTTCACCACCGCACGGATACTCTCTCCTTTTTTGAAATAATCCTGCGGGATCTGCTCGCTCTTGGGAAGGATCAATTCATTGCCTTCCTCATCGAGTAAGAGAATCTCTTTTTTCCAAACCTGGTAAACTTCTGCGCTGATGATCTCACCCACACGTTCACCATATTTTTTAGCCAGTGCATTCTTTTTCAGGTCGCTGATACGGCTGGCCAGGGTCTGCTTGGCTGCCAGGATCGCGCGACGTCCAAAATCATACATATCCACCTCTTCATATAATTCTTCACCAACCTCAAAGTCAGGTTCAATTTTCACAGCATCCGTATAGGCGATCTGTGCCAGGGGGTCTTCCACTTGTCCATCTTCTACAATGGTCCGGCGGCGCATGATCTCCAGGTCACCCTGCTCGGCGTTTACAATGACGTCGAAATTCTCATCGCTCCCGTATTTTTTACGAAGGAGGGTCTTAAATACGTCTTCTACCACCTTCATCATCGTCGGGCGATCGATGTTTTCCGCATCCTTGAATTCCTGGAATGCCTCAATTAGATTTATACTTGCCATACTGCATACTGTTTACGTGAAAAGGTTAAAATGTAACTTGAATTTTTGTTGTTTTTATATCAGAAAATAAAATGCTGTGCCGTTTCAACTCCTTCCCGGCCTTGGGACTTTTTCCGGGCTTTTTAGCCGGCTGTTCCTCCAAAACCACCCCGTCTTCCCCTACCTCCACCAAATTGCCGGTCACAATGCGACCGTCCGTCAACACCACTTCGGCCAACCGCCCCTTGTTCTTGGTATATTGACGGTACATTTTGAGGGGTTCATCCACACCGGGAGAGGATACCTCAAGCGAAAAATCATCGCCGGGAAACAAACCCGATTCTTCCACTTTTTTATAGAGCGAGCGGTTGATGGAGGCAAGTCTGCCAATTCCAACTCCTTGATCTCCATCTATATATACTCTCACATTATTGGTGGGCTTAATACGTACGCTGACCAGGAAAAGGTCCGTTTCGGAGCCGATCAGCTCACCCACCATTGTCTCTAAAGTCTTTATTTGTTCGTCCAAAGTCATAGTTCCGGGAAAAGAAGAAGGGAACGAATCCGTTCCCTTCTGTTTGTCTTTACGCTGGGGCAAATGTAAGGAAAAATATATCACAAAAAAAGAAAAACGTCAGCCGTGAAACGTGAGACGTCAATCGTCAGTCGTGAGAGGTGAGACGTCAATCGTGAGGCGGGAATCGTCAGTCGTGAGACGTGAATCGTGAGATGGGCCCTCACGACTTACGATTCACGTCTCACGCCTCACCTCTCACGCCTCACGTCTCTCACCCCCTACTTCATGCCGAACCCCACTTCCTTCACATTCCGTGAATCTGTTCCGATAAACAAGGTAAACTCCCCGGGTTCAGAAATGTACCGCAATTGATCGTCGTAAAAACGAAGATCCTTTTCAGTAATCGTAAACTTCACTTCGCGTGATTCACCAGGCTGAAGATGTATTTGCTGAAACCCTTTTAATTCCTTCACCGGACGTACAACCGAACCCACCAGGTCACGGATATACAACTGAACCGTTTCGGTACCCGCCACATTCCCGGTATTGGTTACGGTGATGGTAGCTGTAAGTGAGCCGGTTTTTGTAAAGGAAGGGGCGCTGAGTTTAATTTCGCTGTACGCAAACTTTGTATAACTCAATCCATAGCCAAACGGATAGGCCGGATAAAGAGAAAGATCGGTATAGGCGGAACGATAAAACCGATCGCTGTCATTCTTCGCCGGACGGCCGGTATTATAATAATTATAGTAAATGGGAATCTGCCCTTCAGAAAGCGGAAAGGTCATGGGCAATTTGCCTGAAGGATTATAATCGCCAAACAATACATCGGCAATGGCATCACCCGCTGTAGTACCCAGCCACCAGGTATAAAGAATGGCGGGCACATGCTCACGGGTCCAGTTGAAAACAAGCGGACGACCGGCACTGATCAATACCACCATGGGTTTACCGGTGGCATGCAGGACTTTGACCAATTCTTCCTGTACACCGGGCAGGTGAATATTGCTCCGGCTCTTGGCTTCACCGGTCATGTCGCGTGCTTCCCCAATACTAAGGACAATAACATCTGATCGTTGTGCAATGGCAATGGCTTCGGCAAACCCGGCAGTAGAACTGTCGGTGATACCACAACCCTGTGCATATAATAATTGGGTAGCGGGTTTGTCGATCTTTCTTTCAACAGCCTCCCATATGGAAGAAATGCGGGTACTATCATCCGGCCAATCATAACTCCAGAAACCCAAATGATCACTTTTGGCTTTGATAAAGGGCCCGATCATAGCGATCCGTCTGATCTCACTATCCTTATGGCTTTGTTTTGCCAAGGGGAGTACATTCTCATTTTTTAATAACACTATACTCTTGCGTGCCATATCAAGGGCCGCCTGGATATGATCGGGATTATTCCACTGCTCTTTCTCCCGTTCTTCACTGGAAAAACGATAGGGATCATTAAACAACCCCATCTCAAACTTCTTCCGCAGAATTCGGCGAACCGCATCATCCACCACTGTCATCTTCACCTTTCCTTCGCGTACCGCTTTGGCCAGGTATTGAATATAGCTCCGGCTTTCCATATCCATATCGCTACCGGCATTGGAGGCCAGTATGGCGGCATGAGCATTATCACGGGCATAGCCGTGGGGAATCATTTCCCCGATACTACCCCAGTCACTCACCACAAAACCTTTGAACTTCCATTGTCCTTTGAGGATATCACGTTGCAATAACTTACTTGCAGAAGCCGGTATGCCGTTGATATCATTGAATGAATTCATATAGGTGGCCACCCCTGCTTCAGCAGCCGCCTTAAAGGGAGGGAGATATACTTCGTGTAATTGCCGCAGGCTCATGTCCACGCTATTGTAATCGCGCCCCCCAACAGCCGCTCCATAGGCGGCAAAATGTTTGGCGCAGGCCATTACCGCATCGGTATGACCAAGGCCTTTCCCCTGAAACCCTTTTACCCTCGCCACTGCGATCTTTGAACCCAGCCAGGGATCTTCACCAGCGCCTTCCATTACCCGTCCCCATCTGGGATCACGGGCAATATCTACCATGGGGGCAAAGGTCCAATGAACACCCGCAGCGGATGACTCAATAGCCGCTATACGGGCCGAACGCTCGATGGCAGCCAGGTCCCAACTGGCGGCTTCAGCAATGGGTAAAGGGAAAATAGTGCGGTAGCCATGTACTACATCCTGTCCAAAAAGCAAAGGGATCTTTAACCTGGATTTGAGCGCCAGTTCCTGCAACTCGCGGGTGCGTTTGGCCCCGGTTACATTGAGCATGGAACCCACCTTGCCTTCTTTTACCTGATCGAGGAGTTTATCATCATTCGTCAGCGGACCCGTCGCTCCCCAGGGACCATTGTACTGGTTCATCTGACCTACCTTTTCATCGAGGGTCATCAACCTGAGGACAGAATCTACTTTTTGGTCAATGGTCTTGGTTTGCGCAAGGCCCACAAAAGGAAGAAAGGCTACAGAAATGAAAAAAATACACTTATTCATTGTGCTAATGTTTTAAAACCACAGAGGCACAGAGAAACAGAGTTGGTTTTTTCAGTTGATCCATATCATCCCTGATAGCAATGAATGGGTCCTCAAAATTCTCTGTGTCTCTGCGCCTCTGTGGTTAATCTTCTTAGATATTTTTACTTCACCCAATTCACACTCTTCATCTTCACCTCCTTCGAATTCCCACCAATCATGATCTGAAACTCACCCGGCTCCCAATCATATTTTAAAATATAGTTGTAGAACTTCAGGTCTTCCGGAGTAATGGTAAACGTAACTGTTTTGCTTTCTCCTGCTTTTAATTCAACTTTTTGGAATCCTTTCAGCTCTTTCATGGGCCGTGTCACTGAACCTACCACATCGCGGATATAAAGCTGCACCACCTCTTTTCCATCCAATTTGCCACTATTGGTCACCGTTACACTGGCTGTCAGCTTCTGGTTGCCCTTCAGGTTGGTGCTGCTTACCGTAACATCGCTATAGGTAAATTGTGTATAGCTAAGTCCGTATCCAAAAGGATATACGGGATCATTGGAAACATCCAGGTAATTGGAACGGAATTTGGAAAACCAGCCCCCTTCAGCAAGTGGACGACCGGTATTCTTGTGATTATAGAAAATAGGAACCTGTCCTACATTCTGCGGGAAGGTCATATTCAATTTTCCCGAAGGGTTTACATCACCAAACAATACATCGGCAATGGCATACCCTGCTTCGCTACCGGGGAACCATACATTTAAAATAGCCGGTACATTTTCCGATTCCCATTTGATGGCCAGGGGACGACCAGTGAACAATACCAACACCACTGGTTTACCGGTTTTTAATAAGGCCATCAACAATTGGCGTTGTGATTCGGGGATTTCAATATTGCTACGGCTGCTGCTCTCACCACTCATTTCAGATGCTTCACCCAGGGCGGCAACGATCACATCGGCTTTGGCAGCTACATCAAGTGCCTCTTTGATGATCTCTTCAGCCGGACGGTTATCACGCTGGAGGTTTTTACCAAACATACCCGCTCTTTCTTCAAACTTGGGATCATGATCCAGGTTGGAGCCTTTGGCATAAAGTATATTGACCTTATCCCCTACTACTTCTTTCAAACCCGCCAGAATGGATGTGGCTTTGGAAAAATTGGCGGCTACACTCCAGGTACCGGGCATATTTTCTTTGCTGTCGGCCAGAGGTCCTACCAGTGCGATGGTACCTGATTTTTTAAGGGGAAGAATATTGCCCTGGTTGCGAAGCAACACAAAACTTTGGGCGGCAATGCTACGGGCTTCTTTACGATGGGCATCAGTGAAGATCTCGGTTTGGGCACGTGTATCATCACAATATTTGTATGGATCCTGAAACAATCCCAGTTTGTATTTGGCTTCCAGAATGCGGCGACAGGCCAGATCGATCTGGGCCAGGGTCACTTTTCCTTCTTTCAGCGATTGCTTGGTGGTGGTCAACAATCCTTCGCCCACCATATCCATATCAATACCGGCCATCAGGGCGCGGGCAGATACGGTTTTCAGGTCACCAATACCATGGTCTACCATTTCATTGATGCCTGTATAGTCGGTCACGACGAATCCATTGAAACCCCATTGTTTTCTCAATACATCCGTAAGCAGCCATTTATTTCCTGTGGCAGGAACTCCGTCAATTTCATTGAAACTCGCCATTACCGAACCTACCCCGGCTTTAACGGCTGCCTGATAGGGAGGAAAATACTCGTTGTACATCCGGATACGGCTCATGTCAACCGTGTTGTAATCGCGACCGGCTTCACCGGCACCATACAAGGCATAGTGTTTTACACAGCTCATGATGGTATTGTTCTTTGACAGGTCTGAACCCTGATAGCCTTTAACCATGGCCGCGGCGATCTGTGATCCGAGATAGGCATCCTCACCGGCGCCTTCAGCGGTACGACCCCAACGGGGGTCACGCGAAATATCCACCATCGGGGAGAAGGTCCAGTTAATGCCATCGGCACTGGCTTCAATGGCGGCAATACGCGCACTGCGTTCCACCAGGCTCATATCCCAGGTGGCGCTTAAACCCAGAGGAATAGGAAATACCGTTTCGTATCCGTGGATCACATCCATACCAAAGATCAGGGGGATCTTTAATCGGGATTCTTCCACCGCTACTTTTTGTACATCACGGATCTTGGCGGCGGATTTAATATTAAAAAGTCCACCCACTTTTCCTTCTCTGATCTTACGACCGATATCGGAGCTTTGGGCCTGGCCTGTTACAATATCCCCACTACCAGGAAGGTTGAGCTGACCGATCTTTTCGTCAAGGGTCATTTTCTTCATCAGGGCATCGATGAAGGTTTTCATTTTGGCATCAGTGGCCGACTGGGCCATTACACGCTGGCTGTTGATCATCAGAAAGGCCAAAAAGAAAAAGACTGCTTTTTTCATCTGCTTATGTTTAAACGATTATTTATTAAAACGTATATCACTCTGGTGGATCGTGTACTCGATCCGCTGGTTTTTATATTTATCAATGATCTCCATTTTGATCTCGGGGTCCTTCTTCCATTCCACCGTCAGTAAACCAAAATGATTATCCATGATCGGACCTTCGATCCGGTTTTCATTTAGCGTAGCAAAATCCCAGGTAGAGGTGATACCACTGGCGGTAACATCATAGATGGGATAGCCATCCGGCACTTTCATTCTGGATATCTCGGCATAATGAACATCACCGGTCAGAAAGATAACGCCACTGGCCTGTGTGGACTTGATCAGATCAAGCATGCGTTTTTGTTCATGTGGAAAATTGGCCCAGGCTTCATAGCCATTGTACTCAATACTGAATTGGGAACCGCTGCACACAAGGCGCAGATCGGCGGGTTTTTTTAATTCTTCTTCCAGCCATTTCCATTGGGCTTCGCCTAAAAGTGTGCTATCTGTGCTGGTATGCGGAACATAATCCGGGCGATAGAAATAGTGCCCGCGGGGCAATTTGGCGCTGCTGTCAAATAATAAAAGGTCATTTCTGAATGTGCGCACATCCAGCAATAATAACTGGATGGTCTTACCTCCCGTTCTCAGGTATTCGGTATGATAAATACCTTCGTGTTGCCGGCGGGGGCTGTTCTCCGGTTCACGGAAAAAGGAAAGAAAGATCTCTTTGGATTCTGCCTTAAACGGATAGTGCTTGCCTGCATCGTTACGGCCAAAATCGTGATCATCCCAGATAGCGAATAATTTGGTGCTGTTGCGCAGCAATTGAAATTCTGGTTTAGCCGCCAGCCGGTTGTACTTGGCCCGCAGGGTATCCATTTCATCCGTATCGCCATAAATATTGTCACCCAGGAAAATAAAGGCATCCGGTTTCTGTTCCGCTGCGAGGGCCAACACAGGCTGAGGTTCGTCCTCATGTCCACAGGAACCAAATGCGATCCTGGTAACGGGTGCCTTTTCTTCCTGGCAGGAATAGAGCAGAAGCGCCAGAAAAGGCAGGCAGGCGAATCGGGCAAGTGATCTCATGTATGTTATTTAATAAGTAAAGGGTTCAAAATTCCTTTCCAGATAGCATAGCCTTTGGCATTCATGTGCAGCCGGTCTCCGACAAAAATATCATCCATCGGGCTGCCATCTGCTTTTAACATAGCACTATATACATCGGCAAAGGAAGTATTTTTTTGTTCACTCAAATATGATTTTATCTGGTCGTTGGCTGACTTGTAATTGGTCATCAGGTGGGCACGGGAGGGACTTGGTTTCATGGAAACATAGAGAAAGGGCACCTGGGGATAGCGGGCGCGGATCAGGGCAAAAAGTGCCTTGAATCTCCCCACTACGGTCTCCACCGTCACCGTATCACTGGCTGCAAAATCGTTCTCCCCACAATACATCACGATCTGCTTGGGTTGATAGGGAAAGATCACCTCGTACCGGTACCGGGTCAGGTCAACCAGGGTGGACCCGCCAAAAGCCCGGTTCAGGATGGGTTTACCGGGAAAATAATCCTGCGCATCCTTCCATAAGGTAAAAGAAGAACTGCCAATAAACAATATCTGCTTCTTTGCCGGAAAGGAAACACTGTCCGCTTTCTTGAATTGCTGAATATCGTTCCAATACGGAAACGGCTCCTGCCCTTGCGCTATACATGAAAGCAGAACCACCCAAAAGAAAAACACCAATTTTTTCATACAACACTCATTTTAATAAAATCAAAAAAGGTTAACAACTCACTATTCACCATTCACTATTCACCATTCACTATTCACCTCTCACGCCTCACGCCTCACGCCTCACGTCTCACGTCTCCCGCCTCCCTACTCCACCTTCATCACCTCCGTCCTTTCACTCGTACCATTCTCATTCACCGCCTCAATGCTGAAATAATAAGGTTTCAACAGGTCCATGCTCTTCATCCAGTATTCATTATTGGCATGTACCATGATGCTGGTATAGAGTTTATCGGGAGCAGTTCCGTAATAAATATTATAAGCAAAGGCATTGTCCACCGGTTTCCACTTGATAAAGGCGCTTCGTTTGTCCTTTTGGGTACGGAGTACGATAAAGCCTTCCACCTTATCCGGTTTGGCCCCATTGCCATTTCCAAATACGCGAAACCCACTGATGGCAAATTTGCCGGTAGGCATTTGAATATTTTCCAGTTTGATATAACGGGCCTGCACAGGTTTGGTCAATTCTACGTAATCGTGAGGCACATCGGTTTTATTCTGACTCTTATCCACCAACAAGGTCCATTTCTTTCCATCCAGTGAGGAATAGAGTTTGTACTGATGATAAAGGCCGAGCGATTTACCTAAAAAGATCGTATCCATTTCTTTGGGAAAACTCACATCCTGATCAGCATAGTTCAGTTGGATGGCATTAACGGTGGATACATTGCCCAGATCGGTTTGAATCCATTCACCTTTGTTTCCTGTTTTGGCGCTCCAATAGGTTTTGGCCAGTTCATCCACCGCATGATTGGGCACATAATTTCCAAGTGTGGAAGATACCTGTACGGGTTTATTATAGTTCAGGAGCATCCATCCGGTAAAGTATTCGGAATGTCCTCCATTACCATAATTATTTCCTTTAAAACCTGGTCCGGGTATAAAATGTGGGTAGTCACCAAATGTGGTGTTGCAAAACATCTGGTCATCTTTATCAAATCCGGTGGGCCAGATACCCAGGCGGCGCTCAAAGGTGTTTTTAACTGAAATCACCGTGGTGGAGATATGCCAATATTGCCCATAGAGGTCCTGGAAAGTAGCACCATGTCCGGCGCCTCTGACAAACCCACCGAGTTTCATGCTTAGTGGGTCCGACTGGGCTTCAAAGGGCCCCAATGGACTTTTTCCGATAATCAAACCATCAGCATAGCCACTGAACTCAGTCCCGGGCGCACCATACTGCAGGTAATATTTATCCTTGTATTTGGTCATGTGTGATCCTTCGATAAAAGGATCAAGAAACGTATTGTCCATGTGTTCGCCAAAGCGTTGCCAGCCAAAACGCCAGGGTTCCAGCAGGTACATTTCTTCGCGGGTACCGATGGGGTCCATGGTCTTCCGGTTGAGCTCAATACCATACATGGGAAAACGGTTGCTGCTTCCGTTGTACATATATAACCGTCCATCGTCATCGGTAAAGAAACTTGGGTCCCAACCACCGATCTCAAAGGAATCCACCAATGGTTTCCATTCGTTGGCCTTGGGGTTCGTGCTCATCCAGATACTAAACTGGCGGGTATAGGTAGAGCCAAACACGATCATGGTATCGCCAATGATGCCGACGGCAGGTGCACAGAGTTCGTCATATGCCTTATTCCAGGGGCGGAGAAACTTGCGGGAATGAAAGGTCCAGTTAAGCATATCGGGGCTGGTCCAATATCCCCATTGGTTGGTGCTAAAAAGGTAATAATCCCCTTTAAAGGTGACCACTACCGGATCGGCAGTGGCGCGATGGCGACCCCAGGTGCTAAAGTTGGGAATAGGAGAATAGCCATAATCAATATTGATGGGGTTGCAATAGGTTCTCTGTTGCGCTCCGGATACAAAGGCACTCATACTGAACAGAAAGAAAAACAGAATTTTTTTCATCGCCTTTTTTTAAAGTTTATTGATCAACCACAGAGACACAGAGGCACAGTGTATTTTGTTTCTCGCAGCGCTCGCTGCGTTAATCGCTGCGGCCGCTGCGAGAAACTGTAAATCGATAACTCAATAAATTTTCTGTGCCTCTGTGTCTCTGTGGTCATATTCATTTATTTATAATAATCGATCAATGCTAAAATATACGCCCCCGAACCATATCCCACCATGGGTATCGCACCTTTAAAGATACCCATATCATTGCTCAATATCTCCGGTACCTGGTTGTGGTTTCGGCTGGCATAGATCGTCACCCGATCGATCAGTTTCTTTGCTTCAATACGGCTGCCTAGTTTTGTTTGTGCCACGGCTACACGCAACCCGGCAAAGGGCCATTCCTGATTCTCATAACTGTCACTGCTATTGAAACGGATATATCCTCTGTTGGGATCGCCAACCGCCCGGTTATGTTTGTTATACTCCGCCATATGTGAAAGGAAAAGTGTGCGGTCACTCACCAACCCGCCGGCAAATAATTCAAAGGTGGCGGCATCAAAGTAATGATGATCGGTGGGTGATTGTTCAGTGGCATTCCCTTTGATGTATTTTCCATTGACCAGCGCATTCATCATCATGCCCCGGTACAAACGGGTAGCTGTTTCGCTGGTTTCTTTATAGGGTAACCCGTATGTTCGCTCCAGGGAAGCAAGTAATTGTAAACCCAGTGCGCAGGTGCCGGTTGACCACATGAATTCTTTCCCGGGTAAATGATGTTCCCAGGGACCACTATCCCGGCGCAGGATATCCTTCTCATTCATATTATGCGCGATAGCACGGGCAATGGTTTGTAGTTCCGTATGATGAGCGCGGAAAAAGGCACTATCGCCGCTCTGCTTGACATAATGGTAAAAGGCGGTGAGAAATAAACCGAGTCCGTCCAATTCAATATTAGGGCCACCATCCGAAGTATAATCACATTCTTCACGCCCATTGCCAAAATAGCGGGTCATGGAAATGATATACGGTACACCCAGGCCATAATCTTTCCCATCGGTATGGATATAGTGAATGAATTGATCGGTGGGTTTGGCATTTAACATAAAGAGTAGGGCTTTCCTGGCTTCTTCATACATCCCTACCTTGCTCATAGCTTCAATTGCAAAGGCTCCATCGCGTACCCAACAAATGGCCCATACACCCGGACGAAGAGAAGCCATCACCTGACCGTGCGAAAGCGGGAATATCTCCTTATCCCCCACCTGACTCATTTTAAGAATGGAAATACCTTGCTCAAATACGTTCTTCTCCAGCGGTGTCAACCCTTTTGGATATACGCTGCGCGCAAATACTTTCTTCATAAACCCTGCTTCCGTTTCCACTGTAGGCAGATCGGTAAGGGCGTGGTTTAAATCCGGCATAGCATGAAGCGTATCGGAGAATCCAAACAACACATAGCGGGTGGTTTGTCCGTTCAACGTTTTGCTTTGCTCCTTCATAGATATCGTGCCGGCACCTGTTGTAAAATGAAACCGGAGCGCCTTTACCTTATCCGTTTTCCCTTTTAGTACTGCATAGAGGATCTTATTTGCTTTGGTAAAAGAGGCAAAATAATAGATATGATAGGAAGGGTATTTGACATCAATAACATGGGTATTGGATAAATAGCCAACCGATAGAGGTTTTTCTCCACCCGAAGCGCCGATCTCACGGGCTACGGCCTGTACCACCTGTCCTGAATCATAATAGGAAAAAATATGCGGGAAGAAGTTTTCGATATGGCCTGTCTGTTCATTATATACAGCAGCGATCAGGCCATTGGAACTCGTGAGTTGATAATACGATTTCTTGCTTTTGATCTGCTCGGCGACCTGTTGATCATAAGCGGCCTTGGTCATGATCATAACCCGTCCGCCATATAGTCCTCCATCACCCACCCCGTTATACACCCGAATAGCCAGCAGGTTATTCTTCTTTACAAGTGTCTTGGGAATTGTGTACTTCCGCTCAACATCCCAGGCCGATTCATCACCGGGGGGAAATTTTCCTGTGGCGCCAATTTGTTGGCCATTAAAAAAACAAATATCCGCGTCATCAATGGTCCCGGCGATCAGGACCAGATCCTTGCCCACCATATTATCAGGTACCTGGATGTTGGTGCGATACCAACCCACCGCTCGCTCTTTTAATACCCCGAGTTTGGTCCAACCGGATGGAACGGTTACCGTGGCCCAGTCCTTATCATCCAGGTTTACCTGTGAAAATGAAGGATCATCCTGCATATTGAATTTCCACTGCCCGGCAATAGAAATATGCTGTGCAGCCACAAGCATGGTGCAAACTAATCCTGCCAATAACCCAAATACTCTTTTTTTCATCATCGTATATTTTACCGCAATGGCGCCTTGAAATCTTTGCGCCCTCGCGGTTAATTTTTCCCTCTTAAAGAATCTACACTCCATTTACCAGCACCCAAAAACCAATACAATACACAAAACACCACAAACAAAAACGGATGCTGGTCGCCATGAAAGATCTTGCCCTTATCTCCCAATAAAAAAATAATCCCCAAAAAGGCCATGGCTGCAATTACACAGGCCCACCGAAACATGAATCCCAATACAAACCCGATACCCGCTACCAGCTCGGCGATCTTACCGGCATAGGCCCAAGCCGCAGGATAGGAATATTGCTTTCCGATGAACCAACCCGTATACATGTTCATCTTCTCCGGTTCAAATACTTCGCTTCCATGTACTACCATCATGACCCCGATCAGGATCCGGACCAGGGCGATAACGGCAGGCGCATGGCCCTGGGTAGTGATCGTTGCTTTTGTTTGCACAGGCATTATTTTTTAAAAGTGAATAAACTACCTCCGGAAAGCACGGCATGCTCCTGTCCCAGATCGGTTGCTGCTTTCACAAAGTCCTTTACATCGGCCGTATTAAAGGTGAACATATCATAATGACAAGGAATAACAGTTGTTGCCCCTAAAGCCTTTCCCATTTCTGCTGCTTCTTTTACATTCAGGTTGCCCGCTACCTTACGGGCCGGGTCATTTCCATTGATGGGTAACAGGGCCAGGTCAACCGAAAAAGGCCTTACCTGATCAATAATGTCATCCAGCCAGAGGGTATCCCCACTGTGGTAGATGCTGTATCCCCCAAATTGAATGACATATCCCATATACCGGCAATTCCCTTTCTCATCGCGGTCCACTTCATTGTGTTTGGCCGGCACACCCGTGATCCGGAATCCATCTATCTCCAGTGACTGTTTTTCATTGAGCCCATCCGGAAAACCAGGCGTACAGCCTACGCGTTCCGCAACAAATGCCCTGTTTGCTTCGGGTATGACAAACCGGATATCGGGGTTATGCTTCAGAATGGGGACCAGGGTCTCCGCATCCAAATGATCGGTATGGTTGTGGCTGGAAGTAACAAACTGAATGTCCCTGAACGCCGCAGGATCGATCACTAATTCACTCATCCGGGTGTGGGGCTTATCGGTTCGCAGGTATTTCTTTGTAAGCGAATCGGAGAGATAGGGATCCAGCAGGAACTTTTTACCCTGCCACTGCACCAGGTAACCGCTCTGCCCCAGCCACCAAAGCTGAAAACCCTCAGGCTCCGCCCGGTGGGCTTCCACAGAGGCCAGGAGTTCTTCACTTTTTCTTTCCGCTTTGATGAGGTTCATTGCCAATCAATTTTTGAGTAAAGAGGCTGCTGCTTCATCGAGCATCACAATCCCATCGGTATGTTGCCTGATCAAACTGATCGGCACCTGGTTACTGATCGTTCCTTCTAAGGCAGTTTGTATGATGCCGGCCTTTTTCTCTCCGTTGGCCATGGCCAATAAGGTTCGGGCACCCATCACCTGTTTCAATCCCAATGTCATCCCTTTTTGTATAGGCGTTTTGCCATCAAAATATTTTTGTCCTACCTGCAGCGTCACGGGCTCAAGCTGGGCCACATGCGCTTCGTTCTCCAGGGAGGCTCCAGGTTCATTAAATCCAATATGGCCATTCATACCAACACCAACCACCATCAGGTCTATTCCGCCTTTGGCGGAGAGCACTTGATTCATTTGCTGGCAGTCAGCCTCGGCTGTTTCTCCGGCAGACTTGAAGAGATGGTATTGTGACGCTGACAGTTTCAACGGCGAAAAAATATACTGGTGCAGGAAAAAATGACAACTACCCGGATTGGTGGGCGGTACATCTACCCATTCATCCAATCCGGTAAAGAATGCCTGGCTGATATCAATCCTATGCTGGATCACCTTTTCTACAAAAAGCTGATAGGCGCGTTTGGGTGAATCGCCGGTAGCTAATGTGATCACCGCCCCGGGTTTGTTAATGATGGTTTCGATCATCAACTCGGCCGCGGAGTTGGATTGCTCTTCGTGGTTATGGTAAACTTCGAGTTGCATAATAATTAAGCTTTTGGCTATTAGGTATTAGCGATTAGCAGCTAAACGCTAATGGCTAACGGCTGGAGACTTACGATCACAAGCCTTCCCGAACTTGTTTCGCGCCGGCAACCATATTGATCAATTTCTTGCGCGCGGCCCAACGGGCGGTTTGACTTAACCCACAATCGGGGGCTACACTTAATTTTTCCGCCGGAACATATTTCAAACAACGTTTGATCCGCTCCACCACATCCTCCACTGTCTCTATATAGTAGTTCTTTACATCGATCACCCCTACGGCCACATGCATTTTTTCGGCAAAGGGTTGAAGTAATTCGATCTCAGCAAACTCTCGGTTCGCCATTTCAATATGTATCTCATCCACCGTCATATCCAGAAAATCGGGCAACATGGGTTTGATGCTGCGATATCCCACTGGTCGGCCTTTGAAATTACCAAAGCATAAATGCGTACTGAGATTGCATTTTCCAACAATGGGTTTTACGGTGCGGTTGAAAATGTCCACAAACCGTTTGGTATCTTCTTTGTACGCATAACAACTCATTGAAGGTTCATCTACCGTGATCTCGGTGCAACCTGCCGCCACCAGTGCTTCCAGCTCTTTGCTGATGATGGGTAATAAGGCCTCTGTGATATCAAAGCGGTTCTTGTATTTATCATTGGGTAATAAACGTCCGCTCAGGGTATAAGGCCCTGGGATACTGGCTTTGAGTACCGGACCGGCAGGGGCTAATTTTTTTAACCGTAAATATTCTTTCACTGCACCCAGTCCGTTCGGGGCCTTTAGTTCACCGGTGATATTGTTCTTTCCACGCTGGTCGTGGGCAGGCGGACCAAACTTTCGGGTCTCGGTCTCGTTGTTTTCAATATTCTCAATATATCCGTAAAAGGAAAGATTGAAATCAAGACGGGTTTGCTCCCCATCGGTGATGACATCAAGTCCGGCGGTTACCTGATCATGGATCGCGGCGATGACCGCGTCTTCGATCATTTCTTCAATATCGGCTGCGCCAAATTGATTCATATTCCGGGAGCCAAACTCAAGCCAGCCGGGAAAGGGATAGGAACCTACAACTGTGGTGCGAATGGGGTGCATGGGGGTGCTTTTGGTTTTAGGAAGGGGCTGTTTGCTTTTAGCTGTTAGCATTTAGCCATTAGTTTTTTAGATTATTAAAATATATTTTAGAATTCAAACCTGTCTTTATTGTTCATTTCAAAATCAAAACTTCAATGTCACTCAAGTTGAGAGCTAATAGCTAATAGCTAATAGCTGGCCAAGCCGTCTTCCGTGCTCATCATACGCCGCTTCAAACAATGCCGTTGCCTTCTCTGCACCTACCACCGATGCAGCGGTAAGCACTTTAGGTGGCTGACCGGCGGCAGTAAGCAAGCGCGCCACTTCGGCCTTGATGCAATTCACGATCATGGCGCCACCTACGGTAGAACCTGGTGATACTGGTGTCTCCAATCCATCTACATATACCATGGAATCACCGGATGGTGCCCCTGTATCAAGTACGAGATCGGCAAAATCACTCAGCTTCTTTCCATCCTTTCTTTTGCTGGTACTGGTTTTCAAATGATCCGTGGTGACCAGGGCCACGACCTTGATCTTTTTTTGCTGAAACAATTCAGCTATTTCAACCGGAACAATATTGCACCCACTGGAAGAGACCACCAGGGCGCAATCTTTTTCATCTAATGAAAAATTTCGGAGGATACGTTCGGCCAATCCGGATACATTCTCCAGGAACATGGCCTGGCGCTGTCCATTTGCCCCCACCACATTGTTGTGATAAGTAAGCGATAACTCCACAATAGGATTAAACCCGGGAAAGGAACCATACCGTGGCCACATTTCCTCGACCATGATGCGGCTGTGGCCCGAACCAAAGGTGTGTACAACCCGCCCGGCGAGTATGCTATCGGCAAACCACCTGGCGGCCTGCTGAATTTGATCTTGTTGCGCGCGTATCTTTTCGAGGATCGTTACGCAGTGATCTAAATATTGTATTGTTGGTGTCATAGTTATTTTTATTTCTCGCAGCGGGCACAAAGATTGAGGCGGCCGCTGCGAGCGTCTGATTCTTTGCGCTCGTTGCGTGAAATCAAGGTTGTTGAGATGCAAAATAGCCTGCCCCGATCGCACCGGCCATATCCCCAAATCCTGCCTGCACAATTTTCGCGCTATGTCCCCCTGCCCTCCACTCGTATGTGGCCATAAACTTTTCCAATGGTTCAAAAAGATCAGCACCGGCGGTAGTGATGCCTCCACCCAATACGATCAACTCGGGTGAGAGGATATTTGTCACCGAGGCCAATCCGATCGCCAGTTGTTTGATCGACCGCAACCACACTTCTTTTGCCCACTCATCTCCGGCCCGATAGGCTTCCACCAATTGTGCGGTAGAACTAAATTTTCCCTTACTTCTTTTCTCTACGGTGCAATTACCGATACAGTCTTCCAGACTCCCGGGCATACCGGTTACATCACAATCACCTTCGTCATCAATAACCATGTGCCCAATATGTCCGGCTTTGCCAAATGCTCCCTGGTAAGGACGGCCATCAATCAAAATGGCGCCACCAACACCTGTACCCAGGGTCAGCATCACCACATGTTTTTTTCCCTTGGCCACTCCAAAACCCGCCTCAGCCATCATAGCCGCTACAGCATCATTCAATACCCACGCAGGTGATTGCAGATGTTGGCTCCAGTTAAATCCTTCCAACCCATCCATACGTCCGGGCATATGCGCGATAGCCGTATTGTCGGCATTGGGCAGTCCTGGCGCGGAGATACCAACGGGTATATCCTTTTCGCCTACGACAGCCTTTAGTTCTGCGACCGTTTCTTTTACCACCTGCTTCCACACCGCATCAGCTCCATCACGTGTTTCGGCATAGCGCTGATGCAGGAGCTTTCCCTCCCGATCAATGACCACCGCTTTGATGCGGGTGCCGCCTAAGTCTATGCCGATAGTTGTGTGCATATAGTAATCTTGTGTTAAGGTGAATTGTGAATGGTGAATAGTGAATAAGAAATGTCCTATTCCAGATAAATAGTTCTTTACTCACAATTCACCATTCACAATTCACCATTCACTATTCACCATTCACTATTCACTATTCACCATTCACCATTCACTATTCACCATTCACCCCCCAATCCCCCAGCCTCCATCCACCGCCACCACCTGACCTGTAGTAAACTTTGAATACTCACTCATAAAATACACCGCCAATCCATCCAGGTCCTCTGGTTGTCCGATACGTCCTCCATCGAGGGGTTGTTTATTTTTTATAAAATCCAATATCGCTTCATCATTGGCTGCCCGCTGCGCCATCGGTGTTTCCACCAAAGCCGGGGCAATTACATTCACCCGGATATTTTGATGGGCATAATAGGCCGCAATGGATTTACTAAATCCAATGATGGCCGATTTGGCCGCGGCATAAGCATGCGTTGAAAAAAACTGGGGGGAAGGCGAATATCCCAGTACCGATCCCATATTGAGTATCGTTCCTCCACGTCCCTGTTGTAAAAAGGCACGTACCGCCGCCTGGTTTGACAACATAAGGGAAGTGAGGTTCAACTCAAGTGTTTTGTTCCAACCTTCCAGCGTAAGTTCATGCAAAGGCCCATCCCCCATTTTGCGGCCACTTCCTCCGGCTACATGATAGAGTCCGTCAAACCCGCCAAAGCTTTGTTCGCAGAGCGCGATGGCCTGTTCAGCCGTATCGGAATGGGTAGCGTCTGCGGCTAATCCTTTGGCATGCGCACCCAATGCGGCAAGCGCCTCTTTTACACTTTCCTCTTTTCTGCCTACTACGACCAGGTGGGCACCCTGTGCCGCAAAGGCACGGGCTGCTGACAAACCAATACCGGTAGTGCCCCCAATGATGACGATATTCTTATTCTTAAGTTGCATATAGATTCTTACCCCGGCCTATACCATGGGCCATTTGAATTTACTCTTAAGATTGATCCGGGTACCGGTCGCTGACGATTTTCTCGCTGCTTCTATCACTTCCAGTACATGCAGGGTATGTTCTACATTGATCCGGGGTTCGATGCCTGTTAAAATGGATTCACCTACTTTGGTCGCTCCTTCCTGCCATACATATCCTTCTGAATCCACCTGGTGGATTTTGGCAGGCTCGTCCCAGGAATCATCGAGATACACACCATTAGTTTCCCAATCATATCCGATCAATCGCAGGTTTCCATAATCCCCATAGATCTGTACGGAATGAAGTTTCTGATCCTTGCCCACATGCCCATGTGGATCAAAATAACAGAACCCGCACATCACATGACTGATCACATTCTTATCATGCATCATCAGGATATGCGCATTGTCCTCCGCCACTACCTTGATCTTTCCTTTATCATCCACGGTTCTCTCCGGGTTTACGATACTGGTCATGGACATTACTGATCGGGCAGGTCCAAGTAACCCGGTCAATGTGGCGATATTGTACACCCCGAGATCGGGCATGCTTCCACCATCTTTCTCATAAAAAAATGCACTCCAACCCGGACCGGTATGTCCATACTGTCCGTGGGCGCTGGATACACGGCCGAGTTTACCTTCCTGAATACATTTACTCATAAAGGCGAATTGTGGACTATTCACCACAGCCGGGGCTCCCCACAATTTGAGTTTTTTGCTACGCGCCAGATCAAGCAGGGCTTTGCCTTCGGCATAGGTATTGGCCATCGGCTTTTCACTCCATACATGTTTACCGGCCATCAGGGCCTTACGGTTGAGTTGACCGTGTTGCTGCATATCGGTCAGGGTGACCATCATGTCAAATGGCACACCTTTGAGCAGGGCATCGATATGCGGATATACCTGGGCGCCCACTTTGTACTCCTCATTCCGTGATACCGCCCGCTCGGGTTTGATATCACAAAGGCTGACGATCTCAATATGTGGTGATGACTGCAAGTGGGGAATATACCGGCCACTTACACTACCGCAACCAATGATGGCTACGCGAAGTTTTTTATCGGGTCGGCTCTGGGCAAAACCCTCGAGGGAGGACAAGAGTACAGCAGCACCTGCCATGGCGGTTTGCTGAAGGAATTTTTGGCGAGAGATCGTTGGGGACATGATGGTAATATTTGAGTGTTGATGATTTTGAGATGTTGGATGTCGGATGTTGGATGTTGGATGCAAACCACCAACATCCAACATCCAACATCTATTTTATCCACGGACTGGAAAACCCTAACCGCTTCAATCCATTCTGCACATCCGGGATCTTCATGAATAATTTCCACAGCATCTGTGTACGGTGGTTCTCGATCATGGTAATGATAGGCCCCTGATCGATGGCCAGGTGGCTCTTGGCATACCAGTTATGGTGAATACTATACCCATCTACAAATCCATACTTGCTCCATATCTTAGAACCGAGTTCTTCATAGAAATAACGCAAAGCCTCCATACTTTCTTTGGGCGTATAGGGCATGGAGGAAATGGCGGCCGTGGGTTGTATCACGCCAAAATCTACTTCGGGACAATGCGCCACATAGCCTTTATAACTGTCTCCCGCTGTCAGCCCCCATCCTTTTTCACTATATCCCTTATACTGCTTGGGGTTTTCGATGCAATAGGCCCTATTGATCAGGGTATGATTTTTCCCCTGCTCAAAATAATTGATTCCAAGTGAATCGACGAGGCCATTGGGGTCAATTCCCTGAAAAGTATATTGAACAAAAAAGAGCGGGCCCCCTTTGTCAAAATTCCCCAGGGGAAGTTTCATGCCATAATATTCTTTGCCATTCTTGAAACCAAAACTCCCAGCCCAGCTACCATCGTAGACGGCTTTGGAAATAGGATGCCGGGGAGAAGCCGCGGCCATGATATAGGTAATGAGACATTCATTCCAGCCCCATACCGGGAAGTTCATATCAAACCCATTGTTGGGGCTCCAGTGCCAGTACAGTTTATTTTCGCCATTGGAATGCCAGTTCCAGTTTGCCGCACCCCACATCTGGTCAACGCGTTTGCGGAGATACACTTCGCGGGGCGTGTTACCGTTAAAATACTCGCGGGCACAGAGAAATCCCATCAGCAGATAGGAGGTCTCTACAATATCAGCCCCATCATCCAACCGATCGAATTTGATGGTCTTCCCCGTACGGCCATTCATAAAATGCGGATAGATGCCATGATAACAATCAGCATTGATCAGAAAATCCGCGATCTGAATCAGCCGGCGCACCGCAGTGTCCTTTCCTATCCATCCCCTTTCTACGGCAACAATGGTACTCATGATGCCAAATCCGGTACCCCCGATAGCACCCGCATCCGGGCCAAATTTGGTCTTGCTGAAATTGGGTTCATCCCAGGCTTCATTGATATAATCCCAGTAATGCTCAGCCAAAACGGTATTGCTTCTCTCCAGAGCCAATCCGCTTACCGGATGTGCCCCATGCCAGAAGAACCGGAAGGTTTGCCGTTGTACTGTTTCCAGCAAGGCATCATCACTCAATCCCTTAATTACCCCCACAGGGGCTATGCTATCGGGACCATCGCCGTATTTGCCTTTTGTAAGGGAACGGGATTTGGTTTGAGCACTCATAACGACTGTAGCAAGTACCCAAAAACCAAAAAACATTACTTTTTTAATCATAATTTTGTTTTTTCTCTGTGCCTCTGCGCCTCTGTGGTTTTTTGACACTACAGAGGCACAGAGACGCAGATGAATTATTTATAGTAAGGGCTCGTAAAGCCAAGCCGGCCCAACGAACTTTTTATCTCCGGACAGCTCATGAATAATTTCCACAACAACCCACTTCGATGGTTTTCAATCATCACAATGATCGGCCCCTGGTCAATCGCCAGGTGGCTTTTCGCATACCAATTTTTTGTTTCATTAAAAGCATCAATAAATCCGTATTCTGACCAGAGCTTATCGCCCAGGTCAAAATAAAAATGTTTCAGTGCCTGCATGCTGTATTCAGGTGTATAGGGAAAAGCACTCAGGGCCGCGGTCGGGGATATCGTCCCCAGGTCTTCCGTAGGTGAATGTGCCGCGTATCCATTATAGGTATCACTGGCGGTAAGTCCCCAATTATTCGCCCCATAGCCTTTAAACCCATTGGGGTTGCGAATACAATGTTCTCTGTTGATCAATGTATGGTTGCGATTCTGCTCCCAGTAATCAGCATAGCGGTCTTTCAATCCATGGGGATCAAGCCCGAGAAAGGAATAATGCGAAAAGAACAATGGCCCGCCATAATCAAATCCCAGAGGAAGTTTTATACCATAAAATTCTTTCCCGTTCTTAAAGAAACTGCTTTGTACCCACCCATTGTGATAAACATCGGGACTGACGGGATACTGTTCTGTATCCGATAAGGCCAGTATATACATGATCAGGCACTCATTAAATCCCCGTACAGGAAAATTCATTGCCCAGCCATTGTTGGGGCTCCAGTGCCAGTATAGCACTTCCTGGTTATTGGTAAACCAGTTCCACTCGATCCCCTTCCATAACCATTGTATCCGTTGACGAAGTTCCCTTTCTACCCGATCGCTTGTATTAAAATACTGTCGGGCACAAAGCAGTCCCTGGAAGAGATAAGAGGTCTCTACCAGATCAGCGCCATCATCTTTGCGGCTGAAGGGAATGGTCTTCCCTGTTTCCCCGTTCATCCAATGGGGAAATACACCATGATAGGCATCAGCTTTAAGCAGGAAGTTGACCATCTTTAATAAAAACTTAGCCGCTGTATCCCGGGTGATCCATTTGCGTTCCGCCGCTACAATTACACTCATCACACCAAAACCGGTTCCACCAATGGTACAGGTCTCCGAGCCATATCCATAGCTAACATTGCTCCGCTCGCGTGATAATCCACTCACCGGGTGGGCAAAGTCCCAGAAATACCGAAAGGTTTGCTTCTGCACCAGATCAAGCAGCGCTGAATCCGACAAGTCCTTCGGCCGCTTGGTCGGGTCAAATCCAACCGGGGCTTTCTGGGCATGTATACCCAGAGAAAATAAAAGTGCAAATAATAAAATCCACTTTTTCATATACCGTCCATTTAATTCCGTGCTTTCTGTGTCCCGAAGCTTCGGGACACAGAAAGCACAGAAGTTTATCTGATCAAAAGAACCGTCCCTCGCTGAAGGATACGTTTCCCTAAAGTATCTGTATACGTTAACAACCAAACAAACACTCCTGTATTTTGCTCCTGCCCTCCTACCCGGCCATCCCAACGTTGTGCATAATCACGGCTTTCAAATACTTTCTGTCCTGCCCTGTTGTAAACCGTGAAGGTCAGGTCCCTGGCCTTAAAGGCATTGGTAGGGCCAAGCAGGTCATTCTTTCCATCTCCATTGGGTGTAAAGGCACTGGGCACAGCGATATAACAATTATCATGTACTTCCAGGGAATGATAGGCTGTATCCACACAACCGGCGGTATCCTGTACAGCCAATCGCACGATCCGATCGGGTTCACCGGGGTAGGTAGAATAATATTGCATCGCGGGTTTGGCCAGGGTATCTGTTTGGCCATTGCCAAAATCCCACCAGCGTTTGGTGATCACTCCACTGCTTTTATCTTCAAAGGATGCTGAATCGTAGGTAATACACAGGTGGCTTATTCCATCGATCGCCGCTTTAAGGGTAACGGCATTGCGTACCCGAATTTGAACTTGCGCCGTATCCTGACAGCCGTCGGCACTCGTGACCGTTACGGTATACAGGGTACTGCTTTCAGGACGCGCAATGGGTTGGCGGGTAAAAGAGGAACTCAGCCCGGTGGAAGGGCTCCATTCATACCGGGCCCCTGCAGCGGCAAATAGCGGAACAGGCTCTCCTTTACAGATCACTGTATCGGGGCCTGCATCGACATCGATACCATTGATACGTACCCGTACACTATCTTCGCCCCAGCATCCACCCAATGAAACAGCTTCTACCCGATAAACCCCGCTATCGCGCAGGGATGAAAAATAGATATGCGGTTGTGCGATATTATCATAGAACCCATTTGGCCCCGTCCAGGTATAGGAAACGGCCCCTTCAGCCTTGAATTGCAAGGGCGATCCGGCGCATACGGGTGAATTGGATTGCACCGTAAAAACAGGCGGGCCGTCCACATTTACCCGGATCACATTGGATACAACGCGGCAGGCAGGGTTGGCGATATTGAAGGTTTCTCCAGCACTCAACCGGTACAGGAATGAATCAGGCGCTGTGTAAACCGTACTGTACTGAAGGGCTGTGGCCCCGGGAATATCACTCCAGGTCAAACCGGAATCCACACTCTGTTGCCATTGATAAGAGGTGTTGCCGTAGTAGGCGCCCACCATACCCGACATCGGAACTGAACCATTTTCCTGATAACACAAGGATTTTATAAAGGTGGTGGGAGGTTCGTTGTCGTACCAGATTGAAGCCGTTGGTCCCACCGCAGAAATGAAAACCCGGTCAAAAGCAAAATCATCGCCACAACGGGCAAGTGTAGGATCCAGCTCAATGGACAATTGAATCTTATCCACCCCGGCAGGTACAACAAAATCCATCCAATATCTCGCCAGTCGGTATCCTTGATCAGGGGGAGCAACAGGGCCGTAATTTATTTGCGGAGTTACTGCATGCCGAATGAGGTTTCCATTACGGTCCATGATATTCATGTGGAAAATCGGCAGGTCCACCGAATTCGGACAAACCTCAAGTGGATTATCCAGGTTATATGTGGCAAATCCAAACCGATAGGTAGTACCCGGACATACGGAAGCGGCCACCGTGTCGGCATACACGATCTTTTTTGTGGTACTGGCTATGCTGTTCACGATCATCATATTCCCAAAATCCATATCATAATCGTCATCACGTCGTATATCGATCCACTCATTATTGAAACAACTGTTGACATTCGTTCTTCTCGCCAGGCAATAGGAACCCGGAGGCGGGCATAACTGATCGCTATAGGTATATGAGGTGAGTCCGGCAGCCAGGGGTGGCCCGGGCAGGACGGCAGTACCGATCCCCTGCCCAAAATTTTGCAGGTAAACCGGCGCCCCCAGCTGGGCATTGGCTGTGTAGACAAAACTCATCAACAACGCTATGACGATTCGTTTCATTTATTAATTAAACCACATCCCTGCTCTATAGATAGGGTGCGATAAATCCAAGGTTCAACATCCCTGATTTTACTTCGGGACAACTGGTAAACAGATCCCATAACAACCCTGTCCGATGATTCTCGATCATCACAATGATCGGTCCCTGGTCAATCGCCAAGAACGATGGCGCAAACCAGGGCTCCTGAACGGAAAAGGCATCCACAAACCCATATTCCTTCCAGA
Organism: Chitinophagales bacterium; assembly: GCA_017303415.1. Classification (NCBI taxonomy): domain Bacteria; kingdom Pseudomonadati; phylum Bacteroidota; class Chitinophagia; order Chitinophagales; species Chitinophagales bacterium. The sequence continues at coordinate 313,464 of JAFLBJ010000001.1, forward strand.
TCTTATTTCCCAGTACATAATAGAAAAACTTCAAGGCCTTCATGGACTCGGTCGGTGTGTACGGAAAAGAGGACAGCGCCGCCGTAGGCGCAATCACGCCAATATCATTCGTGGGCGAGCTGGCTGTATATCCCGCCGGGATATCACTGGCCGTCAATCCCCAGCAACTGTCACTATACCCCTGCCATCCTTTGGGGTTGGTTTTACAATATTGATAATTGATCAGGGTATGGTTCTTAGTCTGTGTGGCATAATTGGCATATACATCACTCAATCCATTCGGGTTGATCCCCATAAAGGAATAATGTTCAAAGAACAGGGGGCCACCCTGGCTTGGCCCAAGCGGAAGGGTGTATCCGTAATAACTATTTCCATTGATAAACCCGGTGCCTCCTGCCCAGCCGCCTGTGTAAACTGCTTTTGGAATCCCATGCGTAGGCGAAGAAGCAGCCAATACATAGGTGATCAGACATTCATTCCAACCACGTATGGGCATGTTCATGATCCATCCCTTGTCGGGGCTGTAATGCCAGTACAATACATTCTGATTGCTGTTCCGAAACCAATCCCACTCCACATTCTCATACAACGTATTGATATCTGCCCGAAGACTGATCTCGGCCGCATTGGTTCCATCAAAATACTGCCGGGCCGTGAGCAGACCCATGATGAGATAAGAGGTTTCCACCAGATCGGCGCCATTGTCATTCGTACTAAAAGGAATGATGGCCCCGGTGGCGCCATTCAGCCAATGGGGATAGGCCCCTTTTACTTTAACGGCTGTATTGGTTAAAAAACCAACGATCTTTTGCATACGGGCCAATCCTTCCGCACGGGTAATAAACCCTCTTTCAATGGCAACAGGTATGGTCATGATGCCAAAACCCGATCCACCAGAGGTAACGAGATCACCCGAGGTATTGCGCTCGCGGGCCAGTCCACTTACAGGGTGGCCAAAATCCCAGAAATATTTAAAGGTTTGTTTTTGTACCAGCGTCATCAATGAATCTTCCGTGATCGCCGGAAACTTGCGGGAAGAATCAATACCCGTCATAAAGTTGCGCGGAACGGGTGCATAAAGCGCCCCACCTGTGGAAGATTTTACGGCCGTGCTCACCGTTACCCGGTATTTGGATAAAAAAAGCAATGGCGTACTCACCTGTACCTGTATAACCGAATCCTGATTGGTAAGCGTACTGGTTATCGCTGCCGTACTGCCGCTCACCGACTCTGTTAATGAAACGGCATTGGCGATCGTTGCCGGATCCAGTGGCTCACTAAACTTGATCCGGATCACCGGCTGTGAGCGCACATTGTACACCACCTCACTCCCCGCTACAACATTATCAATCGTCACCTCCCGCATCAGCGGCACTTTCGGATTGGGCGGTGTGCTGCCTTTGTCGCTGCAGGAACCAACCAGGAGGGTTATTGCGAAGAATAGGGCTTTATAATTTGATTTCATATTTATATTTTTTCGTGAGACGTGAGACGTCAGTCGTGAGCTGTTAACTCACGTTTCACGTCTCACGTCTCTCACGTCTCTCTCGCCTCACGTCTCTCACGTTTCACGCCTCACGCCTCACGTCTCTCCCGCCTCACGTCTCAAAACACCACCGTCGCTATCGACCTCGCCATCGCTTTCACTTCCACAGCCTTTCCCTTCACCCAAACAAAATAAGACGCAGGCTTATCCGACTGGTTCATCACCACGGTCACGATCTTGCCATTGGGGTTTTGGAAAGCAGTCGCCAGCAACTGGCTCCGGCTCGGTGCGGCTGCAATACGCTTGGCTCCTGGCTGAATGAATTTGGAAAAATGACCAATATAGTAATAGGCATTCGTGTAAATTAATTGGCCGGAACGGGTATCGCCATGTACCGGTGCAAAACAGAAATTCTGTACATGGTTGGGACCGCCTGTTTCATCCAACAGAATATTCCAATCGGTAAAGCCTACCATGCCATTGTTGAAATCATTGATCATGGAACGGCCATACTCTTCACCTAAAACCCAGGCATTGTACCGGGTGCTGTCAAAACTCTCGGCACAACCTTCAGTAAAGAAAATGTTCTTGTCAGGGAAGGATTCATACACCCGACGTACATTATCATACATCGGCGTCCCACCACTCCAGTCTTCATACCAGTGAAAACCGATACCCCAGGCATACTTGGCCGCTTCAGGGTCGCTGAAATAGGTCTGTGCACGCTGGTACATCAGGTCGCGGTTATGATCCCACACGATGATCTTCTTTTCTTTCAACCCTTCGCGTTCCATCACCGGACCAAGATGATTCTTTAAAAAATCTCTTTCTTCTTCGGCTGTATAGATACAGCTTTCCCAACGTTGCGTGGCCATGGGTTCATTTTGAACGGATATGCCCCACACGGGTACACCATCCGCTTCATAAGCCTTGATGAACTTGGTATAATACATGGCCCAGGTATCATAGAAATCCTGCTTGAGTTTGCCACCCTGCAGCATATTATTGTTGTTCTTCATCCAGGCTGGAGGACTCCAGGGACTCGCAAACAGATTGAGCGAACCTCCGGCTGCCTTCATGGCTTCTTTGATAAAGGGGATCTTGTATTTCTTGTCATGGGAAATATCAAAGCTTGCCAGCTCTTTATCATCCTTTTTTACATAGGTGTACATATCGCTGCTGAAATCGCAACTGTTGATATTGGTACGCGCCACAGTATAGCCGATGCCTTTTTCCTTATCAAAATAGGCCCGCAGCAATTCTTCCTGTTTGTCTTTAGGAAGTTTGTAAAAAGTTTCTGCCGATGCATCGGTCAGTGCCGCACCAATACCAAAATAGGTTTGGTAGGTTTTATCGGGATCCACAAACACACAGATCTGTGTTTCGAAAGGTTGGCCCATATCCTTGAACGAAAGTGAATCGGTCAGGGATAAACGAAGGGAACTGCTGTCGGCTGTGGCATATACATACGCTGTTTTGCCATCAACGGAATAGTCAGATGCAACAGGGGTCTTGCTTTTTTGCTGCTCGCTGCAGCCTGCAAAAATGACCACGCCGAGGATCAATAATCTATATTTCATAATTGGTTGTTTTTGGGTTTGATCAATTCCACAAATAGGTACCTACCGCTCCCTTGGTGAGCGAGGCTTGTACCGTGCTGCCTTTATACTTGATCACAAAAGTGGTGTTGGAGGCATTATCATTCACCGCTACCAGCACTTTCTTACCATCCGGACGAACAAAGGCCGCCGTATAAATCCCTCCCGCATCATTACTGCCAATACGCACCGACCCCATAGGTACAAATTTGGAGGCATGCGCTATGATGTAGTAACTCACATTACGGGTAAAATTGGTGGTCGTAGCAGTGATCGCGCCTTTACACTCACTGCAACCACCGGGTGTATGTGGATCGTAATTGGGGTCGCTGGCCAGGTTCCATTCAATGATGGCTTTGGCATGATTGCGCGCAGAACCAACGAGCACATTCTTTACATGCCATTGCAGATCACCGGAAAAACTACTATTAGCACCCGTCCATTGCTCCGTGAAATAAAGGTTCTTATCAGGATGGGCATTCTTTACTGTTGACAGGGCAGAAATATCTCCCCCGTACAGGTGAAAAGCGGTTCCATCAATATAGGCCTTCGCTGCAGGATCACTCAGGATCGTAATGGGATAATTGGGGTTGTCACAGTTATGGTCCCAGATGATGATCTTGGCCGTAACCCCGGCTGCCTGAAATGCGGGCCCTAAATGATTTTTCACAAAATCACCCTGCTGACCGGCGCTCATCACCATGCTGGGATTATTCCCTCCGTGCTGGGGTTCATTCTGTACAGTTATGGCATCGATCGTAATGCCCTTTGCCTTCATGGCCTGAAGGTATTTGACAAAATACTGGGCATAGACCGAATAATACTGGGTTTGTAAACTTCCCCCAATGGAACTGCCATTATCCTTCATCCAGACCGGAGCACTCCAGGGAGATGCCATGATCTTGATAGAAGGATTAATGAGAAGAATTTCCTTTAATAAAGGAATCAGGTCCACCGTATCTTTTGACAAACTGAATTGGGCCAAAGTGGGATCGGTTTGCCCGGTAGGAAGATCATTGTAACTAAATACTTCGGGGCTCAGGTCGGAAGCACCGATACTGATCCGCAAATAACTCACCGAAATGGAATTGGCAGCAGTACCAAACAACTCCTGTAACAAACTGGCCTTTTGCGGAGCCGGAAGTTTATTGATCACATAGGCACTGCTTCCTGTCAAAGCAAATCCAAACCCATCCATTGTTTGGTATCGGCTCGCCGAATCCACATCAATCGTGGGCATACCGGCCGTCACTGTACCCGAAACCAAATTACCCTGCTTCTCAACCAATGCGGTCTGGTCACCTCGCGTCACCCAATTCTCCAGGGTGATCGTGGTGGCTACCGGATCGGGTGGATCTCCACCATTTCCACCACTACCCTTCTTACAATTCGAGTTGATCGACACAGCTCCTGTGATCAATAACAGGTACATCATACGCTGCACCCCGCCTTTTCCCTTCATCATAACAGTATATTTATAATTTAAAAAAGCATCATAAAAACAAATCCAAAAATTCAATCCCAAAATCCCGGTTAATCTTTGTTAATCCTGGTCAAGACAGCCATCCTTTCATTATTCCTCCCCACCATCAACTCCTCCACGCCTCCTCTTTTAATCCATTGCAAATCCCGCACTTCTCCTTTTACCGGCGTAACTGAGCCAATGACAAAGGTTTCCTTTTTATTATCATAGTAAAACCGGGTTGGCAACAACGCGTCATATTTTCCTTCATAAGGCAACACGCCATAAAAATTCCCCCCGGCTATATAGGTCGGTTGCTTGGCCGACGGATCCTGCAAGATGGCCATCATCGGTGCCAATTGCAGTTCTCCCGGCAGATCGATGCGGCGGAAACCTCCTTTGCCATCTCCCAGAAAACAGGAAGACCCCAACACTTCCGCTGTTGCTTCTGTATAATTCTTGAACAGGTCATAGAACACGTACTTCACATCCTTACCGGCTACTTCGCTGTACGAGAGGTAGGCCTTTTTCAAAACAGGCAAGGCCCTTTCCAATTCATCCTTGGCCAGAAAGGTGTATTGCTTATCATTGATGGTATAACACATGATCTGCTCAAAAGAACCATTGTTATCATAATCCCGGGTGTAGAGTTTCACAGGACCATTCTTACCGGTCCAGAGTTTACTATTATGTCCCCAGTTACCAGCGAGAAAATCCATATTACCATCGCCATTCACATCGGTCATCAGCAAACGTTGCCAGATGCCTGAACTTCCGGGAAGATCAGTGGTTTCAAATATCCCCTTATTATTCATGTACACTTTAATGGGCATGAACTCACCTGCCACCACCAGGTCGGGCCAGCCATCTTTATTCAGATCTGTAAACTGTGCGTCGGTAACCATACCGATCTTGAGCAGGTTCATTGTGGGTGTAGGTGCCACCTTGAATTTACCCTTGCCATCATTCAGATAGAGATATGAACTCTGCGGCATCCCGTATTTACGTATGTCCGACAAAAACCCAACAAACACATCCAGGTCACCATCCTTATCAATATCGGCCGTCGTTACACAGGATTTATTCTCGGTCATGAATGGTAGGGCTCCCGAAGCAATCTTGAAATGCCCGGTCCCATCATTAAGGTAAAGATGATCGGCTGACGCGTTTTCATTGGCTGGCATTTCATTGCCGCCGCTTACAGTCCAAAGATCAAGGTATCCATCTCCATTGGCATCAAAGAATTCAGCATCTACTTCTTCGCAAACGGCAAAAACTTTGAACAAGGTAGTATCTATGGCCACAAATCGGCCTCCCGCTTGCTGAAGCATCATAGCGCCGGGTTGTCCCTTGGCACCACAAACATAAAAATCATCCAACCCGTCTTTATTCACATCGGCCACGGCTATGCGCGGACCACGTGTACTTTGTTTATGGGGAATGAGGTATTGAATATTAAAATCCACAAATCCATTCTCCTTATGCCGCCAATCCAGGGCCACTTCATCTGTCACGTCTTTGAAGGGAACTTCGTGTGGAGTAAAATAGGTGCTGGCATCAAATATACCTGTAGCATTCTTCTGCTCCAGGTTCAACCGCTGATTGACCGCTACATTTCGCAAAACTTCAAAACGTTGATCAGGCCACACCACAAGAAGGCTATCCACAGTGGTAAGTGAATCCAAGCCAAAATGAAGCCTCGTATCAGAAGAAGATTGAAACCCACGGGTCAGCATCAACTGCTGATACTGCATCCCGTTTTTGGTAAATAGCCAGGTCTTCGCACCAATACCTGTTGTATTTAAGCTATCTCCTTTCAGGGTGAGCGAAAGAAAACTCTTTTTCGCCATCTTGTTCTCCATTACAAAACTGGTGGCATTCAGTACATTGATCACCATGTCCAGGTCACCATCATTGTCGAGGTCGGCATAGGCAGAGCCATTATAAAAACCTTTAAGGCCGCCCGTTCCCCATTCTTTGCTTACTTCGGTAAAACTCAGTTTTCCATCCCCTTTAAAAAAGAATGGGTGTATCGCTCCATCGGGCATGGCCTTGATGGCTTCATCATCAAATTTATCAGTAGCATCCATCCCCTTGGCTTTGAGATCGGAAGCAAAGCGAACATAGTCGAGGTCAACCGGCCGCTTTACGATACCACTGGAAATAAACAGGTCTTTATTTCCATCATTGTCAAAATCCGCCATCAGCGGACACCAGCTCCAGTCGGTAGCGTGCATACCGGCTTGTAAAGCGATATCGCTAAAATAGGCGCCGTTGTTATGGTTTAATTGTAAACAGTTGCGCGACACCTGGTCCTGATAACCATTACCGGTCAGTTTCAGATTGTAGATGTCGTAATTCTCATCGCTACCATAGGTCTTCATGGTCTTCTCATCCGGCGGAAGCATGTCCACCGTAACAATATCGATCATGCCGTCGTTGTTGAAATCGGCGGCATCATTTCCCATGCTAAAGCGGCTGTAATGCCCAAAATGTTGGGCGCCTTCATCCACATATTTGCCATTTTGCTGGTTGATATAGTAGTAATCGTTTTCGTGAAAATCATTTCCCACATAGATATCTTCCCATCCATCATTATTAAAGTCTGCGATACTAATACCGAGACCATAGCCCAGGTTACCCTGATAAATTCCGGCTTCTGCCGATACATCGGTGAATTTTCCTGTTGTCTTCAGATCATTACGATATAACCGGTCCCCCGCCAGTGAATCAGTACGGGTACGATTGGCCGCGGGAACGATATTCGCGTTGGGTTGATGCGATTGATTGAGGATATAACAATCCAGATCGCCATCGTGGTCATAATCAAAAAATGCAGACTGCGTAGTAAAAGCGGATACATTCAATCCGTACGCAATACTTTTATCGGTAAATGTATTGTCCTTGTTATTGATGAAAAGTTGGTTATGACCGGTTAAACCATATTTGTTATTCACCGATGATACATAGATGTCAAGCCAGCCATCGCCATTCACATCGGCCATGGTGGAACCGCTACACCAATCGGAAACACCTTTCACACCTGCTTTCTCACTGATATCTTCAAAGACCATATTGCCTTTGTTGAGATAGAGTTTATTATTCCCTTTCGTATTGGCGGTAAAATAAATATCCGGCAATCCGTCGTTGTTGATATCGCCGGTAGATACACCTCCACCATTATAATAATAGAGATAATATAAAATGCTAAAAAGGTGTTTGTTCTCGAGCTTATTGGTAAAGTCGATCTTTGTTTGCGACGCAGGAAGAATATTGAAAAGTGCAGGTTTTTGTTTACAGGAACTGATCCAGATAAAAATCAATAGAACAGGAAGTATCAGTCTCAAGTGTCGTTTCATAAAATTTATTTGTTACCCAAAACCTTATCGGTCAATTCCGGATAGATCGAGATAAAATGTGTATGCATTCCAGCCTTGGTTGGCACTTGTTCGCCTTGTCGTATCACCATAATGGAGCCCGAAGGCAACTCCGGCATATGACAGCTGGAGCAATTGCTTAAAATTACGGAACCTTTAGTGGCTTTTAGCTTACATTCATTGACATGTAATGTATTATGACAACTTTGACAACGTTGCGCATAAACGGCTGTGTTACCCTTTTCTTTGTCATGCGGAGCATGACAACTCCCACAGGTCATCTGGCTCTTGATAAAACAGGGACTGGCCGCCATCATTCCGTACTGGTTGCCATGTACATCAATATCTGCCACCGTTTTATGTATAGTATCTAAACTAAAGTGATCCCCTAATTTATCCCCTGCTAAAAAGGAAAAGGAGGGGCTGGTCTGTTTCAATTTGCCACCATGACAAACGGCGCAGAGGTCCAACTGCTGCTGTCGGCTAAAGCGGGCGGGATTCAGGGTGAATTTTCCAGCTGTATCCCCTGGATTGCTTTGGTGGTACTCTACATGTTTCAGCGAAGGGCCATGGCATTTCTCACAATCCACTCCGTAAATGATCTCCTTTTTATCAAACAGGTCTATTTTGGCACCCATCCCTGTGGTCACGGTAGCAAAGGTGGAATGACATTCCAGGCATCGCGCGGTCACCGGGCGGCCAAACCTCACCCGGTTGGAATAACCAGGGCTGTTTGTCCATTCATGTACAGAGGTAAAATAGGAGATCGGTAATTGGGCCAGGGTATCTTCCCACCAATACAGATAGGTTTGTCCACGCGTGCCTGAGCCCACCGAAATATCAAAACGACGGGCTCTTTTTTCTACGCCGTGAACGTATTCAACCTGATAGAAGCCATCTTTTCGCTCCTCCATTTTGACCTGGATTAAAGGATTGAAGGAGAAAGAATTGGTCCCCTCTTTGAAGGAGCCAAGGATTGATTGCGGGGATGCCTCGGCGCTGGTTTTAAAATGGGCCGTGTTTATATGCGCGTCATGTATATCGGCATGACAGGACTTACAGGCAGCAGATCCGGCAAAATCGGAATATGCCACCCGGGATTCTTTCTCTTTTTCTTTTGATCCACCCGGTATACAACGGGTTAGCAGAAATACACCGGAGATCATCAAAAAAAGCAAGACATAACGACGACGAAAAGTGGGCAAGCCGGTACTCATGAAAGCGTTCAGGGTTAAGAAAAAAAAGGGCTGACATAATAAATATGTTCAGCCCTTAGCACTGCTTATGCTGCTTGCTTGAAAAAAACGTTACAGTTTGTTCGTATAAAGAGCCAACACCTCAGCATCACTCAGAGCCTTATTGTACAAACGGAACTGGTCGAGACTTCCTTTCCAGGAGGCCATCCAGCTATCCTGGGGACCAGGAAGCGATACGTGCTTGTTCATACCACCCACCACTGCATTGAATACGCTGGAGGGGGTTACTTTGAACTGGCCGTGACCGGTCCACTCAAGGGCTTTGTACAATACACCATCACGATAGATGCTCATGGTCGAAGTGGTTTCGCTATATGCGAAAGCCAGGTGGTGCCAGTTACCATCATAGATGTTAGGCATCCGGTTGGCACCTACAAGCTCAAACCATTTGTCACCGCTGTTATCATTCACATAGAATTTCACAACAGCCGAGTCGGTGGTAGCACCAGAACCCGTGTGGTCAAACAGGATGAACATACAGGTATTGGACCAGTAGTCTTTGTTTGGCAGGGTAAAGGCAAACTGTGCGTTTCCGCCAGTAGGTACCGAGTTCTTTTCCCAAAAGGCAACCGTAAAGCTGGTAGCTGATGAAAAGTCATTTGCACTCAGGTAGTTCAGGGCCGCACCATCAGCACCTTTCAAACCCGTACCGCGCACACCAGGTGTAATACCCAGGGAACTGTTGGGGAAGAAGGAGGGATAACCAGAGATACTATCCTTAAACCGGATATTGATCTGCTTGTCATCCGCTGTGGTTGAATCAAAGCTGGCATAGAAACGCAACGGCGTGGTTGGCGTCACCGGAACATCCTCCGGATAGTCTCCCAGGGCCGGGCGCGAAAACTTCTGACAACCCACCAGCGATACAAAGGGTATCCCGATGAGGAGGAGTTGTGCTATCTTTTTTGTGTTAAGTCGCATATGGACAAGTTTTATGAGTAACGATTAAAGGATTTACCATAAGGGGTTTTGAACCAGAACACCGCCAGACAGATCGATCGCTTTTTGAGGGATCGGATAGTAGTTACAACGAGCGGTATATCCCAGAGGACCCAGAACAGAAAGGGCATCACCCCAACGTACGAGGTCATTGAAACGATAACCTTCCATCGCGAACTCCCAACGTCTTTCATCCTTGATCGCCTGACGCATCTGCGCCTGACTTACAAAGGAAATATGAGGGAGAATACCGCTGGCACCACCACGGGCGCGGGCGCGGATCAGTTCGAGCATGGCTTCGGCAGTAGCGCCATCACCCAACTCGTTGGAAGCTTCCGCTTTCATCAGGATCACATCCGCATAACGAAGCACACGGTGGTTGATCCAGGCGGGATAGCCAGAAGTTTGTGTACCAGTTACCTGACGAACAGCCGGGTCAGAATATACTTTCTTGTTCCAGTATTTCTGATCAAGTGATGTACCAGGACCGTAGACAGGCAGGGTTGCACCAAAACCACCGGTAGCAGGGCCACCATCGAACTGACCAGAATAAAGGATCGTAGCCGCTTTGCGGGGATCGGTATCATCCCAGTCATTCTCCAGTTTATCCGTGGGTGTGTTCCATCCCCAACCCAGGTTCCATTCTTGTGCGGCACCACCCTGACGTACGTTTTGGGAAACACCATAGAAAGAACCATAATCAGGCGTACCACCGGGCCCGAGATAGGCCTGCATTTCCAGAATGGACTCAGGACCGTTTTTACCGGCACCATTCAATCCTTCTTTCCATACATCGATGAACTTGGGAGCCAGTGAATACTGACCGGATCCGATCACGAGGTTACACTGAGCCAACGCTTGTGCCCAGTTCTGACGCCACATATAAGTCTGCGCCCACAAGGTACGAGCCGCTCCATAGGTCAGACGACCAGGGAAAGGGTTGTTGTTTGTGGTACTGTTGAACCAGTTGATGGGGAGCAATTTAACCGCAGAATCCAGATCCTTATCAATGAGGGCAAAGATCACAGCCTCGGTTGATTTGGGTTGAATACCGTCCGAAGCTACAGTATAGAAGTAGTCGATCTTCGGAACAGGACCATAAGCCCTTAACAGTTCGAAGTACGCATATGCGCGGAAGAAATAAGCCTCACCCATGTTCCGTAAGGAGGAGGGATCGGACAAATTATTGATCGAAGCAGTGTGTAACAACTGGTTACACTTGTTGACCATGTAAAAGTGGTCATCCCAATAGGAGTTGGTAGCCCAGTCGTCTTTGGTGTACTGGAAGGTCTCAAACTCTGTTACAACCTCGGCACCATCCGTAGCACTACTTCCCTTTTGGGCATCGTCATCGCGAATACTGTTGAAATCTATCCAAGGCAGGGTATTAAAACCTGCATAGGTATTAAAGATCGCATACAGACCTACTGCCTGGCCATCCAGCTCACTGCCATAATCGTCCAGGGTAGCGGACAAAGGCTTCCGGTCAAGAAATTTCTTACAGCCGGTCACAGTAGCAAACCCAAGGGTCACCAGCAGGAGGCTCCAGAAGATTTTATTGTATTTTTTCATATCCTGTTTCTTTAGTAGTATTAGATTAGAACGTAACATTCAGGCCAAAGGTTGTCACTCTCGGAATTGCACCACCGGCAAAGTCGAAACCAAAGCCGATCGCATCTCCACCATATTCAGCAGTGTATCCTTTGTTCTTTTTCCAGGTCTTCAGGTTCTGCACGTTAGCAAATACTCTCAAACCTTTGATACGGGCTTTGCCCAGGATCTTAGGATCGAAATCATAGCCCAATTGCAGGTTCCGGATCCGGAAATAACTACCATCTTCGATATTGTAGGTAGAACCATTGTAGTTGAAACGGTCAGCCTGGCTGATGATAGGCTCCCAGTTCGAAGTACCCGGTCCATTCCACCTTTCGGTTTTGAAGGCAGGATAATTCACACGCTGGAAGGGAGATTCAAGAGAACCCCATACACGGAACACTTCGTTGCCGTATACTCCACCAAAGTCAACACCCAGGTTGAAACGCTTGTAGTTTGCACTGATCGAACCACCATAGATGAAGTCAGGAGAAGGGTTACCGATTACCACGCGGTCACTTGCATCGATCACACCATCACCATTGGTGTCTTTGAATTTAAAGTCACCAGGACGATATGCACCGAGGGAAGAAGCAGGAGGCGACAGAAGAACATCCAGGTTGGTTTGATACAAACCTTCAACCACATAGCCAAAGAACGAACCAATGGGATTACCCGGCATGGTGCGGGCTTCAGCAGATCCATTGTTGGCATAGGCGCGGATGATCAATCCACCAGGAAGACTCGAGGCCACACTCTTCACTTCATTATCCATGAAGGTGATATTACCCGAGAAATTAATGGTAAGGTCGTTGTTTACTTTCTGTACCCAGCTGGCGGACAATTCTGTACCCCAGTTGCGGATCTCACCACCATTTTCCAATTGGTCATCCAGACCCAATGAACCTAAAGATACATAGGTCATCATGTCTCTGGTGGTTTTGTTATAGTAGTTGGCTTCAAAATGCAGGCGATTATCAAACGCGTTCACTTCCACCCCTACCTCGGCAGCGGCTACAGTTTCCCAACGCAGATCAGGGTTCACCCGATAAGCAGGAAGGGCACCGGTAACGATGTTGTTGCCAAAGGGCACCACCGTACCACCACGCAGACCAGGATAAGAAGGATAGTCACCCGACAAACCGTATGTACTTTGGTTACCCAGTACACCAACGGAAGCCTTTAATTTCAGGAAGTTGATGATGTTCTGATCCATCATGAAATCTTCACGGGTAAGCTCCCAGGCAGCACCTACCGACCAGAACTGCTGATGGCGGTTTTTCTCAGGGATACGTGAAGAGGCATCATCACGGAAAGAAGCATTCAGGTAATATTTGTTCTGATAGTTATACAAGATACGGGCCAGGTAAGAAACCGTTGTGTACTCACTCTGAGTAGAGGAAGCAGCACCCTGGTTTACATAACCAAATCCGTTGCTGATATACCAGAAGCGCTCATCATTCGGGATCGGACGATCCGTAGCACCAGTACCCTGACTGGAAGTAGCGCTCCGTTGGAATGTACCATAATAGAAGGTAGTGAAACCGGCTGTAGCATTGAAGTTATGGCTGCCAAAGGATTTTTTGTAGTTCAGGATATAATCCTGCTGATACTTTTTCCAATCAGCATCAAACTCGCTTACACTGGTACGGTTGCTGTACAGCACGGGAAGGCTGGTACCGGGATCGTACGCATAGAAAAGCGGAGAATAGGTCCGGGAGTTCACATTGCTGATATCGGCATAGAATGTAGAACGGAAATTCAGGTTGCGGAGCAGCGTGATATCGGCATACACACTTCCTACATAACGGTTCTCATAACTAATGTTCTTGTCATATCTGTTTTCCAGTTCCAGCAAAGGATTGACCACACCCGAGTTCTGGAGGGCGCGGAATACATCGGAATACAGGTTTACATTCACGCTATCCGAACCATATGGGTTCTTCACGCGGAAAGGTTTTGTGCCTGAAGAAATATGAGGCATCACTTTGCGTGCATCATCCAATACCGCTGTGGCATTGTAAGGGTTACGCTGGCGGGAGGCATTCAGGTTTACACCGAGTTTGATGCCTTTGCTTACGCGGAACTCATCGTTCAGAGAAAGCGTCATACGCTGAAGGCGCTCATGTTGAATGATCCCTTCATCAGAGATATAACCCAGTCCAAAGTTGAACTTGTTGGTTTCGCTGGCGCCGGCAATGCTCAGGTTATTGGTGCTGAACTTACCGGTGCGGGTTACCGCATCGATCCAGTCAGTATTGTTACCGCCTTTGATTGCATTGTAGTTAGGAGTAGGAATACCGTTGTTGGCATTTTCCTCGTCAAACAACTCATCAAAAGTATTGGCATCTACCATTTCGATCTTATCCACCAGGGTTTTGAAACCGTAAGTGGTATTGAAATTGATAATGGTTTGACCTGCCTTTGCACGTTTGGTAGTGATCACGATCGCACCAGTGGCACCGCGTACACCAAAGATGGCGAGTGAAGAAGGATCCTTCAGGATCTCCATCGATTCGATATCGTTCGGGTTCAGGTAATTGATATTGTCTTGCAAAACACCATCTACTACATACAATGGTTTCAGGTTACCGATCGAGGTGGTACCCCGAATCCGGATATCCGGTTCAGCACCCGGTGTACCATTGTTCACTACATACAGACCAGCCACTTTTCCTTGCAGGGAAGCTACGGGGTTGGTATTGGGTTTATCGGCCACTTCTTTACCAGATACTTTCACGATCGAACCGGTCAGGTCACGCTTGCTGGCGCTACCATAGCCGATCACAACCACCGCATCCTGGATCTTTACAGAAAGGTCAAGAGATACATTGATGGTTGATTTACCTACTACAGAAACTTCCTGGTCCTCATAGCCCACATAGCTGAACACCAAAGTGGCGTCATCGGGAACGGTGAGGGAGAAATTACCATTGGCATCGGTGGTTGTCCCGGTACGTGAACCCTTGATCGTTACGGATACACCCACCATCGGGTCACCCGTCGCGCTGGTCACCTTACCGCTAACCGTCTTGTCCACTACATCAATGTCCGTGGAATTCAGGTTCGATTTTAAAACCACCAGGTTGTTATTAATGATTTTGTACCCAATGCCTGTATTTCCCAATACCTCTCTCATCACTTCGTTAAGAGGGGCGTTGGAAACGTCCACGCTGACACGGGGTTTATTGCGGACCACATCCTCACTGAAAAGGAAACGATAACTCGTCTTCTTTTCAATGGCGAACAAAACCTTTTTCAATTCGGCTTCGTTCATTTTAAGGGTGATCTTATCCTGCGAAAACGTCCTGGCGGAAAGCTGCATGCAGAATAACGTCAAGAAAGCAAGCGTCAGTTTCATAATGCGGACAGTTTTAAGAAACACAGAGTGGGCAGGAGAAAAAGCTACATTCTCATAATTTTTCATACATTTAAATTGTAGGGTTAATGCGTATTCCAATTAGTGTTAACCTGTGAGGGTCCCGCTGCAACGGGCCCTCTTTTTTTCCCTGTTCCTAAGATGTGTTTTGCGTTTTGGTCATATGGCATAAGCTTATTTGTGAACAAAGATTCTGTCGTTTACTCTTTCATACTTGAACGGCGCGGTGAACGTCAGGGCCTGCAGTGCTTCATCGATCGTTTCATCACTAAAAGTGCCCGATAATTTCATGTCTGCCAGTTCAGGGTCACGGATCTCAATAAATACATTGTACCATCTTTCCAGTCTTTTCGCCAGATCGCTAAAGGTTTCTTCCCTGAATACCAACCGGTTCTCCACCCATACCGTTTCCACCAGTGTACTATCTTCTATATTGTAGCGCAGTGGGCGGATCAGGATCTCGGGACGAATAGCTGGTCTTTTGCTCGCGATCTTCTCGGCTTCCTGTTCGCGGTGGTTTTGAACGACCAGCTTCTCGTTTGGCGAGAGGATGATCTTATCATTTGGCCGGTCTTTCACCGACACTTCCACGCTACCGCGGATCAGGCTTGTCTCTGTCGTCTTGTCTTCGGGGTAAGCTTTTACATTAAATACGGTTCCCAGTACCCGGATGTCGATCGTTTTGGTGTGGATGAGGAAGGGTTTCGAAGGATCCTTTACCACATCAAAATAACCTTCTCCGGTCAGCTCTACTTCCCGAAGGGTTTTGCCAAATTGCTTGTCGTAGGTCAGTTTCGATCCGGCATTCAGCCAAACGATCGACCCATCGGGCAGCTGCACTTTTGATTTCGAACCCGGACGGGTTGAGATCACATTTTGGTCGGCTCTGGCCAGCGGGGCGGCTTCTTCGCTGTCTCTTGACTGAAACAACCAGTAAGCGCCCAGGGTAAATACCAGCACCGCTGCGGCGGCTGCCATCCACCGGAACCAGCGGGGGTTCCTGGTTTCATTGTCAAAGAAATAGGCGTCAGAAGGGTTGGTTTCCGTTTCATTATTGAAGAGTTGGCTTTCCTTAAGTCTTTGAAGATGAAGTAAGTATGCGTCCTCTCCCTCTTGTGTAGGTTGTTCAGCTTTAAGTTTCCAAAGGTCTTCCAGGTTCTGAATCGCAAACTGCCATTCAGGGTGTTCCAGGATCATGGATTCCAGATCCTGAAGCTCCTCCGTGGAGGCTTCCTGGGCAAGCTTTTTCGACAAAAGAATCCAGAATTTTTCCTGGCTCATGAACCTTTGGTGTTGGTAGTAAAGAGGAAAGACAGTAAAACTCAGTAGATACCCCTAAAGGAATTTTAACTTTTTTTTGCGGGTGCCGTTTTCTCCTCCTCTTTTACCTCCAGTTGCATGCATTTGCCGATCCGGCGAAGCGCTATAGCCATTTGAGCCTCAACGGTTTTCACTGAAATTCCGAGCAGCTCGGCCACCTCTTTGTAGCGGAGTCCGTCTTCTTTAATTAATTTAAAGACCATCCGGCATTTAGGCGGTAGCGTATTAATGGTATTATTAATGTATTTGAGCATTTCCGCCGTCATCATCAACTTTTCCGGGTTGAAATACACGGAGTTGAGTTGAACCATCCAGTGTTCGGGGGATATCTGGCGGTTCTTTTTATCGCTGTTGAGGCGATTGATGCTTTGGTTTTTAACGGCGGTAAAGAGGTAGAACAGGGGCGATTCGACCTGGGCCAGTTGGACACGTTTTTCCCAGATCCGCATGAAGACATCGGAGACAACTTCTTCGGCGTCGTATTTTGATTTGAGTATGGAAGTGGCGAACGAGCTTAAGCGGCCGTGCATCATCAGGAAGAGCTCCTTATATGCAGACTGGTCATCATGCACGGCAATCTCACTAAGCAAACGCTTTATTTTATCATTCTCTGGCATTAAGCAAGCAATAAGCAGTAAACAAGCAATAAGCGCTATAAAAGTAGTTATTTATTAATGAATTGGACAAGCAAATACCGTAATTTTTCTATTTTTGCCCTCCGCGAGGTATTCAGCGTCAAACCAGACACTTGAATCTTTTTCGCCGGACCCTTAGCTCAGACGGTTAGAGCATCTGACTCATAATCAGAGGGTCGTTGGTTCGATCCCAACAGGGTCCACTTAAAAATGAGGCAGTTACACTTGTTAAGTTTGTAACTGCCTTTTTTGGTACATACAGCGTACATACAACCAAGAATTTCCCGGTTATTACAAACAAACCTTCACATTCTTAAACTCCCCCTCGGTAATTGTGTTCTGAGTAGAGGTTCCCTCCTTTACCAGCGTCCCTGAAAACGTTCCATCAGCATAACCACCCGCTAGCTTGCTTATAGTTACTGTGAATTGTTGCCCAACATACCCTGTTGGCGAGCAAGAAGCACAAAACCCAGTTTTGGTTGGATACCAAGAAACGACGTTTCGAATCCCGGTTGTGTTAGAATAAGTCTGTTGAGTTAACCCTCCTGTATTTAGAATAATCTTCAATAAGGTTTCCCCTTCATCATTGTAATAATAATTTTTGGTTGCATGGAGGGTAACCGCATAGCTTGTATTCAACAATGGATTTGGATTGGTTGCTGACCCCCCGGTTAGCTGTTCAATTCTGATAACTGAACCTTCCTTGCTACTTTTGGTGAGTGACCCAGTACATTCGATTAACTCCCCGTTAATCCTATACTTAAAATATGTTTCGGGCTCATCACAGTTTGAACTAAGTCCGCCAGAGTTGTTTTCGTTCTTTGAACAGGAAAATACAAGGAACATACCCCATGATAAGGCTAATAGAAGAAAAATCTTGCTTCTTTTCATAAAAATGTTGTTTAGGTAAAAATACAAAAATGTGGGCTATAACTCACTTTTCTAATTCTACTTATACCTGACCTTTTAATCATGGAAAGAAAGTACCAGGAGCAATTTAAGGTTCTAGGTGAAAAAATAAGAGATCTTCGAAAATCCAAAGGACTATCTCAATTGGATTTGGAACTTGAATCAGGAATAAATCGAACAGAAATTAGCCGCATTGAAAACGGAATAAAAAATATAGAGCTCTTAACTTTATTCAAAATAAAAGATGCATTAAAAATAGAAATTCACGAGTTATTCGTAAAATAGGATATAAGATTAATCACTAATGTTTAAAAAGTCGTTCTCCACAATTTTAGTCACTTGCCTATTTTTTACATAAGTCCAATTTCTTCCTTCCCTAATTATTAATCTTGTTTGCTTTTCATTAAATGCCCTTGTTATGAATGATATCTCAGTATCCCCGTATTTTACAATTGACATTCTATTATATTCCAAATGAAGAAACCAATTATTTAGTTCTTTAATACTAAATATTTTGTACTTGTTATGGTTGTGAACTTTAACATCAGAGAAATAATGATGTAAGTCTAAAATTACACTATCTTTTAGAAAAATGACTGTAGCTGTAATGCTAGTATCCTCAAGATAGTTACCAGAAGCACAATTCAACCAGATATTGTCTACATCTGCTGTGCTCATATCGATTTCTTGAAACTTCCGCTTACGAAATGAAATGAAATACGGAAGATTGAGCATTTCATAAAGCTTCTTAAAAGGCACGTTACTCTGAGTTATTGTAAATGTATATACATTGCGTTGGTCTGTTCTAGATACGAAACTCGCAATATTTGTCCCCCCTAATACTTTACCTATAAATTTGGGAGCAATTGAATCAAAGGAGTTTTTCGATAATAGGAAATTCTGTTTAACTAATATATCAAGAGGCAATAAGGGATACCTTCTTTCTGAAACATTCTTAAGCTCGATCTTTTGAGAGAACTTATTTGAGAAAAACAAAAAAGAAACTGCCAATACCCCTGTAAATACAATATTTTGTTTAGACAGGACTTTTGTTGATTCAAGATCTAAAAATGAAACTACTCCAAAAGCAACGGATGAGATTATTCCTAATGTATCAGCTATAATTATTGCAATCTCAAGAAGTTCATTATTTACTGAATTTAGTACATAATAAGAAATGAATAAAAGGAGAGCCAAGATCAAAACCAATATTATTGAATAAATTCTATTTATCCTTCTAGAGGAATTCTTTTCAGCATTGTTCCTTCTGAATTGTATTTGCTTTTTTGCTCTGTTAATATTCCTTTTCATCTTCAAACAAAATTAAATCAGTCTATTATTCTTAAATAGTTATTTAGATGGTATTTACATGAATGAAGTCGAACTATTTCAATATAAATTTAAAGAAATAGGGGACTGGTTGTCGCCCCCCTCCCATAATGCCAAATTTTAATAATTTATAAACTTCCCAGATTTCCTATATCCTACCATCATCGGCAAAGCTAATGTATGCACCTTCCTTTGGTGCTAATATCAAATGGTCCAGTACCTTTATGTCCATGAGATTGGCAGCTTCTTTTACCTTTTCGGTAAGGTTGATATCCGGCTGAGATGCCTTTAGGTTTCCAGATGGGTGATTATGGGCTAAAATTATGCCGGTAGCAGCTGATTTTAGGGCCACCAGTAATATCAATCGTGGATCCACTACAGTACCTGTAATTCCACCCAAAGACAATTTATAGACACCAATCACCTGATTAGCCCGGTTTAAATACATGGCGTAAAACTGCTCCTGCAGGCCTATGGTATCATGATCGAAAAACTCCCTGAAAATCTTCTCAGCATCTTGGGATTGGGTGATGGGGGGACCACATTCCTTTTTGGGGGTGTAGGAAACCTTGATTTCAGCAATGGATAATAACTGTTTCATAAATAAAAAACCCCTCACATTGGAGGGGCTGAGTTTACTCGGTTAAAAATGGTTACATCATCTGGGTTTGGAGAAGCTCTGCTTTCCGGCTGGTGAAATCTCCTTTCAATAACTGCTGAAACCGGGGGTTCTGGTCATACAGTACCCTTAATGCTGCATGGCTTGGGGTGCGTTGAATAATGGAACGGAATTCCTCTATCTCGTCAACCAGTTCACCTTCCATGCACCAGGCTTTGATCGTTGAACCAACAGCCTCGTTAAGCCCAATAACACCATTCTTGGTAAATAGCCCAGTACGATCCTTGGAAGCTACCCCCATCCCGTTGTTCTGCAAGTCGAACACAAGGGTAAACTCATAGTCCATGCCATCCCGGGTTATTCCTTTCAGCCCCACTTTTTCTGGTACCATCTTCCCGTTCTTCTCCGCAATTACATAATCCTGCTTTGTGCGGATAGTACTAATGATATGCGCCTTGGATTGAAGCATCCGCTGAACGAATGCGTTGTGGCGCGGGGTTAACTTCCCCCAATTAGTGAAGGAATTGCCCACCATTTGGCTATGGGAATCCAGCACACCGCCCGCACCCTCCCACTCATGAGAAATAGAATCAATGATAATGGCCTCCATACCCGCATTCTCACAGAAATTAAGGGCTGAAATGTACCGTTCCGGGGTAAACGGTGGTTCTAAATTGAGGACGTTGTAGGACCCCAAATGAGCGTACAGGGAGGCTGAATGATTCTCCGTATCGATTACGGCCACTCTTCCCCAATCACCAGTCAATCCAAAGGCAATCATAAGAGCCCCCATGGTTTTACCCGAACCACTGGGACCCTGCAATGCCATCTTCATACGCGCCTGGTACCGTTTTGCTTGTTTTAATTCCATAAAAAACAAATTTTAAAAGTTTGGTGAATAAAAAAGCCCCGGGAGAAATTGACCCCGGGGGTGCATGGGATAATTCAAAGTGCCGGCCTGTTGTTGCTAAGATTCCTCTGAGAGATCGGAATACAACTATGAATTTCTATTGATGAGGGCCCATTACCTCATTCTTTATCACTTCACGGATAGATTCGAGCCTTTTTCTTAATGGCTCCAGATAACTTTCCTCTAACTGCTCTACCGTTTCTTCAAAGAGGCTATTTAAGTCCATGCCTGGGTCTTCCTGATAAATTTCCGTGGCAATAAACTTGCCTTCCTGAACGAGATCATCGTCAGGCTTGATTAAATTGTTCATTTTGTTGTTTTTTTGTATTTTAAGAAAATTGTTAAGCTGATGTTCAAGCCCCATCAAATGCACGTTTGCATTTT
The DNA here is from genome assembly GCA_017303415.1 of Chitinophagales bacterium. Lineage (NCBI taxonomy): Bacteria > Pseudomonadati > Bacteroidota > Chitinophagia > Chitinophagales > Chitinophagales bacterium. The sequence goes on from JAFLBJ010000001.1 coordinate 334,660, forward strand.
CCGGTGACCAACACTCCGATTTAATTTGCGGAGAATAACCAATAAGATTTGTTAGAACGTCCAACATAAGGACTTTAACATCTGAGGCTTTTTCATCCAGTGTAATAATTGAATCATGAAGCGTAAAAAAGGGTAAATCAGGGAACTTACATGTAATCTGGTTGGCAATATGATTCAAGAAAATACTGCTTTCCAGCCGCTGCAAAGACACCGGAAATCGAGTGTAATCCTTCGATTTCAAGAGAGTAATTAAATCAAATATGTTGGGAAACTCATCCCGGAATACCCGCCTAAATCCTGTTAAATTTTTCCTGTTTTGATCATACATTCCTACCAAAAACCTACTTTTGACTTCATTCCTAGTATATGTCCTTCTGCCATTTTCTGACATTAGTTTGGCAAAATGTTCATACAATTCTCCACTTGCTGCTAGCGAAGCATACCTCTGAAACTCACCTCTGCACTGGATTTCATTGATTATTGGACGACATAATGATGTATCTATATCCTTGGTAGCATACTGTATGGGTGGTGGTAGCCTCCTACTCTCCCATGCCTCTGGGTTTAGCATTCCAATTAATAGGTATGGTTGGCTATTGCTCAGGTCTAATGATGTGAGACCTTTTCCTTCATAGGTAATAAAATTCCTTACCCCTCTGGAGGCATTTGTGATTGGAGTATGGAGTCTTTCTCCGCTTCGGTCTCTTGAAAATCGTTGAACTTTGTTCGAAATCTCGAATATTGTCCTTAAGTTATGCTTGTACGATGCATCCGGGTCTTCCTTGAATATTTCTCCATCCTTTACTCTTGCACCTTTCTCAAGGGCTTCCTGGTAAATACAGTATTCCTTCTCAGCTATTTCTATGGCCTTTCCTTCGTCTATTGTTGCACCGGGTAGCCATTTTAATATGCTGGTAATGCTTCGATATTTTCCAAGTCTTCGTACATACCCCCTTCTTAGTGCCCGACGTACATCTTTATCCTGCACTGTATAGATTGTGGGTTCACTAAAATAATCTTCTTTGATACTATATGCTTTTGAGTACTTCCCCTTTTCAAAGCTTTCCTTAGCATTACTTCTCGAATAATACTTTTTAAAGACATCAAAATAATTCTTCCTTTTCCCTAAATCGATTATCCTTTTATAGTCATTACCAAGAAGTCTCTTAAACTTATCGGAATGAACATGTGTATAGCGGCCATCCTCTCTGTGAGAATAAATTAAGCTTGCTGCGACCATCCACTTGTCAAGCTCTTTTTGCTTATTCTTAAATAAATGGCCGCCTTGGTCCCATAACTCATCTTTAAGCGCACTTGGTACCACCAACTGATAATAATTCTGTGCATCAATTTCATTCATATGTTATACTTTTTGTTTACTGAGTAATGAGTTATCCCGAACTTCCGCTGCTGTTGGTACCGAGTTTGCCAAAATGAACTCATCCAGGTCTTCCTTACGAAATACATTGGTCCGACCTACCTTATAGTACTTTATTTCCCGACGATGGGTCATTTTGTACAACTTAGATTGGCTGATGCAGAGGTATTTTGCTGCATCTGCAAAACGCAAAAAATCCATAAACCCCTTTTTTATTAAGAAAACACATCTTCCATACAATAGTCAGGAAAGCCCAGCTTACTGACTCTTGAATTACTTCAAAAGTACTCAACAGAATAGCCTAATATACTTATGGTTATGAGGAGGTTATAGTAAGGTTACCATAGTAACCTATGGGTAACAAATGGAACAATGCTCAAAAAAAATGGGGTAAATAGAGCTAGGGAATAAGCTTATATCTTCTTGCCCAGGAGTCAATTATTTGCTTGGCTGTTTCACATGCTTCCCGCGAATATTGCCACAGATATTTGTAGTTGTAGTAGAAGGAGGAATTATATTTCAAGCTAGCGTCATCATTTCTTCCGCCGATTCGTTTAAAATTAAGATTGCAGTGATTTACTAAAACACCAATCAAATAGTATATGGTTTTCCCTTGTTTTAATTCAATTGATAGCCCTCCCGTAAAAGCACTATCAGTAAGAATTGAATAAAAATAATCAGCAAATTTATTTCCGTCACTAGAATCATTTATTAATATCTCCGATACCCTTAGACTCGAATATAAATCCAAAAACATTCCCTTACTAAATTCTACAGCGTTATTTGAATGCTTAGTTACCTGAAATAATCCCAACTCAGGCTCGAACTGGGCTTCCAATTGAATTTTTAAATGCTGAATCGATCGGTTTATTGAATTAAAAACTTCCTTTTTAATGCGATTACTCCCTTCCGGCCTACTTTCATCTATATAATCCAGCTTTCCAACATTTTGTTCAAGCCTTTTTAAGTCATCATAAACTAAAAGCAATCTGGACTTATGTGTATCCGGTGAATGGAATTTCAAATTCTGCAATAAATTTACAATCTCGATATTAAAGACACTATACGCACCCTCAACCATGTCCCCAAAGGAACACACTATCCAACCATAATCAGGTTCATCTTTATTTAAAAAATTGCCTGTTTGATTCTGCACACTCCAATACTCATAAGAGAGATTTTCAAAACTCACGTTTCGATACATGGAGTTAGATGGGTGAATTCCTAAACAGTCAGATATGCCATATCCCTCGTTGTCACGAGGTAGGAATTTGTGAATTAAATTTCCTAACCTTCCCAAATGAATCAGGTCCGTATAGGGAAACAATGGATTCCCCTCAAAAGGCTTATGAATAGTGTCAAACAAATCACCGGGAATTGGACCAAATTTCATATTAATGTGCAAACTTTACTTACGTAATAAATTCCAAATTATTAGCTTGATGCAAATATCGGTATCAAGAAAAGCAGTCCATATATAAGTAAAAACACTTATCAAAAAAAGGGTGGACCTTTGAGTTACCGTTCTACAAAAACACTTAAATTTATTCAACCTTATCCAGTTCCTACCAAAAATTACCTCCTCCCAGAAAACATTAATAATGAACTTCTTAAACACTTGGTCTGTGACTGAGGGGCACGAAGTGCGCAATTTCCAAAACTGAATTTTGAACCAGAAATTCTTTTTCATTGAAAACGAATCATGCCCAATTGTAACAATAGGAAATACAACAATCCAACCAGCAAATGATTGATAATTAATAGATTCATTTTTTCGAACTGACAGCTAATTACATAAATCAAAGCGTTAGCGGTTATTGTATTGACAGCTCAAGTATGTAACGACACGACCGACTGCATCTTATCCCTAAACTTATGACACGACAATTGTTGACACTCTGCTTTTTTGTTCTTGTAGTTTTTAAAGGACAAGCACAAACAGACAGCTTGAATTTTCCTGACAATGCGAAACTCCCTGACAAATTTCAGAAAGCTATCAAAGAGCAAACAAAAGAATATGACCGTCTTTTTTATCGAGACAGTGCGACAACCAAACATTATTCAGTTCCCTTCATGCTTGACAAAATTGACAACGACAGCAATTATCACTACATTTTCTTAGCGGAATATTGGATTGCATTTCATTACAAAGACATCATTCCTGACTTAATCAAACGGTTGACAAATAAAAAAGAAGTCGGGCTTGCCAACTCCGCCGACTTAATAATTTGGGAAAGAGTTCAAGCTAAACAGATGCAATTCTATGGACACGGCGGTATCTCTAACGATGACCTCTTTACAATTGCAGGACGAGCAAACAGACTACTAACAGAAATAACCGGAGAAGATATTGGTCATGTTTCAATGTACTCAACACAAGAACAATTGAAGACACTTCAACAAAATTGGATTAAGTGGCTAAAGAAATTGAAGTGACGAACAACAAACCGCTAACATGGGGTTTGCTGCTATGCTGGCAGACGAATAAATCCTCATCTTTTTGTTCGCTATCAGCAGCAGTTCGGTCAGACGTAATTCTATTCGGCTTTACTTCTTATCTTCATCATCAGTAATTCTATTGGGCTTCAGTTCTGGGCTGGACAATATAAAATACCAGCACAGCAGCAAGCCCTCAACGTTGGCTGTAAGTTTCAATTCTCAATTTCAAATGACCCTTCAAATAGACACTTCAAAAGGATGGACAGAAGCAATCATTGACAACGACTGTGAGTTTTATAAATTTGAAAAAGTAGCATTTGTTTTAAAGACAAAACTTAATCTCACCTTCGCCGACCAATTAAATGACTTTGACACTTACTATTGGGACTTCGTTTATGATGACTCAAACCTATGTTTACACTATAACATCCATTTAGGGGTTTCAATTTTCCCAAAACTATTCAAGGACGCTACGAACGTTGACAATGAAAATGTAATTAGGGTTGCTGCCGCACTAATGACAGAACTTGAAGAATACAACTGGATTCCGTTTGACGATTCAAAAACTATCGGAACAAATGGCAGCGAAGGAGGTAATATAATTGAGGACATAGAGAACATTGATGGCGCAAGAATTACCTTAGAGAAAGACTGTGGCAAGATTCCCTTTGCAGTTACATTAGGCATTTACGGACTTATGTTTCATACTCATTTTGACAGCAACCTTGACAATGCACACATATTTATTAAGTATTCAAAAGGCAAAATCAACAAAGTTTTTGAATTGTATCAATTACCAGGGGAAAGACGGACAGAATTATGGCAATCAAAACATGACAAACTAATTGAAGAACTTGCTGAAATGACAAATGCCTGATGCTACGAAAACCTACAGCCAACATTCAGTTTTGCGGCAGCAGGGGGCGACGAACAAATCCTCATCGGCTGTGTTACTATCAGCTACATATCCGGCTGACCGAACACAGATGAGCAACAGAATATATTTTCATCTTTTGTATCTTTAATCGGCTGCAGTTCCGGGCTGGAAGTTTTCCAATTGCCCTGCCGAACGCAAAGCTGTGGCCGTTAGCGGCAATGCAGTTGTAGAATCATTAATTTTAGTATGAGACAAGAGCCACCCGATTTTTTAGATATTTCTCCGACAGAATTTGAACTTACCGTTTTAGAGTTTTTAAAGGATCTGGGATCAAGGTTAGAAAATTTTCAAATTACGCATAACTCAATCGAGACTTCACATGACGGAAACTATCAGATTGACATTAAGGCGACCTTTGAGGCATTGGGTATTAAAATGGCAATTATCGTAGAATGCAAGAAACATAATTCACCTATAAAGAGAGAAGTTGTTCAAATTCTTAAAGACAAATTGCAAACTCTCGGAGCACAAAAGGGAATATTATTTTCCACAGCGAAATTTCAATCCGGTTGTATTGAATATGCAGAAAAGCATGGTTTAGCACTCGTGCGTTTAATCGATGGCAAATTCACTTATGAGGTAAAGTCGATGGATAAAGAAAATATTTGGTATCCACCAGATTTGCCAAAGTACGTCGGAGAATATATCTATAACATAACTGACACAGGTTATACAACATATAACCTTTCACCCGGATACACCGATGGACTGTTGGAATACCTACAAAAGTGAGGATGTACTGCCGCTAACATTGGTTTGGCGCTATGGCGGCGCGACGAATAAGTCCTCGTCGTCCCGTCCGCTTATCAACTTCAGCTCAAACTGATGAATAACGCCGAGCAACAGAATATATCATCAACTTCATAACTTTATTCATCGACAGGCCCGGCTGAGGTAACACAGAATTTCGCCACAGCGCCAAGCCCCGGTCGTTGCCTGCAAGCTTATGACGACCCTACTATTCATAACGACAATATCAATTTTGCTTTCCGCTCTTTGGTTCTTTAAAAAACCAAAGACAATGTATTTGGAGAAAACGATTACAAAGATTCATTTCATCTTTTTGGGTTTAGCAATTTTGACAATTTACCTTTTAGTTAACCAATTAAGGTTTGTTGGTCAATACACAAATTCAATGATTGGACTGACGTTTCTAAGCAGCGGAATAATTCTATTTGGACTAACAACATCAAAACTTATAAAAATTTACAGTGGACTTATTGCAATTCCTGCATTGCTAACTGAAATTTCATTGTTATTTGGTGCGACACCGTTTGTACTTCCTGCTTTAATCGGCTATCTAATGTTTGCAGCACCGCTTAAAAAAGAAAAAGTAAATGACAGGTATAATTTTGAAATCCATGAAGGGGGAATTATGGCACCACCAAATCACTTTTATTTGACAAGGCAAACATGTTTTATTTTTGATAAACAAATTCGCTTGACACCGTCATTAGAACATTTTTCAGAAATATCCAAGGTTGAAGTGATTGGTTTTAAAGAGAATGAAATTGTTATTTGCAAAATTTATATCGAAGACAAAAATGAATTTTCTGTTGACACCCTTCAGTATGACAAATAATGTCGAGAAGAAAGCCAGCAGGCAACATTGGGTTTTATGCGTGTTGGGCTTGACCGTATAACATCAGCTACTTACAAGTCCCAGCTTCAGTTCCAGCAGACGAATATCTATCAGCTTTTTTACTTAACTTCATCAATATATTTTTAGTCAGCAGCGGTTATGGGCATACAGAATACTAATTCCCAACCTGCATAAAGCCCAGCTCGTTGTAGGCAAGCTTAAAGCGACATCCGTTTCCCAAATAAAATCTTGACAGACACTTCCAAAAAAGTAGTAGACGACCGACAATGAACAAATTAAAGAACATACTCTTTCTGTTACTCGTTTTTATTTTGGCAGTTGTTGTTGCTTTTTATTTTGAGAATAATTACCGAGTACTTGTTCAACATTTCTTTAAAATCATTCAAGGTGACAAAATAAATTTTGTTGGAAAAGACTTTCATTTATTCGCAAGTCCCTATATGCTTGTTGCGTTTGGACTGTTTTGCGTATTGTTGACAGTCACATTATATGGACTAAAGACAAAAAGGAAAATAATTTATTTCGTCTTGACCATCTTGCTTTTCTTCATCACAACATTTGTGACAAATTATATTGACAGTTTGGGTTACGTTGTTGAGTGTAAAGCTTGTCAAGACGGAGTAAGAAATTTGCACTACAATGAAATCAACTACGATTTTCATTTTATCACAAGTTTGGCAATTGGACTATTGCCATTACTTTGGACATTTCTGAAAAAGCAAATCTCAAAAAGACGACATAGAAAGCCTGCCTACAACATTGGTATTGCCAATAGTGGGGCTTGACATTGAAACAATCAGCAGCGGTAATTCTGCTGTGCTGCGGTTCGGGGCTCGACGAATAAAGCCCAGCTTTAGTTCTTAATATTTAACTTTATCAAAAAGCCAGGCTTCGGTTCCGGCGGACGGAATTCTAATTCCCCACCATCGGCAATACCTGCTCGTTGTAGTTAACTTTGCTGGACACCTTTAACTCAGTGACACAACCCAAAATTTGACAATGGCTGGACCTGCATTAGCATTAGAATATTTATTTATTATCGGCTTTTGGTGCTTTTTAATTCTCTTATTGTTTTACACTATCTTGAGAAGACGGAATTTTAAAAAATCAATACCAGCCGGACTTCTATTTCTACTGTTGACAGGATTTGGTGTTTATATTATTCACAGGAACAATCAAAATGAATACGAAGCCTCAAAAACATTTTGGGGCGACTACAAGCTTGAAAGGTTAGACGGAGAAAAATGTGACAGTTGTAAGGTCAGACTTTATGATGGTTATACTTACGACATTCTTATGCAAAATAAAGTTATTGGACACGGCAAATGGCACACAGAAACTGCTATTGACATACCAGGACACTTTCTAAAAGTTGACAATGGACCAACTTGGGTTGTTTGGGAACATGACAGACTTATTGAGTACATTGACAGAAGACAAGACAAATAAAGCTGCCTACAACATCGTATTGGCAATAGTGGGGCTGATAGTTGAAAATCAACATTTGTGTTTCTATTGGGCATTTGTGCAAATGTTGGGCTGACGTTTTTCAAATACCCCACCATCGCCAATACGTAAACCGTTAGCGGTAATACAATGAGACTTCAATATGGCAAAAAGTATAAAAAAGACAAAACCCAAAAATAAGTCTGAAGATGTTCAGGCTATAGGAATTGGGAAACGTCTAAAAAAATCATCAAGCGGTGAAATTTCAAAAACTGAAGCGTCTTCTTCACCACCAACTATCAAACCACTAGCTGAGCCTACTGCTTATGATATTTTTCTTAAAACAATCAAAAGAGCAAGCAATTTAGTTAATGTACATAAAGATGGTACAAAATGTGACGAGCAGCATTATGACAGTTTCAGAGCAGCAGTTGTACTCTCAATTTCTGCGCTTGACGCTTACGTAAGAACTCTTGTGGTTGACAAGATATTAGGTAAACTGTCTGACAAAGATAAAGCATTGTCTAACGAATTAAAAGATTACATAAAAAACCTATTAAATCAGGAAGCGTTATTAGAGGCTGGAAGAAAATATGAGTTTAGAGAAAAGGTAGAAAAAGCTATTAGAGCAGATTTTGAGACTAAGTCTTTTCAAGGTGAATATAAAATTAATGTTTACATGGAACTGGCAGGTTATAAAGATATATTTGAGGAAGTTTCACATAGTGCTAATGTAAACAAGAACCGACTACGGGGTGACATGGAAAAATTTACAAAACGTCGTCATATCATTGCACACTGTGGCGATTTTGACTTAAACCAAATTCCGCATAGCGAAAACACAATTGAAAAGAGTTATACAACCGAGTGCATTGAAGTGGTACAACGTTTTGCTGAACATTTACATAAAGTGACAAACAAATGAAAAAAGTATATATAATATCATACGATTTAAAAAACCCAGGACAGAATTATGAGAAAATTTTAGCTCTAATTAAGAGTTTTGGGAAATGGGCAAGATTAGGTGGCTCCGCTTATTTAATTGTTTCTACACAAACAGCAGTTCAAGTACGAGACAATCTCAAAACTGCTTTGGACTCTAATGATAAACTTTTCGTTGGGACATTGACATTGCCGGCTGCATGGGTGGGTATGCCAGACGAGGTATCTAATTGGATAAGAAATAATCTTACTGAGTAAATGTACTACCGCTAACAATGCATTGGCAATATGGCGGGGCGACGAATATATTCTCAGCTTTTTGTTCGCTATTCAGCTTCGGTTTCGGCAGACGAATAACGATGAGCTATACAATAAACAATGAGCTTTTGTATCTTTAATCAGCAGCGGCTTCGAGCGGACGGAACACAGAGTACCGCCACATCGCCAATGCTTTAACGTTAGCTGCTACTTTATCGATACACTATGAGTACCGGACACACCAAAGAAGACAGAATTAGTACAGTTTACGGAGGTGGAGGACATGTTGTTATTTTAGGAGCTGGTGCTAGTGTCGCATCAACATTAAGAAATCCATCTACAAATGGTAAACAACTTCCCTTAATGAATAATTTCATAGAAGTTGTTGGCTTAGGCGATATTGTTGCGAAAATTCCTGATGAATTAAAATCTGAAAATTTCGAAATACTTTATAGCAATCTGCATCAAGACAATCCAGAATCAGAAGAAATCGGGGAAATTGAAGATAGAGTTTACGAATATTTCAAAGGCCTTCAGTTACCGAATGAACCGACAATTTATGATTACTTAGTTCTGTCTTTACGTCCAAGAGATTTAATTGCAACATTTAATTGGGATCCTTTTCTGTATCAGGCATGGACTAGAAGTGGGCATGTTGGCGACAGACCTTACATCGCATTTTTGCATGGGAATGTAGCAATTGGATATAGCAAAACAGATAAGAGATGTGGACCAGCCGGCATGCGTTCGAAAGCGACTAGAAATTATATGTTACCAACTCAGTTACTATTTCCGGTGACAAAAAAAAATTATAACGACGATGAATTCACAAAAAGCCAATGGGATATGCTAAAGTATTTTTTGGCCGATAAAAATGTAAGGCTCGTAACAATTTTTGGTTATGGAGCACCTGACACAGACGTTGAAGCGGTTAAACTTATGCACGATGCATGGGGCGGGAACAAAAAAAGAAAAATGGAACAATTCGAGATTATTGACATAAGAGATGAAGATGTAGTCGTTAAACAATGGGGTAGGTTTATTGAAACGCACCATTACGACTACTCAAAAGACTTCTTTGATTCATCTATTGCTGCTAATCCTCGACGAACGAGTGAAAGTTATTTTCAACACATAATGCCAATGACAATTGATGAGGCGTTTAGTGCTTCAAATCCTGTCCCCAACAATTTTAAAACACTTGAAGAGTTATGGAACTGGTTTAAACCGTTAGTTGATGCCGAAGAAAAGTGGAAAAAGGAAAATTCCGATAAAGAAAAGTAGCAGCTAACATGGGGTTTTCTGCTATGTTTGCTGAAGAATATATACTGATCGTTCCGTTCGCTTATCATCTGCAGTCCAGGCTAAACCAATAAAATCAAACAACAGAAAATAACATCAACTGCATTAACTTTACTCAGCAGTGGTTCGGGCTGATGAATGACAGATTATCAGCACAGCAGAAAGCCCTGGCCGTTGTGCGTCACTTTTAACAAACCCTCTCCTTCTTTGAAGTATGGAAGCCAAACTTTTTAAAGACTTTAATTTTTCACTATTAGAAGACCCTAGATTCAAAGAAGAAAGTGTTAGAGAAGAATTGATAGCTCCAATAATTAAAGACCTCGGATACAGCAATTCGGGAAACACTCAGGTTATTCGAAATAATCGATTAAAGCATCCTTTTGTTTCAATTGGTTCAAGCCGAAAAAATGTAACTGTAATCCCAGACTATTTAATGGAAGTCAATGAAAAGCCAGCTTGGATATTTGAGGCAAAGTCACCTACGGAAGATATAACCGACACAAAACATATTGAGCAAGCATATTCTTATGCTATTCATCCCGAGATTAGAGTGAATTACTTTGCTCTGTGCAACGGACATCATTTTGTCCTATATAATATTAGCAGACCAAAGCCAATATTCCATTTTTCACTAAGAGCAATTGACTTATACAGAAGTATGCTAAAGGAGTTACTTAGTCCGACAAAGGTATTTACTTACCCAGACGAAGCACTAAGTAAAGATTTAGGACTACATATCAAAAGGTTAGGCTTTAAAAGTTCTGACACAATTTTAATTATAGGAAGCAACCCTTTGTTTCTTATGAAGTATGATGACAACCTATTCAGTTATTCTTCTCCCGTAGGTGACGAAAAGACCGAATATTTAGGCACGTATGACTTTGACTTAGAAGTTGCAAAACAGCTTAGACCAATAGTTGGTGAAAAAAACTTCACACAATTAATGCAGCCAACAAATGGTAGACAATTGCGTTTTAATTTAGACAGAAAACTTAATCTCAACATCAGAATTGCATTACCCGAGCAAGAAAATCTCATTGAAAATGACAAAGAGATTTATCTGCCTTTATTACTCAAGGAATTTGTTAAGTAATGTGGTGCAACAAAGCGAACGCTCAACAAAAGGTTTGCCGCAAGGCTGGCGGACGGAATAACAATCATCAGTTGTACTACTATCAGCTAATATCGGGCTTGACAGAATACTATTTGGCTTTTAGTTGTTAACTTCAACATCAGTTTTTCAATCGGCTTCAGTTGCCGGGCTGGCACAGCAACAATTCCAGCCCAGCGGCAAGCCTCAAACGTTAGCGGATAGGCAAATAGACACTTCATTCAATTATGAGCAAACTTATAGACATAGGAGTTGAAGGAGACCACATTGAGTCGTTGACTAAAGCAAACGGTATTACTGCTTTATCGGAACTTATTTGGAATAGTCTTGATGCTGACTCTACAGAAGTTCATGTTGAAATAAGACCTAATGGCTTAGGGGGCTACCAATATATTAAGGTGAAAGATAACGGACACGGTCTGACATATGAAAATGCCCAAGATGTTTTCTCAAGATTAGGCGGCTCTGCAAAAAAAATAAAAACACAAAGTCCAAATGGTCGACAGTATCATGGAAAAGAAGGAAAAGGTCGCTCTAAAAGCCTTGCGTTAGGAGATTTAGTTAAGTTCAAAAGCATTTATGAAGACAAGGGTATTTTTTCAGAATTTACTGCAACCATCGACAGAAACAAATTATCAACTACAGAAGTCAGCGATTTAAAGCAACTCAAGAAAGGAGAAAAGCAATCAGGTTTTACAGTTGAAATTGAAAATATCAATCTTAAAAACGCTGAAACAGCAATAAAATATGAAAATCGCAAGGAACTAGAGGAAAAATTTGCTTCATATTGGATAAGCTATCCGACGTTTAAAATCTTTTTCAACGGAAAAGAATTAGAATTTTCTTCTTTAATAAAAAACTCCGACCAAACAGATTGCACAGTTGAAAAAGATGAAACAATACATAGCTTTTTGATAAAGGTTATAGAATGGAATTTTGAAAATAAGAAAAAGACCTATTTATGCAACTCTCAAGGAATTCCGTTCTTAGATACCAATCTTGGGATTAGGTCTAGCATACCAATATCGGTTTTTATACAAGCCGATTACATAGAAACTCTGCAAAGAGAGAATACAATAGACTTCTACGAAAATGACGAAATTTTAATCCCTGTTTTTAAAATTGCAAAAGAATTTGCAAGAGAATATGTCAGAAAAAGATTGCATCAATATTCAAAAGAATTTATTAATGATTTGAAATCGAAAGGAATCTATCCATATAAAGAACCCGCTGAAAATATTTTAGAGGAGTCAAAACGTCAAGTATTTGATATCGTTGCATTACAAATCCACGAGTATTTTCCAAGCTTCAATGAACAAGATGACAAAAACAAGAAGTTAACGCTAACATTGATAAGTGAGGCTCTAGAAAATGATTCTAAAAATTTAAGGAAAATACTGACTGAAGTAGTAGAGCTTCCTGAGGAAAAACGTGAAGATTTAGCTGAGTTGCTTGATAGAACATCGCTTTCAAGTATGATTGATACAATGACGGAAATAAAAAATCGCCTTAATTTCCTGACTGGATTAGAACAAATTATTTACGACAAGAAATTAAATAAGAATATTCGTGAAAGAAAACACTTACATAAAATCATTGTAAATGAAACTTGGATTTATGGTGACGAATATACTTACGGAGTAGATGACATTACCCTTAAAAATGTTTTGAAAGAATATTTAAGAAGCTGTCTAAAAAGAGACGATTTTGAAGAGGTTTGTGATTCTGACGACAATAGCGAACTTCAGACAATTCCTGATGTATGCTTATGGCATCAATATAGCCAAGGCAAAGCTGGGGTAGAAAATTTAGTTATAGAATTAAAAAAGCCAATCGTTGATGCCGGCTGGGACGAAAAAACACAGATTGAATCCTACGCAACAAAGGTTGCTAATGATAGACGGTTTCCGAAAAATAAAACTCGTTGGAAGTTCATTCTAGTGACAAAAGACATTAAGCCAGAAATTGAGCCTCTTCTTAGTCAGAAAAATAGAAAATACGGACATATTCACGAAGGTGACAATTTTGATGTGTTCATTCTCACCTGGGGAGACATAATCACAGAAGCGAAGACAAGACACAACTTTATTAAGGAAAAATTAAACCTCAACCTAGAGGGTAACGAGGAAGGGTTAAATTATTTAAGAAGTAAATACAAAGAGTATCTTCCAAACGAGTTCTAAAACTGCCCATCCGCTAACATTGGTATTGCCAATAGTGAGGCTTGACATTGGAGCAATCAACAGCGGTAATTCTTTTGTGCCTATGTTTATCGAACTTCTAATTCTTAACTCCTATAAATTAATTTTTGATCATTGGTATTGGGTTTTAATTCTCCATATTATTGCACCCCTTAGATTTAGCGCCTATTTGTTATTCTGCGAGGCAAGAAGCAGTTCCCTAGTTTTAGCAAATACTAGAAAACTATTAGTAAGTAAGTATTATTCTCCAAATTAGGGGTTGCAATCACTTTAAACTTGGGTTGTTGGTGAACCATAAAATGACTCCTTACAACCCAAGTCTAGTAGATGGCTATTTAAATTGCATTTTTCTAGCCTATCAATAGTTTCTTTGCCACTGCCCTTTTCTTATCCACCCCAAACCCCTGTACATAAAACTGAGTGGTTCGGATATTCTTATGCCCCAGGCATTCACTCAGATATTCAACAGACTCCCCGCCATCTATAATAGCTTTTGAAAACTGGTGGCGTGCTGTATAAGTGGTTACCTTGGAGGTAATCTCCAATTCTTCCCGGATAAATGCTAAATGCTTATTGGTTACCTTGATAAACTGCATAATGGCCTTGTGCCTGACTTCCGGGTCCATACCTTCAGATATGAAGGGGAATAATAGCTGGTTGTTAGTATCCCGACCCCTCCATTTTTCAATAATTTCTGTTGACTCATCTAATAGTGGGACCCTTATCAAAATTGGGTTGGCCCTTCCGGTCTCTTTCGTTTTTCCGCGCACAAACACAATCTCCTTCCCCTGAATTTGATCCTTTCTAAGCAATAACAGATCCCTGAAGTTCATCCCCTGGCACAGGTAAGAAAGCACGAAGAAATCCCGGGACCTTGCCTTAAATCCCCTCTCATCTTCAATTTCCATTTGAATGATCTTTTGGAAGTCCTCCCGCTCAATAGCCCGCTTTGGGTTCCTTCCTTCCGGTATTACATACTGCCGTTTACCAAAGGGGTACTGGTCCCGGTGCATATATCCCCGGAAAATAGCTTCATTAATGATGGCTCTAAGTGGTCTCATGTAGATGCCTACTGTGGTCCGCTGCTTGCCCTGCTTCAACAGGTAAGCTTCAAACTGCCAAAGCAGATCGGGGGTGATATCTGCAAAGCTGAGCTTCTTGTTGAATGTCAGAAGGCTATTCAGGCTGCATTGATAATTACTGGCTGTATTAAAGCTACCCTCCGACTGCTTCTTCTTGATGACTGATTCAAATAACCCAAATAGAGACTCTGCTGGTTTTGCATCCGTTAAAAACCGCTTCTCAAAGCCAATAAAGCTGAATACAGGCAATTCCCGAGCAATGGCCTTTGCCTTATCCATCTTAGCATCCAGGATAATCTTAGCATCCCTAATCCTTTTGGGTGGGGCAGACCTTTGAACCTGATTAAAATCCTCCTCATTCATCTTAAATTCTGTAAGGTAATATTTCTGGACCCGGTGCCAGGTTACTCTTATCTTCACCGGGTAAATCCCCTCATCATTTTTACGCCGGGTATCCAGCACTAGTTTGATCGTTAGCATATAAAATCATTTATCCGTACATACAGCGTACATACAAGTTTTGAAAAATCAGGATAATAAAGGAAAAACGAAGCTAGAAAAATGAGCTTCAAATTGTTGACAGTCAATAAAATATGAAAACTCAGGAAAATTGAGGCTAACTGAGGAAAAGACCCAAATTGCGACTCATAATCAGAGGGTCGTTGGTTCGATCCCAACAGGGTCCACTTCTTCTGAAGCTATTAGCTGTGCGGGACCTCCGGTCCCGCACTATTCTCCAATCGCCTCTGGCGACACAAACCACACCCCAACACTTTATTATTACAAAGGAAATTTCTTAATTAGCTGTTCGAGACCTCTGGTCTCGAACCATTTTCCCGTCGCCTCTGGCGACACAAACAACACCCCAACATTCTATTATTACTAACGAAAATTCTTAATCAAAATAAATGACTCTATCCGCAGATGCAAAGGAGATGATTGAGCTGATTTCCCAAAGATTGGACCCACTCTTTGTCCAACACGGCTATATTAATAAAAGAAGATACTCAGATCCCTCGGTTTTCAGTGAAACCCTGGGATATGAGAAAGGTGAAACTGAGTTACGAATATCCCTTAGCCTGCATCCCCATGATTATCCCAACGGGATTGATATTCGGCTGATAAAAAAGACTCCGGGGAATTGGGAGTATTCGAGTTTTTCAGATTTAATTACCATGCTTGAAAAAAGCAACTCATTTCAAAAAGAAAACTTCCAAATCGAACCCAGAGAACGTTTTGACATGGCATTATCCAGCATGCAAACATTTTGCGAAAAGATATTAGAAAAGATTGGTTAACATAAGCCACTGAATGGATATCTAACCACTTCAAAATATAGAAGGCTGACTGTAGCCATTCAATATCCTGGATTATGATATAGGCCATCAGCCTACGGCCAATCTTATCTATTAAGTAGAATTACCTAGGCGGAATTCTTTGACATTTTCCGAAATAATCTTATTTTCATACAAACCTTATCCAGTTCCTACCAAATTTACCACTCCTCCCGGAAAACATTATTACTGAATCATTTAGAAACTTGGTCTGTGACTGAGGGGCACGAAGTGTGCAGTATTCAGAACTGAATTTTGGAAAAGCCTCATTCTAGATTAGAGAAAAGGAAATACAACAATACAACCAACAACCGAGTGATAATTAAATGATCAATGATTTTTAACCAACAGCTAATTACATAAATAAACGCGTTAGCTGCGATTTTATATGACACAAGACATCAAATTTAAATACGAAGTATCCTTCTCTTTTTTACAAAAGGATGAAGCGATTGCTTATGAAGTTAACGACCTAATTCAGGATAGAATTGAGACTTATATCTATTCTAAAAAGCAAGAGGAATTAGCAGGCACTGACGGAGAAAAAAAGTTTAATGATGTATTTTTTAAAGACAGTCGTGTTGTTGTTCTTCTCTATCGAGATGGTTGGGGTGAAACACCCTGGACAAGAATTGAAGAAACAGCTATTAAGAATAGGGCTTTCAGTTCGGGTTGGGATTTCCTTTTATTAGTAAATCTTGACAAGACCTCAAATCTTCCAGCATGGATACCTAAAACTTATATTTGGTTTGACTTTGAAAGATGGAAATCGGAAGGACTAGCTCCAGTAATTGAACAAAGGGTAAAAGAAGTCGGTGGACACGTAAGACCAGAATCAATAGAAGACCGAGCTGCCAGATTCAAAAGACTTAGAAATGCAGTAAAAGAAAGGGAGCGTTTCTTTATTGTTGGTAATCCAATTGCTGAATCAGATGAAGAGGCAAAGAAAATTATGCAATTAATGAGGGACACTAAAACTACACTTGAAGACCCTGATTCGCACCTCCATTTATCGACTTCAGAACGAAGAGAGGAAATGTATGAGTTCGGACATGACAGCTACTACCTATGCTTTAATTGGCATAACGGATATTACGAAATAAAGGCTAGAAAACTACTGGTTACAATTTATGAAAAGTTGGGGCATTATGGAATTAATGAAGGGGAACGTAAGTTTAAGCAAGTCTCTTATAAATTTGACAGGGACTTTTCTGGCAATAATGTTTGGACAGACGGCAGAAAATCTTTTTCATCAAACGAACTAGTTAATATTTGGGTAGCTGAATATTTAGATGTTCTATCTAAACGGGAGAAAAACCGCAGCTAACATTGCATTGGCAATATGGCGGAGCGACGAATATATACTCAGCTTCGGCTTCAGCAGACGAATAACGCCGAGCAGCAGAATAAACAATGAGCTTTTGTATTTTTTATCAACATTGGTTAGGGGCAGACGGAACACAGAATACCGCCACATCGCCAATGCTTCAACGTTATATGCACGCCAATTGAACCTTCACGTTAAAAAAGAATCTCATTAAAATATGAACACATTAGAAATAAGACTGTCCCAAATTGACCCAAACCTTTTCTCTAAGTTTGAAGAATCAAAAAGGGAAATAAGTTTAATGCTTGGCAAATACTCGAACAATTTCCCCACTTACACAGACCACTCTAGTCATCACACACTAGAAGTTTTTAAAATAGCCGCTGAATTGCTATCAGATGAGGAGATTGAAAATTTAAACGCCGATGAAGTATATATTTTATCAATGGCTTGTTTACTTCATGATGTCGGTATGTGTGTGCCTGAACAGCGAATTAAAGAAATATCAGATTCAAATGACATATTAGCTTATAAAGATTCTCATCCAAATTTGTCTGTGGAAGAATTTATTAGGGATATTCATCACCAATTGAGCAACAAATTCATTTTGCAAGAATGGCAAATGTTGAAAATTCCTAGTCTAAAATATGCAAAAGCAATCGGTTTGGTTGCAGAAGGACACCGGAAGGTTGATCTTAGTAACTTTGAAATTTACGATCCGCAATATTTTGCAAAAAGTGGCAAGGAGTTTGTCTGTATGCCCTATTTAGCTTGCATACTAAGGATTGCCGATGAATTAGACATAACTAATTCTAGGACGCCAAAGTTACTTACGAAATATTATATGCCTAATAACTCAGTGAGCATTCGGGAGTGGACAAAACATATTGCAACATCTCAAAGAAATTATTTAACGAATAAAGTGATTTTTGAAGTTGACTGCTCTGACCAGAATATTTATGCCGCATTGCAAGATCAATTTGATAAAATACAAAATGTGATAAATTATTGTCAGAAAATTGTAAGATCAATACCTTATGTAAAGACAAAGCCATATTCCCTAAATCTTTCTCTTGTAGATGTAAAATATAATTTCATTGGCTTTCATCCCAAGGGAATTAGATTTTCATTTGATGTGCAAAACGTTGTCACAGCTTTTATTGGCGAAGATCTTTATAAAGACAAGTTGACATCATTGAGAGAAGCGATTCAGAACTCAATTGACTCTTGTAGATATAAACAGAAAGTTCTGAAAGAAGTCTATTCTCCATCATTGAAGATTTATGTCCATCAAGAGTATTTAAGAATTGAAGACAATGGAGCTGGAATGGATGAGTTCATAATCGAGAACTTTTTTGGTAGGCTTGCAAGTAGTTTTTATGAGCAAGAAAAAATTAAAACACAATTTGAAGCAATTGGTCAATTTGGAGTAGGAGTATTTTCCTATTTTTTGTTGAGTGAATATATTGACATCGAAACTAAGACCGCCAAAAGTAGCACTGTGAAATTTAGATTTGATAAAGATCCAAAGAGTTATTTTCATTTTTACGACAAATGGGAAAGAACCACTCCAGGTACGACAATAACTCTCTATTTAAAAAAGGAAATAATTGGAAGATTATCTTTTGTAATCATCGAAAATTATCTAAAAAGAGTTTTTAGGCATATTGAAATTCCAATTGAGGTTAGCGGCGAGAATAATAAAAGTGTAATAGAATTTCAAGGCTATGAACTAGATTCAGACAAGGAAATAAAGGAACGACTAAAACTTCAAGATAAAAAATTAAGCTCTCAAGTAAAGTCTGTCAAAGCTGAAATCGATGATGATGATGTTGAAGGGACATGCCTATTACTAATAGGGAAAGATTATCTGGATACCTTTAAATATCATAGCTTCTTCGATTCAGATCAATTTAAAACATTCAAACATGGACATTTTCTTAGCCAAATCTCAGTTTCGCAAAAAGGAATTTTTGTAAACAATTATACATCCTCATCACTAACCATGCTCATTGGCGATATAAACTTAAAGAAGAAAATCAAGATAAATATTGATAGAAACGAATTTACCAATGAGGAGCAGGTTCACAAAATAATTCAGAAGTTTGAAATCATAATTTTAAATAAAGTTTTTACATTATTAAATGACTGCTACATTGATAATACTGAAAAAGTTCTTGTATCAGATTCTTTCATCAGCAACTACTTAAACTTTGACCCTGATCTCATAAATCAGCAATATATAGATATTATTATTACTTCTATTTATGTAAAAGTATTTTACAAGAATAGAACAAATATTTTAAATTTAAAAAGTCTCTTCAGCTTGAAAGATGAAGTGATACTGGTGTCTGACGAAGAAGATAGTTCCAGAATTTCAAAGGAAACAGGCAGACCTGTTTTAACAGCAAATGAATCCGCATATGTCGGTATTTATAATGATTTAAGTAGGTTGCTGTTAAATTTTTTGGGGTGTACGGATTATATTTTATTCCACCATGGAAGATATTATAAAGTATTTCAACAAAGTCGTGATTCAATGTACGATTATCATATAAAACAGCTACATGACCTTTTAGGAAATAATTACTTTGATTTTTCGAAAATAAATTCTCCTAGACTAGTAGTAAATATATGGAAGAATAAGACCGAAATTACGAACTCGTACTTTCACGATGGAGAAATCTATTTCAATTACAACCATTCGTTTATAGCATATATTATCTCAAATTATAAAGAAATAGGCAGTAGTTCTGTATATCGAAAGATCATCAAATCTGTATTCAGGTATCTGCAAGAATTGAGTCAAGGAGAAATTAAAAATGAGAATTTAAAAAAACTGAATGAAATAATTCAGCCATTGAATTCAATTTGTAAAATAAAGAATTTCAAATCTTCTGATTTTGATTTTTAAGATTTTTAGGAAGGCCTGAATATAACATGGGGTTTTTGCAAGTTGGGAAGACGAATAAATCCTCAGCTAATTGCAAATCCAAGCTTCAGTTCAGGCTTGACGAATAACTATCATCTTTTGTACTTAACTTCAACAACATATTTTCTATCAGCAGCGGTTATGTGCGGACGGAATACTAATTCCCAACCTGCATAAAGCCCTGTTCGTTGTGCTTAATATTATGAGACCGTTCAATAACTATATCCCTTTCCTTGAGTTAAAAGAAAAATTAGGACTAAAAATAACTAATCATTTAGTTGGGCTTGAAAGAACAAAAAAAGATGACAAGCAAAAAATTTTAAAACTCTGCCACATAGGAAAATTATTAGCAACTTATTACTCCGACTTTAACATCATTGAAGTTCGTGAAAAACCAGATTTTTTAATCTCTAATGGGCAGACAGCGATTGGTCTTGAACACGAAGTAATTTTAGATTCTAAATCAAAAGAGAAAGAAGGTTTTTACGAGAACATTTGCCAAAAAGTAGAAGCAAAACTTAAAGAAGAATCTGACTTACCTAATTTCCTTGTGAATCTATATTTAAAAGAAAACATCAGCTTAAAACTTCAAGACAAAAAAGTCTATAATTGATGAGTTTTGTGAAATAGTTAGACAAATTGTGTTAACAGGTGAAATGCAAGAGAATGATTTTGTCGAAAGAGCTATAAAAATGAGACACTCAGGAAAGAGTGTTAATCCAAATTTTGGTGCATACTGGCAAAAATCAATAACAGAAAATTTGATTTTGGAATTTATTGAGAAGAAGGAAAGCAAAATCGATGTATATAAACAAACTTCAGTGCCGCCACAATGGTTAGTTTTAATAATTGGCAGCAATGGACAGAGTTCATTTGAGGTCAATACTCTTTTTAAAGTTGCCATAAAAACTAAGTTTGACAAAGTGTTTCTTTATGAGGACTTTGACAATAAGTTATACGAACTAAAGTAGTGTGGTCCGCCAATACTACGCCCAACAAAAATATTTGCAAATGCAGGGCTGGACATTGTAACATCGCCTATCTGTAAGTATCAGCAGCGGTTCGGGCTCCACGTTCAATGTTCAGCTTTGGTTCTTAACTTCAACAACATAATTTCAATTGAGTATTTGTACCGAACTAGCCAATCACTGAATTTCCTGTCTTCGCAAATACTCGAACGTTGCACGAGAGTTTAACTGTCGGCAGTAGCCGGAAATTGATTATAACTTTACACACCCAATGTATCGAATAGTTTTAGTTTGTACAAATCATTCCGAGCTAGGAAAATGTAATTCTGAGGAATTATATAAGATATTAGAGTCACTTCGACCTGATGTGATTTTTGAGGAACTTCCGCAGGATTTGTTCGATAGGTTTTATAAGGAAAATTCAATTCCATGCGAACCCCCAGAAATAAAAGCTGTCAAAAGGTACATACGGAAGTACCCCGTAAATAACCTCCCAGTTGACTCGCCATCAAGTAATCTGTTATCCAGAAATGACATAAATTTCATGTTCAAAATCTTAAATAATCATTATAGCTTTACACAACTGGAAGAAACCCAACGAAAGCAGATGTTTGAAAAAGGGTATTCTTTCCTTAATAGTAAAGAAAATGAAGTGTTAACTGAGTCCAAAAGGTCTCTATCTAAAGAATTACTGGAGTGTGATATAAATCGAAGAAGGTTGTCTCAGATACATAGGGCGTTTTATGAAGAGCAACATCAACGCGAGTACGATATTTTGAAATGTGTTCACTATCACAGTCAGAGGCAATTCTACAATCAAGGTGTATTGTTACTTGGATCAGGGCATCGCAGTTCAATGAGAGAAAAAATCGAAGGTTATAGCTCTATTAGTGATATAAAATTGAGCTGGACATTTTTTGGTGATGCAAACTAAACCTTCAACCAACATTGGTCTTTGCGATATGGCAGGATAGGACATAGCAGAGCTGTGGATCATTGTTCAACTTTTGAATAACTTACCCAGCGACATTAATATAGACTATCGTCACCTCGTAAAGCTTCAGGCGTCGGGGCTAATGTTTAATTCGTAATTCCTTAGAGCAAATAATTAAATCACTAATGGGAAACTATTGGGTAATAGAATGTAGCCGCCATATAGCGACTCTTTACTCAGGCAAAGTAAAGACAACAGAAATCTCTGAAAATAAACTAATAAAATTTCTTGAAACGCTTCTATTCAAATATGCTCTCACAGACGACGAAATATTAAAAGAATTTAGAACACGAAAATCAGCTAAGCATACAAGGTATTTGACAATTAGAAGACAAAACAATAAACTGGGCGAACCACTTTCGATTTCATTCTCGGGACATATTGCTGACATAAATGTTGATGCTTGGCTAAGCGACTAACAATACGACAAACCTAGCGATGGACATTCAATAAATACCAGCACCACATAAAGCCCCGCTGGCCTTACTCTTCCCACCTCCAAACTCGTTCAATCCCCGCTGGCCGTAGCCTTGAAATTCAAATGTTAGCAATTTTAGTTCACCCGGCTACGGTCAATCCGATTTCCTATCAGTCAAAGTTTATCATTGGTCAGTTTTCGAGGAGAAGATAGGGTTTCAATACGTGAAGGAGAGGTGTGATCACTCTGATCTATTCACCAAATTCAACCCCTTTGGGGTTGCGCAAATCAAAATTCTTTACCACTGGTTGCACCGGTGGCTATTGATGGTTTAAGCCCTGCGGGCTAGTGCTAATATAAAC
This sequence comes from Chitinophagales bacterium, assembly GCA_017303415.1. NCBI lineage: Bacteria > Pseudomonadati > Bacteroidota > Chitinophagia > Chitinophagales > Chitinophagales bacterium. Next base: position 357,694 of record JAFLBJ010000001.1, read on the forward strand.
AGTGAATATATTTCCCAATCCGGGAGATTTTATCCTGTCTTAAAAACCCTACTCCCTACCCATCCCAACCAGGGTGACCCCTTCAGGGTCTTATACAGGATCTCAATGCTTTTCTACAAACAGGCGACCCCTTCAGGGTCAGGTTGATGAAATTATTCGTAAGTTAGAATTAGAATCTTCCATCGAGTCAAAGAGAAAATGTAGGATTTGCTTCAGGGCAGGAAAATTAATGAACTCCCCGCCTTAGCAATACCCGTAGGTGGTAGCCTATTCAATTTACATTGAAACCTTTTAAAAAGATAATTGCTCTTCTTTATGGACCACCTAAAAAGCATAGAAAACGAATTTCACATAATACTTCCTGACGTTTACAAAAGATTTTACTATCTATGCGCAGTTTCAATGCCTGATAATTTAATTGGGACAGACCTTTTAAACAATTTCCCTTATTATCACTTAAGAAATAGTGCAGAAGAACTTTTGAAATATGATGGTGTTGACAACTTTCTAAAAAGTGAAGATTTTGTCTTCATGATCCATCAAGGATATATGTTTTGGTATTTTAAGGCGGATGGTGAAGCTGATCCAATTGTATATGGCTATTATGAAGGGAAAAATAGGCCAGATAATTTTGGGCATTTTTCAATTTTTATAAACCAATATGAAAAGTAAATAATGTCACTAATTCGTATACATGCCCTCCCGTATCCTGAATCTTCCTCCGCTGGCCTTAGTCGTCCTTCCTCCAAACTCTATCAGTCATAGGCCAATTGAATAATACCCAAACCTACCTTCCGGCCAATAATACCGTACCGAACCCCCATTCTTCAAAACAAAGATAGGGTTTCAATACATGGAGGATCATTTTCAAAATAACTTGGCTCTTTCTCTGTATAACTGGCAAATACTCCTTCATACCAGGGTATGACCGCCTTATCCAGTATTTTATGCCTTCTATTTAACTTTGGTGAGCAAAGGTCAAAGAAGTCCGACGCCTGAAACTACTCGCCATGAACATAACAGACCATTTCAGGTTAAATCAACGATAGAAAACAAAACTAATTTGGAAGAGAAAATGTGCAGAATTTATAATAAGGTAGGCTCACTGAACACTTTAAAATCACACTTAGCCGACAGTAACATCCATGAATTTAAGACACTAAGAGAAGTAATGCACTTTCAAAGGTCGTATTTGTCTATCCGACAACAAGTAATTTCTCACCATGAAAATCTTATTGAGGAAGAAAAAAATACGCTTGGCATAGAATTGTCTCAATTAGAAACAGCCATTCAAACACAAAAACAGGAAGCTGAAAAACGTTTGAATGATAAAATAGATTCGTTGAAACATGAATTAAGTGCTCTACAAAACAACATGCCACCGAATTTATTCAAAAAGACTATTAATAAATTAAAACAATGGCGCTACATAAGAAAAATCAACCAAATAGAACAGATTTATGATGTTGAGGCAAAACAATTAATAGATGGGCTTGTTCGCAGTTACCAAAGCAAACAGATTCGCTATCAGTATATAGGTTCAAATTTTAGAGAAGCAGTACGGCAAAGTGCTGAAAGCCCATTGTCGGAGCTTGAAAGAAAAAAAACAAAAATAGATGGACTAAATAGTTTTATTTATGGCGCTTTGGGGGAGCAAAAAGTTGTAACGACATTAGAAGCGCTATCGGATGACTATTACCTAATCAATGACTTTGCTGTTTCCTTTTCGCCTGCACTGTATAACAAAAAAGAAAATAGTTATATAAAATCTGTACAGATTGATCATATTCTTGTTGGACCCTCAGGTGTGTTTCTTGTTGAAACTAAGAATTGGAGTGAAAAATCACTAGAAAATTTAAATTTACGCTCACCAGTCGAGCAAATCAGAAGAACAAACTATGCTTTGTACAAGTTGCTAAATACCGGAGTAAGCATCTATCGTTTGAATTTAGATGAGCATCATTGGGGTGAAAAACAAATATCAATTAGAAACCTAATAGTTTTAACTAATGCAAAGCCAAAAGAAGAGTTTCAACATGTTAAAATTCTAACTGTGGATGAGCTCCTTAACTATGTTAATTATTTCAAGCCAATATTTTCATATTCTGAAACACAAAAAATTGCTGAGTTTATAAATATTGTAAATAATCAAACCTATTTATAACTACCCCACTAGCCGTATCCCCGCTATCCAGAATCTTCCCCCATTCCAAATATCAGAAGGACGCTAGCCGTAGTCTTACAGCCAAAAGCCTGACACGGTTTTGGGATAATAGATTACGGCCAAATAAGGTAACAGACCAGGAAAATACTACTAACAGGGTATTGGTACAGGTTATTCTAAATTGTAGTTTCAATTGAGCGTACTGATTTCTTCCCAAGCTGGCCGTAGTCATGTCCTATGAAACAATAGCAATTTTAGTTCATCAGGCTACGGTCAATCCGGATCATTTTCCTTAACAAACTAAACTTTATGGCTGATTTTTTTAAACAACTGGTTGGCCTGGCCGGCTTTGGCCTGGTCGGAATTGTCATTATCATGGTGATCGTTCTGGCTTATGTGGTGATCAAAAAACCCAACAACAAATTCGCCATCCTGGTTATGGCGGGCTTTTGCCTGATTGTTGTTGTCCTCTTCACTTTTGCCGGAGTGGGGATTGCCAAAGAAAATAAGGTTCTCGAAGAAGACAAAAAAGAACTGACGGATAATAACGAGAACCTGAAGGACAGTATCAAAAGCACCTCAACTATGCTTGATATCAAGAAACTGGAATTGATCACTGCCACCGATAAAAATCTTTCCAACAAGGACCTCGCCGAAATCAGTAATAAAATTGCGGATAAACTGGATACCCTGGGCGCCAACGCGCATACATCTGACAGTGCCCGCCAGAAATTTTCCAAAGCCGCCCTGGACTACCGGGCCATTTCCCGAAACCTGAAACAGGATAGTATCAAACCGGAGGAAGCTAAGGTAAAAATTTTGAGCAACGCGAAAGTAGTGCTGGTAAAACCAACCCTTATCCCTAAACAATAAATTCTAATCATGCCTTTTTTAGATTTTTCCATCGATCTGCATTGCCATCCCAATTACAAAACCTTTGCACGCGCGCATACTGATAACGGAAAAGCGCCAGGTGCGCAAAGCGATTCGATCAACAACCGCTCGAGTCTCTGGTATTATGATCCACCCAAACTGGGGGATAAATTGCTGAACTATTTTCTCAGCATAACCAAATTCAGGCAAAACAACCTGACAGCGGCCCTGTATGGCCGGCTGCTGGTAATGGCCGTTGGACTCGGAAGCGTGGAGAAGTTTTTTTTCAAAAACAAACTGGGATCCGGCAAGATCAGTGATATCGCCAATGACTTTGTATCCGAATTCGGCGAACCCCGGATCAATGCCATTCAGGGAATGAAAGATTACTGGGCCGACTTCAAACGGGAGATCAAATTCATGGAGCAGCAGGAAAGCCAGCCAATGAAGATCGACGGATACTGGTATACCTATCGCCTGGTTAAAAATTTTACCGAACTGCAGCAGGCAATGGCGGCCAATGAAATTGTCCAGGCGGGTACCCGTCGCGAACTGCCACTGAACCTGGCCCTGATTCCGGCCGTGGAAGGCTTGCATATCCTGAACTGTGGGTTGGAAAACCCCTGTACACCCGCTGAAGTGAAATCCAATGCCGAAGCGCTGAAAAAAATGCCCAATGCACCCTGGTTTGTCACATTCAGCCATCATTTTTATAATGAACTCTGCGGGCATGCCCGCAGTTTGCGTAAACAGATCGGCAAACTGACCAACCAGGAAGAAGGAATCAATTCGGGCTTCACCCCCCTGGGACGCTCCGTACTGGATATATTGTTGCGTAAAACCGGCGGACGACGGATCCTCATCGATGTCAAACACATGAGCGCACTGGCCCGCAAAGAATTCTATGCGCTCCGGAAAAGCAAATACAACAGCGATTTTCCCATTATCATCAGTCACGGGGTTTGTAACGGCCTGCCCACCCTGGGAGCTACGGTTTCCCAATTCCCGGAGATTGGAAACACATTTATCAACCCGGTGGAGGACGTTATGGGTGGCGATGGTAATTTCAAAGACCACAACCTGATCAATTTCTTTGATGACGAGATCATTGAAATGGTGAAAAGTGATGGAATCCTGGGCCTGCAACTGGACGAACGCCGGATTGCCAGTGATGAAACCATCAGCCGCGTAAAACATTCCCTGGCGCGGAACAAAATCATGCATTACCGCAGTGAACTGATGTGGAAACAGGTTCAATATATCGCCGAATTGCTGGATGCCAATGGGCTTTATGCCTGGGGACATATTGCCATCGGTTCGGATTACGACGGACTGGTCGATCCGCTGAATGCTTTCTGGACAGCCGAACAATATGATGATCTCGCCAGCTTCCTGGAACGGCATGCCTATAATTATTTCAAAGACCATCCCGAACGGATCAAAAACGGATTCAATAAAGTGACCCCGGACCTGGTGGTTCAAAACATATTTCGCGATAACGCCTGGAATTTCTTCAAGCGGTGGTTTTAAAAAAGTGGGTGTATTAAAAAACTGATTAAGTTAGCACCCAAAAACAACCACAGATGGAACCCACCAAACTTGGCATTGGCACCCGGCTGCAGCATACGCAATTCGGCCCTGGTGTCATTGTCGGCATACGCTATGCCTCTTACCTGATTTCTTTTATTCATCATGGCATCAAAGAAGTGGATAAAACAGATCCCAAGCTGGAAGAGATCATTCATGAAGAGATAACGGAGGAAATTGAAACCCATAGCGAAGCGGAGCGATCCCTGCTCAAGATCCTACGGCTCTGGGGAGGGCTGACGGAGATCGTGCCCCTGGGTGACCGGTGGGCCGGCGGCACTTTATTACTCCAGCCAGCCGACAAATCATTAAAACCAAAGGAAATCCCGGTCGACGATTTTTTTCACAAGATCGTGATGCTCCGCGACCGGCTAAGGGTGCTGGAGCAAAACATCAACAGCCACAAAAAACTCAGTGACGAAGACAAAGTAAATCTTCAACAGTATATCACCCGTTGCTACGGATCACTCACCACCTTTAATGTTTTGTTTAAAAACAAGGAGCACTGGTTTGTGGGAGAAAAAGGGGGGAAGGAAGACTAATTTTCAAATACAACCTACAGCCCATACACTACCAATTCCCGTTCAATAAAGCTGAGGCTAAAAGCAATTTCCATAATGCCCCCACACCTGCAATACTCCTTTTCCGCCCAAGTATGGCAATACAATCCCCCAGCGGGTTGGTTCTTTGTTTCCTTGCCTTTGGAAATAGCCAAAGAGATCCGGGAGAATGCCGGATGGCAGGAAGAAGGCTGGGGCCGATTAAAGACCACCGCCCGTATCGGTAAAACAGAATGGAAGACCGCCATCTGGTTTGATACCAAAAAAAGAACCTACCTCTTGCCGCTAAAAGCAGAAATTCGAAAAAAAGAAAATGCAGTGGCAGGGAAAAAACTGACTCTTACGATTTGGGTGTAATCTCTCCTGTTTATTCGCCAGGTTTGACCCGGTTGGCCATAGCCTTTCACTAATATTGAGTAACAACCTTAGACATCCAGGCTAAAGTCAAATCCCGCTTTTCAAAGATTACTGTTGATACTCAGCAGATTGAAGTGAAATAACAATTTTTGCTTCCGTATCAGAATACTGTACCTTACTGGTATCTCCAAAACCAAAACATTAAAAACATGAAACGATTGCTTATGATCAGTTGCCTGGCAACTCTTATTGCCTGCAACAGTGCCGACACCGGCCAAAAAACTGAAACAAGTTCTGACAGCAAAACAGCTATCCCCACCATGCCCTACACATTGGATAAGCCTTATAAAAACTGGCAGCCGGGTGACCAGCAAAATGCATTGATGGTCATGAACTCGCTAAAGGCCTGGGAAAATGGGGATATCAATAAATCAATGGAAGCTTTTGCCGATACCGTGGAAGTCCATTTCGACAACTGGGCGGGAAAATACAGCAAAGACAGCCTGGCAAAACAGTTTGCCACATTCAGAAACAGTCTTGCTTCCGTATCCATTCATATGGATGACTGGGAGTCTGTGATCGCGGAAGATAAATCGGAACAGTGGGTAACCATGTGGTATAAAGAAACCTCCACGGATAAAATGGGTAAAACTGATTCGGTGATGTTTGTTACCGATGCCGGTATTGTAAACGGAAAAATAGCGATACTCAATGAAGCTATGCGACGTTTTCCAGCTAAGAACTAAAGCATAAACATAGACCCTGAAGGAATCGCCCTCTTTATGGGCGACTCTTTCAGGGTCTTGTCATTTTTCGTCCCTCTAAAAACTCGCCCGGATGCCCAGATTTAACGTAAGGATACCATCCGCCTGCCCCAACTTATAATAACTGACTCCCCCACCTACACTCCAGTTGAGGGAACGCTCCCCCTCCAGAAAAATGCGCCGTATGGGAACCAGTGGTTTTGTAAAATCATAGTACCCGTTTATGGCTCCCCCAAAACCAAACTCCGATCCACCCCCCTTGAACAATCCCAGGGCCGGACCAGCCTCAAACTCTATATCTCCTTGTGGACAAGGCATTACATGATAGCCGGCAAACCCATGGACGATGGACAGGTTCTCATATTTAAAGGATCCACCTGTGTAGGTCTCGGTTTTCCCAATCAATACCTGATAACCAAATTCTGCCTGAAAACCAGAACGGACCACTTCAATGGCCTGTATCTGATCCATACCTATCACCCCAACGACTGAATCCAGTTGGGCCAATTCAAGGGCAGACATGCCCAACTCATCCCGGGAAAAAACGAAAGGACTTTTGGCCTCGTCCTCCTTGTACCCCGCCCCGCGAATAAGCCGGTTCCTCCCTAAATCATACTGAACCCGGGCACCCGCCCCCAGGGAAAAATTCTCGCCTCCCTTACCAATCGGTAAGTTGGCAATCAAATCAACATGAAGGTTTCCTGATCGCTCAATCATGCTCCGGTCAATGGCCGTAATAGCCATGGGTGTCTCCTGAATAATCTGCGCGTGGATAGATTGCAATAGGCCCATAACCAGCAACCATACGGGCACAAGAATGACTTGTTTCATACAGTGAAGTTTTGGTTAATGAATAAAAAAGGGCGGAATGGTAATCCCAGGCAATGGATGAAGAATCCAGGCTCCGAATCTGTAAAGAAAACAGGCAGTTGGTTAGATCCGTTTCAATTTAGCCTAAGAAAGGTAAGGAAAAAACACAACAGAAAGCCTCGTCCCTCCAAATTTGGGTTTCAGGAATAAGTTGCCTACATTTTGGGCATTAATTATGTATAAACGCATGAAACCCATCCTCCTTCTGGCGCTACTAAGCCTTTTTATTTCTCAGGTACAGGCCCAATCATTGAAGAAAGTTCCCATCAAAACAGCGACCAACAACACAGGTTGTTCTGTTTACAGTTTCTGTGATCTTACATTCAGTGTCACCCCAAGCCCCGACTCCTCCGAAGTATACTTGGGAGAATGTATAAAGGATAGCCTTGTTTATGGGGTGGTATTTGTTAAACTGGCAAAAGAAGCTATAGCAACCGATTTTGATGTTGCAATAGATTTAACCATTTCCTACCTGGATTTCCTGAAATCCAATTTGACCATTACTTCCGCCGCGGGATATGGAAAAGGTCATACCCTTCGCAACAATGAAAATATTCGGGGTGTTGTGGATTATTGGGAAGACCAGGAAAAAAACAACTGGAAAATAAAAGCATGGACCGACAAAACATTTATCTGTGTACTCTATGCTTATTCCAATAAAGAGTTGCCGGAACAAAAGATCGATGCTTTTTTGAATGGGTTAACTGTTCCGGGGATGTAAAAAGAATCTGGTTTTTAGAATTGCAAATCTTATATATGAAATCTTACCTTATCCTTTTGCTCTCTATCCAACTTTCTTCTGCCCTCCAATCCCAAACCCTTTCAAAGTTCTCCATCGAACTCAACTATGGCTTGAACGGCAATTTTTTTGTCCGGTCCTATGACGAAACAAGTGGGCCTCAAAACAAAACCTACCTCTATAAAAAGAATTTCCTCGGTACCGTGGGTGGCCTGGAACTGAAATACCATTTTCGAAACAACTCCGCACTGATATTCGGATATGCAAGATCAACCAATAAAGGAACCAAGAATTTTTCAGGAACAGTCAATGGCGTGGATGTCTATATCACCGATTTCAATATCCGCCACACCAATGGCTTTTATCAATTGGCCTACGAACGGAGGTTCAGGAAATCCAATCCGGCACTTACCTATCATGTCGGACTTGTACTGGCCAGTATGCAACAACAGGAAATTGGCATCGAAAATTTCAGCAATCAGATAGTGATTGCCGAACGAAATTTTAAAAACTCAAAATTGCAGGAAGCCGGCGTATTCGGAGGCGTTCAGATACAGAAAAAGATCGATACAAAATTTGAAATTGGACTACGCGCCAGAGCCTATTACCTCGTTTCCGTACAAACCCTGGAAGCCCTGACCCTTACCCCGACTCTTACCTATCGGTTTTAACAATACACCTTCACCCCTTTGTTATTGTTTCCCGGGGATCCGGGGAAATGATCAACGCTGAATTTACCGGAAATTCAATCCGGTTTCCTTGTGAAATAGTATTTCACTGAGGCTCTTGTATTTCCAAAGATCCAAATATGTGAATCTTGTAACTCTTGTCCAAGATTGTATAATGCTTTGTCGAGTGAAACTTCCCACCTTTAAGTCCTGAAATTCCTTCACATATTCCTGCGATGCGGGATATTAAAACATAAAAAATGAACTCTAAAGAATTAAATGGCAACTGGAATGTAATAAAGGGCAAACTGAAAGCAAAATTTGCCATCTTAACGGATGATGACCTGAAATTTGTCTTTGGCAAAAAAAATGAAATGCTGGGTCGCATTCAGATAAAACTGGGAAAAACAGAAGAAGAGTTCCATAAAATCATTGCAGCGCTTTAGTTGGTTTATGAATAAACCTGGCAAAGCATTAAATGACTTTACGATCAATAATAAATAGTATAGGATCTCCTCACAACCAAACCGAAGAAAATGAAACTACGGAAACTTATTTACCTGCTTCCCCTTTTGCTCCTTCTGGGGATTACCACACCGGCTTTCTCCCTGAACATTATCAAAAGCCCCGCAGACTCCACCAGCATAGCCATACGGTCGGAGCAAATTCTTAACCGGCTCAAGGAAATCAAAGGAATGGACAGATCGGCCTTGTCAAAGACAGAAAGAAAAGAATTGCGGAAAGAGGTGAAAGACATGAAAAAGGAAATGAAAGCTACCAAGGGCGGTGTCTATCTCTCCGTTGGAGCCATCATCATCATCATATTATTACTTATCCTGATCTTGTAAAAATTCATCCCCTTAAAAAAGACACTTTGCGGTATTCCCGGCTAGAAAACGAAAGGAGTTTGTTTTATACAAACTCCTTTGCCTTTTAATATTGTCACACCAGCAACATTGGGTCGATCAACTCTCCTGCACCGCTTCATAATTCTTTGGCTCAAACCGGGGTGTACAAAAACATAAAAATATCAGGTCTGCCGAACCCGTATTGGTGATCCGCTGGGTTTGACCCGGAGGAATCAGCACCATATCGCCAGGATTAACTGTACCTGCAGCTTGGCCATCGACCTCCATGGCGCCAGTTCCGGATAAGATATAATACTTTTCGGCTGTACCTAAAACCCGGTGTAAGGCCGTAGTGACCCCGGGCTCTACCCGGGCGCGGGCAACTGATAGATCAGGCTCCGAAGAATTGTTGAGCAACTCGGTGATATAACAGCGCTCCTCAAAATAATACTCGCTTTTGCTATCGGCCTTTATGATTGGGGACATAGAGAATATTTTATTAAAAACCCACCTTACCCCCGCAAAATAGGCCAAATGCGGGCTTCCAGGCAAAGTCTAAAGTCCAAACTTTCCCCACTTTTCCCGAAATTCGGGTTCAATCGAAAACCAAACACCCCCGCCCAACATGAGCAATGCCCGCGTCTTTGCCTACACTTTTGCTTCCATCTATCCGCACTATATCACCAAAGTGGAAAAGAAAGGCCGTACCAAAGAAGAACTGGATGAAGTATTGATGTGGTTGACCGGCTACAATAAAAAGTCATTACAACAACAGATCGATCAGAAATCAACGCTGGAGGATTTCTTTGCAAAGGCGCCGGAAATCAATCCCAACGCCTCAAAGATCACCGGCGTAATATGTGGCTACCGGGTAGAAGAGATCGAAGATAAATTAATGCAGAAGATCCGCTATATGGATAAACTGGTAGACGAACTTGCTAAGGGAAAGGCAATGGAAAAAATATTACGTAAATAATTAACTAAACACGCACCATGCTCCTCGCCATTCACCCCAAATTACCGATGCGCTCAAAAGCCGCTACGCGTGATTTTTACCTACATAACCTTGGCTTTAAAGACATCGGTCAGGTGGACTACCCTGACTACCTGATGGTACGCCTGGATGAGGTAGAAATTCACTTTTTCTCCTTCCCCACCCTCGACCCCGCTACCAATGACGGACAGGTATATATCCGCGTGAAAGACATTGAGACCTGGTATGCTTCGCTAAAAACCACCGGTATCCGCCTCACTGAATTAAAGACCATGCCCTGGAAACAAAAAGAATTCTCCACCTGGGACCCGGATAACAATGTATTGACCTTTGGGGAAGACGCGTGAATACAGAAAAGCTGACCCCAAAAACAAGTAATCACAGCCGATTACCTAAAGCAAATAATATTCCCTCCTGGGCGATACGGATCGGTCAGTGACCGTTTCTTCAATCATAGACAGATCAGGGCTAAACCTGGACTTATATAATTTGGCATGACCGGAAAGCGGTTCTTTGTCTTCCACCACCGCCACCGTTAGCTTCCCCTGATTGTACAGATCGGTGCCATACATCTGTTCCAGGTTCTTTTCAATACTCTGCGCGATCGTGGTCATAGGCGTGTCTGTGGGCTTATTTTCAAAGGGATCCTGCAGGTGAATGGCCATTTTTTCAATCAGTAAAAAACTGGCTGAGATGGCCACCACCAGGGGCACTTCAAACAAGCCAAAATACTCAATAACCCCAAATGGCAACAAGGCAATGAACAGCATCATTGACATATGAATATATAAACTGTAGGTGCTGGGGAAAACAGTATTCTTGATCCGCTCACATTTGCCCATGGCATCGCATAAACGGGAAAGGGTCCTGTCCAATTCAACTTGCTGAAACCGGTTGATCCAGCCCTCTTCAAGCGCCAATTGAATATCCCGCCCCATCAGGTCAAGCAAAGCAGCCGGTACATTGTCCATATCCCGCACATAGTCTAATTCCCTGGGTTCAAGGTATTTTTCGAGACCTGACATTACCTGCTGCTTGCGCAGGTGCCTGCCCAGACTATAGGTCCAGGCGATCTGCCTGCGGATCATACGTTGCCGGAAATTCTCCAGGCCTTCATTTTCACTTTCCATGGGTGTAAACGACATCACCTGCCGGGCCAACGTCCTCGAATCATTCACGATCGCCCCCCAGATATGACGGGCTTCCCACCACCGGTCATAAGCCTGATTGCTCCGAAAACCAAGCAATAAGGAAATAACTGTTCCCAAAATCGTAGGTACTGAAATCGGGATGGAGATACGCGTCATGTGATACTGCTCATAGAGGATGGAAACCAAAATGGCATACAAAGCGATAATAATGATCTCTTTCTTAATCTTTCCAAACACGTATCTAAAGGGAATATTCTTCTGTAATAACATACAAATCGTATTAGGTGAAATTTACCTGGTCCTTCGCACAGCCATTTTGGTACTTGTCGAATTGACTACCGGAATTAATAAGATCCCGCCTTTGCGTAAACCTGCTGAGGCTCAGTCGTGAAGATTTTTTTATTACTGAACACAGGTTCCTTTTTCCTTGGTACTTCCCTGACCACCGGAATACCACATTTGGTAAACAAGCCCGCCGGGTTTACGCTTTGCTTGTGCGCCTTGGTAAACACATAATGGCTGGGATAGAAGATCATGTTCACATCATTGGCCTCAATAAAATTTCTGAACATGGCCCTGGTATCACCCTGCATACACCGCACTACGATCTTACCTACCCGTTGGCCATATTCATCCTTTAACTGTTTACAAGCCTGACGAAAATTCTCTGTCATCAATTCTGCTGAAGGATCTTTATAACTGGGACGCAACAATTCAAAGGGCAGGGAAGATTGTTCAAAAGCATGAAAAAGAATGATATTAACTTTCATGTCTGTAGTTAAGCCCAGCGCCTGTTCAGCCAGTTTTATGGAGGCAGGACTAAAGTCTGTAGGTACAAGAATGTTTGCCATATTATTTTGGTTTTATTTAAACCTCAAAATTGGACAGCAAACATTAGAGGCTCCTAAAGACCAGAATAAAATTGGCTTAGAAATTCATTAGAGAGAGATTAGAAAATTAGAATGCCTTAATCTGTATGTCACTCCTTTGTTTTATTATCCACCAGTGGAAGACCGATCTTTACTGTTGTCCCTTCATTCTCAACCGATTTTACCTCGATAGCTCCTTTGTGAAGCCGAATGATGTTATTGGATAAGGGCATGCCGATACCATAACCCTCATACCGGGAGGTGTTGGAGGCCCTGAAAAATGGGTTATAGATATATTTCAGTTCGTCAGCCGGAATGCCAATCCCTTTGTCGACCACCCATATTTCTGCATTCTTTCCCCGGAAATACAGATGAATACTCACTTTACTATTATCTGAATACTTACAGGCATTCATAACGATATTACTGATGGCCATCACCAGCAAATTATAATTCCCCTGAACGCGGGAACGGCTTTCCTCTTCTGGCATTTCATCAATGCGGATCTCGATCTTGTTATCAGGCACAATGGCATCACAATTTTCCTTTACATCAAACAGAAGCTGATCAAGCCGGATGGCTTCCCAACGCTGCCGCTTTCCATCAAAACCGGTTTGGGCCAATGACAAAAGCCCCCTGGTAAGCTCCTGTAATTTTTCCGCCTGTTTGGTGATCTGAACCAGGCTTTGCTGATACCCCTCCACTGTTCTCTCTTTTGAAAGGGCCAGGTCGGCTTCTGCCACGATCGCCGTAAGGGGTGTTCGTAATTCGTGAGAGGCATTGCTCACAAAATTATTCTGAATCTCAAACGCCGTTTCCAGCCGATTGAGCATCAGGTTAAAGGTGCTTGTTAACTCCGCAATTTCATCCGCGCCTTCCTGTTCCTTTAACCGTAAATGAAGATTGCCCTCATTGATCTGTTTTACCCGGTTGATGATATCCCGGAAAGGCTTGAATGTTTTCTTGGAAAAATATCGCCCAACCGTATATATAAGCGCCACCGCAAAGATCAGGTTCACAAATTTGATGATGGCCAGATGCCGCATCATTTCAGTGCCATACTCATTGGTGGCGGACTTGATAACAATATAATTCCCCGATTCATCCTTATATAAAAACCCTGCAAAATGCCTGAACCGGATCTGGTCAAAGACCGTGGCGCCATCGGCTTTCGTGATATCCGCAATATATTTTTCGGTAAGGGGTTTGGGTATGGGTTTCTTTCCGGGCCCGGTTACACTGTCCAGCTTTAAAATGATCGCCTGCTCCTCAGGCAGCCGTTCCAAATATTGTTTCTCAATTTCCCGAAATGCTTCCGTTGACACTTCCCCTTGCTCAAATCGGTATTTGGAAGAAATGCGCGCCCGCAATTCAAGTCGCTTATGAAAATCATTGTTCGCGAAAGAACTGATAAAAATATAAACCACGATGTTCAGGATCAGAAAGATCGTAGCCGTGAGAATGGTAAATAGAAGGGTGGTCTTTGCTTGTATTTTCATATGGCTGCCTGCTTAAGCTTTCAGCATATATCCCATGCCGACTACCGTTTGAATGAATTTTTTGTCCGGGTTATTGCTGATTTTTTTCCGCAGGTAATTCACATATACATCCACCACATTTGTTCCCATATTAAAATCAATGCCCCAAACCTTTTCCAGGATCTCCATTCTTGACAATACCCTGTTTTTATTCCGGACAAAAAACTCAAGCAATCGAAATTCTGTAGAGGTAAGCGCAACCGGTACCCCATCCCTTTCCACTAATTTTGATTTGAAATCGATCCGAATTGTATCCAACTCCTGAACATCTTCCTCCTGTACCACCAGGCTCTTTCTGCGGTTCAGTGATTTTAAACGTGCTTCCAGTTCCGCAAACTTGAATGGTTTTACCAGGTAGTCATCCCCGCCAGCTTCAAGTCCGGCCACAATATTCTCTGTTGTACCCAGGGCGGTCAAAAAAAGAATAGGGGAATGGATCTTATTCTCCCGAAGCCTTCTGCATAACTCCATCCCACTCATACCTGGGAGCATGATATCCAGAATCAACACATCAAAGCTGTGGGCCAAGGCCATCTGCAAACCGACATTACCTTCCGGTGCTACTGAAATACTATAACCCTTCTCGGTAAGTCCCTTGTTTATTATTCCCGCAACATAAGGTTCATCTTCCACCAATAAAATCTTCATACTCAACTATATATTAAAAATAATTTCAATAAAAATGGCCGTTTTCTATCTTTACAAAGAAACCATCCATTTGTTCAGCACAAAACAAATTTTCGGTTGTAGGTGGCAGTGTGATTTATTGATTCGTCCAGATTTATAATTATCGATGTATAGAAATTACCAAATCAACAAACCCCCATCCATTAATATGAGAATTACAATCAAACTTGCACTTGCTTGCAGCTGCATACTGGCCTTCTCGGCTTTTAGTTTCCAACGAACTATTCAGGATAAATATCCCCTCAACGGAGAGTGGAAGCCCATTCGGCAAGAGATGGGAGGAAGGGCCATGCCTCCTGAATATTATGCCAAGCATCTCCTGGTACTTCAGGATACCAATTATGTTTTTACGGCAGAAAGCGTCGACATTGGTGTTTCAAAATATGCCGATGGGAAAATGGACATTACCGGAAAAGAAGGAGTAAATACCGGCAGATCGTTTAAAGCGCTTTACGAATTAAAGAAGGATACACTGAGTATCTGTTATAACCTGAAAGGTGATCAATACCCGGCCAGCCTCTCTACTCAGGGCCAACCGATGTACTTTCTATCCGTTTATATTCGAAATAATAAAGAATAGCGGTGTTGGTTCAGCTGTGCGGGACTTCCAGTCCCGCACAAATAGAAAGCCGCCTCTGGCGGCACCACCTATCCTAATCCCCCTCCTCCAACAAAAACAACTCCTCCACCGCCATACCAAAAACCTTCGCGATCTTCAACGCCAGTACGGTTGAAGGCACATACTTATTACTTTCCATGGCATTGATCGTTTGTCGGGATACGCTGACCTTTTCTGCCAGGTCAGCCTGGGTTATATTGAGCCGGGCGCGCTCTATTCGGATATTGTTTTTCATGACTGCAGGCTTTTTCTTCTTTCCAAATAAAGTACAAGGTTGAAACGAATCACAAAAAGAATCAACGTCGTACAGATATTATACGCCATGATCGTCAAAAACAATTCATTGTAAAAAAGTATGATCGAAACCATAATGAACAATGAATTGATCAGGACAGCCCACAACAAAGACTCCAATCTTAATTGCATGATCCGTTCATCTTCGTCCTTTTCCCTTGAAAAAGCCATTAACAACAGCCCACAGGTCAACAATACCCCACCCAACTCATCGGTGAAATTGTTTTGGTGAAGGTTAAAAAGAAACCCCTCATTAAAACTAAAATGCTCCGAGGGGCGTGAATAATCCAAAAATTCTAAGGTGAAATCAAAATTGAGGTAGGCTACCATCAAAGCAAAAGCCGGTATCGCTATTACCAGCCCTGCGTATTTCATGCGGGGTGAAAGCAAAAATCGGGGTGACATAAAATATGTTTTAAATGTACACCCCAAATGTAAAATTTATTTGTCTAAATGTCAAATAAACTTTACACAAATTTTTGTTAATCAGCGTAAACCCGCGTGATCAAATATCAAAGCGGTCCAACTCCATCACCTTCACCCAGGCTGCCACAAAATCCTTCAGGAATTTCTGCTCTCCATCTGCACAGGCATAAACCTCAGCCAGTGCCCGAAGTTCAGAATTGGAACCGAATACCAGATCTGCCCGGGTGCCTGTCCATTTCTTCTCACCCGTTCTGCGATCGCGGGCTTCAAACACCTCCTTGGTTTCATCCACAGCGGTCCAGGCACAAGTCAGGTCAATCAGATTGACAAAGAAATCATTGGTCAATTGACCGGGTCGTTTGGTAAATACCCCATGTTTGCTCTGGCCATGGTTGATATCCAATACCCGCAAGCCCCCGAGCAAGGCGGTCATCTCCGGGGCGGTCAATGTGAGGAGTTGTGCTTTGTCGATCAGGAACGCCTCGGTAGAAGTGGTTTTTCTGTTCTTTTTGTAGTTGCGGAAACCATCAGCCGCTGGTTCCAATACGGCAAACGATTCAACATCGGTTTGCTCCTGGCTGGCATCGCCGCGACCGGGAGTGAAAGGCACATGGATGGAATGTCCCGCTTTTTTGGCGGCCTCTTCTATTGCAGCAGAACCACCCAGCACAATCAGGTCAGCAATGGAAACACGCTTGCCATTGTTTGCCGCATTAAATTCTTGCTGAATTTTCTCCAGGGTATCCAACACTTTTGCCAAACGCAAAGGCTCATTCACTTCCCAGTATTTCTGAGGGGCCAGGCGGATCCTTGCTCCATTTGCGCCACCACGCTTATCCGATCCACGGAAAGTTGATGCCGAAGCCCAGGCGGTTGCCACTAACTCCGAAACACTCAATCCACTTCCCAAAATCTTAGCCTTCAATCCTGCCCAATCCTGACCATCCAACAAATCGCGGTCTCCCGCGGGTACAGGGTCTTGCCATATCTCATCACCTGCCGGTACTTCCGGACCCAGATACCTGGCTTTGGGGCCCATATCGCGATGGGTCAGTTTGAACCAGGCCTTGGCAAATGCTTTTTCAAATTCATCGGGGTGTTCAAAAAACCGACGGGATATCTTTTCATATGCCGGATCAAAACGAAGGGAAAGATCCGTGGTCAGCATAAATGGTTGATGCCGTTTATGGGGATCATGCGCATCAGGCACCAGTCCTTCACCGGCATTGCCTTTGGGTTTCCATTGGTGCGCGCCAGCAGGACTCTTCGTCAGTTCCCACTCGTATCCAAAAAGGTTTTCAAAGAAATTATTGCTCCATTTGGTAGGTGTGGTTGTCCAGGCGCCTTCGAGACCGCTGGTAATCGTGTACTCGCTGTGACCGGAACCATAGGTGTTTTTCCAACCCTGGCCTTGTTCTTCGATAGTGGCACCTTCGGGTTCACGTCCTACATATTTGCCCGGGTCACCGGCGCCATGGGTCTTACCAAAGCTATGTCCACCGGCAATCAACGCTACGGTTTCCTCATCATTCATCGCCATCCGGGCAAAGGTCTCCCGAATATCACGCGCCGCCGCGATTGGATCGGGGTTGCCGTTGGGGCCTTCGGGATTTACATAGATCAATCCCATTTGCACCGCTCCAAGCGGGTTTTCCAGATCACGGTCACCGGTATAACGTTTATCACCAAGCCATTCCGATTCAGAACCCCAATAGATATCCTCCGGGGCTTCCCACACATCTGCACGTCCTCCGGCAAAACCAGCGGTTGGAAATCCCATGGATTCAAGGGCGCAATTCCCGGCCAGGATCATCAGATCGGCCCAGGAGATCTTGCGGCCATATTTTTGTTTGATGGGCCATAACAACAAGCGGGCCTTATCCAGATTGGCATTATCAGGCCAACTGTTCAGCGGGGCAAACCGCTGGGTTCCCATGCCTCCACCTCCACGACCATCATGTATACGGTAGGTACCGGCACTGTGCCAGGCCATCCGGATAAAGAAAGGACCATAATGACCATAGTCAGCCGGCCACCATTCCTGCGAATTGGTCATCAATTCATACAGGTCTTTTTTAACAGCAGCAAGGTCCAGACTTTTAAATTCACTGGCATAGTCAAAATCGTCTCCCATCGGATTCGATAAGGAAGAATGCTGACGAAGTACACTCAGGTTGAGTTGATTGGGCCACCAGTCACGGTTGCGTGTTCCACCACCAGCAATTGCTTTGTGCGTGGCACCGGTAAAGGGACATTTGGCTTGGGTATTGTTGTTATCCATCTTTAGTGTGATTTAAGGGAGAGCCAAAGCTACTCAAATCACATCATCATTCATATTGATTATTCTTATTAACTAATAGATAATATTTATAAGAAAGATTAGGATTCATTGAAGAGAACAGGAGAATCTACCTCTAGTAACTAAAAAACACCACCATATTCACCTGATCTCTTTGTCCCCCATTTAAAAACTGGTTCATATACGCCAGTTCAAACCGCAGGTCTTTGTTCACCTGGTAACCCACACCTGTATAGAGCCGGTTGCGGTCGAAGATCGTACCACGCGTATTTAGAAAAATCTCGTTATAGGCCGAGAGATAAGCCCCTTTGGTAGCGGATGCTTGTTTTTGCAGGGCCAGGTTGAGTAACAGAAAATACCGGAAGCGGGTCCTGAAATCCTGCGCGATCCAGCGTTGCTCAAACCGGTACCGGTGTTGCAGTTTCAATCGTCCAAATGTCTGTCGGGTGATGAATTGCTGAAACACGCGATGTTCATCTACACTTGTTTTGTCGTCGGTATTGGCAATATAATTTTCGCTATGGATAAAGGCATAACCCATCATCAGGTTATTGTTGTTCTCCGTCAGGTTATACCCGATACCCGTGCGGAGCAGGAGTTGCTCGAGGTCACCGATCGCATTGTAGTTGCGCAGTTGTACCTCATGATGCCAGTTCCATTTTGAATCGATCTTTTTATTGCCAAAATAGATCAGCCAATTTCCAAAATCGCTTTTTTGCGCAGCTACCCCAAGAGGTGCCAGCAATAAAAGCATAACGCATTGCTTAAATATCTTATGTGTGAAACAATCTTTCATATTGCTAAAATAAGACGGTAGCGTCTTTTATGGTCCTTTTTGGTCGGGTTTTCCCCATCCTAACCATTCCGCCTGATGACTAATTACCCTTTTCCCGATGTAGGTATATCACCATTAAAAAATTAAACTCGATCAACATGAAACGTAAATCAATGACCATCGTGCTGGCTCTCTTTGTTGTGGCCATAACAGGTTGCAAAAAGGGAGAAGATCTGGGAGAAGACTGCGAAGACAACAACACTACACAGGTAACCTATACCAACAACGGTACAGTTCCTCTCCGGGTGAAAGTGGCAGCCACACTCACCCCCGCCCTTGAACCAATAAGCCCCATTCTCGATTTTGACCTCGCGCCAGGCGCCAGCACAGTAAAAGTATTTAAGGCAGAACGCTATTTTACCCTTTGGTATAATAACTGTGCCTCCAGTTGTGCACTCACCACCTATTATTTAAAAACCTTTGAATCCTGTCTGGAATACGAAGAAAAGCAGTAACGTCGCGAGCACTTTTCATTTAGTAAATTGCAGGCTAAAAGCTAAAGGCTAAAAGCTAATAGCTTTTAGCCTTTAGCTTTTTAAGTAAAAAACTCTTTTCGAATGAATGTTTCCGTAAATCACAGCGCGCCGGTCTATCACAGTGAAGAGATCACGATCAATGCTCCCGTAGAACAGGTATGGGACATTCTCACCAAAATAGATGAGTGGCCTGAATGGCAGGCTGCTGTTTCAGAAGCCAGGCTTGAGGGCTCCCTGCGCGAAGGCGCCACCTTTAAATGGAAGGCCGCAGGCACCTCCCTCACCTCCCAGATCCATACGATAAGGCAATACCGCGAGTTTGGTTGGACCGGCAAAGCCATTGGCACCAGCGCGGTACATAATTGGTATTTCGCTGATCTTGGTGGACAAACCAAACTCCGGGTAGAAGAATCCCTGGAGGGTTTCCTCCCCAAACTCCTGAAAGGCTTTTTCCAGAAAACCCTCGCCAAAGGCATGCGCACCAATCTGGAAGAATTGAAGCATGAAGCGGAAAACCCCTAATTTCACCGTTCACGTCTCACGTCTCACGTCTCACCATTCACCATTCACTATTCACCATGAAACTCCTCCCCCTTCTACTACTCCTCCCCTTCCTCTCCCTGGCCCAGGAAAAGCCCGGTAGCGAAAACTACCAGACCATCCTGCGCCTCGACAGCCTGGTGTTTGAAGAAGGTTTTAATAAATGCAACTACAAAGCCCTTGAGCAAGTGTTGGATACCGGTCTGGTGTTTCTCCACGATGTAGCCGGGGCACAGGATTATAAAGGTTTCTTTGAGGCCACTAAAAAGAATATTTGTGGCAACCCCAATGGCAAACCCCTGCGTAAAAGAGTGGATGGTTCCCTTGAAGTATATCCCCTCTATAACAATAATGTGTTATATGGATTGATCCAGTCTGGCCAGCACGATTTTTATTTTAAAGAACCCGGAAAACCCGAGGTACGTACCGGCACGGCCAAATACATCCACACCTGGTTATTAAAGGAAGGGAAATGGAAACTGGTCAATGTATTGAGTATTGATCACAAAGCAGCGGGGCCTATCGCTGATTGATCTGTTCGATTTCACTCCACGAACATAATTTCATATTAAAATAATTTAGAAGGCCCTCCCTTGCACGGGTGGTTGGGAAAACGCTGAGTATTCCAATGAAAAAAATGGTATTTTCATTGATATCAACTGAAACTAAACCATTTTTTCATGCCCAACCTTATCCAAAAAATCGGGAAAATTATTGGAGCGCCTGAAAAGGGTGCGCTGGCAACTTCTGCAGTGCTTCTTTCCCTTGACCTAATGGGAGGATCGGGTCTTTTCTCCGCTGCAGGGGCGGCAACAGGAATCGCTCAATCAGGGATAGGCAAAAGCCTCTGCGAGGCATTAAAAGGAGCCATTGGTGGATATCTTCCCATCTTATTTCAAAACCTGGAAACCAGCAAGTCTGCCCAAGAAAACCATACCAACTTTAAACTATTTATGAATGCTACAGATAATTGTTTAAAGGAGGTAAGAACCTGGTTCCTCGAATCCTATGATCTACAGAAAAACCTTTTGTCATCGCAAAAAGACCGTTCAAAGGCAAAAAGGATATTCAACGAACAGATCGTTGACCCTTTCCTTACCTACTTCACGGAAGACCGAGTGGCCGAACTTTTTAATGAGAATAAACAATTCAATGCAGCCCAATTTATTGAGCTGGCATTTCAAGAATCAGTCAATTTCAAGAGCCCGGGTTTAATGGATTATGAAATTGACAAGGAAATTATACGCCGGGAATTCTGTGCCGTCTTCCGGAAGAAATTCCTCGATCAGATCAGGATCATCATTTCAAAGGATGCTGTACTCAGAGATAGTTACCATACTTTTCTATTTCATCAGATCATAGAGGCAATGAATTCCACCAAAGGATTGGAAAGTCAACTTTCCGAAGTCCTTCTTACCCTGAAAAAACAATCCGGTTTAGAGTTCCCACCTTGTTCCCCGGAAATAACCGACAGGTTGAATGCATTGGAAAAAAAGACCGACCAGTTACTTGGGCAAATTTCAGGTTATATCAAAGCACATCAAATTCCCGACCTGCATTATATGTTGCCATTGGAAGAGCGGGAAGAAATACAACTTGGATTCTCCTATCGCTATACAGGCTATGTAGGCAGACAGGATATTCTGATTCATCTTCATGATTTCATGAATCAAACCGATCCGTTGAAATGGGTGATGGTTGCAGGAAAAGCCGGGCAGGGTAAAAGTCGAATAGCCCAGGAAATCTGTGATGTATATTATAAAAAGGGATGGCATGTAGGTTTTTGGCCGCCCAAAGCAGATAGGTCAAGCTTCAACTGGGCACAATTCACACCAGGTCATTTCAATGGCGTTCTCCTGGTTTTCGATTATATAATCGGAAAAGAAAAAGAAATCAAATTCATTCTTCAGCGGATCGCCATTCGCCTGCGAGAATTGCAAGCTGAAAAAGCTAACCCAGGCCTGGTTCGTGTTATTTTGCTTGAAAGAGAATTTTCCAATGATTGGCTTGATAGTATTGCAATGCTTGATCACGTGGGCGACAAGCTTTTTTCTCCAGATAAAATTCTCAAACCTGAATCAAAATAGTTATCTAATAATAATGTACCCTATTTCCTGCTTACTGGACTTGATAATGAGGATCTGATTCGCTTGATGAGTGAGCTATTGAATAATGAACCAAACACAAAGGACCGGGAACAGTTGTTAAATTTATTAATTGCTATTGATTCGGAAAAACGCCCACTTTTTGCCTTTATACTTGGTCTTTACATCCGGGAAAATGGGATCACCGAAGAATTGACGCAATGGAATCGCATTGAACAGCCATTAAAATATATACTCGCCAGAGAGGAACGTGATTGGGAAAAAGCCCCAATCTGGCAACGTCACTCGGGGCTGATCGGACGTACGGCCATTTTTATGGCTGCCATGGGGCAGAATCTTAGTTTATCAAAACTTTTGCAGACCATTGGAACTTATTTAAAAAATTCAGATCCTATCGAGCAGGATGCAATCGCACAACTATTTCGAAGTACATCCCATTATCGGGAAGGTATCCGAGATTCTTATTGTCTCGGTTTGCAACCTGATTTGCTGGCAGAATATTATGTTATCCGACATTTCCTGCGTCTTAATGACCCGGACGAATCCGCATTACTGCTAAACTCAACTTTCAAGATCGACCCGGAAATGGTCACTTCCATGCTGATCAAAACAGAACAAAATTTCCGTCATCACTCCGGTTTTGAAGCGGTATTGTATTGGTTGAAGGAAATGGTACTTCATGCCAGCCTGGATGTTGAACAAGCCCGTGAACTCAGTCGGCTCATTAACGGATTCTTTCAAAGTAATACCCCTAAGGAAACAGATCGCTACAATCTCCCTTATATCCTGATATTCTTTGAACACCTCAAACACTTGCAACTGAGTTTTCCAGATGATATTGAACTTGCCCGCACCTATACCCGAAGCGCACACCGATACAACTACTATTTTGCAGCAAAAAAAGATCCCGACCCTGAACAAGCATTTCAATACCTTCTGGACTATGGTGTGGCTATGCGTGGTTACCAACCCTTCCAAACTGATCCGGAACTGGCACTTAGACAAACAACTGGTGCTAGAAATGTCATTTATAGCCTTTTAGTGGAAAAAGAAAAAAGAAGTGTGGATATTTTTCGATGCCGTGAAATATTTGAAACCTATATCTGGGAACTTAGAAAAGTTGACAAATTCAAAAACGACAGGGAAATCCAGCTCGAAACAATAAAAGCGATCGATCTATTGATAGAAGGCTATACCTCAAGGCCAATATCCAAACCCGATCAGGCAGTTGAATTGATCAATGAATATCTTGATCAACTTATGAACGGAGAAGACTTTGCCAGCGATCTCGCTTTTGCCGAATTTCAACTGAAATGCTATTACACCCTCTTGTATTATTATTGCTACATTGATCCCCAGCCTTCCATTAAAAATGGAATCCACTACTATAAAAAAGTTGCTGAGTTATTCGCTAAGTTTAAGGAAAATGATTCGATCATTCAGCATCGAAATCTTTTGCAGAACCTGGCAGATACTACCTCCAAATTTCAACGCCCCCCTCTATGGAAAAAACTTGAAAATATTAACGGGACAAACTCCCTTGAAAAACTTAATTCTGATGCCCTTCTTTCCGACCCGACCATTTGGAAGATTGGAGAAAAGATTCCTATCGAAACCTGGCAGAAGTTATACCTGCCATTTCTAAATCAAACACCCCTCTACCCAGATGAACAAAAATTGAAGAATTTACTTGCCGATGCTTTTGAACAATCGAAATACCCGCCCGATATCAGGTATGTAAAACATATTATTGGCGCCAGGGCTTTTAAGATCCCTTTTTACCAAAATGCCACACTCTATCAGGTACTCTGTAAACTGGATTCATGGGATAGGTACTTAATTGGAACAGGGACTAGACCCGGACCCGGGATAGGTTTGATAAACTTTATCCATGCACCTGGATCCTCAGCCAGGTTTTATTGGCTCACCGGTTTATCCACCCCGATCCACGATTTAAATGGGCATTTTAATCTCTCTCTTCATCAGCCAGATTTAGCTAGAGACTACTTGCGGTATTTCTGCCTGATGGTACAAGGTGAAAGTGGCTCATTTACCCTGATGGAAAGAATAGAAGATGTATTTATGGTCGAATCACAGGAGAATGATATCGCTGAAAAAAAATTGACAGAGGCTCTCAACCAAAACATCCCCAAGCCCCCGGAATTCGATCCGGAAGAAAACGCCTGGTATAGTAATAACCTTATTGCCTTTGGCTCAGCCCTGTTTAAAGTCCAAATGAAGACAAAAACTTTTGGCCCTATCGAAATGCTGGATGACGACCCGCTTTTAGCCGACTTACCGATCTGTTCCATTCGCTTCCTGGAAGGACTTATGTATCATTTTGAGCCTGAAGAAAATTGACAGGAAGGAATAAGGTTGCCAGCGATAAATTGCTACCTTTGCCCCCTTGTTTAACCTTTTATTAACCCCCTTCCCAATACATTTGCGCTATTCAAGTATAGTTATGAAGAAACTTTTTGTGGCAGCCCTTTTGACCTCCTTCCAACTGGCTGCCTTAGCCCAGGACAGCACCGTATCCAAATCTCCCAAAACCGATTGGAGCAAAGTAAGCCTCGCCGGCCGTACCAACGACCATTTCATGTTCCAGATCGGGACCGCTGGCTGGTCAGGCGCTCCAGATAGTTTGAATATCAAAGGATTATCCAAGAATTTCAACATGTACTTCATGTTTGATTTTCCTTTTAAAACCGATCCCCGTTTCTCGGTGGGCATGGGTGTGGGTTTTGGCTCTGAAAGCATCAGTTTCCAGGATACTTATATTGGGATAAAAGACGCTACCTCTACCCTGCGTTTTCAGGATGTAAGCGATACCAACCACTTCAAGAAATACCGGCTGAATACCACTTTCCTTGAAGCACCGGTTGAACTACGCTTTACCTCCGACCCCACCAATAACAAGAAAAGCTTCAAAATGGCCCTGGGTCTCAAAGTCGGAACCCTGATGGATGCCCATACCAAAGGCAAGATCTTCGTCAACAGCAGCGGCCAGACCCTGAACGACTATACCGAAAAGATCAAGAAAAAAGACTTCTTCAATAAGAACCGATTGGCCGCCACTTTCCGTTTTGGCACCGGCGCTTTCTCCCTCTACGGCACCTATCAACTCGGGCCATTGATCAAAGAAGGCCTCGGACCCACGGTACGGCCCTGGGCAGTGGGTATTTGTATTTCGGGGTTGTAAGGCTAGGCGATTGGGATGTTGGATGTCGGATGTTGGATGACGGAAGTCCGAGGTCCGGAGTCCAAAGCTTTTTCCTCGGTCAACTGTCATCCGTCATCTTTCCCCGTCATCCAACATCCAACCTCCAACATCCAACCTCCACCCTCCAAATCCCCAATCCTGGTCTATCTTTGCCTCCTATGTTAGAGAAGAAGACCACGCTACCCTCCGAAGAATACGCCGTTCTAGTTGGCCTCATACAAAAAGACCAGACGGAACAACAGGTTACCGAATACCTCGATGAACTTGCTTTTCTGGCCCTGACCGCTGGTGCCCAGACCCTCAAACGCTTTACCCAAAAACTCGCGCATCCCGATAGCCGAACCTTTGTCGGCAAGGGAAAGTTGCAGGAGATCAAAGAATATTGCCTCGGTAAAAAAGTAGGCATCCTCATCTTCGATGATGAACTCAGCGGGGCACAGATCAATACCATCGAAAAAGAGACCGGCATCAAGACCATCGACCGGTCGGATCTTATACTTGATATTTTCGCCCACCGGGCCAAGACCGCCCAGGCCCGTGCCCAGGTAGAGCTGGCACAATACCAGTACATATTACCTCGCCTGCGGGGTATGTGGAAACACCTGGAACGTCTTGGTGGGGGTATCGGTACCAGAGGTCCGGGTGAAACGGAGATCGAAACCGACCGTCGTATCGTACGGAATAAGATCTCGCTGTTGCGCAAGAAACTCGCTGAGATCGACAAACAGGCTTTTACCCAGCGTAAGGACCGGGGTGAATTCATTCGCGTGGCCCTGGTAGGATATACCAACGTGGGCAAGTCCACCATCATGAATATATTGGCCAAGAGTGAGGTCTTTGCCGAGAATAAACTCTTTGCCACCCTCGATACCACAACGCGTAAGATCGTTTTTGAAACCACCCCCTTTCTGCTCAGTGATACCGTAGGTTTCATTCGCAAACTCCCCCACCACCTGGTAGAGAGTTTCAAAAGCACTTTGGATGAGGTACGCGAGGCGGATATTCTTTTGCATGTGGTAGATATATCCCACCCCAATTACGAAGACCAGATCGGAGTGGTGAACAAAACCCTGCAGGAGATCGGTGCGTTTGATAAACCCACGCTCACCATTTTTAATAAAATGGACCGGTACGAGTCGCAGACCTTTGACCCCTGGCTGGAGGAGAGCACCAAAAAAGAGATCCTTGAAGACCTCGAAGACCGCTGGCAGAATGCTACCGATGGTAATGCGGTTTTTGTGGCTGCCACCGAAAAGCGAAACATTGAAGGATTGCGGAATAGTATTTTAGAGAAGGTGAGGGAGTTGTACCGGGTGCGGTATCCGTATAAGACAGAGTTTAATTACTGATAACCAGGATTAATAGGATGGCGCTGATTTGCTGTCAAATTAAATTTCGAAAAAAAGATTGCCGCAGCCTCCGCCCTTCTCTTAGCGAACGCCGCGAGAAATTCCGCGACATCAGTGTTATCCGTGTAATCCCATTAATAAACCCATGAGCCTCAATTGGACAAAGATCGCTGAGCACCCCAACGAGCTCAACTTCAATGATGAAGGTCTCGCCGAGGTCCAGGTCGGTGACCGCAAGTTTTGCATCGCCCGGTTTGAGGACCGGCTTTTTGCCTGTTCCCATAAATGTCCCCATGCTGCCGTCCCCCTGGCCGGTGGATATATTGATACCAAGGGAAATATCGTCTGCCCCCTTCACCGCTTTAAATTCAGTCTCGAAACCGGCCGAAACGTCTCCGGCGAAGGCTATTTCCTCAAGCATTGGCCCGTCGAACTCCGCGAAGACGGGGTCTATATTGCCCTGGAAAGCCCCAGTGGTTTTTGGAAGATTTTTGGGTAAAAATGGTGAAAAACAGGTTGTTGAAATCCGGAAAAGACTTACTTTTGCTGCCCCGAAAGGGGTAATACTCCTCCTTAGCTCAGTTGGTTAGAGTCCCGCACTTGCGGGATTAATCAGGGGAACGCTGGTTCAGACAGCGATAAAAAGCTGAAACATATACTCCTCCTTAGCTCAGTTGGTTAGAGCATCTGACTGTTAATCAGAGGGTCGCTGGTTCAAGTCCAGCAGGGGGAGCAGAAAGCCCGGCCATCGTTGCCGGGTTTTTTATTTTAATACCTATACCTCAAAATTCAGGCCTTGGAAATTAGCGGCAGTATTTTCATGCGGGACAGAGGAAAAAAATGCAATTCATTTGGAACGATACATTAAAAAGCAAAAAAGCAGAAAACTAATTGAAAAATTAATCTCATCCGAATTTGCACCCACCGGCGAGCTGGCTCAGTTGGTTAGAGTCCAGGACTGCTTGCCTTAGCCTTACAAATTTCACCCACCACCCATATCCAACTTAATAAATTTCATAAACCTTATATAGAATTAATTTATATAGAGTGATTTCTTTTAGTAAGTGTTTTATTTACTACAAGTAAGCAAATACTAAAAGTTATAAATCTATTCAATTAATGCAGAAATAAAATGTTAGAACCTCCGTTTGAATCGTGCACCAGCACCTTATACTATGATTCAATTCGGCATTAAAAAAGCAATACTTTTTATTCTTCTCGGTTTTCATCTTACAGCAAATTCACAAACTACCCTGGCCGCTGGCGATATAGCTTTTACAGGTTATAACGCTGATGATAATACTGTAAATGGACCTTCGTCGAATGATGATTTCAGTTTTATCCTATTGAAAAATATCACGAGCGGAACAACCATTTACTTTACTGATTTTGGCTGGTGCTCCAATACCAACGCCTTTCAAACGCCAAACCCTTGTGGCGCCAGCACAGGAGCTGTAAGCGATGGCGTCGTTCTCTGGACAGCCACATCAAATATGAGCTACGGTTCGCAAATAACCATCCGATGCCGTTATACTCCAAGTGCCAACTATGGCACAGCCACCGGTTTTCAGGCAACCTTTAATGTTGGTACCGAATATGTAAACCTCGTCATTGGAGGTGACCAGCTCTTTGCTTATCAGGGATCACTTGCTTCTCCTACTCTTCTTGCCGGCATGGGTATGAACGGCGCCTGGGACGCCACGCTTACCAATTGTACCTTTACCTCTTCCGCCAGTACCATACCAACAGCCTTATCTACGAATGCCTATGCTTTTAACATTACCCCGGAAGTGGACAATGCACGCCTGAAAACAACCGTTTCATTAACCGGTACTGCAGCTACCGACAGGGCCGCCATTCATAGTGCAGCCAACTGGGATGTAAATGATGTTACGGCCTTTGCGTTGCCGGCTCCCATTGTTACCCTTCCTGTAAATTTTATCAGCTTCTCGGCAGTACGCACGCAGGGATCAATTAAACTGGTTTGGGATGTTGCCGAAGAGATAAACCTACGCGAATACAAGGTTCAACGTACAACAAATGGCATGCAGTGGGAGGACTTAACGACTATGCCTGCAACTCATTCGTCACGTTACACCTGGACCGACCCAAACCCTGGTTCAGCGAAAAACTATTACCGCATTTGCTCAGTGGACCTGGATGGGCAATTGAAATATACCCGCGTAATCTCCATTGAGACAGGGATAGCGTCATTCAAAATAAACGTCGCGACAAATCCGGTCCGTGAATATGCAGATGTAAAAATCGAACTCCCGGAAAATACTGTCATTTCCATGCAACTGGTCGGAGCAAACGGATTGACCATCTGGACATATCATGCAAACTTACCGGCTGGCGCACATGTTATTAGAGTAAACGAACTAGCCAGATTTGCCCCAGGCGTTTACCAACTGGTAATAAAGTCAACAACCAACACGGATTCTCAGACTCTAAGTATTTTAAAAGTAAATTAGAGACGGCTATCCTCCACCACTGGCCCCAGTCTTACGAATTTCAGCCACTGTCAATTAGTAATTAAAAGTAATTTAGCTGTTTCATGCCTGTCCAATTATGCTGATTGCCAGGTATTCGCTATCTTTTCTCATCGTAGACCTGAGCATTTTGCTAGTGAACTTTTGCTCCAAAAGCCGAAAGGAAATAAAAGGTAATGTCCCAATCATCAGTTGAACCATTATTAGACTATTTCGATCAACTCATTCCACTCAATGAGGATGAAAAGGAGTTGGTACGTACCAAATTTCGATCGCGCTTATATCGCAAGAAGCAGTTCATCTTACAGGAAGGAGACGTTTGTACTCAGTTCAATTTTGTTGTAAGAGGATGTATTCGGCTATACAAAATTGATGACCAGGGAACTGTGCATACACTTCAATTCGCAGCAGAAAATAACTGGATCAACGATCTGGGCAGCTTTCACCAAATAAAGCCCTCAAAACTAAACATGGATGCCCTGGAGGATTCGGTTGTTCTTCAGATCAGCCATAACGATCTGATCTCTCTTTATGTAGCAGCGCCTAAGTTTGATCGCATTTTTAGAGTCCTTATCGAGAACGGATTCATTCGATTGCAGGAACGACTATTGCAAAACATCAGTTCCACAGCAGAAGAGCGTTATGAGACATTTCTCGAGGCGTATTCTCATCTAAATAACCGTCTTTCCCAGGTACATATCGCATCCTTCCTCGGTATCACACCAGAATTTTTAAGCAGGCTTAGAAACAAACGTGTTAAGGCGACGAAAACAAAATCTTAAACTAGATCAAGTCTATTTCTTAATCCAGGTTATTGGAGCTCGGCCGCTGATTGGGTGAAATTTGCCTTATCAATTTATTCATCCCAATCTAAAAGAAAAAGACATGTCACAAAAATTAAAAGTCGCCATAATCGGTTTAGGAAATATTGGCGGAACAGTCGCAACAAATTTTGTTAAAGGGAATCATGAAGTAATTATTGCCGACCGCACATTTGATAAGGCAAAAAAACTGGCAGAAAAACTAGGCGGTTTGGCAGAACCATTGGAAATACCGGCGGCTTTGGAAAAAGCTGACATAGTTGTATTGGCCATTTACTTTGATTCGATCAAAGAGTTTTTGAAAAACTTTTCGTCTCAAC
This sequence comes from Chitinophagales bacterium, assembly GCA_017303415.1. Lineage (NCBI taxonomy): Bacteria > Pseudomonadati > Bacteroidota > Chitinophagia > Chitinophagales > Chitinophagales bacterium. Next base: position 388,162 of record JAFLBJ010000001.1, read on the forward strand.
TACAAGGTAAGATCATCGTAGATCCATCAAATCCCATTGCCCCTGATGAAAATGGCGGATTCAAAAAGATTATTGGTCAAAACGAATCAGCCGGAGAAATACTGTCATTACAATTACCTACAGGAGCCAAACTGGCAAAGGCCCTGGGCACTTTAGGCGCAGCCTCACTTGCAAATAATGCCTATCAAAAACCTGAAAAAGCCGTGCTTTTTTATGCTACAGATGATCAAAGCATCAACGGGCAGATTGAAGCGTTAATTCATAACACTGGTTTTGAAGCTTTGCGTATTGGCGAGCTTAATAAATCAATCCGCATCGAAGTTTTTGGTGACCTCCATGAATTCGGGGCAATCGGAAAATCTGTAACGCTAAGTGAAGCGAAAGAAAAACTTTAATCATCCATATTTACCAGCTCACTGGATGTATGTTATGGAGTGTGGTTTGAAAACCTTTCTCACTTTTCATTTGCCTTTAAAAAGCAATTTGGATTTTCGCCTACGCAATTCGTCAATAGAGAAATGGTTAGTTGAGTGCCTGCATCTCGTCTTTGACATTATCGCGGACCGATATAGGTCCAGGTTTCGTCGAAGGAGGTCCTATGCCCTGTTACACCCGTCTCATTCATCCAGTATTTTATTTTGATGTTTTTTGTTACCGGGTCCCAAGTATTGACTCCGGAGGGGTCCAATTCGGCTGACCGGCCATTATCCGAGGGTTGTCCGTAGCCATTGCGCACGCTTATCGCTTTATTGGTAGCCGGGTCGAACTTTACGATCACCGAAAACTTGCCATAATAGGAAAGGCTGCCGCCATGCGAAATCAGGTGACCGCTGATCGTCAGATCCGGCGAGAACATTTCAATTTCTGTGTCATTGAGGGTTTTCAGATGGTATTCCTTGGGTCCCGGAGAGCTGATCTGCGGTTCTGTCTTATCCACGATTGTACCCGTAATTTGATACCGGCCATCAAACTTGTTGGTGTCTCCGTTAATATCGATTTCCTCATTTTTCTTTTTACAGGAAAGAAGGACTAAAAACATCAGGCTGGTCAGGATCAAGGTTTTGCGGTTCATGGAGTTGATTTTTAATACATCGGGAAGGTAGGGAAAGGTCATCAGAAGGGCCGACTTCCCTTGTTACCTCCAGGAAATCAAGGCCCTTGGGGTTACCGGGTACGAAACCCATGTACTCGATGGCCACGTCGTTTACCACGCTGAAAACAAGTTTACCACTCAACTCTCTAACCTCGCTTTCTTCTTCTCCCAATCTCCCATATACTTCCCAAGTATCCTATAAAACCCTTTTCCGTGATCCATGTGTTTTAAATGACACAACTCGTGAACAATCACATAGTCGATGCACTGAACTGGCTTTTGAACAAGAGACACATTAAATGAAATACTCCCATTCTCCGTACAACTACCCCATCTATGTTTCATAGAACGGATTGAAATTTGATAAACAGAAAATTTCTCCTTTCGCAAAATATGCATGTGGCGCTCACAACGTTCCAGTATGATCATTTTTGCCTGGGCACGATACCACTTGCTGATGATTCTTTCCATCTTCTCCGGACCTGGCCTGGTTTTTCCCCTAACTACCAAGTACCGACCCTCAATTCCAATCATCTCGGCTGTATCAGCAATATATTTCAAACGGTATTTGCGCCCCAATACGTAAAATGTTTCACCAGGTACATATTCAACCCTTCGAGTACTACGGTCTGCCTCGATTGATCTAAATCGCCGAATTTGTCGACTGATCCAGGCGGCTTTTTTGACAATCAAGTCCTCTATTTGCTCCTTTGTAGATGAATAAGGCGCAACCACCTGGACCTCCCCATTAGGAAACACGGAAATACCCAAAGTCTTGCGACTGCTATAAGCTACATAGAATTCAATCCTTGTTGTTCCATATGGTACATGCCAAATATTATTCACCATTAGCTATAAACATTTTTAGCCACTTTTATCATCCTACCCATTAGCTCATCCAATTCATCATAATTCACCGTTACGCCCCATTCACGGTATTTATCCAGCAAATAGTCCTCCAGCGCATTTTGTATTTGCTTTTGTACATCATCATTCCGCTGCCAGTCGCGAATCAAAAAAGAGGAGATCAGGTTCTCCAGGTCAAGTCCACATACTGCAAGTTGCTCATCAATGGTGTTTTCAGCAGTGATGTTTAACTTGTCACCCAATTCCTGTTGTAATATTCCAAAAAAAGCCCTGGCTTCAGGCTTGCTATGCAAACTGGAGGGAGTACCTTCCATATTCCCTTTGATAAATTGATCCCTAATTTCCATCTGACTAGCGAGGTACTGTGCTTCCGTTATCCGTTTATTAATAAAGTCTTTGATTACTTCATCAATTTTATCCGAAAATTTCTTGTAATACACGGGATCTTTCTCCATATTCTCGGATATCGTCTTCTTCATGCTGTGCGCAATGGCATCCGCCTTGGCAGCTTTGGACCCGGTAATCCGCTCCACTTCTTCCTTAAAGGTTTCTTTATTGAAAATGTTAATGGGGCCGGCTATCTGATCCATTCCTTCTGCCCCAACATAAACATCAAGTAATTTACGAATTTTCTTCTCATATTCTTTGTAGTCAATCTTATCGGCATAACGCAAACACAGCGATCTTCTTAACTCATCGTAAAATTTAAATTCCCGAATGAAATAGTTCATCTTCTCCGTAGTGATTAGATGTTCCGTTTCGATCGAACTTAATGCCAAATCCAAATTCTTGGCAAAGGCTGTCAATTTCTCTGCAAATAAATCCCGCCGATCCTGCGGTTGCAGAAACCGCTCCAATTCCTCCTTGTCTTTTTTATTCTTTACTTCTTTAAAAACATCCAGCAGTTCTCCATGTCGTTGGGGTAGTTTCTTTATCTCGTCAATGGGTGATTGTACCGCCCCTTCAATGTCTTCCTGGGCGTAATCACTCAAGGCAGCGTATTTTGTCAGGGCCAGATCAAGTTCACCCAATACGCCTACATAGTCAATAATATGCCCAAAATCCTTTCCTTCATACACCCGATTCACCCGCGCAATGGCCTGTAACAGATTATGCTGGACCAAGAATTTAGCGAGATAGAGTGTGGTACAATTGGGGGCGTCAAAACCAGTCAGCAGTTTTCCAACCACGATCAACATTTCCACTTCATCATCTTCATTCTTAAATTTTTCAATGGAGATGCGTTCATACTCTTCCATGCCCCCGGCATATAGTTTCTCAGTTTTACTCCACCATTTGTTTACTTCTTCACTGGGGTCTTCATCCACTTCATCATAGCCATCCCGTGCATCCGGGGCTGAAATGATTACCCGGGCATTGATTTTGAGTTTTTCGTCTAATTGTTCCTCAAAGTATTTCAGGTATTTCAAGGCCGTGGCTTGAAAAGGTACGGCCAGCATGGCTTTAAAACCCGTATTCTTTAAATGGGTACAGAAGTGTTTGGATACATCGTAGGCAATTTCCTGTACCACCTGCTCCGATCGGTACACCTGGGAAATGGAAGCATATTTTCTTTCCAAATCCTTGGTCTGGTATTCCGGCAGCGATTCGGTCAACCGGTTGAATTCTTTATCCAACACCGGTTTGTTCACGGATAATTTGGCATTTCTACCCTCATATAATAAGGGAACCACGGCACCATCACGCACCGCCCGGTCAATGGTGTAGGTGGGGTAAATAAAGCCGCCGAATTTACTGGCGGTATTCTTTTCTTCATAAGTAAGCGGCGTACCGGTAAAGCCAATATAACAGGCATTGGGCAACACCCGCTTCATTTTGGTATGTAGTTTTTTATACTGACTACGGTGACTTTCATCCACCAGCACAAATATCTCGCTCGATTCGTTTCGGCAACCCTGTTTATTCAAGGCAGTATCAAATTTATTCAGGAGTGCCGTAATCACTTCCACGCCATTGTCCTCAATCAATTCGGCCAGGTGAGCGCCATTGCGGGCCTGTACGGGATGTTTCTGGCAGGCTTCAAAAGTGCCGGTTATCTGGCGATCCAGATCTTTACGGTCGGTTACGATAATAACCCGGGGGTTGCGAATGTCTTTATCCAGGGCCAGACTTTTGGCCAACATCACCATGGTCAAACTTTTCCCGCTCCCTTGGGTATGCCAAATAACCCCTCCCTTTCGCTGACCTTCTTCATTTCTATCCTTCACCCGCTCGATGGTGTTCTTCACCGTAAAATATTGCTGGTAGCGGGCTATCTTTTTTACGGGACCATCATACAATGTGAATTTATACACCAGTTCCATCAGGCGTTCTATCCGGCAAAGGGAGTACAGCATTTTATCCTGCACGGTGGGCAGCCGCTTCTCCGCACCGCGTTTGGTGCCGGGCAAGGTGGAGGCAAGAATGGCCGATACTTCGGGTTCTATATCATAAGGCTCCTCCCACACGGCCCATTGTTTGGGTTTGGTGTCTATAGTGGCATACTTAACCGCATTGGGGTGTACGGCCATCAGCAACTGAGCATAATAAAATAATCGGGGGATGCCGGTTTCCTTCCCCTGATTGCGAAGAAATTGGGAAATGGCTTCTTCAATCGATTCTTCTTTATCGCGTCTTTTATTTTCAATCACAACCATGGGGATGCCGTTGATAAACAAGACCAGGTCGGGACGACGGGTTTCTCGGATTCCTTCCACCACAAACTCCTCGGCCACATGAAAAACATTCCTTTCTGGTTTTTCCCAATTAATATACCGGATGCTGAAACTCTTGCGATCTCCCTGTATGGTTTCCTCAAAGCTCTTGCCCAGGGTAAGAAGATCATACACTCGCTCGCTGGTGCGTACCAATCCTTCATCGGCTACATTCTTCAGAGCATGAATAGCCGCATGGATATTTCCCTCCGAAAAGGGGTAGGTATTACTTTTATAGGTAAAAGAATTGATTTTCTTCAATTGCTCCAGCAGGATGGTTTCTAAGATTACCTGACTCTTAAAGCCGGAACGATAGGCTAGGGCCTCATCTTGGCTTAATGGTGTCCAGCCCAGTTTATGAAGCAGAAGCAGGGCGGGGTTTTGAGAATCGTGCTTTTCAGTATAACTCATAACGATGCATTTTACGCGCGTGGGTTAATGGTGGCTTTTCAATCGGGATCTACTTTAACTCGTTTTTTGCCGGTGAGGAGTTGTTGCATGAGTGCAGATTTCTGAGTTTTTATCTTACTTAAGCATTCAAAAAGAAATTTTACTTCATAATCGAGTAGCTGTAAGAAATTGCCTATTGCCTCTTGCTCCTCATATTCAGTAGGCAAAAAAATCTGGATTCCTTTTAAATCATTCAATACTAGACCTTTAACAGTACTCCCGTTTCCAAGTAGATTGATTTTATCAATACTATGTTCAAAATAATAATACAAAAACAATTTGCTATAGTTATTGTCTGGAAAAAGTGCTTTTAAATCTTGATTTATAGCAACATCCATATCAAACATCACACATTTACCTACAGCCATCCTGGTCGAAATTATTAATGTATTTGCTGGCACTTTATTGGTTGAACTATTCTTCAATCCTAACTCACTAATATATTCTTGTGTGGCGTTTGGATTGAAATTAGAAATATCTTTCACCGTTGCCCATGGTATATCTCCACCCCAAAACTCTTTCCTATCTTTAGCAGGAGTTCCTCCCCCTATTATCCGTATAAACAACTCTCCTAGATTTTTCTTTTCCCACTCCCCCTCAAACCCCGGCAATCTTTTTTTACCGGTAAGCAGTTGCTGCATTAAGCCTTTTTTGAGTTGTTGTTTGGCGGAGATGAGTTGGGTGAGGGTGGAAATGGCGTGGTCCCACGTCTTTAGAACTAATGAAATATATTTTTGCTCGGACTTTGGTGGAAGAGCAACATATCTGCTTTCCATATCACCTTTTGTAATATGAAACATAGTGCCACCTTGTTTCGAGTTAATTATATTTTCTTTATCAAAATCCAATAAGTAGAATAAAAACCCTTTTTCTACATTATCGTTGGGCACGACCTTCCATATATGATAGTGAAATATTGTCTTCTCTCCTGTCCAGAATCTTGGTCCAAAAGACGCTGACCATGCATACATTAAATCTCCCTTAAAAACGTACTTCACATCCTCTAATTCAAGATTAGAATAATACCACTTTGAGGTTGTATTTAAATTCCCAACTCGTAAAACAAGATACTTGCCTCGATCTAATAGCTCTTCCTGCTTAAATGCACGTCCATTTATTAATAATGAAACTTCCCCGATAGTTTTGATCCTCCATTCTTCTGGTATCCACCCCAACTCTGTATGTTTATACCCTTTCATATTTATCAATAATTATTTTGAGTCGTTACAGATCCCGAAGGGATCGCCTGTTTGTAGCTTTCGTATTTATTGTTTTCTGCCGGACCCTGAAGGGGTCACCTGAAATGATTCCATCCACCGGTGATCCCTTCAGGGTCATAGCATTGGAAAACCAATTCAAGCTACAAACAGGCGATCCTTTCAGGATCTTAAGATTAATTAAGAGCTAATTCCCTTTACTAAAAATAATTTCAATTACATTTTCCGCATTAAACCCAGCCTCTTCTCCGAGCTCCACATATCCCAATTGGTTTGTCAACAATTTTGTCTTCCCTACTTCAAAAGCCGGGATATTATTATGATGGTGCCCGTAAATCCAAGTATCAACCTCACTTCCCAAAATAGTATCGTAAAGCTCAACTGCAAAAGCCTCGTTTAGTAAATCAAAGCGATATTTTTCCGGATAATTTAGCAAAGTGGGAACATGATGGGTAACCACGATGTTTTTCTGCCCCATTTTGTTAGTCAATTCAGAATTCAAAAACTTCAATGAAAGTTGATGAAGTTCATTAAACTCCCGGGGGGTGAATCGTTTATTTCCCCAGCGTATGGCATGAAAATCTGAAATGCTTCGTTGTATTTCCCATTCATTGGCTATACTAATTTTACTCCAAAGGGTTGTACAAATGATATTTACCTCCTTGTACTCAACCACTTTATTATTCACCAACCAAATATTGGAACGAACTTTCTCCAATAAGGGATTGGCCAGGGAAGCGGCATCAAATCCGTAGTATTCATGATTTCCCGGCACCCAATAAACCATTTCAAAGCTATCGGCCAGCCGATCTAAAAACGTCTTATGTTTCTCTATCGTACCCAATGGGATTATATCCCCCGCCAAAATCAATACCTCACCTGCCCGCTCAAGCGGATGACTTTCCAGGAAGCGCTTGTTCGCCGGAAATTCAAGATGCAGGTCTGAACAGTATTGAATTTTCATTTTTTACCGGATTCCTTTTTGATTTTTTTCAACATCTTCTTTTCATCTGATTCCAGTTTTCGTTTCACTTTCATCACATCCTCGGCCGGAGGTAGTTGTTCGGGTTGAACTCCACGTTCCTTCAGCATTTTTCGAACGGCCTCATTGTTCTCAATATGTTCCTTTGTAATTGATGTTTCTCCCCGCAACTCCTTTTCCTGTACATTGTGACTGGTCAACTCCGTAGCAAAATCTTTGGCTTTAATGGTTAAGGTTGGTAAAAAATCAGCTAATGGACGGGTTGCAGGTACCCCTAATTTTTGCTTCATATCATTGGTCGTAAAACCTCCAAATAATGCCTTATCGCCTTTGGATCGAATGATGGCAAACCCCTTTTCATCCACATCCCGTTCATAAAGGATTCCGGATAACTTCTTTTCCGATTTAGTCAACTTCTCCCGCGCGCTAACTCTCGCTATATCCAGCAACCTTTGCTCAATAATCTCCTGCTTACGTGTTTGAATGGCAAAATAGGTTTGCGCAAAAGCAATTTCTGATTTTGTTGGGTCACCATTTTGAGCAATTAAATAACAAGCGTAGCGGGTAAGCATAAGGTCATCAATTTGTTTTACCGCCGTTTTAGGCATGACAATATCCCTGCTCACTTCAATAAAATGATCATCGGGGTTTAGATCACTGTTCTCGCAAGCATTCTTAGCCTTTTCAATTACTTTTGAAAAGTTTCGCCACTGAGAATATCCAAGCATTTCTTGTAGATCACGAGCCAACCAAAAATCGACCCCATCTTTTTGAAGGGTTGCTTCTTCAAAACTTTTAAATAATCTGACGATCAGTTCTTTTTTCATAACGCTAAACTTTTACTAACCACATCGTTTTGCCGATATCAGCAAAACGATCCTTCTTATAAATCACTTATACCCCAATTCCTTCAAATACTTGTTCATTTCAACCCTCACTTTTGCCAATTCTTCCTCCAATTCTTCAATCCGTTTTTGAACCGTGGGAATATCCACTTCTTCCTCTTTTTCAAACGTATCTACATAGCGAGGGATATTCAGGTTAAAATCATTTTTCTCGATTTCGGCAAAGGGGGCCCGGTGGGCATATTTCTCCATTTCGCCGCCACCGTTTAGAAAAGCTTTGTAGGTATCAGTAATCTTCCGAATATGTGGTTCACGCAGTCTATTCTGCTTTTTACCACTTTCAAAATCCTTGCTGGCATCGATAAACAGCACATCTTTGGTCTTTTTACCCTTATTAAAAAGCAGTATGGCTGCCGGAATACCCGTACCAAAAAACAAATTGGAGGGCAGGCCAATAACTGCTTCCAAAATATTATCCCGTATCAGGCTTTCGCGTATGATGCGTTCGCTGCTTCCCCTGAACAACACCCCATGAGGTACAATCACGCCTGCTTTGCCAGACCCTTCAACTGCCGTATCAATCATGTGCAGGATAAAAGCATAATCGCCCTTGGTTTTTGGAGGCACCCCTCTTAAAAATCGTTTATATACATCATGTGCTGCTTGTTCTGCCCCCCATTTATCCAACGAAAAGGGGGGATTGGCCACCACAATATCAAACTTCATCAAATGGTCCTTTTCAATCAGTCGAGGTTGGTTGATGGTATCGCCCCATTCAATATGGGCGGCATCCATACCATGCAGAAACATATTCATTTTAGCTAAGGCCCAGGTACCTCCATTGCTTTCCTGACCAAAAAGACTACAATCCCGCAGGTTTGTACCTTTCTTGTAGGGAACCTGTTCCGCAACGGTAATCAAGAGTGAACCTGAACCACAGGTGGGGTCGCAAATACGATCGCCTGCCTTGGGCATCATCAGTCGGGCCAGTAATTCACTTACTTCGTGAGGTGTGTAAAATTCACCGCCTTTCTTCCCGGCGCCACTGGCAAACCGTTCAATCAAATACATGTAGGCATTCCCTATAATATCTTCGGTGCCAATTACAGAAGGACGGAAATTGAGTTCAGGTTTGTCAAAATCGGCAATCAGGTTTCGAAGGCGACGGTTACGGTCTTTGGTATTTCCCAGGCGGTCAGAATTAAAATCCACATCTTTGAAAACACCTTCCAGTTTGGCTTTATTCTCATCCTCTATCCTTTCCATCACTTTATTGATGAGCGAGCCAAGATTATCATCATTTCTATTCTCAAGGATATACTCAAAGGTGCAATTCTCGGGCAGCACAAAACGTTCCCGTTTCATTTTCCGCATAATCAATTCCTCATCATTCCCTATCTGCGTCATATATTCTTCATATTTATCACGCCATACATCACTTAGGTATTTCAAAAACATGAAATTGAGGATATAGCTTTTGTAATCACTGCTATCTACGGTTCCCCTAAAAGTGTCGCAGGCGGCCCACAATGCGGCATTAATTTGGTCCTGATCTGGTTTACGGTTCATGTCTATGCTTCGTTAAGTTGATTATTTAAAAATCCTTCTACAAGTCTGGTGGTTAAATGACGGTATTCATTCATCAATCGCATATAATGCGCATGTGTGTCTGCCAGACGAATGATCCTTTCCTGATTTTCGAGGGACGGTATGGGTACCGGCAGATCTTCAATCGCTTTTTTCGATAAATTCAGGGTAGTTGTTCCTGCCCTGTTGGCTGTAAAATACTCCTGCGCTTTGGGGCTATTGATATACCAAACCAAAAAGGCCGGCTTTATCCTTTCGCTTCTTAGCCTCACAATAGTAAAAAAAGAAGCAGCTACGGCCATTGGAAATTGACCGTTGTAAAGAATAGCCCGGTTGTTTGTTCCTTTTGAAACGATCAAAATATCCTGGTCTTTCAAAATCTGGATATCCGGTAAGTCTTTTGATACAATCCGGGAAGTAATCGATTTGCGAGATGCCGCAGATTCCAGCGCTTCCCAATCCTTTACCTGGATAAAAACACAATCCCCCTCCGGATCAATTTCCTCTCGTGATCGAATGGTATGACCCGTGTGTAATGAGGCGATATTGCTTAAAAATTCACTCACGCATAACGCTTATACAGACCAAAAATAAAAAGTATGAATTAGGAATCCAAATATTATTTATACATATTTTTGCATAATCGCTATACAGATAACCAAATTCAATCACTTAAAATCATAAGCAATTGATTATTAATAAAATAATTGAATTAGTATGAAATACCTGGTATCTAATCCGGCCATAGCTGTGGTGCCAATTCGGTTGACCAAAGAGGAGATGGAGAACCCGGACCTGGTGATTCGGGAATTCTTCAGCTTTTATGACTTAAATGATATCCGGCAGGAACTGGGCAGGTGGCTGGAACTGGCTATGTCTTCTGCGGAACAAGACCTCCAGGACCCCCGAACCCGGGTGATTATGATACAATTTGGTTTTCAGTTGGAGGCGTTGGTGGAGGCGGTGTATGTGAAACAGCTCAGTTTCTACAACGTGTGAACTGGCAACCACTCTATTATACCCAAAAAAATATTGGTAATTTGTAGCGTCATTGGTCCTAATAACAAATATAAATAATTTTATATAGAAAGTAGATAATGGGCGACGTCCATTCCAAAGTGACCAGAAGTTACAATATGAGCCGAGTTAAAGGAAAAAATACCTACCCGGAAATATTGGTTCGGAAATTTCTGTTTGCTAATGGAATAAGATATCGACTAAACGCTCCAAAACTTCCTGGAAAACCAGATCTCGTATTCCCAAAATACAGAAAGATCTTATTCATAAATGGTTGCTTTTGGCATGGCCATTCAAATTGTAAATACTTCAAATTACCGAAAACACGTTCGAAATGGTGGAAGGAAAAAATAGAATTAACTATTATAAATGATTCCAAAAACAAAACACTTCTTGAAGCTTTAGGTTGGGAAGTATATACTATTTGGGAATGCGAATTGAGGAAGGATATACAGGCAATAACATTAGACAAACTTGTTAGTCAAATAAAGAATGGAAAAGAAGATTAGATATATTGACTTATTCGCGGGAGCCGGTGGGTTATCGGAAGGATTTATAAGGGCTGGTTTTGAGCCAATAGCTCACGTAGAAATGGATGAAGCTGCTTGCTTCACTCTTAAAACTAGGGCGGCTTACCATTTTCTTAAATCCAACGAACAATTCGATGAGTACAAAAGGTATTTAAAAGGCGAGATCACCAGGCGTGAACTTTATAATTTGATTCCTGAGAAAATACTAGAATCTGTAATTAATCTTCCAATTGGAGCCAATTCAAATGCATCAATACATAGAAGACTTGAAAGCCTTAATAAAAGTAATGAGGTCGATTTGATAATTGGTGGCCCTCCATGCCAAGCATATTCTTTAGTTGGAAGAGCGAGGTCGTCCAACGGTATGTCTGGTGATCCAAGAAATTATTTGTACGTACATTATGGAAAATATCTTGAAAAATATAACCCAAAAATGTTTGTATTTGAAAATGTAATTGGATTGAAATCTGCTGGGAATGGTATTCATCTTAAAAACATGCAAAATCTCTTTTCAAAAAAGGGATACCTAATTAAACCTTTCACGCTTGATGCCAATAACTTTGGCGTTCTTCAAAATCGAAAAAGACTAATTATTATTGGTTGGCAAAAAAAACTTCATATTGATATTCCAAATTTGGAATCCATTAGAAGAGAAATGAAATACACAGTCAAGTGTCTATTATCAGATTTACCGAAACTACAAGCTGGAGAAGGCAATGACAAATTCCAAAAATACAGATCTGATACAAATGAATACCTAAATGCTAGCTTAATTAGGAACGGAATTGATATTCTAACACAGCATATAGCTAGACCTCACACAGAACAAGACAAACAAATCTATAGAATAGCAGTAGAACGATGGAATCAAAATAAAGAAAGATTGAATTACAATGATCTTCCAATCAAACTTAAAACGCATAGAAATAGAACCTCATTTCATGATCGATTCAAAATCGTAGCTTCAGATGAATTTCATTCGCAAACAGTTGTTGCCCACATAGCAAAAGATGGTCATTACTATATTCATCCTGACATTCACCAAAATCGTTCAATTACAGTACGAGAAGCTGCAAGAATACAGTCCTTCCCTGATGACTACTATTTTGAAGGTGTAAAAGAAAGTATAAGTAGAACTGCAGCATTTAAACAAATAGGTAATGCAGTCCCGCCGTTGATGGCTTTCGAAATAGCCAAGAGTATAAAGAAAATTTTAATTACGCGCTAAAGCGCAATTAGAAATATACAATAATGGCAGTTACTCCAATACAAAAAGACTCATCAATTTTAAGACCAAGGGCAAGGATTATAAAGACCATTGGAGAAGAATTAATCAGTGATGACAAGGTCGCACTTCTTGAGTTGGTCAAAAACAGCTATGACGCTGACGCTTCAATAATAACTATAAAATTCTCTGGTCGCGTAGTTAGTGAAAAAGATGGCCGGAAAATGGTAAATAAAATTGTTAAAGAAGGGAGTAGCATAACTATTTATGATGATGGTAGCGGGATGTCGATAGATACAATAAAGAATGCCTGGATGGAACCTGCAACAATATCCAAGAAATTATCAAAGATATCCACTTTAAAAGGAAGACGGTATACGGGCGAAAAGGGAATCGGTCGATTTGCTTCTGCAAAACTTTCTAGTAACCTCCAAATAATTACAAAGGTAAAAGAGGATAATGAAGTAATTGTTGATTTTGATTGGAGTGACTTTGACAACAATGAACTATATCTTGATGAAGTGAAATGCAAATGGGAAGTGAGAGAGCCTATCGTATATCCGCGGGATCTCCACGGAACAACGCTTGTTCTTACTAATCTTAATTCGGATTGGGATGAAGACAAAATTAGACAATTTCGTATTGCGTTACAACGCCTAATAAATCCAGTATCGCCTATTTTGGATTTTTTGATTGAACTAGATTTACCAAAAGAGTTTGATTCCTATTCAGGTATTGTCGAATCACCCGAATCATTGAAGCGTTCCAACTATTCGATTAAGGGAACTGTGGATAATAACGGTGTTCCTTCCATCACTTTTACAAGCAAGAAAAAAGGCGAAATTAAACTCACGGATTTTGTTCTATTGAAAAAAGACGAAAAATTCCTTACAGGTTCATTTGATTTTGACTTCAGAGTTTGGGATTTGGACACTGATTCATTAGATGAATTGGCAAAGGAAACTGATTCAACAAAAAAATATGTTCGAGACGCACTTAAGGAAATTGCTGGGATAAGTATCTATAGAGATGGGTTTCGGGTTCTTCCTTATGGTGATCCGAAATTTGATTGGGCCAGATTAGATTTGCGTAGGGTAAATAACCCAACCATGAGAATTAGTAATAATCAGATTATTGGGTTTATTTCAATAGAACTCGATAAAAATCCTGATTTTGTAGACCAAAGCAACAGGGAAGGGCTCGTTGACAGCGATGCATTTGAACAACTTAAGGATTTTATATTGCGAATCCTTAATCAACTTGAAGATAAAAGGTATCAGGAAAGGCCAAGGGAAAATGAAAATAATGATAATCGCGATGGACTCTTTAACCGCTTTTCCCTTAGCCCTGTAGTAGAACTTGTACAAAACAAGCTTCCAAATGATAAGGAGGCAAACGAGCTAATTGCCAAAACCGAAGCCACTATACAAGAAGGTGTTAAGAAAATTCAAGATGTTCTTTCAAGATATAGACGACTAACAACACTTGGTTTGTTAATTGATATTATTCTGCACGACGGAAACAATTTTCTTGCAAATATTGATAGTTCTGCCCATTTACTTGGGAAAGAGCTAGGGAAAAATGAAATTGATAAAAAGCAAGTAAGTGCCCATCTTAATAATATCAACGAGGGAAGAAAGGTTCTTGCACAACTATTTAAACGCATTGAACCCTTTGGAGGGAGGAAGCGAGGTAGACCAAAAGACATTATTCTTGAAAATGCAATTACAAATGTCTTTGAACTTTATAAAAGAGAATTTTCCAAGCTTAACATTTCTTACATATTACCATCATCTAAAAATCTAGTCCGAATTGATGATGGTGAACTTCAAATGATTTTTGTAAATCTTGTTCAGAACTCAATGTATTGGTTGGAAACAATTTCTTCTGAAAGAAAAATTCAGGTTGATATTGAAAGAACCGATGATGAGCTTTCCGTTGTATTTAGCGATAGTGGCCCGGGAATAAAGGAGGAACATCAGCAGATAATTTTTGACCCGTATTTCAGCACAAGACCCGACGGAATTGGTTTAGGCCTTACAATTATTGGTGAATTAGTGACTGAATATAATGGCAGCTTTACACTTATTGCTAATGGACCACTTGATGGAGCAACATTCAAAATAACATTCAGACGAAGAATCTAAATATGGATTTAAGGACTTTATTTATTGAAGATAATGAAATCTTAAGTAATAACCTGAAAAGTTACTTCGAAGGGGAGGTGTTTTCTGGTCATGTTTTAAAAACAGAAAATACAACCAACTTTGACGAAGGCATTACATTAATTGAACGGAATGATTATGACTTGGTAGTATTGGATTTGCAAAAGGAAGGAAAAGATTTTGATGAAAAAGCGGGAATAAAAATTTTAGAAAAGATTAAGCAGATTGCATTTATTCCGATAATATTTTATACAGGACATGCGATTAAAATTCAAGATTTGGTATCAGAAATAGTTGGTGTTGTTAATAAAGGGGATGGTTTCGAAAATCTGAAAGCAGAAATACAACGCATTATTGACACAAGAATAGCTCTATTAAAAGGTCAGGTTTATAGCCACTTAAGGGAATCTTTGAGAAAATACTTTTGGGAGACAGTTGATTCGGAAAAAACTATTTTTGTCCCAGGCAAAGGTGATGTGTCTTTAGGCTATCTCTTGCTTAGAAGATTTTCAAACTCACTTTCCAAAGAAAATATCAAGCAGATACTTGGTGATGATAAAATCAAAATTGATAAAGCTCACCCACTTGAATTCTATATTTTTCCTACAAACCGAGAAGAATATCAGGCTGGTGAAATACTTCTCCGAAATGGCGTTTATTATACAGTTCTAACTCCAACTTGTGATTTTGTTCAAGAGGGTGAAAGACAAAGAAAAGTAGGAAATGTTTTACTTGGAATTGCTACAAATTTAAAAGACACTATAGAATTCAAGAATTATATTGAATCTAAGAGCAAAAAAAACTTGACGGAGATTACTAAATTAATTGCGTCTAGAAAATCTGATAGGTATTTTTTTCTCCCTGGAACCCTATTTCTCCCAAATCTCGTTTTGGATTTTCAAAATAAGATAATGTGCGACTATCAAGAGTTAAATGAATTTACACGCATTGCTAAACTAGATGATCCTCATGCTCAATCAATGATTGCAAGCTTTATTCGTTACTATAATAGAATTGGCTTCCCAGACATCGATGCAGATTATGTTATTGCAAGGCTTGAGTGAGTGCTGCAATTCATGCCGCGACTTCTAATACTAAGTAACAAATTTGAAAACCATAGCATAGTTTACGAATAGTTGCGTTACCTTCTGTTGTTGTGATTCTCTTAAAAATAAAATTTATCAGTTTCTTTCTAAAGAAACATTGGGGTAACCAACACCTGCGAAATTGTAAAATGTCATATAACTGTACGACTTCCAAAATACTGACTTTAATTATCCAATACTTAAAATGTACTAATTATCCACCCAACTCTTTTACAAGGCGCCTACTTTCTCAAAAGCCTACTAAGCCACCAACCCGGTTCCCCTACGGGGAACAGAGCCTTGACCTTGCCATGTTATTCTACTGCTATCCTCTGCGTCTCTGCGCCTCTATGGTTCCTACCTCCCTGTTTCTGTGTCTCCCCACCCCTGCAGTCCTCCTTTCTCCAAAAAATTTGACCTTTAACCCCATGACCACACCACCCCCCTTTGTATACCGCCCACTCCAATCACAGGATGAAGACCTGCTCCTGGATTATCTCGAAAAATTGAGCCCGCAGACGCGGCATCGGTTTGGACCTCACCCCTACGATAGACAGGCCATCCGCGATTTTTATAAACCCGAAAATCAACACCTGGGATTTGTAGCCATAGAACCCCAACAACCATCCATCATTGCCTATGCCATTATCAAATACGGCTTTCTTCCCCATGATGCACCCAGATTGGAAGGCTATGGCCTGGAGCTAAACGCCTTTACTGACTGCACCTTTGCCCCTTCGGTAGCCGATGAATGGCAGGGCCGTGGCATCGGAAGCGGGTTATTTGATTTTATACTAACCGGGTTAAAAGCACAAGGGAAAAAACGTTTGATTCTCTGGGGCGGCGTACAGGCTTCGAATGAAAGGGCGATTACTTACTACCTGAAAAAGGGCTTTCGCATACTGGGCGAGTTTGAATATCATGGCCAAAACCTGGATATGGTGCTGGATATTATCTGAAGACCCAAAATCTTTCAATAGTTAAATCGCAGTACAGCGAAAACTGATTTCTCCTCTGCGCCTCTGCATCTCTGCGGTCAATCTCTCCCAAGAATCCTTATATTAGCCCTATTACTACCAAAACTCTCCCATGCGTAAACTTCTGCCCCTGCTCGTTCTGCTGAGCATTTGCCAATTGAGCATTTCCCAGCCAAAAAAAGACACCACTGATTACAACGCCGTATTCAAAGCCGTGAAATGGCGCAATATCGGCCCCTTTCGGGGTGGCCGCTCAAACTGTGCCACAGGCGTAAAGGGCAACCCCATGGTGTACTATATGGGTACCACCGGAGGCGGCCTCTGGAAAACCGACGACATGGGCATTACCTGGAGAAATATCTCGGATGGCTTCTTTACTACGAGCTCGGTTGGCGCCGTGGCCGTGGCCGAAAGCGATGCAAATGTGGTGTACGTGGGCATGGGCGAACATGCCATACGCGGGGTAATGACCTCGCATGGCGATGGAATGTATAAATCCACCGACGCTGGTAAAACCTGGAAAAAAACGGGACTGGATGAAACGCAACATATCTCCCGGATACAGATCGATCCGCGAAATCCGGATATCGTGTACGTCGCCGCCCAGGGTGCCCTCTATGGCCCGAACAAGGAAAGAGGGATCTATAAATCCACCGATGGTGGCAAGACCTGGAAAAATATCTTATTCGTTAATGAACGTACCGGCTGCGCGGAACTGTCCATGGATATGAACAACCCCCGCATCCTCTATGCCGCTATGTGGGAACACGGTCGCCGCCCCTGGCAGGTTATCAGTGGCGGACCAGGCAGTGGCCTCTATAAATCAACCGATGCTGGCGAAACCTGGCAAAAGATCGAAGAGGGTCTTCCCAAAGAGTTGGGTAAAATGGCCATCTCCGTGAGCCGGGCCAACCCGGAAAAAGTGTATGCGCTGATAGAAAGCGATACGCAAAAAGAACAGGGAGGCCTGTTCGTGTCTTCAAACAGCGGTCAATCCTGGTCATTGGTAAGTAAAGACCACCGCCTGGTGCAAAGGGCCTGGTACTATATTGAAGTTTTTGCAGATCCAAAAAACGAAGACCTGGTCTATGTCCTGAGTGCCCCGGCCCTGAAATCCTCCGACGGCGGCAAGACCTGGAGCCAGGTGTCGGGTATGCATGGTGATTATCATGATCTCTGGATCAATCCCGATAACGCGAATAACATGATCCTCTCGGATGACGGCGGTTCAGTGGTCAGTTTTAATAGTGGCCAATCATGGAGCACACAAAGCAATATGCCTACGGGTCAGTTTTATCGTCTCAATACCGATAACCAATTTCCCTACCGCATCTACAGCGGGCAACAGGATAATAGCAGCGTCAGTATCGCAAGCCGCGAAATTGGCGGAAGTGGCATCACTCCCCGTAGCTGGCGCAGCTCCGCCGGTGGTGAAAGCGCCTTTCTGGCCTTCAATCCGGATGATCCGCGCTATGTGGCAGGCGGAAGTTACCTCGGTACGATCGAGTTTCTGGATACCAAAACCAATGCAGGAACAAATGTGATGGCCGCACCGATCCAATACCTGGGCCGCGATGCGAAAGACATGAAATACCGCTATGCCTGGAACGCTCCCATCATCTGTTCCAAACATGATCCACGGGTGTTTTACCATGGAGCCCAGGTGCTGCTCCGTACGGATGACCTGGGTAAACACTGGACCGAAGTTTCCCCCGACCTCACAAGAAATGATAAAAGCAAACAAGGAAAGATGGGTGTGCCCTATACAAACGAGGCAGTGGGCGCGGAAAACTATGGCACCCTCGCGTATGTGGCAGAATCAGCAAGTGAAGCCGGTGTGATCTGGACAGGCAGTGATGACGGGCTGGTGCATATCACCCGCGACAATGGGAAGACCTGGACAAACGTAACACCTGCCGGACTTCCCGAATGTCTGGTCAATGCGATCGAGTTATCGGCCTTTGACAAAGCCACTGCCTATATCGCCACCACGCGCTATAAATTCAATGATAAAACGCCGGGATTATATAAAACTACCAACTACGGCAAAACCTGGACCCGCATTGATAACGGTATTCCCACGGGCGCCTTTACCCGCGTACTGCGTGAGGATCCGGTGCGAAAGGACCTGCTCTATGCGGGTACTGAAACGGGTGTATATATTTCATGGAATGGGGGCAAAGATTGGTCACCGTTTCAACTCAACCTGCCCGTCACACCTGTTCATGACCTGATGATAAAAGAGGGTAACCTGATTGCTGCAACCGGCGGCCGCGCCATTTGGATACTCGACGATCTGTCGGTGATCCGCCAGTACAGCAAAGCCGATACTGTATTACACCTGTATCAACCGGTGAATACCATGCTCCTTACCGGCTACAGTGAACTCGATGAAAGTGATGAAGCCTTTACCGGCACAAGTACCTCGCGGGGTATCAATCCCGCTACAGGTATCACCTTGTACTATCAATTACCCGAATTAAAACCCACGGATAATATCACCCTGCAAGTTTTCAATGAAAAAAATCAACTGGTGAGGGTAATCTCCTCGGTGGCAGACAGCAATTACCGTCGCTATGATGGTGGCCCCGAACCTTCACCGGTATTACCAGCTAAGAAAGGATTGAACCGGTTTGTTTGGAACTTACGTCATGCCACCCTCCTGGGTGTACCTGATGTGTACATTGAAAGCAGCTATGCCGGTCACAAGGCCATACCGGGTACCTATCGAATGGTGCTGACTGCAGGTAATAAATCGGTTGAAACAAAAGCTACCATCTTACCCAATCCCAACTACCGCACCACGTCGCAGGACTACGAAGCGTATCATGCCATCATGTGGGAAATGGAAAACAAGGTGACAGAAATGCATCAGCTCGTAAATAAATTAAATGGAATGAGAATCCGGTTAGAGACCGTGTTGGCGGCTTTACCTTCTACCAGCCAAAATGATTCGCTACGCAAAGAGGCCAATGGCTTGATCGCTCGAATGAAAGCCTGGGACGAAGAAATGGTGCAACGAAAGGCCAAGGCTTATGATGATGTCGATAATTTTGATAATAAGTTTACGGCCAATTATCTTTTCCTGCTCAATCAAACCGAAAGTGATATCCCTCAGGTAAACCAATCTTCGCTGGATCGAAAAAAAGAACTCGATGCACAATGGACAATCTTAAAGACACAGGCCGATCAGATCATTAACACAGAAATCCCAGCATTAAATAAAAAATTATGGGCCCTTGGAGTAGGGGCAATTGACTCGTTTTGATTACTTATTATTTATCCAGGTAAATCGAATATTGAATGGTAGAACCATAGGGGTGATTTAAAGATATGGAAGCATATGCCGGTATGCCTTTGTATCTCCGTAACCCCCACCCCTACTACAAATTGATTATTTCCCCCCTCTCTTTTCTCCTGCAGTTTTGTGTCACAAACAAAATGTATGAAAAAAGCTACCATTCTATCCCTGGCGCTGAGCCTGGTATTTTTGTCCTGCAAAAAGGAAAAGACTGAGGATCCACCACCGGATAACATTGAAACGCCATTGAAAACCGCCGTTGAGGCCAAAACACCGGCGGATACGATCTATTCGCAAGCAAACTCTCCAGCGAACTTTGGTTTTAAGTTTTATAGCAATACGGCAGGTACGATCCGCAAACTGGGCTGTCGTATGCCAGCGGCCGGAGCTTATACCGTCACCCTCTGGGATTTTGCTACCGGTGCCTCCCTGGCACAAACAACTGTAACGGTAACCGATGCAGGGCAATTTGCTTACTCGGCAATAACCCCCGTGGTGGCAATTACTGAAAACACGCGTTATGTGATCTCGGTAAACAATACAATTGGAGGCGTGGGAAAACCCTATTTCCAACTGTTCAAGAAACCGAATACGGCCATCAATATTTACCCCTTTATCAAAGGACGCATCACTATCGAGGCGCCTCTGTACAAAGGCGGTGCCACACCTGTGATGCCCAATCAAAACAATGCTTCCGATTTACCCTTTATGCGTGGAGTAGCTGATATAGAGATTGATTTTCTGATGTAACTCCTGCTGGATCAACAGACATATTTGGTGTGAGGTAATTATTGGAGAATTTCATATATTCAAATACCACTTCAAGGTTAAACTGTATGAAACTTCTCCATTCTTTGAAAATTCTAATCACCATTCTGCCATTTATGAGCACCAGTTGTAATGAAAATTCTTCCAACCCCGGCGATCCAACCACCCAGGGCGAATCCTCCAAACAATTTGTAGAAGGCAAGGATTATACTGTATTTGAGCGCGTGCGGGTATTGGATAAACAGGGCTTTACACAACCTGTTGAAGCCTACAGCCTGTTATTACCAAAAGGTTGGAAACAGGAAAGTGAAGTGATCTGGATTATGCCGGGACAAACCTGTGCCGGTAACAACAGTTGGCTTAAAGCCAGTTCACCAGATGGAAAATTCTCGCTTGAATTCCTGCCGCAGAATATCATGTCATGGACTACGAATCAGGAGACCCTTCAATTCAGCAGGGCGGCTGCAGGGTCTTCTCCCTATTGTTCCTATAACGAACCCATAGATGCTGAACAATACCTGAAGAACAACTTTGCCCAGGAACTGGGACACCCGGAGATCATGAACGTGCAACCAAATCCGGCCGTGGTAAAAGAGATGCAGGTAATGGTGGAGAAAAGCAAGGCTGAACTGATGCAATACGGAGCTTCGGGTGTTCAGAGTTTTCCTACAGCCGTTAATGCAGAACTGAAGTGGAAGGATGGGACCGAAGGCTTTGTACTGCTCTGCTCGGTGGTCACCGAAGTCATGGTTCCCAACATGTACACAGGCGGCTATGATAAGAACTTTACCACCGCCATCACAAAGAAGACCGTTTTCAAATACCCCGCGGGGGAAAAGGAACAGGCCAAAGTATTATTCTCGGCAATCATGGCCAGCATGCGAAGCAATATAGAATATACCAATGCGGTCAATAATTTCTGGCTGCAGGCTCGTCAGCAAAGTAACCGTACCCATTGGGAAAAGATCAGGTTGATGGATGAACGCACCCGCCAGATCGGAGAGCAGGCCATTCAACAGGGAAATCAGCGGTTAAAGGATATGGACAACCAGATGCGCAGCTGGGAAGCCACACAAACCTCCTCCAATGATAAAATGCATACGGATTTTATAAAAACAATTCGGGAGGTCGAAAACTTCACCGATGAAACAGGCAAGTATGAAGTGTCTGCCGGATATAATCATGTTTGGAGCCGGGGCGACGGATCTTCCTTTGTCTTAAGCAACAATCCAAACTTCAATGCGGCCTCCGCCTTTCAGGACCAATCCTGGAAGCCCATGAAAAAAGAAGATTGATCAAGCATAATTAAAGGTTTAAAAATCTGATCGCAACTGTAGTTGACCGGCTTCATCAAACAGTGCCGGGATTAGCAGAGGATCGCGAAAGAAGTTTTCATAGTCCATCCACTTTCCATCAACCTTGATTTTTCGGTAGATGAGCCGGATGCCATGACTATAGTCTGCATACCAGTTTACATGTCCGGTGTACAGGGGTTGTATGGGACGCCCGTCCAATTTGTGCCAGCCATAAATGGCCACCCGGTTGGTGCGGCCTTTGAGTGAGGAATCGCTGCAAATCACCACATCCTTTTTGATCCCACTGATCAAACCCTTTCTTCCCGCGCGCTGTCCCTCAATGATCAAATGGTGTTGCCACATGGTCACGGTACTATCGCGAAAGGCATACATGGGCACCGGTTCGAGTTTAACCTGGCTTTGTTGATAGATGAGGTCCACCATGCGACGGGTAGGTAAAAAGCACTTCAGGCTATCGGCCAGCGCCTGTGCTGTCATGGGAGTAAGGGGTACCCGGGCCCAATTGGATGAAGTACCAATCATCGCATAGTCCGGAGAGCAGTAAAAAACAATCGTATGTGATTTGCCGTTTGAATCGGTATGCGCAACGTTGATGGGCACAAACTGAAAAAAATGGGCGGGTATATTTCCCTTTGAAAAATAATCAAGAAAAAGCGAATCACGCTGTTGCCATTTATATGCAGCGGCTTGTTTGTAAAATGTGTTTCCTGTAATGGGGGCAACTCCCTGAGGGGAATGGGGAATCTTCAACCTGTGTGTGCAGGAGGAAAGCAGTAACAAAAACAGGCAAAATGGAAGAATCTTGTGGGTCATGAAATTTGCCGGGATAGCAGGATAGCGGATGTTGATGATCGATCCATTCATCCGCTATCCCTATCTCCGGCTAAAGATAAAGAACCCAATGCGTGGGTCAATATCCTCTATACTATTTCTTAAAATACTTCAACCCTTCTTTCCTGAAAATATAGGCGGTAATACTGCAGCAAACCAGGGTCACAATGGCCAGGATGAACAATTGTCCGCCATCTCCCTTGCTTTCGATACCGATCACAAGAAGATGCGAAAGAATGGCTCCGCCCATCAGTCCGATGCCTAATACGGCGCCGAAAATAACCGTAGAAGGAATAAGCAGGAGTACCCCGGCAATCAATTCAATGACCCCCGTGCCGATCCGTCCCCAGGGTTCTACCCCCAATTTGGTAAAAAGGTCAACACTCTCCGGGTGACCGGTAAATTTGAAATACAGGGTTTGAAACAGAATGACAGCCGCCGCGATCCGGAACAGCCAGGAAAGTTTTTTCATGATAGATTGCTTTTCCAATAAATACGCTCAATCTCACGAAACCTTACAAAAAATAGCAAAAAAGCAATAATAATTACTTCATACCGGCCGTAGCTGCTGCGATCTGGCTCCGGTCAAGATACTGATCCTGGTAATCGATCATACCGGCCTCATTATAGTGGTTGACCTGGTGTACCCAGAAATTAATATGCTTGCTGTTCTTATAGGTAGCATGTGCATTGGCCCAATGAAGTATCCATTTTCCGGTTGGGACATTGGCTGACT
Organism: Chitinophagales bacterium; assembly: GCA_017303415.1. Lineage (NCBI taxonomy): Bacteria > Pseudomonadati > Bacteroidota > Chitinophagia > Chitinophagales > Chitinophagales bacterium. The sequence continues at coordinate 411,868 of JAFLBJ010000001.1, forward strand.
GGGGTTCATACATTTGCAGGGGAACAAAAATATGGTCGGTAAAGGTGATCGTGTCAAGGAGGGCAAAGCGCCTGGAATAATAATCCTTTACCGCCTGCTTGCCGATCAGGCTGTCGCCCGATGACCAGAAATAACGGACATCCTCTGCCAGTCCGGCGGTAAATCCATCCACATCCTTTTTCGAAAAAGCTTCAAAGGCTGCCTTTATGGGCTCGGTCACCACCATGGGCAGCAGTTCCATCGAAGCAGTTTTTTTCTCCACTTCTCCGGCGGGTTTATCAGCCGGTTTGTCGTTACAGGAGTTCAGGCAGCCAATAGCCACCAGGGCAAACAAGATCGTTTTACGCATAACATTGGTTTTGGTTAAATGAAGAAATTAGCGGTTTTCGGTGCGGGAAGCTTTCCAGAGTGGAGTTACTAAATATACCTATTCTCCACGACCCTTGAGGAAAAACTAAATTTTGTCTCAAATCATGATCTGAGGCGACCAGAAACCGCCACGCCTCCACATTTGCTGTCAAATACAAATTGACATGCGAAAACTTTTTAAACGAATCACTGCCCCGATCCATCTTCCTTTTTGGTGGCAGGACCTGATCCTCAGCCTCCCACGCATTGCCGCCGGCTACCTGATGACCGTAGAATTCGGAGCCCCAAAATTTGGTCTCCCCTGGAGCGAATCCGACCGTAACCTGGGTTTCTTTGAGGTAGCCTACTGGTTTCCGGAAGACGTCAGCGCCTATGGCGGGATCTTCAAGGCCTTCCCCGTTTTCTTTGCCTGGATGGGTGCCTTTAGCGAAGGCATCGGCGGAATTGCCTGGATACTGGGGTTCCAAACCCGTATTTTCTCCTTTCTCCTGGTATGTACCATGGCCGTGGCCGCCTTTGCCCAACAATGGGGCAATGGCCTGTGGTCCATGCTGCCCGCCCTCGGCTTTCTATGTCTTGCCCTTCAACTCATGATCATGGGTAGTGGCCGATTTGGTCTCGATTATCTTCTTTACAAAAAACTAAAACCATGAAATCAATCCTTTTCCTGATAACGATTGCTCTCTTTCTGCTCCCTGCCTGTGTACAGAAAGCCTACAAAAAAACAATTATCATTACCCTTGAGATAAAGGGAAAAAAGGATATCGAAACAGTCGGTATCCGTGGTGGAGGTGGCCCGCTTAGCTGGGATGAAGACTATCCACTTCAGGCCATTGTAAAAGATTCGCTGTATGGCTCCACCATTGAGTGGGTCACGGGTTATAACTCCGGTGAAGTCAAGTTCACTGTGAATGGCGATTGGGAATTAAAAGAAAAACCCAACCGGGCGGTGAAGTTGGGTAAGAGTGCGGATACAGTATATGTAGGAGCGGTTTTTGATGAAAGTGTTAAAGAATAGTTGGAATTAAAGGCTAACCCCTTGCCCCTCAGGGTGCCATGTATCGAAACGTCATTAATTATACCACTTGCTGTCAGAAGCTGGGAATAATAACCTACCTTCAATATGTGAACATAAGTTCTCCATCATTTAGTCAGGATCAGTTTTAATTCTTACACTTCGTTTCTGTAACAATTTCTCCTCCTCTTTACACCTGCTGAAGTCCTTCTGTCACATTTTTTAAATCAATCAATTTTTATTTATGAACATGTATGTATCTAACCTGGGCTTTCATGTGCAGGAAGAGGACCTAAAAAAATTATTCAGCGCTTTTGGCGAAGTAACTTCTGCCAAGATCATCACCAATCGGGATACCGGTCAAAGCCGTGGATTTGGTTTTGTGGAAATGACCTCCGATGACGACGCCAACAAGGCAATGGCTGCCCTGAACAACAAAGAACTGGAAGGACGCGCGATCTCCATCAGCGTGGCCCGTGAAAGAGAAAACCGTACGCAACGCGGTGGTAGTGGCGGTGGTCGTTGGTAATCAGCAACTGATCAATCAATCCTGATATACAATCCGTACCCCTGTAAACCGAGGCATGAGCAGAGAAAAACTTCCCTGCCATGCTTTTGGCTTTATCCCTAAATCCACAGAATGCCTTTTGCAAAACAAGATCTGAACTTTATTCATTATCGGTGGGCCCTCGAAGATGAGCCAGCAAGCATCCTGTACCAGGGCGAACCCTCTCGCAGGGTATTCGATCCCTTCAATGGTAACCAGGTCCTGTTTCTGATCAATGCCTGTGATTCGGCATTGGGCGCACTGAGCCTGAAAGAAGTAAGGCAATTGGAAAGCAAGATCGCGCATCAGCTTCCAGCCGATATCAAAAGCGAACGCTCAGTATTCAACTGGATAAAACAAAACAAAAAAAGCTGGATCGAAACCACAAGTTGATCCATTTATATTTAATTAAAAAAACACCCGGTTATTGAACTATGGCAAAATCAAGGGAAACATTCAACAAAAAGAACAAAGAACAGAAAAAGCAAAAGCAACGCAAAGACAAGCAGGAAAAGATGGAAGAGCGTAAGCTGAATGCGAAAAAAGGCAAAAGCCTGGAAGATATGATGGCCTATGTTGACGAAAATGGCAATATCACCGACTCCCCTCCCGATCCCAGAAGCCGAAAGGTCATCAATGTAGAAGATATCCAGATCGGTATCCCCGCCGGTAACGAAAGGGACGACTCACGCTCAGGTGTCGTACAATTCTTTAATGATGAAAAAGGATTTGGGTTCATTCTGGATGGCTTAAACAAAGAAAGGATCTTCTTTCACAACAGCGGACTGCTGGAAGCCGTTCAGGCCAATGACAAAGTGCAGTATGAATTGCAGGCTGGTGAACGTGGCTGGGTAGCAGTTGATGTAAAGAAGTTGGCCAAATAATACTCCTCAATACCGGTAACAAACCGCATTGATATTCATCCCGGCCCCTACCGAGGCAAACAATATCACATCGCCTGGCGTAAGTGAATGAGGGGCCAATTGGTCCTTGCGTACCAGGTCGTACAATGTGGGTATCGTAGCCACCGAACTGTTACCAAGCCATTTAATACTCATCGGCATCACATCGGCTGGTACCGGTATATCGTATAATTGATAGAGCCGCTGAATAATAGCCTCATCCATTTTTTCATTGGCCTGATGGATAAATATCTTTTTGATATCGCGGATATCTACGCCACTTTTATCAATACAATCCTTCATCGCCGCCGGTACATGCAAAAGGGCATACTCATACACCTTTCGTCCTTTCATTTTTATATACCGCACATGAGGATCACTTCCCGGCTGTGCGGAACTTCCCATATTGATATATTCCACTTCGTCGAGGGAATGTGTTTGTACACTGGCAGATAGAATACCTTGCTGAGTGGGACTATCCTCCTTGTATTCCAACACCACCGCGCCGGCGCCATCACTAAAGATCATGCTGTCCCGGTCAAATGGATCGATCACCCGCGAAAGCGTTTCGGTGCCAATGATCAGGGCTTTTTTGGCAATCCCCGCCTTAAAGAAGGCATCGGCCTGAATGATTCCTTGTAGCCAGCCCGGACATCCAAACAATACATCATAGGCAATGCAGCCAGGATTGCGAATACCTAACTCGTGCTTGATGATACAGGCCAGCGATGGCACAGAGGCAGACTGGATCGTATCGGGTAGGACATTCCCAAAATTATGCGCCACGATCAATTGGTCGATGGATTCCGGATCAACACCACTATCGGTCAGGGCATTCCTGGCCGCCAATGTCCCAATACCCGAAGCCAACTGTTCGGGGGTAACATATCTTCTTTCCTCAATACCCGTGATCATCCGGAATTTCCGGACGATATCAGCAGAGGGAATGGGCAAAACCTGCCCTTCGGCATAAAAAGGCTGTTGGGAAAAATCCTGATTAGTCCTGGTCAGTGTAGGAATATAGCATCCTGAGCCGGTTATCACAGAGCGAGGCATTGTGCTAAATTATTATTGATTGATAAAGTGGCTGATGCCGGAGCAAAAGCTAACGTTGGTAATCGTCTCAAGAGCAGTGGATTGAAAGGTAAGAAACTTTCGGCTGATTGGTCCGAATAAATAATCAATTCAAGGCGGGGGGAAATGATTACCTTTACCGGCACAGCGCCTCCAAAAGGCTTGCTCTTTAAAATCAAAATATGACGAACGAACTTATCGAACAATTCATTCTCGCCAACAACCGGAAGAATAAAATGTTGTGCATTCATTTTAAAAACCGGGAATCGATCAACGGAGTCTTCATCTTCACTAACGATTACGAAGAACTCAAAAAGAAGAATTTTTGGCGCATTGTGGCCGAAGGCCGCAAGGACGAATGGCAAAGCACCAAAAAGCTCGCCTGCAGCCGCCTCTTCAGCGGCACGGAATTTACCCGGCTGACCGAGGCTTCATAAACCTCCCTCCGCATTTTCTCCCTGCGAAATCACTGAATATCAATTCCTAAATAATCTTTACCGCCAAATAGGGGTAAACGATTACTTGCTTGTTATACATTAAATATACTTTTGGAGGCCGCTTTACAAATAGAAACGGGCTACAGACAAGCAAGCATGGAATTGGAAAAGGATACCACCGCCTCCCTACTCATGAGGAAGGACCCGGCTGCCTTTGAACAGGTTTTTAAACAATACTATAAAAACCTGCATGCCTATGCTTTCACTATGCTGAAGGACAATGACCAGGCGGAGGAAATGGTACAACAGGTTTACTTCAAACTCTGGGACCGGTCCGAAAACCTGAATCTCACCGGCAGCGTTCAAGCCTACCTCTACAAAGCTGTCTACCATGAGTGCCTGAATTATATCAAACATCAAAAAGTGCGGTCCGATCATCAACTCCGAGTCGCCTACAGCCTGAAAAATCAAAGCGATAACGCAGCTAAAAAGGTCATTGCCAAAGAATTGGAAGGCCGCCTGCGCAGCGCCCTGAATGAACTTCCGGAACAATGCCGGACCATCTTTCAAATGAGCCGCTTTGAAGAACTGAAGTATAAAGAAATTGCCGACCGGTTGAATATTTCCATCAAAACCGTAGAAAACCAAATGGGCAAAGCCCTGAAAATATTAAGAACCAACCTAGCCGACTGCCTGACCGTTTTACTAATCCTGATCTTGCCATCTTAAAAATCAATGATCCTGGAGACAAATTTCAACCATATCACCGATGAACTGCTGGTAAAATACCTGCTGGATGAGGCATCACCCGAAGAACGCCAGCAAGTATCCACCTGGATCGCCGATAAAAAGGAAAACCAGCAATACTTTGACCAGTTCAAAACCATTTGGGATGCCGCCCAAACATTGGCCGTTACTGCCGAAGTTGATGAAGATAAAGCATGGCAGAAACTACAACATCGGATTAAAAAGAATGATTACGCGGAAACCACGAATTACGCAGATGAGACGAATGAGGCAGATTCATCTCCATCCTTGAAATCCGACAAATCCGTGAAATCCGTTTTTTCCAGGGTAGCAGCATCCATAATTCTCATAGCCGGCATAGGGTTAATTGGATATTTGCTGATCAATAAAAATCAGGTTCAACAACTGGCACTCAACTCTGGCAATGAAGTTAAGATTGATACCCTCTCAGACGGCTCCATCATCACCCTGAACAAAGCTTCTTCACTCTCCTATCCTTCCAAATTCAAGGGAGATAAAAGAGCGGTTGCGCTGAAAGGCGAAGCCTTTTTCAATATCACTCCCGATAAGAAAAAACCCTTTATCATTTCCGTTGATAGTATTGAAGTGACCGTAGTAGGTACCTCTTTTAATATCAAAGCGGAAAAAGAAAGTACCGAGATCATTGTAGAAACAGGCATAGTACGTGTAACTACATCGGGCCAGTCGGTCGAGTTGCGTGCGGGAGAGAGGATCGTTTTTAACTCGGGAGGAACCATTGCAAAAGAAAAGGTATCCGACAAACTCTATAACTATTACCGTAGCAAGGAATTTGTATGTGACAATACCCCGCTCTGGAAACTGGTAGAAGTGATTCGGCAAGCCTATCAAACTGATATCGTGATCGGGCGTGAAGAACTGCGTAACCTCCCCATGAACGCCACCTTTAATAATGAATCCCTGGAACAAGTACTCAAAGTTATCAGCCTGACCTTTGATATCAAGGTCACCAAGGAAGAAAACAGGATCATCCTCGAATAATATTTTCCATGGAATGTCTTCTCCATATCCGGCCAAATAAGCCCGTCAAAGCTATTTTGATCATCCTGGCTATCGCCTTTAGCGCTACGGTAAGTACCGCCCAGTTGCTGTCAAAACCTATATCGCTGAACATCAAGAACCAGCGTCTTGATAACGTCCTCGAGATCATCAGCAACAAAGGCGATTTCTACTTCTCCTATAATTCCAGCATCATCAATAAAGACAGCCTGGTCAATTTATCCATTTCCAACAGATCGGTAAAAGAAGTTCTTTCCCTTTTATTCAATAACTCCTACGAGTTTAAGGAAAGTGGCAATTTCATCATCATCAAGAAAGCCCCGATCCGGATGACGATGGTAACAAAAGTGGAAGAAAAAGAAGACCGGATCTTTACCATCTCCGGTTTTGTGTACAACGAAAATAACGGTCTCGCCATTCGTGATGCGAGTGTGTATGAGAAAAAACTTCTTGTGGCCGCATTGACCAATCACGAAGGGTATTTTAAACTCAGGTTTAAAAGCAGCAAGGCCTCAGCGATCGAATTATATGTGAGCAAGGAATTCTATGCGGATACCATGATCAAACTCTCTCCGCGTCATACCCAGGAGGTAACCATTACCATGATTCCTTCTACAGATGCCGAGGAAAACACGACTGTTACCCCATTGGATTATCTGATACCCGATTCGCTGCAGGCCACTAAGATCATTCCCACTGATTCGCTCTCGTATGCGGACCTGGGAAAAGTGGAGCGCACAGGCATGGGGAAATTCCTGCTTACCTCTGGTCAAAAGATCCAAAGTCTCAACCTGAAAAAGTTCTTTACCGAAAGACCCTTCCAGGTTTCCCTGATACCCGGGTTAAGTTCACACGGCAAACTAAGTTCACAGGTCATCAATAAATTTTCGCTGAATGTATTGGGTGGCTATACGGCTGGCACACAGGGTATCGAATTAGGGGGGATTTTTAATATTGATAAAAAAGATGTTCATTTCTTCCAGGGCGCTGGTGTATTCAATATCGTAGGCGGTGAGGTCAGAGGTATGCAGCTTGCCGGGGTTCACAATACCAATCTGGGTTCCACCTTTGGCTTTCAGGCTGCCGGTGTGAGTAACTATGTAAGAGGCGCTTTCAAAGGTTTTCAGGTGGGTGGTGTGTACAACCATGTCAATGATAGTGTTCGTGGCTGGCAGGCCGCAGGTGTAGGCAACTATGCCCGCAATACTGTAAAGGGTGTACAACTTGGTGGCGTATTTAATTTCAGCAACCGGAGTATGAACGGAGTGCAGATCGCCGGGGTGATCAACTATGCCAAAAGATTAAAAGGGGTACAGTTTGGCCTTATCAATATTGTCGATTCCTCAGACGGCTATAGCATCGGATTGATCAATATTGTGCTCAATGGCTACCACAAACTCAGCATCACCGCCAATGATATGACGGATGTGAACGCCGCCTTTAAAACCGGGAATTCGAAATTTTACAGCATCCTGCAGGCGGGTATGCGATCAGATGACAAGAATAAACTCTTTGCCTTTGGGTATGGATTGGGAAGTGATTTGCCATTTAATAAAAAGAAAACATTGTTCTTCAATCCCGAGGTCATCTCTCAATATCTCTATGCCGGTAGTTGGGATAATATCAATTTGCTAAACCGCGCACAGTTAAACCTCAATCTCAAGATCAATAAATTCATCTCCATCTATGGAGGCCCCGCACTGAATGTTCTTTTCTCCAAACAAACCACCGGAGTCGCCGGATACAAGTATCCCATAATTCCCACCTATGCCAGGACCTACGACTTTGGGCCCTTTGTGAATGGCTGGTTGGGGTGGAATGTGGGAGTTAACTTCTTCTGATCGAGAAACGTGAGACGTGAGGCGTGAGATCCCTACTCACGCCTCACGTCTCACGTTTCACCTCTCTCGTTTCTTAATTTCTTGTTAACGCATAGGGGTATCCCCCCACCTGGTTGTTATATCCGCAAATAACCAATTGCAATCGACATGAAATTTTTGATTTTGCCCCTTATCCTGGCCTTATCCATTACCGTACAGGCACAACAGCTTCAGCAGCTTAGAGGCACTGTTACCGATCAGGCCCTGAAAGAGCCGCTTTCCGGCGCCACCATTTCCCTGAATGAACAGCAACATACTACCAGTGATGCCTCTGGGAACTTTCGTTTCAAGGACCTGGCCCCGGGGAATTACACTCTTCGGATCACTTATGCTGGTTTTAAAGAAATCGTTTTAGACAATATCACTGTCAACTCAGGAAAAGAAACCATTCTGACCATCACACTGGAAGCCGAGGTCAAGAGCATGGAGGAGGTGATCGTAAAAGCCAATGGCAAAAAGAACCGGCCCCTGAATGATATGAGTGTGGTGAGTGCCCGGGCCTTTACGGTGGAAGAAACACAACGATATGCCGCCGCGGTAAATGATCCCTTGCGCATGGCTACCGCCTTTCCTGGTGTAATGGCGAATGACGACGGCAATAACAATATCATCATCCGGGGTAATTCACCTACAGGCCTCCTGTGGAGAATGGAAGGCATGGATATTCCATCCCCCAACCATTTTAGCCAGCCCGGGTTAAGCGGGGGTGGTATCTCCATCCTGAGTTCGCAACTCCTGTCCAATTCCGATTTCATTACAGGTGCATTTGCTGCTGAATATGGAAATGCCCTGAGTGGGGTATTTGACATAAAATTGCGCAAGGGCAATGATGAGAAAAGAGAATACTCCTTACAGGCTGGAGTACTGGGTTTGAATGCAGCGATGGAAGGACCTTTCTCCAAAAAATACAAAGGTTCCTATCTCATCAACTACCGGTATTCAACGCTGACCCTGCTCAACAAAGTAGGTGTGTTACCCGATGACAATGTGACGAACTTCCAGGACCTGTCCTTTAATATCTATCTCCCCACCAAAAAAGCCGGAAACTTTAGCGTCTTTGGTTTTGGCGGATTGAGTGACCAGTACTATGATCCCGGAAAGGACTCTTCCAAATGGGAAACGCGTCGTGACCGCTACCTGGCCGACTTTGTCTCCAATACCGGTATGGCTGGTATCACTCACTCCTTACTGGTAGGGAAAAACCTAAAGATCAACTCAGCCGTTGGTGTTTCCGGTACCCGCATCAGCTATGATGAAGATTTTACAGAAGATGATCTGACATTGCGTAAGACCTACTTTGAAAAAATGACCACAAAAAATATCCTGTTTAATACTAAACTGGACTATAAATTCAGCAACAGGCTACTCTTGCGGGCAGGGTTTATCAATAAACAGATTAACTATCAATTCTACCGTTTATCATCGGCACATGATGATGAGCCACTGGAAGTTCTACTCAACAGCAAAGGGCAAACCTCCACCCAACAAGCCTTTCTGCAATGGCAATACAAATGGTCAAATGACCTGAGCTTACAGGCCGGATTGCATTACCTCCATTTGGCACACAACGGAAGTGAGGCCGTAGAACCCAGGCTCTCCGCCAAATGGAATATCAACAATAAAAACAGTCTGGCGCTTGCCTATGGTCTACACAGCCAGATACAGACACTAAATGTGTATTTCGCTGAGCGTACATTAGGTGCAGGAGGGGTTGACATGCCAAATAAAAACTTAGGTTTCACCAAGGCCCATCACTATGTGTTATCCTATGGTTTTCGTCCGGCGGCCAAACTCCAAATAAAAACAGAATTGTACTATCAACAATTATTCGATGTACCCGTGGCCGCACATGATAGCAGTACCCTTTCTTCGCTGAATGTGGAATATGAATATGTGACAGACCCGATGGTGAACGAAGGTAAGGGGCGGAACTATGGGATAGAGATCTCGATTGAACGGTATCTCCATAACAATTTTTACCTCACGCTGAGTAATTCATTGTACCAATCCAAATACACGGCATTGGATGGAGTAGAACGAAATACCCGTTTCAATGGAAACTACATTACTACCCTGATCACCGGAAAAGATTTTTACAATGAACGAAAGCAAAAGACATTGGGAATAAATCTTAAAACCATTGTAGCGGGTGGATTACGCACCACGCCCATTGATCTGGCTGCTTCACAGCAAGCTGGCTATACGGTGTACAAAGAAAAACAAGCCTACAGCCAGCAAAACCCGGCTTATTTCCGGACTGACCTGCGGATCAGTATGAAGTGGAACCGGAGAAAACATACAACTACCTTATCGCTGGATATTCAGAATGTCACCAATCGCCTGAACCTGTTCAGCCAGTATTTTGATAAGGAGGAAAATCAGATCAAGAATCTGTACCAAACAGGTATGATCCCGATCCTTAACTATAAAATTGAATTCTGATCGCTGGTCAGGTAATTTAACCGCCTGTCACACCGATGTAACATAACTATTTCGATATCCGTCTCATGGAAAACCATAAAAAAAATTGATCAACAATAATAGAATTGAAAATGAAAAAGACATTTGTGGCCCTGGTGGCCGTTCTCGCCCTTCTTAGCTTTTCCTCTTGTGAGAAAGTAGTAGGTACTGGTCCTGTAGTGACCGAAACAAGAACCGTAAACAACTTTACCGGTGTATCCGCTGCCTTTGGTGGTCAGGTAAATATCCGGATCGGGGCCACATTGAAAGTGGAAGTAAGTGCCCAGCAAAACATCCTGAATGTTCTGGAGACAGAAGTGAATGGCGGGGTATTGAATATTGATTATGAACATGGCGTTTATGTAAAAAACAGCCAGCAAGTAAAGGTTGACATTACCATGCCCTATGCCGATTATCTCAAACTCAGTGGTTCTGGAAATATGGACCTGTTGGGTAACAATATCAGCAATAACCTGACCTTACAGGTAAGCGGCAGTGGGAATATCAGCCTACAGGAAACTCAGGTGGCTGGCATCCTGGATGCCCGTATCAGTGGTAGTGGCGATATGAATATTTTCGCAGGTACGGTGGGTCATGAAGAATTACAGATCAGCGGCAGTGGCACCATGAGTTTTGTTGGTGTTCAGGCAACTACAGCCGATACCCATATCAGCGGCAGTGGCGATATCCGGTTAAAAGTGTCTCAAACCCTGGATGCCCATATAAGTGGCAGTGGTTCTGTGTTTTACTCCGGAACACCCCAGGTTATTACCCAAATCAGTGGCAGCGGAAAAGTAAGGCCTATCTAAAGGATTTAAAGTCTGTTTTTGACAAGTGCCCGGTGTGGATGTCGTTTAGAACCCGCCGGGTTTCTTTTTACTCAACCGCGACTTGTTAAAAGAAATACAATCTTCATTATTGAGGTAATCCTATTAGGAAGAATACCATTCAACGGTTTCTGCATCTACCAAAACGATATTAGTCAGTTTTGCTTTTGTCAATACTTCCTTTGCCTTTTCGCTCACCATGGGTTGGAATGTATCTTGAGGATAAAAGAAGTCTGACCCATCCCAACTTGAAACATCAAACCGCATACCGGTAAGAAACCCAGGTCGGGGTGGACGTTGAAGGGGGCCCGATCGTCCTTTAATGATAAAACCATGGTATTCCTCTTTCGAATTTTCGATCTCCAGGGGATAGGTTTCCCAGCCTGTCAACCCATGGCTGGCAATGACATCGAGGAACCTTCCTGATATCACCATATTGAATGGATCAGACAAGCCAAGCAGGTCGTAAAACTTGGTTCCCTTGACCACCTTTACCATGAATGGCTCCGGGAGCTTAAAAGCTCCCTTTGCCAATAATTGTTCATCGTAAGGAGTCAGTGCTGCTAAACTCACAGGGCTTTTCTTGCTAGAAGCCGCTATTTGAAAAAAAGTCATACCCAAAATTAAAAAAATACATTCAAACCATACTTACTCATTATATCACGTCCAAATTGAAGTACCGCATTTTTATCCGCGTTTGGATTTAATCGCATAAACGCCCTCCATTCAGCATTGTATTTTTGTGCATTGGGGTTATGTCCAGCCCTATCCCACCACTGCATATGTATTGGATCATTGACATCAATGCCAACCCTATCAAAAAAGTTCTTAAACTCGTCCGCCTTAGGGAAAATATGATGTGCCTCGACTTTGGAACCTGGATCGACGCCAGTAAGTGTTTTCAAATTGTCTCTGTAGCTATTGGGGCTATATTTATTTTTATCCGCTTTTGACATTGAGAACGTCTTTCCAGCCTTCATGTCAATTTTTGGTTTTGGCTGGGGTGCTTTTCGACCCAATAACCGATTGATGCTGTTTTGATCAATGCCCATCTTTTTTAAGCCCTTCTCTACAGCCACCGCACCATACTTCCCAATATATTTATACACCAGCGGTTCTAAAATTCCCATGAAACCAGCCTTCATTAATCCAGTCCCAGTGATATTTCTAAAACCCACATCATCCATGTAATGGAACATGCCCATAATACCATCTCCGGCCATTCGAAGCGCTCTGTTTCCGATCATATCACTGGCACTTTCCCATAAAGCATCCCAAACACTGGCCTTATCCCATGCATCTCCCCAGGACTTTACATTGGGGTCAAACATGTAAGCCGTGATCATTTGGATACCAATATTGATCCCTACATTGATTCCATATTTCAATATCAGGTGTACAAATTTGCCGTCTTTGTCAACCAGCAGGGTGGGATTATTGGCTGCATAGGCGTACGGCGAGGAATTGGGAAATTCATCTGCTTTAGGATCAATACTATTCCAGCGCCCGATCTGGGGGTTGTATTGTCTGGCTCCAAAATCATACTCATCCAAACTGGTACCATCCGAAAATTCTTCACTCTGAAACTCTTTGTCGCTGAACTTGTGGAAATTGACCGGGTTCACACTCAGGGCTCTTGGAGAAATGGCTTTTAGAGTGAGACCGAAGGGAGAATAGTGATTCTCCTCAAGAATATGACCCCTGTTATGTACAATTTGGAAGTTATCAAAATAGACTGGTTGCTGGCTTTCATTATTGACGAACACATAAATCCAGCCATTCTTCGTAATGTTAACATCGTTCAATACCAATGGCGCCTGCAGGGGCCCGTTGGCCTGAACCTGTTTGACTCCTTTACTGATGGGGTTAAACCCTTCGTCAAAAACTATATAATTGATGAATGCCTTGGGTCGGGTAGAAACATAATCGCTGTTCTGTTGTGTCACCAGACTTCCGGTAACCGGATTACCCTGGACAGCGCTTCCAATGATACCCGACTGGGCTTTAGCCGTTACGCCCGCATTGCCTGCATTGAGGTGGTTGATCAGGTTATTAACAAGATCGGTCAATACACTGGTTGAGTTTACCTGGGTACCATTATCCCGGTAATAATAATCCGTTTTGGCTTGTACCAGATCACCGGCCATTACCTTCAGAAGGATTGAGGGACCTACCCGGTTATCAGTTCCCTGGGTAGAAAGCTTGCTCATTTTTTGACCATATCGTTGGTCATACTGAGTATTTCCCTGTAACTCAATGGGCTTGTCTGTTCTGTTACTAATCCGGTAATACTTGTCTTCAAGGGCGGTAGTTGCCGTTTCCATGGTAGCTACGGGGTATGTATCTACCTGTTCCTCCTCTGTCAACACCATGCGTACATTCCCCAAGTGATCTTTAATAAAATAATCAATGGTAAAAGCAACGGGAAGTTGTGTAGCAAGACTTTTTACATAGCGAATTCGTCCATCCTCGATAGAAACATACACATCATTCCCGGGAGTGTAGGTCAAAGGCCCACTATATGTGGTGGTGTTAGTCACCGGGCCGGTAGCGAGTGTAATATCTGTTACAATTTTTTGTAAACGGCTTCCGTTGGCATCATAGATGTAACGGATCGATCCTTTTTCCGGTACTGTTATTATTTCAGGTAAATTAAGGTAGTTATATGTTACCGTTTGAATACCCTTATTCAAGTCACCGGTAAGATTTCCATTAAAATCGTAGGTATAATCAATCACCCCGGCACCTTGGTTCTTGTCAGTGAAGTCACCCAATTTATGATCTACCCCCGGTGCATCTTCCGTTACCCATTTTAATCGGTTACTGTTCGCATCATACCCATAACTCATCCGATCCATGGCCACAATGCCATTAAAATTGACGCCATTTTGTTCGAGCCGGGTGATGTTTCCGTTATAATCGTACTGAACCAGATTCATGGAGAAGTCAAAGAGATCTTTTGTCCATGCACTAGTTCCCGTATTTTTTTGGCCGAAATTGGCCTGAGTAATTCGGTTTGCATTATCATAGAGATAATCAAACTTCCGAAGGATGTTATCCCCTGCTGTTTTCCAGGCCATCCCCGCCACGTTTCCATTCCGAAGCAGATTTCCAAATCCGGAATTGCCAGGCTTGTCATACCCCAGTTCCATTCCAAAGAACCGATCGGTCCGGTTGGGGTCAATGGCATATTCCTTATTGATTCCTGTCATCCAACCCCGAATATTGTACTCATAGTCCAGCTTCTCCAGGAAAGGGCCATTAGGACCTGCATAGCCTGGAGCCAAAGTTTTGGATAATAACTGGCCTAAATCATCATAGGTGTGTTCAGAAATAACCCGTTCACCCGTAGTAATGACTACCGGGGGAAGTGACTGATTAGGGGTTTCTTCATTAATCACATTCTTGATCGTCCGCTTTGGACGGGCCGCGTGATCAAATTCGTATTTTGAAACAACGGTATACGCTTTTGTAGCATAAACCGGGATGGGAGTTGGTGTCACAAGAATCTGCCGGCTTTCTTTATATACCGTTCCCCGGACCTTACCAGCAAAATCATACTGATTGGTCACCGAAGTACTTGCTCCTAAGGTATTCGCCGAAAGGGTTTGCAGAACGCGGCCCTTTTCATCCAAAACGGTAACGGTATTGATGAACTTATTGGTACCATCCAATACCCTAACCTTAGTTTTTGTCTGAATACCACGAACTCGTTGGCTGGGGGAGGCTGGATCAATATTCTCAAAATTCGAAGCATAGGGCAGACTAACATTCGTATAAGCCGCCGCTGTATTGACGTCGTAATACTTGACAGCATTAATCTTGACCTGATAATGCTCAATTAAAATACAACCCGCACAACTGACGATTGGAGCCGGGTTAAAAACCTCTAATGTTTCCGATATATCTGTTTGAATGGTGACTGTTTTAGCCCCCATTTGCATACTAGGCAGATCTATCAGGTACTGCAAATTACCGCGGGTATACTCATCCATATCATCCAACATGACTCCCGAAGCCACCTGCCTGTTCTGTACATCGTACAAGAAGAAACTCCATTCATTAAAACCAAATGAATTAGTACTCCCGTCCCGTTGATTACCATGTTGAGAAAACACCAGGCGATCACGACTATCATACACCATATACTCCACAGCTGCATCCGGGTCTTTCTTCTCAATCAGACGGCCTCGGCTATCATAAACATACTTAAAGCAAAGTCCGTCCGCCATTGCCTGGGATAATACCCAGCTTCCGGATTGGCGCATGCTCTCCACGGCCTTTGGTTGAATCATGTACCGTAGCTGTCCAAAATCATTATAGACATAATAAGTACATAACCAGCCGAGATGATCCTCTGAAAGTCCGGGGCCTGATTCCGCCAACTGTTGTTTCCGAAGAATGATCTCTCCCTCCTTATCCTTGTATTCAATAATCAACTTACCTCTCTCATCCGTAGTAATAATTTTGTAAAGCGTATTGGCCGGATAAACATCTCCGGCATTTGAGATGGGTAAGGCGGTGTTAGAAAAATTATCAATTCGCCAAATACGTACCGCATCTGCCGTACCATTCAAATCGTATCCGGTTTGAATACCTACATCACTTCCTCCCCAGTTCAATCCCGGTGCCAGACTCTTGATCGACCTGTTCAAGGGGCTTGCTTCTAATCGGGTCTCGGCAAAAAAGCTGTTCTCCCCAGGATACTTAGTCGCCATAAAAAGCTGCTGATCCGCAATGGCATTGGGTTTAAATTTTCCGTCTGAAGAAGCTGCCTGGTAGGCCAGATGCTTTTTTACATCTCGTCCAAGAGCATCATACTCTATAGGAACAACTAAATCTTTATTAGACGGCGAAATACCCGTCATCACCTGCTGTTCCGGTCGGCTGATACCGTCGAAAAATATAGTGGATTGTTGCTTCTGCCCGATAGGAAGGTTATCAGCCTGATTAAAGGTCAGTTTTCCAGGATACCAGATGTCATTTGTTTTAATAAAATTCCGGTTCTCCCAGGAAAGTGATTGATAGTTAAATTCCAGTACATTGGTGTAGGCCACGGACATGCCACAATACACTCCGCGGCGAACTAAGGTTTTCTCTGTAAATGCCGGCGCCGATGTTGGGTAGCTCTCCCCGTATCCAACATTGCTCCAATTGACTCCATCAGGCGAATGCTCCCAAAAATAGTCGTAGACTCCGCCACAGTTTCCATCCGTAGCGGGCGTTTGGGTTATAGTTGGCGTTGGGTTTAGATAATTAAAGAAATAAGTATTGGCACTGATGTACCCTGGAGAAACAGGAGCACCTCCCACCTCCACCGCCAATTCTCCATACTGGCCATACATGTCTTCGTAAATTGAAAGGTATCCGATACCCGGATAATCCCATTGTACGATACAGTAAATCATACCCCAGGTGGGGTTCTCATTCTTGGCCACAATGGTTCCACCTTGAACATTCCAGGTGATATAGGAATACGTATGAGGGCCAAAATCAAACATCGCTGTATAGTAACTCTGGTCACCCGGGTTGACGTTTGTAGGGCCATAAATGTAGGCTTGCTGAGAAGAGGAAGAATAACTCATTCCCAGAATAAAAAACAGGAAAAGGGATAATAGTTTGCCTTTCATATAATCGTCTTTTTCGCTGAATTAATTTTTGTAGTTATACTCATATGTCTTGACTACGTTTCCAAACTGGTCTCTCACAATCACCAGTCGTTGCAAACTATCATACTCGTAGTAGACGGTTCGGTTGTTGGGGTCCGTTTGGGAGGTCATTCCATACAATGGGTCAAATGTATACGTGACCATTTGGGCATCTGCCGGAAACAATCGTAATTCATCCACAAGCACCGTAGGCTGATAACTGTATTTGAATAACTCAACCTTGCCCGTATTTTCCAGTGTAACCTCATAATATTTCCAACCATTAATCGTCAAAAGTTCTGTAGGGGTAATGGTTTCAGTAGACATACCGGTTCCGATATACCGGTAGATCATTGGTACACCATATTTTGCCCAAAAGGTCAACTTGAATTTTTTGGTTGTGTTCATCGTGCCGGAAATAATTTTGTCGTTTTGCGGAATCTCAAAATATTTCCTTCCCGTTATTCCTTTTTCATTTTGCTTTACATGGGCCTGGTTGTAGGTCCACTGCCCCTTTCCATCCGCTTCAAAACTAGTATACGCGATTTCGGAAAGTGCCGCATTGGTGGCTTTAGCAACCGGAAAGGAATTCTGATAATCCCATATATAGGCCTCCTTCATATTCCCCTGCTCCAATTGCTCCTGTATGTTGCCATAAGAGTCATACAGATTAAAATTCAACTCAGATTTATAGGAAGGGTCGTATGCAAAAAAGCCATTGGTAGTATTTGATTCAACAAAACTGGTCTGGGTTGAGGATGGTTGAAAATAATAGGACTGCTTAACCAATGGTTTATCCGGATGAAATTTATTCAACACCCCTTCCAAATAACGTTTGTTATTACCTGCCTGATCTTGGATGTACTGGTACTTTTCTACGACCGGGCTTAGGACGTTTTTTCCTTTCAATTGGGTAATCCCTTGTCCAAATTCATCCATAGTGGTAGCATATTGCAGCGGGTACCGGAATTTTGTCACAACCTGCTCATTCTTACTATCGGAGGTCATTTTTGATTCCGTTTGGAACAGATACTCTCTGGAATTGTGCAGGATTTTGGAATAAGAAACTTCCATCCTATTCTCCAAATAGGAAATTCCATCCGGCTTATAGTCTCGCTCCGTTTTAGAAATCAATAATTGCCATCTGGGATTGTGAAAATATTTTGAATAGATCATCCAATTCCAGCCGGTTCCATAATCAACTCTGTACTTGGTAACAGCCAATCCGCTGGAATACCCATTTCCGGCATACATCAAATCCTGATCATAGGAATAATGAACGGACTTGATATTCTTCCCCTGTTCGGATATAAAATACTCCGCAATGGGCAGACCTCTTTTCCAATCATTACTGGTAGCCTGCGGAAAGGGATAATTATAGCCAATCTGGGAAAAGTTCTTTTCAAAGCCCCCGTTGAAATTGGATACGAGTTTGACAGAGCTTCCAAAATCGGAACTATTCGGGCTTGAATTCGTTGTAAACTCAGCTCTGTATTTTCCATTTCCAGGTTGTGAAACCTCTACAAAGTTGTATCCTCCCACCGCTCCACGAGTTTGGGTCTCCGGATTAAAGCGGCTATTGGAGTTAAACCGCTTGTCCGCTACCGAATAATAGGTGGAAGAGCCGTTCTGTGTAAAGCTGATCACATAATCGGGCATCGTGTACGAAACAATTGGATAGTCTGTCTGGACAAAACTGCCATAGGTATAGTTCTTTACAATAGGGGTGCCTCCTATGGTTGGATACTCTTTAACCTGATCCACCCGGAGTCCATTCCAGGCCGTGCTACTACCACTTATTCCATAAATAAACTCTTTAAGACCGCCGGTTGGATACTTGACCGACTTTAGCACTCCTGCCATTAGCTTGTCCAAAGCCGGTGGTGCGTTTGAGGGAGTAGTGGAATTCCGGGTATACCCAAAAACATCCTGATTTACGGAGGTGCGGAAGGTTAAGAGATTCTGATTATAGTACTCAAATTGATAGGGAGGAAGTGATTTAAAGTCGCTTCCCATCTCAACAATGCTCGTAAGGTAATGCCGGTACCGAACACTATTATCGATATAACTTCCTGTTTCTTGTCTTGAATTGTTATGGAAGGACAGGTTGAACACCAAATACCCTTGTTGATTGGGGGTGTAATTATACCTGGGTGAACGGAAACCAATATTGATCGTTTCAAAGGCTTCAGTGCTTTGGACTTGTTGATATGTTAAATTGTATTGCTTCACCAACTGGCCATTTAGGGTCACCTTGATCTGATCCAACATCTTATCGCCTGGAAGCTCCGGTCTGGAAGAATTCGCGAGAAACTCAACCTTGTAACCTTGCGAAGTAGTGATTTCTTTTAACCTCTTAGATTTAAGCTCTATTGTCGTTGCCGAAATCGTATAATCACCAAAAGAGGGATAATGCAAATAGTAACCAGCGGGAACCGGCATATTATTCACGGGTGGTGCATGAGATGTAAAAAAGGAGGTTGGCAAATAGCCTCCAAAATTGCAGCCCGTACCCATATTCGGAACATTACGAGTTCCGGGAAGTGGGTCGCTGGATGTAAAGGAGCGATCGGAAACATAGTTCAATGTCCCATTATCTACATAGTTAAAATTAACCACATCATTTGTTGGAGAAGTGATCTTTGTCAAATACCAGGAAGAGGAGTAAGTGCAATACTCATAATTGGTATTGTTCGCCGCTTGCCAGAAATCCATTAGATTTCCAGGCTCACTCGAACATCCAGATGGTACGGCACATCCCACTGGGCTCAGATAAGACATGACAATCGGAACAGCCTCGTATATGTAGTTAGGGGATTGTATAGTGTAGTTTTCATTGGAGTTGTTCAATTTGGGCACCTGGTAATTATCCAAGTAGTAACATCCTGTATATCGGTAGGTGAATAAGATAGACTTTGACTGCACTCTGAACTTGGTTTCCTCCACCGCATTGAGCGCATAATTCCCAAATTCATATTTATACCCATCTTCTGTTAACACCACAAAGGATACAATTTTACCCCCGGATATAGTGGGAGTGACGGTTAAATTGTTCTCGTTGAGCATAACAACCTTTCCAAACTTGTCAAAGACAAACTTTCCGGAGTAGTTTCCAAAATTGAAGTAGAACTCATCCGGCTGAAGATCAAAACCCTTATCGGGTTTATTGTTTTTGTCTTTGGTATTCCAGTTTCCCCGGTTTATTCGCTCAATTTTTTCCGGATAAGAATAAAAAGCAAAAGGAACAACCGGATCATTGAATCGGTCCAACTCCACATTCTCTGCTTGCAAGTGGAGAAACCCCTTACCGGGGATATTAAAATCAGCACTGATAGTACCATTAAGTTCGTCCGGAAGATTCTTCATCACACGCGTGATAACGCCACCAGCATTCAACTGCCAACCTAAACCTACCCAGCTACCAATATCATTTACCTTATGTGCATTAGCTACATGACCCAAAGAAATGGGCACATCAATGTTTCGGCTTTTCAAACTGTAAAGCGGTAACGAAACATTCAGCTTCCCGGTATAGAGATCTACATTATCAGAAATGGACCGGGTTAAGGTCGCGCTATTGGGAGATGGCAAAACCACAAAGGGTAAAGTAGCTTCGCTCGCTCCCCGTCTTGAATTAGCAGGTTGAGCAAAGAGAGGAACCGAAAACAAATGGAAGATAAAGGACAAGGCAAGAAACGCCTTAAGCATTTCAGTTAATCTTGGTTTCATAATTATGCGTGGTTGGAATTATTTGAATTGATATCCGAAACGGAACAAAACAGGTGATGTGCGCGGGGTATGCTGATTATGAAGAAAATCGTATAGTACATGGAAGTTGCCCCGGGTCTTGCCACCTAATTTGTATTTTTTACTTAGCCCGATTAAAGCACTCCCCTGCCAGGCAGAAAAATTCTTTAATTCCTCAATGGTTTTGAACCCAGATAGGTAATTGAACTCAAAGCCCCCATTGATATAAATATTACCCTTTAGTTTAAAATCAAGAAAGGAGCGCAAGCCTACCCCTTCGTGACTAAATTGAACCCGCTGCAAAGTACCATAGCCTAATTTATAGGACATCCCTACGCCAACACTGCTATTCTGATGCAAGCGGTAGCTTACCTGCAATCCAACATCCAACATAGAAGGGAGACGGTAGTTATTCCGTCTGAATTGAAAATTGGTACCCCATTCCAGCCGGTCAAAAAATGACTTCGACCTCATTTCATTGGGCTTGAAATCAGGCATAACGTCTTTATCATCCCAATCCCCTGACGTTGACTTTATATTCTGAAGTTCATTTCTAATTTCAGCCAACCTGTTGGTTAAGGGATCTCCTCCTGAAACACCCCGTCCCGACAAATCGACACTGGACATAGCAGGGCCAATAGTATTGTTAACGGAAGCTACGGTTTGAAGCCCCGGAAGATCCGGAATGGAACTGGCACCCAACCCGCTAAAACGTTGGTTTAACAAATTACCTCCAAACACAGAAGCCAGATAGGAGTTGTCCTCCATAAATTTTTGAAAACCCTTTAACCTGGACAAATACCGAAAGGCCGTAATTTGTAATTGTTTGGGGTCATTCAATTGAGCCTTCAACTCTTTAATGCGGGCATTATAGTAATACAAGTCTTTTTGAAGTTTCGAAAACTCCTTCCCTAATCCGAAAAGCTTATACTTATTTTTAAGGAAATCCAAGCGTTGTTTTAGCTTTTCCTGCACCGCTGTAATTAGTTTCAATCGTTCGGTAAGCACTTTAGATTGATTCAATAGACTGGAAATTGCAGGGGAAGGATTTACCCCATGAAGAAAAGCCAGACTTGTCTGAACACTATCCAGATTCGGAAAATACTCTCCGGCCTTTTTGCGTAGCGCCCCTAATGAATTCTTCCCATTTATTGCCTCCGATAATAAATTATAGTCCAGGGAATCCCAAACAAATTCCTGGCCTTTATTTCCCGCGTTGCGCTTTAGCTTTTTGTAAATTTTCGATTCCCATTTTTTTAGTTTTTTGATCGACTTCTCTGACGTGGAGATCAAACCGGCCTCTGCCCGGGAAAAATGATTTGACAGTTTATCTAACTTTTTCCCGGACGGGTATTCAATTTGAATTGTGGAATCAGAGGGAGAAACAGATTGAGCATGCAATGAAAGGGGAAATAAAGAGAATAGCAGAATTCTCAAATAAGATCGAGGTTTCAACAGCATAAGGTAAGTTAGTTTTGGGTATCAGAAACTAAATTAGGATTGATAAATTCATAAAAAAATTTTTTTGTTAAAAATTTTTTTATGAATCTTCCGTTTGAAAGTTCTTCCGGTTATTTTTAATAAAACTAAACGCCGGCTAAGTGATTTTACTTAGCCGGCGTTTAGTTTATAATTGATCGCTGCCTTAATTATCTCATTTTTCACTCCACTCCCGCAATGATCCTTAACGGACCGCCGCTGCCTTTTCCGATCTTCATGGGCAAAGCCACTACATATATTCCTTTGGCAGGTAACTGATCGAGGTTGGCCACATTTTCAAAAGCGGGTCTGTTTGCTCCCATCAACACCTGATGTGCTTTAAAATCCTTCGACTGCCCGAAATCAATACTGGGTGTATCAAGGCCCACTGCCTTTACCTTGCGTTTATCCACCAGCCATTGGGCCGCAACCGGATCAATACCTGGGAAATGCAATTCAGGAATTGCTTCCAATCCCATCTTCGGAGAACCAAAATATTTTCCCCGGTCGGGATAAAATTTCCCGTAACCTGTCTTGAATAGCACGATTGTATTATCGGGCAGTACTCCTTGCTCTTTCTCCCACGCTTCAATATCGGAAATGGAAATCAGGTAGTCACGGTTGGCCTGGGCATTGGAGCTTACATCGATCACTACCGCATCTCCGGTAAGACTGGTAAGAGGAAGTTGGTCGGCTGTTAATTTCCCTTCGGCAAAATGAACCGGCGCATCAAGATGTGTACCTCCATGCTCGGGAGTGCAAATCGAATAAGAGGAATAAAAATAACCAAGCTCCGTTTTGCCCTCTGCATCCGTACTGTGCTGAAATCCCTTGAGGTTATTGGGCCAATAAAGAGTGGTGCTGTCAAAGGTATAGGTCAGGTCGATCCACCGCAACGAGGATAAGGATCTCTCCCCGGGTGTTTTGGTTTGACAGGCCGTCAGCACAACTAGAAGGAGGTAAAAGAGCGTACGCATGGTTTTTGGTTTATGTACCCGAATTTAAGGATTCGGTCGCGGGTTTGATTTATCTCCCCTCCGCCATCCCGGCGATTCAGTTGTCAATTTGTTCTGGTCACTTATGAAAGGAGCCCCGTTTAACCGTTCCGGTCCTGGCCCCTGTTAAAATCTATTGGTATATTGCATCAACCACTACACCCTTGATGCGAAAAGCCTTGCTTTTTGGGGCCCTTTCTCTTCTTCCTCTCCTGGCCATCACCCAGACGGGAGGCGGGAACCCAATCGTTGACAGCATCCTCTCCGCCAAAAAAAAGGCCGCAGACTACTTTACCCGGGGTGATTTTGCCAAAGCACAGGAATACAGTTTTATCCTGCTTCAATGGGCCGAAAAAGGCAATGACCCCTACGAAGAAGCAAATGCCTGCACCATGATCGCCCACCTGCTCAACAATGCCAATCAGGCGGTAAAGGGCATAGAGTATACCCGTCGGGCGGTAAGACTATTACCCCGCATCACCGAACCAGCAAAACAGGTGGATCTATTCGCCAAATTATCCAAACGATACCTCTGGCATTACCAGGATACCCATACGCAGGGGAGCCTGGATTCTTCCGGTTTGTTCAGTCAATTAACGATCGCAATTTCTAATCAGGAAGGATTTACCAGCTTATTGGCATTGGCCTATAACAACCTTCAGGGAGTAGAATGGGAAAAGGGAAACCTGGATAAAGCACTTGCTTACCTTGATTCCGGTAAGGCCTATCTCGATCCGGCCCAAACCGCAGACATGCGGGTATATTTTTTCGATAAGGCTGATATTTTGCTGGAACAAAAGAAAATTTCCGCAGCCCGCAGGGAAATTGATTCCGCGATCAGGTATGCACTGGTTAATGGGAACCAGGCACTATTGTCCGAAACCTATTCCTTAGCTGCCACCATCGCCAAAGAACAGGAAGATTATCAGTCGGCCTATGAATATCACAAAAAGGCTACCACCCTGAATGACTCTATACAAAATGCCGAAAAGATCCGTATCATAACAGAGCTGGAAAAAAAATATGATCAATCGCAAAACGAGAACAGGATCAAGGACCTGGACAAAAAACGACAGCTCTACCTGCTTTTGGCAATAGCAGGGCTATTGGCTGCAACTGCAATTGCGTTTTACCTGAGACAACAATCCCTGAAACATAAAAAAGATATCCTTGAAACCGAACAACGCCTGAACCGGGCACGGATGAATCCACATTTCTTTTTCAATGCCCTGAGTGCAATGCAGAAATTCGCGGTACAGGAAAAGGATGGGCAGGCACTTGCGACCAATCTCTCCCGCTTTAGCAAGATCATGCGTGAAACCTTGGAGAGTACCTATAAAGAATATGTTACGATCGAACAGGAGTTTGATTTTCTGCAGGAATACCTCGAAGTACAGACCATGCGCTTCCCAGGCAAGTTCACCTATGCCTTGGAGGCCGACCCTGATCTGGCCATCGATGACCTGTTGATACCATCCATGATCCTCCAACCTTTTGTAGAAAACAGTATTGAGCATGGATTTTCAGGGATCGGATATAAAGGTGTTCTCACCATTCATTTTGGTATGGATAAAAAGGAATTGATCATTTCGATTGTCGACAATGGTAAAGGCATAGGATCCGAACCCAGGGAAACCAATGATCATATCAGCCGGGCCAGCCAGATCATTCGCGACCGGATCTATCTATTAAATATCAAACTGAAATCCCGGGCCGGGTTCCGCATCGACAATAATCCAGGTGGTCAGGGGGTGATGGTCACTATACATTTACCTATATTGTACAAGAATAACGTCTGACCAGTATGTATCTATTGTTAATCGATAATGAGCCGGAAGTACGCGGTGTTTTGCGCACGATGGTGGAGAGCTGGAACCAGGGACGTTTTCAGATCGCCGAAGCAGATGGTGTGGCTTCAGGGTTGGAGATGGTCCGGACACTGAATCCATCGATTGTACTGCTCGATGTGGAAATGGATGACGGAACAGGTTTTGATCTCCTGGAAAAATTACCTCACCCTTCCTTTCAACTCATATTCACTACGGCGCATAACCAGTATGCGATCCAGGCCTTTCGGTGCAGCGCGCTCGATTACCTGCTAAAACCAGTTGACCCGCTCGAATTATCACAAAGTCTTGACCGGGCCCTCGAGCAATTAACACAACAGACCCTACAGCAGCAATTGGAGGTGTTGATGCGGCAATTGAAAAATGAAAAGGAAGCCGAAAAACAGATCGTATTAAAAGATATTGACAAAACATATTTTGTCAGGATTAGTGATATACTGTACTGCGAAGCGGCTGGCTCCTATACCAAATTCCATCTGGTCGATGGCGGACCGATATTTGTCAGCCGTAACCTCCGTTCCTATGAGGAATTGTTAAGCCCTTATGGCTTTTTTCGCACACACCACTCCTGTTTGGTCAATCCCAATAAGATCAAACTCTATGACCGCAAAGCGGATAGCGGCATGCTCCTGCTGGAAGGCGGTAAATCTATCCCGGTCTCACAGCGGAAAAAAGATATGGTACTTCACCTGCTGGAAAAACGTTGACAGTTTTATTGATTTTCTCATCACTTATGAAACCATAAAAGGCAGTTCTGAAACTGCCAGAAAATGTTCAATTGTTTTTATTCATTTTACGGGACTAAAATCCAATTAAAATGAAAAAGACAAGAATCCTCGTCCTGATGGGACTATCGCTCTCTGTACTTCTTTCCTGTAAAAAGGATAAATCGGAACCGCTTCCACCTCCTCCGCCGCCGCCAGACCTTACCCCGGTTATTACGGGTATCAGTCCAAGCAGCGGTGGATACAATACAAGTCTCACGATAACCGGTACCCATTTTAGTTCTACAGCCTCAAGTAACACGGTGAGCATTGGCGGAATCACCGTACCCGTTACAGCAGCTACCGACAGCCAACTCACCGTTACCGTCCCGCAGCTCCTCTCCACCGGAGGGGGTGCTGTGGTCGTCACCACTTCGCACGGGAAGGATACCGGCGACCACTTTACCTATTCGCCCGACATTTATATTGTGGGCAGGGAAAAAGGAACTGATAATATTAGCCGGCCAAAACTCTGGATCAACGGCACCGCTACATCGCTTCCCATTGGAGCAAACGGAGGAGAGGCGACCTCTGTCTTCGTTACCACCACCGATGTGGTGGTAGGAGGCATTGAAGAAACATCCACTTCATCTGAACCCAGGGTATGGTTGAATGGTGTTTCCAGTTCACTGCCACACCTCGGCCAGGGAGGTCAGATCCGTGGGGTATGGCTGAATGGAAGTAATATCTATGCGGCCGGCTTTGCCTATGGTACATCAGGCTGGAGTCTGGCACGTACCTGGTTAAACTCATCCGGCACCAATCTTACCTCTGGATCAGCCTCCGATGCCAATGCCATGGGAATTGTCATGGTTGGCGCTGACCAGTATGTTTGTGGTAGTGAGGATATCGGCGGTCGTTCGGTGGCACGTTTATGGAGAAACGGAGTGCCCACCTCACTCAGTAATTCCAGCAATAACTGCTATGCGGTCGGCATTGCCGTGTCTGGAACAGATATCTATGTCGTAGGGTATGAGATGCTGTCTACAGGTGAACGCGTGAAGGTATGGATCAATGGCGTGGAAACGACTTATGCTGGGGAAGCCAACCTTCGCGATCGCCCCAATAGCATCACGGTTTACAAAGGTGATGTTTATGTGGCCGGAAATGATGAAAGCATGCTTAGCGGTATGAAAAGACCTAAGTTTTGGAAAAATGGAGTTGCTTATGTGTTGGAACCAACCTCCTATGGCGATGCAAAGGCCATAGCGGTTTGCGGAGAAAATATCTATGTGGCAGTCGCGGGCAACCTCAGTTCAGGCCCCCGGGTCAAAGTGTACAAAAACGGAACACCCACTGAGATCACCAGTGGAGTAACAGATGCATACCCGTCCGGTATCGCGCTCAGATAGGTCAGTTTCCCACAGCGGGCGTCAGGTAATAAGACGCCCGCTGGGGAAACTTCCCTTTCATTAATTCAATCATCATCGTCTTCGTTGCCTGACTCTTTCGCCCCGCCATTTTCTGTATTACCCTCACCATTCTGCCCAACGGCTGCTGAACGGATTTCGGTATGCCTTATCTGCCCTCCCAAATGAGCAGTCTGCAGCATCAATGCGGAAGAGGCAATGGCCAATAATAAAATGACGATCTTCCCGAGCCGAACGAGAGCCTGTGGTTTGCTTAAGAACAATACGACCAGGGACACCAAACCCGAAGCAGAGATCGCGATCAAGGCAAATTTGGCCAGCCCTTCGTGCTTTTCAATTATGGCTTCAGACACACCGGGCAGGTTTTCCACCGCTTCCTCCGCACCTTCTCCGGTAAGAAAGACAGGGATCGCTGTTATACTAGCAAACACTAACAAATAGTAGGAAACCTTTGCCACTGTTTCATTCTTAATAAAAAAAGAAACAAGCAATATAATAAAGGCAATGAATGATAAAATTACAGGCACATGGGTCAACGCCAGGTGCAATTGTACACTAGACATAAAATATTTTTTAAAAAATTAAATGGAATAAATGGCCCAAAAACTAGAAAGAGTAGCCGCGTGGAGGATGGAAAATACCGGCCAGATGCCTGCGTGGATTATAGTTCTTGTGGAAAATGATCTTTTCTGGCTTTAGTAAAATCACGGAAAACCCGGATTGAATTACCGGGCTTACAAGGGCAAATCCAATGCTAAATAATATAATCTGTTTGAAGGGCAATTGCTCATCCTCATCCAGATCTGCATCCATATGCCCGGAAGCGTAATGTTCTGCCAGGAATCCCATAAATGAAAGGCCATTTGCTTCATTATGCTTTAAGAAATGCTCGATGAGCAGGGGAATTTTAAAAAATTGCCCGACAGGTGTTTGTAAGGAAATCAAAAGTCCCAATAAAAGTATGGTTACAAACCTCTTCACCTTATAAACATAGGCCCATCCTTTCACCTATGGTATGACTAAAATCAGGTGAATGGTATAAATTTTTGTGAAAAAGGCGAACGGGCTGAAATTGACTCACTTCATAAAACAAAAAACCCCGCCTTCGGCGGGGTCAATGCTCTGCTTGTTCAAACAGAATGGCTTGTCATGAGGAATATCCGGAGCTATGAAACCTTATCTTACTAAGATGAATTGTTTGTAGATACGTACCTCCAGTCCGTCGCTGATCTCCAGGGTGTACATGCCCCCTTTTATTGCCTCAGGCACACGAATAGTCTGACTTAGTGAACCACCGTCATGAATCAAAGTAGTCCGCGAAAGCTGAGCACCCTGCTGATCCAGCATACGGATAGTGTACATGCCTTTGGCCAGATCAGGTGTTAAAACTGATACATGGTCACCCGATACAGGGTTGGGGAACAAGGTCAAACTAGCCACCTTTTTACCAAATACTACTTTAACCACATTGCTAATGCTGCTGCTTCCGTCTATATCCAGGTTGCGGATACGATAGTAATTGGCGCCTTGTACGGGAGAAATATCCGTAAGCGAATAGGCTCCCTTTTTCAATGCTGCTACTGTACCAATCTCCTCAAAATCTCTTCCATTCACACTTCTTTCCACCGCATAATGTTTCACATTCACTTCGGTAAGAATGGTCCAGTCGATCTTCACTGTATTTCCTTTGATACTTCCCCGTATATCGCCAAAACTTACAGGCAAAGCAATACCGGCGGGGGAAAGATCTGACCAGGCAGCAGCGGCATTCAAAGCCGTACTTCCATTTCCCGAACCATAGGCGATCTTAAAGGCATCCAGTGAGCCAGTTGGGGTATTGGTACGTTTGGGAATCTCCAGTTGGGAAATGTCATTGGTTGTGCCAAACGTATAATCAATATTCACATTGGCATTGGACACATTGGCACTGGCTGTGGTCGGTTCTGAAGCCAGTGAAGGGTTGACCCACATATAGATATCATCGCGGTTGGTAGCCGATGCATCAATGTCATACCGGATAACGATAAGATAGTTGGTGTTTACTGCATATTCATTGGAGGCACCCGAAGGGGTGTATACTGCTCCTTCGCTGCCTGTACCGATACCAAAACGCACACGGCTGGTAGCGCCGCCACGATCAACAAAAAAGCGGAGTACATCATTACCGGCTTCGTCCTTTAAAACCACCACCCTCTCCTCATTCGAATTGGGAGTGCTGGCAATGCGCACCACAAAGCTCATGTACACCACCGCGCTTGCGTTCAGCGGTATATTGGTGATAAAATTTTTGCGGGCATAGCGCGAACTGGTTGCAGAAATGTTTACATACTGGGTGCCGCTTACATATCCGGGATAGGCCAGATAGGGCGCCACATTGGCTACTTGTACCTGGCTGGTGGTACTGGTTACGGTCCAACCTCCCTGGCCATTGATATCGCCGGAGGTATAACCACCAAAATTTTCGCTGAGGACAAGTCCCTGCGCAGAAGAGAGATAACTGCCAAAGAGCAGCGTAATCATGGGTAAAAACTTTTTCATAACTCGTTTTTTGAATGAATAAAAAAACGGTTATTTCAAAAGGTAGTGGATCAGATGGGGAATCTCAACAGGGATGGATAAAATTGCGGGTGTAAAGAAAATAGAAGGATTCGTCCAAAGCAAGGATTAATCCCTTATTCCATAGGAAATGAGCCGGAAACACTAGATAAAAACTAAGTGTTACTACGTAGTTAGATTAGTTCATTGAGTTCATTGCTCCGTGTATGGGCTTCCTGCGAAAGCAGCTCGAGCGCCTGGTCAAGTTGGATACAGGCCTTTTTCAGCTCCTGATGGTCGATCTCTCTGTTCTTTACCCTTTCCTCCAGCCCACGCACCTGCGTCAGTGCATGCTTGGCTCCAATGACACCCAGGGCAAAAACGAGTTTGTGCAATTCTTCCGCCAAAGCCTGATGGTCCCGGTCCTTTAGCGCCGATGATAGGCCTTCCCGGATCAATTGGTTTGTACTCGCAAATGACTGTAGCATTTGAAGGATGAATCGGGGGTCATTTTTCCCGATCCTTTGCAGGTAGCTCAAATCGATGGAGTCGTTATATTCTGACATGGGTGAGGTTTCGCGTTCCAGAGGCATATAGGATAGGGTATTTCTTATGAGGACGATAAAATAATCATTCTGTTTCAGTCGTTTAAATGAATGCCGGAATAAATTTTTTATTTACGGGTAAACACTTATACCCGGTTTTCGGTTCAATATCCTAAGTAAGAATAAACCTGTATGGGAAAGACAAGATTATACTTTGTAGATGACCACAAGATGGTGATCGACATGTGGACCACCCTGCTTAGTGCAGACCCTCGCTACGAAATCGTAGGTAAAGCCTTTGATGGAGAAACCGCCCTGGCCGAGATCAAAGATCTCTATCCCCATATCATTCTTCTCGATATCAGCATGCCCGGTTTATCGGGTGTTCCGCTGTTAAAACAAATCAAGGCTCTCATGCCCGCTGTAAAAGTGTTGTCGGTTTCTATGCACACGAATATCGCCATGGTAAAAAACATTTTACAGAATGGTGCCAGGGGATATGTTTCCAAAACATCAACCTATGACGAGATGATCACCGCGATCGAATCGGTGAAGAATGGCGATACATTTATCAGTGCCGATATCAAGGAACAGATCATCGGCAATGTGATCAAGAATGAAGAAGCCGAACCCGATATCAACTCACTTACCCGACGCGAACTCGAGATCGCGCAAATGATCAAAGAAGGCCTCACCTCCAAAGAGATCTCCGAGCGCCTCTTTATCTCCCTCCGGACAGTGGAAGTCCACCGGCACAACCTTTTTAAAAAACTCAATGTTAGAAATGCGGCAGGGCTGATCAATTTGATTAATCAGTGATGGGATGTTGGATGTTGGATGTTGGATGTTGGATGTTAATTTCGATTTTTTAATTTTCTATAAAAAAATTAAATTACTTCCAAAATACCATAGCTAATAGCTATTAACTATTAGCCAAAAGCTAAATCCCAACCGCCTTGACTCCCAAACAACTTCTCCAACGATGGGTTGACCTTTTCAACCAATACGATGCCGATGGCCTGGCCGGGTTATATCATGAAAATTGTGTCAACCACCAGATCGCTTCCGGCAAATTTGAAGGGCGGGAAAGGATACGCGAAATGTTCCGCGAAGAATTCTCCAAATACGAAATGGTTTGTATCGTAGAAAACATCTTTGAAGACGGCAATGTCGGTATCCTCGAATGGCGCGATCCGAAGGGACTACGGGGCTGTGGATTCTTTTGGATAGAAAACGACCAGATCGTTTTTCAACGAGGGTATTGGGACCGGTTGTCGTTTATGGAACAACAAGCCAAATAATCCCGGATCCCATCGCCTTATGCCTTGGGTTTGTCTTTTAAAATTACTTCCGCCTTCACCAACCACGATGTCCCAAAGGCCCATACTGCCACCGTCTCCATCCAGAACATAAGATGGTATTTTTCAAAATCCTCATTGCTGATGATCTTTAGGGGATTGGCCAGTATAACCAATAAAGCGAGCACCATGATCACGCCACAGGTACGAAATACCCGGTTACGTCTCCGCTTTTGAACACCCCGCAAATGCGGTGGTTTATCAGACTTGGTAAAAAGAAAAAGGGACATGGCCGCCAGACTCCCTAAGAATATAGCCGCACCCACATAGTGTACCACCGCCCGAAATGAATTGTCTGGGTAGATGGCCAGGGAATATAAATGATCCGGGTCACGGCAAACAAAACTGATACTATCTGTTGGAAAAACGACCAATATCAAAGCAAATACACCTGCCAGCGAGGAAAGAATGAAATCAATGGGCTTCTTGCCTTTGTACACCAATAAAAAGATCGCCATCAGGCTGACAATGATAATAAACACAGGACTCGACCGGGTGAAATAATAATGGCTGATGGAATACAAAGGTTTCCAATACCCGATATCGATCCAAATGACCAGGGGAAGCAGGAGGGGCAGCAATATTCCCAATACACCGATCAGGATACGAAGGGAGTTCTGGTTGGTAAGCCAGATCTGCTCATTCTCATTGCGAAAATCAAGGTGAAGGGTTTTCTCCAAACCGGAGAGCTCCTCTTGAGGTTTGTTTTCTTCCATAGCAGGGGTTTTAATGGTGAGATTGATTACGAAGATAGGGAAAGGGGAGGATGTTGGGTGTTGGATGACGGATGACAGATGACAGATGACTGTATTAAACGAACGCACCTCCGACTTCGGACCCCGGACCTCTGTCATCTGTCATCCGTCATCTGTTATCAGTCATCCGTCATCTGTCATCCGTCATCCAACACCCAACATCCACTCCCCACTCACGACACCTTCCTGTAATTCCACACCGCCCAGCCATTAAACCCCACTGCAAAACCCGCCATCACCAAAAAATGCTGTCCCAGCTCTCCAAATCCACTCCCCTTTAACACCACCATGCGCACCACCTCAATAAAATAACTCACCGGATTGCTATACGCCACCCAACGCGCCCAGGTGGGCATACTGTCAATGGATGTAAACAACCCACTCATAAGCAAAAAGATCATCACAAAAAAGAAAGCCAGTGACATGGCCTGTTGCTGGGTATTTGAATATGTGGAGATCAATAACCCGAAACCAAGCACCGCAATGAGAAAAAGCGCGAGATAGGCATACAATGCCAATATATTCCCCAAGGGCACAATGCCATATACAAAACGACCGATCACAAATAAACCGACAGAAAATAATACCACGCCAATGGTCCAGAAAGGAATCAGCTTACCTAAAATAAAGTATTGCTTCTTCACCGGTGTCACATTGATCTGCTCAATGGTACCGATCTCTTTTTCCCGCACAATATTCATAGAACACATATAAGCCGATATCATGGTGACCAGCAAAACCAGGATGCCCGGTACCATGAAAAAAGCATACTTCATGTGGGGGTTGAACCAGTTAACCGATTCGATCTCGATCATCTTTGCCCCCATGGCCGGGGTCTTCCACTCCACCTTGATATCGGTATTGTAATCCTGAATGATACGGTTCAGATAGTTGGCCCCCACCATGGCTTTGGTTCCGTTGATGGCATTGACGGCCAGCAAAAGGGATTGCTTCCCTTCCCTCACCAGATCCTTTTCAAACCGGGAAGGGATCTCCAGGATCAGATCGGCCTTATCCGACTCTAATAAAGGAAAGGCTTCTTCATAACTATGCGTGTATTGTTGCAAACGAAAATACCCGGCTGCTGTAATGCGGTTCACCAATTCACGGGAAAAACTTGACCGGTCCTGATCCACCACCGCAATATTGATATTCTTGATCTCATAGTCAGCCGCCAATGGAAGAATGATCAACTGGATCATGGGCATGGCTATGATCATACGCAGGATGATCTTGTTGCGGAAGATCTGCCGGTACTCCTTTTGCAATAAATATTTCAGTGTCCTCATGCTAACCGGGTTTTAAATCGTGCCAGACTAATACTGAGCAATAAAATGGCCATGGAAAACAAGATCAAGGTCTCCTTCCAAATCGCGGAAAACCCAAGGCCTTTGATCATCACCGACTTGATAATGATATAGTACCACTTCGAAGGAATAATATTTGAAATTAGCTGCAAGGGAAGGGGCATATTCTCCAACGGGAACATAAACCCGGTGAACAACATGGTCGGCAACATCATCCCCATCAGCGACATCAACATGGCCGCTTGTTGTGATGCCGCTACATTGGAGATCAATAAACCAAGGGACAGGGCCGTGATGATAAGCAAGATGCTTTCCCCAATGATCAATAACAAACTGCCCTTTACAGGCATGCCCAACAAATACACGCTCAATAAAAGAATGACCGCGAGGTTGACAATGGATACCACCAGATAAGGAACAGCCTTGGATAGAATAACCATCAGGGGGTGAAATGGCGAAACCAGCAATACCTCCATCGTACCCGATTCCTTCTCCCGTACGATCGATACAGACGTCATCAACACACAAACCAACAAAAGCACCAGAGCCATTACCCCGGGAACAAAATTGGTCGTACCCTTCAACTCCGGGTTATAGATCATCCGGACCTGTGATTCGATCTGCATGGGATAAGGGTCACCTACACCACCCAGTTCTTGCTGGTACGATCGGGTGATACTGGAAATATAATTGGTCAATGTCGAGGCCGTATTGGGATCAGACGCATCAGCAATGACCTGTAACTTGGATTTCCCCAAGTGCTGAAGGTCGGATTCAAAATGGGGAGGGAAAACTATTGCAAGTTTTACCTTTCCTTTTTTAAAGGAAGTCTCGATCTGCTCATGGCTTAATAAAACTTCTTCCAGATCAAACTGCGCACTCGCTTCCAACTTTTGGATGATCGCTCTCGATGCACCATCATGTGCATAATCACATACAACAATCTTCGTATTCTTGATCTCATTTGTCAAGGCAAACCCAAACAAAAGTATCTGCGCTACCGGTAAACCAAACAACAGGAGTAAGGTCTTCCGGTCACGAAATACGTGAAGGAATTCTTTTCGTACAAAGGATAAAAACTGTTTCATTTTCTTTGTTCGTTATTGGTATAAGCTGTCAGCCGGGCTAAAAGCTATCCGCTAATAGCTAAAGGCTATTAGCTATTCTCCCCGCTTCGCCCCTCTCGCCAATTCATAAAACACTTCATCCATAGTCTTCACCCCAAACTGTTTTTTCAATTCGAGGGGAGAATCCATGGCCTTTACCACCCCATCCACCATCATGGATAACCGGTTGCAATATTCAGCCTCGTCCATATAGTGGGTGGTGACAAATATGGTTGTGCCCCGGTCGGCTGCCGCATAGATCAGGTCCCAGAACTGCCGACGTGTGACCGGATCTACGCCCCCGGTGGGTTCATCCAGAAATACGATCCGCGGTGTATGAAAAATGGCCACGGAAAAAGCCAGTTTCTGTTTCCATCCTAAAGGCAGGGAGCCCACAAGTTGATTCGCCTCAGGCAATAAACCCAGGTCCTCCAACATGGCTTCAGACCGGATTTTGATATCCTTGTCATTCATCCCATAGATCCCTCCAAAAAACCGGATATTCTCCCGCACGGTCAGGTCTTCATACAGAGAGAATTTCTGGCTCATATAACCGATATTCAATTTGATCTTTTCAGTCTCCTTGTAAATATCATATCCGGCAATTCTTGCCTTGCCCGAACTTGGGGTCAATAAGCCACAGAGCATACGCATAGCGGTGGTTTTTCCTGCGCCATTGGCACCCAGAAATCCAAATATCTCTCCGGCATGTACATCTATACTGATGTTGTTGGCGGCAATAAAATCGCCATAGCGTTTGGTCAGTCCTTCGGTATGTATTACAATATCACTGGTCATGCTCCCATGAGTTTAATAAAACAATCTTCCACAGTTGGGCGAACGGTTTGAATCTCCAGATCGGGATGACGGGAAATAAGTTGTTGGCGAAGTCCCTCCACCACTGTTAACCCTGGATCTTTAAGGGTGATATGATGGTATTCGCCAAATGAATTGCTCGATAATACCAGATCAGAACCACGGAGGTCCGATAACAATGCACTCATGGCGCCCGACTTCACTGCATAAAGCGGCTCTCCAAATGAATCTTGTATGGCAGCAGGAGTATCAATGGAAAGGATCTCTCCTTCCTGGATCAACGCGATCCGTTCACAAAGCGTGGCCTCGTCCATATAGGGTGTGGAAACAAGAACCGTAATGCCCTGAGCCTTCAGTCTTTTGAGCATTTCCCAGAATTCCTTCCGCGATACCGAATCAACCCCTGTAGTAGGCTCATCCAGAAAGAGCACTTTTGGCCGGTGTATCAGCGCACAGCTCAAAGCCAGCTTTTGTTTCATGCCCCCTGATAATTTCCCCGCCCGGCGGTCTTTGAATGGCTCGATCTGGGAATAGATATCTTTAACCAGATCATAATTTTCCTCGATCGTTGTATTGAATACCGTGGCAAAAAAACGAAGGTTCTCTTCAACAGTCAGATCGGGATAAAGCGAAAACTTCCCTGGCATATACCCGACGATATTTCTGATCTTGCGAAAATCCTTTACCACATCATTTCCTGCCACCGATGCCCTTCCCAGATCCGCTAATAACAAAGTGGTTAGTATGCGAAATATACTCGTCTTACCTGCCCCATCCGGACCGATCAAACCAAACAACTCGCCTTCCTCTACCTCAAAGGAAACCCCCTTGACGGCCTTTACCGCCCCTTTGTTATAGGTTTTGACAATATTTTCTAAAACAACATCCTTCATTTCTATAGAGAGTTTTGAAAGCTAAAAGATAGAAGCTAATAGCTATTAGCTTTTAGCCCCGGCAGTATAATCACTCAATTCGCATCTCGCCATACATCCCGATCTTATAATACCCATCATTCACCACCGATACCTTTATTGCATATACCAGGTCGGCCCTTTCATCCTTGGTCTGTATGGTTTTTGGCGTAAACTCCGCCTTGCTATTGATCCATGTAATCGTTCCCATCGATTCCTTCATCCCGCCTTTACCATCATCCGTTCTCACTTTCACTTTCTGCCCGAGTTTGATCAACGGTAAAGTATTCCCATCCACATAGGCTTTCAGGGTCATCGTCGAGAGATCTGCAACCTTATACAATGGCTTGCCAACCGATACCAGTTCATTGGGCTCCACATAAGTGACCAACACCGTGCCTTTGCCCGGACTCATCAGTCTGCATTTGAGCAACTGGTCTTCTACCTGCTCAATCTGTGCATACAACGCAAGCGGATCGGTCTGCAAGCCTCGGGCTTGTGTACCCAGAGCAGAAACCTGTGCTGCCTGTTGCTGCTGTACCAGATCGATCTGCTTTTTCACCTCGTCTATTTGGGAAACGATATCATCCAATTGCTTTTGTGGCGCAGCTTCACCCGCCACGAGATTCGAAAGCCGTCTTTCTTCACGCTCTAAGGTGGAAAGCCTGCTTTTATACACAGCCACCTGGCGGGCATAATACGCCGTTTGTGTTCCGATATCCGGTATCCGGCTACCCGTGGCTTGTATCTGGGCCAATAACTGTTTTTTACGAAGGGATAACTGCGTGCTATCCACATACCCAATGTATTCACCCGCAGAAAGACTATCCCCTTCTTCTAACGTAAACTCCTTCAATACCCCATTCGCCTCTGAAGAAATGATGATCTCATCTGCTTCAAATGCTCCTGAGCCATCAAAGGAATGACCATTGCCGGTACAAGAACTGATAAACAATAACCCGGTTCCAAGAATCAGTAAAAAGAAATTTTTCATATCCCTATCATTAAATTTTCAAAAATTTATTTACGCGTTAATAGCCTTTCACCAACTCCCTTCCAAACCGCACCATCAGCAACTGTACTTCATGCAACAGCAAACCCTGACGGGCCTGGTCTTCAGCATTTACATACGTGATATAATCATTGGCAGTAATGATCCCGTTCTCAAGTTGTAGTTGCGATGTTTTTTTGATTTTCTCACGGAGGCTGATTAATTCCTGGTCACCATTGATCAGCGATTGATACTTCCGTATCTCTCCATCCTGCTGGGAAAGGGAAAGTTTGGTATTGAGTAAAAAGGTTTCTTTCTGCAGCACCACGGTCTGTTGCTGGAGATGGATCAATTGGCGATCGGCCTTCTGTGTATAAAGCTGACCAATATTCCATCCCAATCGCAATCCACCTATATAGTACGGATCCAGTTCATTGCTCAGCATATTCAATGCCGGGCGTCCAACGCCTCCCTGTAGAAACAGACTAAACCGTGGCCAATTCTTTGCCTTTAAAATTTTCTCCTGTAAACCCAGGTTGGTCTGCTGCAATTCATACAATTTTATTTCGGGTCGCCTCATTTCCGTGCTTTCTGTGTTTTCTGTGAGCAAAACCGGTTTTTCCAAAATAACCGATCCACTAAACTGCTTCCCCGTAAACAAAGACAACATCTCTTCATAACTCTCCCTTGTAGCAGCCATCTCCTTTCTTCGTTGTTTTGCCTTTACCAATTCAGCCTCCAGCAAATAAATATTCGTCCGGGTGGCAGTTCCATTGTCAACGGCTACCTGTGTTTTATCCAAACCCGCCGTAATATCCGCCATCATCAACTCCACCTGTTTTTCCTGCTCACGCATCAGCAGTATGCCAAAGAAAAGCTGAGTCACCCGCTCTTTTAACTTGTACAATTCCACTTCCAGCTTTTGCTTCTCCACCTCGCCAGTGGACCGTAGCAATTCCTTTTGCCTGTTGATCGTCTGCAAATCTGTAAGTGGCTGGTTAACCTCCGCGTAAAGCCGGTACTGGTCTTTCGACAATTCAGGAGGAGTAAACCCGGGAAGGTTGATCCCCAACCTGGTTACTTCTGACTGGTAACTGGCCTGTCCTCCCACACTCAGTTGCGGCAACTGACCCTTGGAAGCATTCTCTACCGAGAGGTCCCGCGACCGCTCGATCAATTGTTGTTGCCTTACAAGCGGATAGTTGTCCCTGGCCCATTGCATACAGGAATCAATTCGGAGGATGGTTTGCGCTTGAAGCCCCATCCCACCCAACAGGACCATCAAGGGTATTAAGATCGTTTTGCGCATAAAATTTAAATATTCGATTTAGTCATTTGATTAATTTCTATTCAAAAAAAATCAGGTGTTGAGCATCCCCATAAACCAACCGGGGATCAATGCCTTTCTTTCTTCCATTAACTGGTCAAACTCCTTATCCTTGAATTGTCCGATCTGGCGGATAAACGGCGCTCCAGCAAAGGGAAAAATCACCATTGACGACAAATTCACCATCATCTGGATCGGATTGACTCCTTTTAAACGCGGATTCGCTGCCATGCGCGCCTGCAATTCTTTGATGAAGGATGACTTAAAAATCACATCCTTCACCTTCATCTCCTTTAAAAAAATATCCGGATGATTATTCAATTCACTGACCACAAAAAACGGCAGTTCAGGTTGGGCCTGGAATAAAGTAATGTAACGGTCTACAAAACCCTGTACCTTCTTTTCAAAACTCAATTCCTCATCATTGAGCACAACGATCATGGAAGAAAAAAATGTCTGAAGGCTTTCCAGCATCACGATCTGGAACAGGCGTTCCTTGCTGCGGAAATAATAATTCAATAAGGCAAGATTGATCCCGGCCTCCTCAGCAATATCCCGGGTCCGTGCCGCCGCATAGCCTTTGGTCGTAAATACAACCTTGGCCGCTTGCTTGATCTTCTCCTCGGTACTGGTATCAAGGGGTTTTATCGTCTTTGTCTTTGCCATGGGATTCAATGGGGCAAAGAAAAAGCGAATT
The DNA here is from genome assembly GCA_017303415.1 of Chitinophagales bacterium. Taxonomy (NCBI): domain Bacteria; kingdom Pseudomonadati; phylum Bacteroidota; class Chitinophagia; order Chitinophagales; species Chitinophagales bacterium. Next base: position 451,362 of record JAFLBJ010000001.1, read on the forward strand.
TTTGAATTAAACAAATATTTTAATCAAATGATTAAAATATTATACCCAACTAAAGCCTTCGTTTCGGATAGGCAGGTTGCGCGGGCGGTGACCCGCAGCGGCCAGGGCATTGCACAAGGCCGGTGCTACGGTGGATACCCCTACTTCCCCAACCCCACCGGGTTCGGCTTCACTGGGTATAATATAAACTTCTAGCGGAGGCATTTCACTATACATCAATAGTTCGTAGCTAAAGAATCCATCCTGCATCACCCGGCTATCCTTGATGGTGATCTCCCCTTTGAGAGCCTGGGTGAGCCCAAACGCCAAACCTCCTTCCATCTGATTGAGTAACCCATCCGGATTGATGACCTGTCCACAATCAATAGCTGCCACTACCCGCGTGATCCTGAACTTTTTCTCCCCCACCATCTCTATCTCTATCGCATGTGCGGCATAGGCTTTGGCAAAAATGAAAGAGTGTGTGGCCAGTCCGATGAAATGTTTGGGCTTGCGGGGTTTATCATATCCTATCTTCTCTGCTGCTAATTTCAGCACCCCTGCAATTCGCGCGGGTGACTGGCTCAGGGCCCAGGCTTCGGTACCGGTTTTAAAGTCGGGTCTGTTTTCCAGTAAGGATAAACGAAAGGCTAGCGGATCCTTTTTAAGCTTCCCCGCAATTTCATCCACAAAGGATTCCACCGGAAAGGTGTTGACGCAAATATCCACTGACCGCAACCAACCCCGGTTAATATTAAAATCAACAGGCGTGTACCCTGTATGAATATTTGGAACATCATAGCAGAAACCTGCATCAGCCCCATCCATTTCCCCGATATTCTTTGTTTCCGGGCCTTCGATCATATAGGCAATGGGCGTGCCCAGCACATGATGTTTCCAGGAAACGAGTTTCCCCTTTTCATCCCACTGTGCATCGAGCCGGTGGTAGTTGGCCGGGCGAAACATGCCAAACTGCGTATCATCTACCCGGTCCCAAACCAATTGCACCGGACGGTCAAACTGCTGCGCGATCTTAACCGCCTCAATGGCAAAATCAAAATGTAGCCTTCGGCCAAAGGCGCCACCCATCAAACCCAGGTTCACTTTTATATCCGGCTTTTTAAACCCACATTCCTTGGCAATGGTATCTACAGCCCAGTCGGGCAATTGCAATCCTCCCCATATTTCACATTTATCCCCTTTTACTTCGGCTATAAAATTCACCGGCTCCATGGTCGCATGGGCCAGAAATGGTTGTGCATATTCGGCTGACAGTTTTCCGGCCCCTTTCACGTTACCCGGGTCACCTTTCTTGAATACCTCGATACCTGGGGTATCTCCTGCTTTTGAGGCAAATGTTTCAAACAAAGAGACCGTGCTTTCTTCATTGCGTGGACCTTCATCCCAGGTCACCGTCAACATCTCTTTGGCCTTCATAGCGGCCCAGGTATGTGTGGCAATGATGGCTACACCATCCCGCACATGCATGGGCTTGCCCGTTCCTTTATACGCCACGATCTTTAAAACACCGGGTACTTTCTTCGCGACAGTATCATCATACGATACCAGTTTTCCACCAAGCACCGGACAGCGAACGGACACGGCAACGACCATACCCGGAATACGGGTATCAAGCCCGTATTTGGTTTTACCAGTGAGTATGTCTTTCAATCCGCTTCTTTTCTCTGCCTTCCCAATGAGCTTGAAATCCTTTGGACTTTTAAGCGTCACTTCAGCAGGTATCGGTAGTTTGGCGGCTTCGCAAACCAATTCACCATACCCGATCCGTTTCATGGTCGGGGTATGAACAACTTCTCCCATATCCGCGGCACAAGAGGTGACATTCACCTTCCAGCTATTGGCGGCGGCCTGTATCAACATGGCTTTGGCAATGGCACCTGCCTTGCGCAGGGTATCATACATCCCCAATATACTCTGGCTTCCTCCCGTATCATGCATCCCTGCTGGCAGTGTTCCAAAAGGAGCCAGTTCCACTTTTACTTTTCTAAAATCAACTTCCAGTTCTTCAGCCACGATCATCGGTAATGCCGTATCCACTCCCTGCCCCGACTCCTGTTTGGCCACAAAAATGGTCACTAACCCTTTTCGGTCGATCCGTAAATAGGCACCGGGTTGAAAATGCGTACACTCTTCTCCGGGAAGTGCGAGGGCCTGAAGCCCGGGAAGAGTGAATCCCAAAACCAGTCCACCGGAAGCCAGACTGGACAGTTTCAGAAAACGACGACGATCGGTCTTTATCTTTTGCATGGTTGTAGGCGTTTGGAGTTCAGGAATTCAGGGAGTCAATGGCCAGATGAATGGCTTTTCTTATCCGGTGGTAGGTACCACATCGACAGAGCACATTATTCATCACCTGGTCAATCGTCTCTTCCGAAGGGCGTTTGTTTTTTTCCAGCATGGCCACCACCTGCATCATTTGTCCGGGCTGGCAATAACCGCATTGAGGCACCCCCGCCTGCTCCCAGGCCTTTTGTACCGGATGCGAGCCATCGGTCGAAAGACCTTCAATGGTGATGATCTTTTTATTGACACAGGAACCCACCGTGCGTTGACAGGAAAATACCGGGTTGCCATCAATGATGACGCTGCAAACACCACAACTGGCCACCCCGCATCCATATTTTGTGCCCGTCATATTGAGCAGATCACGCAGCACCCACAAAAGTGGCATGTCGGCAGGGGCATCTACATCGTATTTATTATTATTAACCGTGAGGGAGAACTGAGGCATAGCAAGAAGTTTTTGGTAATCAGGAGAAGTGATTAGAAAGGTACGAAACCTCTTTCTTTTCTGCCCTTATCAAAGATTAAATGTTTTTGAAGCTGCATAGGCTGTGCGGTAAACCTGACTTCACCATCTTCGCTGGCAGAAATCGTAAATTCGCCGGAATGGAAAACCTGCACGATCTCAAACTCCGTAGCCAAACCTGGAAGGGTGAAAAAATGCCTTTGCTTTTTATTGGTCATGGCTCCCCCATGAATGGAATTGAAGAAAACGACTTTAGTCGCGAATGGGAAAAGAAGGGGCAGGAGCTTCCGCGACCCAGTGCCATCCTGGTCATTTCAGCTCATTGGCTCACCAGTGGCACTTTTGTAACGGCCATGGACCAACCACGTACCATCCATGATTTTGGAGGCTTTCCTCCCGATCTCTACAAAGTTCAGTATCCTGCCCCCGGTGATCCTGCCCTGGCCGAGGAAACCCGTTCACTAATTCGTTCCACACCGGTAAAACTGGATCATGAATGGGGATTGGACCATGGGGCCTGGACTGTCATCCGGCGCATGTATCCCCAGGCGGATATTCCAGTGCTGCAACTGAGTATTGACTATCACCAACCACCCGCCTACCATTACCAATTAGCCCGCGAACTCAGCACCCTCAGGGATAAAGGAGTCCTGATCATTGGTAGTGGAAACATGATCCATAATCTCCGCATGGTGGCCTGGGATAAACTGGATCAACCCGGATTTGGGTTTGATTGGGCCCTGGAACTAAATGAATTGCTCAAGCAAAAGATCCTTCAGGGAGATCATGAATCGCTCATTCACTATGAAGGATTGCACCGGGCGGCCAGACTGGCCATTCCCACCCCCGATCATTATTACCCGCTACTGTATGTGTTGGGTCTGCGCGACCGGAAAGAAAATACCCTTTTCTTCAATGATCAGTGTGTAGGCGGATCATTGAATATGACCTCGGTATTGTTTCATCAATAAGGGCTGTTATAAAATTCAACATTTACTTTCTATTTTGCGGACTAAACCTTCCCCCTGGGAAAATGTCAAAGACCTCCAATAATACACCATGAGAAACGTCCTTCTTTTCCTCGCGTTGACCACCCTGGTTCTTTCCTGCTCCAAAAATGGAGGGGAACCTGCCCCGGATAACAGCAATAACCTTTATTTCCCTCCGGTGAGCGGCACCGAATGGCAAACCACCGATATGGCCAGTTTGGGTTGGAGCGAAGGAACGGTCAATGACCTGTATACCTACCTGGAGCAAAAGAACAGTAAGGCCTTTATTGTATTGAAGAACGGTAAGATCGTTATAGAGAAATACTTTGGCCTCTTTACAAAGGATAGTCTCTGGTACTGGGCATCCGCCGGGAAAACCCTTACCGCCTTCCTGTCAGGTATTGCCCAGGATGAAGGTCTGATCGACCTGAGTGATAAGACCTCCCGTTTCCTGGGAAATGGCTGGACCGCCCTTCCCCAAGCCAAAGAAGACCTCATCACCATCCGTCATCAACTCACCATGACCACCGGGTTGGATGATGATGTGACACCCAATAATGATTGTACCGATCCTGCCTGTTTACAATACCGTGCCGATGCCGGTACGCGTTGGGCCTATCACAACGCACCCTATACCTTGATGGAAAAAGTGATCGAGAACGCAAGCGGAGTGAGTTACAATAGTTACTTCCAACAAAAAGTGCGTGACCGTGTAGGTATGAATGGACTTTGGATAAAAACCGGGTTTAATAATGTCTATTACAGCAATGCACGAAGCATGGCACGATTTGGATTGTTGATGTTGAATAAAGGAAAATGGGATCAAACAAAAATTTTGGGAGACACTTTATATTTTCAGGATCAGGTAAGCAGTTCGCAAAATTTCAACCTGTCTTACGGATATCTAACCTGGTTAAATGGAAAAGCCAGTCATATGCTCCCCACGCTTGAACTCACTTTCATCGGCTCCATGATGCCCAACGCACCTGTTGATATGTATGCGGCCCTGGGAAAGAATGACCAGAAAATTTATGTGGTCCCTTCACAGAAACTGGTGGTCATTCGTATGGGAGAATCAGCAGGTAATGTACAACTCGCCCTCTCGAGTTTTGACAATGAACTCTGGGGGAAATTAAAGACCATCATCGGGTATTAATAAAAAAGCCATCCGATTGGATGGCTTTGAAATTTTTGTTGGCTAAGTAATTAGCTCAGGTGTTTGTTCAGGAATTTGGCCAGATCGAACATCGAAGCCTGTCCTTTACCACCGAAGATTACTTTCAGCTTATCGTCCGCATTGATCATGCGTCTGTTTTTGTTATCCTGCAGCTTGTTAGCTTTGATATAACCCCAGATCTTCTTCACAGCTTCTGTGCGGGGAACTGCTTTGCTACCGATCACAGCAGCCAGAGCGGCGCTGGGGGTAAGAGCTTTCATGAAGGCTGCATTGGGTTTGCGGGCGGATTTTTTCTTAGCCGCTTTTTTCTTTGGAGCTGCTTTTTTGGCTGCTTTTTTAGGGGCGGCTTTCTTCGCTTTTTTTGGAGCTGCTTTCTTAGCGGCTTTCTTTACGGCTTTTTTTGCGACTTTCTTTGCCATTGTTTTTGTTTTAGAATGTTAACGGGTTTTAGTAATTAACCCTCCAAATATAGCCTATTTCTGTATGCCAACTTCATTGGGGAATTTTCTTTTTTTGATTCGGAATAACCTGTGCATAAGGGGGCGCTGTCAATGTGGCAATCTGGATGGTTTTGGAACGCGGATTGTTACCTTGCGCCTAATTAAAACCGGAAAAAATCAAGGATATGATACAGGAAAAAGGTACTATTTCGATCAACACAGAGAACATTTTCCCTATAATCAAGAAGTTTTTATACTCCGATACGGAGATCTTCCTCCGGGAGCTGGTCAGCAATGCAGTGGATGCCACCCAAAAAGTAAAAAGGCTGGCTTCCCTGGGGCATTTCACTGGGGAATTGGGGGATCTGTCTATTCGGATCGCCCTCGATAAAGAGGCAAAAACCATTCGGATCTCCGACCGCGGAATCGGTATGACCGCTGAGGAAATCCGTAAATACATCAATCAGGTGGCCTTCTCCGGAGCAACGGAATTCATGGAAAAATTCAAAGAAGCCCGGGACGCCAATGAGATCATCGGTCGTTTCGGTCTCGGTTTTTACTCGGCCTTTATGGTAGCCGATCAGGTCGAGATCCAATCTCTCTCCTATCAACCAGCTGCAGAAGCCGCCCGCTGGACCTGTGACGGGAGTACCGCCTTTGAGATCGCCGAAGGAAACCGAAGTGACCGGGGTACAGATGTGATCCTCCATATTAATGAAGAATCACAGGAATACCTGGAAGAAAGCAGACTCCGGGAGATCCTTGTTAAATACGCGCGCTTCCTCCCCGTACCGATCGTCTTTGGCACCCGCGAAGAAGAAATACCCGATGGAGAAGATGAAGAAGGAAAACCCAGGTTCAGGACCGAAACGGTGGACGATGTGATCAATACCACCCATCCGATCTGGACAAAGGCCCCTGCCGAATTGAAAGACGAAGACTACCTGGCCTTTTATCAGGACCTCTATCCCTATTCGGAAGAACCCCTGTTCTGGATCCACCTGAATGTGGACTACCCCTTTAACCTGACCGGGGTATTGTATTTTCCAAAACTTAAGAATGATTTCGAGGTACAGAAGAATAAGATCAAACTCTACAGCCGGCAGGTCTTTATCACCGATGAGGTCAAAGACATCGTACCGGAATTCCTCATGCTCCTCCATGGGGTCATTGACTCCCCCGATATCCCCCTCAATGTGAGCCGCTCCTTTCTCCAGGCCGATAGCAATGTAAAAAAGATCAATAGCTATATCAGTCGTAAGGTGGCTGACAAACTCGCCGAACTTTTCAAAAAAGACCGCCCCTCCTATGAATCCAAATGGAACGATATCGGTCTCTTTGTAAAATATGGCGCCCTGTCGGAGGATAAGTTCTATGAAAAGGCAAAGGAATTCATCCTGCTGACCAATACAGAGGAGAAACATTTTACCCTTGATGAATACCAGGCAAAGACCAAAGAGGCGCAGACCGACAAACATGGCACACTGGTCTATCTCTATACCCCCGATGCCGAGAAACAACATACCTATGTAGAGGCTGCCCAGAAAAGGAATTATGATGTACTCTTGATGAACTCCCCCATTGACAACCATTTCATCCATCACCTGGAAATGAAAGGCGAGAAGATCTCCTTCAAACGCGTGGATGCCGGAGTGGTAGACAAACTGATCGAAAAAACCGACAGCTTACAACATGCACTCACCGAGGAGCAGACCGGAAAAATTAAATCAGTATTCGAAGCCGCGATCAATAACCCCACTATGCATGTGGAAATTGAAAGCCTTCCCACCGAAGCCATGCCGGTAACCATCACCGTGGAAGAATGGATGCGACGTATGAAGGACATGAGCAAGATGGGTGGAGGTATGAGTTTTTATGGCAACATGCCCGATTCCTATAAGGTATCTGTTAATGCCAATCACAAATTGGTGGAAAAGATTCTACAGGCCGATGAAGGGGATCAAACTAAAATAGCCAAGCATGCGTACGATCTGGCTTTATTAGCACAAGGCATGTTAAAAGGCGCGGACCTGACTGCGTTCGTGGAGCGGAGTGTGGAGGGGCTGTGAGGCGTGAGGGGTGAGGCGTGAGGCGTGAGGCGTGAGACGTGAGACGTTAGATGTGAGGTGTGAATGGTGAATAATGAATAGTGAATGTAATTCACTCACAATTGACATCTCACGATTCACGTCTCACGACTCACGACTGACGTCTCACGTCTCACGACTGACGTCTCACGATTCACGACTTCCCTCTTCCCTTCTTGCCTCCTCGATCACCAGAAACTCGGGCTTCTCCTGTCCCATCTGGATCAATTCCTGGTATTTGGATTTCAGGCAGCGTTTGAACGTGCCAACATAGCCCGGTTTACGGAGGTTTTCAGGATTTAAGGGAATGGCCTCTATCAGGTCATTACCAATGAACATCATGAGTTGCATGGCCAACGGTTTTTCTAATACAAAAAAAAGCCATTTACACAGCGGAGTCAATCCCAGTTTTGCTCGATTTTTTTGGTAAGATTACAAGGCCGGTTTGCACAAAATACGGAGCGTGGGAAAAGCGTAGTTCCGGCAAAAAACGAGACTGCTTCAGAGCCTGTGACCGGGAACCCTTGTCAATTACCCGATCGGTTGGCTTGAAGCAGTCTCTCTCCTTTAAGTGTTACTCAGGCGGCCTGGTATTAATTCATCCCCACACTGTATACCAGGCTGAAATAACGAAAATAATGCCCGCCTTTTTCATTGCCTTTGGCTATCCATTCTTCTCCGGTCAATTCCTTTTTATCATTTCCCCAGACAGCCTCGCCGAGGGCGACCAATGCATCATTGGTATGCAGCCTGAATCCGTAGCGGCTGTTGCTGTCCAGTTTAACTTTTCCGAGGTCAAAATCCACCCAGGTAGGGTCGTTGATCTTCTTGATATCCAATTCCACAGTTCCCAGTTCAGGGCCCCAATCATGCTGCTTTTCATCAAACTGATGCAAACTCATTTTGATCCTGCCTTCGCGGTGAACCATTTCACAATAAACACTGATGCTTTCTAATTCTCCGCTATGGTTGATGTGGAAGGTTTGCCCGGCCATATGGTCGGATGGCTCTGCATGAAAATCGCCCAGCCAGCGGCATCCATTGATCTGTAACTGGTCGATATGACGGGATCCCCCCTGGGGACGGAACGGGACTTTCATGGGTATGGATTTTTTAGTTTTTCAAAATAGGATCTGGGACCCTCTTACAGGCATAAAGATTGGCAATGAGAAATAGGCGGTTTATGACTTTGGTTAGGTTTTCAGCTGAGTTTGTTCATTTGTGGTGGGGAGGGAGGACGGATGCTGGATGGTAGATGACGGATGACAGATGACGGATGTTGGATGACAGTTGACTGTAATTAATTTGCCATACTTCCGACCCCGGACCTCTGTCATCCAACATCCAACATCCGTCATCCGACCTACTTCAACTCAATCCCCGCGATCTTCCTCTCTTCCCCCATTTCTTTCGAATTATAATAAAGGAACATCTTTCCCTTCCGGAGATTGGAAACCGCCATCACCTCCTGTATTCGGCACTCCATCAGCGATTTGGCAGTCCCGGGCGCATCGGGATAGGTCCAGGTTTTTACCAACTGGCCACTGGCATCCCGAAGAGTAAGCTGTCGTGACTGGCCATTGGTTCCGCAATGGCTATAATAAACGAATACCTTTTCGCCCTGGGCTGCCACCTGGATGGTCTTTAGCTCTTTGTCAATATGAATGTGCTGGCGAAGCAGGAGCTGGTTCCCCTGGTAGATCTCAACCGTATCCCCACCCAAAGGGCTGGTAAAGGAAAAAATGCCCAAACCCATCAACAGGGCAGCGAAACCGAACAGGGCTTTTTTAATGCTTGTTTTCATGATTGTCTTTTTTTGATGAATAATCCGTTGACAACCCAAAGAAAACACCCGAAAATGGTCATATTTCCCCGGTCTTGACCAGTTACATCACCGGCTTGACAAGAGGTAAAAACCGTCCGCTATCAGAAAATTCCCAAAAAAATATGCCCAAAAATATTAGCGTAATAATGCTAAAAGGATTAGTTTTGTTGTGGATTTCTAAATTAGAACCGGATTTTGTAAAACCTAACTTTGTTTCCATGGCAAAAAATGCATCCAACACCGAAAAAGAAACTGCACCGTCAGTCAACAGCGAAAAATTAAAAGCCCTCAAACTCACGATCGACAAGATCGATAAGGATTTTGGAAAAGGGAGCGTCATGATGATGAATGAAAAGGCGCATGTAGAGCAGGAAGTCATTTCCACCGGTTCCATTGGATTGGATATTGCCCTGGGAATAGGTGGTTTGCCCCGTGGCCGGGTTGTTGAGATCTATGGACCAGAATCCTCTGGTAAAACGACCGTTGCCACCCATGTGATTGCCGAAGCCCAGAAAAAAGGCGGTATGTGTGCCATTATTGATGCCGAGCACGCTTTTGACAGCAGCTACGCCAAGAAATTGGGTGTAGATGTAGACAACCTGCTGATCTCGCAACCAGATTATGGCGAACAGGCCCTTGAGATCGCCGACCGTCTGATCCTCTCCGGCGCCCTGGACGTTGTCGTAATCGACTCCGTTGCCGCCCTCGTCCCCAAAGGAGAATTGGAAGGAGAAATGGGAGATAGCAAAATGGGTCTCCAGGCCCGTCTGATGAGCCAGGCCCTGCGGAAACTTACCGCTACCATTCACAAGACCAACACCATTTGCATATTCATTAACCAGTTGCGCGAAAAGATCGGCGTTATGTTCGGTAACCCCGAAACCACCACCGGTGGTAACGCCCTTAAATTCTATGCCTCCGTTCGCCTCGATATCCGTCGCATGGCCCAACTGAAAGATGGCGAAAACGCAATCGGTAACCGGGTTAAAGTAAAAGTGGTAAAAAATAAAGTAGCCCCGCCCTTCCGTGCCGCCGAATTCGATATCATCTTCGGAGAAGGTGTCTCCAAAACCGGAGAGATCATCGACCTGGGCGTAGAACTCAATATCATCCAGAAAAGCGGTTCCTGGTTTAGCTATAATACCGATAAACTCGGTCAGGGCCGTGACTCAGTGAAACAATTACTCATGGATAACCCCGAACTCTCCGCTGAGATCGAAGGAAAAATTCGTGAGAAAATAAAGGAAATGCAGGGATAGGCGTGAGAAGTGAGGCGGGAGAGGTGAGAGGTGAGAGGTGAGAGGTGAATAGTGAATGTAATTCACTCACGACTGACGCCTCATGATTAATGAATCACCATTCACTATTCACCTCTCACGATTCACGATTCACGCCCCCCCACCTCTTTCGAATTAAAATAGAAAACAGGGTTAGTAAAAGCTTTTCTTTTAATTCGTATCGGCCGCTTCTTTCGAGGCGGCCTTTTTCATAGCCAACTTTTTTGCCATTTCATGCGTTTGGTAAAACGATCCTGCCAAACATCAGTGTATTCCGTGTCCCGAGGCTTCGGGACTGTGAGAGAAAAAAGCTCCCGAAAAGCACAGAAAACACAGAAACCACTGGCTGTTAATGATTTAGGAACCTCAATGTCCACAAACCATCCCTTTTTACAAAAATTTCACAAGGAAAACCCTCATTCAATGTTTAAACATTGTATTTTTGGATCCTTATTTGAAGATTAAACAAGCGCAAACAGCATGTTCAACAAAACCTGGAAAAAGATACTCTTCGGCGGATTCCTGCTCCTGCTTATAGGCGCCGGTATCTATTGGTACATCGCCACAGATACCTTTAGTGATACAAAAGGAAGAAAAGCAGAGTTTAGTGTGAAGGCCGATGATTTTCTGAAAGAATACCAGACGGACAGCAAACAGGCCAATCTTAAATACACAGAAAAGATCGTAGAGGTTTCCGGTATCGTGTCTGCAACGGAAGCCGCCGATTCATCGATCAATATCAAAATAGCCGACACTACCACTGGCTCTTATGTCATCTTTGCCTTCCAGGATAAGGACATGGACGAAGCCCGATCCGTGAAAGCAGGCGATCTGGTTACTATCAAAGGTTCCTGTAGTGGTGGAGTATATAGTTCCATCCTCGAAACCTGGGCCATCACCTTTAAAAGAAGTACACTTTCAAACAAACCATAACGTTAAACACTCAACTCAAAAAAAACCGCACAAATGAAAAAAGCAATTTTAGCGCTGACCTTTATTACCACCACCCTGGTTGGTTTTGCCCAAAAGAAAACCACCACTTCGGCCATTGTGACTTTCGATGCCACAACAGCCATTGATGCCCTTCCTAAAGCAGAGAACAAAACCGTGATTGCAGCTATTGACCCTGCAAAAGGAACCGTGCAGTTCGAAGCTACTATCAAAAACTTCGCTTTCACAAACCCAATGATCCAGGACCACTTCAATGGTAAGAACTGGATGAACTCTGACGAATATCCCACTGCCGTTTTTAATGGTACGATCACTAACCTGAGCGAAGTGGATTTCAAAAAAGATGGCAAATACACCGCCAATGTAGAAGGAACCCTGAGCATTCGTGGAAAAGAGTCTAAAGTCTCTACCCCCGCTGTGATCGTGGTTAAAGGTGGTGCGATCAATGCTACCGCCGAGTTCAGCATTAAACTGGCCGACTACTCCATCGACGGAGCTCCCATCCAGGCTGGTAAAGTGGCAAAAGAGCCTAAGATTACCGTATCGGCTGATCTGAAATAATATATCAATACATGAGAAACAAGGGCGCCTCCGCGAAAGCGGGGGCGTTTCTTTTTTGCCTAATTTACATCCATGAGTACAAGAATCATGAACGCCAAAAAAAGAGTGGCTCTGGTGGCACATGACAACAAAAAGAAAGAACTGGTGGATTGGGCTGTTTATAATAAAACGGTGCTCAATAAACATCGGCTCTATGCCACAGGCACTACCGGGTCCTTATTGGAAAAAGCACTGGACCAATCGGTCAGCACATTCCTGAGCGGCCCGCTGGGTGGTGACCAACAGATCGGTGCCGCCATCGCCGAAGGAAAGATCGATATCCTGATCTTCTTTTGGGATCCCATGGAAGCACAACCCCATGACCCGGATATCAAAGCCCTGCTCCGCGTAGCCGCTACCTGGAATATACCTGTAGCCTGCGACCGCGCTACCGCCGACTTTATCCTGACCTCGCCCCTGATGCATCAGGAATACGAAGCCATTTTGCCGGATTACTCGGCTTATATTCGGAGAAGTGTTGGATAGGAGTTGGGGGATGTTGGATGATGGATGTTGGATATTGGATGTTGGATGTTGGATGTTGGATGACAGATGATTAATATTATTTCCAATTCGCAAAGCTCATTATCCAACATCCAACATCCATCCTCAATCATCCAACATCCATCCTCAATCATCCAACATCAAAACCCGCAAAACCCTGAAAATAACATGTCATTCAAACTCCATACCCCCTTCCCTCCCGCAGGTGACCAACCACAGGCCATCGAACAATTGACCGAAGGCATATTGAATGGAGAGAAACACCAGGTATTACTCGGTGTAACCGGTAGTGGTAAGACCTACACCATTGCCAATCTCATCCAGAATGTTCAACGTCCCACCCTGGTGCTGACCCATAACAAAACACTGGTCGCCCAGCTATACGGCGAGTTCCGTCATTTCTTTCCGGAAAACGCGGTAGAATATTTTGTCAGTTACTATGACTACTACCAACCCGAAGCCTATCTCCCCGTATCGGATACCTATATTGAAAAAGACCTCAATATCAACGAGGAGTTGGATAAGCTTCGGCTCCGCGCCACGAGTTCACTGCTCAGTGGCCGACGAGATATCATTGTGGTAGCTTCCGTAAGTTGTATCTACGGTATGGGAAACCCGACAGATTATGAAAACGGGATCATCCGAATTCATAAAGGACTGACCATTTCCCGACAGGGATTTTTACATGCGCTGGTTAACTCCCTCTATTCCCGAACTACGCTTGAATTCAACCGCGGAACCTTTCGGGTAAAAGGAGATACCGTGGATATCAACCTGCCCTATGTAGATTATGGTTACCGCATCACCTTCTTTGGCGATGAGATCGAAGAAATTGAAAGCATTGAGATCAATTCAGGTAAAAGGATCGGATTAATGGAAAATGCAGCCATCTTCCCCGCGAATCTCTATCTCGCTCCAAAAGACATCCTGCAACAGGTGATCTATGAGATTCAGGATGAGATGCAAGCCCAGGTAGATTATTTTAAAAACAATAATAAATTCATCGAAGCACAACGAGTCAAGGAAAGAGTGGAGTACGACCTGGAAATGATACGCGAACTTGGCTATTGCAACGGCATTGAAAACTATTCGCGTTTCTTTGACCGGCGCAGACCGGGTACCCGCCCCTTCTGCCTGCTGGATTACTTCCCTAAAGATTTTCTCTGTGTCATCGATGAAAGCCACCAGACCATCCCACAGGTTAGCGGTATGTATGGTGGTGACCGTAGCCGAAAACTGGTTTTGGTGGATTATGGCTTCCGGCTCCCCTCGGCGCTGGATAACCGCCCGCTGAACTTTCATGAGTTTGAATCACTCGTCAACCAGGTTATCTATGTAAGCGCCACCCCCGATGATTATGAACTGGAGAAAACAGGGGGTATTGTAGTGGAACAGGTGGTACGCCCCACCGGTCTGCTTGATCCACCCATTGAAATAAGACCCAGTGTCAACCAGATCGATGACCTCCTGGACGAAATTGACCGGCGAATCAAGAAAGGAGACCGCGTACTTGTGACCACTCTGACCAAACGCATGGCCGAGGAAATGGACAAATACCTTCACCGGATCAATATCAAATCGAAATACATTCACAGCGAAGTGGACACCCTTGAGCGGGTGGAGATCCTTCGTCAATTACGTCTGGGCGAAATTGATGTACTTGTGGGGGTCAACCTCCTTCGTGAAGGACTTGACCTTCCGGAAGTTTCACTTGTCGCCATACTCGATGCAGACAAAGAAGGATTTTTACGCAATGAGAAATCATTGACACAGACGGCTGGTCGCGCCGCCCGGAATGTGGACGGACTTGTCATCTTCTATGCCGATAAAATGACGGACAGCATGCGGAAGACCATTGACGAGACCACCCGCCGTCGCGAAAAACAGATCGCCTATAACATAGAACATAATATCACGCCTCGTACGATCATCAAAACCAAAGAACAGGTATTCAAACAGACTTCTGTTTTAGACATCAAAGGCTATGACCCCGCCAACCCGTATGCTCTGGCCCCGGATGGCGAATTGGTAGCCGTAGCAGCCGAGGAACAAGTGGAGTACAAGACCATCCCGCAATTGGAAAAAGCCATTGCCCACATTCGAAAGGATATGGAAAAAGCCGCCCGCGACCTCGACTTTATGGAAGCCGCCAGGCTGAGGGATGAGATGTTTGGGATGCAGAAGAAACTGGAGGAGATGAAGGGGTAGGGGTCGGGGGACGGGAGTCGGGGGTCCGAAGTCCGGAGTCCGGAGTAAAACTCCCGACCTCCGTCCCCGGACTTCGGACCCCTGACACCGGACCCCCGACCAACATCCGAATTCATACATTTGTACCATGGAACCCCACGCAAACCTCCACAAAGAACTCGACATCATTCAGTCCATTATCAACCGCATGGCCAATAATTCCTTTCTGGTAAAAGGTTGGGCCATGACCCTTGTATCCGGCTTATTGGCATTTGGAAAAGATGTGATCCTCGCAGATAAAAGCGGGGTGTACTATCTCATTATGATGCTGGGCATCCTTATCCCCTTCTGGTGGCTGGATGCCTATTATTTAAAACAGGAAAGGGCCTTCCGAAAATTTTACGACAATGCCATCCGTGACCCACAGGCCAAAGAAAGATTACAATACAGTTTGAACCCACAGGGAATTCAGAAAGAGATAAAGGGCACAACAGCCACCATGATGACCGGAGCGGTAAGTTATTTTTATATACCGTTGTTATTATTGATTTTCGGTGGTATTCTACTAAAATTAACAGGGAATCTCTAACATAAGGTTTCTCGCAGCGGCCGCTAAGACCTTGGCGGGCGCTGCGAGAAACTGATACTTCAATTCCAATGAACGACGCTAATACAGAACGCGACGAAATCTTCTCCCTCCTCGCCTACGCCCTTGCGTACCGTGCCTGGCAACCCGATACCATTCCCTTTGCACAACGAAGAGGCTATAATATCGGCGCCCTCCTGGTTGATCCTAACTATAAACCGGTGGCCTATGACCTCAATTGTGTCAATTCCACCGGCAATGCTACCCAGCATGGAGAAGTGAGGGTCATCACCCGTTATCTCGAACAAACACGAAATTTTCTGCTGGATGGATTCTCACTCTATGTTACCCTTGAACCCTGTATCATGTGCGCCGGGATGATCACCATGACCTCGATCGACCGGGTGGTATATGGACAACATGATGTGGCTTATAGCAAGGCATTCGAACGCCTGTTTGATGGGGCGGGTCTGCCTGAGCATCCACGCACGGTAATCGCCAGTCCTTCCACCCTTTCCATTTGTTCGCAGTTGGATGCAGCCTATCAGGATTACCTGCAAACTGCTGAAGAGAAAATACTGGCCAAATTCCTGGCCTCGGAAAAAGCCCGTGTGATATTTGAATCTGCAGAAATGGCATTTTTTGACTTTGTACCTGCATTGGAAGAAAATAAAAAAATATACGAGCAGGCTCTTCACTTCTACGTTTCAACATAACCTGTATGGCAAAAAAAAATGTCAGGATCGACAAGGCCTTTATTGATGCGCCGTCCGGCGTGCTGAAGCCGCATGAGACCACGGTAAAAAATTTGGAACATAAGAAGTCCAAACCCAGTGTATTTATAGGCAGTGCCACCGAATCGCATGTGGTAGCGAAAAAGATCCAATCACTTTTTGACCCGGCCGTGTTTGAAGTGGACACCTGGAAGATGGATATTTTCGGTCAAAAGGATGCAGACGGGGACGCCCTCACCAATGCCGAACAACTCAAGAACTTTACCGATATCTATGACTATGCCATTTTTGTTTTTACGCCCGATGATGAACTCATCAGTCAGACAAGAACTGAACTCGAAAGCGGTGAGCCATTAAAAGCCTATGCCACCCGGCACAATGTAGTATTTGAATTTGGGCTTTTTCTTGGCAGGTTGGGTGCGGAAAAGAGTTTTATTCTCTACGATGATGATGTCCGCGAATTCATTGATTATTTTTTTACCGATCTGAAAGAGAATTTTGACGACCAGCACTCTACCGGGAGAAAAGCCCGTCGTTTTTCCATTGAAGCACACAGTTACCGTGGCCGTTTTTTGGAGCATGTAAAATCAAAAGGTGAAGTAGCGGCCTTTGATGACGAAGATCTGGCCCGGACCATCGCTCATTTGAGTCAACGCATGTTGCAGCGTAATCGGGAAGTCAGTCTCGGTTTTCTTCCGTCCACCTCCCTGGCAAAAGGGTACTTTAAAAATTTCCTGGGGCGTGTACTTCAAAGCCTCCACCATATCCATTTCCCGGATATGGATGAGCACAAAACCCTTCAATCCTTTCAAACGCTTGCACAAAAAGATCCGGGTGTGAAGAAAATAATGGACATCCTGTCTGCAAAATCCATGACAGAAATCAGGATCGTTATCCCCGATGATCTCATCATGGCCCAATATGAAGACTTCAAACCCATACTAAGCCGTACTGAGTTTGACACCGGTTCCATCCCACTCATCGATGAGCGACCTAAAACAATATATTATTTCAAAGAGAGTGTTACCAAAAACGGTCCATTTGTAATCTATGATATTCCTACTACCATGAATTCCTCTATTGAGGCCATAAATATGACCACTGAACACAAGGATATCCGCGAACTGCTGTCGGAAAAAGAAAGAAGGAATTTTGTGAAGGCCATTCAGCACATCATCCACGATGCGGCCTCTGTGCCTGGTAAGGAAAAAATAAAGGATCTGGTGAAATTGATAAGTTGGGAAGAGTTTATAGCTGAAACAAAACTCGTACTTCTACGAAGCGACATATCGTAAATGCCCCCAATATCCATTATCAGGCAATATGCCCACCTGATTCCCGTTTTAAACAGTACCCAAAAATCCAAAATTATGAAGAACAGAATCCGTAAAGTGGTAAACTTCTTTGCCTTCAACCTGCTTTTCTTTGCCCTCTACCTGAACTTTATCCATAAGGATAATTCAAATGAAGTGGCCAAGGTAGGTACTGCTACCCCTGCTTACACCGGCACCCAACCCGTTGATGCGGCTGGACAAGCCATTAAGCCTGCTGTAGAAGTAGCTAAGAAATAAGACATTTACCGATAGCATTGTTTCCCCCGCCATAGGGTATGAGGACGAAAATTCGTTCTTGTTTCCCTGAGGCGGGGGATTTCCTATCTTAGCTTCATGTCTGACAAGAAGCTATTCCTCCTCGATGCCTTTGCCCTGATCTTCCGCGCCTATTATGCGCTGATCCGGAGCCCCCGCATCACCTCCAAAGGCAAGAACACCAACGCCCAGTTTGGATTCACCAACGCGCTGCTTGACCTGCTGAATAACCAAAAGCCTACTCATATGGCGGTTTGTTTTGATACATCCGCCCCCACCGAAAGACATACCGACTTTGAAGACTATAAGGCCAACCGCCAGGATGCCCCGGAAGACCTGCTGGCGGCCATTCCCGACATCAAAAAGATCATCGAAGGATTTGATATCCCGATCGTGGAAGTGGATGGATTTGAAGCAGATGATGTGGTGGGCACGCTGAGCAAACAGGCTGAAGCCGCCGGTTATGATGTATACATGGTCACCCCCGATAAAGATTATGGACAACTGGTAACCGAAAAGGTCAAGATCTATAAACCCGGCTATCAGGGTGGAGACGTGGAAATTCTCGGCCCCAAAGAGGTCTGTGAAAAGTGGAATATCAAGTCCGTCTCTCAGGTGATCGATATCCTCGGCCTGATGGGAGATGCTGTGGATAACATACCCGGTATACCCGGTGTGGGGGAAAAAACAGCGGCTAAACTCCTGGCGGAATATGATACACTGGAAAATGTACTCGCCAATGCGGATAAGATCAAAGGGAAACTGGGCGAGAAAGTGATGCAGGGCAAAGACCTGGCCATCATGAGCAAGAAACTTGCCACCATCATTACGAATGCGCCTGTGGAATTTCACGAAGAGAACTTCAAAGTGAGTGAATGGGATAAAGAAAAACTGAAAGAGGTGTTTGCCGACCTGGAATTTAAAACCCTGGGCAAGCGTTTGCTGGGTGAAGAGTTTACCGTTTTCAAAACGGCTCCGGAAGCTGTGCAAACGGACCTGTTTGGAAACATTGTTTCCCCGGCACCGACACCCTCCTCTTCAACCAAAGATGAAACCCCAGATTCCGTGTCTTCCGTGAGTGAATCCGGAAACAACATTCACAACACTACGCATGATTATATAGCCGTAGCCACGGAAGCCGAGATGAAGAAGCTGGTAACCGAACTCCGGAAGCATAACGAGATCTGTTTTGATACCGAAACCACCGGATTGGATGCGAATGATGCAGAACTGGTAGGAATGAGTTTTGCCGTTACGCCGGGAGAGGCCTGGTATGTTCCCTGCCCCGTTGATCAGGAAGCTACCAAAAAGATACTTGCCCTATTCGAACCCCTTTTCCAAAGTGATAAGATCACCTGGATCGGCCAGAACCTTAAGTATGATATGCTGGTGCTGAAGTGGTATGGGATCGAATTCAAAGGAAACCTGTTTGACACCATGCTTGCGCACTACGTGATAGAACCGGATGGCAAACGAAGCATGGATGCGCTGGCCAATCAATACCTGCAATACGAACCCGTGCACATTGAAGAACTGATCGGCAAAAAAGGAAAGACGCAGGGAAATATGCGGGATGTGGAGCTGGAGAAAATTAAAGACTATGCCGCGGAAGATGCCGATATCACCCTGCAATTAAAAAATGTATTCCTGCCCCAGTTGAAGGAAAAGGAAGTGGAAAAGGTTTTTTACGAGGTGGAGAACCCGCTCGTGAAAGTGCTGACGGATATGGAATACGAAGGGGTGCGGGTGGATGTAGACTTTTTGAACAGTTATTCGAAAGAACTGGAGCGCGAAGCCAAGATAGCCGAAGAAGCAGTATACAAAGCAGCCGGAGTGCGTTTTAACCTGGCCTCACCCAAACAATTGGGGGAAGTGTTGTTTGATAAACTACAGTTGGACCCCAAGGCTAAAAAAACAAAAACAGGCCAATATGCCACCGGGGAAGATGTGCTGCTGAAGCTGGCACACAACAATCCGATCGTGGCAGACATCCTCGCATTCAGGGAGTTGACAAAATTGAAATCCACTTACGTGGATGCCCTACCACAGTTGATCAACCGAAAAACCGGACGCGTACACACTACCTATGGCCAGGCAGTGGCCGTAACGGGACGATTGGCCAGCAATAACCCCAACCTGCAAAATATTCCGGTGCGTACTGACCGGGGCAAGGAGATCCGGAAAGCCTTTATCCCGCGCGATAAAGACCATATCCTGCTCTCGGCCGACTATTCCCAGATCGAACTGCGTATCGTAGCTGCAATCAGTGGCGACCCGGCGATGTGTGAAGCATTTCGTTCAGGAAAAGACATCCATACCGCTACCGCGGCAAAAGTGTATAACGTAGATGAAAAAGAAGTGACCAAGGAAATGAGGTATAAAGCCAAGAGCGTAAACTTCGGAATCATTTATGGGCAGGGCGCTTTTGGTCTCGCAGATAACCTGGGTATTTCCCGATCGGAAGCCAAAGAGATCATTGATAACTACAAAAAGCAATTTGCCAATATCCAGAAGTACATGGATGATACCATCAATTTCGCCAGGGAGACGGGTTATGTACAAACCTTAATGGGAAGAAAACGCTGGTTGCGGGATATCAATTCATCCAATTTCACGGTGCGTGGGTTTGCGGAACGAAATGCGATCAACTCGCCTATACAGGGAACAGCCGCCGATATGATCAAACTGGCCATGCAAAAAGTACATGCGGCCATGAAGAAGGAAAAAATGAAAAGCCGTATGATCATGCAGGTACATGATGAATTGGTATTTGATGCCCTGCGTTCGGAAGCCAAAGAATTGAAACCACTGATTTTAGAAAATATGCAATCGGCGCTGCCGCTGCCTAACGATGTGCCCTGTGTAGCAGAGTGCGGAGAAGGAGAGAACTGGCTGGATGCGCACTAGAGCCAAGGAGTTTACTACAGAACTAAAAGCTAATAGCTAATAGCTATTAGCTTTTAGTTCCGTGGTGAAAATACTAATTTCCGCCACCACCTGGACGCTGTGGTCTCATCGAAGGCTCTATCTCATCCTTAAATTTCTTATACGCGCTTTCGCTTAATACTTTCTTCAATTTTTCATCGCGCGCATCTGACATCTCTTTGCGTTTAGCAGCCATGGCCTCACGGTCAAAACTTCCGCTGTTGCGCATTTCTTCAAATGCCTTATCCTGCGCTTTGTAAAAATCGGTAAAGATGGTATCTACTTTGGCTGTCGTTTCTTTGTCCAAATTGAGAGGCTTCATTTTCTCCATGGCGTTCTTAACTCTTTCTTCGAGTGGGGGGCGCTGAAAACCGCCTCCCTGTGCCAGGGCCGACAATGTACCCGATACCATGATCAGGAGGAGCAGGATTGACTTCTTCATGTGTTTATTGTTTTAAAAGTTGATGGATTATTTGCGATTCGGTCCCTGGCCATTGCCACCACCGCGACGGGGAGGGCCAGCGATCATCTTCTTGATCATGCCTTGTATCACGGAATCAAAGCGTGGTAGTTGATCGGGCGCACAGATCTTTCTTAATTCTGAAAAATGATAAAAGATCCGATCGTCAATGTTTCGTTGATCCTGGGCGATCAGGTCGAGGTAATTTTCACGTACTGCATCCGCCACATCCGGCTGCATCAGTAATTTATATAAACTATCCTTTCTGGCCTGCAGGGTAGCAAACAGCGGTTTCATCAAATCCTTATGCCGCGTACCCATCGTATCATAGATGGCGATCTGTGCATCTGTGAACCCGATTGAATCGCGAAGGGTCTTTTTCATATACTCCCGCATACCGCCACCACGTTGGGTGCTGGTAGCCTCGGTTCCGGTCTTTTTCACCGGCCGCTTGGCAAAGAGAAAGAATAATAAAGCTGCGTTCGAAAGAACGAGGATCAACAGAATGATCACCAACGCCTTGTTGTTACGGATATAGTCGGTCATTATCTGTCGGGAATTTCGTAATCATAAAATGTGTTCACCGCCAGGCCATACCCATCTGAATCTTCAGTTGGATTCGCTACGGTGACCGCGTTGGCAGAATCAGGGGTAGAGGCTCCCTGGTAAACGATCCAGGCATTGGCCAGCAATACCACCACCACGACGGCAACAGCCACCAGTGGACGGGTAAGGATCCCGAGGGTTTGTTCCCAGGGATTTCTCAACGCCTGCAAACGGGCCTGAACACGGGTGTACAGAAAAGGATTGGCTTGCGCCCTTCCTACGGTATCCAGACTCTGAAGGGTCTGTTCCACCTGTTCCTGTATGTATTGTTCGTCTTTCATATTATTATCCGTTTAATAGGATGATAAATTTCTATAAAACCTTTGGTCAATCCTACTGATTATAATAGTCTGCCAGATGTTTTCTCAGGTTGCCTTTAGCCCGGTTCATCAGCGATTCAACGGCCGGGACCGTAGTCCCCATGATATCACTTATCTCCTTGTAACTCAGTCCTTCCAGCTTATGAAGCGTAAAGGCCACCCGCTGATTTTCGGGCAATTGGGCAATGGCTTTAAACAAATGACCGGCTCTTTCCTTGTTATCCAGGGTCACCCCGGGATGATGAAAATCAGCTGGTTGAACCGTTGCTGTGTTGTCCTCCCCAAATAATGGCATAAGGAACCCAAACCTCTTTTTTCGCTTTTTACTCCGCAAAAACTCCAGCGCCCGGGTAACCGCGATCCGGTATAACCAGGTAGAGAATTTTGATTCGCCTTTAAAAGAACCGATCGATTCATACACTTTCACAAATACATCCTGGCTCAGGTCCTCAGCTTCTGTTTCATTTTGTACCAAACCCAGGATCGTATTGTAAACCATATCCTGCCATTGGGTTACAATAGATTTAAACGCCGCTTCATCGCCATGCTTCAATTGCTCAATAAGTACGTGCTCGGGTGTCAATTCAGTCGGGTTGGTTACGTCCGGTCTAAGTTAATCCATTTCCCTATCAGCGCCTTTCCATATCCATCAAAACAGCCTGCTCTTACATGCCTGGTCCACCCCCACCCGGAGGAGGGCCAAATCCACCCCGCTCAAAACCTCCACCCATTTGCCTGTTATTATTCGTAGCAGGTTTTCCAAAATTCTTCAGGTTCAAGGTAAAGGTCAGCATGAAATATTGCTGCAATACCTGTGTATTCACGTCTTCAATATAGGTCTCCGTTACCGTACGGGTAATGGATTGATTCTGGTTCAGCAGATCAAACACGGAAAGTCTTATTTCTGCTTTCTGGTTCTTTAAGAATTTTTTGGCCACAGCCATATTCCACAACCAGTAGTTCTGATTAAAGCCATCGGTAAGCCCGGAATAATTCTGATTATTAAGGTCATTATTCAACAGCCACCCTTTCTTGGTCAGCAGGTTCAAACGCAGGCCCGCTGATTGGGAAATGTATTTGTTATTCGCAGAAGATTGTACCGAGTTCTTTACATTGCTAAAGGCGGCATTGTACAGCAGGGTAAAGTCAACATACTGACTGATATTACTGGCAAAAGTTACCCCGGTGGTGTATGTCGTCGAACGGGAAGTGTTGCTCACATTATTGATCAACCCGGGTGTTTTATTGTAGGTCAACCCGGCATTGATGTTCATGGTGGTTTTAATAAAGGTCAGTGGCATGCCCCAGGTTACAAAGGTGTTCATGTTCCATTGTCCATCCAGATTAACGGGTTTGGACAACTGCGATCCTCTGTACAAGGTTACACTCGAATTGAGCACTGAATCGGTTTGGGCGATATATGTGGCGGACGCAACATAATCATTGGTCATGGTTCCAAACACGTTGACAAAAAAGCTGGTCCCCTTCTTGGTATTGGTGAATTGGTAACGGCTTCCCAAACGGTGGCTATACTGTTGTTTCAGGTTGGGGTTACCGGTACTAACCTGTAGCGGATTACTGTTATTGATCACCTCCTGTAACTGGGTCACCGAAGGAGGATTGGTAGAACTCCGGTAAAACACCCGGATATTGCTCGATTTGGTAAAATTATACCGGATCATCGCATTGGGCAACAGGTTTGTAAAGGGCCGGTTTACAGTAGCCACATAGGGAAAGGTCTGATTGCTTTTCAACCGGGCATCCTGATAATCCAACCCGAAAGAGATATTCTTATTTTGATCACCTAAGCGATAGCTCACCCCGGTGCGGTGCGTGACATAGGTATTTTCAAATACGTTTGACAACAACGTATCAAACTCACTGTATTTACCAGTACTACCTTCTAACAGATAAGCTTCCCGGTTGGATTTATTCAGTGTGTACGAGGGGTTGTAATTGAATTGAAGAATTCCGGCTTTTCCGATCGGTTCCGAATAACTGATATTCGCGGAAAGGGTCAACCCTTTTGTATCCTGATCGGTAAATTGCTGCAAGGAGTCATTCAGGTTATTGTTCCCCTTGTAATAGAGGGAGAAGGCATCGGTATAGGTTTCCCCAACGGTATTATTGACGCCAGTAGAAAGGTTCACAGAAAGGGTCCTGCCCCTTTTGCGAAAACTATGTCTATATAAAATATTATTATTGAAGTTAAGTGCATCACGTATCGAACGGCTGCTATTTTTGGTTTCGCTGATCTTACTCATGTCGTCCTGAAAATTCACACCGGTCACATCACTGTTTGAATTATATCGTTGAAAATTCACCGATGGTGTAAACAGGATGGAGTTAAATGAATCCAGCTTCCAGTTGATCCGCATATTCGCGCGGTGGTTGTAGTTCGTACTGGTAGAAGTGGTGTTCTGGTCATAGAACTGACTGGAATCACCGGATAGAATATATTCCCTGGACAACTGCTCTTTATTTCCCAGGTTGCGGTTATTGAAAAAATAACTCCCACTTACTTCAAGGTTCTTTCCCCAAAGGTTATTGTAGTTTAATCCAAATGAATTGGTACGGCTCACACCTGGCTGTTGTCCCACCAGAAAACCACCACCACCGCCACCAAAACCACCACCGCCGCGACCACCACCACCACCGCCTCTGAATCCACCGCGATTGGAACTGCTGGTTACACCCAGAAGATCCATTTCGGTAAAATTCTGCTGGTTTACGTCATTGGTAAGTCCTACGAGAGAGAGACGCATGTTTTTCTTAAAAAAACTCATGTTACCTCCCACCAGATAGTGGTTATCTGTACCATAGCCGGCAAACAACCGACCAAACTGACCATTGCGCATATTGGTCTTGGTAACTATATTGATCGACTTGGAGGCATTTCCATCATCGATACCCGTCAATTGAGCCTGTTCGCTCAGTCGGTCAAATACCTGGATCTTGTCTACGATCTCCGCAGGCAGGTTACGCAACGTGGCCACCGCATCATCTCCAAAGAAATCACGACCGTCAACCGTCACCTTTTGAACCTGTTCTCCTCCGGCTTTCACCACCCCGTTTTCAACCGTAACACCGGGCATTTTCTTTACCAGATCTTCTGAATTGGCATCCGGGTTCACCTTGAACTGGCTGGCGGCAAATTCCGTCGTATCATTTTTCACTTTGACCGGCGGGGCTTTGGAAACAATGGTCACATCGCCAAGGGTTTTAGCCTGGCGTACCATGGATTGTTCGCCCAGGTCAAGGGTGGTATTCTTGAATTCGATCAGTGTATTGACCTTTTCAAATCCAGAATAGGTGATTTCGAGCCTGTATTTCAACGACTTAATGTCAGAAAAGGAAAATTCACCCGATTTCCCGGTCACGGTATTATACTGGGTAGTGGTATCGGGCATGCCTGTCAGTCGGACAGTAGCCCCGGAAAGAGCCTGACGGGTATCCTTATCGATCACGGTTCCCTTTATAACTGCCTGTTGTGCTATGAGATAGAGGCCAAAGAACAGGAAGGACAGGGTCAGCACCGATTTTTTCAACATATAAATGGTTTGTTCGTACTTAGATGCCTTATGGAAACAAAACCTTCGAGAAAGGCGTACCGCTCATCCTTAAGGGAATTAGCACATTCTCGTTATCTTGCAGACCCAAATACAGAAAATCACTACTATGGAATACAGCAAGATCGTTGCAGTAACTGGACTACCCGGACTATTTGAATTACTGGCCAGCAAAGGAGACGGGGCCATTGTTCGTTCACTGGACGACAGCAAAGCCAAATTCGTATCCGGACGCATTCACAACTTCTCTCACCTGGAAAGCATTGAAATTTTTACTGTTCAGGATAATGTGAACCTCGTGGACATTTTCGCCGCTATGGACAAAGCAGGCACCACACTCCCCGATACAAAGGATAGTGGGGCCGTTAAAAAGTATTTTGAAAAAGTATATCCCGATATGGATTTTGAAAGGGTCTATGCCAGTGATATGAAGAAGATGGTAAAATGGTTTGAGATCCTGAAAGAACATAAGATCGAGATCAAACTCCGCGAAGAAGAGCCTGAAGCTCCTGCGCCAGCGCCTGAAGTAGCCGTAGAAGAGGAGAAACCTAAGAAAACAGCCAGGAAACCTGCCGCCAAAAAAGAAAAGGAAGAAAAAGAAGAAGAGGCCCCCAAGAAAAAGGCAGCCAAGAAGAAATAATTATCTTTTCGCATTTCCTCACCTCTATTGAGTCGATACCATGGATCCACGTGCCGCGATTCAGAAAATGCCCCGGCAATTTCTGCCCGATGATTTTACCATTACCGAATGGCCAGCCCTGGAACCCTGGTTCCAAAAACTGTTGGACCGCCCCCTTGCTACCCTGCCCGACCTGGAACAATGGATCAGGGATTACAATGAACTGGATGCGGTGATCAGTGAAGATGTGTGCTGGCGCCAGATCAAAATGACCTGTGATACAGAAAACAAAGATCTGGAGGCGGCTTTCACCTTTTTCATGATGGAGATTCAGCCAAAGATCCAACCCTATGCCGATCAACTCAATCGCAAACTGGTCGATTGTCCGCTGACCGCAGAACTGGATAAGAATAAATACTTCACCTATCTGCGCAATGTAAAAAAGAGCATTGACCTGTTTCGCGAAGCCAACATTCCACTTCAAGCGGAATTGAATGTGATGCAGCAACAATTTGCCAGCATCTCCGGAAAAATGACCGTAGAAGTAGAAGGCAAGGAATATACGCTGCAACAAGCCGCCCGCTTTTTGCAAAACCCCGACCGTACCCTCCGCGAATCGGTTTACCGCAAAGTGAATGAAAGAAGATTGCAGGACAAGGAGGCACTCGATAAACTCTACTCCGATCTCATTGCCAAACGCCATCAGGTTGCCCTTAATGCCGGTTTTAAGAATTACCGGGATTACAAATTCGCGGAACTGGGTCGCTTTGACTATACACCCGAACAGTGTTTTCAGTTTCATAAAGCCGTGAAAGAACACGTGCTGCCGATCGTAAACAGCATTTACGAAAAGAAGAAGAAGAAACTGGGGCTTGATACCCTCCGTCCCTGGGACCTGGATGCCAATCCTGCCGGGGAAGAGCCATTACGCCCCTTTACAAATGGCCAGGACTTATTAGAAAAATCGATCCGTTGCTTTGATGACCTTGATCCCTTTTTTGGGGATTGTCTCCGCAAAATGAAAGAAATGGGGCACCTCGACCTGGAAAGCCGCAAAGGAAAGGCACCGGGCGGGTACAATTGCCCGCTGGCGGAAAGTGGAGCGCCCTTTATCTTCATGAATGCCGCCGGTCAAATGGACGATGTTACCACCATGGTACATGAAGGTGGCCATGCCATTCATTCCTTTCTGGCCCATCAACTCGAGATCAACGCATTTAAAGAATACCCGATGGAGATCGCTGAAGTGGCGAGTATGTCCATGGAGCTTTTTAGCATGGATCATTGGGAAGCCTATTTCCCACTCGAGGAGGACCGTCAACGCGCCCGTGAACACCAGTTGGAGAGAGTGATCACTATTTTCCCCTGGATCGCTACCATCGATCAGTTTCAACATTGGGTTTATGAAAACCCCGTACATACCTCCGAAGAGCGAAAACAAAAATGGGAGGAGATATTCAACAGTTTTACCGCTTCGGCTATCGATACCCGTGGGCTTGAGCACTACCGATCCTGGTTTTGGCAAAAACAGTTACACCTCTACGAAGTGCCCTTTTATTATATCGAATACGGGATCGCTCAGCTTGGGGCGATCGGGATGTGGAAGCAATACCGGGAAAATAAGGATATGGGCATCCGCAATTATGTTTCGGCCCTCCAGTTGGGCGGCACCCGCACGCTGCCCCAACTATACCAGGCAGCAGGTATTGAGTTGAATTTCAGCCCCGAGTATATTCATTCCCTGATGCTCTTTGTGGAAGAAGAGTTAAACAAAATGGGCTAAAAATTTACCGGAAAGTGGTAGGTGTTTTTTATTGCCGAACGAAGTGGGTACATTAAATTTGTTCTGTCAGTCCAGAACACAAGATTATTTTAAAATAGCTACTAATCAGAGCCTTAACCTAAGTCCGCATGTTTCCACATGGGGGCTTTTTTAGTTTTTACCCAGATTTGTATTTGTCGAAAAATAAAAAAAGTGTCACTTTTTGCTGAG
Organism: Chitinophagales bacterium; assembly: GCA_017303415.1. Classification (NCBI taxonomy): domain Bacteria; kingdom Pseudomonadati; phylum Bacteroidota; class Chitinophagia; order Chitinophagales; species Chitinophagales bacterium. The sequence continues at coordinate 479,549 of JAFLBJ010000001.1, forward strand.
TAAAAGAATACTTACCGGTCTTTTTTTCCTGCTTAATTCCAAACCATGTTTATGTAGTTCCTCTACCAGTGTATTATGATCAACATAGTTCCACTCCAATTCTATATCATAATACCCGGAAAGCCCGGTTTCGTCCAATACAATCCGATTGTATAGATACCCCATTTCATTAGACAAGTAATCTACTAAATGGCTTATTTGAACTCTTAGTCCTTTAAAATTGGGGCCATAGTAGGTAATATCAGTCTCGTGTGCAGAAGTTTGCACGGGTGTGCGATTGGCGCCTTTTGCTCTTGTTAAAACATACACATCCTGAGTCACTTCCTTTAAATCTCCTCTGAACCGTAAACTTAAATTTAAGATTCGTTGCGCCTCCTTAAATACTTGATCATCTGTGGCATTCGGAAGTTCAATTTTCAGGCAAAATAAATAGGGCGGCTCATAAATACCTACCTCTTTACAAGCGCTATCAATTACCCAGCTATGAGCTGGCATTCTAAACACTTCGCGAAAAAGTGAAGGAATTGTAAAATTTGAAAAAATTAAATGAGTGATCCCGTTAGCACGAAATAGTTTTATACCAGTTGTAGAATTAGAGTCATACGGTCCTATGTAACCATCAAAACCTGAAATCATAAGGTTATCTTTCATGGTTTCATCTAACCCCATACGTTTAATATCCCGCAAAAAGTCAACTGGCTTTCCCATGACCAGGTCATTTACCATAACTTCTGAAATGTTATCAGGCGTAGTTACCCCTGCTATTAAACCATACTTATCAACCACAACTGTATGGGGAATGGTAGTGTAGGGAAAATAGGGGATATGGGTAGTGTCGCTTACAAAAGCGACACTTTTGCCTTTCCATCTCGAAAGAAATTTTATAAGCTTATTTTCCGGCTCCTGGGTAATTGCCAAAACCACAACCTGGCTACCGACTTTTTGTACAATCGAATCAAGTTTACCTAAACCCGGTATACAGGGACCACACCAGGTTGCCCAAAAGTCAATAATTATAACTTTCCCCTTTAGATCCTCCACTCTCATATTCCCTACTCCTGAGGCGCTGAATATTTTAAAGTTAAATCCGGGAATGCGGTCACCTATACCCAAGCTTTCCTGGGCATTAAGGTTTGACCACAGGCCTGGGAAGAACAATATACAAATCAGTGATATAATTATTCTACTCCTCATGTAAGTTCCCCATAATTCAGATAGTGGTTAATTAAAGGTATTTACCTTTACTCTAATTGATCTGGAAAAAATAATTATTTCCGGCAATTCTTGCAGATCCCATGCACTACCACTTCTACCTGAGAGGATGTGTATCCTTTGGGCAATTTGACATCGGGGATAAGGGCATCATTGATACAAGTGGTATTTCCACAGAGCCGACACATAAAATGCACATGGTCATCGTGATGGTGTCCTTCATGACAGGAATCACTGCAAAGCGCATACTTGATATTGGCATCCGATGTGGGAACGGTATGCAGAATTCCCCGCTCCATAAAGGCTTGTAACGTACGGTACACGGTCACCCGGTCAAATTTCTCTCCCGCCTTCCGTTCAATATCGCCATGTGACAGCGCACCCGCATGGGTCAAAAAGATATTCAGGATCTTTCGACGGCTGTCCGTTACACTCAATCTATGGTGTTTCAGAATCGTTTCAATCTTTGTATGCGTGCTCATGTTTGTCTTGTGGATTGAATCATTTACCGGCATCCAGCATCATTTTCTCCAGATCCGCCATCATCTGGTCTACTTCCTTTCGCTTTAACCCGTCATAGATCTTCCGGATATTCCCTTCGCGGTCCACCAGGGCCCAAAATTGTGAATGGAGAAAATCATCTTCCGGTGTTTTCAAATTATTATTCGGGTCGTCGATCTTGTAACTAAACCGCGCCATATTGTACAGGCTGTCTTTGCGACCCGTAAGAAAAACCCATCGCCTGGTATCGATCTGAAGCGAGTCCGCATAATGCTTCAGCCGCGCCGGAGAATCGTTCTTTGGGTCACAGGTATGTGACAGGATCAACATACGGTCATCGTCCTTGAACTTATCATATACCCGCTTCATATTCTTGTTCATCAACGGGCATATCCCATCACAGGTGGTAAAAAAATACTCCACCACCAACCATTTCCCTTTTACATCCTCCCGGGTCACCAACACACTGTCCTGATTCACAAACTGAAATGGCTGGACCGTCCCGATCGGTGGAAAACGGCTCTCCCGAAACCCCGGAACTACCTTGTTCAGCACAAAAAAGAATACCAGGACCAGGATCCCAAAAAACACTGAATAAACGACCGTTTTCTTCTTCATAGATGTTGCAAAAATCGGTACAAAAATAATACAAATTTCGCAACTTCGTTGCATTACCTTATCTTTGCTCCCCTTCATGAATTTTAGGATCAACTGGGATGCTTTTGGGGTAACTGCCACGGTAGCCTGCGCTATTCATTGTGCCTTCCTGCCCTTATTAACGAGCACCCTGCCTTTATTTGGCATCAATATCATTGACAATCCGTGGTTTGAGAACGGAATGATCGGGTTGGCCTTTGTCATCGGCACCTATTCTCTGATGAATGGATATCTCAAGCACCACCACCGGCTCTATCCGGTATTTCTTTTTGCCGCTGGTATCGGGTTGCTGGTATTGAAACAGTTTTATCACCAATATCAGTACTGGTTCTTATTCCCGGCAGTAGTCCTGATCATTTCAGCGCATTACCTCAACTGGCGCTCCTGCCAGAAAGCAGCCTGCAACGTATAAAGCTTCGTGCCCTTCGTGCCCCCTTTGTGTCCTCCTACGCCCGACTTGCGTAGGAGGACACGAAGGACACAAAGGGGGCACAAAGGACACGAAGGGGGCACCAAGTACACGAAGGAAGTTTGTATCTTTCAATAAATAAAAAACACATGCGCCGGATACTTACGCTTCTGTTGCTTGCCACTTCAATGGTATCATTTAGTCAGTCGAAAGACGAAAAAGCCATCTACAAACTCCTCAATGACCAGGTAGTCGCCTGGAACAATGCCGACCTGGTCACCTTTATGGAAGGCTATTGGAAAAATGACTCTCTTATGTTTATTGGAAAATCCGGGGTAACCTATGGATGGCAGAATACCCTTGATAATTATAAAAAGGGATACCCCAATAAAGCCGCCATGGGTGATTTCACTTCCACTGTGATCCAACTAAAAAAGCTCTCGAAGAATTTTTATTCCGTAACTGGAAAATGGTACCTCAAACGCACCATTGGTGATGCCACCGGGCATTATACGCTACTGATCCAAAAGATCAATGGCAAATGGCTGATCATTTCCGACCACTCAAGTTGAAAAAGAGTCGCCAGGTACGAAAGAAATAATACAGCAAAAAGCCAATACTGGCCAGAAACCATATATAGAAAAGAATATTGCCCAAACGGATATGCTTTTCAATAATAGCCAGTTTAAAATAAAGCCCCGCGGTCACATTGACCAGCAGCCAGATCAATCCGGCAAAAAAGGAGTATCCTACTTTGCGGAAATGTAATTTGATCTCTGGCTCCATCCCGGAGGACATAGGCGGTAGTTGAATAAAGGGAACAATTCCCAGACTGCAAGATAAGGATAAGCCCAGCCAGATTTTCGACTTAATTGGCTTTGTACAAGAGTTCGACAAAGTCGGTTGAATCCCCGTTAAACACATTGAAATCAACTTTGGAGAATATGCCGTTTACACGCCCGGTTTCGCTGTGTTGCCAAAAGGCCCATTCGCGCTCAATACGGGGTTTATTGGGTTGGAGATAATGGGCGATCCAGAGTGGGTAATCATCAAAATCAGCGCCTAACTGGCGATTGTAAAAATCCACATTGGTATAGAGAATGGGTTTTACTTTATAATACCCTTCCACCACCTGCAGCCATTCTTTTACCTCCCTTTTGATCACAGCATTAGCTACCCCGTAGGTTTGCTCTACATCAAGTACCGGCGGCAGGTCACCTGGCTCCAGATCTACCCGCTTGATGAAGTTCTGCGCTTGCATTTTTCCATCCTTGGTGGCCAGAAAAAAATGGTAGGCGCCCCGTGTAATTCCGGCTTCTCGGCTTTTCTTCCAGTTACGCTTAAAATGTCTGTCCACATTGCCAATGCCCTCTGTAGCTTTTATAAAGGCAAACTGCAACCGAATAGGCCCTACTTCCATCGCCTTTACCGACTCCCATGAAATATTCTCCTGGTATTTGGACACATCGATACCATGAATGGAGTAAGGATGAGGAATAGGAATACCAAATTCGGGATAGGTAACAAAACGCGAACGCCTGAACTTCCACCACTCATATCCAAAATAGGCCAGGGCCCCCACAACCAGGATCAACCCTGTGATCAGGGCAGCGGACATGGCCTTTTTTCGGCCGCGGGTGCTTTTCTTCTTCTTGGACATAGTGGCGGGCAAAAATAAACAACTCCTTCTGTGGCTGGTGTTTTATGTGGGAAATTAGGATTTCTCTCACAGTCCCGAAGCCTCCGGACACGGAATACACAGAGGTAAATACCCTACCTTTGTTTTACAACCAACATTATTTAATTAAATATAAAAAAATGAAAAAAATAACTTGGTTAGGGCTTCCTCTTCTTGCCTTGGTATTTACTTCCTGCGTAAGCAAAAAGAAACTGCTGGACGCTCAGGCACAGTATGAAAAACTGAATGTAACGTATACTACCCTTCAGGGGAGTTTGAAAGACTGCGAAACCGAGAAAAACGAACTGGCAAACAACAATGCCTCCATGATCGCCCAGATCGATGGACTGAACAAACAAGTGGCCTTTTTGAAAGAAAACAATACCCAGGCCCTGAAACAACTCCAGGACCTGTCGGTGATCACCGGACAGCAAGCGGAAAGCATCAAAAAATCTTTGGAAAATATCGGCGCCAAAGATTCTTATATCCAAACACTCCAGCAATCCATGGCCCGCAAAGATTCCATGAACATGGCCCTGGTGATGAACCTGAAAGGCGCCATCGGCAACCTGGAAGATGAAGATATCAATGTCAAGGTGGATAAGGGCGTTGTGTACATCGACATATCTGACAAACTCCTGTTCAAAACAGGCAAATATGATATCACCAAAGAAGCGAATGTGGTATTAGGAAAGGTAGCACAGGTGTTAAAGAATCAACCCGATATCGAATTCATGGTAGAAGGGCATACGGATAATGTGGCATATAAAAGTGGTATCCTGCTGGACAACTGGGACCTGAGCGTAAAACGCGCCACTGCTGTGGTGAGAGTACTGCAAAATGAATATGGTATCGATCCCTCTAAAATGGCGGCTGCCGGTCGTGGTGAATACAAACCACTTGCTGATAATAGCACGCCGGATGGAAAAGCGACCAACCGCCGTACACGTATTGTGATCTTACCGCAATTGGATCAGTTCTTTAAGTTGCTGGAAAGAAAATGATTAGTTGGGAGTCCGAAGTCAGGAGTCCGGGGTTGACGGTTAATTTTTATTTGTAATCGTTATTTCTACAAACTCCTGCAATCAGGCTCCGGTCCCCGAACCTTTGACCTCGGACTCCCGACTTCTAATCTCCAACCCGAGACCCTCTTTCCCACAACACCGCCTTTATCTCGGCATACGTATACTCTGCCGGTAACCTGTCCTTCACTTCCTTGGTCCCGGTAATTGTTTCCCCCATTTCTTTCAACACGGCCCGGATGCGTTCTTGTTTTTCCACCGTCACAATATCATTCACGGTTACTTCGCCCGTATCGAGAAAAGAGGCCAGGTGGCTCTCGATCGTACTCCACGCATATCCTCTTTCAGCGGCAATGGTCTTTACATCCTTTCCTTCCTGAAACATGGCCAATGAAATACGGGCGCTATCTCCTTTTTGCGGCCGCGCTTTCTTTTCTTCTTCCGGTACAGGATCGGGTTCGGGTTGGGGAGTTTCTGTTTTAGACGTTGCGATCAGCTTTTTACCCTCGATCAGATCGATCAATTGAGAAGTCGCTTGCTGCTCAGCCAATCCAGCCGCCAGTGCCCCGGCCTGTTTCAACTGATACTGTTTCCGCTGGAGTAAGGTCTTGATCTCCCGAAGCTCGTTGGTATATTTTTTTGACTTCTTCTTGATCTTGACGGCATCAATATGCTCCTGGAGGTTGGCCATCAATTGATATAAAATGGGATGAAAATAGTTGATGGCTGCTTCGGTACGGGATTTCAGAAAGGCATAATCCACCGGATCAGCATGGATAAGGTCTTCCAACTGCCGTGCAAATTTGGCACCCACCTGTTGTTGCTCCACAACTTTCAAAAAGAAAGCCCTCGCCCATTGAACGGCCCATTCCTTATCGGGGATCTGTCGGTCATCGTAGGCTTCCACAAATTCAGCCACCAGGGAAGTAAGTTTATCCCATTGAAAGAACCCGATCAGGGATTGTTCCACAAATCGTTTTTGTTCTTCTTCCACCAATTTCTCCATCTCCTCCTCATCCATTTCTTTATTCACGAACGCAAGCACGCGCTCATCCGTATGGATAGCATTGGGATGAATGCGGGAAAAAAGCACCAGGCCTTTCATGGAGGTAAGCCGGCTCAGGGCCACATAGACCTGACCAGCTGCAAAGGAAGAACCCGCGTCAATGATGGCCTTTTCAAAGGTCAGCCCCTGGCTTTTGTGAATGGTGATGGCCCAGGCAAGGCGTAGCGGAAACTGTTTAAAACTTCCCAACTGTTCCTCTTCCACCTTATCGGCCATGCGGTCATAATTATACCGGATATTGGTCCAGGTCTCCCGCTCCACTTTTATATCATCCGGTTCATCGCCGGTAGATACATAGATAGCGTCCGGCTCTATCCGGTTGACGGTAGCCAGTTTCCCATTATAAAATCGTCTTCGGTCACCTTTATCGTTCTTAAGGAACATGACCTGGGCCCCGATCTTTAATTGCAGGTTCTTGTCAGCGGGAAATGACTTCTCTCCAAACTCACCTTCCACTTCGGCCTGAAATTGCTCCAGGTCACCGCGTAAACGCTGCAACTGTTGTTGGTTTATCTGGTCAGCTTTATTGTTGTGTGTGGTCAGGGTGATATAAGTATCGCCATATGCGGGTTCAAAACTCCGGTCAAAATGTTCATGCAGGCGATCGAGGTCGGCTTCGTTCACCTGGTTATTCCGTATCTGATTCAGGATATGAATAAAGGCTTCTTCATCCTGGCGGTAGATCTTTTTAAGTTCAACCACAAGGGGCGGCGCGTCACGTATTACCTGGGCATCAAAAAAGAAAGGGCTTTTGTAATGCAGGGAAAGAATATTTTTCCATTCCTCATCGTTCACCACAGGGGGCAACTGAAAAAGATCGCCAATATAGAGTACCTGCAATCCGCCAAAGGGAAGGTCGGGACGTTTCCGAAAATGCCTGCAGATAGCATCCACTGCATCGAGCATATCGGCCCTCACCATACTCACTTCATCAATGATCAGTAATTCCAGTTCGTTTAACAGGTCACGCTTGGCCTTGTTGAACCGGATCTGCTTAAACAGGCTCCCGCTATCCGAAGCCTGGCTGTTCCAACCTGCCTGAACCGGCACATAGGGACCAAAGGGTAGTTGAAAAAAAGAGTGCATGGTCACACCCCCGGCATTGATAGCGGCTACGCCGGTTGGCGCTACTACAGCCGACTTCTTGAAGGTGGTCTCCTGAATATGTTTTAGAAAAGTGGTCTTACCCGTTCCAGCCTTTCCAGTCAGGAAAACATGCCGGTCGCTATTGTTCACCAGGGCCGAGGCTAACCGAAACCACTTATTGTCATTATCCCGCAAAGACATGCGGGAAAGATAGGAAGAAAAATGGCATGTAAAACAGATCGAGATAAACACAAGCAGTTTTCTACGATGTAAAATACGAGTCGTGTAAACCGGTCTTTTTTAAAATTCGCGAGAGATTATTTTTGGTTTATGAAAACAAACTTCAAAAGCTTGGTACTTCCCGGCTATCCTTTAACAAGAGACGAATTTATTCAACATTTAAAAGAGGGTTGGAATTCACCTTCCAGACCATTAAAAGAAGTAATAAGGGAATGGGAAGAAAGAAAAGTAATTCAGTCATCGAAGTTGAGCTATCGAAAAGAGCAAAAATTCAAATTGAAGAAATCATCAATTACGTAGCAGTCATTCAGAAAAGGCCACTTACCGCTGAAAAGCTTCGGGGAAAAATGTATAGAAAGTTATTGGAAATAGGTCACAACCCCTATGCATATCGATTAAACACTGATCTCACTTTTACAAAATCTGAGGTCAGGCAAGTAAGCTATTTGTCCTGGACGATAACCTTTGAAGTATTTTCTGACAAAGTTGTAATTCGTGATATCATTCACAGATCAAGAAATCTATTGCAGGATTACTAGGCGATTTCTTCAAATACACCAGTCTGCTTATTCTTTCTCACATTATTGGCTTTAAAATACCTTCCATTCATGGCCACATACACCCCTTTGGGCAGGCTTTGAACAAAAGCGATGGCGCTGCCGAGATTGAATAACCCGTCAGAACTACCAAATTTAATAGGTATCATGGCACCGGTTAGTACCACCGTTTTATCCTTTACCTTTTCTGCCAACACCTGGGCGGTGTCCGCCATGGTATCTGTACCATGGGTGATCACGATCATTTCCTCTTCACATTGATTGCATTGGTGGACGATCAATTCCCGGTCTTCCTGGGTCATTTCCAGACTGTCGATCATCATCAGGGTACGGATCTCGACGGGCACCCGGCAACGGCCCATGTCCAGCAGGTCGTGCATGTGGGTGTCATTAAAATACAATTGTCCGGTTATCTCGTTGTATTCCTTGTCGAATGTCCCGCCCGTGATGAAGATGCGAATGGCCATGCTGGTGAATTTGTGGACGAAATTATTGTATTTGAAGGGAATTTACCGCGGGGAATGGGGATGTTGGATGACAGAGGACGGATGACAGATGACGGATGACGGATGTTGGATGTTGGATGTTAGTCGAAGGGCGGAGGGCGGCTGTGCGAGACCTCTGGTCTCGCACGGTTATCTTGTCGCCTCTGGCGACTCGAACAAGAACATTTTCTTTTTATAAATAAACTATAGCCGCCCTCCGTCATCTGTCATCCGTCCTCTGTCATCCAACATCCAACATCCATCATCCAACATCCAAGATCCCCTGCTCCCTGCGGTGAAACCCACCAAAAAACAATAATTTCGCCAAGCAAAACCACATACATGACCAAAGTAAAAGTAGGCTTGGTACAAATGAGCTGTACAGCCGATAAAGAGGCCAATCTTTCCAAGGCCATTGAAAAGGTAAAAGAAGCCGCAAAAAAGGGCGCCCAGATCGTATGCCTCCAGGAGCTGTTTACCTCCCTGTACTTCTGCGATGTGGAAGATTATGAGCATTTCAAACTCGCTGAACCCATACCCGGTCCGTCAACCGACCGCCTCGCGGCTGTGGCCAAAGAAACAGGCGTAGTAATCATTGCCTCCCTGTTTGAGAAAAGGGCCCAGGGGCTTTACCATAATACCACCGCCGTGCTGGATGCAGACGGCACTTACTTAGGCAAGTACCGGAAAATGCATATCCCCGATGATCCTGCCTATTACGAAAAATTCTACTTCACCCCCGGTGACCTGGGCTATAAAGTGTTTAAAACAAAATTTGCTACGATTGGTGTACTTATTTGTTGGGACCAATGGTATCCTGAAGCCGCCCGCATCACCGCCCTTATGGGTGCCGAAATATTATTCTATCCCACTGCCATTGGTTGGGCAACGTCACAGGATGAGGCTACCAATACCGAACAATACAATGCATGGCAAACCATTCAACGCAGCCATTCCGTCGCTAATGGCATACATGTGGTGAGCGTAAACCGGGTTGGACTCGAGCAAAATGGTGCCATGAAATTCTGGGGCGGCTCCTTTATCACCAACCCATTCGGTTCGATCCTTTACAAAGCCTCCCACGATCAGGAAGAGATCCATATACAGGAACTTGATTTAAGTAAAACGGACAGCTATCGTACCCACTGGCCTTTCCTGCGTGATAGAAGAATAGACTCCTATCAACCGCTAACAAAACGATATATTGACTCCGAATAGTTAGGGTCGGGGGTCCGGGGTCGGAAGACCGGGGTTGGGAGTAGGGAAATAAAATAACTAAACCTTTACCTTATGAAATTCAAGTTTGAAAAACTTGTTGTTTGGCAACAAGCGCTAGATTTATCAATGCAAGTGCATTTAATCACGAAAAAATTTCCAAAGGATGAAATGTTTGTATTGAGTTCTCAAATTAAACGAGCGGCAGATTCTGTGTCATTAAATATCGCAGAGGGTTCAACGAGTCAATCAAATCCGGAGTTTTCACGATTTTTGTCCATTGCATTAAGATCAAATATTGAAGTTGTTGCATGCTTACACCTGGCAAAATCAAGAAAAATAATTCAGGATGATGATTTTAATAATATTTATCATCGATGTCACCAACTTCTAATAAAAATTACTGCTTTAAAAACCTCTTTAAAAAGAATACCCGTAAATGAGCCCCATCTCGAATAACCTCGGACCCCGGACCCCGGACCCCGGACCTACGCCCAAGCAATTAGGATACCGTTTCCCCGCCGAGTTTGAAAAGCATGAAGCCATGTGGTTGAGTTGGCCGCATAAAGAAGAGAGCTGGCCCGGAAAAATCAATCTCATTTACCCCAATTATTGTCGTTTTATTAAGGAGGTCTCCAAATCGGAGATCGTGCGGATCAATGTAGCCGATGAAACCATGCGTCAATTCGCCATCGGACATTTGGAAAAAGCCGGCGTTGACCTCTCCCGAATCGAATTCTATTTTCACCCTACTAATGATGCCTGGTGCCGCGATCATGGTCCGGCTTTTTTAGTAAACCCCGATGCCGATATCAAAAAAGTGATCGTAGATTGGGGGTATAATGCCTGGGGAAACAAATACCCGCCCTTTGATCTGGATGATGTCATCCCTACGCTTATTGGAAAACAATTTGATATCCCGGTCTTTCATCCGGGTATTGTGATGGAAGGCGGAAGTGTCGAATTCAATGGAAAAGGAAGCCTGCTCACCTCCACCGCCTGCTTACTCAATCCCAATCGCAATCCGCATCTTAACCAGGACCAGATTGAAGATTATCTACGTAATTACTACGGAGTAGAGCAGATCCTTTGGGTTGATGAAGGCATTGTGGGTGATGACACCGACGGTCATATCGACGATACGGTGCGTTTTGTGAATGAAGATACAGTGCTCACGGTCATTGAAGAAAACAAGCTGGATGAAAATCATGCCCTGCTCCAACACAACCTGAAACAATTAAAAAAACTCCGCCTGCTCAATGGGAAACAACTAAATATCGTTGAACTACCCATGCCCGATGAAGTAGTGTATGAAGGGCAGCGCCTCCCGGCTTCCTATGCCAACTTTTACATTGCCAACCATGCAGTCATAGTACCAGTTTTCAACTGTGATAAAGATGACAAAGCATTGGGAATTATACAAGAATGCTTTCCCGAACGGAAAGTAGTAGGCATTGATTCCACCGATATCATCTGGGGATTGGGGAGCTTTCACTGTTTGAGCCAGCAGGAGCCTGAAGTAGATTAAATAATAAAAAAGGAACATAAAATAAGGAATAAGAAAGTTGGGAAGCGGATCTCTACTTTTTTATTCCTTATTTTATGTTCCTTATTTCTAATTCTACCTTTTCTACTTCACTCTCGGCGGTATCAACTTATACACCACCGGTGTCACAATCCGCGACAACAAAGTAGACGAGATCAACCCGCCAATCAACACCAACGCCAACGGTGAAATCAGCGGATTGCTGTTGAGTGCAATGGGTGTTAAACCACCAATGGCCGTTAAACTCGTAAGCACAATGGGCAGGAAACGCAACTCCCCGGCGATCTGGATCGCTTCATCCAAGCCCTTTCCTTCCTCCCGCAACTGATTGGTGAAATCCACCAGCAGGATGGAGTTCTTCACTTCCACCCCTGCGAGCCCGATAAAACCAATAATGGCCACAAAGGACATGGGGTTACCCGTAACCCACAACATCAATACCCCGCCAATAATACCCAGGGGAATAACGGATAATACGATAAGCGTACTCTTCAAGGTTTTAAACTCCAGGATCAGCACCATGATAAAGAGAAACACCGTGGCAATGACAACGGTCATAAAACCCCCGCCAAAGGCTTCCTTTTCACCTTCAGCCTCACCGGCGATCTGATACGCATAGCCATCAGGCCATTGGATCGATTTTGCTTTTTCTTCAAAAGCCGCATTGACCTCTCCGGCAAGCACTCCTTTGCTGGTAAAGGCTTTGACCATCACAAATCGTTTTTTGTCGAGGTGCTTGATGGTAGAAGGCGATGACTCGAACTCAAGAGTAGCTATTTGCTTGAGCGGGATGGGTGTACCCAATGCATTGTTTACATACACTGATTCAAAATTATCCAGCGTGGGATAATTCCCTTTGGGCGCCCCGATCATAATATCATACTCATCACCTTCCGCATTGGTATATTTCCCGGCTTCAAATCCGGATACGGCCAGGCGCAGGGTTTTATCAGTATCGGCTGTCTGAATACCAAGACCACGGGCTTTGTCGGTGTTGATCTTCAGCTTAAGATCGGATTTCAACACGCCTATGTCATTGGTGACATAGATGGTACCGGGAATAGATTTGATAAGGGCCTCGGTTTGAGCCGCCAGCTTCCGGAGTGTATCCAGGTTGTCACCGGTAACCCGGATGGCCACGGGAGCTTCAACCGGTGGACCCTGCTCAAAATCCTTTACTTCGATCCGGGCACCAGGCTGGCTTTCAAACTGTTTTCTAAGGTCATCAATGATCTTTTTCTTTTCGTAGGCCTTTACATCCTTTTGCAGTTGTACATAGATCTGCGCATAGTCACTCTTCTCATTCTCGGGTATCTCATTGTAATAGATGCGGGGGTTCCCTTTCCCAATATTGCTGGTATAGAATGCCACTTCTTTTACTTTCTTTAATTCAGATTCCACATACCGGGTCATTTCATTGGTGGCATCCACATTGCTTTGAAGCGGCATCTTCACATTGATGAGGAACTGGGGTTTCTCCGAAGTTGGGAATAATTTGAACCCGATAATTCCAAACACTGCCAGTGATCCGGCAAATAAGGCAAAGGCAATGATCAGGGTGAGAACAGGCCGGTTCAACGCTTTTACCAATAAACGTGAATAACTGCCATGAATGATCTTCTTTAACCCACGGAGAAAAATATTTCCTTCGGGATTGGTATGTTGCCTTAATAATTTGCTCGCCATAAAGGGCACAATGGTGAGAGACACCAGCATGGAGGCAAATACCGATGTAATTACGGCCATAGGTAAGCCACGGATGAATTCACCGGAGGCTTCGGGTAAGAAGACCAGGGGCAAAAAGGCGATCATCAGGGTAGCGGTACATCCCAGTACAGCCAGACTGATCTGCTTGGTGGCTTCAATGGCCGCATAGGTACGACTATGTCCTTCGCGGAGCCATCGTTCAATATTTTCCACCACCACAATACTGTCATCCACCAACAAGCCAAGTGCCACCACAAATCCCACAATACTTAACTGATTCAAAGAGAAACCCAGAAAGTTCATGGTGACAATACCCAAACCTAGCGATAAAGGAATGGCCACCATCACTACCAGGGAAGCTCTCCATCCCAGGGGTAACAAGGTGATCAACACCAGCCCGATGGCGATGAGAAAGTCCATACCCAGGCTACCGAGACGGCTGCTTACATTATCCGCCTGATCAAAATTTCGGATGAGGGCAATATTTGCCGGTAGTTTCTTTTCAAATGAATCGATCACCGGACGATAGGCATCTTGTGTAGCCGAAATATTCTCTCCTGATTTCTGGGCCGCCGTCACCAATACACACCGATGGCCATTGATCCGGGTTATGTATTTTTCCTCCTCATACCGGAATCCGACCTCAGCCACATCTTTCAAATAAACCTGTTTCCCGTTTCCACTATACACTACCGTATTCCTTATTTCTTCCAGGTCCTTGTACTTGCCGCTTGTCTTTACATTGAAGGATTTGGTCCCAGCACGGATGCTGCCCGCCGGAATATTGGCCGCCTCACTCTGGATACTCCCGATCACATAATTGATGGGGATCTTCAATTGCGCCAGTTTATCCAATTGCATATCCACCCGCACTACCTGATCTGGTACCCCCCAATAGTTCACCCGCTTCAGACTTTTCACTTTTTCCAATTGCTCCTTCAGGTCCTCGGCATACGCTTTCAATTTTTCATTGGATGCATTCTCCGACACAAGGGCCATTTGCAAAATGCTTACATCGGTAGGCGATACCTTATTTACCTTTATACTGTATATATCATCCGGCAATTCCGACTCCAGGGCGTTGACCTCACGAACCAACTCCTGGTATTTGGCCTCCACATCACTATTGTACTTGTACTCCACAATAAGCACCGCCACACCATCTTCGATCGTTGTCGTGATCTTTTTGATGTTCTCCAATTCAGTCACTTTCTTCTCGATGGGTTTTACCACCAGTTCTTCCATATCCTTTGGACTGGTTCCAGGATATAAAACTATGATCGGGTATTGAGGGGGGTTGATCTCCGGATCCTCCGCCCGGGGCATGGTGAGCAAAGTGGTTGCACTTACCACCACCACCATCAGGAACATGACCAGTGTGAACTGATAGTTCCTTACAAAAAAGGATGTCAATTTCATGGTCAGTATTATTTTATGATGGTAATGGAACTTCGGTCAGATAAATAGGGGCTTCCGGAAATGACCACATAGGCAAAACCTTCCAACCCACTTTCGATATACACCTGGTTATTGTCCATTGACCCGATCTGTACCTCGATACGCTTGACGGTCTTCTGGTCATTGGATACAAACACATATCCTTTTTTCCCGTCAGCTTCCAACAGGGCCTCATAGGGAATCGTGAATCCGCTTACTGCTTTTGCCGGTTTTACACGGGCCTTGCCAAACATGCCAATGGCAGGACGTGTATCGCCAAAGGCCACTTGTAACTCCACCTCAAATGAACCGGAGACGGGATCAGCAGCCAGGGATTTTCGGCTTACCACTGCCTGAAATTCTTTTCCAGGAAAAGCATCCAGCGTAACTGTTGCCTTGTTTCCCTTTTCCATGGCAGCCCATTCGCGATCGGCTGCGCCTACACTAAGTATCCATTTGCTGGTTGGTGATACTGAACCCATGATCAGAATAGGTGTACCCGGGCCGGCCAGTTCACCGGTCTGCGATATTTTGCGGGCAATAAACCCGTCTGTGGGTGCATAAATCCTGGAGTATTGCTGATTGAAGGTGACCTGCTGCAGATTTTGCCGGGCTATGTCCACACCGGTCTTGGCATTTTGTAATTGCTCCAAGGTAGCGACACTATCATTATAAAGATTCTGTGCGCGTTGAAGGTCCCTTTCTGCTTTTTCTACAGACAACTTCACCTGGTTTACCTGGGCAGCGATCTCGGTTGATTTGAGCGAAGCGAGTAATTGACCTTTCCGTACATATTGCCCTTCCTCCACAGCGATCTGGTCAATGACGCCGCCAATTTTAAAGGAGAGTTTTGTTTCTTCTTCGGTATGCAGAATACCTGAAAGAACCAAGGAACCGGTTTGATCCGTACTGGAAACAGGCGCGATTTTTACTGGCACGGTCTCCGTATTGGCCGTTGCCTCCGTGGTTGCCTTTTTCTTGTCCGAACAGGCCGACAACACCAGGGCCAGGGTCATGAATAAATAAAATGTCCTCATAAAAACGTTTATTGGTTAAAGGGATATGATGCGGTTTGACGTTCCAGATCAGCCAGAGCTGATAAGAGTTTAAATTCTAAAATATTGGTCTGCACCTGACTGGTCGTAAGTTGGTTGCGGGCATCCAGCAACTCAATGAAACCATTGATGCCTTCGCGGTAGCCCCGGTCGATCAACTTAAAATAAGATTGTGCCGACTCCTGTTGCTTTCGGGAGGCTAACAGGTTTTGATAGGCATTCAAGGCATTGTTGCGACTTACAAAGGCAGCCAGCTCCAGTTGCCGCTGTGTATTGGAGGTGGTCAATGCCAGGTTCTTAATCTCGATCTCCTGTTGCTGGATCTTGTAGAGGTTTCTTTTACCCTGGAAAAGGGGGATCTGTAATTGCAGTCCCGCGATATAAAACAGCGAACCGTCCTTTACTTTAAAGTCAAATCCCTGTGCGCCGAGGTCGAGAAAGGTATTGAGCCGGGGTACCCGATAGGATTTATTCATTTTTAAAAGATCGGCATTGATATCCCGGGCAATGTCCAAACTTTTCAATTCTTCTCTCCTGGCCGACTGTCCTTCAATGGATGACTGCAGCGGATCCAAAAATGTTTCGCTCCAGGTCATATCCATCACTTCGATCGTATCCAATAAAGAGCGGTTCAATAAAAAATTAAAATAAGCGCGTGCATTGGCTTGTTCATTCTTTGCATTTTGCCATTGGGCTTCTACCTGCTTTACTTCACTTTCCGCGCGTGACACATAGGCCGGGAGTCCCTTGCCATTGGCCAACAAGGATTGATTCAAACGCAAATTCTGGTTTACCACCACCAGGGCATTGGCATAGATATCAATCGCCTTGCCCGACATCAGGTAATTGTAATAGGCGGTCTTGATCTCTTTTATCAATTCTCGCTTATAAATCAGGATCTCCGTTTCTTTTAACCCTGTCTGTTTGGTTTTGATATCCCGGTTGATACGGATATCCGGGTTGATCAGGGGCATGACGGTTTTAATTCGCGCATCATAGAAATTATCCGGCGCCAATTGCTCCGACACATTTTTTATCTGCGGGAAATTGTTGGAGGAAGTAAGCTGGTTCAGCGTAGAATAAACCGGGTTTAGCAGATCACCCACCGGTATCTCAATGGCGCGCCCACCTCCCGCCAGGGTGTACTGAGTTTCAAAACTACTGCTGGGTAAAAAATAGGACTTCGCCTCTTTCAGGGCAACAAGGCTTTTTTCCAGGCTTCCCTGTTTTTCCTTTAATACCAGGTTTTGGGCAAGCCCCTCGGTGATGTACCGGTCAAGCGCGGTTTGCGCCATACCCGAAACTCCTGCACCAAAAAGAAAAAGGCTTAGCAGAAAGGTTTTCGTTCCTGATTCCATGGTCTTGGTTTAATAATTAATGTTTAATTAATGAACATCGTTCATCATTATGGCAAAAAAAAGGGTCACCCCTTTTCCAATATCTCTACAAATACTTTAAAGCCCTGTTCCATCAGGTCATTTGCATTATGATCCGGGTAGGCCTGGCACCTGTCGCGGCAATACAATGCACACATGCCATGCATGGAGGACCAAATGAAAAATGACAGGTATTCTACGTCTTTCCCCTTGAAATAGCCCGCCGCCTGGCAATCGCGCAGCACATCTTTAAGGTAATTCAGGGTGCGGTTACCCATTTCCCACTTTTCGTGACCCACGTTTTCGTGCTTCATTGGACCTGAAATAATAAACATCAGGTCATAGAAATCCTTGTTTTTACTGGCAAACTCCAGGTAAACCCGGCCCATGGCCTTTAGCCGTTCAAAGGGATGGGTTACGTGTTGAAGCGGCTGCATCTGTACCAGCATCCGGCGAAAGCCTTCCTCGTGAAGGGCATGGAAAACTTCATCTTTGTCCTTGAAATACAGATAGATAGTACCGGGGCTGTACTCGATGCGCTCGGCAATATTGCGAAGCGAGGTATGCTCATAACCCTTCTCCAGGAACACTTCCCGTGCCCCGTCGAGGATCAATTGGCGCATTTCCTCCTTTTCGCGTTGTTTTCTTTCTGTGATCGTCATTTGCGGGTGCAAAATAATGAACACCGTTCAGAGAAACAAATTTTTATTGGATATTCACCGCAAGGGCGCGAAGGCGCAGGGGTGCGCCAAGAGATTAACCGCAGAGAACAGGAGGACGCTGAGCTACGCAGAGATAATGAGCGTGCTAAAAGCTAATAGCTTTTAGTAAATCGTCAATTTTAAAAATATCTCTGCGTAGCTCCGCGTCCTCCTGTTCTCTGCGGTTAACTAAACCTTCACTTCCTCTTAAACTCGATCGCTGCCTGCGCCGCTGCCAGTCTTGCAATAGGCACCCGGAACGGTGAGCAACTCACGTAGTTGAGTCCGATGCGATGGAAGAATTTCACACTCTCCGGATCGCCTCCGTGTTCACCACAAATACCGACTTTCAGTCCGGGGCGGGTTTTACGACCGCGGATAGTACCCTCTTTGATCAATTCACCCACGCCTTCCTGGTCAATGGTTTGGAATGGATCATCCGGCAGGATCTTCTGGTCAAGGTAGTTGGGCAGGAACCCACCAATATCATCGCGACTGAAACCAAAGCTCATCTGTGTAAGGTCATTGGTACCAAAGCTGAAGAACTCGGCGGCTTCGGCCATACGGGAAGCTTTCAGGGCAGCCCTTGGTATCTCGATCATGGTACCATACAGATAGGCAATGTTTTTCAGTTTGAGTTTGGCGCAAACCTCTTTATACACGGTATCCACGATCTTCCGTTGGTGGATCAATTCGTTGAGTGAGCAGGTCACCGGGATCATGATCTCGGGCAATGCTTTCTTACCCGCAATCTTCATTTCACCGGCAGCTTCCAAAATGGCGCGTACCTGCATTTCAGTGATCTCAGGATAACTAATCCCAAGGCGTACCCCTCTATGTCCCAGCATGGGGTTATTCTCATGCAAGGCCAATACCCTTCTTCTCAATACACTCATACGAACACCCAGTTCTTTACTCAGCACAAGTAATTTCTCCTTGTCATGCGGAACAAATTCATGGAGTGGCGGGTCAAGCAGGCGAATGGTCACGGGATGACCTTTCATCACCTCAAGAGTCTTCTTGATATCGCTTTTTACAAAAACGAACAATTCATTCAATGCCTTTCTTCTTTCTTCCTCAGTGCGGCTAACGATCATTTTCCGCAACAGGAATAAAGGCTTATCACTTCCTTCTCCATAGAACATATGTTCTGTCCGGAAGAGCCCGATACCTTCCGCGCCAAACTTAGCGGCATGGATGGCATCCGAAGGTGTTTCTGCATTGGCGCGTACACCCATCACTTTCACTTTGTCCACCATCTTCATCAGGTCCTTGTAGGATTTATTGCTGTCAATATCGATGTCTACCAAAGGCAAACGTCCATTGTACACCAACCCTTTTGTTCCATTCAAACTGATCCAGTCTCCATCCCGGATCACCTGACCATCTTTGGTGGTAAAGGTCCGGTGTTCCATATTGATCTCGATATCACCACAACCAACGATACAGCAACGTCCCCATCCTCGGGCTACCAGGGCGGCGTGAGAGGTCATACCTCCTTTGGTGGTCAATATCGCCTGTGATTTATGCATGCCATCCACATCTTCCGGAGAAGTTTCCTCGCGAACCAGGATTACTTTCTCTCCGATCGAGGCGCGTTCCACGGCTTCTTCAGAAGTAAATACCACCTGGCCAATGGCACCACCGGGACCGGCGGGTAATCCTTTGGCAATGGCTTTATTGGCGAGTTCGGCTTTAGGATCCAGCATGGGGAGTAACAACTCTACCAATTGGTTGGGTCCAACGCGCATGATCGCGGTTTCGGCATTGATCAATTTCTCCGTAAACATTTCGGTTGCCATCCGTACAGCGGCAACACCATTTCGTTTACCCACACGGCATTGCAACATATAGAGTTTTCCCTTTTCAATGGTAAACTCAATGTCCTGCATATCCTTATAGTGCTTTTCCAACTTGCGTTGATAGGCAAACAATTCTTTATACTGAACCGGCATGATCATTTCCAGGGTAGGCATGTGCTTACTCTGATCATTTTTCGAATAGGCATTTACCGGAGCAGGGGTGCGTATACCAGCCACCACATCTTCTCCTTGTGCATTGACCAGGTATTCACCATAGAAATGATTTTCACCATTTCCGGGGTTACGGGTAAACGCTACACCTGTGCAACTGTCATTGCCCATATTGCCAAACACCATGGCTTGTACATTCACGGCTGTTCCCCATTCGTGAGGTATCTTTTCAATGCGGCGGTATTCAAAGGCGCGCTTTCCGTTCCAACTGCTGAATACAGCGCCGATACCACCCCATAATTGTTTCATCGGATCATCAGGAAAATCAGTTCCCAATACTTTCTTTACAGTGGCCTTATAATCTTTTACCAGCCCTTTCAGTTCTTCAGCGGTAAGGTCTGTATCACTTTTATATCCTTGTTTGGTCTTGATGGCCTCGAGTTTTTCATCCAGTTGTTTGCGGATGCCTTTCCCTTTGGGTTCAATACCGGCGGCTTTTTCCATTACCACATCGGCATACATCATGATCAACCGGCGATAGGCATCATACGCAAAGCGTTCATCCCCGGTATGAGCGATCAGGCCTTTGATGGTTTCTTCATTCAACCCGATGTTCAATACAGTTTCCATCATTCCGGGCATGGAGCGACGAGCGCCGGAGCGGACCGAAAGCAACAGGGGGTTGTTCTTATCCCCAAATTTCTTTCCCATCAGCTTTTCCACGCTTTCCAGGGCTTTGCCCACCTGATCCTTCAATTCCTTCGGATAGGATTTGCGGTTATCATAATAATAGGTACAAACCTCGGTGGTGAGGGTGAAACCCGGAGGTACCGGAAGTTTCAGGTTCGGGTGCCCGGCCATTTCAGCCAGATTGGCGCCTTTACCTCCCAGGAGGTTTTTCATTGATTCGTTTCCGTCGGCTTTGCCGCCGCCAAATGAATAAACATACTTGCGGGTCTTTGTTGGTTTTGTTGCTTTTTTAACCTTCTTTACCGCTTTTGCTTTCTGTCCCATGATAAAAAGATTTAGAGGTGCGATTTGTATCCGCATAGTTAGTCCATGTTCCCCCGGAAATAGGATATATCGGTCAGGGGAAAAACTGATTATTATCAATCCGTACCTTAATCTCTGTGGGGTTGATAGTAGAGAAAGAGTCTAAGAATGTGATTATTATCCCAATTAATACCATCGGGTTTTTGCTGGCGCAAATTCATATAACCAAAGTCAAATTGAAGCGAAGAGGTGACCTTTTGTTTGATCCCTAAGAAGATCCGGTTCTGGTCAAACTGGTTATGGGCGATGTCCTTACCTACCTGCCACATGGCTTCATCGGCCAACACCAGGGAAGGCACATAGGTGTTTTTGGATAGGGGAAAGGTCCATTGAACCAGATACCTGAACCGGTTGGAGAAACGGTTGTAGCCGGTCTTTTGTCCGTTGACCACGGTTTGCTGCCAGCGTTGTTCATTGCGAATCCGTTGAAGAAAATTGATCTTTCCCCATTTGCTGCTATGTGACCATTGTTCATAGATCCGGTTCTCATCTGTAAAGAAATGCTCCCCCTGAGCGGAGGTGGAGAGCCACATATGGGCCACCCCGGCAGCCACCAGGTGATTCCGGGGAAGTGACTTACCCAAACCTGTACGGATGATATAAAAATTGGGATTGGCCATGAATTCATCCCGGCGGTGGTGCACATCGGCCAATAAGATCCAGCCCTTTTTCAATTTTACCTGTGTAATAAAACCGATCCAGGAAAGCGAGCGCTCTTTTACATGGGCGCGGTATTGAGCCTGGCTATTGCCTGCCAGGAGAAAAAAAGGAAAAAACAGAAAGAAAATACGGCGAAAATGAGGAGACATGGATGTGTATTCAAGGTCAAATTACGAATTCAAAGGAAAAACAGGATGAGCAACTGTGCCCCTACGATCCGGAGGATCATGGTTAGGGGATAAACTGTGGCATAGGTAATGGCGGGAATATCGCTACCAGCCAATTTGGAGGCAAATGCCAGAGCGGGTGGATCGGTGGATGCGCCAGCCAATAGGCCACAGGTTTCAAAAAATGTTTTCCGGAAATATTTCATCGCAACGATACCGGTGATCAATAACGGAAGAACGGTGATCACAGCACCCATTCCCACCCAGGTCCAACCCGTACCATCGGCAAAAGCGGTCGACAGGTTACCGCCGCTGCTTAAGCCTACGCTGGCCAAAAACAAACCGATCCCTAATTCACGGATCATGAGATTGGCACTATTGGTAGTATAATTGGTGAGGTAGAACATACCCCCAAACCGGCTTAATAAAAGCGCAATGATCAAAGGACCACCCGCCATACCGATCTTAACGGCCATGGGTATATGCGGAATATGAAAGGGAATGCTGCCGAGGATGATACCTAATACAATACCAATAAAGATCGGGGCCAGATCGGGTACTTCCAGTTTTTTGAGTGAGTTACCCATTACTTCTGTTACCGCCTGTATTCCTTCCTGAGTACCCACTACTTTCACGGTATCCCCCAATTGCAGGAAGATATCACCATGGGGCACCATTTCAATACCGGCGCGGTTTAAGCGGGTTAAGGTAAATCCTTCCTCATCATGAAACTCCAGAATATCACCCAGACGTTTATGCGTCACCGCATCATTGGTGACAACAATATAACTTGATTGCAAGGCACTGCCTTTGGCTTTGCGCAGATCGATCGAGGCTTCTGATCCGATCAGCATCTTCAGTTGCTCTACCTGGCGACGAGAGGTGACGATCAGCAGTACATCGCCTTCGGATAACTGTGTCTCCGGATTGGGAGTGATGATTTCCCCTTCATGAAGCATCCGGGAAACCACGATCCTTTCCTTGAGCATTTCAAACAATTTGCGCAAGGGTTTACCCACCACCTGTTTATTTTCCAATGTAAGGTGAATGGAGATTGGTCGGTCGGCCCTGATCTTTCCAAGTTTTCGGTGTAATTCCTGCTCGCGCTCAAGATCAATGCCAAAGAATTTTTTAAGAACCAACAAGGCCCCGATGATACCAAATACACCCAGCGGATAGGTAACCGCGTAGGCGATCGTGATCAGGTTTCTTTCTCCGCCGGTAAAATGCATATCGGCAACCGTAGCCTGTGCCGCGGCGAGACCAGGCGTATTTGTTACCGCACCACTCATCACCCCGGCCATGACGGAGATATGGTTTCCGCTAAAAAGATAAAACAGGATGGTGATCAGGATTCCCAACAGCACTACCGTACCTGCCAGCAGATTATTTGCTAATGCGTTCTTTCGAAGGGAGGCAAAGAAACCGGGACCTACCTGTAAACCGATGGAGTACACAAAAAGGATCAATCCAAACTCTTTTAAAAAGTGTTCGGTTTCTTTTTCAACAGATACACCAAAATAAGAGAGGAAAAGTCCTGCAAAAAGGATCCAGGTAACACCCAGGGAAATGCCGAAAATTTTCAGCCTCCCAAGCCAGATACCTATTGCCATCACCAGGCCATAGATCACCACGGTTTGTGCAATACCGGGTTCGGTGAAGAGACTGCTAAACCAGTTCATAATTCACGAAGTTAGGTAGTATAGGAGACAGCGACACATGACGTGTCGCTGTCCCTAAACTACAGTGGACTCAAAGGCAAGCAATCATTCTCATTCGTGCCGCTCAGGCGCCAGTCCCCATTTGGCCGGGGAACGCCACAGGGCGGAGAGCAGCAATTCTCTCATGAAAAGGAATTCTTTGGGAAGTCGGTCGTATGCTTTTTCAAATAATTCTTCGTGTCCGAGTAATTCTTGTTTCCACAATTCCCGATCGATCAACATCATGTCATTGAATGTTTCTTTGGAGAACTGATCTTCACTCAATCCTTTCCAATCCATATCGCTATAGCGGGGTCTCCAGCCAATGGGACATTCCACCGAGGAGGCTTTCCCTTTTACGCGACCAATGATCCATTTCAATACACGGAGGTTCTCCCCAAATCCGGGCCATACAAACTCTCCTTTTTCATTCTTGCGGAACCAGTTCACACCAAAAATGCGCGGGGCATTGGGGATATCACGGCCAAATTGGAGCCAATGGTTGAAATAATCACCCATATGATAACCCATAAAGGGCAGCATGGCGAAGGGGTCGCGACGAACTTTACCGATCTCGCCAAAGGCGGCGGCGGTCATTTCGCTACCCATGGTGGCAGCCAGGTAAACCCCAAAGTTCCAGTTAAAGGATTGGTACACCAGCGGGATCACACTATTACGGCGACCTCCAAAGATGAAGGCTTCCACAGGTACACCATGGGGATCATCCCAGGCACTATCAATCGCCGGGTTTTGTTGGGCTGGAGCGGTAAAGCGGGCATTGGGGTGGGCAGCAGGTTTTCCGGCAGCTTTGTCAAATGGCTTTCCATGCCAATCGATCAGTCCGTCGGGTACTTCTTTGGTCATGCCTTCCCACCATACATCGCCGTCGGGGGTAACAGCCACATTGGTAAAGATGGTATTCGATTTGATCGAAGCCATCGCATTGGGATTGGTTTTTTCATTGGTCCCGGGGGCCACGCCAAAATAACCGGCTTCAGGGTTGATGGCATATAGTTTACCATTTTCTCCCTTATGGATCCAGGCAATATCATCACCGACGGTAGTCACTTTCCAGTCACTTAGTCCGGCGGGGGGTATCATCATCGCAAAATTGGTCTTGCCACAGGCACTGGGGAAAGCCGCTGCCACATAGGTCTTCTCCTTATCGGGCGATTCCACACCCAGGATCAACATGTGCTCAGCCAGCCAGCCTTCTTCCCGTCCCATTACCGAAGCAATGCGAAGGGCAAAACATTTTTTACCTAACAAGGCATTTCCTCCATAGCCACTGCCATAAGATATAATCAGGCGCTCATCGGGGAAATGAGTAATGTATTTTTCAGTGGGGTTGCAAGGCCATTTAACATCTTCCTGTCCGGGTTGTAAAGGAGCACCCAGGGTATGGATACATTTTACAAAATGCTCATCCAGATAGGGCATGATCTCTTCACCCATACGGGTCATGATCTTCATGTTGACAACAACATACTCACTGTCGGTGAGCTGTACCCCATAACGGGAAAAAGAAGAACCTACCGGACCCATACAGAAGGGGATCACATACAAGGTGCGGCCTTTCATGCAACCTTTAGTGATCGTATCCAGTTTTTTCTTCATTTCAGAAGGATCGTACCAGTTATTGGTAGGACCTGCATCTTCCTTTCTGCGGCTGCAGATATAAGTGCGGTCTTCTACCCTGGCCACATCACTTGGATCGCTGAAACAGGCGAAACTGTTGGGGCGTTTTTCAGGATTGAGTTTTATAAAAGTTCCCTTTTCTACGAGGCGGTTACAAAGCATGTTATATTCTTCCTCGGTTCCTGTGCACCAATGAACGCGGTCAGGCTCGAAATGAGCGGCCATTTTCTTTACCCATTCTAATAGATCTGTTTTGGTTGGACGTATCATACAAAATTGATTTTGTGTTGGTTGATTGCTTACAAGCTGTAAAAATATCCCCGTCTAAACTGGCAAAAACTGAGCATTGTCAACTTTTGACCTGTTTTTTGTAATAAATATCACAAAGAATCGGGAAAAAAGGAGGTAAAGGGGTAAAAAAAATG
This sequence comes from Chitinophagales bacterium, assembly GCA_017303415.1. NCBI lineage: Bacteria > Pseudomonadati > Bacteroidota > Chitinophagia > Chitinophagales > Chitinophagales bacterium. The sequence continues at coordinate 505,115 of JAFLBJ010000001.1, forward strand.
ACCGTTGAGAGATGGCGGATGACAGTAATTGAAAAAAATCTGTCATGCGTCACCTATCAACGGTCATCCCTAACTGAAATAGTTGCGGCTTAAAGTGTACTATATACTTTCACAAATCCGTCACCTTCACTCGTTACCACCAGCAGGCTTTTACCTGTGGGGCTTTTTTGGGCCGGGATCAGGAGAAGCCCTTCGGGAGCATCGCCTGTTACCAGCGATTTGATAAACTTGGGGTTGCGGGGATTGGTAACATCATACAACGAAACGGCATCTGCGCGCTCCATGCCCACAAAAGCGATAACCTTGTTGCCTACCGGGCCAAGGGTGATCCCTTCGGGTTCAACACTTTTATCATCACTACGGCCATCATCGTATTTGGAAATGGCGATACACTGCTCATCCAGGTCATTGCCGCTGTCGAAGATCCGGCTTCCTGTATTGCCATTCCAAACGGTAAAGGAGCGGGAGCCCAGGGAATATAACTCATCAAAATCACCATCCCCATCTGTATCACCCAGCGTGGTGGTCACATTCAAACGACCCAGTTTAGCATCCTGTCTGATTGTGGCATCGGGAAAGGCAGTGGGATCCAACGTAAGGTCTTTTACCCGTTTCAATTCTACAAAATTATCATACTCCCTGGCATCGCCTTCGTTGGCGGTAAACAGATAAGGTGTTCCAAACTGCTCCAGTACGGCGATGGCATCTGGTTCATACATTCCTTTTACATTCCAGGACGCAGGTGTATATCCACCATCGCGGTCGCTGGGATCTACTTCATTACCGGCAATATTGTAGCTCTTAAACCCAAGCGGAAAGATATGGGTAACCTTACGCGCGGGGATATTGATCTTTGCAATGGCATTATTCTCCTGCAATGTAACCCAGGCCGTATTTCCATCCTGCGAAACTGTTATGTATTCAGGCTCCATATCCTGGGCAAAACTGGCATTGGGTCCATATACACGCAATCCCTTTGCTTTCAACGCAGCGGCTTGTCCGGCAAACGAAGAAAAACCTATCGTCTTGACCGAATAGCCCTGATTAACCGCAATGATCGATACCGTACCTACAGGGTCTATACTGTAATCACTGTTCGGCTCACCTTCATTAGCGGTTAAAATATACTTCCCATCATGGGTAAATGTCACCATATCCGGCAGTGCGCCAACAACGATCTGCTTTACCACACTATAATCATTGGTTTTGAATACCACTACCTTGCCATTGTCTGTTTTTGCAAAACCTTCCACGGCAGCTGCCAACCGGCCATTGCTGACCGCCACGCTATTGACACCTCCACCAAATGGCGTGATATCAATGTTTCCAATGATCTGAGGATTGGCAGGATTGGAAAGATCGATCACATCAATACGAGTGGTTCCACTATTAGTCACCACAAACAATTTTTTGGTTACCGGATCAAAGGCAGAGATTTCGGCAGCGCCCTCACCTCCAACCTGAATGGAACTGATCTCTTCAAAACTTGCAGCATCTTCATTCGACGGATGAGGCAGATCGCCGGGGGTACAAGATGCCAGTAAGGCCATAACAGCCAGGGGCATGAGTAATTTTCGTTTCATAAGTGGCATGTGTTTTTGTTGAGGACGCAACATACCACACCCTATGTTAAGCGAAAATGAACTTAATGTTAGGAAATCATAAACCAACCAGGGTTAGTCCTGATTGAGTTCTTCAATGTTCGCCCGCAGGATTTTCAGATGTTTACCAAAAGATTTCTCAAACATCCAATTGGCGAATTTCAAACAAAGAGGAACCATCACTATAATACAAATAAGCAGCCCCCACGAAAAGACAGGTTTGGCAAAAAGTTGTGCCACCGTTTTACCTGAACCCATCATGCCGCCGAAGACAAACCCTGCTGAAACGGCTACCGGGTAAACATAAAGTGCTACACGCCGCTGCAGATCCCACCATTGTGTAAAATCTGCATCGTGCCGGCGCAACTCCGCCAGCAAATTGGCTTTGGGAGAAATATCAGGTTGTACCCGTTGATACAATCGAATGGTTGTATATAAAAGGAATAAATTAAACAGGATCATGATCACAAGTCCGGCCACTACCCAGCCACTGTTGATATAAGGGAATAAGAAAAAATAACCAATGGTGATGCCCGTTGCCCAAATCATGGAATAGAGTAATTGCCTTTTAAGGTCAACCAGGGGATTCTTGCTATGCAGGCGATGCAGACGCGCCGGTTGAAGCAGCTCCTCCAGAACCTTATCCCCAGGCTCCCATTGTTTCCAGTTAATGTCTGCGCTCATACGTTTCGGGGGATTAATAGATTGGAAAGACGTTCGCGGATACGGAACAGTTTTACATTGATGCTATTGGCCGTGATCCCCATCATTTCAGCGATCTCCTGATTGCCATAGCCATCCAGATGAAGGGTAATGATGGCCCTGTCGGTTTCGGGTAGTCGGCGAATTGCCGTGTACAACACTTCCGCCCTTTCGTTTTCCAAAACACTTGGTCCAATTCCCACTTCCTCAGGGGCATGTTCCGGATATTCGATCCTGTTCTTCTTCCTTTTTGCGGTAAATACCGTATTCAGGCTGATGCGGTACAACCAGGTGCTGAATTTCGATTCACCCCGAAAACTCGCCCAACCCTTCCAACATTGAAGCACTACCTCCTGGTAAAGATCCTTCCGCTCCTCCGCATCGGAGGCATAAAGGTTCACCACCTTGTAGATGATGGCCTGATGGGACCTGATCTGTTCCAGAAACTCTTTTTCGCTCAAGCAGAAAGTTTTGCCTTACAACAGAAAATTCAAAAAATGGTTAAGAAGAGTAAGGCAAACACGAGTATTATATGTACGCCTAACCAGATCCGCTGGAAAAGTGGGCGCTGTGGCCAGGAAACCTCGGGCGAAAAGGGATCAAAGGCCAGGGCAATACCCAGATTGGCCAGCGCGGTACCTGTATCTTTTGAAAAAAAATAAGACCAGACCGCTATCAACACAAAGCCGGTATATAATATGCGATTGAATCGGATATCCGTTCTCTTTTTAACACCTGTTTGCATGGGTCGTTTTTATTATTAGTATCAAAACAGCACCCAAAAATTACAGGGGTCTATTGGCTTCGTTCCACAGTTTTGAAGTCCTTGGAAACCAGGGCGGTCATGGTACCCACCGTATCTTTTGATCCATCCTGCATCCGTACCCGGAATTCACAAAAATAGTCCTGGCTCTTTTCGGCCCATATTACTTCCTTTACGGTAAAGGTTACTCCCTGTCTGGCACTTATACGCAGGTGCTCCTGCATGGTCTCCATCAGTTTTGATTCCAATTCTGCTTCGGTACTGAATCTGGGACCGCAGGAAAACAAGCCGGCCAGGAGCATGATCAGGATATAGCGCATAATGTGGTTTTTGTGAAGATAGGCAAGAGGACATATATGCCGATCATTGAAAAGGCAGGGATATCTCAAGTTTGAACCCCTTACCAGGTGCTGTATGAATAGCCGAGCGTCCATCGAGTACATTTATCCTGGCAGATATATTATGCAACCCGATACCTTTATATAGATCGGAAGGTTCGGCGCCTTTCCCATTGTCCGCGATCAGTATTAAATGCTTCCCTTCCGTTTGCCGAAACTGAAACAATACCTCTGAAGCACTGGCGTATTTAATAATATTGGCACATTGTTCCTGAAATATGCGGTACAAGGCCAGTTTTTGATCGGCCTTAAGATCCTTTTCCTGAAACTCTTCCCGCTCAATTTTTACCTGGATGCCGGCAGGTATAAGCATATTACCCACCAGTCTGTTCAATTGTTCAACCAGGCCCTCTGTCTCCAGATCCGGTGTAACCAACTCATGGGCAATTTTCCGATTCTCGGATATGGCTTCCCGAATACTGTCCATACAGGAATTGAGTAATTCTTTTCCCTTTGCCGGATTATCACGCATGATGGTCAGTAGCAGGTTGGTACCCACCAATATCTGGTTCACGTTGTCATGTAATTCAACAGCAATAGCGTTTCGTTCGCGCTCCTGGGCTGCCAGTGCCGTAGCCGTAAGGCGTTGCTGTTCCCGCCGCTTCTGCTCCATCAAGGCTAATTGCAAACGCTTTTTTTCAGAAATATCCCGTATGAACATGGAAATACCATCCGGTGAGGGGTAAATATGGTTTTCCTGCCAAAGATCAAGCGGAGCAAAATAATCTTCGTTGGTTTGATATCGTTGTTCCTGCAAAGCCCGAAGCATAGCTTGATAGGTGGCTGAATCTACTGCTTCCGGGAAAATCTCCCACACAGACCTACCCAAAACTTCCTCCGGTTTTTTATGGATCAGGATGGAGGCTTGCGGATTGATGTAGGTATACTTCCACTCATTATCCAATGCTATAAAGGCATCGGTGATCCTTTCCACCAATACCCGGTAGTTTCTTTCGCTTATCACTAATTGCGCAATGGCATTTTCTCTTGCCCTTTCCGTTTCATGATGACGTAAGGCCGCCTGAATCGCCGAAGGCAACCGTACCAGACTATGCTTTAATATATAATCATCCGCCCCGTTTTTTATGATATGTACGGCAAACTCCTCTGACATTGTACCCGTAACCATGATAAAAGGGATATGCACGCTCTTTTCCTGCAAGAACCGCAAAGCATCTTTGGCATCAAACTGCGGAAGTGAATTATCCGCCAGGATTACATCCGGTTTAAATTCTTCCAGGGCTTGTGCAAATTCAGCAGCGCTGGAAACAACCTGGAATACCGGGTTCAGGTCATGACCACGCAGGCTTCGCTGAACAAGCTCCGCATCGGTGGCGTCATCCTCTAACATCAAAATGCGCAATTCCATATTCAGCTGATTGGAGGCTGGTTCAACAATAACCAGTAAAATCCCAGACTTCGGATCGATTCGGCAAAGCCTTCAAAATTTACCGGCTTAACGATATAACTATTGGCGCCAAGGTCATAACATCGTTGGATATCCGGGTTTTCAGCCGAAGAGGTTAACATCACCACCGGGATGGCCTTGGTCTCCTGATTCTTCTTTAATTGCTCCAAAACCTCCAGGCCATTGAGTTTTGGCATTTGAATATCCAATAAGACCACTTTGGGATAGGGATGATTGTCCCGCCCCTTATATGCCCCACGGGCAAACAGAAAATCAAGTGCCTCTTCGCCATCTTTAACGTGCACCAATTGATTGGCCATATTGTGCTTCTTCAATTCACGTATGGTGAGTTCTGCATCATCAAAATTGTCCTCTACCAGGAGAATCTCTACAGGTTGTGTTGTCATTGAATTTTAATTTATCTATGATTCAATAGGTATTGAAAAATAAAAAGTGGCTCCCTTTTCTGTTTCCCCTTCCGCCCAGGTATTTCCGCCATGTCGAAAGATGATCTTCTGAACCAGGGCCAACCCCACTCCGGTACCCTCAAACTCCACCTGGCTATGCAACCGTTGAAACACCTTAAATAGTTTATCCCTGTACTGGCTGTTAAAGCCAACGCCATTATCCCGGATAAAATAAACCTGCTGTCTTCCCTGCACATAATGCCCGATATGGATCTCGGGGCGTTCTTTTTTTCCCGTGTACTTGACCGCATTTGACATCAGGTTGATCCATACCTGTCGCAGGGTGGCAGGATCACCCATCACCATCGGGAGTGGCTCAATGGTCCATTGTATGTTTCGTTCACTTTCTACGCTGGCATACTCCTGCGCCAACTCTTTTACCATCTGCTCCATATCTACTCTCGCCTTGGCCATCTCCTTTCGGCCCATACGGGAAAAGGCCAGCAGGTCATCAATCAGGTTGCCCATACGCAGAGCATTGTTCTTTATCACACCCGTAATCCGCCTTGCTTCATCATCGAGTTTTGCGCCATATTCATTTTCCAATATGGTGGTAAACCCGGTAATGCCCCGAAGCGGCGCGCGAAGGTCATGGGAGACAGAATAGGTAAACGCTTCCAATTCCTCGTTGCTTCGCCGGAGGTTATTCTCCAGGTCTTTGCTTCCGGTAATATCCCGCACGGAGGCGGAAACCATCATTCCCTCTTCGGTGCGAATGGGAGAAAGACTGATGGCCACAGGAAACAATCCCCCATCCTTCTTTAATGCCTTGAGTTCGATCCCTTCTCCCATCATACGCACTCTGGGCTGATCCGAGTACCTTCCCCGATGATGGGAATGTCTCTCCCGCAGCTCACCAGGAATAAGCAATTCAACTTTCTTTCCTAATAATTCTTCCTTTGTGTACCCGAATAACCGCTCCGTTTGCTGATTGATCATGCGAATAAAACCCTCCTCATCCACGATCACTGTGGCATCCGGGGCCGAATCAAGGAGCGCCCTGAATTTTCGCTCACTCAACTCTTTCTTGCGGATATCTGCCCGCAGGTTATATAAACTATAAAGCGATAACACCAGTACAATCCCCAATACACCAAACAAAATCCGGTTGAGCTGACCGATCATGTCCTCATTGGCCCTTTTTCTTATTTCCAAAGCCCGGGTCTCTGCATCGATCAACCTGATTCCCAAATGACGTATGCTATCTGTATAGGATTTACCAACCCCTTCCCGCACCATAGCGATGATGGCACCCAGGCCCTGACTACGACGCACACTCACCATACTGTCCGAAAACTGGATCCGGACCCGGATATAACGATCCAGTGAATCAACAATACGGGCATATTCCTCACTCCGATAGGCATTGGTCCTGATCCAATTCATTTCCTGTTCAAATTGATAAACCGAACGGTGGAGCGGCTCCAGAAAGGCCTCATCCCCGGTGATCACATATCCTCGTGCCCCGGTTTCATTATCAAGCGATGTCATCACCAGATTTTGGGCATGCCGAATAGCCTCCTGCGTCAGGTTTACTATGCGGGCTGTATCTTTTACCCTTTCCGATTGACGAATGGAAATGAACAAAATGATACCCATCGTAACAAACAGGGTCACGATGCCGCCGGTAATGATCCCATTGGTAGAAGGTTTAATCATTCTTAACTTTTGGATCAGATAATTCCGGACAGATTGTTCAACCTAAATAGTGAGGTACGTAAACTTTAAGGTGAGAATGGCAAGCAATCCCTTCTCCATTACCTTGGTTACCTTAATTGATTACTGAATTTAATCGAAAGATGATTGATATAAAAGGATATACACATCTTTTTATGAACACATTTCAAATTTTTTATTATCCTATATATAATCTGTATTTAACCATAGGATATAGACTATTTTGATATATGTAGACAAGAATTGTTTAATAAGTATAAACCATTAACAGTCAGACCTTAAATAAGCATTTGATATCCAATGAAAACATTGTATTTTGTTCCCTCCAATCTAAAACCATGAAACTGTTCCAAAAGCTTCTTTCTGCATTAGCCTTAATAACACTGTTTTTTTCTGCCTGTCAGCGTGAAATAAAAAATGATCTTCCTCCTGGTACCGAGCCTGGGATTGTGGTAAATGCAAGTCCGGTCAATGCCAACCTAACAGGTGTGATCCTGGACGAAAGTGGTACGCCGATGCCCGGCGCACTTGTCAAGGCCGGAGGACAAACCATGGTGACCAATGATAAAGGGTTGTTCCGATTTAATAATATCCAACTGGATAAATACAATTCAGTAGTAAAAGTGGAAAAGGCTGGATATTTCCAGGCCATCCGTACTTTTTCAGCGGTGGCAAACAATACCAATTTTGTCCGTATCAAGTTGATCACCAAAAACGAGATCGACAATTTTGTATCGACTGCAGGCGGTACCATCACCCTGGGAGGATCAACGATCACCATACCGGGTAATTCTGTGGTGCTGAAATCAAACAACCAACCCTATATGGGAACAGTTCGTGTTTTTGCCGCCAATATTGACCCTACACAAAATGATATTGGTGAGATCATTCCTGGAAGTTTCCAGGCTACAGACGCCAATAATTATCGGGTACTCCTGAAATCATATGGTATGATGGCTGTTGAACTGGAAGGTGCAGGTGGAGAGCCACTTCAGATCGCCACAGGGAAAAAAGCTACCCTTAAAATGGCCATCCCCTCTTCATTACAAAGCTCCGCGCCCGCCACTATTCCCCTTTGGTACATGAATGAAACAGATGGTTTGTGGAAGGAAGAAGGCAGCGCTACCAAAGTGGGTAATGTTTACCAGGGCGAAGTCTCCCACTTCTCCTTCTGGAATTGTGATATCAGCAATAACGCGGTTTTTCTTGAAATGACCCTGATCACCAACGAAGGACCACTTCCCTATACCACGGTAAAAATCACGCGGGTGAGCAACGGCAGCTCTTCAATGGGTTACACGGATTCCCTTGGACATGTAAGTGGATTTGTGTTCAATAACGAACCGCTGCTGCTTCAGGTGTTGGATAATTGTCAATCGGTTATTTATTCACAGAATATCGGGCCCTTTACCGCCACCACCAACCTGGGCAATATCACCGTCGATCTTCCGGCGGTAAATGAACTGCAGGTTACCGGTACAGCCACCAACTGTAATAACCAACCCATCGCAAACGGAAAAGCCTATATCTATTTTGAAGATGTACTCTTTGTTGCACCCGTACAGGCAGGCAGTTTCTCCCTGCATATGACCCGGTGCGCCAATAGTACCGGACTTGTAGAAGTGGTGGTTGAAGACCTTGACACCGATCAGCAAAGCGCTCCGATTGTTGCCGCGGCTTCTACAGGCGTTTTTAATACGGGTAATATTCAGGCTTGTGGTACTTCCTCTGTCACCTTTATCAATTATGCCATTGATGGAGGTGCGGAATACGTGATCAATAGTAGTGTGGCTGGTGATTCGATCTCCGCGTATAACCAGGGCTCCCAGAACTATTTTGACATCAATGGTTTCAAAGTGAGCCAGCCAAATATCAATATCTGGTTTGGGTTCACCGGCAATTCCATAGGCAGCTTCCCGATCAGTATGCGGTCGGTCAACCAATACGATTCAATTGTTGTGGTCACACCCCTGAATGTAAATGTCACCACCTTTGGTGCCCCCGGTCAGTTTATTGAAGGAAATTTCAATGGCCAATTCAAGGAAGGAGCTGCCAGCACCCAGCATACGATCAACTGTACCTTCCGGGTCAGGAGATTTTAAAAAAAGATACGTACCGCAAAGAAGAGCATCAACGCAACGGTCATCCAACCCAGGAGTCCAAAGATCAGGGGATGTTTATACTCCCCCATGATATGTTTTTTGTAAACGGCCAGTAATACAATGGCCAAGGCAATGGGCAGGATAAAGCCATTGGCCGTACCGGCAAACAATAACAGCTTCACGGGATGGGGATTGATCAAAAAGATCAACGTTGAGAGCAGGATAAATACCGTTACCACCCATTTACTATGTTTGTCAACAGCAGGTACAAGCGTCTTCCAAAAACTGACCGTGGTGTACGATGCCCCGATTACCGAAGTGATCGACGCGATCCATAATACAATTCCAAAGAAGAAATAACCCGCCTGCCCGGCCGCTTTCTGAAACACGGAAGCCGTTGGATTTGATTGGTCATACATAAACCCGGTACTGACCACGCCCAATACAGCAAGAAACAGAATAAACCGCATGAACGAGGTAATGAGAATACCACTGATGGCACTGCGGGTGACCAGGCGCATTTGAGCGGGCCCCCTGATTCCCGCATCCAGCAGGCGATGCGCTCCGGCAAAACTGATATACCCTCCTACAGTACCTCCCACCAAAGTAATGATAGGAATGAGCCTTGTCTTCTCCGGAAAGAAACTATGCTCAATAGCACGGATCACAGGAGGGTGAGAGGCAAACGCGATATAGACAGTGATCCCGATCATAAGCAAACCCAATATCTGTGTAAAACGATCCATTACCACACCCGCTTCCTTTACCCAAAAAATACCGATTGCTATCAGAGCGCTCAGTACAGCCCCATAGCGTGTGTCCATCCCCGTGAGTATATTCCAACCCAAGCCGGCCCCTCCTATATTTCCTATATTAAAGATGAATCCACCAATGGCGATCATGGCCGCGAGTATATAACCCAAGCCGGGCAACAGACGGTTGGCCAGCTCTTGTGCGGGTGATCCGGAAATGGATATGACGCGCCAGATATTTACCTGCGCACAGATATCGATCAATACTGAAATGAGGATGACAAAGCCAAAACTGGTCAGTAATTCGGCGGTAAAGACAGTGGTTTGGGTTAAAAACCCGGGACCAATGGCCGAGGTGGCCATGAGAAAGGCCGCCCCAAGAATGGCAGAATTTCGTTTCATGATTGCTGCCTCAATATAACAATACTTAGATCAACTGTTTTGAGATATTGATCTTGTGGGCCACTAAGCTCATTCGGATGGCTTTGGCCAGCTCGGGTGCATGTGGACCGTCCCCATGAATACAAACCGTATCGGCTATGATATCAATTTCTTCACCAGAGATGGTCATTACCTTGCCTGTGGTTACCATCCTGATCACCTGATCCACTGCCTTTTGATTGTCTTCAATAAAATGGCCTGGGGTTTTTCGGGAAACAAGACTGCCATCTGCATTATATGCCCTGTCTGCAAATACCTCATGCGCGGCACGCATACCAATTTTTCGGGCCTCTGAAACCAGGGCGCGTGAACCATATATCATTAATTCATCATCCACATCCTTTACCGCCAGGGCAATGATCGCCGCAAGGCTACGCGTAGTAGCCGCTTTATTATACAAAGCGCCGTGTGGTTTAACGTGATGAAGTTTTGTACCAAAGGTCTGGGCAATGGTTGTCAGCTTATTTACCTGGTCAGTTACGATGTCGTATACCTCCGGAGGAGAAAGAAGTAAATCCGTGCGTCCAAAATTTTCCCGGTCTAAATACGAGGGGTGTGCGCCCAGGGCAACCCCATGCCTGAGGGCTAATTCGATTGTGGACTTCATAGTGGTGTCATCGCCTGCATGATAGCCACAGGCAATATTGGCGGAACTGATATATGGCATGATCAGGGCATCATTGCCAATTCCTTCGCCCAGGTCACAATTGAGGTCAATGGTCAGGCTTGCTGATTCGTTGGTTTCTAAATGGTTCATGGGTACAGTGCTCTTCCAGTTTCAAGATACAGGCAATTTGCAAATGACGCAAATTCTGCTCCTGAGAAATACACGAGCGGACCGATTCTTCATATTCCACCCATTTGAAACGGATCTGTTCGCCGGGTCTTTTCTGTACAAGTCGATGATGATGAGCCTTTATTACCTGGGCGATCCGGGGATATCCGCCCGTGGTCTGGTGATCGGCCAGCAGGACAACCATTTGTCCATTGGGGAGAATTTGTATGGTGCCAAAGTCAACGGTGGTTGAAACCAGTTCCCTGTCTGTAGATCTGATAAGGGGCTGTTCTCCCCGCAAGCGAAAGCCCATGCGGTCAGAAGGCACTGTTATAGTAAAGGATGAGGTTGACAAAAGTTCTTTTGATTGATCATCGAGTTCTTCCCACTCCGGGCCACGCAAGGCAAAAACCAGATCCGATGGCAGGGCTTCGCGTAAAGGCGCTGCCCCAAAGGGAAGGGTATGGTGATGATTTTTATTCCAGTCTACCGGGCACTGGATTGTTTTTCTAAACTTAATCTGGTCCCCTTTTTTTAATGTCCTTCCTTCCCATCCACCAACGCCGGCCCGTAAATGAGTACTTCGGCTACCGAGCCAGGCAGGAATATCAAACCCACCCCGTACAGCCAGGTAAGAACAATATCCTTCTTTGAGGTGATCAAAATGAAGCAGGGAACCTTTTCTGATCCAGATCGGTTTATTCACCGGGAGGTTTTCACCACTCATGGTAGCACCCATATCCGCACCAGTGATGGCGATCAGCGCATCTTCTTCAAAGGACAGGGTAGCCGCCGGAAAAAATAATTCCAGACAGGCCTCTTCGCGTTCATTACCTACGAGTAAATTCGCCACCTGCAGCGAATATTGATCCATGGCCCCTGTTGGATTGATCCCCAGGTGGCGGTATCCTGCTCTTCCCAGATCTTGCAGGGTATCAAGTAACCCCGCCTTCGTAATGGTCAAACTCATAATGATTGATCGAATAAAAACGCACCCGGTCACCGGGCTGAAATAATACAGGTATTTCCTTTTCAGGATCAAATAAATGCAGGGGTGTTCTCCCGATCACCTGCCAACCTCCGGGTGAAGCGAGCGGATAGATCCCGGTCTGCCGACCAGCGATGCCTACACTTCCTGCATGAACGCGGTCGGCCGGTTGCTGTTTTCGGGGAAAGGCAATACGTTCATCTACCTCGGCCATATAGGCAAACCCGGGTAAAAAACCCAGAAAGCAAACCTGGTATTCGATGGCCGTATGCAACCGGATGAGTTCTTCCAGCGATAGTCCCGACCGTTGTACACATGCATTGAGATCGGGCGCCAGCACAGGATCATAACAAACCGGAATGGAATGTACACGATGTTCATGGGGCAAAACCGTGGGTAAGACCGACAATTTTTCCCTGATATATTTATCCAAATAAGCAAATGGTTGCGGATCGCCGGTATGTTGCACCAGGGCAAACAGATCAAAATACAGTGTGAGTGAACTATAGGCAGGTACCCATTCATGTTTAACAGGAAGGGGATTGGCCCTTAAATGATCATAACAGCGAAGAACCAATTGATGAATGGAAAACTCTATACGCTGGCCAAAGTCAATGACAAGGGCCTGTTCACTCAGGGGGTAGATGGTAAAGGACAGGTTGGGGTACATGGTACTGACAGGGAAGATAAAACTTTATTGCTTGCGGGCCTATAACTTTGCAGGCAACATGTCTCAATTCAATTGGAACGACAGCCTCAATTTATTATCTAAGCTTACGCCCCGCCGTATCTGGAACGGGTTGAAGGTTTGGTCCAGTTACCAATGGAGTAAATGGACAGGAAAAGCGATACAATGGGGTTATCCGATATCCATCTCCTTTGAGCCTACTACCTCCTGCAATCTCCGTTGTCCCGAATGCCCCAGCGGACTCCGCGCCTTTACCCGCCCAACAGGTATGCTGCAAAAGGATTTCTTTAGTGAAACGATCGACCAGCTTTCAGCCGAACTCCTTTACCTGGTTTTTTACTTTCAGGGCGAACCCTACCTCAATCCGGGTTTTCTGGATATGGTAAAATATGCTACGCAAAAAAAGATCTATACCGCCACCTCCACCAATGCGCATTATCTGACCGATGAAAATGCACGTCGTACCATTGAAAGCGGTCTCGACCGGCTGATCATTTCCATTGATGGCACCACCCAGGAAGTGTATGAACAATACCGCGTGGGTGGACGCCTGGATAAAGTACTGGAAGGGGCACGAAATATAGTGAAATGGAAAAAAGAACTCGGTAGCAAAACACCCTTTATCATCTTTCAGTTCCTGGTAGTCCGTCCCAATGAACACCAGGTAGAAGAAGCCCGTGAACTGGGTAAACAGATCGGTGTGGATGCAGTCTGGTTCAAAACCGCCCAGATCTATGATTTCGAAAAAGATCCCAACCAGCTCATCCCCGTCAATGGTAAATACAGCCGCTACCAAAAAACCGATGAAGGCTATACCTTCAAAGGCAAACTCGCCAATCATTGCTGGAGACTATGGCACGATCCCGTCATTACCTGGGACGGACTTGTAGCCCCTTGCTGCTTTGATAAGGATGCCCAGCATAAACTGGGTGACCTGAAAACAAAACCCTTTAAGGAAATCTGGAGCAACCCGGCGTATAAGGAGTTTCGCAGCCGGATCCTTCTGGGAAGGAAGAATATCGACATCTGTTCCAACTGCTCAGAAGGAACACGGGTTTGGGAAAACTAAACTCACCAGTTCAGCATCGCGCTGTAAAGCCGGCGGTAAAAGGACAAAAAGCCTTCCCCAAAATTTTTGCATGAATCAAGGATAAGTCGCATGGTAGCCTGTTATTTCCTAAAATTCATTCTTTCCCAGCGACTTAACAATACCCAACCCATGGTAATTTATCAACAAGTGTTAATTTCTTACCCTAAATTTTATAATTCAATGTTTAAACATTATTTTTGTGGTCTTGTTATACTCAATTAAATAAAAAACATATGACAGACCTCAGAACCCAAGTAGACCAATTGAACCAGATGATCCTCGAAGGAAAGATCCTGGACGCATTTGAGAAATTTTATGATGATAATGTTGTGATGCAGGACAACGATTACCCTGCCCGTGTAGGTAAGGATATCAACCGTCAGTATGAGGAGGCGTTTGTAAATGGCCTCACTGAATTCCGTGGTGCCAAGATCCTCAATACCCTGATCAGCGATGGCCTGGCGGTGGTAGAGTGGTGGTTTGATTATACCCATAAGGACTATGGCACCCGTACCTATGTACAGTTGGCCGTACAGCGCTGGAAGAACGGGAAGATCGTAGAAGAGAAATTTTATTACAACAGTTGATCTTAATCACTAAATGCAGGTTTCATGCGGGGTTTATTACCTTCGCATGAAACTTTTTCATTCTATATGGGCATTGAACAGGATGTACAGCAGGTGAATTTCCGCAATGAATACCAGAAGGCGGTCATCAACCTGATCTATACCTATAACTGGATGCGAGAGAAAACATCCAGTATTTTGGATGCGGAAGATATCACTTCGCAGCAGTTCAACATTCTCCGTATTCTGCGTGGAAGTTTTCCCAAACCTCTTTCCACTTTGCAGATTCGCGAGCGGATGTTGGATAAAATGAGTGATACCAGCCGGATCGTTGACCGTTTGCTTTCTAAAGAACTTGTTAAAAAAGTTACCTGTAAAGCCGATCGCCGACTGGTAGATATTACAATTACAGATAAAGGTTTGGCCCTGCTTGAACGCCTCGATCATAAGCAGGATGAGATGGATGGCGTATTAAAAAAACTCACCAAAAAAGAAGCCGTCACACTAAGCAATCTCCTCGATAAAGTACGCACGCTTGATCAGCCTTGAGTTGGTTGGGCTATCTTTGTGTTTCTAAGTTCAATCATGAGAAGAATACTACCTGGTCTGCTGACCCTGCTCGTTTGCATTTTATCTGGTTCAGAATCGATCGCACAAGCTAAACCCGAATTCAGGGGCGTATGGATCGCATCGGTGGATAATATAGATTGGCCGATACGGGGAGATTATAGTCCTGCTTCGCAAAAAGCCGAGTTCATCCGCCAACTGGATATGCACAAACGCAATGGCATGAATGCCGTGGTGGTACAGATTCGCCCTTCGGGTGATGCCTTTTACCCGTCTGAATTCGAACCCTGGAGCGAATGGCTTACCGGAAAACAAGGCAAAGCACCCGTCCCCTTTTATGATCCGCTCCAATTCATGATCGAAGAAACGCATAAGCGCAACATGGTCTTTCATGCCTGGCTCAATCCCTATCGGGCTGTTTTCAATATCAAAACTTCCTCGATCGCCAAGAACCATATCATTCGCAAACACCCGGAATGGTTCCTGACCTATGGCGATAAAAAATACTTTGACCCTTCGAATAAACAGGCGCAGGACTTTGTGGTGAAAGTGGTAAAGGATATCGTGAAAAGATATAAGATCGATGCCATCCACATGGATGATTATTTCTATCCCTACCGCATTGCCGGAAAAGAATTTCCCGATGCGGCCGCCTACCAGAAATCAGGAAGTAAATTATCAAAAGATGATTGGCGCCGGAGCAATGTGGACTCTATCATTCGCAAACTGAGTACGGTGATCAAACAGACCAATCCTCAGTGCCAGTTTGGGATCTCCCCATTTAGTGTATGGCGTAATCTGGACCAGGACCCACGGGGAAGTGACAGCAAAGCCTCACAAACCAACTACGACGATCTTTATGCCGATATCCTTCTTTGGATGGAGAAGGACTGGATTGATTACGTGGCACCTCAATTATACCTCGAGATCGGTCATGACAAGATCGATTATGCCAAATTGCTTGACTGGTGGAGCAAAAACAGTTATGGCAAACACATATATATAGGATTGGGTATCTACCGCGCCGGGTCCAATCCCGCCTGGAAAAATCCCAATGAGTTGCCCAACCAGATCAAACTCCTGCGTCAATACCCGCAGGTGCAGGGCAGTATATTCTTTAGCAGTAAAACGTTTAAGAACAATCCCAATGGCTGGAGCGACAGTCTCCGGAACAACTATTTCCGCGAACCGGTGAAAGTGCCTGAAATGGATTGGCTCAAAAAGAAGTAAGTCCCCTTTCCCTCCATCTTATCAGTATACTCTACCGAGCCCAATCTGAACCGGATCGGGATGGAGGTGAGTTTTTGCAATTGCCATTCCTTTTGGCAAATAATACCCTGATTTTTTGAGATAAAGTCGGGCCTGACCTGAAATACCGGTTTTAGGGAAAACGAAGGGTTCACCCGCACAAATTCAACCGTCTTTAGTTGGGCTTGCCCCGGTAAAAAAAACTTTAACAGGAACACAACAAGAAGAATTGATATTCGTTGCCCCATGGTTGTACCTTTTGTTTGTAAATTTACGGCCTGATTTTTGATGCAGCGGCGCTTTTTTTCTATAATCCAGGACATTAACTGAGCATGATATGGCTTTAAGTCAGGGTTTACACCAAAAGTTACTACAAAAACTTTCCCCACAGCAAATTCAATTAATGAAATTGCTGCAGGTCCCTACGGCCAACCTGGAAGAACGCATCAAAGAAGAGCTGGAGGAGAACCCCGCCCTGGAACTGGAAGAAGAAGGAGCCGAAAGCAGCGATGACCTGGTAGATGAATTTGCGGATAACAGTCCAGAGGAAGCAGAAGAAGCGGATGGAAGCGAAGAGGACTACGACAATATTGATATAAGTGAATATGTACAGGATGGCGATGATGATATCGCCGATTACCGCCTGCGGGATGATAATTATCCCGATGAGGAGACCCGGACCTCCCCGGTTAAGACGGAAACCAGTTTTTACGAGACCCTCCTGTTGCAACTGGGTATGCTGAACCTCGAAGAGCGTGAGCAGCGAATAGCCGAACACATTATTGGGAGTATTGATGAAGACGGCTACCTGCGCCGCGAAACCTCCGCCATTGTGGATGACCTCGCTTTTCGCCAAAACATCATGGCCAGTCCTCAGGAAGTGGAAAAGATCATTGATATGATCCAGCAGTTCGATCCTCCGGGTGTAGGCGCACGTGATCTGCAGGAATGTTTGCTGCTACAGCTTCATCGCCTGAAACTCGAGGGACATGATGTAGATACCGCCATGCAAGCCATAAGCCGGTATTTTGACGAATTCACCAAGAAGCACTACGAACGTATACAACGTGGGCTCGACCTGACCGAAGAGGAACTGAAAGATGTAATGAAGCAGGTAGTAAGGCTCAATCCCAAACCCGGTGGCAACCTGACCACTATGAACAAGGCAGAAAGCTATGTGGTGCCCGACTTCTTTATCTTCAATAACAATGGTAAACTGGAACTGACCCTCAACTCCCGCAATGCACCCGATCTCCGGATCAGTGGAGGCTACCGCGATATGCTCAAAGAATATGAGACCGGGTCAAAAAAAGATAAACGCCAGAAAGAGGCCGTTCTTTTTATCAAACAAAAAATTGATGCCGCTAAATGGTTCATTGACGCCATCAAACAAAGACAGCATACCCTGCTGAGCACAATGACCGCCATCATGAGCCATCAGGAAGATTTCTTTCTCACCGGAGATGAGACCAGCATGCGGCCCATGATCCTGAAAGACATAGCCGAAATTACCAATCTGGATATTTCCACAGTAAGCCGGGTAGCCAACAGCAAATTCGTACAAACCGAGTTTGGTACCTATCGGCTTAAATTCTTCTTCTCCGAATCACTCAGTACCGATAGCGGCGAAGAGGTTTCCACCCGTGAAGTAAAAAAGATACTGAGCGACTTCATCGAAAGCGAGAACAAACGCAAACCGCATAGCGACGAAAAATTGACCGATCTACTTCAGGAAAAAGGGTATAATATTGCACGTCGAACCGTAGCCAAATACAGGGAACAATTGAACATCCCCGTGGCCAGGCTCCGGAAAGAACTGTAATATGAGCACCATCCTTGCCATCGACGAACAGAACCAGATCACCGAAACATACGAAAAGCTCCCCCAGCCAAAATGGCTTCGCTGGGTCGCAACTTTTTTCTCTTATCTTTTTCACCCCCTTTTCATTCCGGTTTATGTCACGCTCTTTCTGGTGATCGAACATCCCTATTTATTTCCCGGGTTCAACCCCTGGCGAAAACTGACCACCGTATTACAGGTTTTTGTCAACTGTACTTTTCTTCCGTTGGTAAGTATCCTGCTATTGCTTGCCTTAAAATTCATCAAGTCCATACACCTGCGCACCCGCCAGGACCGGATCATTCCCTATGCCATCAGCATGATCTTTTATTTCTGGAACTGGTATGCTTTCAAGAATAATTTTGCCCCGGAGCCGCTGGTCGCATTTATGCTGGCCACCTTTATCACCTCTATCGCGGGTTTTATTGCCAATATTTATATCAAGATCAGTATGCATACCATGGCAGCAGGTGCTCTTGTGGCCTTTATTGCGGGTATGGCCCTCACCGAATCGGTCAATTATACAGTATTTCTCTCCATCGCCCTACTCATAGCGGGTATTGTAGGCACAGCCCGGCTCATCGTACATGGTCATAGCCCCACCGAGATCTATGCAGGTTTTCTGGTAGGTGTATTGGCCCAGGTGGTCGCATTTTTTATTTAAAAAAACAAAAGCCCAATCTTACGATCAGGCTGTTTGTTTCATCCATCCTTATGTACTATGTCCAATCTAGCCGTTTAATATTTTTGATGTCTTCAGATAAGTATTGCTGGGATGATAAATAAAAAGGCAGGAGCCATCCTTAATGGTTTCAATGATATCCTTTGTTTCTTCAGCAGGTATCGCAGGGCAGCCAAAACTCCGGCCCAGGAAAGGACTGCGGTCAAGAAATTTATCGCCGACATAATTGGACCCATGGATCACAATATGCCGCAACATGGCCTTATCATTGATTCCTTTTTCTACCCCTTGTAAACGAAGCGAAAGACCATGTCCTCCTTTATAGGTAGAGCTGGTGATATAAAAACCAAGACTGCTTTTATGCGAACGGGGACTATTGGAGAAGCTTTTGGCAAACTCACCACCTGAATTACGGCCATGGGCCACATAGGTGTTCTTTAATACCTGGAAATTCTCCATATCCACGAGGTAAAGCCTCTTATTGCGGGAAGACTGACTAAAATCGCAAATGGTCAACAGGCCATTCTTACGTATCAAGCCTTTTTCTACTAATTCTGTGTACCCTTTATAGGCATATTGAAATGCTTCTTCGCTCAGGCCTAATTGATCGAGGTCAAGACTATCAAACAGAAACTGGGCTTTCTCGGCCAGGGTAGTAGTCCTGGCAATCGGGGCTTCAACAGAATAACTGTGAAGGGGGCGGCTTCCTGCCCTCAGTTGAGGTACCACAGTTGTGATAGCGGACAAGCCGGTGAGAATAAAGAGGTGGATCAGTTTACTCATTGGATACGGACGGTTTTTCAATTCTACCAAACGAAAGCGAAAGTGAAAATATTATTGAGAATCAGTAAATACAAACAAAACAGCTTTCTTTTTTTATTGCGCGAATTATTACCCGGAATATCCGGTAAATCGTTTAGAAATAATACACTACCTGACTATAGTAGTTTCCCATTTTCTACGTGTAAACAATTAGCGCTTTTAATGAATCGTACGTTGCTTTGTAATGAACTCATTAGAGTATATCCTCAGCAGCAGTATAAACATTGAGATGAGGAGTGGACCAAAAATCAGACCAATAAACCCAAAAAGGTTCAATCCGACAATAACTCCAAAAACAGTGATGAGGGGATGTATATTTCCTATCCTGCTTTGCAGGGTAAACCGAAAGAGATTATCCACTGTTCCTATTAAACCAAAACCCCATATGAGCATGAATATACCTTGCCAGTTTTGCCCATTGGCAAAAAGTATAATGGATAACGGGACATAAGCCAATGCAGCCCCCACAATGGGGATCATGGCCGTGATACAGGTAACCACAAACCAGAACCAGGGTTCATTTACACCTACTATGAAATACCCGATCAGGGCAACAATGCCTTGCAGAATGGCGATCACCGGGATTCCAATGGCGTTGGACACTACCATATTATTGATCTCTGATCCGATACGGGCTACATTCTCGTCCTTCAGGGGCACATGCTCATACAAGGCATCTTCCATTTTACGGCCATTCACCAGCATGAAATAGAGCATAAAGTACATGAAGAAGATCGTGGTCAGTGTATTAAACGTGGCATTTAACACTTTTGGCACCAGGTCGGTAATGGCTTTTTGTAATTGCTTGATATTATCCGCACTTAACAACTTGATGTCAAACCGCTGGTCAATATCACTCACGATTTTTTGCAGCGCAGCGCTTAATTCAGAAGAATGATCGACCACATAGGTCACCTTGGATGAAAGCATGTTTACCAGCAGTCCGATGGGTACCAGGATCACAATCAAAGAAAGGAACATGATAAAGAATGCCGCCAATCCCGGTTTCCATTTACGCTTCTCTACCAACCGGAAATACCTTTTATGCAACAATACATAGAGCGTCACTGCTCCAAGCAAGGCCGGAAGGAAGGTATATAACTCCAAAAAAAGCAATAGCCCGAGCAATACTATAATGACCAGAAAGAATATCTGGCGAATGCGGTTCTGGTCAATGGCAGTACTCATGTAGTTAAAATTAAGATTTCCTTATGCTAGACCTTTGTTTCTTTCCATTTTCCCCGTTTAAATAATACAAAGGCGGCTATCGCGATGGCTGTTTCCGCCACGGGTACGGCAATAAACGCGCCAGTAGGCCCAAGGTTGAACCCATTGGCCAATGTATAGGCCAGGGGTATCTGGAACATCCAGAACCCGATGAAGTTGATCCAGGTGGGCGCCTTGGTGTCTCCTGCCCCGTTCAGCGCCTGTATCATTACCATTCCTATACCATAAAAGATATACCCCGAGCCTATGATCTGCAGGGCAAGGGCCCCATATCTATGTACCTCGGGCTCCTGGGTGAATATGCTGATGATAGGCGATGCGAAAAACACAAACAGGATCATTACACCTGACATGAAAATTGCATTGTACTTCATGGTGAGCAGGGCGCTCTTCTCCGCCCGGTCGGGATGACCGGCCCCAAGGTTTTGTCCCACCAGTGTTGCAGCCGCATTGCTCAATCCCCAGGCGGGCAGGATAAAGAAGACAATATTCCGGATGGCGACCTGATATCCGGCTACGGCATCCGTGCTTCCCGATACGGCTACCAGACGACCCAAAACGATCCAGCTACCCGACTGAATGATGAACTGCAGGGTGGCGGGCCAACCTACCTCTACCAGGGTCTTGATCACAGGCAGGTCCCACCTGAAATGAGGACGCTTGAACTTGATAACCCCTCTTTTGGAGAAGAAAAGGTGGTAACACTGATACAACACCCCCGTTCCTCGACCAATTGTAGTAGCAATGGCAGCGCCTTTCAAACCCAGTTCAGGGAAAGGCCCATACCCATAGATCAGCATGGGACAAAGGATGATGTTCAGTAAACTCGCGAGTGCCAGGCTCCACATGGCCTTGGAAGCATCGCCTGCGCCACGAAATATCCCATTGATCAGAAAGAGAAGGATGATGACCATACTACCCCCAAACATGATCCGGGTGAAAATGGCCCCTTCTTTAATCACCTCATCCTCGGCACCCATGATACGCAGGATATCTTCAGCAAAAAAGATTCCCAGTACACCAAAAACCACCGCCGCGATCATGGCGATATAGATCGACATGACCCCGGCATGCGCGGCCGCATCCGGGTTTTTCTCCCCTACCCGACGGGCTACCACCGCTGTGGCAGCCGTACTCAATCCAATAGCGAGAGAGTAAACTATGGTAATGGAAAACTCAGTCAACCCCACCGTAGCAATGGCATACTTGCTATTGGGTAAATGGCTGACGAAATAAATATCTACAACCGCAAACACACTTTCCAATCCCAACTCAAGGATCATAGGAATGGCCAATAAGAATATGGCCTTGCGCATACTTCCCTGTGTATAATCCCTTTCAACCCCCTTGATGGCTTCAAGGGATAGATTGAGGGCATAACTTATTCTTTCGAAAAATTGCTTTATTGACATGGATGATAAAAAATTGAAAATAATAGAAGCCCGATCCCGAAGGGACAGGTAATTTGATCATGGAGGAGGTCCGATCGGACCAATTAAAGCTTCATATGCTGAAATTGAAGAAGGGCAAAACTATGGTTATTTTTTACAAAAAACCCACCACCCCCACCAAAAATGGATGAGCAGCTCTTTTTTAATATGGCCGGAAAAGATTTTTGAAGGAAATGCAACCCGAAAAGGTCAACCACGGTCTAACAATCGGTTTTTCATAGGAAATTGGATAGAAAACGGGGCTGGATGTCTATCTGGCCCTTCTTTTTTTACAGCAGGCAGGAATAAAGGCTGTTAGCTATTAAAAAAATAGCAATAAGTTTTTATAAATCAATTACTTATTTCAATATTGACAGAGCTGACCAAAAGCTAAAAGCCAATAGCTAATAGCTTTTCTCAAATAGCTTCTCTCAAGCCAGATTCTTCTGTATCACTCCCACCAACTCTTCCTCATTAAATGGCTTGGTTACATAATCATTCATCCCTACCTGGAAGCACCGTTCATTATCCCGGCGCATAGCACTGGCGGTAAGCGCGATCACGGGAATGGTGAGTTTGAGCTCATTTCTGATCTGGAATGTAGCGTTTAACCCGTCCATAACCGGCATTTGCAGGTCCATCAGCACCAGGTCAAACGGTTGTTCCCGAAGTAATCTGATGGCATCGGCGCCGTTTTCGGCTTCTGTAATATTCACTCCATAATCCGATAATACCGCGGAGGCGACCATACGGTTCATCTCCACATCATCAACCAACAGGATCCGGCAATTACGCAATTTGCTGCTGTCATATGCCATAGGGGTAGCATTTGTTTCCGGTTTTTGTTCGGCGCGACGGAATGGTAACTGTAATACGATCGTGGTTCCCTCGTTCTTCAGGCTATGAACTTCAATATAGCCGCCCATTAATTCCACCAGGTGTTTGGTGATCGACATGCCCAGACCGGTTCCTCCGTAGCGACGGGTAACGGATTTATCCTCCTGCGAGAATTTATCAAACAAATTAGCCATGAATTCTTTCTCCATCCCCACGCCGGTATCGGTTACTTTTAATTTGATCTCCTGATGGGCGGGTGTATCACTGTGTAAACTGGCTTCGATACCGATCCATCCCTTTTCGGTAAACTTGATCGCATTTCCCAACATGTTAAGCAGGATCTGTTTCAACCGGTGCGGGTCACCTTTCAAATAGGATTGTATTTCCGGATCGATCTTCACTTTGAGTGGCAATCCTTTCTCCTCTGCTCGCTGCGACATCACCGCGGCAGTTTCACTGATCACGGCATGGAAATCAAAATCAATTTCTTCAATGGTCATCTTGCCTTGCTCTATTTTAGAAATATCCAGGATATCATTGATCAGCACCAACAGGTGTTGCGAAGCGGAATTAATATTTTGCACAAAACCCTTGTGTTTCTCGGGCAGGTCGGTCTTCATCAATTGACTGCCAAATCCAATGATCGCATTCAACGGCGTGCGTATCTCATGGCTCATATTTGCCAGGAAGTTCTCTTTAAGTTTCTCGGCATGTTCCGCCTTCTTCAGGGCTTCAATAAGTCGTTTCTGGTTGTTTACATTCTCAGTAATATCTGTTCCAATACCGGAAATACCCAGCACTTTTCCAGCCGGATCAAATAATGGAAAGAGTACGAAAGAGTATTTTCTGGCAAATCCTTTTTCCATGATATCCTGTCTTACCTCCACCGATTTCTGTGACTCCAGTATCCTTCGTTCAAATTTCAGGAACTTCTGTGCGATCTCTTCTCCAAAAATTTCCTGATCCAATTTCCCGATGATGTTTGGCGTCTGCAAGTCGAGTACCTGGGCAAATTGGCGGTTGACCTGGATATAGCGGCCTTCATTGTCTTTGATAAAGATGATCTGCGGACAGTTATCCAGAATGGATTGCAACAATAAATGTGATTCCCTTCTTTCCTGGTTACGCTTGGCTCTTTCCTCATCCAGCAGGTACATCTCGGTCACATCCTTGGTGATACACTGAAAACCATAAGGCAGGTCACTGGCATAGAGCAAAACCGCTTGTTGTTCCATCCATTTCTGTTCCCCTTCCCGGGTGATGATAGGAAATTTAATGGTTGATTCTGTCAGGTGATTGTTCAGCATGTGCTGGTAAAAATTGATCACCGTTTCCTGCCAGTCAGGGTCCACCAGTTTTAAAAAACTGTTTCCAACCAATTCACTCACCTCAAAACCGGTAACTCGGGTGGCATAGGAACTGACAAAGGTGAATGTCCCTTTAAGGTCTGTGGTAAAAAGGACAACGCCTGACTGATCGATCAATTCCCGGTATTTCTTCTCATTCACATGCGCATTGAATTCCGCCTTTTTTCTTCTTTTGATCTGGTCACTGATGCGTATCAGCATGAAATAAACAACCAGGAATGTCGCGAGACTGATGATCAGTGTGGTGATATAATAATTCTTGGAGGCTTTGTCAAACCTTGCCATGTTTCCGTCAAACACACCTTCATTGAAACGCCTGACTTTTGATACTTGTTGATTGATCTTATTATTGATCCTCTTTTTCTCGGTAAAAAACTGGAGATAGGAACCGGAGAGGGTATCATGCCTGGCCTGGATCTGATGTGCAGATAGCTGAACTTTCTGGTCCATCAATTCTTTTAATTGCTGCATATTGGCCACCTGTTCAGGATAGGCTTCATAGGATTCGATCATCCGGGTAGCGATCGTTGTAACCGTTCCGGTATCATCCCTGAACTTATCCAGATAGTAAGGGTCGCCCGAAAGCGAATAGCTGACGGAAGAAGCGTCCGCTGAAGCAAGCGCCTCATTCAGATCGTTCAGGTTCTGTAATTGGCTGTTCAGTTCCTGAAAAGCCTGATTGCCCACCGCATTGTTGGAAATATTCCTTTTTGTCTGCCAGAGAAAGAAGGCCAGTACAAAAAAGGAAAACACAATGACAAAGAGGACGTTTTGATAGGTTTTCATCTATTGGATGGTATGATTTTTATTTTACTTGTGAAATGCTGATCGTCAGTCGTGAGTCGTGAATCGTGAATCGTGAGTTTTCACCACTGACGTTTCACGTCTCACGTCTCACATCTCACGTCTCACGCCTCACCCCTCACGCAACTTCCCCACAACCTCCACCAGCACCGTCTCCAATTGCTCGATCAATCCGGGCAGCTCCTGTTCCTGATCACCTGATAGGGCCAGGGTCTCGATCTGTCTGATCTCTTTGGTGAGCGAGTGGATACCCATATTGTCAATGGAAGGTTTAAGCCGGTGTGCCACGGCCTTTACCTTTTCCAGGTCCTTTTGCCCGTAGGCTTCTTTGATCTCCTGAACACTGAGCGGCGCCTGCTCGGAGAAGAGCCTGATCATTTTGTCAATAAAGGCCTGATTGCCTTTGCCGATCTCCCTGAGTTTTCCCAGGTCGAACAATGCTTGATTGGATTCCATGCTACTTGTATTGGATATTAAACCGGTTTCTCCTCCCAGCCATTTTGCCATCAGGGCAACAAGGTCTTCTTCCTTGAATGGTTTGGTGAGATAATCATTCATACCGGCTGCAAAGCATATTTCATTTTCGCCTTTGATGGCGTTTGCGGTTAAAGCAATGATCGGAATATAATGCTGAAGATCTTGGCGGATACGACGCGTGGCTTCGAGTCCATCCATGATAGGCATCTGCACATCCATTAATATCAGGTCATAATCCCCCGTACGGATGGCCTCTACGGCTTCTTGTCCGTTGATCACTTCCTCAATGATCGTCCCATAAGGTTGTAATACGGTGGTGGCAACCAAACGGTTCATCTCATTATCTTCAGCCAGGAGTATCTTCTTCCCGTTTAGTATCCGGTTATCCGTGGGAGCCTGCACCTTGGGGGCGATTTCCATTTCTGATCCCTTGCGGAAGGGCAACCAGAAATATACTTTTGTACCTTCTCCTTTTTCACTCTCCACCTTAATGTCTCCATTCATCAGGGTAACCAGTTGCTTACTAATGGCCATGCCAAGTCCGGTACCACCAAAGCGGCGTGCGACAGACCTGTCTTCCTGCGAGAAATTCTCAAAAATCCGTTGGGTAAATTCCTTATCCATACCTATACCCGTATCCTTGACGGTAAAGCTGATTCGTTGCCCACTGTTAGAATCTTCCTCCACTTTACAGATCACTTCCACCGTCCCCTTCTCCGTAAACTTGATACCGTTGCTGATCAGGTTAAGTAATACCTGGTTCAACCGGTAAGGGTCACCGATAAGGACAGGATGTACCCGGGCATCGGTGGTGCAAACCAGCGAAATGCCTTTTTCTTCTGCCCGATGACTCATTACCTGCATCACACGGTCGCCAATTTCACGTAACCTGAAACCAATATTCTCAATATGTAGTTTACCCGCCTGTATCTTGGAAATATCCAGGATATCATTGATCACCACCAGGAGCTGTTCTCCCGCAGAGTTCACTGCTTCGAGATAGGATTTTTGTTGCTGGTTCAGCGAGGTCTTTTGCAATTCACGGCTCATCCCCATGATGGCATTGAGCGGGGTGCGGATCTCATGGCTCATATTCGCGAGGAACATTTCCTGCGAACGCGCCGATTGTTCAGCCTGTTCCCGGGCTTCGATCAGTTCATACTCCAGGTTTTTCTGCTGGGTAATATCCAGATGGATCCCGATCGAACCGATCAGTTGCCCTTTATCATCAAAGCGGGGTGCCCCGCTGATCAACCACCATTTCAGTTCGCCGCGTTTATTCTTGACGGCGATCTCATAGGCATCCGACATGCCCTTTTTGCGCAGATCATTTTTGCTTTCCATGATCTCCGCGTTCTCACTGCGAACAAATAGCTCAGAAGCCTTCCTGCCTATCAACTCATCGGCCATATAGCCGCTCATCTCACAAAAACTATTATTGATGAACTGGATCCGTTCATCGGTATCAACCTCCAGCAGACCCAGGTTCATATTCGTAATGATGCTCCGGTATTTTTCCTCATTTGCCCGCAACCCTTGTTCAGTCAATTTGCGCTCTGTAATGTCTCTGATAAAAGAACAGAAGAAGAGCGAATCACCATTTGCAATGGGAACGATAGATAACTCAATGGGCAGCTCCTCTCCCTTCCGGTTGATGGCAGTAAGTTCCAATTGTTTATTCAACACTGTACTCTCTCCGGTAGCCAGGAAATGATGCATTCCATGCTTATGCGCTTCCCGGAAAGAAGGGGGAATAATGGTATCAGAGAGCATTCGCCCAAGAACCTCTTCCTCCTTCCAACCAAAGATGGTTTCTGCCCGCGGGTTCCAAAAGGTAATATGACCATAAACATCAATCGTAATGATCGCATCCAGGGCAGAATTCATGATCAACCGGTTCTTTAATTCGCTTTGCCCGATCTCGTGTTGCGCCTTCCGGATATCGGTGATGTCGGTGTAATTCCAAAGATGGCCCCTGTATTCATTGTCCAGAAAAATGGGAATATAATCCCGGAGATATACCTTTCCGTCTTCCAGATTTAATACTTCCCCTTTTACGACTTTCCTGTTTATGAGTATTTCCTGTATCCGTTTGACAAAGACTTCCGGTTCCTGAAAAAGATACTTGGATTCCTCTGCACTGTTGCTGCAATCCATTCCGGTTAATTGTTCGCAGAGAACCGGAATTTGAAACATATCGCAAAACAACTGGTTGGCATATACAATATGCCGTGTTTCATCCTCCAGGAGAATGCCGTTTTGCATATTCGTGATCAGCGTGGTAAAAATATTCTCCGCATTCTTCTTTTCCCGTACCTGTTGATGAAGATAGCGAGCGATCAGGAGGAGGTCATCCGACCCGTTCTGGGTATCATCACCGGAGATCACACCCAGGGTATCTTTTAATTTCAGTACAGAACGCCGTTTTACTTCGATCTCCTCTTTCAACTGATCATTGATCTCAGAATATTCTTCCTCGGTGATCCTGAAGGCCCTTTCAGCCAGTTCCTTATCCCGGTCAAAGGCGGCATAAGAACTGTTCACTGCATCAAGCAGGTCCTGTATGGCAGGATCAAGCTGCAAGTGCTCCGGAAGAAACTTCTGGACCTGTTTATGTAATAGTTTATGGTAACTCATGAAAGGTCGTAATGGTCATTGTTTGATTGTGCAATTGACAGGAGCCTCCTTCATTGAATGGAGAGATCTCACCATAGGAATAAAATCCTGCCAATAAGGTATCGGGACCCAGGGCTTCCCGAACAGCTTCCACTTCTTCTTCTATACGCGGACCAAGGATCAGTTTACGTCCCACGCAACTGATCAGCAAGGCAAAATCAGGTGATTGTATATACCCGCCCAGGGTTTGCTGGGCCGCGATATTGGCAGCGGCAGTGATCTTGTCAAAATTGGCCTTCATGAACCGCACCTTAGATCCTTCGGGCAGATCGCCGGCAAAAGTCATGGTCTGTTCTTCTTCATCTATAGACAGGATGGTTCGAACTACAGGTGTCTGACTGTCCGGCGCTATGATCGAAAGAGGAAACAACAGCGCACTACCGGGTAATTGAGCAGCCTCGGAACCCAAATACTTTTTATATAAAGCCAGTGCATTCTTCCCATCAATTTCATATAACACATTATGGGTGGAACGGGTCACCCTTCGCTCGGGGCCAAAAATATCCCATCCACCTTGTGACCCATGATTGACAACGATCTTGTCTCCATAAAAACCAATGGCGGATATAATGCCTTCGGCTGGGTTTGCATTCAATCCCGTAAGGGTGGATACAAAATTGGCCCCATCACCTGCCAGGCCGCCGGTCACCAATACACCGGGACTCGTAGCGTCCTTCAGGCCACGCACCAATTCACTACCATTGACCAGGCTTCCATCGGAAATGACCAGGATGTATTTTAAACCATCAGAGGATAGTTGTTTTACCAATGCACGCGCCGCATCATAGCAACTCGAAAAATCGCGGCGGTTCACAGAACCTGAATGAATGCGGGTCTGTTCAAATTCAATGGCCACCAGAAATACCGCATCATCCAATACCTGTTCACCCATGATCTCCCCTGCAGTACTGCCAAACAGAACCTGTGCCCGGGGGAATAGCCTGTGTACTCCTTCATAGAGGCCCGTCTTTCGCAACTCTTCTTTAGCACCAAAACAAATAACCAGTTGCACTTTCGCCACATCAACTTCCTGTCGGGTGATTTGTGCCTGCCAGTTGCCTTCCACTAAGGTGTAAAGTGCTGTTTTCATACCAGTATTTCTTTTTGCTGGATCATTTTGTAGATCGTGCTCTTACCGATATCCAGGCGTTCGGCCACTTTCAGCACATCGTTGTCATATTTTTTCAGAAAATAAGTAATGATATCACAGTTATATTGGCGCAGGGACTTTTCCTCTACCATAAAATTCTCCCCGCCTTTGGTATGTGTATAATTGATATCCGAAGCCGTGATCTCTCCCCCATTGCTCATGACGGCGGCCAATTCGATCATGGCTTTTAATTCGCGCACATTACCCGGATAACTATAGCGCATCAATTTCTCCCGCGCATCCTCGGTAAGCGTGAGGGTATCCAGTTTATTTTCCCGGACAAACTCATCAATAAAGAATTTTGCGAGGATCAACACATCATTACCCCGTTCACGAAGTGGCGGGAGTTCAATGGGTAATCCAATGACACGGTAATAGAGATCTTCCCGGAAATTCCCGGCACTTACTTCCTCTGCGAGGTTCTTATGGGTGGCGACGATCAGCCGTACATCCAGTTTTACTTTTTCATTTCCTCCCACACGGATCACTTCTCTTTCCTGCAATACCCGCAACAGTTTACTCTGCAGGCTCAGGTCCAGTTCCGCGATCTCATCCAGGAAGATCGTACCGCCATTGGCTTCTTCAAATTTTCCTGCCTTGCGGGCCACCGCACCTGTGAAAGCACCCTTTTCATGACCAAAGAGTTCACTCTCGATCAGTTCCTTGGGGATAGCGGCCATGTTCACCGCCACAAAATTTTTCTTCTTTCGTTCACTGTTATAGTGAATAGCTTTTGCCACAACCTCTTTACCCGTACCGGTTTCGCCGGTAACAGATACATTGATATTTGTCTTGGTCGCTTTCTCCATTAAGGCAAAAACCTTTTTGAGCGAAGCGCTTTGTCCAATGATGGTCTTTTCAAAGGCAAATTTTTGCCCCAACTCTTCTTTCAGTTTCTCCACTTCCTTTTTCAGCGTACCCGTTTCGCGTACCTTGATCACGGCATTCCAAAGAAGGTCTTTGGTGTTATCATCCTTGACCAGGTAATCGCGTACCCCCTTTTTCAGGAGGTCTACGGCAACGGTGATCTCTTCCTGTCCGCTGATCACTATGACGGGGAGCTGGTTGTCCGCCGCATGGATCTTTTCAAACAGTTTATCACCGGTTATATCCGGCAGGGAAAAATCGATCGTGACCAGATCGGGTTTACGATGGAGGTTATCCAGGCAGTCTTTGCCTGATGTAAAGCGGGTAATGGTGTAATCGGGGTTGAGCGAAAGATGGTATTCGAGAATTTCTCCATACCATGGATCGTCTTCCACGATAAAAATAGAGTATGGTTCCACTGGATATTGGATATTGATTTACAGAACGTGAGGAATAGTTCCAAATTGTGGAAATGTCCAAAAATAATACAGTGAATAGGGGTTTTCCATTAGTTGGAATAGGGGTTTAAAATATGACGCTTCAGGATGCACCATTCTAAAGGATATAAATCCATGGTTATACAGACTAAATTTGTTCATGACCCAAGAAAAATTGCTTACCCTTTTTTTTGCAATAGTTTGGTTTACTAACGGGTTTGTGTGTAAAGTATTAAATCTTGTACCCAGGCATGAAGCCATTGTTGCAAGGATACTCGGTCCAACAAATTCAGAAACTTTTACGTTGTTGATCGGCCTGGCTGAAATCGGAATTGCGATCTGGATCTTAACTGGCTTCAAATCAAGGATTAATGCGATTCTTCAAATGGCCGTCGTAACAATAATGAACACCTTGGAATTTCTTCTTGCTCCCGACCTATTGCTTTGGGGAAAATTCAATGCTGTCTTTGCCTTTCTATTTATCCTCCTGATCTATTATCATGAGTTTATAATGAACCGACCTCAAAAAAATTCTCTATGAGCTTTTTCCAAAACCATCCATTTGCAGTGGAGGCCTATTTTAAAAGTTCAGTGGTGCTCACCTTTGCCGTACCTAAAGAACAGCTTCAAAGCATGTTGCCTGAACGACTTGAGCTCGATCTTTTTCAGGATAAATGGGGATTTTTAGCCGTAGCCATGGTTGATACTTGCGGATTAAGACCCAAGGGATTCCCCACTATCCTGGGAAACAATTTTTTTCTGATCGGTTATCGCCTCTTTGTCAGATATACGAATAAAGCGGGAAAAAGATTGAGAGGTTTGTATATTCTCCGGTCGGAAACGAATAAAAAGAAAATGGAATTTCTGGGAAACATTTTTACCCAATATAAATATACCACAACGGATATCGAACAATTCGGTGATAAAACCAGTCGAATCATACAATCAAAAAACTCAAATTTCCGTGTGGAGCTAAGGGAAAGCAATGAAACAATACCCCTCCCTGCTGGTTCACCTTTTTCCAATTGGAAGGAGGCGAGAATGTTTGCAGGGCCGCTCCCCTTTACTTTTTCCTGTTCAAAGAAAAATGATTCCGTTTTGATCATTGAAGGTGTGCGAGAAAATTGGACCCCAATACCCCTTCAGGTGAAAGATTACTATTTTAATTTTTTGGAAACGCTGCCCATTCAGGATCCAATTTTAGCAAATGCATTTGAAATAAAGAATATTCCTTATTTCTGGAAAAAAGGAAAGATCGAAAAATGGACTTAAAACGCGGCCCCTTTCAGGGAGTGGTGAATATCATTCGTTTCAACTGGCACTTTTATCTGCTGGCGGTACTTGTAATCCTGGTCCTGATTGTCGTTTGCCCGCTTTTGCCCGACCAGCTCAAATCTATTTGTACATTAACCTATATCCTTTCCCTCATCGCAATTCTCATCTCTCTTTTTGTTTCCTATTTCGTATATGACAGGTCAAATCTTTACCACCTTGATTGGCTACCCGATTTAAACGACCAACAAGTGTTATCTGTCAATGCAGGATTTGATGAAGTTAGCGAGATACTAAAACTACAGTCTCCTGCCATACATCTATCCGTTTGTGATTTCTACAACCCACAGAAGCACACAGAAATATCGATCCGGCGGGCAAGAAAAGCCTATCCTCCACATCCCGGCACCTTTTCGGTATCAACAGAAAGCCTCCCGTTTTCCAATCACAGTTTTAAGTATATACTCGCCATACTATCCGTTCACGAAATTAGAGACCCGAAAGAACGAGTCCTGTTTTTTAAGGAGCTTGAACGTGTGCTTCATCCCGGTGGGGCTATTTATATAACTGAACACCTTCGCGACCTACCAAATTTTATTGCCTATACAATCGGGGCTTTTCATTTTCATAGCAGATCCAACTGGATGCATACTTTTGCAAAAACGGGATTCATCCTCGAAAGGGAAATAAAAACTACTCCATTCATTCGAACTTTTATCCTTATAAAAAATGGAAATACACTTTAAGATTGTCGGCCTGCTACTAATATTATTGGCCATGATCCACGTAATATTCCCAAAATATTTTAACTGGAAGGCCGAGCTTACCCATTTGAGTTTAATAAACAGGCAAATGATGACAACGCATACATTCTTTATCGCGTTGACCGTATTTCTTATGGGCGTTTTATGTTTTACTTCAAGCACTGAATTAGTGGCCACCGATCTTGGGAAAAAGATCAGCTTAGGTTTAGGCATGTTTTGGGGAATCCGGCTTTTCTTCCAACTATTTATTTATTCGTCCAGGTTATGGAGGGGAAGAAAGTTTGAGACAGTAGTGCATATTATTTTTACCGGGTTATGGTCCTATTTAACCATTGTCTTCATTCTGGTCTGGGCGCAGTGAGTTCTTTCAGTTGCGCTCCTATGCCGCGCAATGCATGTACCATTTCAATTCACATCCTTCGCTGCACCCTGTAAGGGTGCTACTTAATTGACCCTATTATCAACTGAATTTGTAATTTGCAAAAAAAACAAGATGTCCGAATCCATAGAGATCCCTGACTTTTCTGGTGACGATTTTGCAAATGATAAGCAAATTAAGAAAATGCGAGCTGATGCAGACGCTTTTAATTCAATGATGATAGAATCTATTCGAATTATAAAGGAATCGTTCGCAATTAAGAATGTCTCACATAAAAACCTAAAAGGATTCGGGATGTTTAAGGCTCTTCAACCCACCATTAAAGAAACACTGGGCTCCTCTGAAATATATCCAAACTTGACAATAATTTTAGCTACTTACCTTAGTGCATATCCTATTCCAAGAAACTCAAACTCGGGTGTTGATTACTATCTTTTTGGACACATACAGTTAACAAAAACTTTTCCTGATACGTATATCTGCAAAGAAACAATAAGAGAAAAAATTGCAAATCTTGTTCTCAAAACTGATCTGGACTTTAAACACGCGCGGAAATTTTCCTCGCGATTTCACGTGATCACGGAAGATAAAAATCAATTATCAGACCGTTTACAAACAAAAGATCTTGATTGCCTTTCAGAATATCCTGATTTAGAAATTGAAATTTATAAGCAGGCATGCCTGTTCCGTAGTTCAAAAAAATCAGTTTCACCACCAGAAGCTGATAGTTTTTGCAACCTGACTAAAAGTATGATAAAAATATTTGATTGATATTGTATCAGAATTACATATTTCTTCCTTCCTTATGTAACATTTTGAAGTACGCATAACTTCAATCACAAACTGCGTACTTTTGCCACCATACTAAGAATAAATTATGGAAGGTTTTGGTCTATTAGTCTGGTTTTTCTATCTGGTACTATTCCTGATCGTTGGAGGAATAACCTTCTCTCTTGTCTATCTGGGAATGATGTTCTTTGTGCTGGGCAGGCAGAAAAAAGCAGATACCAGCAGACAGGCAAAAGCAGCTATTCTACTAAAAGTTTTGTTGATTTCGCTGCCAATAACTGCATTGATATTGTTCCTCATATTTAAATTGAGCGCCTAACCGTTCCTCAATACACAAACACTTAAAATGAAAATAGCCCTCGCATCCCCACCCATTCCTTCCTCGCTGAAAGAAGGCCTTGCTTCGTTGGAAAAATATACACGCGAAGCGGCAGAACATGGCGCGAGGATCCTTTGCTTCCCCGAATCATTTCTGCCGGGTTATCCGGGTATGGGTTATTTGGCCCATGACCAGCATCCGGATCGATTGCAGGAAGCCCGGGACCTTGCCTGCCGGATCGCCAAAGAAAATAATATCAACCTGATCGTTCCGATGGATTGGCACGAAGACGGAAAATTCCTGAACCTGGCCTTTGTGATCTCCTCCACGGGCGAGATCCTGGGTGCGCAAACCAAGAACCAACTCGATCCCTCGGAAGACAATATCTGGTCACCCGGCACCAACCGGCATGTTTTTGAGGTAGAGGGCCTGCGCTTTGGCATCGTCATCTGTCATGAAGGTTTCCGGTATCCTGAATTGGTGCGCTGGGCCGCCCGACAAGGCGCACAATTGGTCTTTCACCCCCATTTTGCCGGCAGCGACACCGAAGGACGCGAAATTAAAACCTGGGGCGATCCTGCAAGTCCCTATTACGAAAAGGCCATGATGATGCGGGCGCTGGAAAACACGATCTATTTTGCCAGTGCCAATTTCGCGTCGCGGTTTACCGAGTCAGCCAGCTCGATTATCGCCCCCGATGGGCGATGTATAGTACATGGTGAGTATGGTAAAGCCGGGATCACCATGGCAGAAATCGATCTTTCGTTGGCAACGGGTTTGCTGGCTAAGCGGTGGAAGGGCGTGTAGGAGGAATTCACCCCCTACCTTTGTCCCATGTTCCTCCTGCTTGCCGGTATCGCCATTTTTCTCCTGGGCATGCGAATGCTCGAGGAATCCCTGCACCAGCTTACTGGCCGGTCATTCAAACTCTTTTTACGAAAACATACCGCCTCTCCGCTTAAAGCCATTGGAAGCGGAGCCTTGGTCACCACGGTGATGCAAAGCAGCAGTATCGTCAACATGCTGGTGCTTGCCTTTGTTGGGGCCGGTGTACTTCAACTCTCCAACGCCCTGGCCATTTCCATTGGGGCTAACCTGGGATCCACGGCTGCCAACTGGGTGATCGTCACCATTGGTTTTAAAATGAACCTTGAAACCATCGCCTATCCCCTGGCTGGTGTGGCAGGTATCCTGTATGCGCTGGCCCCTGCCGAATCAAAAACAGCTCGCTGGAGCCGGATGGTCTTTGGTTTTGGTTTCCTTTTTATTGGATTGGGAATGATCCGTTCGGGAATGGAAAACTCCATGCAAAAGATCGACTGGGCCCTTTTTGATCAATATCCCTCGATCGTGTACTTACTGGTTGGTTTTCTCATCACCGTCATTCTGCAATCCAGTTCAGCCACGATGGCCATCGTGCTGAGCGCTCTGGCTGCGGGAGCTTTTGGGTTTGAAATTGCCATGGCAGTGGTGTTAGGTGGTGAGATCGGAACAACCATCAAACTCCTGATCGCTTCGATCGGTGGCAGTGCGGTGAAAAAACGACTGGCCCTCGGAAATTTCCTGTACAATACCTCTCTTTCTTTCCTCTTTCTCCTGGTGCTCACTCCTTCTGCCCATTTGATCACAGATACGCTCGGGGTAAAAGACTCGTTGATCGGACTCGTTATCTTTCAAACAGGTGTCAATTTCTTTGGGATCATTCTCTTTTTACCCTTGCTCTCCGCTTTTGGCCGTTTTCTGGAAAAAAGGTTTACGCATACCAAAGAAGAAACCCTGTTCATTCAAAAATCCGGACTTTCCGATCCCGATATTGCCATCGAGGCGCTGACAAAAGAACTTCATCATTTCCTACTCGAGGCAATTGCCTTCACCCGTTCCATGGCCGAATTGCCCCGCGATCCCCGGATCGATCAATGGTTTCCCCCAGGCCATGACCGCAAGGCTGCCGTACAACACTATGATGAATTGAAACACCTGCATGGAGAAATTCAGTCCTTTCAGGTACAATTGCAAAAAGTAGTTACTGTAAAAAATGGAAATGCCGAAAAGCTGGAGCGGTACATCATTGTCAACCGCAATACCATGTATGCCACTAAAAGCATTAAGGATGCGGCCTTGGATATGGAACAATTACGTAATTCCTCCAATGATATCAAATTTGAATTCTACCAGCGCACCATTGGCCAGGCCGATGCCTATTGCCGGGAAATGACCGACCTGCTATTGGGTGAGAAAAAAGAACCTGCCTTTGATTCCCTGGTCGCCCTGTATAAGAGTATCACCAAGGGTTACTCGGTCATTCTTCAAAGTTTGTACAAGGATCATTTGTTTGAGCACCTCAATGAGATCGAGATCTCTACCCTGATCAATTTTCACCGGGAAATGTACACGGGGTATAAGTCCTTTATCTATGCATTGAAAGACCTGTTACTGGAAGAAAAAGAATCCCGGTACTTTGAGGAGTTACCGGGGTTTATTCGGTGAAGGTGGGCGGAGGACAGATGACAGATGACAGATGACGGAGGACAGATGTTGGATGTTGGATGATGGATGTTGGATGACAGATGGCGGAGGTTTGTTGTGCGAGACCAGAGGTCTCGCACGATTATCTTGTCGCCTCTGCCTTCCAACATCCAACATCCAACATCCAACATCATCTCTCCCCCCAAACCTATTTCTTCGGACAAGTATTCAATCCCACCAAAGTATATAAAGGGCAGAAACTAACGAGGCTGGTCAATACAAAAACACCACCCAGGATCACGAGAACCAGTCCCAGTGTACCTGTAACAATCCCACCAAAATAGAGATATGCAAATACAGCAGCAATGATGATACGTAATATGCGGTCGATATTACCCATGTTCTTTTTCATAATAATTTGATTTAGCCGTTGAGATAATTTGATTTACAGGGTAAAAGTAGTTCGGGTGAGACCCTTAAACAGGTGACCGCCGTCACCCGCATCAAAAACAGCGGCTTATAATCCGGAAATTCGTTGATTCTCAGGCCAAAGTATCTCGATTCCGCCTTCTACTTGTTTGACCTTGCCTTCCTGTTCCAGCCTTTTGATCACCCGTGTTACGACCTCCCGGGCGGTTCCCAGTTCAGCAGCAATCTGTTTGTGCTTCAAGGCCAGGACCTTTTCCCCGCGTAACCGGGACTTTTCTACTAAATAATTGAAAAGGCGGGTATCC
This sequence comes from Chitinophagales bacterium, assembly GCA_017303415.1. Lineage (NCBI taxonomy): Bacteria > Pseudomonadati > Bacteroidota > Chitinophagia > Chitinophagales > Chitinophagales bacterium. Next base: position 542,687 of record JAFLBJ010000001.1, read on the forward strand.
AACCGTCCAAAGAGGAGGTGATTGATGGTATCCAGCAATTCGGCATAACGGAGATTGTATTGCTGGTAAAATAATTGATTGATCCCCGGAAATTGCTTGACCCATTGGCCCACCTTATCCACCGGAAGCAACAACACAACACTGTCTTCCTCTGTAATGGCCACGATCCTGCTCGGCTCATTCTTTAAAGAAGCTGAAAAGGACATGATACAGCTCTCACCAGGTTGTATATAATAAAGCAAGAGCTCCTTCTCCTCAAAACTCACAAACACTTTGATCAGCCCCTTCAACACAATGGGAATAACCTTTACATACTGCCCATCTCGCAATAAAACAGTATTTGCCGGAACTTCCCGGATATCGGCATGCTCTTCCAGTGCTGATAGAAGGTCAGCACCCAGGAATTTTATCTTTTCGTGGAAGTCATTAATTTGCATTTCTCAAATTCTTAATTCCATATCCTCCACTAAATCCAGCAATAAAGGCAAGCAAAATTCGTACGATTTCAAGAAAAGTATCTGCAGAGGATTTTGCCAAAAATAGAGTTAAAAAGACAAATAATCCAATACCTAGAAATATGTTCAAGACAAGAATAAGACGCCCTTGTACCCATTTCTTGTACTTAAAGTGATCAATCCGATTTGCTCTTTCCAAAATCATCTCAACATGCTTTTCGGTTAGATTTCCTGGAAAAGCAAGAGACGCTTCCTCTAAGAGATTAGCTACAAAGCTTAGATCGCCATCTCCAAGACTCCTATCTTCGCTTTCCTTACGCATTTCTCATTGTTTTGATTGCATCATACATAAATGAAAGCATTATTTCCTGAAACTGGCCCTTTACCCATATAGCTAAACACGCTTTCGACAATTTCTTATACTCAGATTCGGTGATTCGGTTTTCATTTCGAAGCTGGGATAGCCTTTTCATGCTGTGAAAAATCTTTTGCTCAGTCATCGAGCTTGAGCTTAATGAATTTGTTATGCTGTTCTTCATGGCACAAACATAGATTCAACAATAAAAACAAACAACCCTGTTTCCACGGTAAAAATGGAAATTTTACACGAAATTCATTTATTGAAATAACCACTCCTCAACCATTTCATATGAAACTGCTTGTTTTTCTGCTCCTTCCTTTTTCCCTGATCGCACAATCCCATTTCACCGATCCCGAAATCGGCCGTTGGGAGAAACAAGCCCAAAAGGTAACCATCTTTCGCGATCATTTTGGCATTCCCCATATCTATGGGCAAACCGATGCCGACGCGGTCTTTGGTTTGCTATATGCCCAGTGTGAAGATGACTTTGCCCGGGTGGAAATGAACTATATTGAAAAACTGGGGCGTATGGCCGAAGTAACCGGAGAAAATGACCTGTATAATGACCTCCTGATCCGGATGATCATTGATTCGGCAGAGGCCGTCCGTGATTTTCAAAAAGCGCCCACCTGGATGAAAAAACTCTGCCAGTCCTTTGCCGATGGCATTAATTTCTATCTCTATACACACCCACAGGTAAAACCCGCCCTGCTATATCGCTTTGAACCCTGGTTCCCTTTCCTGTGGACCGATGGAAGTATCGGCGCCATCAATACCGCGGATATTAACGTCAACGAACTCAAATCTCTTTACGGTGGTGGCCCCATGGCCATTGCCCCTCCCGAACCAACAGAAGAAATATTGTCGGGCTCCAACGGATTTGCCTTCGCCCCTTCTGTTACAGCCTCGGGAAATTCCATCCTGTATATCAACCCCCATGTCACCTTCTATTTTCGTCCGGAGGTACATATGGTCTCCCAGGAAGGACTGAACGCCTATGGCGCCGTTACCTGGGGCCAGTTCTTTATCTACCAGGGTTTCAATGAACATTGTGGTTGGATGCATACAAGCAGTTATGTGGATGCGGCAGATACCTATATTGAAAAGATCTCCAGCGAAGGCATTGGTTTTTCCTATTCCTATAATGGTAAAAACCGGCCCGTTTCCCAAAAACTAATCCGGCTTAACTACAAAAGCGCCTCCGGTATTCAGACAAAAAAGATCAATGCCCTGTACACCCACCATGGCCCGATAATGGCAAAACGCAAGGATCAATTCCTTAGCCTGCGCGCTGATAACCGGATCACCAATGGGTTGATCCAATGCTGGCAACGGACCAAAGCCACGGGATTGGAAAGCTTTAAACGTACCCTCGACCTGAAAGGAAATATCTCCAACAATACGGTGTATGCCGATGCTGCAGGAAATATCGCTTACTGGCATGGTAACCGGATACCAAAACGCAACCCCAATCTGGATTGGACCCAACCTGTAGATGGATCTACCTCCGAAACAGAATGGATCGGGCTGCATCCGATCAATGAAACAGTGCATTCGATCAATCCCCCCAATGGGTGGTTACAGAACTGTAACTCCACCCCTTTTACCGTAGCTGGCGCGAATAGTCCAAAAAAAGAAAACTTCCCGGCCTATATGGCCCCGGATGGAGAGAATTTCAGAGGCATCAATGCCGTAAGAGTGCTGGGAGAAAAATCAGGCTACACACTCGAAGATGTCATCAAAGCCGGATACGATACCCGCCTCGCCGCTTTTGAAGTGCTCGTACCCGCCCTGATCAAAGCATTTGAAAAAAACATTAATCCAAACGATACGCTATTTGCTCATTTAGCCGGACCGATACAAGTGCTCAAACATTGGGACTTTCGCAGTGGAGAAAATTCCATTGCCACTACCCTGGCCGTGGAATGGGGACAACGGTTATTGCCAGCTATTTTCCGTACCAATTTGATTGCCGATGATGAGGAGAACCAGGTGACACGGTTTCGTCGATTCGCGGAAACCGCATCCGCAGACGCGCTTCTGCGGCCCTTGCTTGAAACCCTGCGTGACCTGGAAAAAAGGTTTGGCCAATGGCAAATGCCCTGGGGCTCGATCAACCGTTTTCAACGCATTTCGCCAAATATCAATAGTGTATTTGATGATAAACAACCCAGCATACCCGTCGGTTTTGCCTCGTCAACCTGGGGGCAACTACCTTCCTATTCGAGTCGTACCTATCCGGGGACAGAAAAAAGGTATGGCGTACATGGAAACAGTTTCATTTGCGCGGTAGAGTTTATCCGAAATGCCGCACCAGGAGAAAAAAAGATCCGGGCTAAATCATTGCTGGCGGGTGGAGAAAGCGGAGATCCTAACTCTCCTCACTTCTTTGATCAGGCAGGCATGTATGCAAAGGGGACGTTTAAAGAAGTATTGTTTTATAAGGAGGATGTGGAGAAAGCGGCGAAGCGGAAGTATCATCCGGGGGAAAATTGAATTGTTTGCTTTACCGCCAAAGCGCGGAGGAGCGCGATGAGTTTCACCGTTGAGAACATGAGGACGCGGAGGTAAAACCCCTAATACCCCATCAATCGCTCCACCACCTCCTCCAACCGATTCTTCGCTAAAAATTGCTTTTCCAATTCAATATTAAAAGGCACCGGCGTATCCAATGAAGCACAACGCATCACGGGTGCATCTAATTTGTCAAAACAATGCTCCCCTATCCAGGCCGCGATCTCGCCCCCGATTCCACCGGTAAGGGTGTCCTCATGAAGGATCAATACACGCCCGGTCCTGTTCACGGCTTCACGAATAGCGAGGTAATCCAGAGGCTGCAAGCTCCGCAGGTCAAGGATATCAATGGAAATTTCAGGATGCTCCGCTGCAAAATCCTCAGCCCAGTGTACCCCGGCTCCATACGTAATGATGGATAACTCATCGCCGGAACGAACATGACGGGCCTTACCAATTTCAACTTCATAATACTCGGGTGATACCTCTCCGCTCACACTTCGATATAATGCCTTGTGCTCAAAAAATAATATCGGATTGGGATCGTTGATCGCTGCGATCAATAATCCCTTTGCATCCGCAGGTGTAGCGGGATATACGACTTTCAATCCGGGTACATGGGTGAACCAGGCCTCATTGCTTTGTGAATGGAAGGGACCTGCCCCTACACCCGCACCTGTCGGCATGCGTATCACCACATCCGCTTGTTGCCCCCAACGATAGTGGATCTTGGCGAGGTTATTCACGATCTGGTTAAACCCTACACTCACAAAGTCCGCAAACTGCATTTCCACCATGCTCTTAAACCCTTCAAGGCTTAAGCCAAGTGCGGTCCCAATGATCGCGCTTTCGCAAAGGGGTGTATTTCTTACCCTGTCTTTTCCGAATTCCTTAACGAATCCTTCGGTGATCTTAAACGCTCCACCGTATTCGGCAATGTCCTGACCCATCAGGATCAGGTTGGGATGCTCCTGCATCGAAAGCCTTAACCCTTCAGAAATCGCATCGATCATCCGTATTTCGGTTTCGGTTCGGGATGACCGCACAGGACTCAATGTTTCCATCTCCACCGGTGCAAATACATCACCGATCTCTTCTTCTTCGTCGGGTCGTATCGCCGGACTTTCAAATCCAATGGCCAATTCACTCTCAATTTTCTCTTTATACTCCTGGCGGATCGAATCGAAAAGCTCCGGACTTCCGACTCCGGACATTTCCAGATATCTCTCAAAATTCTCAATCGGGTCCTTAAGTTTCCAGATCTCAAATAATTCCGGCGGCACATATTTCGTTCCACTTGCTTCCTCATGTCCCCGCATACGAAAGGTCTGACACTCGATGAGATAGGGTTTTTGATGTTTGATGCAATACTCTCTTACGCCTTTGATGGTATCGTATACGGACAATACATTATTGCCATCAATGGAAACACCTTCCATACCATAACCCTTGGCCTTATCCACCAAACTGATACACCGGTATTGTTCCTCTACAGGTGTACTCAATCCATAGCCATTATTTTCTATGATAAAAATAACCGGCAGGTCCCATACCGCTGCAACATTCAGGGCTTCGTGAAAATCGCCTTCGCTGGTTCCTCCATCTCCGGTAAAGGCGAGGGAGACCTTTTGCTCGGCACGCAGCTTATACGCGAGAGCTACCCCATCGGCAATCGCTAATTGCGGACCGAGATGGGAGATCATGCCGCAAATATGATGTTCGGAATTGCCAAAATGAAAACTACGCTCTCTTGCTTTGCTGTATCCATCTGTCTGTCCCTGCCATTGTTTGAAGAGTTTGTGCAAGGGCATATCACGTGTAGTGAAAACACCCAGGTTTCGGTGCAGGGGCATGATCCACTCATCGGGTTCAAGGGCAAGGGTGGCACCAACCGAGATCGCTTCCTGTCCGATACCACTAAACCATTTGGAGATCTTGCCTTGTCTTAACAGGACCAGCATTTTTTCTTCAATAAGGCGGGGCCAGAGCAAGCGGCGATAGATCGCCAAGAGTTGATCGTCTGTAAGGTTCTTCCTGTCAAATTGCATGGAACAAAAGTACCATGATTCGCCTGAATTTGGCTAATCCCGCTCCCGCTGGCGGTCTTCTTCCCGAAAAAGTAACGATGTGGTTAAACTGAGGAGGAAACTGAACAATACCCCCCACCAAAATCCGTCGATCGTAAACCCGGGAACCAGGTTACTGGCGATAAGTACGGTGATGGTATTGATAAAAAAGAGAAAAATACCCAGGGTTAGAATGGTAATGGGAATGGTGACAATAACCAGAATGGGTTTGAGAAACACATTCAATAAACCCAGAACCGCAGCAAACCAGATAGCGGTCAGGTAATTGTTTACTTGTACGCCAGGTAACCATTGGGCCAGCAGAAAAGCAATGGCGGCTACCACGAGTATACGCAGGATCAGTTTCATACAATTAAGTTAGGCAAATATTGGACTTAATACACGATCAATTCATACCAATCTTTCTCACTATAATATTTATTGGCCAGTTCCATCAGCTCTGTGGCTCCCACAGTTTTGATGGTTTTGATCGATTCATAAAAATAAGACTCGTCCAACCCGTTTAAAATGATATTCTTCCACCGGGCGAGAATATGAAATGGTCCGTCGAGGTCGGACAGAATGGTCCCGATCATATAATTCCGTACGAGGGAAAGCTCATCATCCTCTACGGGTTCTTCCCGTAGTGTTTTCATCTCATGATAGATCTCTTTTACCGCTGCTTCGCATACGTCTTTCCCCGCTTCAGTACTTACGATCAGGGCGCATGACTGAATATGGTTCTGGAGATAACTATAGATCCCGTATGTATATCCCTTATCCTCGCGGATATTGCTCATTAACCTGGAACCAAAAAACCCGCCAAAAAGGTTATTCAACACCTGCATCTTCATAAAATCCGGGTGATGCCGGTTAGGGAATAGCCGTCCCATCCGGATCGCGCCCTGCACGCCTTCGTTGTCATTGATGATCCGGAGTGGTTTCCCAAATTCCGGGGAGGGTTCCATATTGTGAAAAGGCACCTGGCGGGGTTCGGGCCGGGTGATCGGCAGGTGGCCAAACTGCTCATTCAGCAATCGGGGCAAGTCAGCGGGCAACTTTCCGGCAGTAAAGATGATACAGCGGCCCTGGGTATAATATTTTTTATAAAAAGCCAGTAACTCTTCGCGTTGAAGCGCATCCAGGTCCTCGTGACGGCTATACGAACCATAGGGATGGTCTTCCCCGTAGATATAAGCATCGATCAACCGGTTGGCGACAAACTCTGATTTCTTCAGGTTCACGGTCAACCGTTGCTTCATATTGGTTTTAAAGATGTCCAGTTCTTCCTGGGGAAAAGTGGCATCGGTCACGAGTTCCTTTACCACAGGTAATAATTCGCCGATATGTTTGTCGAGGCAATGTAGCGTAAGCGTACTTGTTTCATTGTAACAGGCCCGGCTGAAATGGGATCCATAGTATTCAAAATGCTCATTGATCTGAAAGGCCGATTTAGTCGAAGTGCCATTTTTAAGGAGGTTATTGGTCGCTGAAGCGATCATATTCCTTTCCTCATAGCTGTTCCCGGCATAAAACACCCATTCAACCATCATCACTTCCTGTGTACCCGCATTCACGGAATACACTTCGATCCCGTTGTCCAGGGTGTATTTTTCGTAAGGCTTCAGGGTCAATTTAAAATCGGTGGCATCCACAATGGGAGGCGCTATAGTGCGATTGATCATGTAAAATGGTTCTCAGTTGTTGGAATAGTAATAAAGCGTGTTGCAATTCTCCGGCCGGAAGATGCGTCGGCATTCTTCCTGTATATCCTGGATGGTGACCTCCTGGTACCGGTCCAGTTCGGTATTCATCAGGGAGGCATCCCCGAGTAGTTCATAATAAGCCAGGCTACCCGCTCTGTTCATCACACTCATATCTTCAAACGCGATCATGCTTTCGGTCTTATTCTTTACCTTCTGCAATTCGTTGTCCAGTATGGGTTCGTCCTGCATTTGTTTCAATACCGACTCGATCTCCGCTTCAGCGGCCTTCATATCAGTGCCCTTTACCAGTTTCCCTTCGATCACCAACAAACCGGCATCGGTACTACCAGTGTGGTGACATTCAATCTGGCTAAACATTCTTTTTTCCTTGACCAACCGCTGGTATAGCCGCGAAGAGGCGCCTCCCCCTAATACCTCGGTGATGAGATCGGTGGCATAGTATCGTTTATCCAAACGGGGATAGATATGCCAGCATTTATACAGCGCATCAAGCGGTACATTGGCCTTTACTTCCAACTTGCGCTCCGATTGCTGCACCGGTTCCTGAGGCAGGTTGCGATTGTATTTCTCCCCGGAAGGGATATCCCCAAACCATTTTTCCGCCAATTTCAACACCTGATCGGTCTGTACATTCCCCGCTACAACAAGGATCGCGTTGCTGGGGCAATAATGTTTGAAAAAAAACCGCTTCACATCCTCCAGCTTTGCCTGCTCCACATGCGCAAGTTCTTTCCCGATCGTCATCCAGCGATAGGGATGGACCGTATAGGCCAGCTCCCGCATTTTATGCCATACATCGCCATAGGGCTTATTAATATAATGCTCTTTGAACTCCTCGATCACCACTTTACGTTGTACCTCCAGGCTTTTTTCGCTAAATGCCAGGGATAGCATCCGATCGCTTTCCAACCAGAAAGCGGTCTCCAGGTTTTCTGCAGGCAACTGGATATAATAGTTTGTTACATCATTGGTGGTATAGGCATTGTTCTCCCCACCGGCCATTTGCAGCGGTTCATCATACTCGGCAATATTGACCGAGCCGCCAAACATGAGGTGTTCAAATAAATGGGCAAACCCTGTTTGGGCCGGATCTTCATCTCTCGCCCCTACATCATACATCACATTCACCACGGCCATGGGCGTGGCATTATCAGGATGCACCAGGATACGAAGGCCATTAGGTAATACGAATCGGTCGAAATGTATCATAAATGCAAAAATAACCAGGATTTAAGGATTTTCAGGATTATAAGGATTGACTAATCAATCCAAAAAATTAATCTTTATAATCCTGAAAATCCTTCAATCCTGGTCAGCGGATGGATTTGATCTTAAACTCAAACTGCAGCAATTGCCCCTCCCGGGAAATGACCATTTTGATCTTCTGGCCGGCATGCTGAAGTTCCTGTTTGAATTGCTGGAGGTTTTGGCTGAAATTGTTATTGATGGCGATCACAATGTCTCCTTCGCGCAGACCGGCCTGTTCAGCCGGAGAGCCTTTGGCCACATCGCCGAGAACGACCCCTTCTTTTTCAAAATATAATTCCACCCCGGTATAGGAGTAATCAAAAAAATCGTTGTAGTGTTTATTGGGGGTGATGTAGAATTCGCGTCGGCTATAATTGAGTATGATATTGAACCGGCGCATGAGGTCATTGCCAATGATCCCGGCCAGAAAGGGATAAGAAGTCAGGTTGTTCACATCATCAAAGACAAAAGTGGGTACATTCCGGAATTTATAGGGCCCGATCTTGATCTCCTTCGTAACCGTCAGGTGCATATCGACACTCCCACCCAGTCCTTCAGCCTCTTTTACATACAAAACCCGTTTACGGTGCAGGAAGCTGCTGTCTTCCACAAATTCGCGGGAGAGTAATAAACATAATCCCGCACCAATATCAAACAGGAACCGGGAATGGGCAGCGATATTATCCTTGATCCGGGCATTTTGCACCGGGAGTGTGCGCAGAGAAGGCTCGAGTAAGCTTCCCCCTTTGGGATAACGAAAACGTCCATTGGAGAAAACATCGATCACGAGGCTGTCATAGTTAATGGAGACAATGTATTTACTCAAAAACGAATACCCTACGATCCCGTCGATCTTTTCGCCATACACACTGGTGAGGATATCATAGTCATTCACATGAAAATTGAGGGAGTCAACTACCAGGCCCGGCAGTCGGAATTTTCGGTTATATAAAAACCCTACTTTCTTGATACCCCCAATACCCAAAACGGTACGGTCAGAAGGTTCGGGAACCAGATTGAATTTTCGAACGGTGCTTGAATCAAGCGAGATCCCACCGCTACCCGTATCCAATATGAACTGGAGGGTGTCATTGTATTCATCAAATTGCGCCCTGAAAAGGATAACGCCCCCGGTCAACAGGCGAAAGGGGAAACTGGTGAGTCGCACACTGGGCGGGTCAACAAACTGTTCCTGGGCCTTGGTTGTCGGTGTAAATAGAATAGCAATCAGTAGTATGGCAAGCAATCGGGCCATGTGGTTGGTTAGACGAATGGATGAACTTAAATGCTGCTTTGTTTGTAAAGTTATGTCGTGGAGCTTTACCACCCTTCAAACCCCCTGAATTCACTAATTTTGCCCCCTACTATATGAATTTCCAAGACCTCTATACTAAAGCCCTTGATTTCGAGCACCTCAGTGCCGAAGAAGGCCAGTTTCTCTTTGAGCAGGCACCCCTGAATGAACTCTCCTGGGTGGCCAATGAATTAAGGAAGAAACAGGTTCCCCATGGCAAGGTCAGTTGGCAGATCGACCGGAATGTGAACACGACCAATGTCTGTGTCGCCAATTGTAAATTCTGCAATTTCTACCGGATCCCCGGACATGCCGAGGCCTATATTACCGATATGCCTACCTACCGGGAAAAGATCCGGGAAACGATCAAATACGGTGGTGACCAACTCCTGCTGCAAGGAGGCCATCACCCGGAACTGGGATTACAGTTTTATGTAGACACTTTTAAACAGATCAAGGAAGAATTTCCCGATATCCGTCTTCATGCCCTCGGGCCTCCCGAAGTGGCGCATATCACCAAACTGGAGAAAAGCACCCATCGCGAAGTACTGACCGCTTTGAAGGAAGCCGGTTTGGACTCGCTTCCCGGAGCGGGAGCGGAGATCCTGGTGGACCGTGTCCGCCGCCTCATCAGCAAAGGCAAATGCGGAGCTCAGGAATGGCTCGATATCATGCACGAGGCGCACAAACTCGATATCACCACCTCCGCCACGATGATGTTTGGACATGTGGAGACCGTTGAGGAAAGATTCGAACACCTCATCAAGATCCGGGAAGTACAAAGCCGGAAGCCGGAACATGCCAAAGGGTTTCTTGCCTTTATCCCCTGGACCTTCCAGGATGTAGATACATTGTTGACGCGGATACGCGGCGTACAAAACCTTACAACTCCCGAAGAATACCTGCGCATGATCGCCATCAGCCGGATCATGCTCCCCAATGTGAAGAATATCCAGGCCAGCTGGCTTACCGTAGGTAAACAGGTCGCCCAACTCTGTCTCCATGGTGGCGCCAATGATTTTGGCAGTATCATGATCGAAGAGAATGTGGTAAGTGCCGCCGGCGCGCCCCACCGCTTTACCTACCGCTCCATGCAGGATGCCATTCGCGAAGCAGGATTTGAACCCCAGCTTAGAAATCAACAATACGAATGGCGCGAATTACCTGCTGAAATTGAAGAACAGGTTATCAACTACTAACAGCTAACAGCTAATAGCTATTAGCTGTTAGTAGTTAGCTATTAGGTAAAATAAATTCGAGGATGAAAAATGTCTTTGCTACGTTTCGTAAGATCGCTTTGATGGAAGGAATTTCCTTTCTGGTGCTTTTGTTTGTTGCCATGCCGTTGAAATACCTGGCCAACTTACCCCTGGCCGTCACCATTGTGGGCGGACTGCATGGCGTTCTCTTTATTGCTTTTCTCTATTTGGCCTGGGAGGTGAGATCGGATTATAAAAAAGACTTCATCTGGCTGGTAAAAGCCTTTCTGGCTTCCATTCTTCCCTTTGGTACAATCCTGATGGATAAGCAATGGAAACAGGAGATGGCACAGGCTTAACCAAAGCTTAACGGGCTCCACCCTCCCCTTGCAACCATTTAGGTACGGTATTGGTCATATGTACCGTACAAAATCAAATACTGAATTGAAGAAACAACCCTCTCTTCTTTTTTGTGTGCTGATGGATGTGGTCGGGTATGCCACCTATGCCCTGCCTTTCCTCGGCGAGTTCGGCGACCTGCTCTGGGCGCCTTTATCGGCCATGGTCTTTTACCGGACCTTTGGAGGCTGGAAAGGAGCCCTGGGCGGACTTTTCAACTTTGCTGAAGAGATCCTGCCGTTCACTGATTTCATTCCCACTTTTACCCTTGCCTGGTTATGGCAAAACGTAAAAGAAGGGAAAAAGCCCGTTTTTAATCTGTCGTAATAGAAAGAAAAATAGCCCCCGGGCTATTGTGCCAGTAACAGCTCCTCAACCAGGGCATTTACCTTTTCCCCTATGAGATCGCGTACCTTATTGAATTCCGCCGGCTCCAGGTGTTTGGGATCGGGGATCTGCCAGTCGATGAACCGTTTGGCGGGCATCCACGGGCAGGCATCTCCGCAACCCATCGTCACCACCGCATCAAAGGGAGCATAGGCTTCCACTTCCTGGAGTGATTTACTGTCATGGGTACTAAGGTCATATCCCAACTCCCGCATGGCCGCGATAGCCTTGGGGTTTACAATGCCTGAAGGTTTGCTACCCGCACTATACGCTTCTACCTTACCCTGGCCATGTAATGTTGCAAAGGCCTGGCTCATCTGGCTGCGGTTGCTATTCTCAATACAGACAAAAAGAAGTCGGAGCATTCGGTCTAATTTAAGTATTTAGGAATTTGAGAATGGAGAAGATTTTTCATTTTCGCTTCATCTCATTCCCCGATAAATGAATTAAAAAAAGGGGGGCTTGCCCACCCCCCATTGATTTTAGCAGCAACCAAGGCCGCCGCAGCAGCCTCCATCGGCCTCGCTGATTTTCGTTTTGTTCATGGCTATACTATTTAGAGTGAAAAAATACGTTAGCAACAACCGCTGCCGGGTTCACAGGCAGGCTTGGTAGCGGATACGGTGATACTTTCTATGCGTACGTTTCCATCGAGGTAGGCTTTTACTTCTTCCACACTGAGGTATTTGAGCAAAATTTCCTCAGGAATGGCAATGGCTTTTTCCTTCTGCAATTTCACATTGCGGAAACCATTCTCTTCGATCAGTTGCAGGTATTGCCATTTTTGAATGGCGCCGGATACACAACCTGCATATAATTCGGCGATCTCTTTCCATTTCTCAGGCATCTCTCCATTCAGTACGATATCAGAGATACAAAAATGACCGCCCGGTTTCAGTACACGGTATATTTCACTAAAGACCTGCTTTTTATTGGGCACCAGGTTGAGTACACAGTTACTGACGATCACATCGGCCACATTTGCCGTAACGGGCATACGCTCAATATCCCCCATGCGAAACTCCACATTATTATATCCCAGCTTTTCTGCATTGTTCCTTGCGCGATCGATCATGGCATCGGTAAAATCAATACCGATCACTTTTCCTTTTTCCCCCACAATGCGTCGGGCGATAAAAGCATCATTGCCCGCTCCGCTTCCCAGGTCGATCACCACCTGTCCTTCATGAATATCGGCGTGTTCGGTAGGAAGGCCACAGCCCAGACCAAGGTCCGCATCGGCTACATAGCCATCCAATTTGGTATAATCATCGGCCATGATGGTATACACTTCATCGCCACCACAACATCCGGTGGCGCCACAACAGGAAGCCAGGTTATATTCCTTTTCCTGCCCGGCAATGGCACTGTATTTTTCTTTGACCAGTTGCTTGAGTTCTGCTTCTTTGTTCATATTGGTTGATTTTAGGTTGATGTCAACAGCATTTGGCATTTACTTCCCGTAACTGCTGGAACAGGGAGTTAAAATCCAAATTGAATTTTTCAAAGGCCTCCCAGTTGATGCAATAACAACTGCGCGGACCATCGGTCTCCCCATTGATCAGGCCCGCATTTTTCAACTCTTTCAGGTGCTGACTCACGGTACTCTGCGAGAGGGGCATTACCTCAACGATCTCTCCGCAAATACACTGGTTGCGTTGCGCCAATACCCCCAGTATCGCGATCCGCGCGGGGTGACTGATGGCTTTTGCAAAAGCGGCCAGCGCCTGCTCAGTGGTAGAAAACTCTTCTTTTTTGTGGATTGCCATGTGTTTAATTGCTTATCGCAAATATACGATGAAAGAATTGAGATGGCAAAATTTTTTTTTGGGGGGGGGGATTTTAGAACGGATGACGGATGACAGTTGACCGATGACAGATGGCGGATGACAGATGGCGGAGGCTTGCTGTGCGAGACCTCTGGTCTCGCACCTATCTCCCGTCGCCTCCGGCGACAAAATATGTGCAGCCTATTAGAATGATATAGGTTGTTATTCGAGTCGCCAGAGGCGACAAGATAATCGTGCGAGACCAGAGGTCTCGCACAGCCGCCCTCCGCCATCTGTCATCCGCCATCTGTCATCCGTCATCCGTCATCCAACATCTAACATCTAACATCCAACACCCCCCGCTACCCCCTCTTCACCCACGAAATAATAACCCCACTCGTAATAATACAAAATATCCCGGCCCAGGAGATCAGGTCGGGGAAGGGGTCGTTGAGCATCATACCTATAAATACGCTGAAGATGATATTGGCATACCCTACCGCGGAAACAATACCCGCTTTATCCGAACCGTAGGCGCGGGTAACAAAGTATTGACCAAAAAGCGCGGCCAGTCCGAGTAAGAGAAGCAATCCCCATTCAATTCCCTGGGGCCATTTCCAGGCTATAAAAAAAACCTCATCCACTGGAAGGGCGAAAACCGCGCGGGCCACCATAAACAATAGCGGGACCAACACACCCGTACCGATAAATGCAAGTACAATGATGCGGGGATCATAATATTTATTCAACCGTCCCACAGTGATATAAGCAAGTGCAGAGGTAATACCGGATATCAAGCCGGCCAAATGATAATACCAGGGAAAATGCATCACTGGTTTATAAATAAGCAACATGCCCAGGAAACCAAGTAATACCGCCAATAAAACCCTTTTGCCATTATACTCCCTGAACAACAAAAAGCTAAACACTGCTATAAACAAGGCCGAGGTGAGGTTATAACTCATGGCCGTTCCCAACGGAATATGCAGGATACAATAAAGAAGGGTATAAAGTGCCGTAGTGCCCATCAAACCCCGAAACAGCAATAAATGAAATTTGCCACCCTGACTGGCCGGTGGCCGGGTGATCAGACTGGCTGCGAGAAAAATAAGTCCAATGAGGTTGCGGTAAAATACAAGCTGCCCGGCATTGAAGTCTCCTTTTAATGCCTTGGCGGCTCCGCCCATGATGGAAAACCCCATCGCGGCAAGCAACATGTAGAATACCCCTTTATATTTCTCCTGAATATTCATTCATCACACTTGGTTCAAAGGACTAAAAGCTAATAGTTTTCTGTCTTATTGAATTGATTGTAATCTGGAAACCGCTTCCTCCAGGGTTTCTTCCTTCTTGGAAAAACAAAACCGTACAACCTTATTATCCTCACCCGACTGATAAAAAGCCGAAACGGGAATGGTAGCCACCCCGTATTCCTTTGTCACGCGAATGGCAAAGTCCTTATCTGCCTCATCACTGATCCGGTTGTATTTGGCACAGATAAAATAACTCCCGTGGCTATCCAACAGGTCAAAGCGGGTGTTTTTCATCAGGGAAATGAAATGATCTCTTTTCTTTTGCATAAGGCCGGACAGGGATATATAGGCCTCTTTATTTTTCAAATACTCCGCCAGTGCTACCTGGGTTGGGGTAAAACAACTAAAGGAGTTGAACTGGTGCACCTTGGTAAACTCCTTCATCAGAGGTGCCGGGGCGATACAATAGCCAAGTTTCCAACCCGTGCAGTTGTAAACCTTTCCAAAAGAAAAGCAGACAAAGCTCCTTTCAAGCAGGTCGCTGTAGCGAAGAATACTCCGATGGGGAAGTTCATCATAGATCAGGTGTTCATACACCTCGTCACTCACAATAAAAATATTCGTGCCCTTCGTGATCGCTCGTAATTGCTGAATATCGTCTTCACTCAGCACGGCGCCCGTTGGATTATGGGGAGAATTGATAAGTATGGCTTTTGTACGGGGTGTAATGGCCGCGCGCACCTGGTCCCAGTCAATATGATAATCTGGATACACCAGTGAAATCCGTACCGCCCTGGCCCCATTCACCTCCACATTGGGTATATAACTGTCGTAGGCCGGTTCAAATACAATGACCTCATCACCCGGTTGAAGTATGGCGGTAAGTGCGGAATAAATGGCATAGGTCCCTCCGGGTGTGATCACCACTTCGGTATCAGGATTGATCGACGTACCATAGAGGTACTTCACTTTGTCGGCAATCGCTTCCCGCAGGGGAAGCCAACCGGGCATCGGCGCATATTGGTTATACCCATCCCGCATGGCCCTGGACACCAGCTCCACCAGATCCGCATTCATTGGAAAATCCGGAAACCCCTGACCGAGGTTTATGGCCTTGTGCGCTGTGGCCAGGCCGCTCATTACGGCGAAAATCGTAGTTCCTACCCTGGGAAGCTTTGAATCGATCGTCATATCCATACTATAAAATATATAATACGAATTTAACCCCTTCCAAACATTTATTAACTTAGAAAAAAGAATACCATGCGAACCTGTCTTATACTCATTCTAACCACCTTCTTTATTCTTAGTTGTACTGAAACCCGGGAAAAAGAAACTACTCCAAAAAGCGTTGCCGTAGTTGAAGGAGAAGAAAGCGGCCTTTTCTCCTATAAAAGGTCAGGATCGAATGATCTGGTTGATAAATTATTCAATGAAGCATTGAAGAACGATAAAAGATTACAATCCCTTTATGAAGAATATAAAAAACTGACCAGCCAAAAATTATTGGACTCCACCAAAGTTTTTCGTGAATATTACAACAACAGTTTAGAATACTATTCCAGTTCAAAAGAATCATATACGCCCTTAATTAAGGATTCGTTGTTGCGACAAATAACAGAAGATGGCATTTCAAAAAGCCAAAACAGGTTTCTTTTGAACACCAAACAACTTTCTGACCTGGATAGTCAGCTACGAAAAAAAGTAGTGGAGATTGAGGACAGGATAATTGTGTTGAAACTGAAAGTAACGCTCAAAATGCTGGAAGAGTACCAAAAAGACGGAATGCCCAATCCCTCACCCATGGAAGCATTGTCAAGTGAAATGGATAAGATGAAAAGAAGATTAGATAGCGCTGTGCAATAAATTTCTGTGCGCTCTGAAACATAATTTTTCCCACGGTCCCGATGTTTCGGGGCACCAAATACACATAAACCTAGGATATGACAAAGCGGTAGCCTATACCCTTAATGGTGATGATCTCCAGTGCAGGATCATCTTTCAAATAGCCACGAAGTTTTGTAATATATACATCCAGGTTGCGGGAATTGAAGAAAGAGTCATTTCCCCAGAGTAAATTGAGAATATCTTTTCGGTCAATGATCTTTTCACGGTTCTCATACAGGATCTTCAGCAGCTCCGTTTCGCGATAAGAGAGTTTTCGCTCTTCCTTCCCGTTTACAAGTACCTGCCGGTGGAGGTGAAATTGAAGTTTACCAATGGCCACCGAATCGGTCATGGGCTTGGCGCCTGTATCCATCCTTGTCTTAAGCGCATGTTGTATCCGAATGATCAACTCCTCCATACTAAATGGTTTACGGATATAATCATTTCCGCCCAGGGAAAAACCTTTTACCACATCTTCGGTCTGCGTCTTCGCTGTAAGGAAAATAATGGGAACTGTTTCATCTACCGCCCGGATCTCATCAGCAATGGTAAACCCATCCTTATTGGGAAGCATTACATCCAGCACACAGATATCAGGCTTTATTTTTTGAAAAAGGGGAAAGGCCTTGGCACCGTCTCCTTCCATCGCTACGGTAAAGCCACGGCTCTCGAGGCTTTCTTTGACGATTTTTCCCAGAAAGAGTTCATCCTCGATGTACAATACTTTGGTTTCAGCCATGTTGTTTGGGCAAATTGATGATAAAGGTAGTGCCTTTGCCGGTTTCACTGTTCACCTCCACGGTGCCACCATGTTTGGCCACTACCTCGGCCGCATAGCTAAGCCCCAATCCATACCCTTTCACATTATGGGTATCGCCGGCAGGCACACGGAAGAATTTCTCAAAAACCTTTTGGCGGTATTCGGGAGGAATTCCCACACCCTTATCAGACACAGCAATTTGTACCATAGCGCCTTTATCAGCCAATAATACTTTTATTTCCGGCGCCTCGGGAGAATATTTGAGTGCATTGTCCACCAGATTATACAGCAAACTGGTGATATGCATTCTATCGGCGAGCAAAGTAAAATCACTCCCTTCCGTAAGGATCTCCGCGCTGGCATGAAATTTCTCGAATTGCAAACGGAAACTCGATACCACCTCTTCGGTCACCTGCTTAAGGTCAAAGGATTCTTTGCGCAGGTCCATCTCTTTGTTTTCAAACATCGATAGCTTGAGCACTTTATCCACCAACAGGGAAAGACGGTTTAATTCATTCTGGGAAATATCCAGGTATTCCTTTGTCCGCGCCGGATCATTGATGGCGTTAAAGTTCTTTAATGCTTCAATGGCCACACCAACGGTTGCGATAGGGGTTTTTAATTCATGGGTCACATTGCTGATAAAATCATTCTTCATAGCGGTCAGTCTTCGCTGACGCATCAGGTTGCGGTAAAGAAACACCAGCGAAACAATGGTAACACCGATCAGAAAAAGGGAAAACAGGATCGGGAGCAGGAGCCGGTTGAGCAAATAGGGGAGGGTATTTCCCAGTACCAATTCATAGGTCATGGGGTGGGTGAAACCCAGCACCACTTTATTGTTATCGGGAATTTCGCGCATTCTTTGTGCCATACCTGGTTCAAAGGGAGGAAAAGGCCCACCCCGCATCCGGTCTTTTTTGTCTTTGGCACCTGCGGTGCGAACAATGGTAAACGGTACGTTTATCTTTTCCTTTTTCAGGGTGGCCGCAAAGGCTGAATCAATGGCCTGGCTGCTCAGGGTATCTTGCAGTGAATCGATCCGGTAAAGAAAACTAAGCAAGCCATTTCCTTTACCCGTGGCTTCAATGCTGCGGGTACTATCCCGGCTGATGAGGATATTGTTTTTCTCATCACTAAAAACAATGGTGGAACGAATGGAATGTTTTTTGGATAAGGAATCTCCCACTCTTTTACCAAGGGCATTGACAAGACCTGCCACATCCTGTCCCCGGTTCACTTTGATCTGCAACTGTTCGCCTGCTTTATCAGTAAAATCAATATCCAATCGGGTAGCGCTGTCGCCTTCCAATTCCTGAAATTTAAAAGCGGCTGCCTGTAGCCCCATCAGTGTTTCGCGAAAATGGATATTGGTACGTTGGGCCAGTGCCTTTTTCTCCCGGTCGTAGCTGTTCTTGAGCCAATAACCCTGAAAACCGGCAATGACGAGCATGGTCAACCCGATCAGCAGGATCTCCCGGTCACGGTGCCGGACAGTATTATTGGCGGAGGGAATCGGCTTCTTCATTCAAACAAAAATAGACCTTTCCCAAACCCCCTTTACCCCCTGTTAACCTTAATTAACCTTTTTGAAAGGTGCATTAACGGACTCCCATTCCAGGGGGAATTAGCTTTGGCACAAATAATAAATCTCATGAAGCGTATTGCACTTTTGCTTGTTCTGACCCTCACGGGTTCCCTGCTTTGGGCCCAGCAAACCCAGGGACGTATTGTTTATGAACGCACCTCCAAGTTGAGGATCCAGATCGGGGGCGATAACCCGGCTTTCTCCAATGCCATACCCCAGGAAAGAAAAGACCGGTTTGAATTGCTTTTTGCCAATAACCAAACCCTGTGGCGGGCCATGCCGGATATGGGGGAAGATGAAATGAGTTTTGGTGGCGAAGGCGCCCAGATACGATTGGTAATGCCCGGCTCGCAGGATATCAGTTTCAGCGATCTGCCAGAAATGAGAAAAGTTGACTACCGTGAGCTGTTTGGAAAAAATTTCCTTGTAGCTGATACCATCAACCGTCTCAATTGGAAGTTGAGTGATGAAACAAAAGAGATACTCGGTCATAAATGCCGCAAAGCCACCAGCAGCCGTACACAGGCAAGTATGCGGATGAATAATGACAATGGGGTGATCACTCGGCAGGAAGTCACGGACACCCTGGAGATCATAGCCTGGTTTGCCACGGATATGCCGGTATTTGCCGGACCGTTGATCTATCAGGGGCAATTGCCCGGGGCTGTACTTGAGGTGACCGAAGGTGACCGTGTCAGCATTGTAGCGGTAGAGATCTCCGATAAGGTAGATACCAAAGAGATAAAAGAACCCAAAGGCGGGAAAAAGATCACCCAGGCAGAATTTGTAAAAGAAAGAGAGAAAATGATGAAGGAAATGCAGGAGAATGGAGGGATGCAATTCCGGATGCGTAACTAGACCAGGATCCTTTGATTATATGGATTACGCGGATTTCGCGAATTACACGAATTTTATGGTATGTTTCTCGCAGCGCTCGCAAGGAAGAAACGGGCGCAGCGGCTGTATTTACATCGAAATTAGTACGGCCGTTGCGTTCTTCTTATTCTTTGCGAGCGCTGCGTAAAACAAAAAAATGGTGCAATTCGCGAAATCCGGGTAATCAAAATCAAAGGACAATGTTCAATCTCTTTAATAAAAAGCAGCCACCAAAATTCCAGGACATCGTCTGGATACACGGGCCGGCAAAGAAATCAGGATTACTTACTTTACTAAAAGATAAACCCGGCGCTGTATTGATCGCCTGGTTCGAAGAAACCCGGGAAGAGTTTTCGCAATTCCTTCAGGCACGTGGCATCGATACTCCCGTTTATCTCTACCGGGAGCTGCACACCTCACAGGCCTCCGGCAAACCGATCTTTCTCCTCGAGCATTATCCCTTAGCGGAAAAGGAAAGAGAATTGTTTCAAAACTTCACCGGACAGGAGATACTAATCCTTAGCGCCCTCGACGAGCCACTTTTCAAACGCTTTGGCGGTGATAAGATCGTCGACATGATGAAAAAGCTGGGTATGGATGAAGCTGAATCCATCTCACATAACCTGATCAGTTCGGCTATTACCAACGCACAGGAAAAGATCGCCAAAAAGATCAGCATCGAACAGTCTGCCCGGTCGGCAGGGGAGTGGCTGGAACGCAATTATCCAGTTTAATGTCCCACTACAATTTTGGATATATTTTTTGTATGTTCTCAATATCCGTTCGAGATAACTTCGAAGCGCCATTAGTTGCGTACCTTCTGTCCTTTACCATACTAGGCAATATTTCATAAATCATGATAGATTCATTATCATAGGCAGAAGCCACACAATTGGTGTAGTGCGGTTTATTGAGAATATTCTTTCGAACCATATCTTTACTCCAGCCGTTGGGGGGTTTCCCATAATAAGAAAACAAAAATTCCTCGTTCCAAGGTATGTCAACATTTGGCGTTTGCTGCTCATGAAATAAACCAATTGCATGCCCAAATTCATGGAGGACATACTTATTATAAAGTTCCTGAGGTGAATTTCTTCTTAATCCCGTTAATTTTAATGAGGGTGTTGCCCATTTTGAGGTATTACCAACACAAGACTCATTAACACCATACATCAAAGAGACAGTAATATCAGGCGTTAACCTATTCTCAAAGTCAAAAACAATTGAACAATATTGTTCCCAGGTTTTTGCTGTTTCTTTTATTCTACTAATTACTACAGGATCAGGATTAGGGTCAATAAATTTGACGGCCAAAGTGTCCTTCTCCCACCAAAATTGCTTGCATGTATACAAATTCTGGGAAATAGCTTCTTCTGGTGTATATACCTGATAGGAATTCGAAGTATCATATTTGCCATCAGGCAATTTCACATACTGTATTCTCTCTACCACATATGGGGGAAGGGATAAAACTTCCGTACATATGACCTGTCCAAGAATAGGGTCAAGGCCGGGAAGTGAGTCGCTTGAGATATAATCTTCAACTACAGAATCGGCCTCGCGCACATAAACAGTATCAGCCAGCTCATCAGATATTTCGGCAGCATCATTACATGAAAATAACACTAAGGAAAGTGTGATAAATATCAAATATTTCATAGCTATTCAGGTTTTACAATAAGGCCACATAGAAAAACACCCTCCACCTTTGGTGCCATAGTAGTACTTACAAAAAAGCCAATCATTTCATTTATTGGCAATATGGCGCCTATCTCAAGAGAGAACATTGTTCCTTTTCTATTATTAAATATCTTTTCATATCTACCGGGGTCAAATGCGTAAAAACTGCCTTCAACTGAAATATTTAGGCTCCCCTTTTTAGTAAAATTCAAGCCTTCAAACTGATAGCCAAAGGATGATTTAAACTGACTTAAGTTGACCGTAATGCTGTCTACGCCAATATTTTGATAGGTATTTAGCCTATAGTTAGCAGTATAATATACACTTGAGCTAGTTCGGACCTTAGCGTCTTTCTCATCTTTCCTTGTTATGAAGTGTTGTCCATAAATACCAACGCTCAATCCAGACACTGACAATGTCAGCTTTTGGAGACTGGTTTCTTTTTCTTCTTTTGAAGAATTGGATATAAAATCCGAAACATTTCCAATTACACCGAAATCAAAATTTTCGAATTTCGTTTCTGCCATATTCAGTCTTACCTTAGCTGCTCCTATAAAATCATTCTCGTCGTCGCTAAAACCATCAAAATTATATCCAATTTTTGCACCTATCCAAGTACTATTAGGAGCTAACGGAGCGTTTTTTGCATCGGATATTGGATCCAAGGCCTCAGCAAAAATGCTTGCTACATTCTGTGCAGATAAAATGATTTCTTTGGGATGGAAGGCTGGGTGAAAAATGATGATCTTGTCGTTCTCGCTAGCATCAATTAAAAAATCTCCGTTCGCGTCAGACTTTACACACTTGTTTTGGGTCACATTGCAAATATCCGCGCCGGAAACGGCGACTTTATTTTGGGAACTTTGAATTTTCCCTCTCATTTGAGCATTGGTTACCCCCGATAAGAGGATAAATAGAATAAGGAGTCTCATTGGTCTCAGTTTTAGCTAATATAAATCAATACTAACTAATACCAATACACTAAAACAAAAAAATCAGGGTTACCGCATCTAAGTGTTTTTACTTACCTCCTGATCACCCGCATATTCATCCCCGGGCCGCCGGGAGGGTTCGCCCCCATCTTGTTCAGGCTGTAGGTAAAACTCAGCATAAAGAACCGGCGGAGTATCGTATTGCTGACATCCTCAATATAGTTGGCATTGGTATTCCGCTGGATGCCCTGGTTCTTGTTCAACAGGTCATGAACACTCAGCTTGAGCTCGCCACGGTTAAACTTGAGGAACTGCTTGCTGATGGCCGCATTCCACATGGGGACCTTGATATTGAAACCCTCCGCCCGCTGGGTATTGACCCGGTATTCAAAATCAGTGGATAAATAGAAATTCTTGGGCAACTCCCAGCCAATATTACCACCCCATTCGCGGGTGACATAGTTATTGTTCAAATTGGACTGTAGAGAATAAGTAGCCCGGCTCAGGGTGATCCCGGCAAATACCGAGAGGTCCACTTTATTCTTGATCACTTTGGTGATCTCCACGCGGGGATCGATACTGGTATTCCGGATCTCATTCTTCGCTCCATTGCTGTACTGAAATCCACGGCTGTATTGTACCCCGGCATCCAGGTTCAGATTGGCCTTCATGAACTTCAGGGGTAAACCGACATGAAAATTACTGTTGAGGTTATATACCCCGTCCACATTCACATAGGTGGTGGTATCCACCCCGAGGGAATCACGCTGGTTTACATTTACGATCTTATTGGCCGTGGTGGTAAAGTTGACAAAGGCAAAAAGGTTTTTATTCTTGAACGGGTTCACACCGGTATAAGATAGCTGTATGCTATGGGCAAACTCCTGCTCCAGATTGGGGTTACCCAATTTAATGCTCAACTGATTGCTTACATCAGGCACGGGTTGTAACTGGGAAGCCGTAGGCTGGGTGGTGAATGTGCGGTAGTTGAGTGACAGGTTTTTAAAACGGCTAAACTGATACTTGAACTGGGCATTGGGCAACCAGTTGTGAAAATCCTGACGGATCACCGAATCCTTGGTCCCGCTGATGATGGTACCCTCCAGCGCGGCCTTCTGCCAGCTCAATCCATAGGCATAGCTGAATTTCCTTTTCTGGGTCCGTACCCGGAATCCAGCTACCGTAGTATTGTAAATGTTCTCGTAATTATTGGTCAACAGATCATTGAGCTGATCATACTTGTCCGTGCCCTTATTGTAATCATAGGTCACTTTGTCGGATACAGAACGGGTATGACTATTAGAGGCACTCAACTCCAGCAGTGAGCTCTTCCCTAATGGCTCGGTGTACACGGCCTTGGCAGTATATCCCTTCTGGTCATTGGTCAGGTCGCTACGCTGGCGCACACTATCCGTACGGAAGAGATTGGATGTTTTATAAAAATTATTGACCGACTCAAGATCACTCTCGCCTGTGTTCTCATTGAGTTTTGAATTCAAACTCAGGGAAAGCGTACGACCGCGTTTTGAAAAGCGGTGACGGTAAATGATGTCATTGGTAAAATTATACCCCCTTGCCGAAGCAATATAATCGGTCCAGCTGTCATTGGTCCGGGCGAGTTGCTCCGTTAATGTTTCAGACTGTCCCTGGGACCGCGTGGAGGATTTCTGATAGCTGAAATTCGGGGTGATCTTGATGGAGTTGTTGGAATCGATAAAATAGTCCACCACAAAATTCACACGGTGGTTCTCGTTCAAAACATCCGATTTTCCAAAGGAATTATAGTAGTTGGTAGAATCGGGTAAAATGTATTGCCGGGCGGTCCGCGATTCGGTCAACGGGTTGAAGCGGTTGTAGAAATAATTCCCATTCAGTTTGGTCTTCTTCCCTATGATATTATTGTAATTCACCCCGCCTGCGTTGGTCGTATTGATGCTATTATCTCCTCCAAGACCAAACAGGTTGGCCGATGGGTCGCTGGAACTGATATTGATGTTAATATTCCCGCCACTGCTGGATACATTCCCAAGTCCACCGGAAAAATTCAGGATATCCATAAAAGAGAACCCTTCGGCATTGTCATTGTTCGACATGCCGATAACGGATAATTGGCGCGCGCCTTTAAAAGCATTTACATTGAACCTTCCTTCGTACCGGCCTTCGGTACCTCCACCAACCATGGCCTTACCAAAAGCGCCCTTTTTCTTGTCCTCTTTTAATTTCAGGTTGATGGTCTTTTCATAGTTGCCGTCATCAAAACCCGTTAACTCGGCCGCGTCACTTTTTTTGTCATATACCTGTACTTTATCCACTGCATCGGCGGGCAGGTTCTTGGTCGCGATCTTTGGGTCATTGCCAAAAAACTCTTTGCCATCCACCAGTATTTTCTTCACCTCTTCCCCTTGCGCCTTTACCGTTCCATCGCTCTCCACCTGTACCCCGGGTAATTTCTTGAGCAGGTCCTCGACCACCGCATTGGGTTTGGTTTTAAAGGATCCGGCATTGTACTGGATCGTATCCCCCACGATCGTCACTGGCGGGGCCTCGGCCATAATGACCACTTCCTCCAACACCTTCGTTTTATCATTCAATACCACATTCCCCATGTCTACCAGGTTCACGGAATCGGACAGGATGAAATACTTATTCCCGTTATGATATCCCACATGGGTGATAAGGAGCCGGTAATCTCCCTTCTCGATCCCGGAAAGGGAAAAAGCCCCATTGTTTCCGGTCATGGTAAATGTAACCAGGGAGGAGTCGATCCGCTTCATCACAGTAATGGTAGCACCAGCCACCGGCTTCTGGGTCAGGGTATCAAATACCACCCCCTTGACCGTTCCGGTTTTTTGGGCTGCCACAAACAAGATGGAAAATACAAATACAGAGAGGAGTAAAGCTTTTTTCATAACCGGGTTTTGATTCCGGCTACGAAAATATTCTTACCCCACCGAATGGGAGGTTAACCCGGGTTGCATTAATGTTAATGAAGGTTAATTCTCGATCACCGGCCCTCTTTCATCGTCCAATCGCTCCTTGTCATACAGAATGACGCGGATACCCCATTCCAGCATATCGGCTTCAAGAAGGATCTCGAGTTTGAGGTTCTTGAGTGCCCTGTCCTTGCTATCGGGGGTGAGAATGATGCTGTGAAAACGCAGCGACTCGGTAGGCTCTTTGTAGGTGCCCACCAGATGAAAGGTTTTATCTCCCAGTGTGACCACGGTTTGCTGGGCTTGTTGAAAAAGTTCTTTATAGGTTTTTACCGCACTTGAAAAATCCTCGGATACCGGCATGCGTGCCTGCCAGGAATAAACCGTCTTGCTCTTGGCACTGTACTTTGTAATGGTACACTGCTCGGCGCCGGCAATACATATTTTAGAACCAAACTCCTCCGATTGAGGGTTGGAGGTCAGCGGTTCGCCCAGGTATTTGGGAAACTGATTGGAATAATCGACAATGACCTTGGAAAGACTGGCCGAGACGGCTTCGGGCTGAGAATAGGCTACGGAAAGGGATAAAATCCCGAAAACAAAGAGAGAAATTGCTTTAGTTTTTGTCATAAGGTTGAAATTTAACGGGTTACGCGTTAGCTAATATCCTATTTTTTAACGTTATCCACATAATTTTTTTTTGTTCCCGGCGTTTTATTCTTCTATAAATCCAATTTATTATGAAAAACAGGATGATCCATCATGCTCATGAAGAAGCGCGTATATACAAACGCAACTATCAACCTTCACTTAATGTTTTCCGGGTTATTAAAGTGGTTTTGGGAATCTTCCTGTCAGGACAATCTCCTGCAGCCCATGCTTATGATTACCGGAAGAAGAAATAGTAGCTTACTAACTCCCCGATAACTAAAGGCCGTTCCGTGGTGGAGCGGCTTTTTTATTTCACCAAAGAGCTATAAAATGGTGACAGCTTTTATTTTTTAAAAGCAAAATACACCGCCAATAATAAAAACGCGAAGCTAAAAAGATAATTCATTTTGAAGGGCTCTTTCAATACCCATACCGCGAACCCGGTAAACACAATGAGCGTGATCACTTCCTGAATGATCTTGAGATGAAATGCAGAAAGTCCGGCATTATTATATCCCAGCCGGTTGGCCGGAACCATCAGCATGTATTCAAACAAAGCAATGAACCAACTGAGTAAAATGGCTTTCCAAAGTGGCCACCCCTTTTCTTTAAGGTGGTAGTACCAGGCAAAGGTCATGAAGATGTTGGAAAGAAGAAGGAGAAAAATGGTTCTAAGCATCGAAATTGATTTTACCTCACGGGCGCAAAGTTGCCATGTTTCGTCATTTCTTTGCGCCATCGCGCCATGGCGGTATAATACAAAGTTTAACTAAACAAATACTCCACATCTTCCCTCGACAAGGACTTGACAAACGACGAATCATCCGCGATCAATTCCTTCGCCAGGGCCCTTTTCTTCTCCTGAAGCTGAATGATCTTGTCCTCGATCGTATCCTTACAGATCATGCGGTACGCAAAGATGTTTTTGGTCTGCCCGATACGATGCGTCCGGTCAATGGCCTGTTGCTCCACAGCAGGGTTCCACCAGGGATCAACAATGTACACATAGTCAGCAGCCGTCAGGTTCAAACCCACACCCCCGGCTTTGAGGGAGATCAGGAAGACCCTGACCTTATCATCATTCTGGAAGCTTTGAATGGCTTTCTCCCGGTCGGGGGCCGATGTGCTTCCATCAAAATATTCGTACGTAATACCCAGGTGCTTCAACCGGTCCTTGATCAGCGCGAGCATACCCAGGAACTGGGAGAACACGAGCGCCTTGTGGTTTCCGATATTCTCGGTGATCTCACGCGCGAGTTCATCGAGCTTGATAGAATGGTTCTCAAACTTATCCTCTTCATTGAGGATAGCGGGAGAATCACAGATCTGCCGGAGTTTCATCAACCCTTGCAGGATGGTCAACTGTGACTTCTGAATACCCTGTGTCTCGATCGTGCCCAGGATCTGGTTGCGGTAATCATTGCGATAGGCATCATAGATCCGTCTCTGCTCGTCCTCCATCTCACAATACAGGATCATTTCCTGTTTCTCAGGCAGGTCACGCGCCACCTGCTCCTTGGTGCGACGCAGGATAAAAGGATACAATATCTTCCGCAAATGATCCTTCCGGTCCTCTTCCCCAAATTTGTCAATGGGAATGGCAAATTCCTGACGGAAGAACTCCATTGTACCGAGCATACCTGGGTTGAGGAAGTTCATTTGCGCATATATATCAAAAGTGTTGTTCTGTAAAGGCGTACCACTCATGCAGAGCCTGTTCTTGGCTTTGAGCAGCGAAGCGGCCCTGGTTACTTTACTCGCGGGGTTCTTGATGGCCTGTGACTCATCGAGTACGAGGTAATCAAAATCAATGGTCACCAGTAATTTGATATCACTCCGTAACGTACCATAGGTCGTAATGATCACATCATAATTCTCAATGGCTTCTTTCTCTCTGGATCTGGCTCCGCCATGATGGATATGATAGGTCAGATCAGAGGTGAATTTCCTGATCTCATTCTCCCAGTTATAGATCAATGTAGTGGGACATACCACCAGCGCCCTCAGTTTACCTTTGCTGTCTTTAAAATGCTGGATAAAGGAAAGCGCCTGTACCGTTTTACCCAAACCCATGTCATCGGCCAGGATACCACCCCAGTTTACTTCACTGAGATAATTGAGCCATTGATAGCCAGCTACCTGGTAAGGGCGAAGGATGCTCTTTAATCTTTCCGGAGGTTCTATCTCCTTAATGGTATGGCCTTCTTTGAGGTTCTCGTATTTCTCTTCGAGTTGAAGTACCAGCTCGCCTTCATCGCGACTGTCATACAATTCATCCACCACACTCATGTGGTACTTGGATAATTTAAGCTGGTCGGTTTTACCTTCTCCAATTCGGAAGAGCAGGGAATATTTTTTCAACCACTCCTCGGGCAGAATACCCAGGGTGCCGTCGTTCAGTTGTACAAATTGCTGTTTATTGGCCAGGGCACGTTTAACCTCGGATACACTTACCTTCTGGTCACCAAAGAGAATGTCCACTTTGGCATCAAACCAATCGGTATGACTGCTGATAAAGATCTTGGTCGATGGGCGTGCGGTGTTAAACCGGAAATTCTTCAATGCATCAAACCCAAATACCTCGATCTTCATGTCCTTCATGGCATCCACAAAAAGAAAGAACCAGTTGTTCTTTAATACATCGGTGCCTTTTAGCGCCAGCGACCCGGCATCGGATTGGTAAATAAAATTGCTGTGCAGGTTCTGTAACTGTTGAATGAACTTATGCTCCGCGTCACGGTTACGCCGCACGATCATCACTTTATCATTCACCGGTACCACCACTTCATTTCTATCCCGGGCCTTGGTCTCATACCCTTTATAGGTAAATGTGGGTTGAAATACGAGGTAATCCCCTTTTTCTACAAGGAATAAACGTGTTTCGGGTTCGCCTTCCTTGACCTCGGTAACAAGCGTGGATTTGAATTCCACCTTATAATCCCGCGTCAGTGGCAGGATAAACCCGTGGAGTTGTTTTTCCCATTCGGCATTGGGAATATTGTACTGCCCATTGGGAAGAAAGCGCTCGGCCATTTCCATCGCCTCGGTATTCTTCCAAAGACTGATCTGATTATTGTATAAAAAGAAGAATGGGACCTTGGTTTCGTTATCCCCCAATTTATAAAACAAACCACCGGCGCGTAACACACAATCCACTTGATAGGATTTTCCATTTTTGTTTACCTCAAAGGCTGGTGACAATGGATCATTGGAGGCTTGCACGGGCTCCAGGTTGGCTGTCTTAAAGGCTTTTCCTTTGGGAAGCATAAAGAACAAAGGTTGCCCTTCATGCTCTACCATTAGTTTCTTTAGTTTGGGATGCAGGTATTCACGGATCAGCGCCTTGGTCTCATCGGCCAGGTCCTCATCCTCCTGTTGAATGATATTTTCCCAGATTCCGGAGAAAGGTGAGTTCCGGCTTATGTATTTATTGATCTCGGTATCCTGCAATTTGCGCAGCATGGCAAATAATTGCTGGTCATACTCCGACAGGTCATTTACCTCGACATATTTGGTAAGATCGAGTTTTTCTACTTTATCGGTCAGGGAAATGGATTCATCATCCGCTTCGCCCCGAATCACATCCACCGAAAAATAGGGGTAGTTCTTTTTATTTAAATTAAAAACAACACCCAAGCGTTTGGAGGGGCCTTGTACCACCACAGGTTTCTCCGGTTCGGGGGCGGTTTCTTCCTGTACAGGTACGGGACGTGGCGCCGGTGCCGCAGGAACGGCATTTACCCGCTTGATCGTGGGGTCAAGTAAACGCAGAAAGGGTTTGCCTTCTTTATAGGTGAACTCAAATTTTCCTTCCAGGTCATCCTCAAGAGAATAACCATAAAGTTCAAGCAGTTTGTTCTTTTCCTTATCCCAGTTACGGATGCTGTCAAAATAATGCGCGCCATGACCGGATAACAATTGCAAAAAGACGATCACTTTGGGTAAACAAAGCGGATGATCTTCATCCACATATTCACAACTGGTATCAAAATTCTTTTCCTCGTTCTTTCTGATCACCACTTTATAATCCTTGCCTTCCAGGGTGACAGTGGCTTTTACCATCTCATCCTTGGCATAATCGATCGTGGCCTTATTCGTGCGTAAATAGGTTTCGGCGGTGTTCAGTGTTTCCTGTGAGCAGAGCAACCGGATGGTTTTCATCTCAATCGTCTTCATCTTTACCACGGTATGCCGTTGATCGTATACCGAGCCCCCTGTTTTCAGGAGGTTCTTGTCGATCATCTCCTGTAAAGAAAAAAGCGAAGCCGCCTCGTGGCGGCAGATATCCCCCAGGTTATAAGGGCAGGCGCAACGCAGCGATACATGCTGCGCATCGTTTATCTTTTGAATATATACTTTGTAGTAAGTAGCATAGGTATCATCTTTCACCCGGAACACGGCCGAGCCAAAGAGATCGTCATACTCTACTAATTCCACAAAACCTACCGCATGGATCTTCTTGCCGCGACGTATCACTTCATCAGTTCCATGGGTGTACACATACTTAATCAGATGGGGTAAGGCCATAGGGATAAATTCCTAATATCAATGCACAGTTTCAAAAATGGACAATCTGCAAAAGTAAAGGAATAGAATCCGGATTTCCTCTCTTAAATGAAAGAAAATATTTATTCGTGAGAATTAAAAAATAGCGGGGAAAATGGTGTACCTTTGCGGATTTTTTTTGCGCCCCCTTTGTGTTTCCTTCGTGTTCTTTGTGCTCCCTTCGTGTCCTTCGTGACCTCCTACGCCAGTCTTGCGTAAGAGGTCACAAAGGACACAAAGAAGGCACGAAGGACACGAAGTTTAGGAGTGTACTACGAGCTTTCCATCTTTATACACCGGTAATACATCCGCTCCACCCGGTGTCAGACAATACTTAATATCTTTCTCCAGCCCGAAGTTCATTAACCGATGATAATGCGATGCATCATTCTTCTTCATAAACCCAAACAAGTCCTTCTTCGCACGTGCATAGGTAGATTGCGCCAGGTGCGATGAATCACAATTGATGCTAAAATTCTTTCCGATCGCTTCGATCACTGCGCCGGCAAATAACATATCCTCCATATTCACCCGGTCCTTCCAGGCCGCGCAACCAAGAATCACATTCTGTTTACGTTCACCGAGGTAATTACAAACAGATTGCAGATTGGGAAAAGAACCCGTGATGATCTCCTGAGCGCCTTTTTCCAGGGCCATGTGAAGTAAGCGTGTCCCATTGGTGGTGGTTAATACAAGCGTCCTTCCTCCAATGAAATCACGGGGATATTCAAACGGTGAATTGCCATATTCCAATCCCTCGGCAATTTGTCCATCCCGTTCACCGGCAGTGATCCCTTCGATCTGTCTACCGATCTCGATACAACGACTTACCGAATCCACAGGGATCACGGATTTAGCGCCATTGTATAAGGCCGTAGCGATGGTAGAGGTAGCACGCAGCACATCAATGATCACCACAATGCTGTTGGTAACATCGTATAAATGGAGCAGGGCAGGGGATAGAGCAGTATATAAGGTGGGTTTTTTCTCCATGGTAGTTCGGTGGTTCAGTCCCTGGTTTCCGCCTGTCTCCGGATCTTTTGATTCCTTTCTTCGAGTTGGCGGGTCAGGTGCTTGTAAAGATAAATCCTGTCCCAGATCTTTCCGAGTACCCCATAGGGTGCCTCGTAGTCGAAATAATCGATCAGGATGGTCCCGTTATCACAGGGTTTCAGAAAGCGTTCATGTTTCATCTGGTATTTGGCGGTCCATTCCCGGGGCACATCGATCCCTTTGCTAATGGTATAAACCCTTTGCTCGGGGGCAGCGATAAATGTGGTTAAATGAATCCGGGGCATATTCTGTGGTTAGAACCGGTTTGGCTTGTCAAAAATCATTCCCAATTACCCAAATATCAGGCAAAGGGTAGTTTCACCACCCGGGCGCTTAAAAGTTTGTCCCTTACCGCTACAAATACCTCCGATCCGGGGGCAGCATGTGCACTTGCCACATAACCCAGGCCAATGGCCTTTTGCAGGGAGGGAGATTGGGTACCCGAGGTCACATGCCCGATCTCCTGGCCATTCGCGTCCTTGATCAGGTATCCATGACGGGGAATGCCTTTGTCGATCATTTCAAAACCAACCAGCTTTCGGGACACACCCTCCTGTTTCTGTTTTTCAAAAGCGGGACGGGAAGTAAAATCCTTGGTGAATTTGGTGATCCAACCCAGACCAGCTTCGAGGGGACTGGTAGTATCATCAATATCGTTTCCATATAAACAATACCCCATTTCAAGACGCAGGGTATCGCGGGCACCGAGGCCAATGGGTTTAATGCCGGATGCCTTACCGGCTTCAAAGATGGCCTCCCAGATAATATTGGCGGCATTGTCCTTGTCTTCAAAATAGATCTCTACTCCACCTGCACCGGTATATCCTGTTGCGCTCACCAGTACATTTTCCACCCCGGCAAACTTCCCTTTTACAAACGTGTAGTACTTCAGGTTCATGATGTCCATCTCCGTCAGCGGTTGCAGGATACGTGTGGCATTGGGACCTTGTATCGCAAGCAGACAGGTCTTATCAGAGATATTATGCATCTCCACCCCTTCAGTATTAAAACGGCTGATCCAGTTCCAGTCTTTTTCAATATTGCTGGCATTCACCACCAGCATGTACACTTTATTTTCTTCCACACAATACACGATCAGGTCATCCACGATCCCGCCTTCTTCATTGGGAAGGCAACTGTATTGCGCTTTACCGGCCGTAAGTTTGGACGCATCATTGGTGGTCACCCGCTGAATGAGGTCAAGTGCTTTTGGGCCTTTCAAAATAAACTCCCCCATATGGCTAACATCAAACACCCCGGCATTTTTGCGCACGGCGGCATGCTCGTCATTGATGCCGGAATAACTGATGGGCATATTGTATCCGGCAAAGGGGGCCATCTTCGCGCCAAGGGCTATGTGTTTGTCCGTAAAGGGAGTATTTTTCATCCGGCAAAATTAAGTGATTATCTGTGTCCTCACGTTCTCCGCTGTGAACAAAAAAAGCTCTCCCGAAAACGGGAAAGCTTTGAGATTGCCATCTACTCACGCAGATGGTTCCAACTTCAACCGAGTTTAATCGATAAACCTGGCCAGGGAAAATACCGGAGAGAGAGAACTGCCACCCAATCCCACGTCATTGTTGTTGTCCATTCTTTCGGGCTTTGTTGTCTTCGATTGATTCAGGCTGTCCTTTTTACGTTGCTCCTCAATTTGACGGAGTTCCTCTTCCAGTTTTTTCTTCTCCTGTGCTTTTTCCTCTTCCAACACTCTCATTTCTTCTTTTATTCTTTTTTCTCTGTCTGCTGCATCATCTCCATCCCAGCGATAACCATCGCGGGATTTGACTTCTTCCTTGGGCATATTGGGGTTAAATAAGATCCCGTCCTCACCCATGGTATAGTCTGTATTTGTTCTCCAGCGGAAATCGGTATCGCGTACATATACACCCCGGCGGTTCCAGTTGCGGCGACGACCGTAGTTATCATGAAATTCGATCTCCACGCTGTTCAATTTTTCGGTAATGGTTTCATCAAAGCGTATCTTCTTGCCCACGGGTACCTGTATCTCCACCACTACGTGCTGTCCACGGTACTTGCTTTCTTTGCCTACGGAGAAACCATTGCCCAGGTCAAGGAAATTATCGGTATAGGTCATTTCATAACCGATACGGCTGGCGCGGCTGCGGGCATCCTGGTTATCGCTGCCAAAGGCATTCTTCCACAATATCACATGATAGGCACTGTCCTTGCTGCGGCTTACTTCAATGTTTACCCAGCTCAGGGTCAAACTGTCTTCGGAGATATCCCAACCGGTGCGGTCATCATTCATCCATCCATATCCACCCTGAAAATTCAGTTCAGGTGCAGTTACCCCTACGGTCAGTTTACCAGTAGTAGGTTGTGCAATGGCCATGTCTTTGCTGCCTTCTTCAAAGTAGCGGAAATCACGGGTTATCGAAGCGGCCAGCCAGATCACACATACCCAACCCAAGGTCCACAAGGCACCAAAGGTCCAGCCCATATAACCACTACCCGAGCGGATCTTCATGATGCGACGTACCAGCCAGGTGATAAAACCTACCAGGGGAACGATCAGGAAGAAGATCACCGTACCCCAGGCCAGCATCTTCTGCCAATCACTGGTGAACAGGAAATTATTAAAAGGCCACCAGGCAACACCACTAAATAAGAGGGCGAGCAGGGCTACAAACAATCCAAAGGCAATGGAACCGGCGATGAAGAAGAAGAAAGCTTTAAAGATCACACCGATCACATGGCCAAAACCTATACCGGCATTACCGGCTGCCTGGCCAAACTCTCGGGCAAATTGTTTGCCTCTTTCCTTACTGTATCCACCTACCTTGCTGCTGAATTCATTCGCGGCGGTCTTTAACTCTTCGCCAAATTCACGCGCTTTGTCCTGAACATTTTGTTTGATCCGGTTCACGTCAATTCGTTCACCACGCATTTCCATTTTCTGGTATTCGGTATTTGCTTCAGGCAATACGATCCAGAGAATGATATAGGCCAGTACAAAGGTTCCGGTCAGGGAGCCAAAGGCGATATCGGGGAAGAAGGAACCATTGTTCCAGAAGGGGATGCTGATAATGGTCAGCACCACCTTCAGAATGATCGGTGCGGCAAAGATCAAACGGATGATCTTGACGTCTTTATTAAAATAAGCGCCCAATCCACCGGCTACACCACCCAGTATACGGTCATCCGGGTTACGGTACAATCTTTTACCACCATATTGACCCAGGCCTTGCTCGGGCAATACGATCCAGAGGATGATATAGGCGAGGATACCAAAACCGAATCCGCCAAAAGTGACGATGGCAAATAAAAGCCGTACGATGGAAGGATCCACATCCAAATAGTTGGCGATACCCGAGCATACCCCACCGATCACCCGGTCATTGGTATTGCGGTACAGGCGGCGTTTTGCATGGATCCGGTCAAACACCGAAGCGGTGCTGGCTTGTTCTTTGCCGGCATTTTTTTGTTTTTCGTCCTCATCCAGGTCGGCGTCAAAATCTTCGGGACGGCCCATGGAAGCAGCGATCTCATCAATATCCGCATCGGTAATGGCATGAGCACCCTTGCGGATCTTCTCATTCATCAGCTCGGCAATACGGCTTTCAATATCATTGATGATCTCATCCTTTCCTTCCTCCTTGGAAAAATACCGGCGGAGGCTTTCAATATAAGCCTGCAACTTTTCATAAGCTGAATCCTCGATCGGGATCACCCGGCCGCTCAGGTTTATATTAATTATCTTTTTCATCTTGCTGCGTTTTTTGGTTGAAGTCTTGTTGTTGGTTGGTTGGACTGGTCAGGGCATTTACTCCATTGGATAGCTCCATCCAGGTTTGTTCGAGTTCCTTGTAGAAAGCCTCACCTTTCTCCGTTAAGGAAAAGTATTTGCGGGGAGGACCCGAATTACTTTCCACCCAGCGGTAGGTCAGCATATCGGCATTCTTTAGGCGGGTAAGCAAGGGGTAGAGCGTTCCTTCCAGGATACTCATATTGGCCGCCCGCATCTCCTCCACGATATCACTGGGGTAGGCCTCCCCACGGCGTATCACGGAGAGAATGCAGAATTCCAATATCCCTTTCCGCATCTGGCTCTGTGTGTTCTCAATATTCATGGCGCTTCATTTATCTTTTATCGTCTTTATTTCGCATTGACAAGTCAAAGATAGGGTGATATTTGGTACTATGCAAAACAAAGTACCAAGTTTTTTTTAGTATTGTAGAAAATATTTATACTTAATTATTGATTATTAAGTATTTACGATTTACGTAAAATGATAAGTGGTGTGAAATAAGGATAAAATGCCAATGGCTTGTTTCTCGCGGCGCTCGCCAAGGGTATGCGGGCGCAGCGGCTCTCCTTACTTTGCGTACGCTGCGGGAAACCACAAAATGCATTACTTCTTCAGCCCTATCTCCCGCAGACGCTCATCCAGGTATTCCCCTGCCGTGGCATCCGGATAGGCCTTGGGGTGAGTGGCATCAATACAACTCTCGAGGCAGGCCAGGCTCATTTGGCTCTTGGGGTGTAAAAAGAAAGGAATTGAATAACGTGAGGTACCCCATAGTTCACGGGGTGGGTTCACCACGCGGTGGGTGGTGGAGCGGAGTTTATTATTGGTAAGACGTTGCAGCATATCCCCCACATTCACCACGATCTGTTCGGGGAGAGAGGTTACGCCCACCCATTCATTCTGTTTGGTGAGGATCTGCAATCCATCGGCGGATGCACCTACCAGTAAGGTAATAAGGTTGATGTCTTCATGTTGTTCCGCGCGGATTGACGATTTAGGTTCATTCAAAATCGGAGGATAGTGAATAGCGCGGAGAATGGAATTGCCATTGTGAATGGGATCATCAAAATAATGTTCATCCAATCCCAGGTAAAGGGCAATGGCCTGCAGCAGCGAGCGACCTGATTTTTCAAAAGCACGATAGGCATTATTAAACGTAGGTGTAAATGGTGCCACTTCATGGATCACCACATTATCCGGGTATTCGCTTTTAATGGGATCGCCATCATCCACCATTTGTCCATGCTGATAGAATTCTTTCAGGTCCGGGGCCGTACTGCCCTTGGCATGTTCACGCCCAAAGGAGGTATAGCCACGCTGACCGGCCAGCTCGGGAATTTCGTAGCGTTTCTTTGTTTCCAGTGGTTGGGCAAAGAAAGCCTGTACATATTTATACATATCCGCGATCAGGTCGTCGGAGATGCCGTGATTCTTAACGGCCACAAAACCTACTTCTTCATAGGCCTTGCCCAGTTCGTTGACGAATTTTAGTTTGCGGGCGGGATCACCACTGAGGAATTCGGCGAGGTCAACTACGGGAATGGTCATATGGCAGTTTTTGGTGAAAAGATTTATAAATGTAAGAAAGACCCGGAAAATATCAGACTTTTGGTTCGCCCTCTGTGCCTCTGTGTCTCTGTGGTTAAAATTTAAAACCACAGAGACACAGAGGCACAGAGAAAATGAATGTGATTGAAAAAAGTAATTTCTATACTGGAAAACAAATGGGTTAGCGCTTTTTGTCTGATTGCTGCCATTGCTAACCGGACGATCAATATCCTCTTTGTCTCCTACGCCGGGCGCGACAAAATGATCGGCGTAATGCAAAGCAAGAGTTTCCTGGAAGGCAAGAGTTTTGTCATTCCCCAATACTTCTTCACCGCGCCAGATCAGGTGGTGTATGATGCCACGCCCTACTGGCCTCCCGGTTATCCCCTGTTTCTTTCGCCGTTTTTGAAATTGTTTTCCTTTGATATCTATCAGGCCACCACAGCATTTGACTGGGTCTTTGCGATTATCCTGATCTTTTTGATCCGGAAACTGCTGCGCGTACTTGATTTTAATAACGCCGCCATCACTATCGGCACTTTGATCGCCGGTTGTTTTGAATATACCTTTATCAGTGAATCATTACCCACCGATCTGCCCGCGCTGGTGTTCCTGGTAGCGGCGTTTATTTTAGTGATACGATCATTAAAGAATACCGCGTCACGCCCCGGGTATTGGGTGCTGGCCGGATTGTTTCTTTTCCTGCCCAATCTCTTTCGCTATGCCTATCCCGCTATCACCATTGGTGTACCCGCCGGTATCCTGTTATTGGGATTTATGAACAAGGACAAGGCCGTGCGTATAAGAGGCTGGGTCATGCTATCCACCGCGCTCGCCTGTATGGCCCTGTTCTTTTTGTACATGAAATACTCCACGGGTATGAGCAATTATGCCCTGCCCACCGAGCGGGGGATATTTCCGGGTAATCTTTTGCATTGGCATCCATCTGCACCCGCGTCCTTTATCAATATTGCTTTTCTCAGCAGTCAGGTCATTCTGCGTTTGGGTATTTCCCTCTCCATATTACTGAGTGTGTTAGAATGGGTCAATATACTGGTCTGGGCCCTGCTGGCCGGCTGGCTGGCCTGGTTATTCTTTTTACAAAACTATTTCCGGACCATGGATCCCTGGAAATGGTTTGTCTGGCTTGGCGCCATCAGTGTGGGCGGTATCCTTTTCTCGCTGGGCTATCTTTCCCTTACTTATAAAATGCAGCAGGGTTTTGTGGGTGGGTGGAATTATATCTACGAATCACGCTATTACGCGTTTGTTTTCCTTTTTCTCCAGTTCCTTTTTCTTAAAGGTTTATTGCAGGGTAAAGGCTGGCAACGTTGGCCGGTTATAGCGGCCGGATTACTCCTCTTTATCGAGATCGGGCATAATATCTATTTCCATACCAAGGTAGCCCTGCGTTTCAATGAGTACAAGCAAGCCGTGTACCGTGAGCAGGATTACAATCTGTTTGGAAAATTGCTCGATGAATTGAAACGTTCCGACACCGGCGCCGATATCATCGTTACCTCCTACAAGGATAACTATTACCCCTACACGGCCATCTATCACGGGCACAAGGGGTTTATGGATGCGAGGTCCCTGCTGCAATCTATGCCTGTGGTGAAGAAGAAAACGATATTGGTGTTGGTGTTGTATTCAGAAGATGTCCCTGCTTTTCAGACTGTCTTAGCGAGAAAGAATGTGAGGGAGTGGGGGAGGTTTGAGTACACGCGTTTCTATATTGTTGATTTGGGTGGTGGGGATGACACGAATTGAACGAATTATATTCTTACACGGATTGCGCTGATTTCCACCCCGGCTTGTGTTTTCCGGTAATTTTCAACTTTTTCGTGTATTTTTTAACATAAATTGCCCCTTTTTCAACTTTTTCGTGCTATTTTTGCTTTGCTAAACCACCCAAAACCATGAGTACCAGATATTCAAAATCCTATTTAAATGGATGCCAGACTCACTGCTTTTTTAGAGGCCTTCAAGGTCAAACTTGGTATATGGGGTATAGTCTATCGCGATGACCGTGGTAAAAATGCACAAACACTCCTTGATCTGGATATAAGTACGAAAGAACGCAGAAAGATCCTTGAAAACCTACTGGTCGAAGATTTTATCGAAGGGCCGCTCACGGATAAGTTGAACAATGGAGCGGATATGTGGGTTTTTGGCAAAAATATCAAAGGGAAAGAGGTGTATATTAAAATAACCCTTGGGTCGGCAAATTCTACTGTAATCTGTATATCCTTTCATATAGCCGAAAGACCACTGAATTTTCCTAAAAAATAAACTGTATGAAAAGTCCCTTCACAGGTGGTGAGGTTGTACTGGTCCGCGAGTCACGCGAACTGGAGTATCGTAAAGAACGATTCCAGGTGCAATATCATTTTTATAAATGTGTTGACACAGGAGATTCATTTACAACCGATGAATTAGACAATATCAATATTATTCAGGTACATAATAGATACCGGGAAAAATACCGGATTCCCTTTGTGGATGAAGTGAGGCATATCCGCGAACAATATGATCTTACGGCGGTAAAGATGAGTGAGGTATTGGGGCTGGGCATAAATATGTATCGCAATTATGAATCCGGAGAGATGCCAACGCTTGCCCACGGCCATTTGCTTTCCATTGCAGCAGATCCTGTTCAGTTTGAGCAACTATTCGAAAAAAGGCGATCCGGTTTTACTGATTCAGAATATGAGCGTGTTAAAAAAAAATTAGCTCGGGTAAAAACCAATCCTGCATTTATCAACGACCTACAGGTTCAACATGTATTCAAAATAGTGCCCCCTTGTATTTTTAATGGTTACAGGTCGCTTGTCTGGGAGAAATTAGGAAATATGGTTCGGTATTTTGCTGGTGAGAATACACCATTTATCACCGGCATGAATAAATACTTGTTCTTTGCTGATTTTCTTCATTATAAACTTCATGGAACAGGTATTAGCGGATTATGTTACAGAGCCTTGCAAAGAGGTCCTGTACCAGAAAACTATGGCATGATCTACAACTACCTTGTGAATGGTCAGTATGTTGCTGTGGAAGAGGTAGATTTCGGCAACTATGCAGGTGAAAGGCTTATACCTGTCGAATCAGCTATGCATGACTCCATCCAAAAGCACTTTACATTGAGCGAATGGAGCGTTTTACAACAAGTTGCCGCCCGGCTTAAGCACCTCTCTACTAAAAAGATCGTAGATATCAGTCATAACGAAAAAGCCTGGCTGGAAAACTACAAGGAACTCAAGCAGATTAGTTTCGATTATGGTTTTGAGTTGTGCTCATTTTAATATCCAAAAGAATAAAACTGAATTGTCCTGGTTTTACCTTAGCCAGGTGGACTTTATTTTTTATTAGAGTCTAACCCTACAAGGTTACGGCCAGCCCGTGGGAGAATAATTGGCAGAAGGGAATACCTAATTACTCAAAAATGACAATTCCTCTCCCGAAGGTTTCACCACGGCGTATTTAGAAACGCCATTGATCAGCATTTCATCCAGCATATCCACCATGTTTTTATAGCTCGCGTGGGGGCCGGCTTTAATAATTACCACCATTCCCTTTCTCCCCTCCGGGTATTTGCCCGACTCGTCAATGGCCTTTTGTTTATCACGAATCACCTGACCGATCCCTTTTTGAGGGTGATAGTTGCTCGAGAAGACCTCCCCATTTGCCAGTGCTGTTTCCGGCATACCGTGGTAATAATGAATCACATTCTTTCCATCCAGCAAAATGGTCAGGGTCAGTCCTTCCCCGGTTGTGTTGGGGGTAATGGTTTTGTCCTGGTCATTCGGCAAAAACAGTTTCAGTGCCTGGGGCTCCCCCAACCGTGTAGTAAAAATGAAAAAGGTGATCAGCAAAAACCCCAGGTCAACCATGGGGGTCATATCAATCCGAAGATGGGTTTTCTTTTGATGCGAAAACCCGGGCCGGCGTGTGGAGGAGGGGGTGGTTTCGGGGATAGCAGCCATAAGGGTTTATAAATAAGATACAATTGGGGCTGTTTTCCATAGATCAATCACAATTACCGGGTGGATCCACAAATCATTATACGATGTATTTCAATTGAACCATTTTGTCATTTCCCTTGCTCCGCAGGAGCACCATACTTGTACCCCGGGATAAGAGGAAATTTCTGCGCTCTGTAAGAGCGCTACAGCATACCTCCGCGCCTCTGTGTCTCTGTGGTTTCTTTACACCCCCGTAACCCTATCCTCAGTTCCTACACTGAGCTTTGAAAAGTTCCGACTTTCTAGAAACTGGTTTGACCGTAGCCTAGTGGACTATACTTGTAAGAGTCTGATAGTACAAGGCTACGGCCAGCAAGGAACATTCTAAGGACAGCAGGGGGATCCTTCGGAAGACCTGCGACAGTCATTTACGAACACCCGCGCCAGATGGCTCTATCGTTTCTTTTATCAATTTAATTAATGCTTCTCCACTATCTTTCCTAGGATCAGGAGCTCTTGCAGTTACTAATTTCCCTTCTTTATCAAGTAGAACCAAGGTTGGGTATGCACGAACATCATAGTGTTTGATAACTGGATGATAAATCCCCAAATCATCTGTATACAAAAATATTGATTCAGGAATTGAAGAAGATAAACTTCCTTTTAACCTCCATAGGAATCTTTTGTCTATCGAAATTGATACAAAAACTATTGAAGTATCACCTTCAAATTGTTTCTCAACTTTTGTTAATTCTGGAACTAACTCGATACATCCAAAACAATTTGTAAACATGAAATCGATAAGGACTGCTTTCCCTTTAAACTGACTCATACTAACAAGATTACCTAAGGTGTCTGGTAATAAAAATTGAAACCCATTCATTCCTTTAGTAAGGTTCTGCTTATATAAATTAATTTCTCTTTTTAGCCCATGAGTAAAAGTATTCGATGTGTCCGATTTTGAAATATAATCTTGTATAGCTAACTCCACTTCATAAGATAGACCTTCGTAGTCAACTAACGCATGCCAAAGATATCGAGCTAAAATTCTTTGCTTTACTACTGAATTTGGTAAATATTTCACCAAGGCATCATAATGCACTTTTTTGAAACTTTGAGTTTCCGGATATTCAAAATCATTATCCATTGCATATTGAAGAAACGCCTGCCTTTTTAACATATTTGTATACGAAACATAAACATATGATAAGGTCGGATCACCTGGATTAATAAGTCTGTTTAATTGTGCAATTCTATCTCTATATAGCTTTTTTACTTTTGATTTACTGATATCCATTCCCGACTTAGTTAACAAACCTGGCAAAATAGTCTCAGAAATATCAGGTACTAATATGGGTATATATTCTGCCTTTATTAAGGTTATAGACGTTTTAGTAAGCTTTTGTCTATAAATTTCAATAGTTTTGAGAACCATATTAATAACAGAATCAGACAATTGTAAAGCTCGCTCTATTCTATCGCTATCAGAGATATTTAAAAATTCAATGGATTGAAACATTCTAGTGTTCTTGATAATATCTTGAACACACCAAATCTTTTCAACGCCTTTTCCGGAAAAAAACACCTCATTAATAAAGTTAGAAGAAAATTTAAGCCCAGAAGCTGTTCTCGTAAAATCAATAAATATGCTATCTCCGGGTTCAATTAATATTTGTCCAGAGGCATATCTGGTAGAGAAAGAATTAAAGGCGACAAAATTGGCGACTGGTTTTCGATTTATCTCAATATAAATAGGATGATCAACTTGTAGCTCAAAT
The DNA here is from genome assembly GCA_017303415.1 of Chitinophagales bacterium. NCBI lineage: Bacteria > Pseudomonadati > Bacteroidota > Chitinophagia > Chitinophagales > Chitinophagales bacterium. The sequence goes on from JAFLBJ010000001.1 coordinate 585,322, forward strand.
TTAAAGTACCCATTTTCAGCGCTGGCAATTAATTCAGGTAAATTCCATAATTGACGTTCATCATAAAAAATACTAAAGTCCCTTCTACCGAGAGAAACCTTTTTAATGGTATCATTGACAAATCCGCAAATTATTGTTCTACTAGAAACTCGCTGAATAACTCTATTTTTGGTATTAAACTTTCGTGCTTGCACACTAAAATTCATCACTACAACTAAGTAAAAAAGTACACTACTAAATTTCATACAGTCCTAATAATGACCGGACAAACTACAGGTATCAGCATATAGCGAACCGGTTATTTTAAAAAATTGTTTTTGTGAGAACTGCGCACACACTCGGCGACTAACCCGGGCAAAATAACAAATTACAATTATAAACATAATAGCAAAGCATTTACCACCCAGGATTCTGTTGCATACCAGTCATCTGTATAATGTCATCCGGAATCGGGAAAGTATATTTATAGCTATTAGGATCTAATGTGAATGTGTCGCCTTGAACAGTACGTGTTATGGTTATTTGAAATCTAGGGTCTCTGTTCAACCTCCGCAAATCTGACCAACGGAGGCCTCTCAACATCAATTCCTTCTTCCTTTCAGCTAAAATTTTTCTTAGAGCATCATCAGCATTAACAGCGGAAAATGTCGGAAAAGGAACTGTATTTCTCCACCTTTTCACCATTAGCGCATTCAAATCATTCATTGCTTCAGTAACCTTATCATTACGTGCATAACATTCAGCCCTTATAAGAAATAACTCATCTACGGCTAGCCCTCCAAAAGCCAGGATTTCACCTTCGTAAGTTCCTTTAAAACTTACAGTATTATCTGAGTTTTTTTGAAAATATATTACACGCCTTAAATCATCCATATCATATAAGCCATACCAAGAAGTGTCAATTAGCATATCCAATGTCCACACACTTGCTGCATTAATTAATGAGCTATGAAATAATACTTCTGAATTAAACCTACTAATAGGATTTCCCGAATTGCTATCTAAAGAATTAAAATCAATTAAAGTGTTATACAAATTTAATGCTTCATTGGCATATTGGCCGGCTTTTACATAATCCTCCATACTCAAAAAAACTCTTGCTAACATGGCATGTACTGAAGGTCTATTAGCTCTAGTTTTAAATGCAGAATTAACAGGCAATAAATCTTTAGCTTCTATTAAGTCATTAATTATTTGCTCATAAGTTTCTTTTACAGAAGTGCGAAAAGAGGGAACATTGATATCCGATGTTAATCTTATAGAAATTCCTAAATCTTCCTGAGCTGTTAGTTCAATATATGCAGGAGCAAACACTTGGGAAAGTTCAAAGAAGGTCTTACCCCTAAGAAACAACGCTTGACCTTTAACATTATTCCATATTTGCTGTTCGCTCGTTGAACTTATAGCTATTTTTTCTAACTGTTCGAGGACTATATTACAATAAAATATTTTTTTATAGGAAAAATTCCAGTCCCCCACGGAGTTGTAAGGATAAATATTTGACCATGTGTAAGCATTTTTTTCTACTCCTCCTAAACTACCGGAATAAACTACATCAGGTAAATAATGACCATCGGAAGCAGATTCATGCATAAATGGACAAAAATTATTCATTACATCAGTAGAATTATCAAGGAGTGCCTGAAGATCAGCCAAAGTATATGGTAAAGCCAACGACTGATTTAGTTTTTCATCTAACCATTCTTTTTTTCCACAACTGTAAAAACCCAGTATAATTATCAATATTCTTAAAAACAGGCGTATCATACTAAATAGTTTTATTTAATTAAATAAACTCCATAATACATTTCTACAAACTTAATTTTAATCCCACCGCTATACTTCTCGGATTTGGCATTGCCTGATCGCCATAATCCGGGTCAATCGAATACTTATTTGCTCTCCATAAAATTCCAAGATTATTTGTGTAGCAGTAAATTTGTAGATTTTGAAATGGAAATTTCTTCAAACTGCTTTTAACAAAGTCATAGCTTATCCTAACATCCTGCAATCGAATATGATCGCCTTTCTGAACCAAAACATCTGATGCCAAGTACATGAAATCTCTATTCGCATTAGACGATGTCGGCAAACTTGGAACATTTGTAAATACCTCATCGCCCGGTTTCGTCCATCTCAATGCATAATCTGAATGTCCGCTCCATGAACTAAATAATGATGAGTACTCTATAGAATTTCGTCTGAAAAAGTAATTAAACTTATAAACTATATTTACTGATAAAGAGATATTATTAAATTGAATTGTATTCATTAATGACCCAAATACTCTTGGGGTCTGAGGACCATGATATTTTAAATCAGAAATCTTGGCTTTACTTAAAACAGTATTATAAGATGCTATTGTATCTGAAACAAATCCTCTGGGATCACCGTTTACTGGATTCAATCCACCCCATTTATAGCTAAATATCGAATATAAAGGTTTGCCTTTTACAATTACAAGTCCGCCGCGATTAGCATAGGCAGAAGTTGTTTTTGCAACTCCATCGTACGATACCACTTTATCAGTATTATAATTGAAAAGTAAATTGGTAGATATTTCAATTTTGCCAAAAATATTTCTTGTACTTAATAAAACATCAACCCCTCTACCCTTTATACTTGCTCTATTTCCCGTAAAACTATTTACTCCAGTAGTAGGATCAGTTATAATGGGCCCAATCAAATCAACACCTTTCTTAATATAATACTCAATACTTCCGCGAATTCTCTCATTCCATATATGAAAATCCATACCTAAATTAATCATCTTCACTTTTTCCCATCTTAAATTGATATTAGGAGGGCTTTGTATTGTAGCATAAGGGGCAGTAGTCAGGCTAAAAGGATCAGAGCTGGAATATCTTATTGTTGTATAGGCTCCTACCCCGTTATATAAGTTACCGTTGATCCCATAAGTCGCTCTAAATTTAAGCAAAGAAACTACGTCGGAATGAAAAAATCCTGATTTAGTAATATCCCATAAAAATCCCGCAGACCAAAGTGGCACTATCCTTTGATTTGCTTTAATCCCAAAAAAGTTTGATCCATCAAACCTTAAGCTGCCGGAAAATGAATATGTATTTCTGTAAGTATATGCAGCGTTTGTAAAGTAATTGAGGAATCGTTGTAATGTAGCAGGAGCATATGAGGTATTTACAGGAATTTTCATTCTTGAAACCAAAGAAGGTCTTATTCTAAAGCTAGAATCATAATTTATTGAAGTGGCATAGGTCCCTGTTAAAATATCATATCCGTATAACCTTGAACCACCTCCAGCGGAAGTAATTTGTCTTGCTTCTATACCAGCTAGCCCAATAAAATTATGCTTATCCCAACTTTTTGAATAATTTATTTGCCCTCTAGCATTCCAAGCCTTTAAATCATTGTTATCCCGATCCAGAATAGCTCCCTTGGGAAACGGATAAAACAGCTCGCCGTCTACAGGGTTTATAGACATATATTTATTTATCAAATCTCTGGCAACATAAGATTGTATACTATAATAATTTTCAGAATTATTCAGAATTTTTTGATATTGATATCTAAGTTCAATATTAAGTCCACTATGTATATTACATTTCAAACTACCTCCAAAACGAGTATCATAACCTTTAAAAGAAAAATTATTATTATTAAGCTCATCCAAGGGACGATAATGCCAGTCCAGTAAAGCAGGAGAAACCGCAGTGTCAACATAGGACAATCTATGATTTATAGCAACAGGCAGATTATTATAATTTTCATCCTTTAGACGAGTATACCTGAAACTACCGATTGAAATTGATGAATTATTTCTTGAGCCAATCTGCACATAGTTTACAAACCCACTCAATTCAATATTTCTTAACAGCTTGTAGGTATTCTCAATTCGTATCGTTAAGCGATTGCTTTGATCACCTATATTACCACTCCTATTTTTATCATACCCAATTGACCCATAAAATGAACTTTTGTCAGTTCCTCCTGAGATATTTAAAGAATACTGTTGGTTAATTAATTTTTGAAAAAGGTATTTTTTGATATCGTCACGAGTGTCATATTTTTTTAAACTTTCTATTTGAGTATTAGCCTCTGTATCAGATATCTGGCCATTTCTTTTATTAATTAGTATTTCAACAACAGGGGAAAGAGCAGGATAATTATTGTTGTTTATTTGGTTATTGTAAAAGTTTCTGGAGAAAAGTATCTTTTCCAATTCAATTTCATCTGACGGAGAAATTAAAGGAATATAAAAGGGATTGGGCTTTTCGCCTATTGTAAGGTTACTGTTAAGCTGTATGATTGTTTTTCGGTTGTATTTCCCTTTTTTGGTCGTTATAACAATAACCCCATTTCCGGCTCTGGCTCCCCAAATTGAGGCCGCCGCCGCATCTTTTAATATTGTAATATCCTCAATATCATTAGGATTTAAACTATTAATAAGATTAAGATTATCTTTTGATTCGTCATATGGGAATCCATCAACTACTATTAAAGGACGAACGTTGGCATTAATAGTACTGATACCGCGGATTGTATAACTGCTTTTATTTGGACTATTGATGTTTCTAGGTTCGAAATTCAATCCACTAGTAACTCCTTCCAAGCGATTTAAAATATTAGAACCCACTCTTCTATTCAACAACTCATTATCAATCTTCACAAAACTTCCCGTCGCTCTCTCCTTCGGTATATCCTGATACCCCGTACTAACCACCACCTCTTCCCCAATCACTTCCTTTGCCTTTGCTATAAGTGCCAGCTCTTTCTTCCCCCCCACCTTCCACTCCACCGTCTCAATATTCGTCCCACTTATCACCAACACTGCATTCTCGTCCACTCCCTTCAACTCAAACTCCCCATTGGCATTGGTACTGGTTCCCTTATCAGTTCCCTTTACCCGGATACTCGCCCCTTCCACCGGTTCGCCGCGGTCGTTGGTGAGACGACCTTTGATATCAATAGGGAGGGTGACAACTTGCAGGCTCTTATCACCTGATTCAATATCATTATCCAATGCCTTGGGTCGCACCACGATCGTTTTGCCCACGATAGAATAGCTCAGGGGTTGGTCCTGAAAAGAGAGGCGCAGTGCTTCTTCCAACGTTACATTGGAAACCTTGAGGTTAACCTTTTTGGTATTGGCCAAGATCTTATTCTCATAAAAGAAAAGATAACCAGTCTGCTTTTTGATCTCCTGAAATACTTTTTCCAATGATTCATTCTTTACCTCCAGCGTTATACCCTGGGTATAGGCCCGGGCACTAAGGGTGATCACCACGGTGAATAGAAATAGCACCGTGAGTTTTTCCACGGGTAAGTGGAGGGACTTGAAAAAATTTTTAAAAGTCATACAATGGCAGTGTTTGGGTTGAGAAATAATGATGGAAATCTGATTTGATTATTTGGTTACCACAACTCTTTTCCCCTCAATCCGGAAATGGATCTCGCTTAACTCCAATATTTTGAATACCTCGGATAACTTGGCATCACGGCTGACCTCGCCGGTGAAAATGCGTGTCGGAATATTATCTTCATAAACTATTTCTACATCATACCAGCGGGATAACTGACGCATGATGGTTTGAATATCGGCGTTACGGAAGGCGGTTATGCCGTTTTTCCAGGCGAGGGCCTGCGCTATATCGGGAGAGGCGATTAACGTGAGACGTGAATCGTGAGACGTGAGGAGGGCTTGCTGGCCGGGAGCTAATACAATTTCTCGCGGCGTACGCGGCGATTCTTTTGAGGCCGCAGCGTCCTTTGCCTCGTTGCGAGCGCTGCGAGAAACTTTAACCCGGCCTTCGAGCAAGGTCACCCTGATATCCGCCTCATCATCATACGCATTCACATTAAAGTGTGTACCCAACACCATCACCTCCATATCTCCCTTACTTACATAAAATGGTTTTGTTTTATCATGGGCTACTTCGAAATAAGCTTCGCCTGTTATCTCTACCTTTCTATCCAACGGCGAAGCCGCAAATGACGCGGGGTAGCGCAAAGAAGAACCGGCATTCAGCCAGACGCGCGTACCGTCGGAAAGGGTGATGTCGATGACTTTCGAGCCGCGGGGGTTAGTTAGAGTGTTAAAGAGGGGTCCGGGGTCCGGGGACGAGGGTCCGGTGTATTGATAGACTATTTTTCCGTCTGCTTGTTTTATTAGTTCTACTCCGCTTTGATTCGCTAAAAGACCATTTTGTAAGCTGTCTAAAGAAACTATTCTCCCATCACTCAATGTGACCCTGGCCTTACTTACTTCAGGTGCGGAAACATCCGCCACTACTTCCGTCTCCGGACCCCCGACCCCGGACTTATCCCCCGGCCCCCGAACCAAAAAGAACCAACCCCCAACAGCCAACAACAAAACAACCGCCGCTACAGCCCACCAATGTTTAATGCGAAACCTGGGCTCCATGGAAACAACAGGCGCTTCACCGTGTAGTATCAACACCAACAACTCCTTTGTCTTTTCTTCAGGCAATACGACCTCGCCCTTTACCTCGATCCAATACCGCTCAAGAAGTTGTTGGAGTTCGGTTTCGTTTTGCAGGGAAAGTGCCAGGGCCGACAGCTCCCGCTTTTCAGCGGCATCGCATTGGCCTTGCACATAACGCGCAAAGAGATATGTCAATCGTTGATTCGACATGGTAATGTGTAGTTAGGACAGGCTTTAATGAATTAACCTAAAATTGACCCTTTGATAATGTGACAAATGGGAAGAAGGGTAGTACCAGAAAAAGAGAAAGTTTTTTCCGTGCTGTGGAGCTTAGATACCGGTCAACTGATAAAGGGCATAGATTATAATAGCATTGGAGCCATACTGGCGTCCCATCTCCTCGCGGAGAAAACGAAGGGCCTCATGAAGATGGTTCTTCACCGTTCTTTCGGCAATACCGAGTTCGCGGGCTATTTCCGCAATACGGAGTCCCTGCTGCCGGCTCAAGATAAATACCTGTCGCTGCTGGGGGGTGAGCTGGTCAACCGCCGCCCGGATAGAGGCAAGCACCTCGCTGTGGGTGATGCGGTCCTCACCCTCAAAGCCGGTGCCGAGGCCCTGGTCACGACCTATCTCGGACAGGATCAGGGTCTCCTTGGCCATGCGCCGGAATATATTGATGGATTGATTACGCGCTATACCATATAAATACGCGTTGAGGTTGTCGATCTGGGGAATTTCGGCTCTTTTGGTCCATAATTTCAAAAAAACCTCGTGGACCGTGTCCTCAGCCGTCTCGGGAGAACCGGAAAGCTTTAAAACATACGTATATAACTTATCCTTATATGCGAGAAAAAGCGCGCGGAAGGCTTGCTCGCTTCCCTCGGCCAATTGCCGCAGCAATTCGGGTTCATTATAGACGGGCTCGTTGGTCAATGACTTTAAGTAAAAACGCTCAGGCTAAAGTAAGGAAAAGCTAACACTTGTTCAGACGCCCATATATCTCTAAATGCTGCATACGGTATCACAAAGTACCCACCCACCGTCTATAAAATCCAGCCGTTCAACTAAATACACCCCGCCTTTAATTCTCACTTAAAAAACCTCTGTGTCTCTGCGCCTCTGTGGTTAAAAATCCTCGTCTCATAATTAAAAATGACGCTAATCATACCCTTTCCCCCCCACACTGTCCTACCTTTAAAGTGCTAAAACAAAGAAAATGAAAACCATAATCGTTCCTACCGACTTTTCGCCCGTTGCCACCAACGCCATGAACTACGCGGCGGATATGGCTCAGGCGATCAATGCCAGTATTACCCTGTTGCATGTGTACCAGGTACCCGTTTCGATGACGGAAGTCCCGGTGGTCATGGTCTCGGTAGATGAACTGAAAAAAGGCAGTGAGGAAAAACTGAAGGAATTAAAAACCGGCCTGGAACATATCAGCTCGGGTAGACTGAAAGTATATACTGAATCGCGTATGGGGAACACGGTTGATGAGTTGGAAGACCTTTGCCAGCACCTGGAACCCTTTGCCGTGATCATGGGAACCAAGGGATCGACCGGTGTGGAAAGGATCCTCTTTGGCAGCACCACCCTCACCGCCATCAAACACCTGAAATGGCCCGTGATCGTTGTACCGCCGGGAAAAGAATATGGAAAGGGGATCAAGAAAGTGGGATTCGCCTGCGATTTTCAACAAGTGGTGGAAACCACACCCACCGACTATATCAAATCAGTGGTAAATGAAATGCACGCGGAATTTCATGTGCTGAATGTAGACTATGAAGGAAAACATTTTGAACCCGATACTCCGGAACAGTCTTTATTGCTGCATACCTTGCTGGAAGACATGAACCCGAACTATCATTTCATTAACCATGAAGATATCGAAGACGGGATCAATGACTTTGCAGAAAAAAATAATCTTGACCTGCTGATCACCATTCCGAAAAAACACAAACTACTCGACGGGATATTTAAACCAAGCAGCACGAAGCAGTTGCTGGTGCAGTCGAAGGTGCCAGTAATGTGTGTGCACGAATAATATATTGTTATCAGGGATAGTTTCACGCGGCGTACGCGGAGAATTTGGCGTACGCGGCGGCTCTCCGTTTTTCGACCTTTGTACAGCCGCAGCGCCCGTTGCCTCTTTGCGTACGCCGCGAGAAACCATACATGAAATCCAAAAAAATCAAAAGGAAGCACTTCCCGGAGTTCGTGGGAAAGCAATCACATCCCGAATATTTGTCATACCCGTAACAAACTGTACCATTCTTTCAAACCCAAGTCCAAAGCCTGCGTGAGGCACGGTGCCAAAGCGACGGGTATCAAGGTACCAGTTTAATTCATCCACGGGAACATGCATTTCCTGCATCCGGTTTTCCAATACGATGAGTCTTTCCTCGCGCTGGCTGCCCCCCACGATCTCACCAATACCAGGTGCGAGGATATCCATGGCCGCAACGGTTTTGCCATCCTCGTTGACCCGCATGTAAAAGGCCTTGATGTCTTTGGGGTAATTATATAATATAACCGGGCGTTTGAATTCTTTTTCTACCAGATAGCGTTCATGCTCGCTCTGGAGATCCATGCCCCAACCGGTAACGGGGTATTGAAATTTCTTTTTCTTATTGTGGTTGCTGTTTTGCAATACTTCGATGGCTTCGGTATACCTGAGACGTTTGAATTCATTGTTGAGAACAAACTCGAGTTTCTCCACCAATCCCATTTCGCTCCGCTTATCCTGGGGCAATTGTTTTTCTTCATCAGCCAAACGTTGCGACAGGAATTCAATATCCTCACGGTTATTGTCAAGCGCATAGCGGATGATGTATTTGATAAATGATTCCGCCAGGTTCATATTGTCTTCCAGGTCATAGAAGGCCATTTCCGGTTCGATCATCCAGAACTCGGCAAGGTGACGTGCGGTGTTCGAGTTTTCGGCGCGGAAGGTGGGACCAAAGGTGTAGATCTCCCCAAAAGCGGTGGCAGCGAGTTCCCCTTCCAATTGTCCGCTTACAGTAAGGTTGGTTGATTTTTCAAAGAAGTCCTCTTTAAAATTGATCGAACCATCCTCGTTACGCGGAGGGTTATCAAGCGGCAGGGTAGTCACGCGAAACATTTCACCGGCACCTTCCGCATCACTCGCGGTGATGATGGGTGTATGCATGTACACAAAACCACGCTCGTTAAAGAATTTGTGTATCGCGAACGCTAATGAATGGCGTACACGAAACACAGAACCAAATGTATTGGTACGAAAACGCAGGTGGGCAATTTCGCGGAGGTATTCGAGTGTGGGCCTGTTCTTTAATTGCAGGGGATATTTTTCCGCATCACTATCGCCCAATATGCTGATTTCTTCGGCTACAAGGTCCATTTTCTGGCCCTTACCCAGGGAGGGCACCAGTTTACCCGAAACCTTAAGCGAAGCAGAGGTCGTGACCCTTTTTAACAGTTCCTCATCAAACTTGCCCAATTCAGCCACAACCTGCAGATTGGTGTTGGTGGATCCGTCATTAAGGGCAATAAACTGATTATTACGAAAACTCCGCACCCATCCCATGACGGTAACTGCCTGACCTGTGGGCTCTGTTTGGAGCAAGTCCTTAATTTTCACCCGAATGTTGAACATATCTTAAAAAATTGAAAGGGCAAATATAGACCAGGATTTTAGGATTTGTTGATTTTGGGGATTGGGTCAAAACTTTGAATTTTAATAATAATGCCTTAATATTGTGCCTGAAAGCTGATAAGTAACATCCCCAATAAGAAGCTCATCAGTCCTACCGATCTCATTTTCACATAAAAATCAACCCATTTCTGGAATCATTTTACCCGGTGAATTGGCACCGTTGAAAACTTCAAGATTCATTTATGTACGACATCTTACAATTGAACGACATGCTCGTTCCAGAGCTGTTGGATATTGCCGAGCAGCTTAAGATCCCCAATGCGAAGAAGATGGAAAAACAGGAGCTTATCTACAAGATCCTCGACAGCCAGGCCATCACCGGTTCCAAAGCCGCCCCCGATGACAGCGACAAACCCAAGCAGCGCAAGCGTATCATCAAAACCAGCACGGCGCTGACCACTGAAGAAGCCGAGGTAGATGAACCCCAGCCCGAAGCCAAACCCGCTCCCCGCAAAGCCGCTCCGCGCAAAGAAGAAAAACCCATTCTGAAAAAAGCAACCAAGAAAAAACCTGAACAGGAAATCGTTTCAGAAGAACAACCCGAAACTTCCGATGATTCCAATAATACGGATGCAGAGATACCAGTGATCAGCGATCAGATTTCCGCTGACCTGGCCGAAGCAGAAGCCATCATCAAATCAGAAATGGAAGGCGGTTTCCCCGAAGAGCCCAAAGGCCCGGTGAAATCCTATCCCCAACGCCGCGAACAACAATTCAATATTGAATTTGATGGCGTGATCCTCGCCGAAGGCGTATTGGAAATGATGCCCGATGGCTATGGTTTCCTCCGCTCCTCCGACTACAACTATCTTTCCTCCCCCGATGATATTTATGTATCCCCTTCTCAGATCAAATTATTTGGTCTGAAAACAGGTGATACCGTTACCGGTGCGGTACGTCCCCCAAAAGAAGGCGAGAAATATTTCGCCCTGTTGAAAGTGGACACCATCAATGGCCGCAAACCGGAAGAGGTGCGCGACCGTGTACCCTTTGACTACCTGACCCCGCTTTTCCCCTTTGAAAAGTTGAACCTCTTTGATTCGCCCACGAATTATTCCACGCGGATCATGGACCTGTTCACCCCCATTGGTAAAGGGCAGCGTGGATTGATCGTGGCCCAACCCAAAACGGGTAAGACCATGCTCTTAAAAGCCGTGGCCAATGCCATTGCCGAAAACCATCCCGAGTGCTACCTGATGGTGGTATTGGTGGATGAGCGCCCGGAAGAGGTGACCGATATGGAACGCAGCGTACGCGCTGAAGTGATCGCGTCCACCTTTGATGAACCCGCCGAAAAACACGTTAAAGTTTCCACGATAGCCCTGCAAAAAGCCAAGCGGTTGGTAGAGTGCGGACATGATGTAGTGATCCTGCTGGATTCAATTACACGTCTCGCCCGTGCCCACAATACCGTAGCCCCCGCCAGTGGTAAAGTATTATCCGGTGGTGTGGAAGCGAATGCGATGCAGAAACCCAAACAATTCTTTGGGGCCGCGCGTAAGATCGAACATGGTGGTTCACTCACCATCATCGCCACCGCCCTGGTTGACACCGGTTCGAAAATGGACGAGGTGATCTTTGAAGAATTCAAGGGTACGGGTAACATGGAATTACAACTCGACCGTCGTCTCGCAAACAGACGTATCTATCCGGCTATTGACCTCACCGCCTCTTCTACGCGTCGTGATGATTTGTTGTTGGAGCGCGATGTGCTGCAGCGTATGAATTTACTGCGCGTGTATCTCACCGACATGAATACGGAAGAGTCAATGAATGAATTGCTGAAACGCATGCGTGGTACGAAGAGCAATGAGGAGTTTTTGGCGAGTATGAATGGATAGTCTCTCACGGAATACACGGAATTTTTTCAGTGCTTTCTGCGTATTCTGTGAGAACCAAAAATGCCAAACCTATGGCTATCTCCCGCCTGTCCATCCACGAATTTTTAAAAGCATCTGCCGGTCACCCGGTACTGGATGTGCGGTCCCCGGGCGAATACACCCATGCTCGTTTTCCGGGTGCGATTTCCTTTCCCTTATTCACAGATGAAGAACGCAAGGTGGTGGGCACCCTCTACAAACAAAAAAGCCGCGAGGAGGCCATCAAGGCTGGTCTCGATTTTTTTGGTCCTAAAATGCGGACCATGGTCGAAAAGGCCGAAGAGATCGTACAAGCCCAACAACCCGCTTCCAAAAATATATTTGTCTACTGCTGGCGGGGCGGCATGCGCTCCGCCGGCGTAGCCTGGCTGCTTGACCTTTATGGGTTCAAGGTGCATACGCTTGTGGGTGGCTATAAAAGTTTCCGTCGTTTTGTACTCGATAGTTTTTTGTTGCCCTTTCAACTCCGCATCCTGGGGGGTTATACCGGATCTGGTAAGACCGAACTCCTGAAGAATCTCCAGGAAAAAGGCGCGGCCATCATTGACCTGGAAGCCCTGGCCAATCACAAAGGATCGGCCTTTGGGAATATTGGTTTGCCCGAACAACCCAGTCAGGAAATGTTTGACAACCTGTTGGGACTTGAACTCTACCGCCTCACAGGCAGTGGGGCCATAACTGATACACGCCGCACCATGGACCGGCCGATCTGGTTGGAAGATGAGAGCCAGCGGATCGGGAAAGTGAATATCCATCCTGAATTCTGGAAACAGATGCGCAGCTCACCCATCTGGTTTTTGGATATTCCCTTTGAAGAACGATTGGACCACCTGGTTGCCGAATACGGGGCTCTTGACCGGGAAAAAATGATCGAGGCCATTGGGCGGATCAGCAGCCGCTTGGGAGGGTTGGAGACAAAAAACGCGACCCGGTTTCTGCAGGAGGGTAATACGAAGGAAAGTTTCCGGATCTTATTGAAGTATTACGACAAGTGGTATCATAAGGGTTTGCACAACAGAGCGGGGCTGGAAACGTTATTACATACGGTTTTGTGTGAAAAAGTTTGTGCGGATAACACATTAAAAATCATTGATCTTTAGTTTCACGCGGAGTACGCAACGAGGCAAAGAGCGCAACGGCAGTCCTATAGTAGAAAAAAGGAGGGCCGCCGCGCCCGCCTAATTCTTTGCGTCCGCTGCGAGAAACCCCAAAATCCAATCATGAGAAAATTAATACTCATACTCCTCCTCCTTCCCATTGGCGCCTTGGCCCAAAAAACCCTCTCCGGTGTATGGACCGGCGCCCTTACCAACGACTCTACCCAGGCCCGGAATGACCAGACCTTTGAACTGGCCCTCACTGAATACCGCGGAAAAGTGTACGGGTATAGCTATGCGACATTCCTTGAAAATGATCATCTCTATTATATCGTCAAGCGCGTGGAAGGCACCATTGTGGATGGCGTGTGTGAAGTAACGGATGATGAATTGGTGAGTACAAATTTGTTTACAAAATTAGACAAGCGCGTAAAGAGGACGATCACGTTTCGGATGAATCCCGTGGATAGTATCTGGCGGTTGGATGGTACCTGGAAGACGAATAAAACAAGAGAATTTTATGCCATCACCGGAAAGATAGCCTTGAAGGAAGAAAAGGACCTGAATAAATCAAGAGTGTATGAACATTTGGGTGACCTGGGTTTACAGAAGTCATTGGCCTGGGATAAAAAAGAAGAGCCAAAGCAAATGGTGATCATAAAAGTGGAGGATGTGGCGACTGCAAAAAAGGAAAAGGTGAAGGAGGAGAAAGTGAAGAAGCCTAAAGAGGAAGAGGTGGCCAAAGTAAAAGAGGAGAAGGTGAAGAAAGTGAAAGAAGAAGATGTAAAGAAAGAGGCGGCTGTAGCAAAAGAAACAAAGAAGGAAGAAATAAAGAAACCCGAGCCCGTTAAGGTGGTGCCGGCGGCCCAGTTGGCCTCAAGAAAAATTGAGAAGACGGAGGAGATCGGGTTTGCGGCAGATAGTTTGGTGATCGCTTTGTATGATAATGGAGAAGTGGATGGAGACACCGTAAGTGTGTTATTGAATGGCGAGATCTTCTGGGCCAACCAGGGGTTGAAATCACAGGCGATCAAGAAGACGGTTTATATTCCTGCGGGCACCGATAGTTTGGAGTTGGTATTGTATGCGGAAAACCTCGGGGCCTATCCGCCAAATACAGGATTGCTGATCATATATGATGGCAATGAAAGGTATATGGTGAGGTTTAGCGCGGATTTCAATCGGAATGCGCGGGTGGTGTTGCGGAGAAAGAAAGGGGTTTGATGACACGAATTTATTTCTCGCAGCGCTCGCAAAGAATTTGGCGGGCGCGGCGGCTTTCCTTTTTCGATCTATGTACGGCCGCAGCGGTCGTTGCCTCTTAGCGTACGCTGCGAGAAATTAATCTTTGTAATCTATGTAATCCATAAGATCATTAAATCCTGGTCTATCTTTGCCCCATGGAAACCCCCATCCGCCTCACACAATACTCCCACGGCGCAGGATGTGGCTGCAAGATAGCCCCCGCCGTTCTCGAAGAAATTCTCAAAGGAAATATCTCCCTCCCCGATGACCCCGCCCTGCTGGTAGGCAACAGCTCGAAAGACGATGCCGCCGTGTACGACCTGGGCAATGGCACGGCAATTATTTCCACCACCGATTTCTTTATGCCGATTGTAGATGACCCGGTTGAATTTGGCCGCATCGCCGCCGCCAATTCCATCAGCGATATCTACGCCATGGGTGGAAAACCTTTGATGGCGATCGCAGTGCTGGGCTGGCCGATCAATAAACTTCCGGCTGAAGTGGCCAGACAGGTCATTGATGGCGGACGCAGCATCTGCAAAGAAGCGGGTATCCCTCTGGCCGGTGGACATAGCATTGATTCACCCGAACCGATATTTGGTCTGGCGGTGACCGGCCTCCTCCCCATCGAAAACCTGAAACGCAACGATACCGCCAAAGAAGGCGACCTGCTCTTTTTAACCAAAGCACTGGGCGTGGGGATCATGACCACCGCGCAAAAAAGAGGACAACTGAACGAAGATGACCGGCCCGCGCTTATTCAACAACTCACCACGCTGAACCGTGTGGGCGAAAAACTCGGGACGATCAAAGGGGTGAGTGCCATGACGGATGTGACCGGCTTTGGATTGTTGGGCCACCTGATTGAAATGGCCGAAGGCAGCGGATTGAGTGCGCAGATCTCCTATCAGGCTTTGCCTAAACTGAATAATATCGGACACTATATTTCACAAAAAATATTCCCCGATGCGGTCACCCGCAACTGGAGCAGCTATGGAAGCAAGGTGCAGTTTGAAAAAGGGGTGAATGTAATGGAGGCCTTTACACTCTTACCCGATCCGCAGACCAATGGCGGGTTATTGATCGCCGTGCAGCCCGAAAGTGTCAATGAAGTGATGGCGGTGTTTAGTGAGTTTGGGTTGGAAGGGTTTGGCGAACCGATTGGGAAGTTGGTAGGGAAGGGGGAGAAGGTTGTGGTGGTGGGTGTTTGAGTTTCTCGCAGCGTACGCTAAGAGGCAACGAGCGCTGCGGCCGTACATTGATCGGCAATAGGAAAGCCGTCGCGTCCGCCCAATTCTTTGCGTACGCTGCGAGAAACAAAACTCACAGTGATCACAACCTAAACCCTACCACAAAACTCAACACCCTATGCTTATTATTATTGTCATCCCCATTCGTGGTGCCCGACTGGATCTTGGCTAATCCATGCCCATAATTCACAGCAATAAAGGCTCGGTCGGCCTGAAAGCCCACCAATCCATTCAGCCCATAATCCCAACGCTTTAAAATTCCGAAACCGGCGCCTTCTTCACCTGAAGTAGTGGGATCATCATCCGAAAATTCAATATTGTCTTCTCTGCTAAAATCAATACCCACTACAGAGCCTTCGGCTTTACGTTTACCCGCAAATCCCATCGCTACATAGGGACCTGCGCCAAAAAAGAAGGAGGAATTCGGTCCTTCTAAGGGTACACGAAAGACCAGATTGGCCGGTATTTCGAGATAAATGGGATTGCTGCTGGCCCGGTAATAATTGGCATCGCCCACATTACCGCTTTGTGTCTTGGAGCCTTTACCCGTAACCAACAGACCGGGTTGTAAAGAAATGTATTTACTTAACTGAATATCTCCCACAAATCCCACCTGGAAGGAGCCCAGTGTGTTGGCATCATCAATACCTCCGTCATCCGTGATGGATACATTCGCGAGATTCAAACCGCCTTTTATATAAATATCTGACTGAGCGGTGACAATTAGTGTACTCATTACCGTGAGCAGTACTAATAAGGTGCATTTTTTCTTCATGGCTGTTTTTTCTTTGTTTAAGACAAAGACTTTGCCACAGTTCCCTGGTTTAACAAGTTTATAAATTAAAAAAACGAACCCTATGTAAAACGCATAAAATGAATAAATAAAATTTATTTCTTGAAAAGTAAATCTATCCGCTTTGCCAGCTCCTGATCCTTTTCGGTAACAATATCCCCGGCATCATGTGTACTGAGCCATATTTCCACAGTATTCCACACATTCTTCCATTCGGGGTGATGTTCCATTTTTTCCGCTTCAATCGCCACGCGTGTCATAAAGGCAAAGGCTTCGCTAAAGTCAGCGAACTGGAAGCGGCGGTAGAGTTTGTTGTTTTCGTTTTTCCACATGGGGAGAAGCTTTTGGCTTTTAGCTGTTAGCTATTAGCTTGTTTATAATAATACGAAGTTACAATAGGTCTGATTCGAAAAAATGAAAAGGCTAAAAGCCAATAGCCAAAAGCTAATAGCTAGAACACCATGTGCTCCTTATTCCGAATTTTCTCCTGCGTCAGTTCCGTCACCAGTTGAACCCCGCTGATCGAGCGGATATCGTTGACGACCTGTGCGAGGTAGGGATCGCTGACCACATCGCCCTTCATCAGCCACAGAAAGTCGAGGTTACGAAATTCGGGTAAGAGGTATTCCCCGTCAAATTGATTGTTGTAGATATAATGCTCGAGTGAACCCGTTGGTTCGCGGAATTCGTAAACAGAGAAGAAATAGTTTCTTTTTTTCTTAGTGAGTTGTATCTCAATATCGGTATTGATGCGGAAGTCCAGCCCCAGCAGGCCATTGAGTTGCCAGGCAAATTGATAATCCTTCATGGGGCACATGATGCCGAGAAGGCGTGTGCCATCGAAGAATTCTTCGGAGAGGTCTTTGTTATCGAGTGTGAACTTCATTGTGTTTTACTAAAACTGCACCTCAACTTCACCGCTCGTATCCCCACGCTTATACTTCACTGTCGTCTTATCACCTTTTTTAAACTTGCCCAACGCCTGCATATACCCTTCCACAGAAGACACACTATGTGGCCCGATGGCAGTAATGATATCGCCCGCCTTTAACCCTGCTTTTTGCGCAGCCTTGCCATCGCTGATCCCATCCAGGCGCATACCCGCACCGGTATAGGTATAATCAGGCATAACACCCAGCGATACGGAGAAGCGTGCCGAGGTAGTGGTTTGTGTTTCGCGGGTTTTAGTAAAGGCCAGTTTGGATTTCTCGGCATTTACTCCATTGATGATGCTTTGGATATACTGAATGATCCGCATTTCACCGATATAGTTCACTTTGTCGGCATCATCCGAAGGACGGTGATAATCGGTATGCAATCCGGTGAAGAAGAACAGCACCGGAATATCCTTACGGTAAAAAGAGGTATGGTCACTCGGACCGGTACCACTTGAGTCTGTTTTTATAACAAAATATGATTTGGTACCCGGGTTCACCAGCTTGCCCCATACCGGTGAAGTACCATACCCACCCACAGTCAGCGCCTTGGTGCTATCGTTCAGCCGGCCCACCATGTCCATATTGATCATGTAGTTCACCGATTTGAGATCGATGGTTGGGTTTTCGGTATAATATTTTGAACCATTCAATCCCAGCTCTTCGGCCGAGAAAGCGATAAAGAGGTAATTGCTTGTTTTGGATTTGGTGGCTTTTAATAAACGCGCCAGTTCCAGCATGGCTGCTGTACCGCTCGCATTGTCATCCGCGCCATTGTGGATCAGTTTCTCGCTGGTGCGGAGCATCGAGTTGCCATCTTCGCCATAACCCAGGTGATCAAAGTGGGCACCAAGTACCACGGTATTCGCCGCGCCATTGTCAATATAACCCACTACATTATGTCCTGTGCGGTATTTCTTCCCGATCTCCACTTTCATTTTCAGGTCGATCGAGGCCGAGGCATCCTTCAGGTATTGAGTGGCTGTGGCCTTGGTTATGTAAACAATGGGAATGGGTGCTAATTCACTCCGGTCTTTCGCGTTAAACACCAGGTTATCCTCTTTACCCGCTATATTATATAAGATCATAGCGGTAGCGCCCATCTTTTTATAATCCACGGCCATATCCCGCAAAAAGGTAACCAGGTCAAAATGCGGATTCTCTTCATTGTCTTCCAGGATATCGGCCACATTGACAAACCAGGGGGTGTTTTCTTCCTTCAGACTGATGGCCGGAAAGGCTTCCACGCTGCCGTTGGCGGAAAAAGCCAAGGGGTAAAAGTCTTTGCCTGCTTTCAGGTCATGGCCATTTAAGATCAGGTGTGTGGCGGGATCGATGGTTTTACCATCATATATTTCAAAAGGCTGAAAATAACCTTCGGTTCCTTTGGGTTGGATACCTATTTTTTGAAACTGGCCGGAGATATAGTCCATGGCCTTTTTTTCTCCTTCGGTACCTGCGCGTCGGCCTTCGAGTTTATCATCGGCGAGAAAACCAATATGGGATTGCAGGTTGGCAACGATCTGTTTTTCGGCTTTTTTGAGCTTTTGGGAAAAGGAAAAAAGAGAAATAGCCACAAAACCGAGGGTCAGAAGGAGTTGTTTCATGAAAAGTGGGGATTTTATTTTGCGAAGGTAGAGGTTTTGGGGTTAAGGGGATTACTGGGTGGTTTCACGCGGCGCACGCAAAGAGGCAATGGGCGCTGCGGCTGTACAAAGGTCGAAATAAGGAGGGCCGCCGCGTCCGCCAAATTCTCTGCGAGCGCCGCGAGAAACAAAAAAATCTCCACAATTCGGGATAACTGAAATTCCTTAATCCGTAACCCTCTCTCCCTCCATAATTCTATTTTTGCAGGTTAATATGGCAGGCTCCCATATACATATCGGCCTGGTCGGCAACCCCAACAGCGGAAAATCCTCGCTGTTCAACTGCCTCACGGGCCTCAACCAGAAGGTCGGCAATTTTCCCGGGGTCACCGTTGAGATGAAGATCGGTGTAGGCTCCCTTTCAGGTCAAATGCAAGCTGAATTCCTCGACCTTCCCGGTTCCTATAGCCTTTACCCCAAACGCGGCGATGAATGGGTCACCTATAATGTCCTGTTAAATGACGACCATCCCGAGCGACCAGATATCCTCGTGGTGATCGTAGATGCCTCGAGTCTCAAACGTAACCTCCTTTTTGCCTCGCAGATCATTGACCTCAAAACCCCTGTGGTGATCGCACTTACCATGATGGACCTGGCGCGGAAAAAAGGGATCATTGTGGATGTGCCGGGATTGGAACGTGAACTGGGTGTGCCGGTTATTCCCATCAACCCGAGAAAGAACAAAGGAATACCCGAACTAAAGAAAGTACTGGAGCAAACGGCCAATGAAATGTACAAAGCACCGGCCCGTGATTTTGTACCCGGCGCCAAATGGGGAGGCGGTACGGTAGAGGCCATCCGCGAAAAAATGCCCGAGCTGAGTGAGTACAAGGCCCTTCACCTGGCCATCAACCAGGGGGAGATCGATATAGTTGATTCAAAAAAACAACTTGTAGAAGAATCGATTCGTTCGATCCCTTTTAATAAAACCAAGGCACAGGCCGATGAGATCATGGACCGGTATGCCCGGATCAAGACCATCATGCAGAATACCGTGGTAGAACCCGATCCGCTGCAGAAAAACCTGTTTACCGATAAACTGGATAACCTGCTGCTTCACCGCCGCTGGGGATATATCATTCTCCTCGCAGTATTGTTCCTGTTGTTTCAAAGTGTGTTTTGGTTGGCCGCCTGGCCCATGGACTGGATCGAAGCGGGTTTTGCCGCAGTGGGCTCGGGATTAGGCAATGTATTGCCTGAAACCTGGTGGAGTGATCTGTTGATCAATGGCGTGGTCGCAGGATTAAGTGGGATACTTGTCTTTGTACCCCAGATCATGATCCTGTTTGGATTGATCACCCTTCTGGAAGACTCCGGCTATATGGCCCGTATCAGTTTTCTTACCGATCGTCTCATGCGGAGTGTGGGGTTGAATGGGAAAAGCGTAATGCCCATGATCTCGGGTTTTGCATGTGCGGTACCCGCCATCATGAGCGCCCGGAGTATTGAGAATAAAAAAGAACGCTTACTTACGATATTGGTCACCCCCCTGATGAGTTGCTCCGCACGATTGCCGGTGTACACCATTCTCATTGGGTTGGTCATTCCCTCCAAACTGGTATTGGGATTTATGAGTCTGCATGGATTGGTCATGATGGGGTTATACTTGTTAGGGCTCTTCCTCGCCCTCATCGTATCCTGGGTGGCCAAGTGGTTTATTCATATCAATGAAAAAAGCTTTTTCATTCTTGAGTTGCCCACCTATCGTTCTCCCCGGTGGAAGAATGTCGTGCAGACGATGATCAACAAGGCCAAAGTATTTGTGTTTGATGCCGGAAAGATCATCATGATCATCAGCCTGATCTTGTGGTTTTTGAGTTCCTATGGTCCCAGCAAGGGGATGAACCAGGTAGAAGAAAATTATGCGGCGCGTCTCGCCCAGCCCGGGGCTGACTCTTCCGTACTGGAACGTGAATACAATTCGGATAAGCTGGCGCATTCCTACGCCGGTATCCTGGGCAAAGGCATTGAGCCCGTCATCAAGCCATTGGGATATGATTGGAAAATTGGTATCGCGTTGATCACCTCCTTTGCCGCCCGCGAAGTATTTGTGGGGACCATGGCCACGTTGTATAGTGTGGAAGATGACAGCGACCGCACCTTGCGCGAAAAGATGAAAGCGGCCAGACGTCCCGATGGCACGGAGGTCTATTCCCTCGCAACCGGTATATCCCTAATGATCTTTTATGTCTTTGCCATGCAGTGTATGAGTACACTCGCGGTGGTGAAGCGCGAGACAAAAAGTTGGAAATGGCCGGTGATACAGTTGGTGTATATGACGGCGCTGGCCTATGTAATGGCGTGGGTGGGGTATCTTATTTTCTCCTGATTTTTGGGGTTTCTCGCGGCGGACGCTAAGATTAAGGCGAGCGCAGCGGCATACCTTTTATCGAATTAAGTACAGCCGTAGCGCCCGTTAAATTCTTAGCGTCCGCCGCGAGAAACCAAACTAATCAAATAACTTACTATTCATTTCCTTAATCTTCTCCACCCCCATCTTCACCACCTTTCTATCATACGTCATCAACCCATTGATCTCTACCTCCACATCTGTAGTCTGGGTATAAATAGCCGCCGATAAACCCAGCGGGATAAGCGTCGATATCTCATCGATCATTTGTCCATACCGCTTTGTCAGCTCCTCCGCATTTTTAAAGCTCTGATAGCCCCAGTTATCTTTTTCCTGCCAGGTATGTCCCTCCAGCGGCAGGCCCAGTCCTCCGTATTCACCCAGCACCAGTACCTGTGTGCTTCCAAAGATTTCCGCATCCGGCATTACCGGGTCGGGGTAATTGTGCAGGTCAAGAATATGTCCCGCGCCATTGAAATAGTTACCCCCGCTGGCTGCATTCACGAGTCGGGTAGGATCCAATTCGGCGGTCCAGTCAGCAATCGCTTTGGTATCAAACTGTCCCCAGGCTTCATTAAAAGGCACCCATACCACGATACAGGGAAAGTTTTGGAGTGAATGGATGATGTTTTCCCATTCCTTCTTATAAATAGCGGTGGAGGCTTCGCTTCGTTTTTTATCCAGTGGTTGCGCGGTTACGGTGGCCGGACGTGTCATCCAGATATTTCCACCCATATCTCCGCTGGGCATATCCTGCCATACCAGCATTCCCAGTTTATCCGCGTGGTAGTACCAGCGGGCCGGTTCTACCTTTACATGTTTGCGGATCATGTTAAAGCCCATCGCTTTTGTCTGTTCGATATCGTAAGCCAGCGCCTTATCCGTGGGCGCGGTGTATAAACCATCCGGCCACCAACCCTGATCCAAGGGACCAAATTGAAAAAGGATCTTATTGTTCAGCGCCATGCGTTGCACGCCGTTAGCGTCTTTTATCATGGAGATCTTGCGCATCGCGAAGTAGGAACCTACTTCATCCACCGGTTTGCCTTTTCTAAACAATTGCACTTTCAGGTCATACAGGAAAGGGTTTTCCGGTGACCAGGCTTTTGCATCCGGGACCAGGATCGTAAACTCATCGCCCGATTTATTTCCCGAACCAATGATCTTTTGCTCGTACCAGGCAGATACCAGCACTTCATCACCCGGTTGCAGATCTTGCACATTTACTTTTACTTTCAATTCTTCCTTATCCAGGTTGGGCGTAATATCCAGCGAGGCGATATAGGAGGTGGGTACATTTTCCAGCCATACCGTTTGCCAGATACCCGTGACCGGGGTGTACCAGATGCTGTGTGGTCTTTTTACCTGTTTGCCCCGTGGTTGCGGGCCGTCGTCTGAGGGGTCCCATACTTTTACGGCGATTTCCTGACGCGTGCCTTTCACCAGAGCTCCCGAGATATCAAAACTAAATGGATCATAGCCCCCTTCGTGGCTACCCAGTTTTTGCCCGTTTACATAGACCTCTGCACGCCAGTCAACCGCCCCAAAATGCAGCAGCCATTTGCCTTTTCGTTTGGCCGGCACTTCGATCCAGGTTTTATACCAGAGTACATTGTCCTGGCCCACCAATTCGCCCACGCCGCTCAGCGACGATTCGATCGCAAAGGGCACCAGGATCTTACCGTCCATTTGGGTTGGTATCCCATCTGGTGCGGAGGCGGGAACGATCGCAAAGTCCCAGAGTCCGTTCAGGTTTGTCCAGTTATCCCGCTTCATCTGCGGGCGCGGGTATTCGTTCAGGGGTTTTTGCGGGTTAAGATCGGCCACCCATTCCGTGAGCAGGCGCTGCGAGGCTGGTTTCCAGTCAGATTGTGCGGCGGCTATCATGCTGGCTAAAAGACCAAGCGTGGTAAATATTTTTCTCATATGTAAAGCATTCGGGCAAAGGTTAAAAAGGAATCCTCAATCTGCAAAAATGTATTCCTTCGTGCCCTTCGTGGCTCCTTTGTGTCCTTCGTGTCCTCCTACGCCGGACTTGCGTAGGAGGACACGAAGGACACAAAGGGGGCACGAAGGACACAAAGCACAAAACCCTTAACTTCATAAAATGCGATTTTTATTTCTACTCTTAATATCTGGAACCCTCTACGCCCAGGACCCAGTAGCCCCCGTTCAGGCACAACTCGATGCCTATAACAAACGCGATATTGAAGCCTTTCTCAAACCCTATTCCGATTCTGTGGCCGTGTATTTCTTTCCCAACCGTTTACTCTACAAAGGCAAGGAGACCATGCGCAAAGAGTACGCCGACATGTTCACCAACACCCCCGATCTCCACTGCACTCTCAAAAGCCGCATGATCCTCGGCAACACCATCATCGACGAAGAATCCGTCATCTTCAACAAAAACAGTCCGCCCCTGCATGCCGCTGCTATCTACAAAGTCGAAAAGGGCCTGATCGTGGCTGTGTACTTTGTTGGCGAATAAGTGTTTTTACTTAGCCGAGCTAAAATCATACTTGATTTTTTTTGTGGAATAAGAAAGATGAATATCTTTCTGGGGAACCTTATCCATTGTCCTGCCTAACCGAGAGATCCCGCCTTATTGTTGTTGGCTAAAGAGTGTAGCGCTTTTTCCTTTTTGAAATAATCGTGTACTTAAGTATTTGTGCGTGCGAGAGGGTGTGTAATAAATTACATTAATCTATATAGCAAATCATTGAGTATAAATCAAATATGTTAAGGTAAAATGGGTATTGCGTCACTGCACGCGTTATAGGCGATTAAACTGACACACTCTACGAAATGAAAATACATGAAGACAATTTCTCGTATTCTGTCCTTCTTTCCATTGATCAAGGAAAATCCAAGGGTTCAGGTTTCCGGCTAAAATACAAAGGCTTCAATTTCTTGGTTTCCGCAAAGCATGTATTCTACGACGAGAATGATAAACTTTATGGTGACACATTAATTTTGACATGTCAATCGTCACCCTTAGGAAACGGGACACTTACGCTTGAAGTTGACTTAACAAAAGCTAAAATATTTAAATCTTTAACTTCAGATGTTTGTATAATCTTGTTGGGTAAAAACCAACATCTTTCTACCCCAACGGGACACTTGAAGCATGAGACAGGTGACCATAAGCGTCCAGCAAAACTTGATTTAAATGAAGCAGTACGTTTAATCGAGCAATCGGCTAAACATGTAACATCATTAGATATTGAAGCAACTAGGAAACTCAATGAGATTAGAATTGCCAATGAAGTTTATTTGATGGGATATCCAACATCTCTGGGATTGACCCACAGTAAATATTTTGACGTTACAAAGCCTTTGATAAGAAAAGGAATCATTTCTGGTGTAAATCTAAAAGAAGAAACTTTCATTATTGATTGTCCTTCTTATCAAGGCAATTCCGGTGGACCAGTTATAGAGCAAGGTGAGGACGATTACTTTAGAGTTGTGGGACTAGTATCGCAGTATATTCCCTATGAAACAACATGGTATAACAATCGAGAAAGGATTAAAAATGTAGAAGTTGCAAACTCTGGTTTTTCTGTTTGTGTTCCTATTGACAAAATAGTTGAACTAATTGACCAACATATTAACAGCCTATAACATTGGTATTGCCAATTTTGGGGCTTGACATTGAAGTAATGAGCAGCAATAATTCTGCGGTGCTGTAGTGCGGGGCACGACGAATAAAGCCCAGCTTTAGTTCTTAAAATTTAACTTTATAAAAAAGCCAGGCAGCGGTTCCGTGCGGACGAATATAAAATTCCCCACCATCGGCAATTCCTGCCCGTTGTATGTCACCCTAAACAACATCCTACTTAAATTCAAACTAACATGACTTTGCCACTCAACCCCACGCAATTTTTAGCACATTGCAAGGCACACAAAGCCAGAATACGGAAGCCAACCTTGCAAAGAGCTAAAAATTCCAACACATGGCCCATCCACCCCGGCTGACGGAATTCTTATTAGCATCTAATCAACACATCGGCAAATAACATTAGTGAACAGACAAATTTGTATTTTACAAAATGTCATTTAAACTTTAAAATATGGAATTCAACGAATATCAAGAGTTAGCCAAAGGCACAGACCAAAGGAAAAATAATAGCGACGAATTAAACCGATTGATACCCCTATTGGGAATGATTGGCGAAATGGGTTCGGTTGCAAGTGAACATAAAAAACGTCTACGTGATGGGCAGTCCTACACAACCTTCAATGAGAAATTTAAAAAAGAATTAGGTGATGTACTTTGGTACATTTCTACTCTTGCGGGAGACATGGGAATAAATTTAGATGATGTTGCGAGGGCAAATCTTTCATGGACAGAGGAGCGTTGGGATCACTTAAATAATTTTCTTCCAGACAAGCTTTACGACGAAGATTTTCCAGAAAATGAGAAACTACCAAGAGAATTCACAGTTGAATTTAAAGAAGGAACAACCGGAAAAATAGGAATGTTTATTGACGGAAAACCGTTGGGTAATGAGTTAGATGATAATGCTCATGAGGCAGACGGGTACAGATTTCATGATGTATTTCATTTCTCTTACATGGCTACATTTGGTTGGTCTCCCGTTATTAGAAAGCTCTTAGGAAAGAAAAGAAAATCAAAACCCGAAATTGATAATGTGGAAGACGGTGCAAGAGCACAGATTATTGAAGAAGCAGTTTCTGCAATGGTGTATGAACATGCAAAAGACCACAATTTCTATAAAGACATTACAGTAATTGATTTTGATATTCTCAATACAATTAAAGGAATGGTTCGAAATTTTGAAACAAAGAATATTTCCAGCTCACTTTGGGAAAAGGCAATAATTGATGGTTATGCGGTTTATAGAGAATTAAAAGCAAAGAATGGCGGAAAAATTTATTTAAACCTTAAAACCAGAACTATAAAATTTCTCTCTTAATGGCACATCTTATACAATCAAATAATTGTTTAACTGCATGGAGGGATGTCTGCCAGCACATTCTTCAAAATGGAGATGGATTTAACCTACTTGTAGAAATTCAGAATCCACTTGCTTTTACCAATGTTCAATTGACTGAAATTACAAATTCAGGTGTAATTACATCTTCGCAATTAAACGATGTAATTAATACCATTTTTCCTTATAAGTTCTATTTACGGTCTGCAAATTTGAGTAACACTCAATTTTATGATAAACATGAACAAATCTATCTACGAGGAAAAGGTTTACACAGAAAGAACCGTAGCAGATGGGGAAACTATTTTTTAAGGTTTACAAAGTTTGGCGTAAATCAATTAAATCAATTACAGCCAATCATTGACGGAATAAATACAAGAACAAATGACCAAAAGGCTTGCTACATCATGCATGTGTCGTCTATTGATGCAGATAATAACACAAGAGTAATCGGAAACCCTTGTTTGCAGTATGTACAGTTCGGATTTTACAATAATGCCCTTCATTTATCAGCTGTGTATCGTAATCATGACTTTCTCACTAAAGCATTAGGCAATTACATTGGTCTGGCGAGACTTCTTGAGTTTGTTTGTAATAAAACCAATAAGGCAATGGGAAGTATCACTGTTCAATCCTTGCATTATGAGTTAAAAAGGCGACCTTTGGTGGCAGGTTTTTTAAATAATCTGACTTGGTAATAATATATGGAAATATCTCTTTTTAATGTAAATGAATTTGACCTTTTATGTGAAAGGGTTCAAAAGTGTGTGAAATGCTCTCGGATGTGTGACAGTTTACGTGTTTTGAATAGGTCTGCTGGCTCACTTAATGCAGATATTATGTTTATCGGTGAAGCCCCCGGTAGGTTAGGTGCAGATAATAGCGGAATTCCTTTTCACGGCGATAAATCAGGACATAACTTTGAAGAGCTTCTAGAATTTGCAAGACTTGACCGTTCACGAATTTTTGTCACAAATGCTGTCTTATGTAATCCCAAAGACGAACAAGGCAATAATTCTACTCCTACAAAAATTGAAATTCAAAATTGTGCTGACCATCTTGCAGAGCAAATTAAAATTATTAATCCTAAAGTTGTAGTTACATTAGGTGCAACTGCTCTGGAAAGTACACGATTTACTTCGCCACACAATTTAATTTTGAAGGACGCTGTTAGAACTGCTAATGATTGGTACAACAGAATTTTAATACCTCTTTATCACCCTGGACAAAGAGCAATGATGCACAGAAGCTTTGCCAACCAAAGAAGCGATTATCAATTTGTGGCAGAACAATTGAAGCGTTTAAATAAGAAGCCTACCTCAACAAAAACGCAAAAGGCAAACTCGGATATCATGCCAATTGTAAAAGAGATATTAATGAATGTGAGCAGCATAGACTATTTCAAACTTCATAAACTCTATTACCTTGTTGAATATAATTATTTCAAAGAGTATAATGAGAGATTAACTAATGCTTATATTGTAAGACAGAAAGATGGGCCTTATTGCACTGACTTGCATATACAGAAACTAAAAAAGGGAATGCCCGAGTTAGAAATTAGACAACGAAACGGGAATTTATATGTTGGCTTTTCAAAAAACTTGTTCAGCAGTTATCAGCATTTAAATGGAACGACAGGCGAAGTAATTAAAAGTGTGATAACAAAATACGGCAACCTTTCAAATGAGGAGATAAAAACTAAAGTGTATTTAACTACTCCTATGCGTAACTTCTTACGTTTAGAAAAACAGGAACACATGAACTTATACAATGTTCCAATATCATTTTAATTGGTAAAGACCAACGCCCCAGGTCAGGCACATTTGCAAGGCACACAATGCCAATACACAAAAGCCAACCTTGCAAAAGAGCCTGCCTTGTTCCAAAGCTTCCGGGACATACCCTGCCACGGTGGACACAGACTTTCAATTCAAATCACCAAGACGAAGGGCGAACATACAACAGGGAGTTTGCTGCTATGCCGGCAGACAAATATACTCTCTGCTTCATATCGATAACAGCCTATATCCGGCTGACGGAATTCTATCAGCTTTTGTTGTTATCTTCATCATCAGTTTTTCAATCAGCATCTGCTTCGGGCTGGACATTATATATTACCAGCACAGCAGCAAGCTCTGACCGTATGCCATTTGTGAGACATTTAACTATCAAGAACTCATTATGAATAGAAGACCTCCATTTTATCTGCTTGTTTCACTCAGTTCCCTTTTTTTGACATTTCCTTTTATAGGGTGTCTCGATTTAGCTGGTTCCTGCGAAACGGAAGTCTGGCGGCGTATCCCTAATCCTGACAATAATGTTCAAGCTATAAATACAATTACAGATTGTGGTGCAACAACATCACCCTCATATGCCGTTAGAATAATTGAAACCTCAGATACAATAGCTAAAGGAGATCGGGAAAATACAATATTTGTCAGTAATAAAAGGATTGACATTAAATGGGTATCAAAGGACACCTTATTGATTACAGGGGCAGATACTACTAATGGCTTCACTATGAAACATTCTCTTAAGCTTAAAAAGTCAAACACGGAAATTAAGATTCTTTATAACAAATAACAGCTTTCAACATTGGGTTTGCCGCTAACGTTTAACCAACCTTGCCACGATTTAACAATTTAAACAGCTTTTTTCCTGTAGCCTTTTTTTCCTATATTTTATAGATGTTGACAAATTCTAAAAATAACCCCATTAAAAAAACCTCCTTCCCCCCAATTTCAAACGAAAACACACGCATCCTGATTTTAGGATCCTTGCCAGGTGACAAATCCCTCGAACTCGGCGAATATTACGGCCATCCCAGAAACCGGTTTTGGAAGATCCTGTCAACTATTACAAACAAGGAGATGCCGGTTACCTATGCGGAGAAAAAGGAGTTTCTGCTTAAGTCCGGGATCGGCGTTTGGGACGTCGCGCACAAAGCCACCCGAAACGGGAGTATGGACAGTGCTATGAAAGATGAAGAACCCAATGACCTGGAGGCGTTTATCGCCAATCATAAAAACCTAACCGCCATCGGCTTTAATGGGAAGAAGGCTGAATTACTTTTCAATAAATTCTTCAAGAGACAAAGTGGTTTGAGGTACATTTCGCTTCCAAGTTCCAGTCCGGCAAATGCGGGTATTAATTTTGAGGATATTTGCGCTGCTTGGAAATTGATGCTAGTCTAATAGCCACCAGAAAACCTAAAATATTTTCCTTACTTTACACCTATTCCGCCCCTAACCCGCACCCTCAGCCTAAATTCCTGCCCGTTCCCACAACCCTTGTCCATGGCTAAAAATATTCCTCGCACGCTTGGTATCAACCTACTTTACCCTGCTTTCCTGGGCACTTTTCTCTATTCGGTAATTGCCGGATTTTTTCAGCCTGCCTTTTATAAACCATTGCTAAGCTCATTTGAAACCGCTCCGCTGTTGGCCTTTCTGAAGATCATTCTCCTGCTGGTAACACTAACATTTTATCTCTGTGATTTTATTAACTCCTCCTTGTTTCCAGAGGATAAGTATGGCCCGCGAAGCCTGGCGCTGGATATCATTTCCATCCTTAGTCTGGTCATGGCCTTTCAAGCCCTTCACCTGGAAAGGGGGGTCGATAGTCCGGATGGCGCTTATATCTCTATTCCCCTTTTTTGCGGATCCATGTTCGTTTTCATGATAAGTTATATTGTCAGGTATTGGGTAAAGAAGGGAAAAATGTTGGCTGACGAAAAGACCTGGTATAAAAAGCTGGCAGAGGTTGAAGGGCTTTATGCCGGCGGATACCTTATTATTGGTGTATTCTCCTACTTCAGTGGAGAGACGAGGTGGTTCTATACCGCAATTCTTTCTTTGGCAATTGCCAATATAATTTTAGTGGGTTATTATATATGGGTCATAAAAGAAAATCATTTGGTTAAGGCCGGTTAAAACACCCCATTGTCTTCCGCCTTTCGAATTTAGTACCGCCGCCGCGTCCGTCATTTCCTCCGCGCCCGCCGCGAGAAATACCCCCCAAAAAATACTTGTCCATTTTTCGGTTGTTTGCCCCCGCCCCCAAAAACTATATTTGCTTTCAAAGGATAATCAATGAACGCCTACCAGCATTTTAAAGCCCTGCACGCGGGTCCAACGCCGCTGCTGATCGGAAATGTATGGAATGTGCAGAGCGCCCGGGTTTTTGAGCGACTGGACTTCAAAGCCCTCGCCACCTCGAGCGCGGCCATGGCCCATGCCCTGGGTTTTGAGGACGGGGAACAAATGCCCTTTGACAGCCTGCTGTACGGCGTGGAACAAATTCGAAAACACATAAGACTCCCCCTGTCGGTTGACCTGGAACGGGGCTATGGACAAACCGCCGGGGAAATTGCCGGGAACATGATCGCCCTGGCAAAACTGGGCGTGGTAGGCATCAATATTGAGGACAGCCTGCTGGTGAATGGGAAACGAACGCTCAA
Source organism: Chitinophagales bacterium (assembly GCA_017303415.1). Lineage (NCBI taxonomy): Bacteria > Pseudomonadati > Bacteroidota > Chitinophagia > Chitinophagales > Chitinophagales bacterium. The sequence goes on from JAFLBJ010000001.1 coordinate 616,050, forward strand.
AGAACCCGGGCTGTTTGCTGAACTAATACAAGAACTAAAAGCGATCCTGGCAAGCCAGGGCGTGGACTTGTTCTTCAATGTTCGTTGCGATGCCTTTCTGGTAAATGGGCCGGATGCCCTTCAGCAAGGATTGGAACGGATAAAGATCTATGAATCCGCGGGCGCTGATGGCCTGTTTTTCCCGGGCCTGGTTGACGAAAAAGGGATCGGCGCGATTGTATTGGAAGCAACCCTGCCGGTAAATGTGATGTGCCGGCCGGGACTGCCAAATTTTGGTACGCTGGAAAAACTGGGGGTGAAAAGAATCAGTATGGGGGATTTCCTGAATGAATATGTATACGCCTCCATGGAGCATATGACAAAAAGTATTTTAACCGAACAATCATTTAGCAGCTTATTTTCCGCATGAAACTCACTGAAGAAATAATGTACCGGGCCATCATGGAAAAGGACAGCTCCTTTGAAGGCCTGTTCTATACAGCCGTGAAAACAACGGGCATCTTTTGCCGACCCTCCTGTACAGCCCGCAAACCGAAGCTGGAGAATGTGGAATTTCTAAAGACAACAAAAGAATGTATGCTCAAGGGCTACCGGGCCTGTAAGGTATGTAACCCCTTGCAGTCATTAAACCATACACCCGCCGGATACCGGGAGATCATGGATGCGCTCGCGGCAAACCCGGGTATAAAATTCAAGGACCAAGACCTGAAACAAAAAGGAATTGAGCCGAGCCAGATACGAAGATGGTTCTTGAAAAACCATGGCATCACCTTTCAGGCCTATCAACGCATGCTGCGCATAAACTCGGCCTTCAAGAAGATCCAAACAGGCGAAAAGATCACGCATACCGCCTTTGATGCAGGGTTTGAGTCACTGAGCGGCTTTGGCGAATCATTCAAGAACATATTTGGCGTTTCGCCCAAACAGGGGAAACAACAAAACATCATTGACCTGAAACGGATCGAAACACCCCTGGGTACCATGCTTGCCTGTGCCACCGGCGAGGGTGTTTGCCTGCTCGAGTTTACCGACAGAAAAATGCTGGAAACACAATTAAAGTCGGTTGCCAGGCGGTTAAACGCAACAATCATACAGGGCAACAATCCGCATTTTGATTTACTGGAAACGCAGTTATCGGAATACTTTTCAGGCAGCCGAAAAACGTTTTCTGTCCCGCTACACACGCCTGGCTCTGACTTTCAAAACAGGGTTTGGGCCGCCTTGCAATTGATCCCCTATGGCCAGACAAGATCCTATAAGGAACAGGCGATTTCCATCGGAAGTCCGGAAAGCGTAAGGGCCGTGGCCAACGCGAATGGCATGAACCGGATTTCTATTATAATTCCCTGCCATCGGGTCATTGGCTCCGATGGGCAACTGACGGGATATGGTGGGGGGCTTTGGAGGAAGAGGTATTTACTGGATCTGGAGGTGAAATCGAATAGTTAGTGGTTTCTCGCGGCGCACGCAGAGAAGATGGCGGACGCTGCGGCTGAACTAACGTCGAATATCAGAGAGCCGCTGCGATCGCTGCTTACTTGGCGTGCGCTGCGAGAAACACAATTCCCGAGTTTGAAACCTCGTCATTTCATCATTAGTGATAGTATCAAATGATATTATCAGGTTGCTCTTTAGATTCGGCTTTTCTACGCCGCAATAAACCCCACAATCCATCGCATAAACCGGGTTTCTCAACCCAACCCATTCGATTAGTTTTACGCCACAATAACCAACGAATGGGACTCGTATACGCCGAAATAGAACTGATCAATGGTGATGACCTCGCCCTGGAAAGAAGAAGACTTATAGACCGGGATGCCATAAAGCGGATCACCGTTCCGGCCCTGGTGGACACGGGGGCCATCATGCTTTGCATCAATGAAAACATCCAGGAGCAATTGCAATTACCTATCGTGGAAACACGAAAGGCGCAAATGGCAAATGGCCATATTGTTGAATTTAATGTGGTGGCGAATGTTGAGCTGCGTTTCAAAAACCGGGAAACAACCTGCCGGGCCTTGGTACTTCCGGGAGATGCAGAGCCGTTGCTGGGCAGTATACCTCTGGAGGATATGGACGTGCTGATCCATCCACAGCGACAGGAATTGGTGGTCAACCCCGACCATCCTTATTTTGCTCAAATGAAACTGAAGTGAAGATGGTTCTGTAGATTCAAAGCAAACAGTAAGGGAAATACAATCTCACAGAATAAAATGAGCCCAAGCTTATGTAAAAAACCAACACGGATCATCCTGGCTAAAAACCGGACATGCTAAAGCCTCCACTAGCCTCCATTCTGATAATCCTTCTAACGCTTTGTGCATTAAAGCCCCTTGCCAGTCCGCAGGTTCCAGACTACATCATCTACAAGGGCGACACGATGGCTACCTATACTTTAATGCTTGAGCAATACTTCCAACTGCAGGAAAAACCGGATCATGGAAGCTTGTTTGGTCTTAGTTTCCGGGAAGGATCTTCGTTTAGTTGCTGGCGAGGATACCAGGCCATATATAAAATTGAGAATGACAGCCTTTTTCTGGTTGATATTATTGGGTGTGGTGCACGTAGTAGCGGTAAGATTAACAAGCTTGCCTCCGTTGAAAAACTGAAAACCCTCTTTAAGGATAAATTCCTGAATGAGCGCGTCTTCATGTATTGGGTTTCAAATGATATCAAATTTCCGTTGACCAACAAAGTACTGCGTTGGGATGGTGTGTTTTATGTGATTTATGAGCGTGAAAAGGTCATTAGCATTTCTAATGGAATCATTCTAAAAACAGAGGATGTTCAAAACTATATTAACGACCCAAACAGAATTAACCGCCGGGACAAAAGCAAAATATCAGACCTGCTTTTCAAAAAACTAAAAAAAGCGAAATGGAAAAACGGTTATGATTATGATTGTTCTGAAAAATACATGATAACAATTGACGAAAATGGCAGTGTTTCAAAAGTGAGAATGCTACTCTCGGCGGAGGAAATCAAAGAATCCTATGATAAGAACGAATATGAATATTGCATCAACAATATATTAAATGCACTTAAGTCGGTGAAATTTGATATCATCAAAGACATGGGAAAGCCGATCGCAGAGGAAATTTACATTGAAATTTGGGTTGAGGATAATGGCAAACTTGAAAACTGGACGCATTGATTTTAACTTCTCGCCGCACGAAATCCTTTATAGCGTAAATCCCCAATCCGCTGATTTCCATAGAAAATCTACTGAAATGCCGCAAGCACGCCGCTAAAATGCCCGTAAATAGGCGGCGCCATAACCATACATTTGTACAAGCATGGAAATACAGTATTCTGCCCTTTAATCATTCCATTCCTTAAACCCAAGACATGAAAAAAGCATTTTCGTTTTTGCCCATTCTATTATTCGCTTATACCGGCCTGTTCGCCCAAAATAAGCCGGTAATAACCCTGGATGGCCGGAAGATCACCGAAGAACAAATCGACAAAACAGTTACTCGTTTAATGGAAGCGGCGAATGTTCAAGGGCTGGGCCTGGCCGTTCTCAACAATAAAGAGACGGTTTTTATAAAATCCTACGGATATAAAAACAAACCTAAAAATGAATGGCTGGATACGGCCTCCATTATGTACGGCGCTTCTTTTAGCAAGGCTGTTTTTGGCTATTTGACCCTGAAACTAGTGCAGGAAAAAATCCTGGACCTGGACAAACCGCTCTATCAATACTTAAGCAAGCCCATCGGAGAATACGAGTACTTTTCTGACTTAAAAACCGATGATCGCTGGAAATTAATCACGGCCCGAATGTGTTTAAGCCATACAACCGGGTTGCCCAACATTCGCTGGTTTCATCCAACAACCGGCGTGGAAGATTCGCTTGGGATTATGAGAATATACTTCGAACCAGGTTCGAAATACGCCTATTCAGGTGAAGGGTTCAAGTTATTGCAATTGGTGGAAGAAGAAATCACCAAAAAGCCCATTGATGAACTGGCAGTCGAATACATTTTTAAGCCCTTTAACATGACCCGGACCGGTTATGTATGGCACCCTTCTTTTGGTGATGAAAATGTGGCGGTTGGTCATATGACGAACGGCGCTATAGATATAAAAAGGAAACGTACAGAAGCAGTAGCCGGAGGCTCGCTGGTAACAACCATTGCTGATTATGCCAGATTCGTAGAGCATATCATGAAAGGGAAAGGCTTGACAAAAAAATTGTTCAAGGAAATGATTAGCCCTCAGATAAAGATCCATTCCCTCACTCAATTTCCCCCTTTAACAACCGAAACCACGACCGAGAATGACGCTATTCATCTTTCTTATGGCCTGGGTTGGGGACTATTAGACTGCCCAAATGGAAAAGCCTTTTTTAAGGAAGGCAATGGCGGTGCCTGGAGAAATTACAATATTAATTTTATTGACAAAGGCGTTTCCATTATTCTCTTAATCAATAGCGAAAATGGGGAATCCATTTTTCAGGAACTCGTGGAAACCCTGGTTGGTCAAACATGCATCCCGTGGAAGTGGCATGGCTATATTCCATATAATAGTTCTGAAAAGTAGGTGTCTGCGCCTTTGTTCGTGTGTGCTGTGCGCTGAAGTCCCGGGACAAAGGGTGTAAAGAAATCATTTTGAAAAATACGCCCACAACAACTTCGAGATCTCCTTTGTCAGCTTCCAGGCCTCGTTATCCTGGTTCCAGCTCTGGTCCTTGTTGTTCTTGGTAAAAATGGCTACGAGATAGGGATTGCGGGGGGCGTTGACCAAAAACACTTCGCTGCGACTGGCATTCACGGCCCCATTCTTACTAAAGACCTCCACAGTGGGCGGTATCTGCGACAAAGCCTCAGCATCCCAATAATTCCGGCCAAGGAGTCGCAAGGCACGCTCACAAAAACCCTTGCTGACAATGTTCATCCTGTAAATCCTCTCAATCATGGTGGCGATTTCACGAGGGGTGGTCTGCCCCCAGCCATACTGGTTTCTGTTTTCCTCGCGACCCGGTGTGCGGGAATTGACACGGGTATGTTGAAAGCCGAGACTGTCCATGATCTCATTGATGCGGGTACCCGTACCGGCAATCGCCTGTAGCCATAAACTCGCGGTATTGTCGCTGGTGGTGAGCATCAACATCAACAGCTTACTGAGTTCGATCTTTTCACCCGACTTGAATGACCCGAGGATATCCACCCCGGCATATAACATGGAATCATGGTAAATGAACTCCTGGTGATAGTCGAGTTCCTTTTTCTCCATTTTGTCGAGTATCCCGATCATGATGGGGATCTTGACGATGGACGCGGTGGGAAAAATGGTGTCTGCCTGGTAGGAAACGGTCTTGCCCGTGCGGAGGTTTTTAATATATATACCAATGTCTCCCTGGTAGCCTTGGAGCAAGGGCAGTATTTTTTGCTCTAAGCGATGATCCTTCTTTTGGGAGAAGAGGTTCACCGCAGAGAACAGGAGGACGCAGAGTAACGCAGAGGCTTTTACCAGCAGAGCGCGAAGGCGCAAAGTGGCGCTAAGTTCTGGCGCTCCTTGGCGTCCTTGTGCCTTAGCGGTAAAAAATCCCCTGAACCCAATTAATCTTCTATCCATCTATAATAATTCGTGAAATCCGTGTAATTCGTTTAATCCGTGAAATCAATCCTTCTTGTAATCGAATACCAAATAACAAAACCCCTTCACCCCCACATCCAACATACTATCGTCAATATAAAAATCGGGTGTATGATGCGGTGGGGCGTTTTTAGGATCGGTGCCCTTGGGCATTCCCCCAAAGTAAATAAAGAAGGCCGGGGCCTTTTCACCAAAGTAAGAAAAATCCTCCGCGCCTGTCACCCACTCTCTCGGTTTTACATTTCCCTTGCCGGCGGCTTTCTCCAGCGAGGGAATCATCTTCTGTACCAGGGCGGGGGCATTATAGGTCACCAATGTTTTGGTATCGATCATCACTTCGATCTCGGCCCCCATGGCCTCACCAATGGCGGTTGCCAGGGTGCGGATACGCTCGTGGGTCTTTTTTTGCATGTCCTTATCCAGCGTGCGTATGGTGCCTTCGAGTAAGGCATCTTCGGGAATGATATTGGGACGTACCCCGCTGTGAAACTTTCCTACCGTGATCACCACCGGTGCTTTGGTAAGATCGGATTCGCGGCTGACGATTGTCTGCAACGCGTTGATGATCTCGGTACCCACTACAATGGGGTCCACCCCGAGCCAGGGTTGTGAGCCATGTGATTGTTTGCCTTTTATTTTTATCGTAAACCAATCGGATGAGGCCATAAAAGCGCCGGGTTTATATTCAAATGTACCCTGCTCAACGGCGGATTCAATATGCATTCCAAAAATGGCGTCCACCTTGGGGTTTTCCATCACGCCTTCTTTGACCATCAGGGCCGCGCCGCCTTCCTCATCACCCGGGGGACCTTCCTCGGCGGGCTGGAAGATAAATTTCACTGTTCCTTTCAAGTCCTTTTTCATCGAAGCAAGCACTTCGGCCGTGCCCATCAATACGGCCACATGCGCGTCGTGTCCGCAGGCATGCATCACCGGTACGGTTTGTCCGAGGTAGTCGGCCTCCACGACTGATTTAAAAGGGAGATCCACCCTTTCTTTTACAGGCAATCCATCCATATCCGCACGAAGCGCTATCACCGGGCCGGGTTTATCGCCTTTAAGGATCCCGACCACGCCGGTCTTGGCCACACCGGTTTGTACTTCGATCCCCAGTTTTTTTAAATGCGCGGCAATAAAGGCCGAGGTCTTGAACTCGCGGTTACCCAGCTCGGGGCTGGCGTGAATGGTGCGCCGCCATTGGATGACCTTGTCTTTTATTTCCTGTGATTTTTTGTCGATCGCTTTTTGAATGGGGTCCTGGGCATGGAGGAGGCTGGCCAGAAGGAGCAGTGTGGTTAGTATGGAAATTCGCATACGTGAATTTATGGATTTCACCGCAGAGTATATGATACTCTGCGGTGAATCATGTTCTCTTCGATGAACTGGAATTATCAGTATATTTAACAACCATGCTTTTGCGCCATATGCATTTTTTACGGGCGGTATTCCTGCATAGCCTGACGGCCTTTGGCGGTCCGCAGGCGCATATCGGCATGATGTTAAAAACCTTTGTCCACAAAACGCCCTATGTCACCGAATCGGAGTTGATGGAATACAACGCCTTTTGTCAACTCCTCCCCGGCGCTTCTTCCACACAAACCCTCACGCTCATTGGCTATAAACGAGGCGGTGTTCCATTGGCGGTGGTCACACTGATCGTTTGGATCCTTCCAGCGAGTATCATGATGGGGGCCCTCTCCTTTCTGCTGCATTATATTGACAAGCGCGCGCTGCATGTAGATATTTTCAAATTCATTCCCCCCATGGCCGTAGGCTTTCTCGTCTATGCGGCGGTAATGGCCTTTCATATTTCCATTAAGAATACGATCACCTGGGTGATCATGATCGTGGGGTCCATATTGACCTATATCTTTTTCAATCAACCCTGGATCTTCCCGGTGTTGATCGTGGCCGGTGGTATTGCCACGAACCTAAGCCGGAAAAGGATCCCACAGGTTCACCAAAAGCCAAAGAAGATCAAATGGTGGAATATCTGGCTCTTCGCGATCATCTTTATTCTCGCGGGGATCGCGAGTGAAACCGCGAAGAAGCGTGACCTGCCCAACCGGAAAGTGATCAACCTTTTTGAGAACGTGTACCGGATGGGGAGTTATGTATTTGGTGGCGGACAGGTACTGATGCCGCTGATGTATGAGCAATTCTGTATCCGTCCCGAGGCGGTCAAGGAAAAAGACAAGAATGTGGTGCAGATCGATAAAGATGATATGTACACGGGGATGGGGATCGTGCGGGCCATGCCGGGACCGGTTTTCAGCATCGCGTCATTTACCGGAGGTATGGCTTTAAAGGACCTGGGGAATACCCCGGAGCAGCGAACGAGTATGCAGTTGTTGGGTTGTTTGATCGGGACGATCGCGATATTCCTGCCCAGCGCCCTGCTGGTGCTTTTCTTTTTCCCGATATGGCATAATCTTAAAAAGTATGCGGCGGTCTACCGCTCCCTCGAGGGGATCAATGCCGTGGTGGTGGGGATCATGATCGCGGCCACGCTGGTGTTGATGAAGGATATTTCTTTGCTGGCCATGAGCGGGGGCAGCCTGATCAATGCGCTGGTAATCTCCGGAACGTTTTTATTGATGCAGTATACGCGCGTGCCGGCACCGGTTATCGTGGCGGGGTGTTTGTTGTTGGGGGTGGTTTTTTAATTTCTCGCGGTGGGCGCAAAGATAAATACGAGCGCAACGGGCGGCCCATGATCGAATATAGTAAGGCCTTAGCGTCCGCAGATACCTTTGCGCCCGCTGCGAGAAACTACCCTTTATAATATCCCCCCGCCTCTATCTCCTCCCGCACTTTATCCGGCACCATATATCGAATTGACTTCCCCTTTTGGATCATCTCACGTAAACGTGTAGCCGAAATTTCCAGCAAGGGCGCCTGGAGGATAAGCGTGTCGGCATTTTCGGGGGCTTGTACGACAAACCCGGGTCGCTGATAGATCAGGATCTTGTAATCGCGGAGCAATAGCTCATAATTCTTCCACTTCCTGATATTGCTAAAACTATCGCTCCCCATCACGATCCGGAATTCGTGCTCGGGGTATTTTTCTTTTAAATAAGTGAGTGTATCGATGGTGTACGATGGGCGGGGTAAATGAAACTCGATATCCGATGCTTTCATCCGGAGATCATCGCCAATGGCGGTCTGCACCAGGTGTAGCCGGTGGTATTCATTGAGCAGCCCGTTTTCCTGTTTGAGGGGATTATGGGGTGAAACAACAAACCACAAACGTTCCACGTCGGTTTCATTCAGCACATGGTTGGCAATGATGAGGTGTCCTACATGGACAGGATTGAAGGAACCAAAGTAGAGGGCAATCTTCATCTAATTGATAATCAATTAATTATATCAACCATGATATTATCGGCCTCGCTGATACGGAGACTGAGTTGATAGCCGGAGATGCTGACGGAGATCGGGTCGCCGAGCGGGGCTACCTGTTCTACCAGGATCCTTTCGCCGGGTACACAGCCCATTTCCATCAGTTTGAGGAAGATCTCATTGTTCTCAAAGTGTGTGATCACTGCTTCCTGCCCGGGCTTAAGGTCTGATAATTTCATGTTTCGTCTTGAATGGTACAAAACTAACCTTGTTGGCTGGGATTTGTTTACGAATTTTGGAGGGTTTCTCGCGGCGAACGCAAAGAATTAAGCGAGCGCCACGGCTGGCCTAATACCGAAAATAGCAAGACCGCTGCGCCCGCATCTATCTTTGCGTTCGCCGCGAGAAACTAAAAACCCAAAATGCCTAACATTTACTTCTTCAGCCAGAACACCACCCTCCCTCTCCGTGATCGCACGCGCCTGAAGGCCTTCCTTGGCCGACTGGCAAAGAAGGAAGGGAAAAGCCTGGGTTCACTTAATTATATCTTCTGCACAGATAAGGCCCTGCTGGATATCAACCGCCAGTATCTCAAGCACGATTTCTACACCGATATCATCACATTTGATCTTTCTGAATCCCCTTCCACCCTTAGTGGGGAGATATATATCAGCATTGACCGGGTGCGGGACAATGCGAAAACCCTGGGCGTTTCGGTAAAAGAGGAGCTTCACCGGGTTATTTTTCATGGATTACTGCATTTATGTGGGTTTAAAGACAAAAAACCGGGGGAGATAAAGGAAATGCGGGCTAAGGAGGGTTATTATCTACAGCAATATCTGAAATAGTTCCACGTGGAACTGGGGGGCTGTTTTCACCGCAGAGAACAAGAGGACGCGGAGGTACGCAGAGATTTTACAGTTAGGTCGCTTAGGCCGAAGCCCTGATCGCAAAAGGTTCGCTAAGAGCTAATGGCTAACAACTCTCCCTGCGTACCTCCGCGTCCTCTTGTTCTCTGCGGTGAATCACGTTCCACGTGAAACCTCCCCATCCCTCCCAATTTCCTACCTTTGCACGCTATGTTTCCCAATTATGATGTCATTGTGGTAGGCGCCGGTCATGCCGGCTGTGAAGCGGCAGCCGCGGCAGCCAATCTAGGCTCCAAGGTGCTGCTGGTGACCATGAATATGCAGACCATTGGCCAAATGAGCTGTAACCCCGCCATGGGTGGCATTGCCAAGGGCCAGATAGTGCGTGAAGTGGATGCCCTCGGGGGATATTCGGGGATTGTAACGGATGAATCCATGATCCAGTTCCGGATGCTGAATAAATCCAAGGGTCCGGCCATGTGGAGCCCCCGCGCGCAAAGCGACCGCATGCTTTTTTCCCAGAAATGGCGGGAAATGCTGGAGGGGACCAAAAACCTCGACTTTTACCAGGATATGGTGCGTGGATTGGTGATCAAAGACGGAAAATGCCAGGGAGTGATCACCGGCATGGGACATGAGATCATGGCAAAAGCGGTGGTATTGACCAACGGGACCTTCCTCAACGGGGTTATACATGTGGGAGAAAAGAACTTTGGCGGAGGACGCATGGCGGAAAAAGCCGCTACTGGGATTACCGAGCAATTGGTATCCATCGGATTTGAAAGCGACCGGCTCAAAACCGGGACCCCACCACGGGTAGATGGAAGAAGTCTGGACTATTCAAAAATGGAGGAACAGCCCGGGGACGAGGATATCAAAGGCTTTTCATTCAAGAAAACAAATAAACCGACCCAACAACGGTCCTGCTGGATCACCTATACAGATCCTGGTGTACACGAAATCCTCCGAAAAGGATTTGACCGGAGTCCCATGTTTGCCGGACGTATTGATGGAGTAGGGCCCAGGTATTGCCCAAGCATAGAAGATAAGATCAACCGCTTCGCGGAAAGGGACCGCCACCAACTCTTTGTGGAACCCGAAGGATGGAATACGGTTGAGATCTATGTAAACGGATTCTCTACCTCACTCCCAGAAGATATTCAATACGAAGCCCTTCGTACTGTGCCGGGGTTTGAGAATGCGCGGATGTTTCGTCCGGGTTATGCGATCGAGTATGATTATTTCCCACCCACACAGTTGCGCCATAGTCTGGAGACCAGGCTAGTTGAAAACCTCTTCTTCGCCGGGCAGATAAACGGAACCACGGGTTATGAAGAAGCGGCTTGTCAGGGATTGATGGCCGGAATAAATGCACATCAAAAGATCAATGAAAAAGAACCATTGATCTTAAAAAGAAGCGAGGCCTATATTGGTGTGTTGATCGATGACCTCATCACGAAGGGGACGCAGGAACCTTATCGGATGTTTACCAGTCGCGCGGAGTTTCGCACGCTTCTGCGTCAGGACAATGCCGATCTGCGTTTGACAGAAATGAGCCATGCCATTGGGCTGGCCGATGAAGAACGCTATCAACGCGTGTTGGCCAAAAAAGAAGGCGTGGAGAAGATCAAAGCATTTTTACAAAATACACCCGTCGAACCCGCTGTCATCAATGGATATCTAACATCGATCGGTTCGGCAATAATTACGGAAAAACAAAGACTGGCCAAGATCCTCTTGCGCCCCGATATAGATATTGATTCATTGGCCGCGGCTGTGCCATTTCTCAGGAAGGAATTAAGCGCTTATGACCCTGAGATCATTGAACAGGCCGGTATCCAGGTAAAATACGAGACCTATATAGAAAAGGAGCGCGAATTGGTGACCCGGATGTCGGAGCTGGAAAACCTCCTTATTCCCGAGGCATTCAATTATGATAACTTGAAAGCCCTATCGGCCGAGGCCATGCAAAAGTTCAAGAAGATCAAGCCGCGCACGCTTGGCCAGGCGAGTCGAATCAGCGGGGTAAACCCGAGTGATGTGCAGATCTTGATGGTATACATGGGCAGATAAACACGAATTAAATGGATTTTGCGGGTTGGGTATGAAAATGAAAAAGAAGTCGGATTTGCCACAAAAGATCTGTTTAACCTGTGGAAGACCCTTTTTTTGGCGTAAAAAGTGGGAAAAGGTCTGGGAGGAAGTAAAGTACTGCAGCGATCGTTGTCGGGGAAACCGTAAAACAAAGACCTAATTTTTTCTGGATTTCCTGTGAATAACCTATTTTTGCTGCCCCTTACGGGAAAAAATGGTGCGGTATCCGCCACTGGCGGAAAAGGAAGATAAAAATACTTGGTGCGGTAGCTCAGTTGGTAGAGCAAAGGACTGAAAATCCTTGTGTCGGCGGTTCGATCCCGCCCCACACCACATAAAACCTCTGCAATTGCAGGGGTTTTTTTGTCCCTATGTTTTTCGTGTATATTCTACATTCCGCATCCTCAGGTAAAACCTACACCGGTTTCACCATTAACGTAGAGCGAAGACTTGAAGAACATAATATTGCTGAATCCTCCGGATTTACACTTCGCTACAGGCCGTGGACTTTGATTCACACCGAACCTTTTGAAAAGAAGGCTGAGGCAATGAAGAGGGAAAAATATCTAAAGACTGGAAAAGGTCGAGAAGAAATAAAAAGAATCATTCAAAATTATCTAGATAATTTATCGGTGCGGTATCCGCCGCAGGCGGAAAAGGACTGAAAATCCTTGTGTCGGCGGTTCGATCCCGCCCCACACCACGAAGCAGGCTTAAAGGCCTGCTTTTTTATTTTACCTTCAATACAACCGGGGCACAACGGCTAATAACTAAATGCTAATGGCTAATAGCTTATTCCTCCGTAACGCTACTACATCCCATACTGACTCAAGAACTTTATTCGCATGATCTTCAACTGCTCCCAGGTAAAATCATGCTCCGAAAGTTCTTCGAGTGCCACCTGAAGGCTGGATGTTTCACAACCTTTAAAATATTCGAGGATATCTTCCTGCTCGTATTCATCGAGCATATCATTTATAGCGTAGTCCAAATTGAGCTTGGTGCCGCTCGCGGCAATGGTCTCCATTTCTTCCAGCATCTCCTCCAACTTCATCCCCTTGCTCCGCGCAATAGACTCCAGCGGAATCTTTTTGTCTACATTCTGAATGATAAAGACCTTGTTCCCACTCTTATTCACCACACTCTTCATCACAAAATCGTCGGGTCTTTCAATATTGTTCTCCTCTACATACCGTGCGATCATTTCCACAAACGGCTTCCCATACCGTACCGCCTTGCCCTTGCTCACGCCCTGGCATTTATCCAGGTCATCCACCTTAATGGGGTAAAGCGTGGCCATGTCCTGCAAGGATGATTCCAGGAAGATGACAAATGGTGGCAGGCCCTTCTTCTTGGCTTCTTTTTGCCTCAACTCTTTAAGCATTTCAAAAAGCCTGTCGTCTGCCGCGGCGCCGGCGGCTGTCTCGGCCCCTTCGTCATCATCGGCATTGGCCTCTTCAAACAGGTTGTTGAGCACAATGGGGAAGGACTTGGGTTTTTTATAAAAATCATTCCCCTTCTTCGTGATCTTGAGCACCCCATATTCCTCAATATCCTTTTCCAGCAACCCCTCGAGGAGCATCTGCCGGACAAGTGAATTCCAGAAATGAGGTTCTTTATCATTACCCCCGGCAAATACATCGATGCCGTCGTGACGGAACATCTTGATCTGCGGGGTTAATTTTCCAATGATGATATTGACGGTGTAGTCCGTGGCAAAACGCTCGTCGAGCGCCTTGATGGTCTTTAACACGGTCATCGTTTCTTCCTTGGCTTCTACGCGTTCTTTCGGGTGGAGACAGTTATCACAGCTTCCGCAATTCTCTGTTTCATATTCTTCACCAAAATAACTCATCAGCACCTTGCGCCGGCAGACACCACTTTCCGCAAAGGCCACTGTTTCGTTGATCAGCTGGGCGCCGACCTCTCTTTCGCTAAGCGGTTTGTCGCGCATCAGGTGCTCCAGTTTGGATACATCCTTGTGCGAATAATAGAGCACACATTTTCCTTCGAGGCCATCCCTTCCGGCGCGACCGGTCTCCTGGTAATAATTCTCAATAGACTTCGGGATATTATAATGCATCACAAACCGGATATCCGGTTTATCAATACCCATTCCAAAGGCGATGGTGGCCACGATGACCTGTACATCTTCATTTAAGAACTGGTCCTGGCGTTTTGACCGCAGTTTGCTATCCAGGCCGGCATGATAAGCCACGGCCTTGATGCCATTCGCGGCCAGCATATCGGCCAGCTCTTCCGTTGTTTTCCGGTTGGTGGTATAAATGATCCCGCTCTTGCCCTTGTTCTGCACAATGAACTTCGCCATGTGCTTCAGGGTAAGGTCCTTTTTTATCTTGGGCTGGATCTCGTAATACAGGTTGGGGCGGTTAAACGAAGAGATATAGATCTTCGGTTCCCGCAGGTCCAGGTTCTTCACAATATCACTCTGCACCTTGGGTGTGGCCGTGGCCGTCAGAGCGATCACGGGTACATCCGGGTTGATCTGGACCATCATTTCACGGAGGCGGCGGTACTCGGGACGAAAATCGTGTCCCCATTCCGAGATACAGTGTGCTTCGTCAACCGCAAAGAATGAAACCTTCAAATCGCTGAAAAACTCCAGGTTTTCCTGCTTGGTGAGGGTTTCCGGTGCTACATAGAGCATTTTTGTATGTCCGTTCAACAGGTCATCGTGCACCTCTTTGATCTCTTTTTTATTCAGGGTAGAATTCAGAAAGTGGGCCACGTTGTCGTTGCTGCTGTATCCCCGGATAAGATCCACCTGGTTCTTCATCAGGGCGATCAGGGGAGAAACAATGATGGCCACTCCGTCGCTTACCAGCGCCGGAAGCTGGTAACAGAGACTTTTTCCGCCTCCGGTAGGTTTGATAACAAAGGTATCCTTGCCAGCCAAAACCGACTCGATGATCCTTTCCTGGTTGCCTTTGAACGAATCGAAGCCGAAGTAGGTTTTCAGGGCTTCATGAAGGTCGAGCCGCTTTTTGGTCGATTTTTCTTTGGTAGTAGTGGTCTTTCCGTTCGAAGCAGCCTTCTTTCGGGGTGCCTTTTTTTCAGATGTTGTTGCCATTTCACGCTTGATTTCCTCTTCTCCTCAAGGAGATTTATATAAGATACTCCTTTTTTTCGAAGCAGACGAAGGTACGAAAATTTAAGGGGGCTCCCTCGGGTAAAAAACGCCAAAAAATGGTTTTTTCCTGAAATGAAATTTCACTGAGGCAAATAGGCTAATTTTACCGCGTCAGAAAAAACATTCGCCGAAGGCAAACCACCCAGAGCACGCTAATGGGTTGATAAGCATATTCTAATGAGCAAGAACCACAATTATGTAGCCATTATGGCCGGAGGCATTGGGAGTCGTTTTTGGCCCATGAGCCGGACCAATTACCCCAAGCAATTCCTGGATATCCTGCAGACAGGGAAAACCCTTATTCAGCAAACATTTGACCGATATCGTAAAATGGTACCGGCTGAAAACATCTTTGTCATCACCAGCCAGGAATATATTCCGCTGGTGAAAGAGCAATTACCCAAACTACCGGTAGAGAATATCCTGGGTGAGCCTTCGCGCAAGAACACCGCGCCTTGCATTGCCTATATTTCCTTTAAACTGATTCAAAAGGACCCCGAAGCCCGCATGATCGTGGCCCCGGCCGATAACCTGATCCTGGATACGGATGAGTTTGTGAAAACCGCCAACAGGGCCCTTGATTTTGTCAGCCATATCAACGCGCTGTTGACGATCGGAATAAAACCCACCTATCCGAATACAGGATATGGTTATATCCAGCACGAGACCATGCCGGCCGCGCCGGAGGTATATAAGGTGAAGACCTTTACCGAAAAACCCAATCTTGACCTGGCCAAGACCTTTATCGCCAGCGGTGATTTTCTGTGGAATGCCGGGATCTTTATCTGGAAGATCAAGAATGTGATCAACGCCTTTGAACGTTTCCTGCCTGAAATGCATGAAGTATTTGCCGCAGAAAAGGATAAGTTCAATACCGACAAGGAACTCGAAGCCATCGAATCCATTTACCCGCAATGCACCAATATCAGTATTGATTTTGGGATCATGGAAAAAGCGGATAATGTTTATGTGATTCCCGCCTCCTTCTCCTGGAGCGACCTGGGTACCTGGAACAGCGCCTGGGAAAATATGGAAAAGGACTACCTGGAAAATGCCGTGGCCGGGGAAAATGTCATGGTGATGGATGCGACAAAATGTGTGGTGAAAGCGCCAGATAAGAAATTGGTGGTATTACAAGGCCTGGATGATTTTATTGTGGTGGACACAAACGATGTGTTGCTTATTTGTAAAAAAGATAAGGAACAGGAGATAAAAGAATTTGTGGCAGAGGTGAAGCGGAATAAGGGTGATCGGTTTCTCTAATTTGAAAAAAGCGAATAGCTATTGGCTAATTCGCTTTTAGTAATCATATCTAAATGACTTTCCCCTACCATAACACCCTCTTCCTCGATATAGAAACGGTACCCCAATACCCTGACTATACCGATATGCCCGGGGATTGGAAGAAACTCTGGGACCACAAAGCATCCATCCTCATTAAGGATAAAGAAAAAGACAACGCGGCTTCCATCTATAACCGCGCAGGCATCTATGCCGAATTTGGTAAGATCGTCTGCATCAGCTGTGGCGTATTACAAGGAAACGGATCTGAGCGAAAGATGGTCCTCAAATCTTTTTACGGAGAAGATGAAAAGGTATTGTTATACGCCTTTGGGGAAATGCTGGCCAAATGGTCTTCGGGTGAACCAAAGTTTCTCTGTGCCCACAACGGGAAGGAATTTGATTTCCCCTATCTCTGTCGCCGCATGGTGATCAATGGAATTCCCATTCCGGGTATCCTGCAGCTTACGGGAAAGAAACCCTGGGAGATCACGCACTTGGATACGCTTGAACTTTGGAAATTTGGTGATTTTAAAAGTTATACTTCACTCAATCTATTGGCACTATCGCTGGGTATTCCCACACCAAAAGATGATATTGACGGGAGTATGGTATGGGAAGTATATTGGAAAGAAAAGAACCTGACCCGCATAGTGGAATACTGTCAAAAAGATGTGGTAACGGTGGCACAGATCCTTTTGCGCATGGGCGGAGAACCTCCGATCGCCGCGCAACATATTGAAATCAAAAAGGCCTGAAATTTATCCAACCTCTATATTTAACAACCATGAATATAGAATCCCTCCGCGATTATTGTCTGTCAAAGCCCGGTGCCGAAGAGGCGCTTCCTTTTGGTCCGGATACGCTGGTATTTAAAGTAAATGGCAAGGCCTTTCTATTGGTGGGATTAGATAATGAAGACCTTCGTTTTAATGTAAAATGTGATCCGGAGCTGGCGCTTGAATTAAGGGAACAGTATCCTTGTGTACTCCCGGGATATCATATGAACAAGAAACATTGGAATACGGTAGTAGTAGACGGGTCCATTCCGGTTTCTACCTTAAAGAAATTTATCGATCATTCTTATACCCTGGTGGCAGAACCAAAAAAGAAAACTACCCGAAAATCAAAATAGATTTTTCCCTATTTTATTTCTATCGATCATAGCCCCGCCTGCTTGCTGATCTCCAGCATTCGATCAATCGGCTTTTTTGCCGCAAGTCTTAATGCTTCATCCATTTCAATATCCGGTGTTTCATACTCCATGCAGAGATAGAGCTTCTCCAGGCTATTCAGCTTCATGTGAGGGCAGTCATTGCAGGCACAGTTATTCTCCGGCGGTGCGGGTATAAAGGTCTTCTGTGGGCTCGCCTTCATCATCTGGTGCAGGATTCCGGTTTCTGTGGCCACAATATATTCCATCGTATCATCCTGCTGCGTGTATTTCAGCAGGCCAGTGGTGGATCCGATATAATCCGCAATACGTAAAACAGGTTCCTCACATTCAGGGTGGGCGATTAGTTTAGCGTTGGGGTGACGTACTTTAAGTTTCGTGATCTTTTCCAAACTAAATATCTCGTGCACCATACAGGCTCCATTCCACAACAACATATCGCGGCCGGTGACCTTGTTGATGTACGCCCCCAGGTTTTTATCCGGCGCAAAAATGATCTTTTGGTCTTTGGGGAAACTTTCCACTATGACGCGTGCATTACTGCTCGTTACGATCACATCACTCAATGCTTTGATTCCCGCGCTGCAGTTGATGTAACTCACCACGACATGGTCGGGATGTTTTTCTTTGAATTTTTTGAAGAGCGGCGGGGGACAGCTATCGCTTAGGGAACAACCTGCATTCAAGTCCGGGATCACCACTTTTTTTGTCGGGTTCAGGATCTTGGCTGTCTCCGCCATGAAGTGTACGCCGGCAAAAACGATCATATCCGCATTTGTCTTCTCCGCCTGCTGCGCCAGACCCAGACTATCCCCAATGTAATCCGCCACATCCTGGATATCCGGCTCCTGGTAGTAGTGCGCCAGCACCACGGCATTTTTTTCTTTTTTCAACCGTTCGATGGCGGCAAAAAGATCAAGCGTGGGATCGATCTCGATATCGAGAAAACCCTTTTTGGGGACCTGTTGGCGGGCGGCGGTGATGATCTCTTTTTCCATCTGCTTCGATTTTTTCAAGAGGGCAATATTACGAACCGGGAATCCAAATCGCCGATCAAATTTTTTTTCAAACCCCTAAACTGTAATAATAAATAATAATAAATATTTTAAAAAAAAGTCTATTATTATTACAACTGTGGATTCGTGGATAATTCAACCATTGAGTAAAACACAAAGTTAGTAATACACAGCAATTCACACTTTGTTTGTGGTTATCCACCATGTGAAACAACGCAGCAACTGTATTTCAGCCTATTTATGCACGATGTGGAAAAACAACCACCTGCAAAAATCGATCCTACGAATTTACTAGTAGGTCTGTGGATATCGCGGGTAAAAACCAGGTTCCACACAACATGCGGAAGGTGATCACTACTCCTTGTTAAGATGTGTGGAAAATGTTCCGTTTCATATACACGTTTCACATAGGGTTATTCACACCTAACCAAGGTTCTGCACAGCCCTTTGTGGGAAAAAAGGCATCTGCCTGGTTGGTTTCCCGCTGCGTTGTCAGCGAAAAACGCCGCAGGCGCTGCGGGAAATAAAAAGATAAACTCTTTCCTACCTTTATACCTAAGAAAACGATTGTTATATGAAACTATTGAAAAAACTACCCCTGCTGCTTTTTCTGTTTATCCAGTCTTTTGCCTACGCCAATGAAGGTATGTGGCTCCCGCTACTATTGGAACGTCTGAATGAAAAGGAGATGAAAAGCCTGGGGATGAAGATCAGCGCCAAGGATATATATAATGTAAACAGCGGCAGCCTCAAAGACGCGATCGTCAGCTTTGGCGGATTCTGCACCGGTGAGGTTATTTCCACCCAGGGCCTTGTGCTCACTAACCATCACTGCGGCTTTGATGCCATCCAGAACCACTCCACCCTTGATAATAATTATATACGTGACGGGTTTTGGGCCAAAGCCAACGGCTCCGAGCTTCCCAACCCGGGTCTCTTTGTCACCTTTATCGTGCGGATCGAGGATGTAAGCGCGGCCGCGCTAAAAGGCGTCACCGCCGGGTTATCCGAATCTGAGCGCCAGTCCATGATCGATAAGAACCTGGAAGCCGTAAAAATGAACGCCAAAAAGGAGGCCCACCAGGATGTGATGGTCCGTGGGTTTTTTGAGGGCAACCAATATTACCTCTTTATTACGGAGACCTATCGCGATATCCGGCTGGTCGGGGCACCCCCTTCTTCCATCGGAAATTATGGAAAAGATACCGACAATTGGATGTGGCCAAGACATACCGGCGATTTCTCGATTTTTCGCATTTATGCCGGAAAAGACAACAAACCGGCCGATTTTTCGCCCGAAAACGTCCCTTTTAAGCCAAAAAAGGCCCTTTCCATCTCACTCGATGGCGTAGCAAAAGGTGACTTTACCATGGTTTTCGGTTTTCCCGGAAGAACAAATGAATACCTGTATAGCGAGGCGGTACGCCAGGTAGTGGAAGTAAACGACCCCATCAAGATCGATATCCGCACCCGCGCGCTGGCCGTGATCGACGGATATATGCGCAAGAACGAACAAATCAAGATCCAGTACGCCGCCAAATATGCCGGCATCAGCAATTCCTGGAAAAAATGGCAAGGAGAGGTGCTTGGGCTGACCAAGACGAACGGCGTAGGCAAAAAACTCGCCTATGAAAAGGAATTCCAACAGCGCGTAAACGCCAACCCGGCCTTGAAAGCCAAATACGGCAATCTGCTCGCGGAAATTGACGCGGCTTATAAAGAAATCGAGCCACTGGGAAAAGCGAGGGACTATTATAATGAGATCATCCCACGAATCGAACTCTTCCTTGCCTGCAGCCAGGTGAACAGACTAAACACCGCCCGCGAATCAAACGGGGAAGCGGGTTTCAAGAAAACCTTGCCGGGTGTACAGGAAAGGCTGGAAGGGATCTATAATGAATATAATGCCGAAGTGGACAAAAACCTGTTCATCTCGCTCCTTGAGATTTACGTGAAAAAACAGGAAAATGAGGTCATTTCACCCTATTTATTGAAGATTTTGGCCGAAAATGATCAAAATTTCATAAAATTGGCCGATTTGGTCTATTCTTCCACCAGCCTGGATGATCCGGCCAAAACCATGGCGGCATTGGCCGCAAATCCCGCAGAATTGGCCCAAAATCACCAAAAAGACCTTGCCAACGCGCTTTTTATCGATATCAACAATACATATTATAATAAGGTAACGAAAAAGCTCAATGCGGTGCAGGACCGGATCAATACCCTGCAAAGGACCTATATGGCGGCTCAAATGGAGGTTTTTAAGGAAAAACGCTTCTATCCCGACGCCAACAGCACCCTCCGCGTTACTTATGGTAATGTAAAAGGATACCAGGCCAGGGATGCGGTGGAATATGATTTTTATACCTATCTGGACGGAGTCATGGAAAAATACAAACCCGGCGATTATGAGTTTGACCTGCCCGAAAAGCTCATTGACCTGTATAAAAAGAAAGATTTTGGCCAATATGGCGCCAAAGGCCGGCAGCCAGTCTGTTTTATCGCGGCCAACCATACCACCGGCGGAAATTCAGGCAGTCCGGCACTTGATGCCTATGGAAACCTGGTAGGACTGAATTTTGACCGGGTTTGGGAAGGAACCATGAGTGATATCAACTATGATCCCTCCATTTGCCGGAATATCATGGTGGACATAAGGTATGTGTTGTTTATCATCGACAAATTCGCCGGGGCGGGGCATTTGGTGAAGGAGATGAAACTGGTGCATCCGAAGGGGGGTCGGTAGTCAGAAGTCGGGAGTCGGGGGTCCGAGGACGGAGGTCCGGGGTCGGGGGTTGCGAGCTCCGAGTTTTAAAGGAAAGGAAGTTCATCCGAAATAAAACTACGTACCTCCGACCCCGGACTCCCGACCTTGGACCCCGGACCCCGGTCTCCAACCCCCGACCTCCAACTCCCGGGATTTTCCACTTCTTTTCCCCAAATACCCTATTTTTGCCATCCGTTTTTATAACCCTATAATATTATATGTCAGTCATTCAAACAATCAGAGACAGGGGCGCATTGATTTCAGCAATCGTGATCGCTATTTCACTGGTAGGGTTCATCCTGATGGATGCCTTTTCCGGTCGCGGCAGCATTTTCGATGGGGAGCGATCTACCACATTGGGAACGGTGAACGGCCTGGAGATCAAGTATGCGGATTTCGAAGCCAAGTTGAAGGCACAGGAAGCACAGCAACAACAACAGGGTTATCCCATGAATGAATCATCCCGTCAGGGTTTGGTTCAGCAGTTGTGGAACCAGGAAGTGAACCGTCTTGTAATGCAGGGCGAGTTTGAAAAGCTTGGGCTCTATGTTGGTAAGAAAGAGCTGAACGATGTACTCTTTAATGATCCCGGTGAACAGGTGATCCAACGCTTTACCGATCCGCAGACCGGTATGTATGATGCGGCCGCTTATCAGCAGCAAGTGATGCAATGGAAGAACAGTAAAGTGCCCGAAGACCAAAAAAGCTTTGAGCAGTTTTTGGCCGATCTGGAATACCAGCGCCTGAATGATAAATTCAATTCACTGGTTGCCATCTCCGCGTATTACCCCAAATGGTACCTGGAGAAACAGAATGCTGAGCGCAGCCTGCTTTCCAATGTATCGTATGTGCTGGTTCCTTATGTGACCGTTAGCGACTCTTCAGTAAAGATCAGCGATAAAGACATCAGTGATTATATCGCAAAGAATAAGGATGATTTCAAAGTAGAAGAAAGCCGCAGCATTGAGTATGTAACTTTTGATGCGGCTCCTACAGCGGGTGATAGCGCGGCGGTGTTTCAACAACTCGAACAACTCAAGCAATCTTTTGCTACCACCACCGACAACGAAGGATTTATCAACGCCAACTATTCGGAGCTGGGATATTATAAAAGCAAAATGGCCAAGTCGGGTATTCAGGCGGGCCCTTATATTGACTCTGTGGTTAAAGTAGGTGCCGGTAATGTATATGGTCCTTTTGTGTTTGGTAATAATTATCAACTCGCAAAAGTTATCAGTCAGGCTGTTTGGCCCGACACAGTGAATGTGCGTCATATCCTGGTTTCTACCATGGAGAATGGTCAGCAGATCCGCGATGACAGCAGCGCGAAGAAACTGGCCGATAGCATCCTTGGTCTGGTACGCAGAGGATCTAATTTTGATTCACTGGTGGCAATGTACTCCAGCGACCAGGGCAGCAAGGCCAAGGGCGGTAAATATGAGAATGTGACCCCCGGGGGTATGGTGCCGGCCTTCAATGAATATATTTTTACCCATGGACCCAAATCCACAGATGTGGTGAAGACCGAGTTTGGATACCATGTGATCGAGGTGTTGAGCCAGAAAGGATCTTCGCCGGTATATGAAGTAGCTTATTTGACAAAGCCCATTGTGGCCAGTCGCGAAACAGATGCCTCTGCCAACAATGCGGCCAATAAATTTGCCGGCGACAGCCGCGACCCCAAAGCCTTTACGGCTAATTGGGAGAAAGAATTAAAAGCAAAGGGAATACAGAAGGTGCCTGTAACGCTCGGGCCCCAGGATTATAATATCATGGGACTTGGCGTATCGCGCCAGTTTGTACGCGATGTGTACGAAGCGGACCAGGGCGATGTATTGCCTCCCACCATGATCGGCGATAAATATGTAGTAGCCGTGGTAACCGCAGTAACCAAAGAAGGAACCATGTCGGTTGACCAGGCGCGTGTGCGGGTAGAGCCTTTGTTGCGCAACGAGAAGAAAGCCCAGCAGATCATTCAGAAGATCGGCAGCTACACCACCCTGGAAGAAGCTTCTACCAAGGCAGGGTTCCCGATAGCAACCGCGGACAGCCTGCGGTTCTCCGGTGGCAGCAGCCAAATGAGTTATGAGACCAAGTTCCTGGGTGTGTCATTTAACCCGGCCAATAATGGCAAGGTGGTGACCAAACCCATTGACGGATCACAAGGGGTATATGTGGTACGCGTGAATTCGCAGACCGCTACCTCGGTGGCATCCGCGAATATTGAAGATGAGCGCCGGTTTCTGCGTCAGCAGGCCATGCAGCGCATCATGGGCGGATATGGTAATTTCGGGTTTGGCATGCAAGGCGCCACACCGGCGTCCACGCTGCGTAATCTCGCGAAGATCAAGGACAACCGCCGGAAATTCAACTACTAAAACACAGCCATTGATACGTCGGCAGCCACCTCAAACAATGGGGTGGCTGTTTTGTTATACCTTTATACCCGATTATGGCCGAAGAACTCATTAATAAAGTAGCGGAGAGTGGTCTGGTGACCCTGGACCTGGAAACCTATTATCCCAAGGGCGAGACCATGGTGTTTGACCTGAAGGATTTTCTTTTCATGGAACTGATCCTGAAAGAAAAGGATTTCCGCGAAAAGCTCAAGTCCCATGATTGGGAACAGTACCGCGATAAGTTTGTGGCCATTGTATGTTCGGCAGACGCCATCATTCCCGTGTGGGCGTATATGCTGGTAGCAGCGCAGTTGCAGCCTGTGGCCAGAGAAGTGGTATTGGGTGATGAAAAAGAACTCCACAAAAAAATATTCCTCGATCGCATAGCCGCCATCAACGCCGATGATTATTTGGATAAGCGCGTGGTGGTAAAAGGCTGTGGCGAACTTCCCATTGGTGAATTTGCCTACCTCGAGATCACCAAAAAACTCCGTCCGGTTGCCAGGAGTATTATGTATGGTGAGCCTTGTAGTACGGTGCCGGTGTATAAGAAGAAGGGGTGATGATGTGATTTACTACAGAGGCGCAGAGACACAGAGAAAATACAGCTCCATCCCGAATTACCAACTCGCCGATCTTATTTATCTCTTCAATTATTCGTCGCGTAGCGACGACAGGTCGGTAGCCCCCGAAGAATTGAAATGTTCGTGATCGTTCCGTAGGAACGAAGGGTGAAGAATATATTCGAAAAAAGGCACCATAATTAATTTTCATTATGATATTCTAAGTAAAATCTCTTAGGCATGAAAAGTTTCATTTATCTGTATCATGTTTAGAATTTCCGAAATTGATTTCTCGCATATGATTTTAGTGTTATCTCTAAAAATAATTTGGTGAATTGAATGTAAATGCCGGAACTTAGGTAGACCATTTACCAAACGCTGCGCATGAACCTTATCCAAAAACTCCTTCTCTTCACAGTGATGTTTTCCTACACATCACTCTATTCTCAGGATAGTTCATTACAACAAGACCTGCTTTCACTTCCCACAAAATATTTTAATAAGCTTCAGGATAAATACGAATCATTAGGCGAATCGCTTGACAAGCGCGCTGCTAAAATGCTTAATAAGGCTCGTAAATCCGAAGAGCGCTTATTCAAACAACTTTGGAAAAAGGATTCAGCAAAAGCGAAGGAGTTGTTTGGCGATGTGCGCACGCGTTATGCGCAACTTCAATCACAGGCCAAAGACCGCGCGGCAAAGCTTACTGTATTTTCCAAATTGTATAGTGGTCGCATAGACTCCCTCACTACATCCCTTAAGTTTTTGGAAGGAACCGATCTGGTCCCCGCTTCCATTCGCGAGAAATTGCCCAAGGGCATGGAAGGGTTATCGGCATTGCAAGGAAAACTCGACCAGGCCGAGATCATTCGAAAAGCCTTGCAGGAAAGAAGAAAGGAGCTTGCCGCGGCGCTGGCCAATTCAGGTCTTGGAAAATATGTGAAGGATTTCAATAAGCAGGTGTATTATTATCAGCAGCAGGTGAATGAGTATAAGGATTTACTTAAGGACCCCACAAAACTAGAGGCAAAGCTTATTACAGTATTATCCAAAATTCCCCAATTCAAAGAGTTTTTAACGAGAAATTCTCAGGTTGGTCGGCTTTTTCAAACCTCGACAAATGCTAATAATACTTCTAGCGCTCCAATAGTAGGACTTCAGTCTAGATCATCAACACTTCAAAGCCTTCAATCAAGGTTTGGTAGTTCTTCGCAAATGCAACAGGTAGTTCAACAAAATATCCAGTCAGCACAAGGACGCCTTAGTCAGATCAAAGAAAAGGTTAATCATTTTTTACCACAGGGAGGAAGTGGGGAGGAAGAATTACCAGAATTCAAACCCAACACCCAACGAACGAAGAGTTTTTGGAAACGGCTGGAGTGGGGCACAAACATTCAGAATGTAAGAGGTAATGGGTTGTTACCCTCTACGAGTGATTTGGGTATTTCACTTGGATATAAATTAAATGACAATAGTATTGTTGGCATAGGAGGATCTTATCGTTTGGGTTTGAGTAATCAACTCAGGCGCTTGAAGATAAGCCATCAAGGTGCAGGGATTCGCACCTTTTTAGATTATAAAGTTAAGGGTAGCTTTTTTGCAAGTGGTGGATATGAGATAAATTTCTTTCCAACGCTCCGAGGAGTAAGGGTGGAGCCAGCATCGGGAGGTGCCGGAATCAATCTGAATGGAAGAAGTCAAAGCGGACTAATTGGCATTCAAAAGGTAGTGTCATTGAATTCAAATTTATTCAAGAAGATGAAGGCCCAAGTATTGTGGGATTTTCTGAGTTACCGACAAGTTCCCAGAACGCAACCTGTTTTATTCAGGATCAATTATAATTTTTAGCATTACTAACTATCGAAACCAGATCGTATGAGAAGGAGTATTTTTTTACCTATCCTAATTGCGCTATTCATTCATGCTGAAGCCCAAGTTAATACTGTAACGGGGTCCGCCGAGCAGGGCTTTCCGTTGATTAATTATACAGACACAAAAAGCGGGATGACCCTGCAAGTTGGACTCTTTTATTCAAGTGGAAATGGATTGCTGGTAAATGAAATTGCTTCAAATATTGGAACCGGATGGAGTTTGGATGCAGGTGGGGTAATTATGCGTGTTCAAAATGGGGAACCAGATGATCAACAGGCTTTTTTTTCGGGAGATCTGGCTTCGGATGATCAAAATGTGCCTGGTGTGAAGAATGTTGGGAAAAGTTATCCGGATGGGTATTTATACAACCCAAATACGGCCTTGGGGTGTAACCAAGGTAAAAACTATTACCCTGTATTCAAGGAAAATAAAGTATATAAGGAAAGAAATATTGTGGCAGGAGATACGGAACAGGATAAGTTTATCTTTCGTATGAATGGAAGAGCCGGGGCTTTCGTTTTAGGAAAAAATAGCACCGCTGCAACATTGGGTGATTCGAGGATGAAAATAACTTTTTCAACTCAGGATTTAACGTCACAAGGAATTAGAACTCGAATTAACCAGTTCACTATTGTTACGGAGGATGGCTTGAAGTATGTTTTTAGTGACCTTGGCCTCACGCGAATATGCCGGTATAAGCTGGCTCAATTTGATAAAAACGGAAGTTTTGTAGTTAAAAGCGGCAACGGTGATGATGCAGATTATGCTGTGAACAGATTTTACGGCTTTCCGCTGGATCTTGATGAGCGCCCATTCGTAGTTAATTCGTGGTATCTTACCGCAATCGAGAATACAAATAACGGGCAGAAAATATATTTTAATTACCAAAATATAACCTCTGATGTATTAGCTGGAAAAATAATAAGTCATCAACGAAATCTTAATTATCTATCTAAGGGAAGCCAACGTAAGAAGAACAAGCAAGGTGAAATGTGGTTTAAATATCTTTCAAACCCCACAAATGCTGACCAATTTTCTTGGGATTTAAATTCTTTAAGTAGGCTTAAACCAGCTACTACAAGTTTGGTTTATAGCCATTCCATCACAACTTCAAAAAGGATTACTTCAATTATTTTGCCCAACCAGGGGCTGATCAGTTTTATTTATCAACCAAAGGAGAGAGAAGATCTTTCTGGTGAACATGCTCTAGGGCGAGTTGAGTATATAATAAGCAACAAATTGATTCGGGCCTATGAATTGACACACGGGTATTTTTATAAGAATTCTGTAATGCCGTATTATTCAAACTTTACAGGATTCCAAAAGAAATTTGCAAGACTATGCCTCTTGAGTCTGCGAAAATTGGGAAATGGAGATGATAACGCAACTGAGCCGCCCTATTTATTTGAGTATTACACGGGGTATGCGGGCAGGCCCGGTAACTCAAATGGTGATGATATAGTGCCTGCAAGAAATTATTTAAGCCAGGATCACTGGGGATACTATAATGGGTTTAATAGTGAAATGCCATTGACAGAGGACCATGATAAGTTCAATGATGAACGTACTATGTATTTTAAAGCGGTTCTGCCTAAATTCAAAATCCCTAAATCCGGATATGCGAAAAATGGGTTACTTAAGAAGGTGTTTTATCCAACAGGCGGGTATCTTGAATACAAGTATGTTCAGAATGTTCCGCCTCAGAATCTGTTTCCGGCTGGCTATCCTCAGTTGAGTGGAGGCGTCTCTGTTTCAGAGACCGTTTTGTTTGACGGATACGATGTGGCTAAAAACATCATTACGACCTATAGTTATAAGCTAAGTAATGGGTTGTCCTCGAGATGGGGGGAGGAAAAGCCATATTATTACAGTTATGATATCAATAAGTTTGACCTTAAGTTTTCCCGTATTGCGTATAATAAACCCGGGCTTCAGTATCCGGAAATGGCCGTATCCACTGAATTAGGAAAGATTCTTGGAAAGGCGTTGATTACTTCTGCAATTGCTGCGACAGTACAGATAGGCATTCAGGCCATTTTAGAGCAGGTTTGGAGCGCGGCCATTCCCTATGTAAATATGATAATTTTTGCCTACAGTATCGTTAAATTATTAATTGAGTTTTTAACACCCCTTGACGCACATCGGTTTATTCTAAGCAATGTGAATAACGCTTTACAAAACCCGCTTCCAGTTATGCATTCTATGGTGGAGGTGAAGAATAATTCCCCAAATGGCAATAATGGGAGGACGGTATATCAGTTCACAGACCTTGCAGATTTTCCAGCTATTGTGCCGAAAATGGAATGGCCCTTTGTCCAATCTCAGAGGGTGGTGGCTTGGGCATACGGCCTTCCTAAAAAGGTGACTGTTTATGATAAGGACAATGATCTAATTGCGGAGAATATAACAAACTATAAAAATATTCAGGCGCCATTGGCAAATAGTAATTATTTGAATTGTAACTGTGCTACAATTTTAAGACAATCGCAAAAAGGCAATAAATGGGAGGACTATCAATATACCTCCTTTGCCCAAAGCACCTATTCGTGGATGACTCCCCGGAGATACTATGGATTTACAGGACGTGCGGACTTGGTTTCAACAATTGAAAAATCTTATACAACTAATGGGAATCTATATTTTTCAAGTTCCACAGTAACTACAATTGACCCAATGACACTATTGCAGAAAGGAAAAATCATACAAAAAGATGCCCAATCGGTTATCATTAGTTTATCATATTATCCAACAGACTATACCTCCACAACAGGCGCTATTGGGAAGTTAAAAGAGAATAATGCAATTCATATTCCGATTAGTACAGAGACTTGGAAAATTCAATTGGTGAGCGGCCCCCCCTCAACATATACAATGGAACTTTTGGATGCCACAGTAACCGAGTTTCAGCTTTATACTTTTGGCACATCGCCCAATACACGCCAGGAGGTTAAACCCTTTAGAACGTACAGGCTAAAGTCAAAAGCCCCGGTTGCATTGGCCACAGTGGGAATGCATAACCCCAACAGCTTACTGAGGGTTCCTTCGTTATATAAGCAGATTTCAGAGATGACCTATGACACAGAGGGTAATCTTATTCAGACGGTTTCTGATGACAATATCATGAGTTATATCAACGATTATTCATCACGAAACGTTGTTGCAACCGTTGTTAATGCGGCTCACGCGGATATTGCTTATGCTGGATTTGAGTCTAACGGAAGCGGTAATTGGACATACAATCCGGCTTTTATAAAGACAACTTTTAGTTTAACCGGCTTGAAGTCTTTCCAATTGGGATATGATCCTTCGGTTGGATCAACTTCAACGATAGCACGAACCACTCTGCCAGGAAAGTCTTATACCTTGACATATTGGCTTCGATATACAGGAACAGAATCTGTCTTGGTAAATGGGCAGACGGGCGAACTTGTTTATACAGGACCAGACGGTTGGAGACTATATCAGCATCAGTTCTCCGAGACAGCGTCGGTAAGTATTACTGGCACTGGTTTAATTGATGAATTGCGATTATATCCAACTGGTGCTTTAATGAGTACCGCCTCCTACAAAGAGGGAATTGGTATAATTACTGAATGTGACGCAAATAACCGGTTCATTTCTTATGAGTATGACGCATTAGGACGATTGAAGACCATCCGTGATCAGAACCGGAATATTATAAAAACTTATGAGTATAACTATAAAAAATAGTGTATGGCTAAATTATTGAATGGGTATCTCCGGATTTGTAATATTCGTACTTTCTTATTTTGCCTTTTTTTTTCATCAATGATAGGCCTTGATGCTGAAGGACAGGTTACCGGACCGCAATGTGTGCGCCAGGGAACTATATACCAGTATAATATTTCTACTAACTCCGGAAGTCAGATAGAGGTTTGTGTTTCTGGGGGTGAAATTGTGGGAAGTGACAGTATTTGCCGAACACAAGCTACAGTTTCTGATCTTCAAATTATATGGAGCTCATCGGTTACAAATGGAACAATTCAGGTCAAGTCTGGCTCTTCGGTACTCCACTCATTTTCAGTGGCGATTACAGATCAAATATTTCCCGGAGTTATTGACTCTATGGTAACAGAACAAGAGATCATAAACGACAGCATTCCATCCCCAATAGGATGTAGTTTAGCTAGATTGGGCAACTGCAATGCCTCTTTTGCCTACCAATGGCAGCAATCGGAGGACAACCTTATATGGACCGATATTTCAGGCGCCACCAATCAAAGCCTTGGGTTTCAATCCGCCCCAACACACACAACCTTCTATCGGCGAAAAGTACGGGAGATGAATTCAGGGGAGACCAGTTTTTCCCCAGTGGCAATTGTGCGCGTTACGATCGTGGTGGATGATGAAGATAATAAGTAGTTTATTTATTGAATTAATGCAAAACCATTAACCATATCATTTCCTTAAATCAGTTTTATGAAGAAGCTGGCATTATTGATTCTTGGCGTTTTATGCGGATTACAGGTTATTTGGGCTCAATTGACCATTGCGGGACCGGGTTGTGTTTCGCCGGGGCGGTATACATATTATTTAACTGGTAGTTGGAATTCAAAGACAACGACGATGCAGTGGTGTGTTGTGGGAGGGACTATAGTGGGAGGGAATACTTGTAAAAGTGGGCTGAACTTATCTTCAGTTGAAGTAATTTGGTCTACCAGTGGAACCTTGTCTGTTGTTACCAATAATGCCGGAAATGCTTCAAAAGCAGTAGGTGTTACTGCAACACTGAACGGAGGCTCCATTACAGCCAATCTTACTCAAACTGTTTCTAATAATGTACCTGCAACAATTACATGTTCCCCAGCCTATGGCGGGTATTGTAGCCCTACATATCAGTACCAGTGGCAGAAGTCAATTGATGACATTAACTGGACAGTTCTGTCGGGCTCAACAGGGTTAGACCTTTCATTTACCTCAGCACCTACTCAGACCACATATTATCGGCGAAAAGTAACAGAAACAATTTCAGGGGGTATTGCCTATTCAAATAGGGCAACCGTATTTAAGGCGCTTCCTTTAAGTCCGGGTTCTATAACATCTGCGCCGCAGACAGTATCAACAACCGTAATTCCTTCAGATTTAACGGCCTCTCCAGCATCTGGGGGTAATTGTTCAGGAAATTATGCCTATCAATGGCAGTATTCATTTAACGGAACCGTTTTTGAGGATATTGATAGTCTGCTTACGCAAAACCTTCAGTTCCTAGAAATGCTTGATAGTAATACACATTTCAGGCGAAGGGTTATTTGTGGAACGGATACAGCGTACACGGCAGCGCAGATGATAACGGTGACCAGGCCATTCTATCCAGGCTTGGTTACCTCTCCTATCCAAACCATAAATGTAAATACTATCCCTGCTGCTATTCAAGCTTCACTTCCGTCAAATGGAAGCTGTGGTAGTAGCTATACTTATCAATGGCAGCAATCTTCCGACGGCTACACATTTTCTACAATAAGCGGAGCCACCTCTCAGAATATAACATTTTCTTCCCCACTTTCGGCTACGACCTATTATCGGAGGAAGGCGTTCTGTGGATCTGAATCCGGATATTCTAATACAGTAGCCGTCGTTGTTAGCCCTTCTCAGACAACTCCTGCCCTGGTTTTAACACCCATTGATAGTCTTTTGAATCAAGCGGGGATCAATATTCCAGCACTTTTTAATCTATATAATGATACACTAGCCAATAGTCGTAATAACGTAGATACTATGCTGGTAAAGGCCTTTGATCAGGATCTGCTTGCCCAGAAGTTGTTTGCAATGAATAGTGCCTCGAGTACATTGGAACAGGCTGAAATCGATAGCCTGTTTGCTGAGCCGCTCGCAGATAGTATAGGATATAGAATGAATAATAGCCGATACGGTGGATCAGGTATTGATACCATGCCAGCTTTGCCTCCATTTTTGGATGATAACATCATCCAACTTTATCGATCTACAGGAAATTACACAGGACTTGATTCAATTGTGAACCTGGAGGTCCTTGTATCAATAGAGGATGTGCTTGCCACGCTCGGCGATTCTGCTTCTACCAGTTATAGTCAGGCTACTTCAAGGATTTTCCCTATCAATTTTAATTTACTATCAAATTGGAAAAGAAGTGCTGTAATTAATGGCCCTACATTAGTTATAAAAAATCAAACGGTACAGTATACAGGCACATTTAATTTTCCATTAGGCAGCCCTTCCGACATACGCTGGTTGGTGACCGGAGGTACTATAGTTTCTCAGAACGTAAACCCGGCTTCGGGAACAATTTATGTTAACGTAAACTGGACAAGCTCTTTCGGAACACCGAGCGTTGCTTTGATCGACTTTTCATCTTTACAGTATCAGGTCCTTCCGGTTCGTTTTGTCACGGCTCTGATTTCTTGTTTTTCTTTCCCATACTCCCAGACCATCTATTACGGCCAGACACCCTCCGTTTTAAATGCCAGTACCTGTAACGAAAATTTAGGTAATACCTTTTCCTATCAATGGCAGGTACTTGACGTGTACGCCAACACGAACTGGACAGACATTGTAGGCGCAACGCAGGCAACCTATCAACCCCCCATATTATCGGGGGCATGGTTTATGTATCGACGGATTACAAAAGTATTCAATAGTTCGGGAGGCCTTATAGGTAGCTACCCAACATCGGCGGCCAGCATAAGACTTAGGGATCTGGATCCGGGAAGTATAAGTTCGACCGTAACAGAAGTTCAATACAACACGGTCCCTGTAGTTACACAGACTGCTGCTTCTGCAGGATATACCGCATCAGGTAGCTCACTTGTCTATACCTGGGAATACTCGACCAACGGCGGTACCTCCTGGTCTACTCTTGGGACCGGAGCTGCTTATCCAAACGTTCCGCTTACGTCGAACATTCGTGTAAGGAGAAAAATAAAGATTGAAGGATTGCCTACAGGTATATATAACCTACCTCAGTCTTTTTGGCAGTCTTATTCTAACGAGCTACGGTTTACTTATGTTTATCAGACGGCCGATTATGAAAACCGGAACTATATCCGGGAAAATGTGGTGCTGACCAGGGGGGTGACTTCCTGGGAGAATGCAGATGCCCTGCCTATTGAAAAGAAGGCCCAGACCACAACGTATTTAGATGGCTTGAGTAGGCCGATTCAGGTTGTAGGAAAGGGAACACACTATGATGAAGTTGCGAATCAGTGGTATGATATGGTACAATCCATCACCTACGAGGCCGGCGGGCGAGTAGACAAAAGCTTATTGCCTTATCCTTCCACGGAGAATTTGGGTAAATTTAAAATTAATGTTACAGCCGACCAGCAGGCATATTACAGTTCTGCATATGGGGAAGCCAATGCTTTTTCCAAAGTGGATTATGATGGCAGTCCTTTTAACCGGGTTCTCAAAACATATGCACCAGGGGCAAGCTGGCAGGGTTCCAATGTCGGAGTTAGTGGTGATGTGGAAGCATATAGCTCAAGTGAGAATGTAAAATGGTTTACAATTGGATATAACTCGACAGACCGGCCCATATTGAAAGGAACATATAGTTCCTATGAATTGGTGAAAACCTTTGGGAAAGACGAAAAGGACAAAAAGGTGGTCACTTACATGGATCGAATGGGCCAGGTGGTACTTAAAAAGGTGCAGTTGGCTGATGAAGGCCCAGGACTAACCACCCAACATCAAGGCTGGCTTTGTACCTATTATGTGTACAATGACCTGGGACAACTTCGATACACAATTACGCCCAAAGCCATTCCCTTAATGGAACAAAATGGGTGGCAGGTCACTCAAGCCATTGCTGATGAACTCTGTTTTTGGTATGATTACGATGAATTGGGGCGTGCCATAGCAAAAAAAACACCCGGAAAGGGGGTAGAGTATATTGTTTACGACAAAAGGAACCGACCAGTCTTTACGCAAGATGCAAACCAACGGGCAAAATCACCTGATGAATGGTTAGCAGTTTTCTATGATGTTTTGAATCGGCCCAGGCTAACTGGGATCTATAAATCTAATAGTACCCGTGATCAACTGCAGGCAGTTGCATCAGTTGCTGCCACCTCAGAAGGGATAGCTTTATCAGGCGGGGGGTCAGTAATGTTGTGGGGCTGTCCATTGACAAATTCTGATATTAACAATACCTCACTTTTCCAACAGCTCTCAGCTTCCTTCTATGATAGTTACGGGTTTTCTGGTGTTAAAACTTTTAACTCGACACATACCCAGAATCTCTCTTATAGGAATGCAGGCGGGACAGGTGACGTTGAGCCAGCGGTAAAAAGCGAGCGGGTAAAAGGCCTGTTGACCGGTTCAAGAACCTTGGTTTTGGATGGCGCCGGAACACCGCAATATCTGAACAGCTCAATATTTTTCGATGAAGAGGGACGAACAATACAGGCGCAATCAGATAATGTGAAATCAGGTGTTGAGATTGTCAGCAACCAATATCATTTTGATGGCAGATTATTGAGCTCATCGGAAACGCACAACGGGACCGGGACGGTATATACAAATTTCAATATTCTGACAAAATACAAATTTGACAAGGTAGGTAGAGCCGTCGGAATAGGGAAAAAGCTAAACATAACTTCCCGTAGCTATGTCGCGAGCCCCAATGTTTTGACAGCAGAGGAAGATAATGATGCCGGGTACAAAATAACGGTGGCATACAAGTTTAATAAGATGGGCCAATTGGCAACAAAAACCTTGTCTCCCACAGGAGGACCGGGCGGGACGGCGTTGGAGACTCTTGATTATTCATACAATATCCGGGGATGGTTAACAGGGATCAACAAGAACTATGCGCTCGGCGAATACACTTCCAACCAATGGGATCATTTTTTTGGAATGTATATCGGTTATGATAATGCAGATGGCAAGTTTTCCACCCCCCAGAAGAATGGGCAAATAACCGGATTACTCTGGAAGAGTCAGGGGGATAATACGCCTCGAAAATTTGATTTTGTTTATGATAATGCAAATCGATTGGTTGCGGCAAATTTTAAACAAAGAGGATCCAGTACAGAGAGCTGGAATTCCACCAAAGTTGATTTTAGTACAAGGGATGTTACCTATGATGAAAATGGGAATATTCTTACCCTAAAGCACATGGGTATATTGCCAGGTACATCAGCACCGGTGACAATCGATAACCTGGTTTATAACTATGTCACCCAGACCAATCGGTTAAGCCGGGTAGATGACAATGGCGGAATTGGCGCGAATAATGGTAAACAGTCTGACTTTAAGGATGGTGAAAATGCTGTTGGCACAGAAGATTATAACTTTGATGCCAACGGGAATTTGATCCTTGACAACAACCGGCGGGTTAGTTCCGTGACATATAATTATTTAGATAAGCCGGAACTGATCACCATTGCTCCACCCCAGGGATCGGCCGGCGGAGGAACAATTCGATATATATACGCTGCGGGAGGAGGCAAACTGCAAAAGATCGTGACGGAGAACCCGAGTATCGCAAATGGTAATCAGCAGCGAATCACAACAACTACATACATTGGAGCATATGTATATGAGAAGCTGACAATTGCCGGAGTGCCTCAACCGGAAGTATTACAAATGGTCGGTCATGAGGAGGGCAGGATTCGTGTCATTACCCCTTATTCCAATCCGTCTGATCCAGCCAACTATATAGGCGGTGGAGTTGCTTTACCGGGTGGAAAACAGGGTGTATTTGATTATTTCATTACTGATAACCTGGCTAATGTAAGAGCGGTCATTACAGAGGAAATCAACACAGCGAGCAGTATCTGTACCATGGAAAATTCAAATTCCACGGTTCAGCAGTATGAAGAAGCACTATTTGGAAATCCTACGAATAATGAAGTTTCTTCAACCAGGATAGGAAAGCCCACAGCATGGACTGCGAATACGAGCGGTCAGGTTAGTAAGCTTCAGAGCCCGGACGGATCGGCAACCAAGGTGGGGCCAAATGTCCTATTAAAAGTAATGGCAGGGGATTTACTTAATGCCAGGGTGGACTATTATTATCAGAATAATCCAGGAAGCAATCCTCTTCCTTCAAATGGCCTAAATGCGCTGGTAAATACATTATTAGGTGCATTGAATGGAGGGAAAGCAACGGGCTTGACCAAGGATAGGGCAGGAGAAATAGGTACGGCCCTGGGAGCTACAATTCCGCTTCAATCGCTAATGAGCAATCAACCGGGAAGTGGTGTACAAACAGCCCCCCGGGCCTATTTGAATTATATTTTCTTTGACGAACAATTCAACTATGTAGATCAGATTAGCGGGTTTCAACGGGTCAGCCAGAGTGGAAATGGAGCGGCTCCCTTGCAAGTTACCGGACTCAAGGCACCCAAGAACGGATATGTCTTAGTTTTTTTAAGCAATGGAAGTTCCGAATCCGTTTATTTCGATAATTTCACAGTCAGCCAAGAAAGGGGGCGCCTGATCGAGGAGAATCACTTCTACTCTTATGGACTGAAAATACAAGCGATTTCTTCGAAAGCGCTCTCTAGTTCTTTGAATGCGAAAATGATTAACCATGGATACCAGGGAGCTTTTTCAGAAGAAGTTACTGAATTTGAATTAAATTATAATGAGTTTAGCCTTCGTACCTATGATCCCCAAATTGGTCAATGGACAACACCAGATCCTTACGATGAATGCCCGTCTCAATATACCGGCATGGGGAATGATCCTGTTAACAATATTGATCCGAGTGGAGGAAGCATCTGGGGTTCAATATTCAAGTTCTTTGGTGGGACAGTCTCTTCAGGTTGCCCTTCCGCGTTAACCTCAGGAGCTACTCAGGCTGCTACTGCTTCATTTGCAACTACTGTAATAAGGATTTCGACAGTTTCGTTGGCGGTTGGTTTTGGATCAGCGGGGCATGAGATCAATAGAGCAATATCTTCTGTTCTTAACGAGGGAGGCATTGGCTTAAACGGAAGTTCAGAAACTTCTGCAGTTTCAATTGATATTCAAGCAGGTGCAAAGATCGCCAATGCATTGAATTCCAGTATAATCTCAAATGCTGGGTCGGCAGAAGTAGTTTCAAATCAAGGCGATGTCTGGTCTTATCCCTTATATAAAACCATGGATGCAGCAGCTTTTGGATGGTGTCTATCGAATTTATCAAAATGGAATAACCCCACAGTTGAGTATTCTGCAGTTATCTATGAAATAACAAGAGACGGCAATAAATATTATGGATTTACTAGAGCGGTAAAATGGGATAATAAAAATGAAAATCTTGCACCAGGAATGGATGGCAAAAGTATGGCTCTATATAAGAGCACCTTAACACTTCCAGATGAGGCCAAGATTGTTGCCCATATTCATTTTCATTTAAGGGGATCACATTTGATACATCCAGGATTTAGTTGGCGTTCACATGCTTCTGATAATTCAGATCAATCGCTAAAGGAGAATAATCCTGGATATTCATGGTATTTGTTGTCACACACCGACCTCCTAAGGAAAATCTCCAAAGAGGAATCCTTTCATGACGGATGGGTTATTGCTGAAAATTTTAGGCAAAATGTGACGTATGATATAGATGGGAAAGATTACACTCGTCCTTTGCCAAATTTACAGAAATATAGACTTGATTTTGCAAAGTATAATAATCAAAACAGGTATATGGATGCCTATTATTGGTTTGATTTACAGCCCATTACCAACTATCGTACTTATATTAATATGAAAAAGCAAGCATGGGTAGGAGAGTAGGAATAGAGCACTTTCAAAGTTTGATATTTTTTTGAACTAATCCCTTTATTAAACAAGTTCGCTATGAAGCTATTTTTTATTATTTTGATTCTAGCCTTTTATTTCGGCTCATGTCGGGAGAATACAAGGAAACCAATCGTGGTTCGTGAATTGCCGCTCGGATTTGTTAGGGAAATTCCAAGCTGGTTTGCTCATAATCCCCAGCTTCAAGCAAATTTTTTTGAAATAAGAGACAAATTAAATCTGGTGGCTCTAGAAAATGGGTTTGATAGTATATATATCCGGATTTGGTTTGACTGTCTTGGAGGTCAAGGAAACAAAATTGTTACTTTTCAGTATTCAAACAGCAAATGGAAGATAAACTTGTATTCTTACAATATTGTTAGTAAACAGGGGATTATTCTAGATATTGTGCATATACGCAAAGAAAGATTGTCACCAGTTTCTGAATGGAGTTCGTTAGTAAAGAATATGTTTGAGAATCAGGTACCTGATTTGCCTGATTATAGTACCTACGGTTCGGATTATACTATACCAACCGATGCAACTGGTGTTACTGTTGAAGTGGCTACTTTTACGCAATATAGAGTTTATAGCTATCCGGCATTATCGTTAAACGATACGATTTCGAGTGGTCCTGCTAAGCTCGAAAGATTTATTAAAGAATTGGAAAAAGAGTTTGATTTTCACTCCCCATGTCAGAGATGATATTTTAACGGACAATGAAAATCAGTAGTTTGAAGTTTTTTCTATCTGTAGTATGCTAATATCGGACTAATACTAAAGCAATCAACAGTTGTAAAATTATGTTTTGAACTATTCGTCAACATTAATACAAACAGTTGAATTAAGATATGAAATATGTGTTTAAACTAAAAAGGAATATCTCCTGATATTTTGAAGCTTATTGTATTGCGGATAAAGGTTTTATAACCAATTGTAATTGATCTTTTTAATCTGGTCTTTTAATCTATTTTATGATTTTGATTAGTGCAAATTTTCATCAAGCTAATAAGAATTGACGCACTGTTTATTTTATGAACTCATTTTTTCAGACTTGGGCTACAAGGCACTTTCTTGCTTCATCAATGGTTTTTTATAGGATGTATCCTAAAGGATCACTAAGTGACCATAGCATGAAATATTCAGCACATTCGTCAATTAATTTTAAGTATGAAATATAGAATTTTATTGCTTTTGAATTTAATAGGCGCTTGCGAAAGTTCTAATTTTAAGCGGAATAATGATATGGATAGCTTTAGAAGTTTGGGTGGGGGAGAAAGGTTTCTGAATATATTATTTAATGCTGACACATCACTTGACTATCGATACTTAATAGTGAATTCCGTTCAGATGGAACAGGAAATTAATGGCAAGTCTTTTAAAAGTGATTCAAAGATTGATGCTCAGTATGAATTTAGCCTGTGCAAGAAAGGTGCTGATACAAATACGTTTAGAGTCAATTACAATGATTTTTCTATAAGTATGGCTATAGATGGCATTCAAGTTTCAGCCAATGCGAAGACCGCCAAGTATTCCTCGAATCCATCAATTAGGGTGTTCTCAGCTTTTTTGGAAACAGATTTTGTTTATGATTTAGATAGTACCGGACGTATTTTATCAGCGAGTGGAATGGATGACTTAACGAAAAGAATGATAGAACTAGGAAAGAACGATCAGGAAGTTGTACAGCAAATCGAGTCATACGTTAAGGGACTCGCCGGAGAAAGTTTAATGAAGAACTCTGTTTTGAAAGCATTTAATTTCTTGCCCAGAACCCCGATTTACGAAGGGTTTGAATGGACAACGCAGGAGCCCTCCGTTTGGGATGCAAATGTTACCTTGCCCATGAAACATAGGGTGGTGGAGATTACAGAGGATGAGGTAATAGCCGTTTTGGATTCGGACATTGAACTCAAAGATTTGCAAACAAGAATTCAAGGAAATTTGGCGACCAGTAGTTTAAAGGGTAAGGGTAAAGGGAAGGTCAGTATTAGTACAGAATCCGGATTAATTCTTGAGTATAATTTGGAAGTGAAGTTAAAAGGAGAGACAACCGTGTTGGGTCGAACTATTCCTTCAAAAATTGTTAGTAAGAATACAATTAAAAGAGTGCAAGGTTAGGCGGAAGAATTGGTTCAAAATGCGGCATTCTCCACTCTTTTGATTCTTCCTCCGCTATTCCCCAGCTCTCCTGAGTCTTCTTCACCGTTCCAAAAATCAGACACCCGCTGGCCGTAGTCTTACTGCAGTGTGCCAAAACCGATTTTAAGACTATAGACTACGGCCAAGTAAGAATCTTCTCTTCGCTTTTAAATTTATATCCATCCCAACGTGTAGGTAACAATTTCTAACAGAGACCTTGGATTTTAGGATAAAATAGCAAAGTTCTCCGTGATTTTTCGGAAATTGAAGTGGTGAAAGAAGCAGCCAGAGTGTGGCGGAAACACGGAAGTTTTATTTGATTAGCTTCAATGGAGAATACTGGAAGGGCCGTAGTCAGGTGAACTATAATTGTGGTAGTTTGGAGTTAGTAAGACAACGGCCAGCGGATGTTTGAGTTTTGAGGAGGGTGGGAAGACTCGGGAGAGCGGAGTTCCAGTTAAACAGCTACAAATTGGCGGTCAAATTAAAACGCCTGGGCAGGAGATTGGAATTATTAAAAATATTAAGAATACATCAGAAAGATGTACTGTTTTTAATATTGAGGTTGATGGTAATCATAACTATTGTTTTACAGTAAGTTAGCTGCTTGTTCACAACAAGAATATCACCGAAAGTAAGTGACCTTCGTTTTAATCATGCAATGTTTTAAGGTATGAACATTAATAAGATTTTCTTGGAACTCAAAGCATTCGTTTTGGAGCAGTCAGCGGTTGATGATGTGGAAATTAGAAGGGAAACAAGCATTGCTAATGATCTAGGTGTTTATGGGGACGATGCAACGGAGTTTATTATGGCTTATAGTAAGCGTTTTAATGTTGATGTTTCAAGATTCATGGCCGCCGATTATTTTAGGGCGGAAGGCGGCATATCTTTTTCTTATTTTTCAGAAGGTATATTTGGTAGAGAGGGTAAAAGGTATAAAAACCTTACAGTGGGAGATCTTGAAAAAGGAATCCTTGCGAGGCGATTAGACCAAGAAGTATTGGAAAATTTGTAGATAGATAGTTGGTCTCGATCTCTGCCACTCTTAAGGGTTTTCCTCAACCTTTCCAAAGATCAGAAAGCCGCTCGCCCCGCTGGCCGCAGTCTTACTACAGTGTGCCCTGCTGGTCGTTGTCTGATGAACTATAATTGTTGGAGTTTGGAGTTAGTAAGACAACGGCCAGCGGGTGTGTGAGTTTTGAGGAGGGTGGGAAGACTCTGGAGAGCGGGGGTATTTTAAATATGATTCAAGAAATCAAAAAATGTAGTAAGATATGCGTTATGCTTTGTTTATTATTATTTTATGCCTTTTTGCTTGCCGAGTTGGAAAGGAGAATGAGAAAATTCAGATTTGCATAAAAATAGTGTCAGATGAAGTTTCAACTAAAACTTCATTTGATGAGATTTACTTAGGTAGTGCTATGGATGGACGAATTATAAGTATTGATGGCTTTTTTTCTTTTGGTTTTGAGGACATTGCTCTATATCCAGAAAAAGATGATCATAGTAAAAAGGGACTATGGCTAATCTTTAATCGTGAGGTTATGGCAAAAGATTCTTTGTTAAAAAAACTTAATGGACGAAAAGTCAATATTACTGGTAAGGTAGATTTATTAAACAAAGGGCATTTGAATTATTATTATGGAACCATTTCAAATGTTACGTGTATTCAACAAATTAATTAGCCTTTCCCCGATTTCTATGGTTCAACCAAACAAAATTCCCCGCTGGCCGTAGTCTTACTGTCGTAGGCTGGGGTCGATTTTAAGACAGCAGACTACGGCCAAGTAAGAATCTTCTCTTTGTTTTTGAATTTATATCCTTCCCAAAATGTAGGTAAAAATAACTATCAGAGACATTAGATTTTAGGATAAAAGAGTAAAGTTTTCCGTGATTTTTCGGAAATTGAAGTGGTGAAAGAACCAGCCAGAGAGTCGGGGAAACTCGGAAATAATGTTTGATTAGCTTCAAGGGAGAATACTGGAAGGGCCGTAGTCAGGTGAACTATAATTGTTGGAGTTTGGAGTTAGTAAGACAACGGCCAGCGGATGTTTGAGTTTTGAAGAGGGTGGGGAAGACTCAGGAGAGCGGGGGTAAAAAATTAAAGTGGGTGGTTAACCCTGAAAACTTAGTACTGTTTTACCGGCAAAGGATAGATTTTTATATGGGTAAGCGTTCTGGCTCAGCTACACTGATTCCTCCGAGTACAACTGAAATAATTCCAATAAAAAAAGCTATTTATGGAAGATTGGGTTTCTGCTTTTAACAATTTAATATAAGAATGAAATAGATATTTATTTTTCTAATTTGTATTCTAATCAAAAATATCTATTTGATGAGCCAGGAATCGACGAAAACTTGTAGTATAGATTTTTTTATGAATCTAATCAATAAAGATATTTCCTTAGTTAAAGGAGCAAAAAGTATTTTAGACTTTAAAGAGGGAAATAAATTTATCTTTCCTATTGATGTAAATTCAGTTTATTATTTTGTTCCAGAAATTTTGGCAATCAAAGTTGAGAAAGAGGTTGTTAATATTGAGACCTTATTTATTATTTGTGATACACTTGATAAAATAAAAATGATAAGCGGATTTTCCTCCACTGGAATCGGTGTCTTAAAGAATGAACTGATAAGTCTTTACGGCTACCCACAAATAAATATTGAAACAACTATTTCAGATATTCCTTATGCAAATAGGCATTTTTGGGTGGTAAATTCTAGCGTGGAAATATTGTTGAAAGGTAATATGAACGATGGAGTTTCCAACGTCGTATTTTTTTCGACTGATGTTGAGGATTATTTAGGTGAATGGAGTATAGGATACGTACAGACTAATAGATAGTATATATCTTGCTGTTCAGGTTGGTTTAAACAATAGGGCCCGCTCTTATTAATCTATCATTTCAAATTAAGTTAAATAGGTCTCGGTTTCCCCCGCAATCCTGAGTCTTCCTTTCCTTTTCAAATCTCAGACACCCGCTGGCCGTAGTCTTACTGATGTGCGCCAGAATCGATTTTAAGACAATAGACTACGACCAAGTAAGAATCTTCTCTTTGCTTTTGAATTTATATCCTCCCCAACATGCAGGTAAAAATACCTAACAGAGACATTGGATATTAGGATAAAAGAGTAAAGTTTTCCGTGATTTTTCGGAAATTGAAGTGGTGAAAGAAGCAGCCAGAGAGTGGCGGAAACACGGAAATTTTATTTGATTAGCTTCAATGGAGAATACTGGAAGGGCCGTAGTCAGGAGAACTATAATTGTGGTAGTTTGGAGTTAGTAAGACAACGGCCAGCGTGTGTCTGAGTTTTGAAGAGGGTCGGGAAGACTCAGGAGAGCGGGGTGCTTCAAAACATGGTGATTTCAGCAACATTCGAGATCCTATAAACCGGTTATTACGGTCATTGAATATAACATGTCAATTACTGAAAATATTAAAAACTGAACCCTTATGAATATAAAAGGTATTCACTTGATTTGTACAGTTTTATTGCTTTCTTGTTCCAGTAAAAGGATACCCAAGGGTAAAGTAGCGTTTATTCAAATTTATCCATTTTTTGTTGTTGATACAATAAACCAAGATGGCAATAGTCGTATTGTTGGAAGGGATAGCTATTTGATTATAAATTCGCCTAATGACACAAATGAATTGAAGAAAGCCATTGATTCATTTAACACCACGAAAATGTTAAATACCAAGAGAATTGAGCATTTTACTCAATTCTTCTATAAAGAGTCGAAAGTAACTGCAAAAAAATACATTGACTCAAAGCATAACAATGATACACACCATAAGGATCTTATTGCAGAGTATGGTTGGGTTGATTTTGGAGAGATAAAGTACTATTTGTTTTATAAAAACGGCAAATTGTTAACTAATCGACAAGGCGTTGAACTAAGTGAAGCGGAAAATTAGTAAGGAGACTATATTTTAGAAAACCCCAAAGGAAATCGTTAGCTCAATTTCTAAGATGGGAGAAAAGTGGAGTTAAAATTCAGATTTCTTGCGCTAGATCACTAAGGTTAATAATATTTCTCCTCCACTCTCATGAGCCTACCTCAGTAGTTCAAAAAATCATATGTCAGAATACCTAAAAGCGAATAGAAATTTCCAATTGCCCTCCCAATCCTTCAGTGATAATTCGCTGAAGGGTGGAAAAACGAATGTCTTTCAGGTCTTTCTCCAATTTTGAAATATAAGATTTATTGGTTCCACAAAGCTGTGCTACCCGCTCTTGTGTCATACCCCTCTTCTGCCGGGCCTGCTGAATAAGAACACCAAGCTTAAAAGTCTCATAGCCCGCATCAAACTTTTCGCGCTTTTTTGAACCTTTCTCACCAACTTCTTTATCTATAAAGCTTTTAAGACTTGTTAGATTTTTTTTCTTCATAGTACTCTTTTTTTACTTGTTCGGCTTTCAATATTTCACTCATAGGAGTTTTCCTGGTCTTCTTTTGAAAACCATGGCCAACAACAATTATATTGCCATCATCAAAAAAGCAGAAAATCCTGAATATATTACTGCCTGATTGTACCCTGATCTCGTAAAGACCATTTGTATTTTCAAGGTGTTTAAAATACACTTCAGGAATCCGATCCAATTCTTCCACCACCCTAAGAGTCCAAAGAATTCTGTTTTGAACCTTTGTTGTTTGTTTCGAGTAGAATTCTTTAAAGTGGTTTTTATAAAAGAAAATGGAACGCTCTTTTGCCACAGACCAAAGATAGGGAATGTAGTCCAATTGGACAACAGGATGGTAGCCCCCGCCCAGCCTCAGGGAGACCCCTTCAGGGTCTTATGCACAAT
The DNA here is from genome assembly GCA_017303415.1 of Chitinophagales bacterium. NCBI lineage: Bacteria > Pseudomonadati > Bacteroidota > Chitinophagia > Chitinophagales > Chitinophagales bacterium. The sequence continues at coordinate 660,864 of JAFLBJ010000001.1, forward strand.
CTCGAACCTTTTCTACAAACGGGTGACCCCTTCGGGGTCAGAATCGGGAGTTTTTTGTAAGTTAGAAGAGGATATTTATCATTAGACTCAAAGAGAATGATGGATTTGCTTAAAGGGAAAAGTTCGGATGAGCCGTAGTCTGGCGAACTATAATTGTGGTAGTTTGGAGTTAGTAATACAACGGTAAGCGGGGTTTCGAACTAATATGAAAATAAAATTTAAGGAATAATTTAGTATCAAAATATGGTTATTAGATGCACATCTAAAGATTTGCAAATTAATGAGAAAGAACTTTTACCTGTAGAGTTTGTAACTTCTGAGTTTCATATTACACCCGAAAAGAAATACATCGTTTTTGGGGTGACGATTCTTTCTATTAAAAATCAACCTGTCTGCCTGGTGCAGCACATTTCTGATTATGGCCATTTAGTAACCACCCCCCTTTTTTTATTTGAAATATTGGATGCGCGAGTATCTAAACATTGGGACATGAGAATACATGAGGATGGAAGCATAACATTTTGGGTACCCTCCTTTTACAAGCAATATTATCATGATGATCTTTTTGAAGGGGTATCTGAAACAGTAGACGATTTTGAAATAGTAAAGAAAAAGATAGAAGAAGAGTTTGTCATTTAGGTTTCTGACCCGTCACGGGATGCTGGCCGTAGTCTTAATGCCGTAAGCCAGATCAAATTTTAGGACGATAGACTACGGCCAGGTAATGCTCCCCCCCTCACATCATAGACCCCTCGTCGAGCCGGTACTTTTCCTTGATCTTTCGCATCACTTCATCCATGGAAGGGCGATGGTCTTTTGGACTCCATTCTCCCCGCTCCCATTTGTCCAACTCTTCATTGATGTTCTTTTCCTGTAGCGACGAAAGCTTGGTGACCAACATATCGCTCATTTCTTTTTGCCTGGCAAGGAATACCTTTTGTTTTTCGTAATACGTTTCTTTATCCCGGCGCATTTCATTCTCGGAGGCAGCCATTTTGGTTAGCTCTTCCTTTGCCAACGCGATATCATAAGGCCCAACGGGCATGATGAGTTTGGAGATTATGGGACCGGTTTCAATCAGAATGATCAGGAGCGAAATAAGCAGACTGGCCCATAACACACTACTTTCCTGCCGGGTAAGATCGGATAGCGCCTTGTTTCGTTCCAGGAAACCGACATTGGCAGCCGCCGTCTTTTCATAGGCCTTTCTCTTTTCTTCCATATCAGCCTTGGCATGGGCAAGAATACTGTCCTGCGATTCAATACCACCGGCCAGCGCCGCCAGTTCGGGCGTAAACTGCACAAGCGCTTGTTGATACGCGGCTTGTTTGAGCCGGGTTAAATTATCGATTCCGCGCTGCATGGATCCTCCGGTGCCATCGGCTTCGGCGACATAGGCTTGTTGCAAACGATGCAAGGTATCTTCAATGGCAAGCTTGCGGGCGGACAAGCGGTTGCGCTCATCGGTGGCGGATTGAGTAAGGGAGGTATATTCCTGCTGCAGGAGGCTATCGTTCAGTTGGATACGGGCATGGGTATTCTCAATGACCTTGGTGTCGATCTCTTTTTCGAAGATCTTCATTTCCAAAGGCCGGGCAATGGTTAAGCCGATCAACAGGGCAAGCGCGATACGGGGAATGGCCATCCAGACCTGCTTTTTCCTGCTTACACCATATTTCCGCATGGTGGAGACCAGGAACCGGTCGAAATTGAAAATGATCAAGCCCCAGATGATGGCAAAACCCACCGCCACCCAGAAATTGCCAAAAACAGTGTACATGGCATAACCGGCCGAAGCGGCGGCGAGCACAAAAGTGGCCAGGATAACACCGCCCAGACCGGAATATTTTGCATGCTCGGATGGATATTCTTTTAATAATTTTTGATGCGCCCCCGCACACCACCACAAAAAGCGGGTGTCGGAAGGTTTGGTTTTCTCTCCAAATGAGTCATAGGTGTACAGACTCGTGTCCCCCTGTTGTTGTTCAGCAGACATAACGAATGGTTTACAGTAAATGAATTAAAAAATGCCCTATTTGTGGTTGAAGTGGAAAAGATAGAACGGGGGGCGTCCCGTTTCATTGCAAAAGTACTGTTAATTCAGTTTTTCACGTATCTCGGTCAGCAATTCCATTTGCTTGGCCTGGATGTCAAAAAGGGTCTTTATTTGCTCTTCAAGAAGGAGGTCAATCTTTTGGTGAAGGTTGCGCACCTCCAATTCGGCTTTCAGGTTGATCATGTAATCGTTCTCTGCACGTTTGCGGTCCTTTTCTTCCTGCCGGTTCTGGCTCATCATAATGACAGGGGCCTGAAGAGCGGCAATACAGGACAGGATCAGGTTCATCAGGATAAAGGGATAGGGGTCAAATATCTTTCCGGGAGAAACTACGCTATTAAAGAGTATCCAGGCACCCAATAAAAACAAAAAGGAAAGTATAAATGACCAGCTACCGCCAAAGCGGGCCACTCGATCGGCGAGCCGCTGACCGGGAGTGGTTTTTTCCATAATGGGATGGGAAAGCTGTTCAATCAGGGATCGCTCTTCCCTGATCGAGTCATTGACGATCTGGCGAAGCTTGATGACCTGGTCGGCCTGATCGGCGAAGAGTTGGTCAATGTCTATTTTACCGGGCATAAAGAAGTTTTATTTCTCGCCGCGCTCGCAAAGAATAAAGCGAGCGCGGCGGCTTTACTGTAATCGAATGACGGGATACCACAGCGTATCTATATTTGTTCGCGTTCGCTGCGAGAAACTCTTTTAAAACCACCCACGTTTTTTGAAGATCCTCAGCATAACAATAGGTACGATGAGCATGAACCCTACAGCCAAAAAGAATCCCCATTTATGGTGTATATACGGTATGGCTTCGAAGTTCATGCCAAAGATCCCGCCAATAACAGTGGCCGGCGCAAGTAAGCAGGTCACAATGGCCATCACTTTCATCACCTCATTGGTCTTAAGGCTTACCTGGTTGAGATAGAGGTCTTGTAGGTTGAGAATAAGATCGCGGTAGTTTTCACTCAGGTCATAAGCTTGCACCACGTGATCGTACACGTCATTGAAATATTTTGTAGTACGGTCTTCAAGCAGTTCACTTTCTGACCGGATGATGCCACTGACCAGATCACGAACAGGCGCAATATTTCTTTTCAGCACGATCATTTCCTTTCTCGCCACATTGATACGCGCCAGGGTGCGTTTGTTGCTGGACCGCACCACTTCTTCTTCAAGGTCTTCGATGTGGTCACCCAACTGTTCCATCACCAGGAAATAGTGGTCAACGATCATATCGATCATGGAATAACAGAGATAATCGGCCGTCATTTGCCGGATCTTGCTATTGGCCATTTTTAATTTTCCGCGGAGACCATTGAAAACATCACGACTGGCATCTTCCTGGAAGCTGATGACAAAATTGCGCCCCAGTACGATACTGATCTGCTCCTGTTCCACAGTATTTTCCTTGGCGTTAAAGTAAAGCATATTGAGCAGGCAGAACATCACGCCTTCGATATCATCCATTTTCGGACGCTGGTTGACACTGAGTATATCTTCCTGGATCAGCGGGTGGACACCAAAATGGTTGCCAATGTTTTCTACATCCGCCTTTCTGATCCCGTCAATATTGATCCAACTGATCTTGCCGGAATGAAGAAATTCTTTGCATTCATCAATCGAACTTAATTCGTGAATATCCACGTTTTGGACATTATAGTCATATACGGTGATCCTGACATCCTTGGAATCTTCGCGCTGGGGAATGACCGTGGGATTGACCTGAAGGATCTGCCGCGTGCGTTTGGTACCAAAAAGGGTTGGTAACCCGAGATAGCGGAGGTATTTATCCGGGTTGAGTGGGTCGAGGATCTTTTTTACGCCGTTGGAACGCTGGGGCAAGGGAGTGTTTTTTTAAAGTTAGGGGTTTTCAAAACAGAGAACAAGATTTACCACAGAGTAAGCTGTTAGCCATTAGCTATTAGCTCTTGGCGATGCTTTGCGTCATTGCGCCATGGCGGTAAAATTCTCTGCGAAACGCTGCGTTCTCGTGTTCTTTGCGGTGAATCAATCAATGTAAAACCATTCTTTTCTCCAATTCCTCCAAACTATCCCCTTTGGTTTCCGGCATTTTTGTCAACACCCACACCAACTGCAGCACCATCATTCCGGCAAAGAAGGTAAAGATGATCCAGGGGCTATCTTTAAGTATCCCTTCTTTCTCATCGAGGAAGAGCGGTGTAATGAGGGTGATCAGTGCGGCGAATACCCAATGTACACTGGTGCCAAAAGATTGGCCCAGGGCCCGGGATTTGTTGGGAAATATCTCGGAGATAAATACCCAGATCACGGCTCCCTGGCCGATGGCATGGGATGCAATGAACAGAAGCAGGAAGCTCATGAGGAAACCGGAGGAGGCGCCTGTTTTAAAGGCATACGCTACCAGGGCCAGGCTCAGAATATAGCCCAGCGAACCAATGATAAGCAGTTTTTTCCGCCCCATGCGATCGATCAGGTATAGTCCGATAAAAGTAAAAATGAGGTTGATGCCCCCGATGGCAATGGAATTGAAAAGGGACTCTTTAGCCGCGAGGCCGGCCCTTTCCAGTATCTCCGGAGCATAATATAAAATGAAGTTGATACCCGATAGCTGATTAAAGAAGGCAATGAAAAAGGCGAGGAACAGGGGCGTGCGTAACCGGGAGCTGAACAATCCGGAAGGATTTTCCCCATTTACTGTGGCATTGGCTTCCTGTATGCGCTTTATTTCCCCAGAAATATCCCCCACCCCCATTTTTTCCAGTACCGGTCTGGCGGCCGCGGGATCATTTTTCCGGGAGATCAGCCAGCGCGGGCTTTCCGGAAGACCGGGAACCATAAAGGTGTAGATCAGTGAGGGGATGGCCATCACCCCCAGCATCCACCTCCAGTCATTGGCCCCGTCAAACCCTTTCAGGAAGTAATTGGAGAGAAAGGCAATGAGGATGCCAAATACGATATTGAACTGGTACATACCCACCAACCGGCCCCTGACCTTTGGCGCAGCGATCTCTGAGATATAGGTAGGCGCCACCACCGAGGAAGCACCGATGCCAACACCACCGATGAAACGAAAAAAGGAGAAACTATAAGGGTCCTGCGCCAGGGCTGACCCAATAGCAGAAACGGAAAAGAGTATGCCGATCCAGAGCAGGACCTTTTTTCGTCCATATTTTTCGGTGGGAATACCCCCAAACAAGGAGCCAAAAACAGTTCCCCAAAGGGCCATCGACATAATGAAAAATCCGTGAAAAAGAGGGCTGGTGTGCCAGAGTTCCTTGATGGGGAGATTGGCCCCGGAGATAACTACCGTATCAAAACCAAAGATAAAACCCGCTAAAGCCGCAACTACGGACCAATAAAGGAGCAGATGTTTTCTCATAGCAATCGCAATAGGATGAATGAGAAAGATAACGAAAAACAATAATATTATTTGCCCAATAATTCCCTGGCTTTTTCGAGTTCGGCGGGTGTATCAATACCGATGCCCGTGTATTCGGTGGAGACCATACGGATCTTAACCCCATTTTCGAGATAGCGCAGTTGTTCGAGTTTTTCTACCTGTTCCAATTTACCGATCGGCCATTGGGTAAATTCGAGCAGGGTTTCTTTTCGGAAGGCGTAGATACCGATATGTTTATAGTAGGTGAAGGGAAGTCCCGACTGACGATCATAGGGAATAAGGGCGCGACTGAAATAAAGTGCATTGGAATCCTTGTCCACCACTACTTTGGCAAAGTTGGGATTGGACAGGTATTCGGCATCGGCGGAGGGGTGCATGACCGAGGCCACTTTTACGGAAGGGTCCTGAAAGGCAGCCACCAATTTTTCCAATACATCCTTATTGACAAAAGGCTCATCGCCCTGTACATTCACGACGACGTCCACATTCATCTCCTGCACAGCTTCGGCGATCCTGTCTGAGCCGCTTTCGTGTTCTTTCTTACTCATTATGGCCCGGCCTCCGTGTGTGGTGATTTCCTGGAAGATGATATCACTATCGGTTATCACGATTACTTCATCAAAGAGACCGGTGGCCACTGTATTTTCATAGGTGGTGCGGATGACGGTTTTTTCACCCAATAATTGCATGAGTTTGGCGGGAAAGCGGGTGGCGGCATAGCGCGCCGGGATGCAGGCAATGATCTTGTTGGTATGCATGTATATCAAAGATAATAGTTTCTCGCAGCGAGCGCGGCGGTTACCGCGGCATACGCTGCGAGAAACAAAAGATCAATGGTTTTTAAATGGATACCCCATTAATTTTTTGAAATCCTCATCTTCTTCGTTCGGATAGTAGCGATCCAGCCCGTATTTGATATCCTTTGGCGCCAGTTTTCTGAATGTTCCCAGCAGCCGGTCCCAAATGGACAGAATGGCCCCGTAGTTACTATCGGTATAGGGTTGTTTCCAATGGTGGTGGACCTTGTGCATATTGGGCGAAACAAGGACATAGCTAAGGGCTTTATCCAGCCAGACGGGCAGGCTGATATTGGCGTGCGTAAAGGCCGTGGAGAAGACCAGGATGGTTTGAAAGATCATGACGGCATACATGGGGGCGCCGCTGACGAAGATGCCCATGAAGAAGAACAGTCCGCGCAGTATACTTTCGCCCGGGTGGTGACGGAGTCCGGTGGTGACATCCACATTATTATCGGCATGGTGAATGACATGGAAGCGCCAGAGAAAAGGTACTTTATGTTCGGTGATATGGACCAGCCAGCCGCCAAAGAAATCGAGCACCAGAAAGGAGATCAGCACGGTGGCAAGCACGCCGGCATTGAACCAATGCACCAATCCAAAAGACTGGTTACGACACCAATCACTAATGAGAATAATGACGAGGGCGAGAAAAGTGTGAATGATGAGGTGAATGACAGTAAAACTAAAATTGATCAGCGCGTGTCGCGGCTTGGATCTTTTATATGCCATGGGCAGGAGCGGAATGGCCCCTTCAATGATCCAGAAAAAAAGCAGACCGCCTACGAGAATGGCCATGCGTTCCAGCGGGCGTTGTTCCAGCGTAGAGAAGTGGTTAATGATGTTTTCCCACATGACAGCAACTTTGGTGTTAAGTTACGGGGTTTTGGGAGTTTTTTTATCTTCATGTGGCATTCCTTTGCGCCTGGCGGTTAACTTAACCGCCAGGACGAAAAGACACAAGAGTGCGCGAAGTATATGGACAAAGAAATAATGGCTTATAATAAAAAGCAGGCACCTGGAGACAGGGAGATCTGCGAGTTACTTGCCCGGCAAATTGATAAGGGATTGCCGGAGGCGGAGAATAAGATCTGGCATGCGCATCCGGTATGGTTTCTGGATGGGAACCCCATTGTCGGGTATCACAAACTAAAGGAGAGTGTTCGCCTGTTATTTTGGAGCGGACAATCCTTTGAGGAAGAGGGGTTATTGCCTGAGGGGAAATTCAAGGCGGCGGAAGCCCGGTTTACCTCGGCTGATCAGGTGAAGAAACGCGATCTTCAACGGTGGCTCAAGAAGGGCCGCGAGATACAATGGGATTATAAGAATATTGTAAAACGCAAGGGAAAACTAGAACGGATAAAATAATTATGGGTTTAGTAAGTATAGGAAACCGTAGTAAGTTTATTATTGATCAAATGATATGGATGGTGGCTGCCGGCACTATTCCAATTATTATTTATAGGGTTATATATGGCAATTGGATCTGGGGAAAACCGGTTGACCCCCATCTAAATGATATAAAATATTTTACAGAGCCAACTATGTTGATAGCGCCCTTCATTGCATTATCAATATACTTTGTGTTTTTTATAAAAGAAAGGCGAAAGTCATTTAGCAGGAAAATTCCAAACATTGTTCTGATACTGGCCGGGATATCATTCCTGGTTTCGGTTTTCCCGTTTTCAGTATCCCTGGAATTTGGTACAAGTCAGGCTAATTTAAATAAGACAATTGGATGGGACAAAGATTCGAATTCGTCTTTTGATTTGTCAGAGGAGATGACCATGTTTCTACCTGTGCTGATGGTCCTTCTTTACCTGCTGGTGATTATTCTGATGCTTTATGTAGTATTTAAATGGGGGAGGGCAAAAGGTAAATAGTATTAATGTCGCCAACCTGGACAGGAAAAACAGGCGAATGATTTAATAAAGTGACAGCCCCTATCCTTTCTTCACAAACTTTGTCAATATCACAATCATTTGTTCATTGATCTTTCCTTCGATCTGACCGGTATTGTCCGGAACAAGGCGGATCTTTTTTACAACCGTTCCTTTGGCGGCACTAAAACTGGTGCCTTTTACATTCAACGCCTGGGTCAGCACAACCGTATCTCCATTTTCAAGGGTATTGCCAAATGCATCTTTATGTGTGTCGGCTACTTCAAAGGCACTTAAAGCCCATTCTACCACGGATTCATCCAGCTCTACAGAGTGAAGAACCTGCGAAGCCCATTCTTCTTCTTTGAATACGGATAAAAGCCGGTAACTTAATGCCTGAACGGAGGGCTCGGGATTCCAGATGCTGCCTTCGAGACAGCGCCAGTGCTGGGAAGTGGAACGGTCTTCCAGAGCGGCAAAACAAACGGGACAAAGCGCCACCATATTCTCTACGGCTTCCTCGGTTTTGGGGCTGACAAGATATTCGATACTGGCCGGTTCGGCACCACAGAGTTCACAAGTGCCCTGGCAACGCTGGGCCAGAATTGGAGAAAGAGCCATAGTTGGTTTTTAGAGCCGCAAAGGTACGAAGAGGCAGAGAGAGTGGCGAATATTTGTCGACCAACCTTTCAATTTTAACCCTTATAATATGAACCGCATCATTTTGCTTCTCCTGTTTATTCTTGCAGACATTACCAGTTTTGCGCAAGTACAAAAACCCTGGACGGAGGCGGACAGGCTTTTTCTTGTTTCGGGTTTAACCCGCACCCGAAACGAAGTGATACAGGCCACCCAAAACCTATCGGATACCCAATGGCATTTTAAACCCGATTCAGCGTCCTGGTCACTGGCCCAGGTACTTGAGCATCTGGGATTGTATGAGCGCTTGTTTATTCAGGAAGCGGATATCATGCTCAGTACGGTTCCGGATCCAGCCATGGATAGCCTCTCATTACCTGATACCACCTATATCAACTGGATGAATGATCCAAACCCGCATGTGGCGGATTGGAATGCGATTCCCCTTGGTTTTATGAAAGGGAAAGATAACCTCAGGTTCTTTTTATTTGGCCGGGACAGGTTTATCAACTTTGTTGAAAAAACGACCTATGACCTGCGATCGCATTTTACTTTTCGTTGGGGCCAGGAGAAAAGAAGGAGCATTCATGCCCTCATTGTGGTACACTTTGCGCACACCGACCGCCATTTAAAACAAATACATCGAATAATGGCACACGCGGGGTTTCCTAAAAAGTAGTTCAGTATTGAATAAAATAGTTTTAACAAAAAATTGGACAGCGGGCATAATAAGAGCGAGTAGTTTTAGGAACCATGAGGATACTGACTGCCATTCTCTTTTTCTTCCTGCTCTCGGGGCAAACCCAGGCTCAGGTAAGTGTATTGACCCTGAAGAAAAAGAACAAAACCATTCGTCGGTATTGGCCCGGTACGGAGATCGCGTTTCAGTTATCCAATAAGGAATGGCGCAAAGGCCTGATCAAAAAGATCACCAATGATTCGCTGTTCATTCAGCCGGTTATCGTCCGTTATTTTCTGATGGGCACAGACACGCTGAGGTATTTGACCACCGGCTATGCCCATTCCGATATCTATGCCTTTCCCAAGCCCGGTATCAGCATTGAGTACAATGATGGACGGTTTCAGATCAGGCGATCAGCGGGGCATGTCCATTTTTATTGGATAAAAGGCGGTTGGTTATTTCGTGCAGGCGGAATGGGTTATGCCGGACTTCACCTGATCAATGCTACTGCCAAAGGTTCGGGCGGGGTGAAAGCGGGCTCACTCGCACTGGCAGGAGGGGTTGTAGGGCTTGGTTTTCTCTTAAAAGCACTTTATACCCCTGTAATCAAGGTGGGGAAAAAATACAAGCTGGTGTATATTGATCTTGAATAGAGCAATGGTTACCGCAACCTGCTGACTTTATTTCACTCGGAAAATCATTCGATATGAAACGAATACTACCTGTATTGTTTGTTTTGTTTTTTGTTGCTTCCCTGCAGGCACAGGAACAAAAGATCGTATACCCATTGGAAAATACGGAGGGACTCGAACCTTATTTAGTGGATATTGCCGCCGTTACCTTTAAAGGAAAAAAGGGGATCCGGGTTTTTGACAACGCGGTAGAAAATCCCACCGAGCGTAAGCTGGCGATACTTGAAGGACTCTCATTTCACAACGGCATTATTGAGATGGAAGTGGCGGGTGAGCCCGGTAAGAAAGCCTCTGAAACAGCCCGGGGATTTGTAGGCATCGCTTTTCGGGTCGATAGCAACGCGTCTCATTTTGAATGCTTTTACCTGCGGCCGACCAATGGCCGGGCGAATGATCAGGTTCGCCGAAACCATTCCTTACAGTATATCTCCTATCCCGATCATCCCTGGCATGCCCTGCGGGATGCCTTTCCTGAGAAATATGAATCGTATGCCGACCTGGAGCCGGCCACCTGGACAAAAGTGAAGATCGAAGTGATCAATGATACGGCCAGGCTTTATCTCCATGGGGCATCCCAACCCTCATTGATTGTAAACGACCTCAAACTTGGGTCAGCAAACCGCGGACGTATCGGTCTATGGATAGGCCCGGGAACCGAAGCCCATTTCAGGTACCTGACAGTGACAAAAAAGGATTAGCGCCATTTCCCATTATTCCGGCAGCACCCGCTAATTTCTGATGGAGTTAAATTAATATTTTAATTTACACTCATGGGACTATTTAGCTGGAAAAAGAAGAAGGAGCTTCCGCCGGAAAGACCGGCCTATGATGCGGAAAAATTACAGGCCATTTTTATTCGGGATATGACGGCCAATGCGGAAAGACTGGCCCAGGCTTTCAATCCCCGGTTCAACGGGGCCTTTGACTATACCGGTGACAGCCTTTTGTTATTGGATAAATTGATGGATGAATTTTCTACCCATGCTTCCAAGATGGACCCGCGTGTGATGCAGGATATGATTGCCCAGGCGGGTGCATATCTATTTGAAGTAGCCCGGCGAAAGTTTGGCGGCGTCTATGTATGGTTTGAAGAAAGACATCAGCCGGTATTGATAACGGGTCTGCCGGATTATCAGGTAACCATACTGGCTTTTGCCAAGATCAAGGACCGGATAGAGAATGGCCTCGAAGACAGCATCCCTGTATTTTTTCAACAGTACACCGAAAAAGTGACGCGGGCCAAACCCGGCGACAAAATTACGATCGAATAAATTGCACACTGAAAACCAACATGAGTCCCTCCAACATCTTTCAACGCCTGATCGACTACCTGCCGGAGCATTATACCGGGCACAAAGCGTATGGGCATATACAGATGCACATGCGGACCAAACAATGGGAATGGGCGTTACTGAGCCTGATCGATCTGGCCGATAAGAGCGGACATTATTTTGCCGAAGAGTATTGGCTTCAGTTGGCCGATGCGGCCCGTCAGTTGGATAAACCGGATAAAGAAGCTTATTGCAAAGCACAAATCGTGCGTAACCGCGAAGAGATACGAATGGCCACCCCATTTGGTTGGACCACCGTGAAAATAGATGATACCCATTTTCAACACCATATTTCAAAAAAGATCCGCGAACAATGGGATGCGGCCCGGCATAAGCGGGATGAGGTGGACAGCTTGTTGGACGACGACGGGGTTCACCAAAAATCAGATGGCCGTTCCGGGAGGCTTTATTATGTTAAGCAGGGAAGATTAGCTGAAACAGAGTATGAATTCGGAGAGGATGGACTCATACTCTATTTTGCCTATACCACCCATTGGATCAGACCCCAAAAGGAGCCATTGACCGCGGAAGAAAGAGCAGAGGCCAGGAAAGCCATCATGGACTGGTCGGGCAGGAATCGCACACCGGTGGTGTTTCAGGATTAACCGTGCAGTAAACTTAATGGAAATGAATAGTGCCAGCCTATTGGATTATATCAGCAAAGGAAGAACAGATCTTGTGTTCGATCTTTTGAAGCTACCGGATTGGCAGAACATGCTAACGCAGGGAACGGTGAAACCACTTCAGTGGTTTGTTTATTACAACGATACAACGGCACTCAAAGCAGTATTGGAGGCGGGCGGTAACCTTAGTTCGCTTAACCTCGATGAAGAATTGGGGAATGCCGCATTTTTTGGGCATTGGAAGGTTTGTGATTTTCTCATCGGACATGGAGCCAATGTAAACATGAAACTGGCTGATTCGGAGGAAACACCCTTACATTCCGCTTTGTGTAAAGCAGGCCGGCCCTATTATTTCTATACGGTCAAATTGCTTGTAGAAAAAGGGGCGTATGTGAACGCCCGAACAAAACCAGGTGTTGAGACGGGCGCTTTTATGCGGGATGTGCGAACAAAGGGAGAGAGCCCACTGCATAGGGCGGCCGCTTATGCCGACGAGCGAACGATTCAATTTTTATTGGAACATGGGGCCGATAAAGAAGCAAAAGATGCGAGTGGGGATACGCCACTAAGCTGGGCAAGCGCTCATTTAAGACCCGGGGCCATTTTATCCTTGTTGGCCTATGGCGACTATCGCATTAGCGACGCGCACAAAACAAGAAATACCAGTGACCATGGGCAGGGATGGGGAAATGGAATGGATTGGAACCTGTTTGGAGAATATCAACCTGTTTGAAATCATAGGGCAGTACCAGGCACCTCCCTACCTTTCCGGTAAAATCCTGGCATCATGCTTAAGATCCTGATTATCGTTGCCGTTGTGATCCTGACACTGGTTTTATTTTTAGCCTGGGGAAATTTCCGGTTTGAAAAAAAATTCCGGAATGATGTTACCCAAAACCTTTCGGGTAATATCCCTGTAAACAAGGAAATGCTGACCGAAAAGGATCTTGCTCACCTTCCTGAACCTGTTCAAAAATATCTAAGGTATGTGGGAGTAGTAAACAAACCCAGGGTGTATAATTTTTATGTGGAGATGGATGGTCAAATGCGAAGTAAAACACAGGATTATTTTCCTTTTACCTGTGAGCAATATGATTTTATGCCACAGCCCGCGCGCCTATTCTTTATGAAAGGGAAAATGAAGGGCATTAAAGTTCCCGGTTACCATCACTATGAAAAGGCCAAAGCAAGTATGGATATCCGCTTATTTGGATTATTTCCGGTGATACAAAAAAGCGGGGAGGCAATGAACAAAGCGGAAACGGTCACCCTGCTCAATGACATTTGCATCATGGCCCCGGCGGCACTTATTGATAATCGAATCAGTTGGGAGGAGATAGATAGCCTGTCGGTAAAAGCGATCTTTACCAATGAAGGGATTTCAGTTTCGGCCATATTAAGTTTTAATACAGAAGGGCAAATGATCAATTTCCTGTCTTATGACCGCATCGAGGTAAATGAAATGAAAGCGTACCCCTTCTCAACGCCCATGACTGAGTATGGGGAATTCAATGGTTATCGACTTTGTTCCTTTGGAGAAGCGGTATGGCGGTATGAAGATGGCGAATTTACCTATGGACGGTTTTTCATTCGAAAAGTTGTCTATAATGTAAACAGCTAAATACCTGCATTCAAGAAAAAAAGAAACCTTAGTTTTCTACCGGAGGATCAAATTCATGTTTACAATTGAAACAGTGATAGACCTTTCTTACTGTAACGGGATAGTCTCCAAGAAAGAATCCGAAAATGGCTCCAATCCAATTGGCGGGCTTACGTGGAGAGCTGACATATTCGATATTGTCTGAGCCACATTTAGGACAGATGATCTTTTCTTTTTTTTCCTGCTGAATTTCATGGATCAGCTCCATGGCCCGGCCAACCTGTGATTTTTCCACCATGAGTTTAATACCCCCGACAGCCTGTGTCCAAATAGGATTAATGGTCACCGTGTTTTCATCCATGAGGTAACACACAATATTCTCCGATTCCAATCTACCCAATAATATATGGGCATCAATGTAGTTGGTAAAAATTTGTACCGGAATAAAGGAGCCAGCCATACCACAATTTAACCAATGATAAGAAATCCCGAAATCGAATAATCCCGCAATCCCTTAATCCTCCAATCCTAAAATCCTGGTAAATCCTGGTCGTTTATTGATTAAGCATCAGCGGCATCACCAGCATCATCAACTCTTCATTTTCGTCCTGCTCGGTTGGCTTGAGGATTCCTGCCTTGGTAGGCGTAGATAATTCCACCACCACTTCATCGCTGTCGGCGGCGTTGAGCATTTCGATCAGGAAGCGGGCGTTGAAGGCGATGGTAATGTCTTCCCCATCGTAACGGCACTTCATTTTTTCATCTCCTTCAAAGGAGAAGTCAACATCCTGTGCGGTGAGTTCCAACTGGCTTCCGGCGATGGAGAGGGCCACCTGGTTGGTGCTTTTATTACTAAAGATACTCACCCGGCGAAGAGCGCCCTGGAAGTCCATTTTATTAACGGTGAGTTTGTAGGGGTTGTCGGCGGGGATCACCACTTTATAATCCGGGAAGCGCGCATCGATCAAACGGCAGCTCATCCGGGTATTATTGAGGGTGACAAAAAGATGGTTGTTATTATAGCTGATCGTGATCTCGTCGTCACTATCCGGTAAAACAGATTTCAGCAGGTTCAGCGGTTTTTTAGGAACGATAAAGGAGTCGTTCTTCGGGCATTTCACATCGGTGCGTTTGTAGCGAACGAGACGGTGCGCATCGGTGGCAACAGTTTGCATCCCTTTTTTATCCAATTCAAAGAATACACCTGTCATGGCCGGACGGAGATCATCATTGCTGACGGCAAAAATGGTCTTGTTAATCGCGGTAAGCAAAGCGGTGGAAGTGGCCGTGAAGGAAGTTGTTTCATCGGCTGATGGTTCTTTGGGGAAATTATCGGGGTTCTCACCCATCACTTTATATTTCCCGTTATCACTGGTGATTTCTACGGCGTAGTTCTTATCAATGTTGAAGGTAAGTGGCTGATCGGGGATGTTCTTCAAGCTGTCCAACAGGATCTTGGCAGGAATACAAACCTTGCCACTGTCTTTGGCTTCCACATCCAGCGCTACCCGCATTACGGTTTCCAGGTCGGTGGCTACCACCGTCATTTTATTCTTTTCTACTTCGAAAAGAAAATCTTCGAGGATGGGAAGAACCGTATTGGTATTAATGACACCTGCAATATGTTGCAATTGTTTAAGCAGCGCTGACGAGGAAACGATAAATTTCATCTTATCGGGTTTGCGGCGAAACTACTGATTTTTAACTAATTCCCAATAGTATTGAGGATGTTGGATGTTGGATGTTGGTGGCCTTCCAACATCCAACATCCAACATCCTCAATCCCACATCTGTTATCTCTCCCTTGATATCCCTAACTTGCCACTTTTACAACCCTGTCCTCCTATGTTTGATAAACTTTTTGGAAAATCAAAGAAGAAGCCCGACCTGCCAGAACCGGCGATCCAGTTTGGCCGGTATTCGGACAACAATAAGACCACGGTGAAAGTAAACCGGTGGACGGATGCGGATAATTTATTCAAGGAAAAGAAGCACCCCGAGGCCCTGGATGCCTTTTTTGACTACCTGACGGATGATTCGGCGGGAAATGTCATTTACCAGCGAAACGGCAACGAGGGCCAGTTTGAGATTTTCCAGGGCTCCAAGATCGTCAGGGGCCGGTTTACCGGTGACCAGCTATCCGCCGAAGTGACCCTGGCCCGGATGCCCCAGCCGAGTGTGCCGGTGATGCGTCGATTACTGGAACTTAATTTCAGCCTGTATTATTCGCGCTATGCCCTGGATGGCGACCGGCTCTGTATGCGCTTCGACACCCCCGTGGTTGCCGGCAACCCCAATAAACTATACTATGGCCTGAAAGAACTGGCCACCAAGGCCGATAAGCAGGATGACCTGCTGGTGCAGGACTTTACCATCCTGGAGAAGCATGATATTGAACATATCCATGAGATATCTGCCGCGGAGAAGGAGATCAAGTACCAGTACATGCAGAAGTGGATCGCTGAGACCCTGGAACTGGTAGGGACACTGGATGCAGATAAATTTCATGGCGGCATTGCCTACCTCCTGCTCACCCTGGCCTTTCAGATCGACTACCTGCTGGTGCCGGAAGGAAAACTGATGCATGACCTGGAAAAGATCGTGGAATTATATTTCCGTAAGGAGGATAAACCGGTACCGGAAAAAAACCGTGACCTGGTGGAAGCCTACCGGAAACTACAGGCAAAAACCCGGGAAGAGGTCTTCCATGACCTGTACCGGTCCAGGCACACTTTTTCCATTGTTGCCCCCCAGGCCTATAAGACGATCGCCGATATGATCTCCGCGGCCAATCAAAACCTGATCTGGTACAAAGAGAATAATTACCCGGCTATTGCCACCAAGATCAGCGAATATGGTTTTGCCTATTGCCAGTATTCCTATAGCCTTCCCCGTCCCGTATCCGCGCTCTTTGAACTGTTTATGCGGGTGAACTACAGTGATTATTTTGAGGCGCTTGGGTTTCCCCGTAAGTTTTATAACAAGGCTGATGGCCGGTTTGATGTGGATGCCATTTATCAGCGGATCCAGGAGATCACCGAGGCGTGGAAATCCAAATTCCCTTCGCTGGTTTTTCGTAATGAGAACCTTCGTTTTGACAACCTGATGGAGTTCAACCACTCCTTTACCAATGAAATTGAATTTTTGAACCTGGAAAACAAGTGAGCCATGGAACCCGGAGCATCAACGTTGACCATTGAACGATTTCAGCCCGCTATCATACAGATCGCGACACAGACCGGAACGGGCACCGGTTTTTACCTGAAGGAATTTGACCTCATCATCACCAATGACCATGTGGTGGGAAATAATGCGGAGGTCACCATTGCGGGCAAGACCTTTGAAAAACAAGTGTCAAGGGTTTTTTATACCGACAGAAAACACGACCTGGCTTTTTTGGCCTCTCCTTTAGGAGTTGAACTTCCCGATATCAAACTCGGGCGATATGAGTCCATGAAGGACGGTGACCCGGTGATCGCCATTGGCCATCCTTATGGATTGAATTATACCGCCACACAAGGAGTGATCAGTAAAGTGGACCGTGTGCGTGATGGCCTGAAGTATATCCAGATCGATGCCGCGATCAACCCTGGTAATAGCGGAGGCCCGCTGGTAAATGGGGCCGGAGAGATCATTGGGGTAAATACATTTATCATTCGCGGTGGCGATAACCTGGGATTTGCCCTCCCCGTGAATTACCTGCTGGAAGCCCTTCGCCTCTATGTTCCCAATAAAGGGTATCCTTCCACCCGTTGTTTTAGTTGCGGCTACCTGGTATTGGCGGGAAATATTGACTCGGGTAAATACTGCCCCAGTTGTGGCACGGAAGTAGAGCTCCCCACCATGCCGGAAAAAGAACTGGAACCGGTTGGCGTGGCCAAAACGATTGAAGAAATTTTGAAAAGCCTGGGCAAGGATATCAAACTGGCCCGCGAAGGCGCCAATAACTGGTCGGTAAAAGAAGGAACGGCAAAGATCCGCATCACCTATAACCCCGAGAATTATTTTATTGCCGGGGATGCCTATCTCTGTCAGCTTCCCACCGATCCGGCCATGATCAAATCACTGTATCATTACCTGTTACAGGAAAATTATTCCTTAAATGGCCTGGTACTGAGTTGCCTGAAACAGAATATCGTCCTTTCCTGTGTATTATATGATCTGGATATGAGCCTCGAAATGGGACAGGCAATTTTTGGCAACCTCTTTCGAAAGGCCGATGAGTATGATGACCTGCTGAAAACAAAGTTTGGCGCAGTGGAGCGATTGGAGGAATAGTCCTGTTTGTAAAATACTCATTTCCCTATGCCGCTTCAACGCCTTACACCGGCACAAGCCCTTCAAAAATTAAAGCATTACTGCGCCTATCAGGAACGCAGCCATAGCGAGGTAAAAGAAAAAGCCTATGGATTTGGTCTCCACCGCCAGGAGGTGGATGAGGTGATCTCCGCGTTGATACAAGAAGATTATTTGAATGAGGAACGATTTGCGATCGCCTTCGCGGGAGGTAAGTTTCGTATGAAGGGCTGGGGCCGGGTCAAGATCAAATATGAATTGAAACAACGGAAAGTGAGTGATTACTGTATCCGTAAGGCTTTACAGGAAATCGATGAAACAGTTTATCAGAAAACACTGGAAGCCCTGGCCAAAAAAAAGTGGAACTCCATTCGCGGAGCAGGCACCAATGGGTTTGTGAAAATGAGTAAGACGAGGGATTATTTGATACAGCGGGGGTTTGAAACCGATAAGATCAGAGAGGTGTTGACGAAGATGGGGAATAAGGAACAGAAAAATAAGGAATAAGAAAATAGGTGGGTATTGCAATCAGCGCAGTGACCTCTCTCTTATTCCTTATTTTTCTGTTCCTTATTTCTCTAAAACCCTTTCTTCCCCGAAGCCGCTGCCTGCTTCACTTCTTCTTCTGTTCTTCCACCCGGAGGGCAGTTTTCTTTTAAAAATTTAGTGTACAATGCGGCAAGGTGTTGAAACGTGCCCTGACCTTCGCTGATACCATGTGTGCGATTGGGGTAGGCCATGAATTGGAATTGTTTCTTGTGTTTCACCAGTTCATTCACCAGCATTTCCATATTCTGATAGTGTACATTATCATCTCCTGTACCATGGATCACCAGCAAATTACCCCGCAGGTTTTTTGCATAGGTAAGGGCGGCGCCCATTTTATAGGGAGCCATATCTTCCTGGGGAAGACCCATATACCTTTCAGTGTAGATATTATCATACAGCAGGGAGCTGGTAACCGGCGCAATGGAAATACCAGTTTGATAGGTTTCGGGGTATTGGAAGAGCAAGTTGAGGGTGGATGAACCACCACCGCTCCATCCCCATACGGCCACCCGCGTGCTGTCGATAAAGGGCCATTTTACAATTTGCTTAGCGGCAAAGGCCTGGTCCCGGATATTGAGCTGCCCGATATTTTTATAGATTGATTTTCTCCAGGCCCGTCCGCGGGGAGCGGGAGTACCGCGGTTATCCACAGAGACCTGTATATATCCATCCGCTTCCATATCGCCGGCATACAGAAAATTGCCTGCGGCGCCATAGCTGTCGGTTACGGTTGCTGCAGCTGGTTCGCCATACACATAGAAAACCAGGGGATATTTTTTATTCGGATCAAAATTGTTGGGTTTTACCATCCAGCCATCCAGGGTAACACCATCATCGGTGGTAACCTGAAAATATGAAGTATTTGAATTCACTTCCGAAGCAGGTTTTACCTTTTTGCTGATATCATCTTTTTCGTTGAAAGGGGTATGAGCAGGCAGATAAACCCACTCGGTCATGGGCATGGTATAATAATTAGAGAAAGTATGCCGCGCAAATTTTCCACTTGGCGCGATCTCATATCCATGTGTACCTATTTCATTGGAAGGGGAAACCAATTCCAGTTTTCCTTTGCCATCCAGTTTGGTTTTGTATAAATATTTCTGGGTGGCATTTTTAGGTGAAGCCGTAAAATAGACATACCCTGTTTTTTCATCGGCGAGCAATACATCGATCACATCATAATCGCCTTTGGTGATCAGTGTTTCTTTTGCTCCATCGCGGGTGACGCGGTAGAGATGACGCCAGCCATCTTTTTCACTCAACCAGAGAAATTCTTTTTTACCATTGATCCAGTCCCAGCCGGTCACATCGTCGGTCCACTCACTGACGGTAGCTACCCAGGCTGAATCTGATTCGGTGTAGATGGTCTTTGCTTCGGCCGTGGCTGTATTGCAGAGCATCAGCTTGCTTTCATTCTGGCGACGGTTGAGTTGTTGCAGAATGATCTCGCCGGGGGCGCTCCATTCCATTCGCACAATATAATGTTGAGCGGGATCGCCGGGTACATTCATCCATTTGGTATCTGCATTGTTGATATCAACTACGCCGATACGTGCCGGCGACGGGGGCTCACCTACTTTGGGGTATTCTACCGGAATCACCTGGCTATACACCGAGTCGGTGGTGTTCAGCATGAAATAATCGCGAATCTGATTGGCATCGATCTGCCAGTAAGCAATGCTTTTTCCATCGGGGCTCCAGCGAAAACCATCACGCATGGCAAACTCTTCTTCATATACCCAGTCAAAGGTCCCGTTGATGAGTTTTTTGGTACCCTTGTCATCGGTCAGTTTTTTGATGGCGCCACTGGCCAGGTCTTCCACATAAATATTGTGCTCACATACATAGGCTACCTTGGTCGCATCGGGGGAGAATTTGGCAAATTGGAGTGTTGACTCAGGTTTACCCTTGCCAATTTGTTTTAATTCACCCGTGGTGCGGTTCAATACCCAGTAATCACCCCGGGTAGGATAGCGCCATACACGTTTGGCATTCGTGTAAATAAGAGCAAGCTTACCGTCCTCAGAAAGTTGAAAACTACGGGGGGCAATGGCTTTTCCATTGACCGTAAGATCCTTTTTGCTGATAAAGGTGGTCTTGGTCAAACCAGGCAGATCGGTCTTGACGATCTCGCCTTTTTCGGCCTGGTAATAACTGTTCCCATCAGGGGTCCATTTGGTGACGGGTATGCCCGGTTGGGCAAACACCAGCAGCGCCAGCAATTGAAACACAAAAAAGGAAAGAATGGCTTTTTTTGATTTCCGGAATAACATGATCAAATATTTGGGGTCAATTAACAGTATTTCAATGAAATTTTAAGCTAAAATTTGATGACCGGGTGGCTTTTTCCCGAGGCGGACGCCGCGAGGCAGTGTTAGCAACTACCGCCTGAACCTTTTCGCCCCAACGTATCGGGACTACCGGAAACGATTCTTAATCCAGCTTTCTAATCCAGATGTTCCTAAAGCTCACAGGGTTGCCATGGTCTTGTAAAATTATGGGTTCCCGGTCGCTATGGAGTTTGTATTCAGCCACGCCGATATATTCGGTGCCACCCCAGATAGCGGTATGGTTTTGCACCAATACGCCATTGTGGATGACGGTGATATAGGCCGGGGAGATCAGGCTGCTGTCTTTGGTATTGAAACGCGGAGCGGTAAATACGATATCATAGGTTTGCCATTCGCCCGGAGGCCGGCAGGCATTGACCAGGGGCATGTGTTGTTTGTAAATACTGGCCGCCTGTCCATTGCTATAGGTGCGGTTATTATAATTATCCAGGATCTGCAGTTCATAGCGGCCCATCAGGAAAATCCCGCTATTTCCCCTGCCCTGTCCGTTTCCGGCCACAACGGCGGGAGTGCGCCATTCAATATGTAACTGGCAACTGCCAAATCCTTCTTTGGTTTGTATATCCCCCTTACCTCCTACAACGGTCAGTATATCATCGGCCACTTTCCATTCAGGAGCACCGCCACCCATTTTCTTTTGCCAACCGGAAAGGTCTTTGCCATCGAACAAAGCGATTGCATCGGATGGGACACCAGCGGCCGTAGGGCCGGGGGTTACTACCCTGGGTTCGGGTTGCCATACCTCGGTCAATGCGGGGTCGCCTTTGCGCTGGGCTAATGAAGAAATAGAAATAACTAAAGCAAGGAGGACAAGAGATCGTTTCATGATAAATAAGTTGATGTGTGGATTAAAGATACGTTCATTGTAAATTATAAGATCAATACCTTTACAAGACATCTTTTTTCATGTCATCACTCACGATCAGTCTTATACAAACGGCCCTCCATTGGGAAGACCCGGCAGCTAACCGGCGTATGTTTGAGGAGAAGATCCGGTCCATAACAGAAAAGACCGAATTGGTCCTCCTGCCCGAGATGTTCTCGACCGGATTTAGTATGGACCCGGCAAGACTGGCGGAGACCATGGATGGCCCCACAGTGAGTTGGATGAAAGAGCTCAGTGCCGAACGAAAGATCATCCTCGCGGGCAGCCTGATCATTCGTGATGGGGATGAATTTTATAACCGTCTGCTTTGGGTTTTGCCCAATGGGCAAATAGGAGTGTATGATAAACGACATTTGTTTGCCTATGCCGGCGAAGATGAAAAATATTCACCCGGTAATAAACGCCTGATCGCTTCTGTAAAGGGTTGGCGGATCAACCTGCTGATCTGTTATGATCTGAGGTTTCCGGTTTGGGCCAGGCAGCAATCACAGGAAGAAGGCCCCGAATACGACCTGCTGATCTATGTGGCCAACTGGCCAGCCAGGCGGGCGCATGCCTGGAAAAGCCTCTTACCGGCAAGGGCGATCGAAAACCAATCCTATGTAATAGGATTAAACCGGGTAGGCGAAGACGGGAATGGACATTACTATTCCGGTGACAGCCTCGTGATCGACCCTCTTGGGCAAACCTTATTTCATCAGGCAGATACAGAAACGATTCATACGATCACCCTCGAAAAAAAATCACTGGAAGAAGTGCGCGGCCAAATGCCTTTCTGGAAAGATGGCGACCCTTTTCTCCTAAGCCTTTAATACATGAAATCAGCCTATCTCCCTTCCCTGATCTACACCGGTAGCGAAGAGCGATCGGGGCTGGCCGTGCTTGCAGACGATGATATCATTCAAGACCTGGTACCTGTTACAGAAATCCCCTCCGGGTATGAACGCATTGATCTTTCCGGAAAGATCCTTGCTCCGGGTTTTATTGACCTGCAGATATATGGCGGCAATGGGCATCTTTTTTCACAACAACCCACCACCGAAAGTCTGGAAGCCACTTATCAATACAGCCTTGACGGAGGCGCCACTCACTTTTGTATTACCATTGCTACCAATAGCCGTGAAGTGGTTTCTGCAGGTATCCGGGCAGTAAAAGCCTATTGGGAAAAAGGGGGTAAGGGTTTATTGGGCCTGCACCTTGAAGGGCCATTTATCAATAAAGAAAAAAGAGGCGCCCACCTGGAGGCGTTTGTCCATACACCTGCCAGAAAAGAGATCCTTGAATTACTGGAAGAAGGGAAAGGCGTAATCAGGATCATGACCCTGGCGCCCGAATGTTGTGACCCGGAACTGATCCATTTACTTCAGGAGAATGGCGTGATCGTTTCTGCGGGACATAGCAATGCCACCTATGAACAAGCCACCCGTGCCTTTAACGGAGGTATTACACTGGCTACTCATTTATACAATGCCATGTCTCCCCTGCAGAGCCGTGCCCCCGGCATGGTGGGCGCCATCTATGATCATCGGTTAGTGATGAGCAGTATGGTGGTGGATGGTGTGCATACTGATCTTGCCGCCGTGCGCATCAGCAAAAAGATCATGGGTGACCGGCTATTTCTCATTACTGATGCAGTGGCCGAAACAGCCGAAGGGCCTTATCCGCATGTATTTCAGGGCGACCGCTATTGTATGCCGGATGGAACCTTATCAGGCTCTGCCCTAACCATGATGAAAGCAGTAAAAAACTGTGTTGACCATTGTGGTATTTCACTCGAGGAGGCTTGTCGTATGGCAAGCACCTATCCTGCGAAGGCTGCAGGTCTTGATAACCAACTGGGGTATATCAGGAAGGGATATGAAGCCGCATTCACCACAATCTCCATTTAACCTGGAGTTCCTTGCAGACTGCCGGTAAAATTTCTCTCAACTATTGTACATGTGACGCGAGGATGCGTTTTTTTACTTCTTCAATTTTATAATCCAACCCATTTCGTATGGCATCTACACTCGGCCCTACAAAGATCTCCGGCTGTACCCCTTTCCCGTCTTTTGGTTTTAACGGATGGGTAACAAGGCGAAACAAGGGCAAACGAAAGCGAACTTTTGAATGAGGAAGGGTAACATAAGGGATTAGCCAGGCAGAATTACCATAGGCTGCACCACCGGTTTCTTCTCCAATGATCGTTACATTGTCTTGTTCTCTTAATGTCCCGGCAAAAAGCGTGGTGGCTGAAAAAGAGTTGCCTCCCGTAACGATATAGACATGTCCATTGAAGCGATTTTTCTTTTTGGGTTTGAAATAATGTTTTTCATAAAACCCAAAATGATAATAGCCATCTGCTTTTTTCCTGGTGAAGAAAAGGAGGAAGAGCTTGTTGAAGAAATTATTCTGAACGTATTTACCATGCGGTGGATTCTTACGAATGGCATAGAGTGAATCGGCCAGACGAAAAGGTTGGCGGGCAATAAACTTGGTCAGGAGTGTGGAATTCCCCACATTACCTCCGCCGTTTCCACGCACATCGATCACCAGGTTTTTGGTTTTTTGCTGTCGCAAAGAGCGAAAAGACGTCCGGAAGAATTTTTTTAATCCATACCCGTTGCTAAAACTATTGAGGGTCATGTATCCGGTGGAATCCGGATCGGCAAACAGGAGTTGCCGCGAGTTATTGCGTTCCTGTTGTTTTCTTTCACTTTTTGGCGGTCTTCTCATCTGGGCGATTCCCCTTCGGAACAAACTATCCTTGCGTGGATCGAATACGGGAATGGTCACTTCTTTTTCTTTGCCTGTATTATCCAAATAACCGATACGGTATTTATTTTTTATGCCAAACACGGTGGTATAAAGCGCGCTGAAATTTCCACCGCTGCTGAGTGATTGGTATTTATGGGTAAATGAATACCCATCGGAGGAGAGAAATTGCGCCAGGGTATCCACGAGTGTCCGTATTGGAATCCCATCGATATGGGTAAGGGGAGTACCCCGAACCAGGATGCTATCATGGCGATTGAGATTGGCGGTCACCACCGTGGTATCACCCCAGGTTTTGATGCGAAGGGGGAAAGAAAGCTGACGAAGCGTGTCCACGAGGCGGTTGTAATTTTTGGACGAGCGTATGGTAGAATGTCCGCAATGCACATGCGCATACACATAACTGAGTAGTTTCCTGAAATTTCTTTCATTCATGGAATCGGCGAGTTGGGTCATGCCCCAATCGAATACCGAGTCCATAGCTGGCTTGGATGTATACCAATACGTGCTTGGATGTGTTGACTCAATCAGGTTCCGAAAAACCCGATAATCTTCCTGGAGTGCGGTGGGTGCGATATTTGGAACGGCCCTGGTTTTGCGGCTGGCCGTGCAGGCGGTAAGAAGCAGGGGGATAAGGATCCCTAAAATGATTTTGTTCATTTCTTCAAATGGTTCCATCCCTGTGCGGTGAGGGGGTGTTGGCTACCGCCTTTGGTGATGATCTGCGCACCTTTTTCCGGTTCTGTCATATAGCCCACAATACTGATTGCTTCATTGTCCTTTATTTTTTCATAATCCGTCTGGGCCACCGTGAAAACAAGCTCGTAATCTTCGCCCCCGCTCAGGGCACAGGCAGTCGGGTCTATTTCAAATTTATAGGCCGCCAGTTTTGAGTCCTGCGCCACAGGGATCTTCTCTTCATACAAGATACAACCCAATTCGCTTTGTTTGCAAATGTGGAGGATCTCTGAGCTAAGCCCGTCGCTGATATCCATCATGGACGTGGGCATGATCCCTTTTTCTTCGAAGAAGGCAATGATATCTTTTCTTGCTTCAGGTTTGAGAAGCCTGCCTATTACATAGGCTTCTCCTTCCAGGTCGGGTTGTATCTGTGGGTTCTCGAGATAGATCTTTTTTTCTCTTTCGAGGAAGAGCAATCCGATATAGGCAGCACCTAAATCACCACTTACACAAAGGAGGTCCCCTTTTTGCGCGGTGCTTCTTTTTACATATTTATCCGGGGCCACTTCACCCAGGGCTGTAACCGAAATGATCATTCCTTTTTGCGAGGAGGTGGTATCACCGCCTACGAGGTCCACATTGTATTCGCGGCAGGCAGCATAGATCCCTTCATAAAACTCTTCGAGCGATTCCACACTGAACCGGTTGCTGATGCCCAGGCTCACCACTACCTGAGTGGGCGTGGCATTCATGGCATAGATATCACTCAGATTGACGACAATGCTTTTATACCCCAGGTGTTTGAGAGGGGTATAGGACAGGTCAAAATGAACACCTTCTACCAACAGGTCGGTAGTGACCACGGTTTGTTTGCCAAAATGATCGATCACCGCGGCATCATCGCCCACACTCAGCAGCGTGGTGGCATTGCGTGTTTCATTGTTTCGTGTCAGGTGCTCGATCAATCCAAATTCTCCCAGGGTAGCTATTTCTGTCCGTTCCGGCATATCAATAAGTATTATGTATGATCTGAAGTAATTGTGTTTGTATCTGTCCGTTGGTGGCGACCAGATGGGGTTGATAGGGTGAATACCGATCACCGTTGAAATCCGTTACTGTTCCTCCCGCTTCTTCCACCATCAGGAAACCGGCGGCACTATCCCATGCCTGGAGTTTGTGTTCATAGAATCCATCAAACCTTCCTGCGGCCACCCAGCAGAGGTCAATGGCCGCCGAACCCAAACGTCTTACCGGCACTCCCTTTCGGATAAGCCGGTCAAATACATCCAGCGGTCCGTTCTCCATATCCAGGTAGCTATAAGGAAAACCCGTAACGAGACAGGATTTCCAGACATCGGTTTCCTGGCTGACATGGATCGGTTTATCATTCAGTGTAGCGCCTTTTCCTTTTTCGGCTACAAAAAGTTCATTCAGTACCGGTGCGTAAACAGCACCCAGGATCATTTCTCCGTCTTTTTCCACACCGATCGACACACAACAAATGGGTAATCCATGGGCAAAATTCACGGTACCATCTATGGGATCCACGATCCATTTATAAGGGGAATCCTGGGCCATGACCCCGGCTTCCTCACTCAGGATATAATGATCGGGGTAATGTTTTTTGATCACTTCAAAGATCGCTTTTTCCGCCGCATGATCGGCTTCGGTAACGAGGTTATTGACCCCTTCTTTATTCGAAATGATAAAATCTTTATGGTAGAACCTGAGTAATTCTGCACCACCGGCAAGTACGGCTTCTAATAGGGCTTGTTTCATGGGGCAAAGATAGACCAGGATTGGAAGGATTTTTGGATTACCTGGATTTTATGATTATGTGGATTTGTTTCTCGCCGCGTACGCAGAGATTGTGGCGAACGCGGCGGCCGTCCTATTTTCGAAAAGAAAACTGCCGCTGCGTTCTTTGCCTCTTTGCGTGCGCCGCGAGAAAAATCTGTGAACTCACCGCAATCCTTGAAATCTACATAATCATAAAATCCAGGTAATCCAAAAATCCTATCCATCCTGGTCTATCTTTGCCCCGTGAAACTCTCACTCCTGCTCGTCTCTTATAACTCCCTTCTTCCTCTCCGTTCCTGCTTACGATCGGTGGAGGAAGCAGTACGCGTTTGTGGTTTTGCCGTGGAAGTGATCGTTGTCGACAATGCTTCGGCGGATCAGACTCTGGAAATTCTATCGCATGAATTTCCGGGAGTAAAATGGGTGGCCAATACCACCAACACGGGTTTTTCAAAAGCCTGTAACCAGGCTTTTGTTATGGCCAGCGGAGAATATGCCCTCTTTCTGAATCCCGATACGGTCATACCGGCGGATGCGCTTGCTAAAACCATCAGCTTTTTAGACCATAACCCAGGTGTAGGGGCACTGGGGGTTCGGATGCTGGATGAGAAGGGCCGTTTTCTGAAAGAATCCAAGCGGGGAATGCCCGGCCCACGCGCCAGTTTTTTTAAATTATTTGGCCTCGCTGCGTTGTTTCCATCTTCCCCATTTTTTGCGGCCTACTATGCCGGACATCTGAAAGAAGATGAACCCGGAGAAATTGATGCCCTTTCAGGGGCTTTTCTTCTGATCCGAAGCAGCTTGTTCCGTGAACTGGGAGGTTTTGACGAGTCATTCTTCATGTACGCCGAGGATATAGACCTGAGTATCCGCATAAAGAAAGCAGGGTATTCCTGTTATTATTTTCCCCAGGTGACCATCACCCACGCCAAAGGTAAAAGCACGATCAAAGACAAGCTGTACCGTGAAAGGTTTTATGGGGCCATGGCTATTTTTGTCAATAAATACTATGGCCAGGAACCACTAAAAGCGGGCTTCCTGAAATTGGGGATCCGGTTTCGCCAGCTACTTGCCGGTTGGATAGGTTGATATGAGCCGCAGGATTGCTGACTAGGGAGAGGTTTAAATGCTTAATTTTAGCGCGCAGACAGAAAAGAAAAGAACGGATGACGAGAATTATTGATATTAAATTGCCCAAAGCGATAGCTAACGCCCTGCGTATACCTCAAAACGATCCGAGGCGACAGCAGATACGGGTGTTAAAGAAATTGTTGAAGAAGGCAAGGTTTACGGAGTTTGGCCAGGAATACCGTTTTGATGAGATACTGCTCAGCAAGCACCCGGGCAAGAAATTTCAGGAACTGGTTCCCACCTATGACTACAATAAGATCTACGATCAATGGTGGTATAAAACCCTGGAGGGCGTACCCGATGTAGCCTGGCCGGGTAAGATCAAGTATTATGCATTAAGTTCCGGCACCTCCGAGGCAGCCAGCAAATACATCCCTATTACCAAAGAGCTGCTTCGCAGCAATACGATCAATTACCTCAAACAACTTTTTTCGCTTTTTGCTTACGATCATGTGCCACGCAATGCCATGGCCAAGGGCTTTTTGATGTTGGGGGGCGCAACTGACCTGAAGAAGGGAAAAGCGGGTTGGTATGCGGGTGACTTGAGCGGGATACTCGCAAAGAAAAGACCTTTCTGGTTTCAGACTTTTTACAAACCCGGAGGCCGGATCGCCGCGATCCAGGATTGGAACCAGAAATTGAATGAGATCGTAGAGCATGCCAAAGAATGGGATATCGGGTATATCGTGGGCGTGCCCGCCTGGTGCCAGATGTGTATGGAAATGGTGATCGAGCATTACAAAGTGAAAAATATCCATGAGATATGGCCCAATTTTTCCTTTTTCGTACATGGAGGCGTGGCCTTTGAACCCTATAAAAAAGGGTTTGAAAAATTATTGGGTAAACCCATCATTTATATCGAGAACTATCTATCGAGCGAAGGCTTTATCGGGTATAAACACCGCGAACACGCTAAAGGGATGCAGTTGATCCTTGATAATAATATCTTCTTCGAATTTGTGCCTTTTGATGAAAAGAACTTTGACGCCGAGTGTCAGATGGTGGACAAGCCTGAAGCGTTGATGATCCATGAAGTGGAAGAAGGAAAGGAATACGCCTTACTGATGAGCACAAATGCAGGGGCCTGGCGTTACCTGCTTGGCGATACGATAAAATTTGTGGACCTGGAGAAGAATGAAGTGGTGATCACCGGCCGGACCAAACATTTCCTGAGCCTCGTTGGCGAACACCTGAGTGTGGACAATATGAACAAAGCGATTCAACTGGTAAGCGAAGAGTTGAATATCTCCATACCTGAATACACGGTGGTAGGTATTCCACATGAAGGTTTCTTTGCCCACCGCTGGTATATTGGGTGTGATGATCGGGTGGATAGCGCCGATATAGCCAAACGGATTGATCAACACCTGCGCGTGCTGAATGATGACTATGCCACAGAGCGGGATAGCGCGTTGAAAGAAGTATTTCTGGAAGTACTCCCCGAGCACCGGTTTATTGAGTTCATGGAACTTAAAGGCAAATTGGGAAGTCAACACAAGTTTCCCCGTGTGCTGAAAGGGAAAATGTTGGAGGATTGGGAGCTTTTTTTGAAGGCAAAGGGCTAAATAAATCAAAAAGCTTTTAGCCTTTAGCTATTAGCTATTCGTATTTTTTCAATAAATATAATAGCGAAAACTGTCAATGACCACGAAAGGCCTCATCCCCCGAATCTGGCGTCTCACAAAAAGGATATTTCTCTTCCTGTTCATTTTTCAATTTGTGTATATCCTGGCCCTGAAATGGATCGATCCCCCCATAACCATTACCCAATTCGTTTCGTGGATAAAGGGTGATGGGCTGAAAAGAGATTATGTAGATAAAGAAGAGATCTCTGTATTTGCCCGCCTTGCTGTTATTGCGGCGGAGGACCAGTTATTTCCCGATCACAGTGGATTTGACTGGAAGAGCATCAAAAAAGCCCAGGCCTATAACAAACGTAAACCCGGGCGTGTACATGGCGCCAGCACCATCAGTCAGCAAACAGCAAAGAATGTATTTCTGTGGCAGGGAAGGAGTTGGATTCGCAAGGGGCTTGAGACTTATTTTACCTTCATGATCGAACTGATCTGGGGAAAGAAACGCATACTGGAAGTGTACCTCAATGTGATTGAAATGGGGCGTGGTATTTATGGTATCCAGGCGGCGTCAAAATCTTATTTTAATAAACCGGCAGGAAGTTTATCCCGACAGGAAGCGGCGATGATCGCGGCCTGTCTGCCCAATCCAAAACTCTATCCGGTAAAACCCATGTCAAAGTATGTGGCCAGGCGCTACCCGTTTGTATTGGGGCAAATGCGCAACCTTGAAGGAGATGAAGACATTCAAGCCGTAGTTTCAAATAAATCAACTATTAAAGGGAAAAAAAAGTGACCTATCTGGCGTCCCCCGGCTGCCAGGTTGCCAACTTACTAAGAGCGCTAAGTGCACTATGGAAGCGATCGGATTCACTTCCACGAATTTCCACCCACGGAGTTTCCTGATTTACCAACAGATCTTTATACATTTTATATAACCGCTCTCTTGATTCCAGATCGGGGTATTCCCGCAATTCATCTTTCACCCAGGGAAGATCTGTTGCACAAAGAAGGTAGAGATCATATTTACGCGAAGCGATCTGTTCAAGGATGTATTTATGGCATTTGTCAAAAACAAATTCACACCACACCTGCATTACGTACATGTTGGTGTCGAGGAAGAGGAGGGGTTCGGGGTCGGAGGTCGGGAGTCCAGGGTCCGGAGTCGGGAGACCGGAGTCGGAAGACGGGAGTCCATGGTCCAAAGCAGGACCTCCGACCTCCGACTCCGGACCTCGGACCCCCGACCCTTGACTTCCGACTCTCAAAACGTACTCTTCCTCCAGAGCCACCTGTCCTTTTGCGATGGTAAGCAGGTCATCGTAGGTGTAATTAGTGCCATGTTTGAGCAGGAATTCACGCGCATATTCCGGGCACCACAGGGTATTGAAATGCGCGGCCAATTGACGGCACAGGGTGCTTTTACCGGTTGATTCCGGTCCGATGATAACGATCTTTTTTATCGTGTTTTTCTCGCCCATGCCGGTTTTGCTTTGAGTACCTTTTTATGAATGGGACAATCTTCGGTATGAGCGCCCGGGAGGTAGCCAGTGCTCATTAAAAACTCATTGACGATTTCCCCACCGGTAAAGCGAAAGGTTTTCTTGAAGAGCTTGGTCCATTCGTCTTTGGTCAGCGGATGGTGATCATCGAGCCATTGCCGGAAACTGCCATGCTCTTTTTGAATACCCAGTATGGTCTTGGCGTTTTCAATGGCCGCCTGAATTTTGAGCCGGTTGCGAATGATGCCCGCGTCGCCCATGAGTCGGTTAAAATCCTTTTCCTTATAGGCTGCCACTTTTTTGATCTCGAATCCGTGATAGGCGGCGCGAAAATTTTCCTGTTTATTGAGAATGGTGGTCCAGCTAAGTCCCGCCTGATTGATCTCGAGGATCAGCCGGCAAAACAGTTCATTGTCATCCGGAATGGGGAAACCATAGAATTTATCATGGTACACGCGGTGTTGTTCCTGCTCACCGGGTTTCAGGTTTTGTATAAAGCTGCAATAACTCATGCGTTGGTTG
Source organism: Chitinophagales bacterium (assembly GCA_017303415.1). Lineage (NCBI taxonomy): Bacteria > Pseudomonadati > Bacteroidota > Chitinophagia > Chitinophagales > Chitinophagales bacterium. The sequence goes on from JAFLBJ010000001.1 coordinate 692,592, forward strand.
TTTCTTTGGCCATTTTCTTCCATTCAACAAATCCCCACCAGGCCAGGGCAAGGAAGAGTACGTACATCAGCGAAAATAGCATCAGTTCTTTGTAAAAATTGAGCGGGATGGCCACAATATTTGAAAAGATCCAGGCCAGCCAGTTCTCGATCTTGCGTTTCGCCATCCACCACATGGCGGTGATGGCTGAAGAGGAAACGAGGGAATCCAGTATAGGGGTATTACTGTTGGTAAACTGGGTCAGTACAACATAAATAGCAACCCAGAAAAAGAGAAAGAACCCGATCCCAAACCATAACTGGGGGCGCGTACACCAACTGATGGGATAGGTATAATGTGCCCCATCCTTCTTCTGGACCCAATTGTACCACCCATAGACACTCATTAAAAAATAGTAGATATTCAGTGACGCATCGGCATAAAGCGCGGGGCTGACCATGAAGAAATAGACATAGGCCGCCAGCAGTACCCCGATAATCCCGGTGGGGTAAACCAGTACATTGTTTTTACGGGCATACCACACACTCGCTATTTGCGCGATGGTGCTTACCCATTCCGGCCATTGGGTTTGGCGGACATTGGTGAGAAAGTGCTGGAATATTTCCTGGAAACTCATCATTAATTTGTAAACCAACTAGTCTCTTTTATATCTCCTTAATGGCCGAAGGTATCTTGTTTTTTTGGAGGTAGAAAAACGTGTTGGAATAGTCTGCCACTGGCCACTGGCATCATTGCCCCACACTACGAAATGCAGGTGAGGGAAAGCGGTATACCCCGTGTTTCCACTCAAGCCAATGACCTGGCCTTGTTTTACTGTATCGCCCACATTGACCAGCACCCCGTCTTTTTTCAGGTGCCAGTACCCGGCCCTCGTTCCATCGTCGTGCTGAATGACAATATAATTGGCTTCGCGCCGGTATTTTGATTTGAGTCCGCCGCGGCTACCCGTTTCATTCATTCGTACCACTACCCCACCCCGTGCGGCACAGATCCGCGTACCTTTTTTCATTTTGAAATCAATGGCTACCCGGTTGCGATGGGTGTAGGCGCTATAATAGCCTTGTACCACAAGATGCGATCGCCCGACTTCGTAAGGGAGGGTGTAGATATAGCTGGTATCTTCTTCGAGCTTTCCTTTTTGTAATAGTTTGGCCGTACTCTGCTGGGCTTCCTTGTTCAGCGAGCAATGACTGGCCAGCAATACCAATCCTGAGGCGATAAGAAGAAGTAGCAGCCTGTTCATTTTTCTTTTTGACTTTCCTTTTTCATCAGTTCACCATAGTCAATCCCTGCTTCGGTCATCAATTCTAAACCATACTCACGCAGGAATTGAATGACGGTGATTGCCTTTTTTCCTTTTTCAGTCAACGCGTATTCTGTACGGGGAGGAACTTCGGCAAACACTTTTTTCTGTAAGAACCCATCCGTTTCAAGCTGCTTAAGGGCCTGTGTCAGCATTTTCTGACTGATATGTGGAATCTGGTTTTGTAATTCCGAGTAGCGCAAGGAGCGGTCTTTAAGTCGCCAAAGCACCGGCATTTTCCAGGTACCGCCTATTTTTTTTAAGGCATAATCCACCGGATTATAGAATATCTGCTTATCAATGATGACGTCAGGCATAGCTTAAAATTACAAAGCACAGACCAAAAAGTTCGTAGCAGTCCTTTGTGTGCCTCTGGTAAGTAATCAGGTACAAGGTTTGAATTTTACGGCAAAATACATACCATGCAACGCATTTTATTATTATCCTTTCTTTTTATATCTCTTTCAAGTGCAGCGCAACACAATGCCGGCAATAATGGCAAAGTGTTGATGATCGCGTCTAACCCTTCTGTTAGTCAACAAACAGGTTGGCCAATCGGGGTTTGGTTTGCCGAACTGGCTCACCCCTATTGGGTTTTTAGCGAAGCCGGTTATACGGTAGATATTGCCAGTCCCGACGGAGGCGCGCTGATCTTTGACAGCTTTAGTGATCCCGAAGATGCCAGCGCCTATGCTGCCTTCGATTACATATCACTGGGGTTTAAGAAAGATCCGGCCAAGATGGCCATGGTTCAGCAAACCTTGAAATTATCTTCCGTAAACCCGGATGATTACAAAGCCATATTTGTTTGTGGGGGGCAGGGGCCGATGTACACTTTTTTCAATAACCAACCACTCCATGAATTTTTTACCCGGTTCTATCTGACGGGCAAGCCCACGGCGGCCATTTGCCATGGAACCTGTATTCTTCTTAAAGCCAAATTACCCAATGGAAAATTTTTGGTTGAGGGTAAAAAATGGACAGGATTCTCCTCCTCCGAAGAGCAATATGCCGATAATTATGTAGGCAGGGCCATTCAACCATTTCGTATTGAAGATGAGGCACGCAAAATGCCCAATAGCCGGTATGTGACAGGTGCACCCTTTTCAGCATTTGCCGTGCGCGACGGAAACCTTATCACGGGCCAACAACAGAATAGTGGTGCCGCTGCGGCCGAACTGATTGTAAAAGCATTGGCGCAGGACAGGTCACGTTACCCCACCTATGTTTTGGTACATGGTGCCTGGGCAGATGAAAGTGCCTGGGGTGCCATTCGCAATCAATTGGCCGTTCGGGCCAATGTGGAAGTGGTGAACCTGCCGGCACATGGTATTGATCTGCGTGATGGACGTAAGACCGGCCTGGCTGATTATGTAAAAACAGTAACCGAAACCATCAACCGTCAACCTGGTAAAGTAATTCTGGTAGGTCATTCCATGGCCGGGATGATCATTTCACAGGTAGCCGACCGTCTGCCGCAGAAGATTGACAAGCTGGTATATGTCTCGGCTTATCTCCCGCGAAATGGTGAATCTGCCGCCGGAATCACCAATGCCTTTCTCAACAATCAGCCGATCGAAGCTTTTCAGTTCAATGAGGATTATTCGCTTGTCAGTATCAAAAAGGAAATGTTACCAACAGTGGTCTGTGCGGATTGCCCGGATGAAATGAAACAGATACTCGTGAAATACCATAAAGCAGAACCTGTAAATGGCTTGAATGATAAAGTGGTGCTGGGTACCAATTTTACAAAAGTGCCGAAATATTATATCAGCACAACTGAAGACTATGCTGTGCCTTATGCATTGCAACAACAAATGATCAGGAAGAATGGTACAGTGAAAAAAGCGTATGAAATGAAGACCTCACATTTACCCTTTGTGGTACAACCACAGGAGTTTCTGCGTATACTAACAACGCTGAAATGAGAACCCTTTTGCTTTGTGTCTTGCTGCTCTTTAACAGCGCAGTTCTGGCACAGCTCAATGAGAGTGATACCCTTCGCTGGCAGTTCCGGTCAACTCTGACCGGAACTTTTCAGCAGGGGAATGTAGATCTTCTTGCAGCACGTTTGCGTGCTGATCTCACAACGGGCGCTGTTCAGCATTGGGTGTATAAAACGCAGAACGCCGGACTTTATCAGGCATTTTATAAAAAAAAGGCCGACCTCGATCTGTTTAGCCGTCACTATATCTACTACAAACCGTTTCGCAGGGCCTATCCCTTTGGCCTGTTTTATCTTTCCACCAATTACAGACGCAAGATAAACGGACGTTATTTTTTGGGAGGCGGTTATACGGTACAGCTGATGAAAAAAGGGGGAGCTATCATAAAACTATCGGGTTCTCTTGTGTATGAGCAAACCCGGTTTGCCGGCAAACAATTCAACCGACCGGAGTGGAATAATACCTCTTTATTATCTCTCTGGCGGGCCACGATATATTCCAGTGGATCTTTTCACCTCAGTCAAAATGGGTGGCGCATTTATTATGAATTCTTTTTTCAGCCCGGCCTTAGTGAGAAACGGAACCATCGCTGGCAGGCAGAATCAGGTATTGAGTTCCCTCTGCGAAAGGGGTTCTCCTTTAATTTGAATTACCTGTTATCCTATGAGGACGTGGTCATTACCGGTGTGCGTCAACGCGATGCGCTCCTGAGTTTTGGCGTGGGCTATCAGGTGAAGCATAAGTAAAGAAATTCGGATCTTATTTTTTATTTGAAATAATTCCTCCCACAGCGGAACTTTGTGGGTTATGAAGCTTGCTGTACTTGGCGCAGGTATGGTAGGGCGAGCGATAGCCCTTGACCTGGCCACCACACATGAGATCACATCCTTTGATCAGAATGCAGAAAACCTTTCCATTCTCTCCCGAAGGGATTCGCGTATTCGGAGACGTAAAGAAGACCTGACCCGTTATGATTCCTATCCGGAATGGTTAAGCGAATTTGACCTGGTGCTGACGGCGGTTCCCGGTTTCATGGGATATCGAACGCTGGAAGCTGTGATCAAGGCAGGAAAATCTGTGGCCGATATTTCGTTCTTTCCCGAAGACGCACTTCAACTCGACGCCCTTGCCAAAGAAAAAGGAGTTACCGTGATAACGGATGTGGGGGTGGCTCCCGGCATGAGCAATTTGATATTAGGACGGTACAATGAAGAAATGCGGGTCACCCATTTTGAATGTTATGTGGGAGGACTGCCGGCCAATCCACAACCTCCTTATTTTTATAAAGCGCCTTTTTCTCCCATTGATGTCATTGAGGAATATATTCGACCGGCACGATTGAAAGAGAAAGGGAAGATCGTGGAAAAACCAGCCTTGACCGAGCGCGAGCTGATCGAGTTTGATGAGGTGGGTACCCTGGAAGCCTTTAATACCGACGGGCTACGCAGTCTTCTGTTTACCCTGCCTCATATACCCGATATGAAAGAGAAGACCATGCGGTTTCCCGGTCATATCGACCTGATCCTGTCATTAAAAGAAGCCGGTTTTTTTGATACCAAAAAAATAATGGTACAGGGAAAAGAGATATCACCCCTGGAATTTACCTCGCGCATGCTGATCGATGATTGGAAACTGGGTGAGGAAGAAGAGGAGTTTACCGTGATGCGCGTGATCGTAGAAGGAGAAAAAGAAGGGACAAAGCAAAGAATCGAATACAACTTACTTGACCGCTACGATCCGGTTTCCCGGTTGTCTTCTATGGCGCGTACTACGGGGTATACCTGTACCGCGGCAGCACAATTGATACTACAGGGTTTGTTTGTGGAAAAAGGCGTTTTTCCACCCGAGTTTGTAGGAAAGAGCAGCGTTTGTTTTGAAAAAATTATGGATTATCTTGAGCAGAGGGGTGTGCGTTGGAAACGGACCTAAATAACCTTTTATGAGAATAGTGATCTGTCTTTTATTTTTGGTATTTACCATTTCTGTATTTGGCCAAACAAGAGAGGAAATTTCAAAGAGTGCCGGAGATCTGTATGATAAGGAAGAGTATTCAGCAGCATTAGGCGACTATACAAAGGGATTGACCTTGTATCCGGATGACAGAGAGTTTCTCCTTATGAAGGGCAATTGTCTTGACCGGATGAAGGAATTGTCGGATGCCTATGAGGCATTCAGTTACCTGATCCAAAAACACCCGGCCTATTCAATAGGATATAACCAACGCGGACTGTTGTTATTAAGGGTGCAGGAGTTTGAGTTGGCGTTAAAAGATCTGAATCAGGCGGTTGCGCTTGCGGAGTCTGATAGTGTTCGACTTTCTGCACTGTTGAACAGGGGCGCTGTTAAATTTCAAACACGCGATTTTGAGGGTACAAAAAACGATCTGTCCGAAGCGTTGAAGATCGATTCATTGAATTTGGGGGTTATGAACAACCTGGCGATAGTATCCAAGGAATTAGGCAACGCGGAAAAGGCCTTTTATTATTTATATAAGATACTGGAAGTAGAGCCGGAAAACGTAGGAGCCATTTCAAATATCGGCTTCACCTATCAGGAATTGGGGCGTTGTGATACGGCCATTCATTTTTTCAACAAGGTGATCGAATTAAATGAGGATGAAGGGCTGGGATATAGTAACAGGGGGTATTGCTATTATAAATTAGGCAAGCTGGATCTTGCCCTAAAGGATGTTAACCATTCGCTCGAACTTTATTCTTCAAATGCATTCGCCTATCGCACACGGGCGTTGATATATATAGCGCAAGGGAAAAATAAGGATGCGTGTGGGGATATTGATATGGCTCTTTTTTATAAGTTCACCACGATGTATGGCGACGAGGTAGAAGAATTAAAAAAGAAGTATTGTCAATAGTCCTGGAATTTTATTCCGCATCGGCCAGCACTTCCTTCACTTCCGGGATCATTCGCTTCATCATGCCTTCGATACCGGCTTTGAGGGTGATCATGGAGGAGGGACAACCGGAGCAGGAGCCTTGCATGGCGAGACTAACCGTTCCGTTTTCGTAGCTTTTGAATTGAATGGCGCCGCCGTCCATTTCAACAGCCGGGCGCACATAGTTATCGAGTAATTCTTTGATTCGTTTTACCACATCATCATCATCAGCCGCCACTTCATTGGAGCTTTCCTGTTTTACCGCCGCCAGTTCTTCTTCATTCACCACGGTTTTTCCTTCTTCCAGGTATTGTTTCAGGAATTCACGAATAGAGGGGATTACATCCGCCCAATCGGTGTCAGAGGTTTTCGACAGTGTTACAAAATTGCTGGCGATAAAGACCGCGCGGATGAAAGGGAACCCAAACAATTCCACCGCCAAAGGCGAGGGTTTTGCACTCTCAATATCCGGGAAATCAACACTTTTACCCGGATAGAGCAGTTTGTTGGCCACAAACTTCATGGTCTCCGGATTTGGGGTCATTTCGGTATAGATACTGATGATGGGATTGCCTGTTTTGATCATTTCACACGGTTTAGATATACAAAAGTAACAAATCAGGTGGAGGGATGTTTACGAAAGCCGGAAAGGAGGGAATTGAGACTTTAGGCTTATGGCTACCAGTTTTGCGGCGAATAATTCAAAATGCGGCAAATAATGGCTATATTTGCCGCAAAGTATGCGGCGAATATTTGAAATTGCGCCGAATAGGGGCTATATTTGCCGCAAATGCAATCAAATGCTATATATATTCACCAGTTAAGGGGGTGGCCGAATTTCACCTGGAGCCAGGATGCTATCGAGCCGCTGCTCAATAAAGTTCGTATCAGGCATGCACGTTTGATGGGCCGGATGGAGGGGATAGGGTTTTCCTTTCAGGAGGATGCAACTCTGACGACCCTGACACTTGACGTGGTAAAATCATCTGAAATTGAAGGCATGGTGTTGGATCCTTTACAGGTTCGGTCCTCCATTGCAAAGAGATTAGGCATTGATAGAGCCGGCCTTATTCAATCCGACAGAAGTGTGGAAGGTATAGTAGAGATGATGCTGGACGCTACTCAGCAATACAAAAAACCCCTGACGCAGGAGAGAATACTTGGTTGGCAGTCACTGCTATTTCCTACTGGTTGGAGCGCTGGGAACAGAATCGTTGTTGGCGCCTGGCGAAATAATACCGTCAACGATCCCATGCAAGTCATATCTGGTATGTTGGGAAGGGAAAAGGTCCACTTTCAGGCACCGGACTCCGCCTTAATTCCAGATGAGATGTATGCTTTTTTGAAATGGTTCAACGAAGACATAAGTGAGGACCCTTTAATAAAGGCAGCTATTGCCCATCTGTGGTTTGTGACCATTCACCCTTTTGAGGATGGTAATGGACGCATCACAAGGGCGATTGGAGATTTGCAACTTGCCCGGGCAGATGGAAGTTCAAAGCGGTTTTACAGCATGTCTGCCCAGATTCGAAAAGAAAGAAATAAATACTACGATGTACTGGAGCAAACGCAAAAAGGAAACCTTGATATTACGAAGTGGTTGGACTGGTTTCTGGATTGTCTTGACAGAGCGATTCAAGCCACAGAAGAAACGCTTGTAATTGTGTTGCGTAAAGCGGAGTTCTGGAAACAACATGTCGATACTTCCTTTAATGAAAGGCAGCGACACATGCTCGACCAAATCATGGAAGAGTATAAGGGAAGGATCAATTCTTCCAATTGGGCTAAGAAGTGCAACGTGTCAACTGATACGGCGGTACGGGACATTCACGACCTTGTAGCGAAAGGGTTATTGGTACAAGGACCGGAAGGCGGGAGGAGTACAAATTATTTACCAACTTTCATCACCGGTTTATAAATTAATTCCTTCCTCCTCCATTTCCGCAGTCAGCTTTTTTAGCCGTTCTACATGTTTTCCATATAACCAATGCACATACCATTTATTCAGCCAATAGCCTGGCAGGGTGAAAATGGCGGCCAGTCCGATCCAGGCCAGGGCCGTTTGCCACCAGGCATAGGCAGGAGAGTGAAAGAAGATATTCTTTGGGATAAATGAAGGTATATGGATATAAAAAAGAAAACCCAGGTAAAGTATCGTAATGGGAAACAAAAGCGTGCCTGCCCATAGATAGATCTTCAGTAATTTTTCGAGTTTGCCCAAATGAAGGTTCAGGTTGCTGCGCACCTCACAGGTTACGCATTGCATGGTCTTGAGCAATCGGTCCTTTCGGAAAAAATAAAGAAGGTACACGAGTATAAGGGCCAGATATAACCAGACTACATCCATCGTCTTTTCATTCCTGGTAAGGATAAAATAGAGGATGACCGCACCCAGGCTGAGAATCACTACAAGAAGTTCATATCGTAGTGTTCGCCTCATTTTGCCAAGGCTTGATCCTGATTGCCGCTTTACCATTTCCGAAAGCTTACCCAGATTGGTGGGCGAGGCTGGCTGGTTTTGCCACAATTGCTTGAGGTTATCCAATTCCATCCGTTGTAATTTTTGTGAGTTGACGTAATTTTTCTTTGATCCTGTTCATTTTCACACGCAAATTGTTTTGGTTGATACCCAGTACTTCTTCCATTTCATCATAACTGCGGTCATCGAGATAAAGCATCACAATGGCCCGGTCGATCTCCGACAGTTGAGCCACGGCCCGGTAGAGTTCGCGAAGCTTTTCTTCCTTTTCGCGCTCTTCGTTTGAATCGGCCACATCGTGAGGGATGGTGGCCGGGTAATCGATTTTGACCGAACGGTTCTTTTTCCGGATACCGGTGATGGCTGTATTCAACGCGATCCGGTAAAGCCAGGTGCTGAATTTGGCATCTCCCCGAAAGCCGGGGTAGGCTTTCCAGAGCTGGGCCACGATCTCCTGAAAAAGATCTTCCCTGTCACCTTCCGTGGAAGTATATAGATGGCAGACCTTATACAGGAGGGCCGTATTTTCCTGCAAAAGCATTAAAAATTCGTCTTGCCTACGTTGATCAATCACAGTTGGTTAGGTAATTCTGTTTTCATGTTAGTCGATGACCGGGCAGTTTTGTTACAAGTATAGTGGGTTGGTTTTCAGCTTTGAGCAAGGCCTCTTTTGCCACGGACTTGCAAATCCTGACATTTCTGTCTATTTTTCCCCTTCCTTTCACGATCCGCCTCCCTGATTAACCCCATATCCCCAGGAAAACAATTTACAGTTAAACCAGAGCATGCTATGAAAAGGATCTGTTTCCTTCTTCTTCAGGTTGGCCTTTTGCTTTCCGCCCATTCCCAAAAAATGGAGTGGGAACTCCAATTAGGGACCTTCGGATATGCAGGTGACCTTACCCAATCTACTCCCAGTGTTCATTCCCTTGGTCCGGCCGCGGGTCTTATCGTCCATTACCGCTTACATCCACAGGTATCAATTCGTGCGGGTGTGACCTATGGAACAGCCGGGGCCCATGACAAGTATAATAAAGATACATTGCTGCAACGCCGCAACCTGAGCTTTCGTACAGCCATTGCTGAAGGACACCTCGGTGTGGAAGTCAACCTCATCGATCCCGCCGATTCAAAAGTATATCCCTATGTATTTGCCGGCGTAGGTATTTATCATTTCAATCCCTATGCGATGGATGATGGGAATGAAAAGGTATTTCTAAAACCCCTCAGTACCGAAGGTCAGGGCCTTCCCGAATACCCGGAACGAAAGGAGTATAAACTGACCCAATTTTCAGTGCCTTTTGGCGGGGGGTTGAAGATGAAAGTAAATGAACGATTTTCAGTTGGGTTTGAAATAGGCATCCGCAAAACATTTACCGATTACCTGGATGATGTAAGTACCCGTTATATCAATTATAATATACTCGATGCAAGAAAAGGGCCCAAAGCAGTTGAACTGGCTTTTCGGGGAATCACTCCTGCCGGCGTACAAGCCGAACCGGTTACCGATGATATAAGGGGTAATCCCAAAGAAAAAGATGTTTACTACTACATGGGGTTCAAGCTGATTTTTAGAAAAGGGCCATCCAAAAAAGCAACCGAAAAATAGCTCCGGATATATTTATTTTGCGGGCATGAAGAAAATGTATCATCTCGGTACTTGTACCACTTCACAAGCTATTATCAAAGAGACAGGGATTGATAAAAAAGGTTTTGTTATGCAGGATATCAAAACCGAAAAGATCACCCCAACACAATTGGAGGAAATGAAGTCACTGACCGGATCTTATGAATCTTTATTCAGCCGTCGCGCCCTGAAGTACAAAGAATGGGGATTAAAGGACAAACAACTTACCGAGAAGGACTACCGTCAATACATACTCGATGAATACACGTTTCTCAAAAGACCGGTTGTGATCATCGGAAAAAAGATCTTTGTCGGCAGCGAAAAGAAAAACATAGCCGCCCTTAAAGCATCGCTTGACTGATCAAATATCTCGTTTTTTGTAATCTTCAAATCCCCGAATCCGCTCAATCCTCAAATCCTGGTAAAATCAGGGTAGTATGCGGAGTTTCGCATAATTAAGCATGATCTTCTTCTCTCCGTTATGTTCAAATTTCACGGTGGCGATAGGATTATGGGCCGCGCCTTCCATTTTGATCACTTCTCCAAAACCAAACTTGGCATGTTCCACCTTCTGACCTGGCTGGAGGTTGGAGGTATCACTGGGTTCAAAATCCTTACTGGGAATATGTTCCACTGTTTTATGAACAGGCGGGTTTATGATTTGTGAAACGACAGAGCCGGTTTTCTTTGGCGGCGGGCCATACTTCTTTTCTGCTTCCTGTGCATTGTTTCCTCCAAAACCCCGGTTCATCCGTTCAAATGCCGAACCCATGCGGTTGTCACTGAATCCGCTGTTGCGGCTGCCGCCTCCGGCAAAGCTGCGGTCGAGGTATTGATCGGGGATCTCATCAATAAAGCGGCTGGGTTCATTTTGTACGAGGCTGCCAAAACGATAACGTGCATTGGCGTAGGTGATCCAGAGATTTTTCTTGGCCCGGGTGATCACTACATAGAACAAACGTCTTTCTTCTTCGAGTTCTTCCCGGGTATTGATGGAAAGGGCATTGGGGAATAACATTTCTTCCAACCCGCCGGCAAATACGCAGGAGAATTCAAGACCCTTGGCGGCATGGATCGTCATTAGTTTCACTGTATCCGCATCGGCATCTTTTTGGTCGGAGTCGGTCAGCAGGGTGATCTGTTGCAGATAAGCTCCGAGACTTTTATCTACCACTTCTCCATCTTCATTGTCCGGGCTTTCCACCCATTCTTTGATGGAGTTCAGTAATTCCTGGATATTCTCATAACGTTGGACCCCTTCGGTGCTTTTATCATTGAAAAGTTCCTTAACGATATTGGTTTGTTTACCAATATGAAAGGCTACTTCGTAGGCGTTTTGTTTTTCCAGCATGCTCCGGAAGCTCCGGATCATGGTTACAAATTCTTCGATGGACTGAAGCGAGGCCCCTTTGAATCCATAGCTCGATGCTTTTTCCAATACCTCCCACATGGAGATATTGTTTTCATTCGCCATGAGCACGGCCTTATCGATCGAGGTCTTGCCAATGCCACGAGCGGGATAGTTGATGATTCTTTTCAATGCTTCTTCATCACGGCCATTGACAACGATCCTGAGGTAGCCAACAAGGTCCTTGATCTCCTTGCGTTGATAAAAACTGATGCCTCCATAAATGGTATAAGGAATACCCATACGACGCAAGGCTTCTTCAAAGGCCCGGCTTTGCGCGTTGGTACGGTATAATATGGCAAAATCCTTATTCGCAAAGTGATTGCGGAGTTTTTGTTCCTGAATGGTATCCGCTACGTACTTCCCTTCTTCGTTGTCGGTCATGGTACGTACAAGACGGATCTTTTCCCCATCGGCATTTTCGGTGAACAAAACTTTTTCGATCTGGCCTTTATTGTTCTTGATCACTTCATTAGCTACGTGAAGGATACTTTTGGTGCTGCGGTAGTTTTGTTCCAGTTTGATGACTTTCACTTCATCATAGTCCTTCTGGAATTGCAGGATATTTTCGATCGTGGCCCCGCGAAAACTGTAAATGCTTTGGGCATCGTCGCCTACCACACAGACATTTTCGTGCATGGCGCCCAGCAGTTTGATGATCTCGTACTGGGCGGGGTTGGTATCCTGGTACTCATCGATCAGGATGTATTTGAATTTATGCTGGTATTTGCTCAGGCTGTCGGGGAAGACCTTGAGTAGTTCATAGAATTTGAGCAGGAGGTCATCAAAATCCATGGCGCCGTTCTTGAAACAACGTTTTACATAGGCGTCGAATATCTGGGCAATGGCCGGACGGTTGGCACGCATATCTTCCTGCTGGATATAATAATCGTTCGCGTATTCGGCGGGTCCAACCAGGGCATTTTTAGCGGAGGAAATGCGGTTATAAACCGTGGAGGGTTTATAATGTTTATCATCCAGGTTCATTTCATTGATGACCGTTTTCACCACGCTTTTTGCATCATCGGTATCATAGATGGTAAACTGGTTGGGGTATCCCAGTTTATGCGCTTCAGCACGCAGGATGCGGGCAAATACACTGTGGAAGGTGCCGATATAGAGGTTGCGGGCTTCGTTATTCCCGAGTATCCGTTCCACCCTTTCCTTCATTTCTTTGGCGGCCTTATTGGTAAAAGTAAGGGCGAGAATATTAAATGAGTCGACCCCGTTGGCCATCAGGTGGGCGATGCGGGTGGTGAGTACTTTTGTTTTTCCGGAACCGGCCCCGGCTACGATCATCAGGGGTCCGTTGATATGGGTAACGGCTTCACGTTGTCTTTCGTTCAAGTCCTTCAGGTAATCTTGCATGGGTGCAATTTACTGACTTCCCGACCTCCGAACTCAAATAACGGCCTGTGAAAAAGATGAAATGTTTGGGAAAAAGGAGTGGTTGGCTCCAGATGGTCAGGACAAAGGTGTGAAGCAGGCGTTTACCAAGCACTCTGAAGTAGGAGAGATTGATGGGGAGGCTGATGGTTCCTCTTTTTTTATCTTTTCGATGGTCGCTGAGATCATCGGCGATATTTAGCATACACTCCAGCCGGGAGAGGTAGGTCTGAAGCGGGAGATAACGCGGGCTGGCCGGATCGATAAGGTTTTCTTTAGTCAGCAATAACAGGAGAAACCGGATAGCGGCCTTTCCTTCCTCGTGCAGACAGTTCAGGATGGCCTGAGGTGTCTGGGCCTTAGATTTATCGATACCTGACCGGATGACGGCCAGGGAGAATGCGAGAAGCGGCTCGAGCAGGTTATTTTTCCGGCAATACGAATAAAATCGGAAAAGCATGGAAGCGGCAGAAGGTGGATAGAGGGCTGTTCCGATTTTGATGCACAGGGCGGAGAGATGCCAGGTAAAGGCTTCTTCCTGGTCATTCTCCGGAAGTTGATCAAAGAAGACCGGAAATTCCGACAGGAGTTTTTCTTTCTGGTCCAGGTCGAGGGCATCCAGGTGTGAATCAATGCAACAGGCGATATGCCCCAGGGTGGAAAACAGGGTATGGGTAGCTGGTTGATGGACAGTTAAGAAGAAATCCCCGATCATGGTTTGGGCGAAGGAGAGACAAAGTTCATAGCGCCTGTGTTTGCTGGTATCGACCAGGGTGTCGGCGGCGGTCGTACTATCGACCGAAGTACCAGTATATAGGCTAACAGACGGCATGGAATCAAATATAGTTTATTCGTTTTAGGAGGAAGGTAATTGGATGTTAAAGGTGTAACGAATGCCAAGTTAAATATGTTACGGCGACCGGAGGATACCCGTACCAGGGTATTTCCGGAAAACACCCCAAAAAAATCGTGTAAACAGTATTTGTTATTTTCTTCTTTTTATTCATCTTAGCATCCTGTTAAAATCACGATATCCATTGTATCCACGAATAAGGGTTGCCGATCTCCTTCCTTCCCTTTATAAGCCCCACTTCAGATCATTTTGAATTCGGAAACCCGAGAGGGGAAAGCCATTTTTAACCTGTAAACTTTATCCATGACTTCTGCATTATCCAATCAATTTGGATTATCCATTGGTATTGCGGCCTTTTTGGCCCTGCTTCGTGTCCGAAGTACGGATTCCTCATTTTATCCGGTTTATTTTTTTTGCTGGGTGGGATTTATTCATGAGTTGAGTGATTGGTTATTGTTGTCCGGGGGCTATTTCACATCCTGGAATGACAATGTGTACACATTGGTTGCGGTAGTATTGGTGATCTGGCAGTTTTGGGAATGGGGTTTATGGCGGGAGCGGGATTGGTTGTATCTGGTATTACTATCGGTGACTGGGTTATTTTGGTTAGTGGAAACCTGTATCCGACTGGATGGCACGGCGGTAAATTCCTGGTTTTGTTTATTTAGTTCATTGGGGGTGGTTTTGATGAGTATATGGTGGATCGGGGTTGTTTTTTACCGGGAGGATGAGTATTTGTACAAGAATCCGGTCTTTTTGATCTGTTTTGGGTTCATGGTTTATTATTCCGTTTTCATATTGGCGGAATCGTCCTGGATACCGGGGATGAATGATAGGGAGGATTATCGGCAAATGGTGTATAAGGTAATGGCTTGGGTTAAACTGGTTACGGCCATGCTATTTGCTTTGTCAGTTAGGTGGGTACCATTATGTAAAGATCACATATTGAAATTATGTTCAGGACGTCATTGATTTTCGGATTTATTCTGGTGTATATGTTGTTTGTTCTCTTGCGAGCCCACCGGAAATACCGGAGGGAGCAGGCGGAGCGGATTCGGCAGGAGGTGAATTCATTGGATAGTGCGATAGAGGAACTGGCCCGTGATATTCATGATGAGGTTTCATCTTCTCTGGCATTGATCACGATTGAATTTGGTCAAATAGAGCGGCAGGGGGTTCCATCGCGTGAGAGTATGGAGTCGATTCGCCGAAACCTGATGGAAGCGAGTATGATTACGGCGCGGGCAACGCGACAATTGGCTGGGAAGGATATCCAGATGGAAGGTTTGCAAAAAATGTTGTCAGATTTTATTGAACGTTGTCGCGAGACCCGGGCCATTCAGATCGACTTTCTATGTGATCTGGTGGATGAACCTGACGGGCAATCATCTTTACAGATCTACCGCATTTTGCTTGAATTGATTCAAAATGTGATCCGGCATGCACAAGCCACCCGGATAAGTATAAAAATGTGTACAGAAGGCAAGAACCTCTGTCTGCTGTTTCGGGACAATGGAGTAGGCATACCAAAAAAGGCGGGAGAGTCAGGACAGGGAGGCATGGGGAGGGCCAATATCCGAAAACGGGTGCGCTTCCTCAAGGGAAAAATGATAGACTGGAGTCTCCCGGGAAAGGGGACAGAGTATTTTATTGAATTACCAATTAATATACCTTATGACCAGACCAATCAAACTGCTGATAGCCGACGACCACTCTCTGTTCAGAGACGCGGTTAGGACGCTACTCAAAGAACAAAAGAGGATCGAAGTGTGTGCTGAAGCCTGTGATGGAAATGAGTTGATCAAACTCGCGGCTAAGCATAATCCGGATGTCATTATCACTGATGTACAAATGCCCGGTATGAATGGAATAGAAGCTTCGCGGATCATCAAGAATAAGTATCCGCTGATCCGCATCATTGCGTTGACCATGCACAGTGATGACTACCTGATTGTGGACATGCTCGATGCCGGTGCCTCGGGCTATGTTATAAAAGCAACAACCACCCAGGAATTGATGAATTCGATCATGACGGTGTATGAAGGGGGTAACTATTTTTGTCACTATACCTCTATTCAGTTGACCAACATGATCGCCCGGAGTAAATCACAAGTCATGGGTGGGTTGAGCAAAGCCAATTTTTCAAACAATGAGAAGGAGATCATTCGGTTGATCTGTGATCAAAGGGCCAGTAAGGAGATCGCCAGTATTACCGGACTGGCCCATCGAACGGTGGAGAAATACCGGGACCGGATCATGGAAAAGACCGGTTCCCGGAATATGGCAGGTATCGTTCTGTTTGCCATCCGGCATGGCATATACAAACCATAACCCGCTCACCCTTACCCCTTCTTTAACTTTACAACCAGTCGCCCGCGCTCATTGGCAAGGGCGATTATGGTTTTATAGGGGGCGGAGCCAATCTGTACACTATCAAAGGGCCGAACCCCCGCCAATTCAAAATATCCATCCGCATTGGTTTGCGTTTGCATGCCCGTGCGAAAATGATAAACCACCATACCCTTTATCGGATCATGGTCCTCATTAAACGCTTTTCCCTTTAACCGATAGGGAAAGAGCAAACTTCCCCCAATGCCTACGAGAATAGGCAAAAAGATGATTCCTTTCATTTTCATGATTCAGGTTTTAATGTAAAATGGATTATGAGCCTTTACCTAAGTCCAACGTTGTTTGCTCATGAAATAAGTGGAGTCAACAGGTGGTATTAAAAACGGATACTATACGGTACAAAAATATACACTTTAATGTATATAATGTATAATCAAAGTCTACTTTTTTATACACAATACTTGATTTCTTTAACCCCGGTGAAAAGTAAACGGACACATATACACCGGGGCCAAGCCCTGGCTGCCGCCGTGGAAATAACGGGACTGGGAAAGGAAGAAGTAGCTTCTAAAGCGGGGTATTCACGTTCGGCCTATTACAAACATATTGAGAACCCTCAGTTGGAGTATCATATTCTTATTGCCTATGGCCGCGCCATCGGTCATGATTTTACAGAAGAATTTCCAGATATGCCCCGGTATTCGCTCGAGGAACCGGAAGAGAAATACGCCCCACCTCAAAACCTGGCTGAGGCCATTCGATTATCTGAACTATGGAAGGATAAATACCTGGAATTGCTGGAAAAATATAACCGGTTGATTGAAGAGCGACTCTCGAAAAAAGGGTAGGGATCATTTATCCATCACTCCTCCCTTCTCAACTCACCTGCTTTCTTTCGAATTTGATAATCCTCAAACGCCTTTTTAATGTATAATTGAAAATCGTACTCCGGTGTGACGAGGGCAAAATCATAGTCGGGTTTGTAGAGCAGGATAAAGGTATCGAGTTCACCGCCCTTTAAACCAGTGAGCCGCACGATCAGGCCTTTGTTGAAACGGCTGTTGACAAAAGCATCGCGCTCATCTTCCAATAACCTTCGTTGAGTGGCCAGCATGCTCTTGTTCTTTCTGAATTGAAACATCCGGATGATCTCATTGATATCAAACCCAACCCCGGAGCTGCTCACCGATGGGCGAAGCTTGGCCTTTTCATATTCAAATATCTTGGCATAATCCAGCCTGTTCTGGATCGAGTCCATTTTATAATTACGTGGCTTTAGCCGGATCTCCTTTAAAACCGGAATCGTGATCTGAAGGGAAATATCAAACTGAGTCTCATTTTGAATCGCTGAAACCGCGTATTTCTGGGTAGGTTTACCCAGGTAGGAAAACCATACACTGTCGTTCTCGCTGACCAGGATCTCATATTTACCCTGGGCATTGGTGACCGCCCCGCGACCGGCACTACTCAACACGGTTACCGATTCCAATGGGAAAAACCGCGTGCTGTCATATACCACTCCTTTTAAATAGAATTGTTGGGCAGAAACGGGCAAAGTGCCCAGTATTTGCAAAATAATAAGCAGGATTAGGTATGAAAAAGGTCTTCTCAAGGAAGGCAAGTAACAAAAGAATTTGCAAATGCTATTGTAAAAATAGTCCGTTTAATCTGCGTCAAACTGATTTTGATTACACGGATGTAAGGAGTTTAACGGCTGCGGGGAAATGCCGGTGCTCCAATACCTGTACTTTTTTGGCCAGGGATTCCGGAGTGTCACCAGGTTCAATGGCACAAATGGCCTGAAGGATCACCTGGCCATGATCATATAGTTCATCCACATAATGAATGGAAATACCGCTTTCTTTTTCTCCCGCCGCGATCACAGCCTCATGTACAAAATGGCCATACATACCCTTGCCCCCATATTTGGGTAACAAGGCCGGATGTATATTAATGATCTGACGGGGGAAGGCTTTGATAAGGGTAACCGGGACTTTCCATAAAAAACCGGCCAGAACGATCAACCCGATACCCATTTTGTTTAACTCGGGCACATATCCATCACCACGCAGAAATCGCTCTTTGTCCAGAACCAGCGTGGGAATGCCGTTTCTTTCCGCAATGGCCAAAACCCCCGCATCCGGTTTATTAGAAATGATGAGGGCCACCCCCGGCACCTGTTCGATGATCTTTTGGGCGTTTGATCCTGTGCCTGAGGCAAATATGGCGATCTTGGTCATGATGCAAACCTATGAATTTGTTTGGAAGTCGGAGGTCGGAGGTCCGGGGTCCAAAGTCGAAGGTCCGAAGTTGGACACTAATTTTCGTCTTCCGACTTCCGACTCCGGACTTCCGACCCCCGACTTCCGACTCCGATTTTCTTCCCGATCTTCCGGATATATTTAATAAAAAATGAATATTGGCCAAAGGGGATGCTGACGAGTATTACAGCAAGTGGCCAAAGAAGGGTAATTAACAGGATATATAATACAGCCCAGATCCAGTCTGAGATATCGGGAACCAGGTTCATGATCTTCTTGCCAACATAACCCGTAAGGCTCCCGCCAAGGGCAAAAGTGCAAAGGATAAGCACGAGTTGACCCGCACCAACACCCCATTTCTTCTTTAGGTTTTCAAACATGTAATCTGAAATGAGCGGCAAAACTCGGGGAAAAAACCCATCTTTTCACACTATTCATGCGAACAGCAGCTGAGTTGACGAATTTCTGACAATCATTAAAAGATGTGATTGTCGAAAACCTCAAAATCCGCTGAAACGCAGTCTGGTACTCACTCAAAAAAAAATTAAACCTGTTGGTGTTTTGTTAATTTCCTGACTTATTTTTGCAGCCAACTCAGGAATTTTATCCACATTTTACAGATTAATTGCTTCTATGATTCTTTGTAAATCAATCGCTAAGAGACTGCCCATTCTAAGCATTTTTCTGGTTGTTTTTTCGATACAAAATGGCTTCGCGCAGGATGGTCAGCAGTTGTTCAAGAGCAATTGCGCCAGTTGTCACCACCCGCTTAATAATGGTACAGGTCCGGCCCTGAAAGGGGTTGATGGACGTGGCCCTTGGGGGGATCGTCAGAATCTGTATGACTGGGTACATAATCCAGCAGGGTTCATGGCGAATGACAAGTACGCACAGGGCCTGAAGGCGCAGTATGGTACGATGATGACAGGGTTTCCTGCGTTAAAGAATGAGGAGATCGACGCGATCATTGACTACGTCAACAATTTTGCACCGCCTGCTGCCGCCAAAGACGAATCTGCTTCTGGCGCTCCCGATGCTTCAAGCAGCCGGAATGCGTTGATCTTTGGGATCATTTCCCTGATCCTCGCCATCATCGCGCTGATCCTGATGCAGGTGAACAGCAACCTGAAGAAACTGAGTGATGATAAAGAAGGTATCCTTCGTCCGGAGCCGGTTCCTTTCTGGAAAAACAAAGTGTATATCGCCATGGGTATCATCTTCCTCTTTGTGGTAGGAGGATACTATGTGGTAAAAGGAGCCATCGGTCTTGGCCGCCAAACGAACTACACACCTGAGCAACCTATTTTCTATTCGCATAAAGTACACGCAGGTATCAATCAGATTAACTGCTTATACTGTCACGGTAACGCCTGGGAGAGCAAACATGCCGCGATCCCATCGACCAATGTTTGTATGAACTGCCATAAGAACATTCTGGAATACAAAGGCGGACCTATTTTCAATGCCGATGGAGAGGAAGTGGATGGAAATGCTGAATTGAAGAAACTGTTTACTTATGCCGGCTTCGATCCGTTGAACCCCAATGCCTGGGATGCAACTAAAGCCAAAGAGATTCCCTGGATCAAGATCCACAACCTGCCTGACCATGCCTATTTCAACCACTCCCAGCACATCCGTGCAGGAAATGTACAGTGCCAAAGCTGTCATGGTGAGATCACGGCCATGGATGAGGTAAAACAAGTAAATGAACTGAGCATGGGCTGGTGCGTGAACTGTCACCGCCAAACCAAGGTGAATTTCTATACCGTGGATGACCAAGGCAATGAAAGCGGAAATAAATTCTATAGCATTTACGAGAAATTCCGCCGCGATCTTCGCCCAGATACACTCAAAGACGAAAAAGGCCATTATTTACTCGATAATAATGGTAAATATGTAATCCATAGCGCCAAGATGGACAGCGTGACCGTGAAGGATATTGGTGGTCTTGAATGTCAAAAATGCCACTATTGATCCACGTGAGGTCACTTGTAAAAATTGTAAAAAACTCAAACCAAGATAAATGAGCGATAAAAAGTACTGGCAAAGTTTTAGTGAGTTGGCGAACAGTGAGGAGTATGAGAAAAAGATCCAGAACGAATTCCAGGAAGAACTTCCCTTTGAAGACGCGAACGGAAAAGGTTGGTTGGATGCCTCCGCTCCGCGTCGCGATTTCCTGAAATACCTGGGATTTAGCACAGCTGCCGCTACACTGGCCAGTTGTAAAACACCGGTACGGAAGGCCATCCCATTTGCCAACAAACCGGAGAATGTGGTTCCCGGAGTGGCAAAATACTATGCCACTACCTATGTGCAGGATGGAGATGTGATACCGGTATTGGCCAAAGTACGTGATGGCCGCCCGATCAAGATCGAAGGGAATACGCTTTGCTCATTTACCGAAGGTGGTACATCTGCCCGCGCACAAGCATCCGTGCTTGACCTGTATGATACCAACCGTCTTCGTCACCCCAAAGAGCGCATTGTAAAAGGAGATACCGTTAGTTATGAAGAGGTGCCTTCTTTTGAAAAATTGGATAAGACCATTGCCGAGCAATTGGCTGCCCTGGGAACAGGAAAAGCAGTATTGCTGACCAGCACCCTGGTTTCTCCTTCGACAAAAGCGCTAATCGTCCAGTTTCCAAACATTCAGCACGTTCAATTCGATGCTGATTCGTATAGCGGCATGCTGCTGGCCAACGAAGCCAGTTTTGGCAGCCGCGCCATCCCTTCTTATCATTTCAGCAAAGCCAAAGTGGTGGTAAGCCTCGGCGCCGATTTTCTGGCAACCTGGCTGAGCCCTGTGGAATTTTCCCGTGGCTGGTCCAAGACCCGCAAGATCAATGAGAAGAACCCGGAGATGGGTAAACACTATCAGTTCGAAAGCCATATGAGCACTACCGGTGCCAATGCCGACGAACGCTTTACACATCGTCCTTCTGAAACAGGTGCTGTAGCCCTGGCACTTTATGCCGCCCTGGGTGGCACTGCCAGTGCAACGGTTTCGGATAATGTGAAAAAAGGAATTGCAAAAGCCGCTGCCGACCTGAAAGCACATATGGGTAATGCCCTGGTGGTTTCGGGCAGCAATGATGTGAATGTTCAACTGATCGTGAACGCCATCAACAGCCTGATCGGTGCCTATGGTACTACCATCGATTGGTCATCTACCCTGAATTATCGCCAGGGTATCGATAGCCAGATGGAGCAACTGGTAGCAGATATGGAAGCCGGTACAGTGGGTGCGCTTATGGTACATGGCGCCAACCCGGTGTATGAATACCACAATGCGGATAAATTCAAAAAGGCATTGGCCAAAGTGAAACTCACTGTTTCTTTTGGTGAAAAACTGGACGAGACCTCTGAGCTCTGCAAATACATCATCCCTACACACCACTTCCTGGAAAGCTGGGGAGATGCAGAGCCTAAATCAGGATATTATAGCTTTATTCAACCAACGATCCATCCGCTTTTCAAAACCCGCTATATGCAGACCTCTCTGCTGAAATGGTTTGGCGACGGTACGGATTATGAAACTTATTTCCGGAATTATTGGACCGGTAAAGTAGCCAGTCTGGATGCTGCCCTGCAAAACGGAGTTGTTGAACCCGCCGCAGGTGGTGCCACTTCTGGTTCCTTTAATGGTGCAGGTGTAGCCGCTGCCGCTGCGGCGATCGGTGGATACAAAAAAGGCGGTGCCGCTGAACTGGTACTTTATCAAAAAGTATCGATCGGAACCGGTAAACAGGCCACCAACCCCTGGTTACAGGAACTGCCCGATCCTATTACCAAAGCGACCTGGGACAACTACGCCATGATGTCCATGACCATGGCCAAAGAATTACTGGGTCTTGATCTCACCGACAAGAAGAACGAAAAAGAAATCAATAATTACGAATTTTTCCCTTCCAAACCTGTTATCTCGATCAAAGGCAACGGTGGCGAAGCCATCAACCTGCCGGTGCTCGTGATTCCCGGAATGGATCCGCATACCATTGCGATTGCCGTGGGATATGGACGTTCGGAGAAGCTGGGTATGACCGCCGGTGGAACAGGTAAGAATGTATTTGGATTCAAATCCTTTAACGGTACAACAACGGAAATGATGAACGCTTCCGTTGAAGTAGCCAAGGTTAATGAAACCTATAAGATCGCGCAGACACAGATCCACGGTTCTTACGAAGACCGTTTTGAAGTAGTGCGTGAGACCACATTGGCCACCTTTAAGAAAGATCCCAACCAGTTTAAAAAATACCGCGAGAAACTCGCAGAAGATTTTGCCCCTAAAACAGGCGACTATCGCAAAGAAGCGACCATTTACCCTCAGCATACCCAACCGGGTTTGAAATGGGGAATGAGCATTGACATGAACAGCTGTTTTGGCTGTGGTGCCTGTGTGGTGGCTTGTAATGCGGAGAACAATATTCCGGTGGTAGGACGCAGCGAAGTGATGCGCTACCACGATATGCACTGGTTGCGTATTGACCGGTATTTTGTGACCGACGAACAAAATCCGGATGATGTAAAAGCAGTGGTGTTCCAACCCATGCTTTGTCAGCATTGCGACAATGCGCCTTGCGAAAACGTTTGTCCGGTAGCAGCCACCAACCATAGCATGGAGGGGCTGAACCAGATGACCTATAACCGTTGTATCGGTACCCGTTATTGCGCCAACAACTGTCCGTATAAAGTACGTCGTTTTAACTGGGCTGATTATACCGGAGCAGATAGCTTCCCGAATAACCAGGATCAGCAGATCGTAGGTAAACTTGATCCGGTGGTTCACCAGATGGGCGACAGCCTTTCCCGGATGGTATTGAATCCTGATGTGACCGTAAGAAGCCGCGGGGTGATTGAAAAATGTTCTTTCTGCGTACAACGTTTGCAGGAAGCCAAACTCACCGCGAAGAAGGAGAACAGGGTATTGGCCGATGGCGATGCCAAGACAGCTTGTATGACAGCCTGCCCTTCCGATGCGATCGTATTCGGAAATGTGCATGATGCCGAGAGCCGCATCACCAAGGTACGGGAGGAGAATGATCAGCGCCTGTTCTATGTGATCGAGCAGTTGCACACGTTGCCAAACGTAAGCTACCTGGCCAAGATCCGGAACACAGAAGAGATCATTGAATCCGGTGACCACCATGCAGCCGCGGAAGGTGAAGCCAAAAAAACAGAACATGCCGCGCCGGCACATTAAAAGAAAGTAAAGGTCAATTTCAAATAAGAAAAAAAGCCAACAGCGAATAGCTCACAGCTCAAAGTACACAACATGGCATTACTCAGATACGAATCTCAGGTACGGGCCCCATTGGTCGATGGTACAAAGGATTATCACCAGGTAACGGAAGATATCTGCCGTCCGGTGGAGGCTAGACCTTCCCGGCTGTGGTGGATCGGTTTCCTGATCTCCGTAGCGCTTCTTGTTTTTGGTATCGTTTCCGTAACGGTGGAGGTTATCTACGGTACGGGTCAGTGGAACCTGAACAAGACGATCGGTTGGGGTTGGGACATCACCAACTTTGTTTGGTGGGTAGGTATTGGTCACGCCGGTACCCTGATCTCCGCGATCCTTTTGCTCTTCCGTCAGGGATGGCGTACCGGTGTAAACCGTGCCGCGGAGGCCATGACCATCTTTGCGGTAATGTGCGCCGGTCAGTTCCCGATCTGGCACATGGGTCGTGTGTGGGATGCCTTCTTTGTATTGCCTTATCCGAATACGCGTGGTCCGTTGTGGGTGAACTTTAACTCACCCTTGTTGTGGGACGTATTCGCGATCTCAACGTATTTCACTGTATCTCTTTTATTCTGGTATTCCGGTTTGCTTCCCGATCTGGCCACACTGCGCGACCGGGCCAGGGAAAAGTGGAGAAAGATGTTTTATGGAGTGGCTGCATTTGGTTGGACCGGTAGTACCAAACACTGGCAACGGCATGAAGCGCTCTCGCTGGTATTGGCGGGTTTGTCAACTCCCCTCGTACTTTCAGTGCACACGATCGTATCATTTGACTTTGCCACTTCGGTCATTCCCGGTTGGCATACCACCATCTTCCCTCCTTATTTCGTGGCAGGTGCCATCTTCTCCGGTTTCGCCATGGTGCAAACCCTTTTGGTGGTTACCCGCAAAGTACTCGGATTGGAAGACTATATCACGATGGAGCATATTGACGTAATGAACAAGGTGATCGTGTTGACCGGTTCGATCGTCGGTATCGCCTATCTCACCGAGTTATTCATTGCCTGGTATGGCGCTAACTCCTATGAGTGGTACGCCTTCAAGGAGAACCGTGTAAACCTGAACTCACCCTATGGATGGAGTTACTGGATTATGATGGGTTGTAACGTATTGTCGCCACAGATCTTCTGGTTCCGCAAAATGAGAAGAAACCTGACAGTGACATTCTTCATGTCGATCCTCGTGAATATCGGTATGTGGTTCGAGCGTTTTGTGATCATCGTTACTTCCATCTACCGCGATTATTTGCCCAGTAGCTGGAGTACCTATTATACCCCCACCATCTGGGAGGTAGGGTTCTATATGGGAACATTCGGGTTGTTCTTTACCTGTTATTTCCTGTTCTCCAAATTCTTCCCGGTTATCGCGCTTGCGGAGATCAAGCATATCCTGAAGAAGAATGGAGAAAGCTTCAAAGCAAACATGGCACAACTGGAAACCCAGAAACCCGAGGAGTTCGGACACGATCATTCGCATGATCATGGCGCTTAATAATTAAAAGAAACTATTAAAGCTGATATAATGGCTGAGCAGAAATTTGTAGTTGGTAATTTTTATGATGAAGCGGTGCTTTTCCCCGCCGTTAAAAAGGTGAGAAAGGCCGGTTACAAGATCCACGATGTGTTTACTCCTTTCCCGATCCATGGACTGGATAAGGAAATGGGTTTGCGTGATACGAGTTTGCACACCGCCGGCTTCATCTATGGTATCTCCGGAACCACAACGGCCGTAACCTTTATTACCTGGGCCCTGACAATTGACTGGCCTTTGAATATCGGTGGTAAGCCCTTTTTCTCCCTTCCGGCCTGGATTCCTATCACCTTTGAGTTGACGGTATTGTTTGCCGCAGTAGGAATGGTACTGACCTTCTGTTATCTCTGCCAGTTGGCCCCCTTTGTAAAGAAAGACCATTTCAATCCCCGTTCTACCGACGATACGTTTGTAATGGCTTTGGAATGTACAGACAAGACCAACGAAGCGGAAGCCATGGCATTCCTGCAAAGTGCCGGTGCCCAGGATGTATCGGTTCAGGTAAGGGAAACCCGTTGGTGGCTGGGTAGGTATGACAAAGACGAAAGACCATTCCAGCAAGAAAAAGAAGCGGAAGCCACAGCATAAATCAAATCGCGAAGAACTATTAATAATATACGCCTGATGAGAAAAAATATTTTGACAGCGGGAACGGTAATTGCCCTTTTTATCCTGGCTGCCTGTAATAATGTAAGACGCGATCCGGGTCGTGTATATATGCCCGACATGTCGTACAGCAGGGCTTATGAGACCTACGGGGAATTGGATAGCACCCAGTTCACGCAGAAAATGGCTGAAGCCGGGGAGAAAATTTTCTACAATGCCCAGCCGGTAGCCGGTACTGTGGCCGTTGGAGAAATGCCTGCTTATCCGTATAAGAATGATTCGCTCGGATACGCATTGTCTGCCGGCATACCCAACCCCTTGCCAGCACTCAGTGAAGGAGATATGAAGGAAGCCGAACGTTTATACCTGATCAATTGCGGTATCTGTCATGGTTCCAAGCTGGATGGCAATGGTCCGCTGTATAATGATGGCAATGGCCCGTATACATCAGCCCCCAAGAACTTTATGGATCAGTTGATGAAGGACATGAAAGAAGGCACTATGTTTCATTCGGTGACCTATGGTAAGAACGCGATGGGGTCTTATGCTTCGCAATTGACCACCAAGCAACGTTGGATGATCATTCATTATATTAAAGACAAACAAGGGCTGAAAGCCCCTGCTGCAACGGTTGCTGTTGATACAACAGCCGCTGCCGGTACTGCAGCTGGTAAATAAGAAATTCTCATTGACGAATCAATTAAAAGACAACTGATGGCTATCCGGGAACATTTTGAAATTCCGAAAAAGTACAACCTCTGGTCCTTTGCTTTGATGGGAGTGGGTGCCTTATCCATTGTACTCCTCTATATCACCCATGGGGCCAGCAGCGATCAACACGAAAGCGCCCGCTTTTGGGCCAGCCTGTTACAGAACAGTGTGTTCTTCCTGCTGGTGGTTAATGCCGCAATGTTCTTTATCTGTGCCACGACCCTGGCCTGGGGCGGATGGCAAATGAGTTTCCGCCGGGTGGCTGAAGCCATTTCCGCAGCCGTTCCGGTGATCGGTGTCATCGGTGTGGCCATCTTGCTGGCCATCGTTTTTAGTGATAACCATACGATCTACCACTGGACCGATACCGAGCACGTCAAGCATGATGCGATCCTTTCGCATAAATCGGGTTTCCTGAACAAAACTTTCTTTGCAGTTTGGACTGTGCTGACTGTGGTTCTTTGGTCGGTATTGGGTTGGAAAATGAGAAGCCTCTCCCGTGAAACAGACAATAAGCCCCTGAATGTGGAAGAGGGCAAGAAATATGTTTGGAAAAATACCGTATGGGCCGCCCTTTACATGGTCGTGTTTGCCCTTACCGTGATGTCCACCATCCCCTGGCTCTGGTTGATGAGTATTGACGCTCACTGGTACAGCACCATGTATTCCTGGTACACTTTTGCCAGCACCTTTGTTTCCGGTATGGCACTCATCGCTTTATATGTAGTGTATTTGAAAAATAAAGGATACCTGGAATACACCAACAACGAGCACCTGCATGACCTGGGTAAATTCATGTTCGCGTTCTCTGTGTTCTGGACCTACCTCTGGTTCTCTCAGTACATGCTGATCTGGTATGCAAACATTCCGGAGGAGACCACGTATTTTGAGCCGCGTGTACAAGGGCCTTATAAAAGCATTTTCTTCCTGAACCTGATCATCAACTTCATTTCGCCCCTGCTTATTCTGATGACACGCGATTCGAAGCGGAACTATACGATTGTGACCTTTATGGCTGTTTTGATCATATTCGGTCACTGGCTGGATTTTTTCCAAATGGTTCATCCGGCTATTTCGAACGATCATGTTCCGATGATGTTATATGATCTGGGGATTGCGCTTGGGTTTGTCGGACTGATCATGTTCCTGACCGCCCGCGCGCTGGCAAAAGCGCCGCTTGTGGCAAAGAACCACCCCTTTTTCAAAGAGAGTGTTATACATCACACATAAGCAAGCTTTTAGACGACGATATTTGTAAAACGTATATAGAAATCAACGATTATGTCTACTTTCTTTGTCATAGCCATTCTTGTACTCGGGTTCCTGATCACCTTCCAGATCGCGAAGGCCAGTGAATATGTGTCGGTGATGCGTGGAGAAGAGAATGCCCGTAAACAAAGCAATAAGGTAAATGGCTTCCTGATGCTGGCGTTCCTGATCGTCGGCCTTTTCGGGGTTTATTATTGTAATGAAAAACTGAAAGGCACCATCCTTGGTGAAGCGGCTTCAAACCACGGGGAGAAGATCGATACCATGCTTTATATCACCCTGGCCCTGACCTTTGTGGTTTTCGTTCTGACGCAGGTATTACTTTTCTGGTTTGCCTATAAATACCAGGAATCAGATAGACGTACGCCTTACTATTTCCCCCATGATAATAAATTGGAGTTGATCTGGACCGTTATTCCGGCCATTGCATTGACCGTACTGGTGGGTTTTGGTATCTATTATTGGTTTGGCATCACGGGTGAAGCGCCTAAAGACGCAATGGTGGTGGAAGTGACCGGAAAGCAGTTTGGCTGGGAGTTCCGTTATCCAGGAAAGGATGGCGAATTGGGTAAACGTTATTATAAGGAAACCAACGAAGCAAAGAATAACCCCCTGGGTCAACTTTGGGAGGATAAAGCCAATCACGATGATATCTATGCTACACAGGAATTGCACCTTGTGGTAGGTAAACCAGTTAAAATGGTGATCACCGCCAAAGATGTGATCCATGATGTGGGACTGGTTCATTTCCGGATGAAGATGGACGCCGTACCGGGAACTCCCACTACAATGTGGTTCACCCCTAAGTTCACGACCAAGCAGATGAAGGAGAAATACGGAGAGAATTTTGTGTACGAGATCTCCTGTGATCAAATGTGTGGCCGCGGGCACTACAGCATGCGGGGTACAATTGTGGTAGAGACACAAGAAGAGTTTGACCGCTATCTGGCTGGAATGAAACCCCAGTACCTTGTAGCCAACCCGGATAAGGATCCAACTATTAAAAAACCAGAAGCCCCGGCAGCTGATACAACTAAAGTATTGGCTTCCGTTTTGCAACCCTGATATTTAAAGAAAACTGATCACGCGTTTAAATACGACGATTAAACAACGATTATGAGTACTGAAGCAAGTATGCATGCACATGCAGTGACAGAACACCACAATGGTCATGATGGTCATCATCACCATCACGAAACCTTTGTCAGCAAGTATATCTTCAGCATGGATCACAAGATGATCGCCCGCCAGTTCCTCATCACAGGGATGATCTGGGCCATCATTGGAGGATTATTCTCCGTGCTGTTCCGCTTGCAACTTGGTTATCCTGACCAAAGTTTTCCGATCCTGGAAACCTTCTTTGGTAAATGGGCGCAAGGGGGAAAGATCCTTCCTGAATTCTATTATGCCCTGGTGACCATGCACGGTACCGTTCTTGTATTCTTCGTATTGACTGCCGGATTGAGCGGAACTTTCGCCAACCTGCTTATTCCGCTGCAGATCGGTGCGCGTGATATGGCATCTCCCTTCCTGAACATGTTGTCTTACTGGTTCTTCTTCCTGGCCAGCATGGTGATGATCGGATCTTTGTTTATTGAAACAGGTCCCGCGAGCGGTGGATGGACCATGTACCCACCGTTGAGCGCTGTTCCGCAGGCGGGACTGGGCTCCAAACTGGGAGCAGACCTGTGGTTGGTGAGTATGGCCCTGTTTATTGTTTCTTCTCTCCTTGGAGGGTTGAACTATATCTCTACTGTATTGAATATGCGTACCAAGGGTATGAGCATGACGCGTATGCCGTTGACCATGTGGGCCATGTTCTTTACCGCTGTACTTGGCGTATTGTCTTTCCCGGTATTGTTGTCCGGTGCCATCCTGCTCTTGTTCGACCGTAACCTGGGTACCAGCTTCTACCTGAGTGATATCGTGGTGAATGGAGAGATCCTTTCCAATGAAGGAGGTAGCGCCATTCTTTACCAGCACTTGTTCTGGTTCCTTGGACACCCCGAAGTGTATATCATTCTCTTGCCGGCGATGGGCATGGTATCTGAGATATTGAGTGTGAATTCACGTAAACCGATCTTTGGATACATGGCCATGGTGGGGTCTCTGTTCGCTATTGCGATCCTCGCCTTCCTGGTATGGGCACACCATATGTTTGTCACAGGGTTGAACCCCTTCCTTGGCGCCTTCTTCGTATTGCTAACGCTTTTGATCGCGGTGCCATCGGCCATCAAGGTATTTAACTGGCTTACCACCTTATGGCGGGGAAATATCCGGTTTACACCGGCTACCCTGTTTGCCATTGGTTTTGTAAGCTTGTTCATCTCCGGTGGTTTGACCGGTATCTTCCTGGGTAACTCCACCATTGATATTCACCTGCATGATACCATGTTTGTGGTGGCCCACTTCCATATTGTAATGGGTGTGGCTTCCTTCTTTGGTATGTTTGCCGGTGTGTACCATTGGTTCCCGAAGATGTTTGGTCGTTATTTGAACAATACCCTTGGGTATATTCATTTCTGGGTCACCTTTATTTGTGCCTACCTGATCTTCTGGCCCATGCACTATCAGGGATTGGCCGGGGTACCACGTCGTTACCTGGAAAAATCCGCGTGGAACTCCTTTAACCAGTTTGGAGATCTGGATAAAATGATCACGGTGGCTTCCATTGTCGTATTTGCCGTGCAATTGATGTTCATATTCAATTTCTTTTATTCAATTTTCAAAGGCAGAAAAGTGCGTACCCAGAACCCCTGGGGAGCGAATACTTTGGAATGGACCACCCCGATCAACCCGGGTCATGGTAACTGGGAAGGAGAGATTCCTGAAGTACACCGTTGGGCGTACGATTATGGTAAGGATGGTGTAGAGTTCATCCCCCAAACGGTTCCAGTAGGTGAAAATGAGAGTAAACATTAAATAATACGGTCCTGAAAGAAGATAAGATTTTGATGAGTGAGGATAACAAGAAGGGCCAAACGAGTTCTTTTACAATTTCCGGGAAGTTCAGGGATTATGGTAAACTCATAAAAATGTCCCTCAGCATCATGGTGGTTTTTTCCGCTGTGATCAGCTATCTGTTGGCACCTAAGGTGGTGGCTTACGACTGGACCAGTATCCTGCTTTTATTCATAGCAGGTATGTTGGTAACCGGAAGCGCAAATGCGGTGAACCAGGTAGTGGAACGGGATACGGATGCGTTGATGAAACGTACTGCATCCCGACCTGTGGCTGCAGGGCGAATGAGTGTGACAGAAGGCTGGGCTTTTTCGATCATTACCGGGGTGGCGGGTGTATTCCTGCTGGCCTGGTTCTTCAATGGTGTTTCGGCGGCGATAGCGGCATTTAGTTGGTTTCTGTATGCTTTTATCTATACCCCGTTAAAGAAAGTAAATGCCATTTCAGTGATCGTTGGAGCTGTGCCAGGTGCGTTGCCTTGTTTGATCGGATGGGCTGCGGGAGATGACCAGTTATCGGCAGGGGGTTGGATCCTTTTTGCTTTTCAGTTTTTATGGCAGTTTCCCCATTTCTGGGCGATTGCCTGGCTGGCACACAAGGATTATTCGGCTGCGGGTTTTCGGTTATTGCCAGGTGAAAAGGACCCTACGCGATACACGGCTTTGCAGTCGATCCTTTATTCCCTGTTGCTGTTTCCCATAGGCTTTGCGCCTTATCTGACGGGAATGACGGGCTGGGTAAGCGCGATCATTGTAACGGTAGCCAACCTGTTTATGCTTTGGCAATCGGTTCGTTTGTACCGTGAAATGGAAGCCAAAGCCGCCCGGAGAGTCATGTTTGGAAGTTATATCTACCTGCCAGTGGTTTTACTGGCCTGGTTGATCGATAAAGTGTAGTTGAATCGAGTAAAATTTAAAAGCGAGATGGATACCGTGAGTGCTGTAGAACAAAAGAAAATGCACCCGAGCAAGTTTACCTTGTGGGTGGCCATCGGAAGCATCATTATGATGTTTGCCGGTTTGACGAGTGCCTATATTGTCAAGAGCAGCCAGGCGGGATGGCGGGAGATCACGCTACCCACCGTTTTCTGGTACTCTACTGCGGCGATACTGGTAAGCAGTCTGACAGTGCAGATGGCATTACGCTCTTTTAAGCAAAGGGAGATGAGCAGGTACCGGATGCTGATTGCGGTAACCTTCCTGCTGGGGGCTTTGTTTGTCGCCCTTCAGGTGATAGGTTTCCGGCAGTTATGGGATAGCGGGGTACAATTCAAAGGGGCATCAGGTGCAGGGCAGTTCCTGTATGTGATTGCCGGATTGCATGCCGTTCACGTGATCGGCGGGGTGATCGCCCTGTTGGTGATGTTCATCAAGGCCTTTTTTGGAAGATCAAGAAATTATAGCAATACCCCGGTGGAGGTAGCAGCAACCTATTGGCATTTTGTTGACCTGCTTTGGATCTACCTGGTGGTGTTCTTTACCTGGATAGGGTAAGCATATAGTTAAAATTTAAACCTAAAACGACGACATGGCTTCTAGAGTAACGGCGCATCAAACCAAGTGGTGGAGTGGGGGTAAGAGCCCATTCAACCTCGAGTATGGCAAACTCATGATGTGGTATTTTCTTATGAGTGATGCCTTCACTTTTGGCGCCTTCCTGATCTCTTATGGTACGGTCCGCTTTTCTCAGAATTTCTGGCCCGACCCTAACGTAGTGTTTAATGCCTTTCCCGGTGCCGGTCATGCCAACCTGCCCCTGGCCTTTGTGAGTGTAATGACCTTTATCCTGATCATCAGCTCGGTGACCATGGTATTGGCAGTGCACGCCGGGCATAACAATGATAAGAAAGGGGTAGTTAAATGGTTGTTCTGGACCATTGTAGGAGGTCTCGCCTTCCTTGGCTGTCAGGCCTGGGAATGGACCCACCTGCTGACCGGGGAACATGCCACACTGGTAAGCGGTCATATTGAACTGCTTCCTCAAACCACCAGTGTGAACCCTTGGGGACCCCTGGTAGATGGTGCTGCTGTAACCGATGCGCTGAAGAATTCAACACCTCAGGTTTTAGCCCGACTCGTACATGAACATGATGCTACCCGCTCCATTGAGCAACTGGTGGCCATGCCCAAAGATCAATTGCTGGCCATGGTCAATACCGCAGAATTACATGTACGCGAAACAGGCCCTGTTGCTTTTGGCGGTTATTTCTTTGGTATCACTGGTTTCCACGGATTTCACGTATTCTCCGGGGTCATCATCAATATCATCATGTTGATCATGACACAAAAAGATGTATTTGCCCGTCGTGGTCATTACCTGATGATCGAGAAGGCCGGATTGTACTGGCACTTTGTAGACCTTGTATGGGTATTTGTATTCCTTTGTTTCTATCTGATCTAAACCCACAAAAAAATTAATTAATACTATTTTCCCATGGAGCACAATACCATTTCCCCAGAGATCACTTTCCAGCATCATACGGATGATGCGGAGTTCAAGAAGCGGATCCGAAAGACCACGATCCTTCTGTCTGTGATCACGATCATTGAACTGGCTATCGGTTTGGCGATCTATAACATTCACAAAGGGGAAAATCCCAGTGAACTGTTGGTCCTCATGTTCAAAGGACTTGTTTGTATCCTGACCCTGGCTAAAGCTTATTATATCGTTTCGATATTCATGCACCTGGGCGATGAGATCCGGAATATGATCATGACGATCGTAGTGCCCTTATTGCTTTTTATATGGTTCATTGCTGCGTTTTTGATTGATGGCAATTCCTACAAGAACCTGCGGAACAAATATGATCCGCATTTCAAGGAGCGCACGACCGTTGAACACAAGAGCGGCAAACATTGATGGTCCCGGGGTACAGCGTGAACGAATTAAATGACTATAAGACCACTGCCCCGGCAGTGGTTTTTTTATAAAAATATCTCCTGTGAACAAGAAAGCATTTCTGGCCCTTCTGATGGCATTGATCATTCCGCTGATCTGTTATTTTGTAGTAAAACAGTTCAGCTCGGAAGCGGTGCAAATGCCCCGCCGATTCTTTAGCGACTCTACCGAGGTGGATACGGTCAGGGGTAAGTTGTACAGCGATACCGCCTGGCACCGGGTCCCTGATTTTACCTTTACCAATCAATTGGGGCAGAAAGTGTCGATGAGCGACCTGAAGTATGTAAAAAATGGGGATACGCTTAATAAGATCATCGTGGCCGATTTTTTCTTTACCCATTGCCCAACGATTTGCCCCGGAATGACGGCCAATATGCGTAAGCTGCAGACCTCGATCAAAAAAGCGCAGCGGGTAGGTAACACCACACCTGATTTTATCCATTTTATCTCCTTTAGTATTGACCCCGAACGGGATTCCGTTCAGCAATTGAAGAAATGGGCCGACCGGTTTCAGATCAACCCGGAAATGTGGTGGTTATTGACCGGTGACCGGAAGCAGATCTATGACCTTTCGCTCAATGAAATGAAATTGATCGCCGTGGATGGGGAGGGTGTAGATACCAATTTTATCCACACCGATAAATTTGTGCTCATTGATGGGGATCGCATCATACGGGGATACTACAATGGGCTGGATAGTATAAGCCTCGCCCGTTTGTCCAATGATATCATTTTTCTGAGCCTGGAGAAGAACCGGAGCAAGAAAAGTTTCTTTTCGGGTAAACTAGAATTGATTGCCGTTGTTTTTCTTTTGGCCCTGGTGGGACTGGGTCTGTTTCTCTTTGTTTTACGTAAAACCAAAAACCAAAATTAATGCTACCTGCTGTTTGGAAAAAGAATGATAAGAAGGCCAGGTTCCTTATTCTCAGTTTTTCGCTGATCGTATTTACGGCTGTGGTGGCTTTAGGCCGCATTAGTCTGGATGTTGACCTGGGCTTTGACGTACATATTTTTGCCAAGGCCAATGCGATAATAAATTCCTGTGTAGCCATTCTTTTATTGGCAGCATTGTTGGCGGTAAAGGGTAAAAATTATATGTTGCATAAGCGACTGATGATGACGGCCATGGTACTCTCCATCTTGTTTTTGGTCAGTTATATCGCGCATCATCTTTTTGCCGGCGAGACCAAGTTTGGCGGGGAGGGTTTTTCAAAGACCATTTATTATTTGATCTTATTTACGCATATCCCCCTCGCGGGTATCATTCTTCCCTTTATACTCTATACAGCCTATTATGGGCTCACCGGAGAATTTGGTCGTCATAAAAAAACGGCGCGGATCACCTGGCCTGTTTGGTTTTATGTAGCGGTGACAGGTGTGGTGGTATATTGGATGATCAGTCCCTATTATTGATACTTACTACGGAAGGAAATACTTCAGGAAACCGAAAATCGCCAGTATTTGAGTGATCCAGCATACAAACATCCATTTGTAGATATTTCCAAATTTCCCTTCAATAACGGTAAACCTTCTTTCGATATCAGCAAACCCCTTTTCCATCCGGATAGCCAGTTCATTATCACGTTCCAGCGAAGCCTTTTCAGCCTCCCAAAATTCCTTTTTGGTCACTAAATGAGAAATTCGGTTATCCATTTCGGTAACTATTTTTTCATCGATAAAAGCAATCAGGGTTTCTGTGGTTTCAGGCCCCAGCCTTGGGTTAAGGGAATCATAGAGTTTTTTCACGGTTCGCGACTTCATCGGATCAAGTTTAGTCAAAACTACTTGTAACGTAATTGCCCGACAAGGGCGGAAATACGAAGTCAGACAGGAGTTTACACGAAGGTGCCTGACCTTTCTCAGGTTTTTGGCTGACCCCCCTCATTTCCTTGCTCCCCTTTTCCGGCAATCTTTGTTCATTGCCGGATACTGGCGTCTTTTTATGGAAGCGATTGAAACGATAACCCCTCCCTTACCTCCAATAGCGCCCAAAAAACCGGGCACTAAAGAAACTACCCATTGCTACCATTGTGGCGAAAAATGTGATCATTCCATTGCCATAGATGAGAAGTATTTCTGTTGTGAAGGGTGCAAATTTGTGTTTGAGCTCCTGCAGGAAAATGGCCTGTGTAACTATTACGACCTGAGCAACACACCGGGTATTAAAGTGAAGGGGAAATTCAGTTCTGACAAATTCGCCTATCTCGACAACCCGGACATTCAAAAGAAACTGCTGCGTTTTACCGACGGGAAACAAAGCCAGGTGAATTTTTATCTGCCCCAGATGCACTGCGCCTCCTGTATCTGGTTGCTGGAAAACCTTCATGCCATTCAGCCTGGTGTACTTCATTCCAAAACCAATTTTCAGCGCAAAGAAATATTCATTGCCTTTGATACCTCGGTTACTTCCCTGCGAAAAGTAGTGGAACTACTGGCATTTGTGGGATATGAACCCTATATCAGTTTTGATGACAATGAAAAGAAACGCACAAAAAAGGTCAACCGCCAAAAGATCTACCGGATCGGTGTAGCGGGCTTTAGCTTTAGCAATATCATGATGCTGAGTTTTCCGGAGTATTTCTCCTCGGGAAATATCAGCGAAACCTATCTGGTCCGCATTTTCAGCTACCTGAATCTCTTACTGGCCCTGCCCGTTTTCTTTTATAGCGCGTCTGAGTTCTTTGTTTCGGCTTATAAAGGGCTTCGCCAAAAATGGCTCAATATTGACGCACCCATTGCGCTGGCTATCCTGGTCACTTTTTCGCGAAGTGTCTATGAGATCCTATCAGGCACCGGCGCGGGTTATCTCGATTCCATGACCGGTGTGGTATTATTCATGTTGATCGGCCGCTGGTTCCAGGACAAGACCTATGATTCTTTTTCCTTTGACCGTGATTATAAATCTTATTTCCCGCTTGGGGTTACCCTGGTAAAAGACGGGGTTGAAACGCCGGTCACCATCAGTGAACTGAAGAAGGGCGACAGGGTCATCGTGCGGCATAATGAAATGGTTCCCGCCGATGGCATTTTGCTGGAAGGGGAAGCCAGTATCGATTATAGTTTTGTCTCGGGAGAGAATAACCTATCCATCAAACGAAAGGGCGAACTGATTTATGCCGGGGCCACCCAGTCTGGCGGATCTATACTTATCGAAGTAGTTAATCCCGTTACACAGAGTTATATCACACAGCTATGGAACAACAACGACGTATTCAACGGAGCGAAGCATGTAGAGAAATCATTTGTCCACCCCTGGAGCCGGTATTTCACCTGGACGCTTTTTACCGTAGCCGGAGTGGGAGCTATTTATTGGGCAACGGTGGACTCTTCGAAGATCCTGCCGGCGGTAACGGCGGCGTTGATCGTGGCCTGCCCCTGTTCGCTGCTCCTCTCGGCCACATTCACTTTCGGGAATATGTTGAGGCATTTTGGCCGAAACAAACTCTACCTGAAAAATGCTACGGTGATCGAATCGATCGCCAGGATTGATACCGTTGTCTTTGATAAAACCGGCACCCTTACGCATACACAACAGGCACGCATAGAATTTCTGGGAAGTAACCCCGATAAACACCAGGAAAGGGCCATTTACTCCCTCGCCAAACAATCAGCTCACCCCCTGAGCCGGCTTTTGGCCAACCACCTCTTAGAGACAGGCACAGAGCCCATGACCATTTCAGACTTTACAGAATTGGCGGGAAAAGGGGTGGAGGGACGAGTTGGCAATAACCGGATCCGATTGGGTTCCTCCTCCTTTGTACGCGGGATGGAAAAAGTAGCCGAACAGGGAACCAGCGAAGTTTGGGTATCCATAAATAACCAGGTGCTTGGCGCGTATAGCATCCATAACCGCTATCGGCCGGGAGTGGATAAAATGGCTTCCTGGTTTGAATCACAAGGCTTTGACCTGCATGTTCTCTCGGGTGATAACGATGCGGAAAGAGAAAACCTCCAGCAAATATTTGGAAAAAAAGCCTCGCTGGTCTTCAATCAATCTCCTCAAAATAAACTGGAATATATTAAGTCCCTTCAATCACGCAAACGTAAAGTGATGATGTTGGGGGACGGTCTTAATGATGCCGGGGCCTTGAAGCAAAGCGATGTTGGGATTGCGGTTACCGAGAACAGCAGCCAGTTCACTCCCGCTTCAGATGCCATTCTTGACAGCAGCGAAATGAATAAAATGGATGGGTTTGTCCGTTATGCCCGCTCCGGCAAAGGAATTGTAACAATCGGGTTCGTGGTGTCCATTCTGTACAATTTCGTAGGACTCAGTTTTGCGGTATCTGCCAATCTTTCACCACTTGTAGCGGCCATCCTGATGCCGGTCAGTACCATCACGATCGTGGTCATCGCCGGTGTAGCCAGTTCTATCGTGGCGCGTAAAACCCTGGGTAACTGACCATCCTCATAGAATTGTCTGATAATTGTCATAAACCCCCTGTAGGTATCAAAATACATTTGTGTCCAATTGAATAAAAATGAGCGTGTTAGTCATCCTTATCGCATTGAGTATCATCGTCGCCGGGATCTTTCTCTTTGCCTTTATCTTATCGGTGAAGCGAGGTCAGTTTGATGATGATTATACCCCTTCGGTGCGTATGCTGTTTGATGATCCCCCCGCTGTAAAAGAAGAAAACGTTTAATAAACCAAAACAATCATACATGCAACTGGAAAAGTTTAGTTACGACAATAAGATAGTGCGCAATTTCGCGATTGCCACTATTGTTTGGGGTGTTGTAGGTATGTTGGTCGGTCTCTGGGTGGCCTTTCAGTTGGTATTTCCCAAAGAACTGAACCTTCAACCCTACTTCAACTTTGGTCGCCTGAGACCTCTCCACACCAATGCGGTGATCTTCGCGTTTGTGGGGAATGGTATTTTCATGGGTGTTTATTATTCGCTACAACGATTGCTGAAAACAAGAATGGCCAGTGATCTGCTGGGTAAGATCCATTTCTGGGGCTGGCAATTGATCATTGTATCAGCGGCCATCACACTACCCCTGGGTATTACTACCAGTAAAGAATATGCAGAACTGGAGTGGCCCATTGATATAGCCATCGCCGTTATCTGGGTTGTTTTTGGATGGAACATGTTTGCTACCATCCTGAAGCGCCGTGAGAGACACCTCTATGTAGCCATCTGGTTCTACATTGCCACATTTGTAACAGTTGCCGTACTCCATATTGTGAACTCTTTTGAGTTGCCCATCAGTTTCCTGAAAAGTTATTCCTGGTATGCTGGTGTGCAAGACGCGCTGGTACAATGGTGGTATGGTCACAATGCGGTGGCCTTCTTCCTGACCACACCTTATCTGGGATTGATGTACTACTTCATGCCTAAGGCAGCCAATCGCCCGGTATTCTCGTATCGTCTTTCCATTATTCACTTCTGGGCGCTCATTTTCATTTATATCTGGGCAGGCCCTCACCACTTGTTATATACTTCATTGCCTAACTGGGCACAGTCACTTGGTATCGTATTCTCCTTTACTCTTATTTTCCCCAGCTGGGGTGGTATGATCAATGGTTTGCTTACGCTGCGCGGTGCCTGGGATAAAGTGAGAGAAGATGTGATCCTTAAATTCATGGTGGTAGCCGTAACCGCTTATGGTATGTCCACTTTTGAAGGACCGATGCTGTCGCTCAAGACCATCAATGCCATCAGCCACTTTACCGACTGGACCATTGCCCACGTACACGTTGGCGGTTTGGGTTGGAATGGTATGCTGACCTTTGGTATTCTGTACTGGTTGATCCCTCGTATTTTCAATACACAACTGTATTCAAAACGCCTGGCCAATATCCACTTCTGGATCGGCACACTGGGTATCCTGTTCTACGCCGTACCCATGTACTGGGCTGGCTTTACACAGGCATCCATGTGGAAACAGTTCACTGAAACAGGTCAATTGAAATATCAATTCCTGGAAACAGTTACTTATCTGAAACCCTTCCTCGCTACCCGTGGTTTTGGTGGTGCACTCTTCCTGGCTGGTGCGATCATCATGATGTACAACCTGTTCATGACCATCAAACAAGGTAAGCTGGTAGCCAATGAAGAAGCCGAAGCGCCTGCACTGGAAAAAGTTTATCACAAACATGGAAGTGAACACTGGCACCGTTGGATCGAGCGCAAGCCCGTACAATTCCTGGTGCTGTCACTGGTAGTGATCCTGATCGGAGGTATCGTTGAAATGGTGCCCACCTTCCTGGTGAAATCAAATATTCCCACCATCGCGAGTGTTAAACCCTATACCCCGCTTGAGTTACAAGGACGTGATATCTATGTGCGGGAAGGTTGCTATCTCTGTCACTCCCAAATGATACGACCCTTCCGTTCGGAAACCGAACGGTATGGAGAATATTCCAAAGCCGGTGAGTTTGTATATGACCACCCCTTCCAATGGGGTTCTAAACGGACAGGCCCCGATCTGCAAAGAGAAGGAACTGGGAACAACAAGAAATCCGATCTCTGGCATTTCAACCATATGGATGATCCGCAGGCGATCAGCCCCGGATCGATCATGCCCAGCTATTCTTTCATGATCGACAAGAATCTGGATACCTCTACGACCGCCGCTAAGATCAGGGCCATGCAAACCCTGGGTGTACCGTATGAGAAAGGATATGATCAAATCGCGAACAAGGAACTGATGGAG
This sequence comes from Chitinophagales bacterium, assembly GCA_017303415.1. Taxonomy (NCBI): domain Bacteria; kingdom Pseudomonadati; phylum Bacteroidota; class Chitinophagia; order Chitinophagales; species Chitinophagales bacterium. The sequence goes on from JAFLBJ010000001.1 coordinate 732,971, forward strand.
CAAGCCAGCCGGATCGCCGGTAACCTGGCAAAAGACAGTGTGAACGTTCCGGCCAACCGCGAGATCATTGCCATTATCGCCTATTTGCAACGCCTCGGAACCGATATTGAAAAAGGAAAAGTAGCCGAAAACCAATAAAAACAAGATCATGCTGAAATACATCAGGCAATATGCAGAAACCATCAGCGGGATAGAGATCTATCCCATGATCTCCCTCTTGATCTTTGTCCTTTTCTTTATCGCCGTTCTTTACTATGTAAAGAAAATGGATAAGAAATATGTGGACGAGGTGAGTAACCTGCCACTGGAGGACGACGGGGCAACAGACGAAAAAAACCCTTTCCAAAATCTTAAACATGCTTAAGGATGAGACAGATTATCAGAAATAAAAAACTGCTTTTTACGATAGCTGCCCTCACCGGGTTCAGCACCTTTGGATGGGCACAGGATGCTGCCCCGGCAGCCAATTCCAGTGGTATTTCCAATGAAACCTTTCTCCTGATCATCATCGGGTTGCTCCTGTTCATTTTATTGGTCATGGCCGTGATCATGAACAATATGAGCAATGTGATGCGTGAAGTAAAGAAAGGAGGCAACTATGTGAAACAACCCGGAGGCCTTGCATCCTTCTGGAATATGCTGGATAAAAAGTTCTTTACCCGGGCCGTGCCTGTGGAAAGAGAAGCCGATGTGATGCTTGACCATGATTACGACGGCATCAAAGAATTGGACAATGCCCTGCCACCCTGGTGGAAATGGGGTTTTTATATCACCCTGATCCTGGCGGTATTCTATATCCTGCGTTTCCATGTTTGGAAAACAGGACCTGATCCTATCCAGGAATACAATGCCGAGCTGGCCTATGCTGCTAAACAGGCAGAAGCCTTCCGGGCTAAAGCTGGTGAGCAGGTAGATGAAAAAACCGTAACGCTTGCTGATGCAGCGGGTATCGCAACTGGTAAGACCAAATTCCTTCAAACCTGTTCTGTTTGTCATGGACAAAATGGTGAAGGGGGCGTAGGTCCAAACCTGACCGATAATTATTGGCTGCATGGCGGTACCATCAATGATATTTTTAAAACCATCAAGTATGGTGTTCCCGAAAAAGGAATGCAATCCTGGGAAAAAGCATTTTCACCGACAGACATTAAGAACCTGTCCAGTTTTGTAAAATCACTGGTAGGTACAAAAGTCGACAATGGTAAAGCACCCCAGGGTACGCTCTTTACAGAAGGAGCCCCTGCTGCTGATACTACCAATACGGCACCGAAAGATACGGCCGCCGGTAAATAAAAGGCGTGCTTATGTGATCAAGGTAACCGAACTCCTTACGGGGTTCGTTTACCTTGAGTAAATGAAAAGTGAAATGAACAATTCCGACGAAACGAAAACCCCGGGCGCTGAGTTCCATTACGATGACGAGGCCGCAAGTAAGAAAGAATTACTTGACCAGTCATTCAGGGATTCGGTAGCAACGATCGACAAAGAAGGGAAGCGTAATTATATCCTTCCTAAAAAGCCCAAGGGTAAGCTGTACAACTGGCGCACCCTTGCCTCCGTCGTTTATCTGGTAGTGTTTTTCACCCTGCCCTTTATCAAGGTTGATGGACAGCCCTTCTTCATGTTCAATGTGCTGGAGCGCAAGTTCATTTTCTTTGGACAGGTTTTCTGGCCTCAGGATTTTTTCATTTTCGCCATCGGCCTCCTCACCTTTATGGTCTTTATCATCCTGTTCACCGTGGTATTTGGCCGGGTGTTCTGTGGATGGGCCTGCCCGCAAACCATTTTCATGGAAATGGTTTTCCGTAAGATCGAATATTGGCTGGATGGGGATTCGAACGAACAACGGAAGTTGAAGGAAATGCCCTGGAACGGGTACAAGATCCGGAAACGGGTGACCAAAATGATCGTCTTTTTTGCCATCTCCTTTATCATTGCTAATTTTTTCCTGGCCTACCTGATTGGTATGGATAGTGTAATGGCCATGGTAAAAGAAGGCGTTGGCGCAAATATGGGAACCTTTATTTCCTTATTGGGCTTTACCAGTGTTTTCTTCTTTGTTTATTATTGGTTTCGCGAACAAGCCTGTATCGTTGTTTGCCCTTATGGACGATTACAAGGAGTTTTGTTGGATAAAAAATCCATTGTCGTTGCGTATGATTATGTTCGGGGCGAACCAAGAGGTAAGGTAAAAAAGGCGGAAGTCGAAATGGACCCCAAGGGTGACTGTATCGATTGTGCTGCTTGTGTACGCGTTTGCCCGACAGGGATAGATATTCGAAACGGTACACAACTGGAATGCGTGAACTGCACAGCGTGTATTGATGCCTGTGATGAGATCATGGTGAAAGTAAACAAGCCGACCGGGCTAATCCGATATGAATCTGAAGAGAATATAGCGCATAGCCGGAAAACGAAATTCAACTGGCGCATAGCCGGTTATTCCACGGTACTCCTTGTATTAATATCTGTGTTATCCATTCTGATCATTACCAGGGATGATGTGGATGCGCGCATTTTGCGCACGGCCGGACAAATGTTCACGCGTGACCAGGATGGCCGTATCAGTAATATCTATAACATCAAACTGGCCAATAAGACCCATAACGATATTCCCATGACGCTTAAGCTGGAGAATATTAAAGGAGAGATCACAGTTGTGGGCAAAAATCTGGTTGTACCTAAAGAGTCTTATTTCCAAACACCCTTCTTTGTCAAGATCGATCGGAGTTTGATCACCCGTCGCAAGACACCGATCGTGCTGGGCGTATATGAAGGCGATAAAAAGATCAAGACCGTGAATACAACATTTCTGGGTCCTGGTTTTTGATCCAGTCACACTAAAAACGAAACACCATGCGAATCAGTTGGGGTTACAAAATTCTTGCACTTTATCTCTGCTTTGTTGCCGGGATACTTTTCCTGGTCTTTAAGGCCAGCAAAGAAAACTACGACCTGGTGACCAAGAATTATTATGAGGCAGAGCTCAAATATCAGGATGTTATTGACCGAAAAGCCAATACGGCGAGGTTGTCTGCCCCGGTTCGTATTGAAAATAGCAAAACAAAGATCCGGGTGGAATTCCCTGCAGATTTTAATAATAAGGCCATTAAGGGAGATGCATACCTCTATTGTCCGTCGGATGCCCGTAAGGATATGCGCCGTCAGATCGATAGCAAGGACCTGGCATTTGAGTGGATCGTTCCTGGTACACCCTCCGGGCTTTATGAGTTAAAACTGAGTTGGACGAGTGAAGGGATAGAATATTATAAGGAGGAGAAAGTTTTCTTTTAGCCTGATAGCTTATGGCTGGTTACGCTTAGTTCTTGTTCAGATAGCAAATCAAATTTTGTCCATTATTGAAACCATATCTGCCGCTTTCCTGATGGGGCTTGTAGGAAGTCTCCACTGTGTAGGCATGTGCGGGCCTTTGGCCCTGGCATTGCCGGTGTCTCATGCCAATGATGGGAACAGACTGTTGGGCGGATTGGTCTATAATTCCGGCAGGATTATTACCTACGGGGCCATGGGTGTGGTACTGGGTTTGGCGGGACAGTTTCTTTTACCCGTGACCTGGTTACAGACCTTGTCGATCGTATTTGGCGTTATCATCTTACTTTATCTTTTTCTACCGGTAAAGAGGATCACGAGTTCAGTTTCTTTTCTATCATCGTTAAATAAACCCTTTCTGGCTTTGCGGCAGGCCATGGGTAAATTGTTTACCCGGCAAAAATTCAGCTCACTATTCTCCATTGGGTTGTTGAATGGTCTGTTGCCCTGCGGACTTGTTTACCTCGCTATTTCTTCTTCCTTTATTACCGGGAATGCCTGGAAAGGAGGCATGTTCATGATATTCTTTGGCCTGGGAACTTTACCGTTGATGCTGGCCACTGTTTTCTTTGGGAGTTATATGAACCAGCAGATCCGCTCCAGGCTTCGCCGCGCAGTGCCTGTTTTTCTGTTTGTGATGGCGGCCCTTTTGATCTTACGCGGTATGGGGCTTGGTATTCCCTATGTGAGCCCGGCCTTTCATCAGCCGGAAGCCGTGGGGTGCCATTAAGATTTCACCGCTGTTCGTATCTTCATTCTATGCCGCTAAAATCTATTCGCCCTTCCGGTGATACAGAAGAGAATTTTTTTACACTTGTTTACCAGGTAGCGCGACAAATTCCCAAGGGGAGGGTAACTTCTTATGGTGCTATTGCTGCCGCGCTGGGCGCAAAATCTTCAGCGCGTATGGTAGGTTGGGCCATGAATGGTTGTCACAAAGTTCGACCAAAGGTTCCTGCTCATCGTGTTGTGAACCGCAATGGGATGCTTACAGGCAAAATGCATTTTGATCCGCCGGGCAAAATGGCGGAATTACTAAAGAAGGAAGGCGTGAAAGTAAAGAATGATAAAGTGGTGGATTTTGATACGCTTTTCTGGGATCCAATGGAAATTGAAAATGATTTATCGTAAGTCCGGGCGAAAATCCGTCAAATAAATCCCCTGGCAATTAAGGCCTGGGCTCTTCGGTCCTTCGACCTCTGTCTTGTGACTTTTCTCTTCTCAACTCACTTTTTCTTGGTTCGGGAACACTTTCATAGCTATAGGGGCAATGCAGGCATCCCATACCACAGCAATAGCCTTGTTCCAGGTGGTATTGTTCGGTGAGGACAATAAACCCGTCGTCATTCCGGTAATAATGAATCCCTTCTTTAAGCGGTTGCTCCTTCATGTTCTTTCAGGTATTGCTGTAATGATTTATCCTGCTCAGGGCCCGGCAATGGGTCGGGCAGGGAGAATTTCAGATAATGGGTACGTTGGCTACCAGCGATATCGAGTGATTCATAATAGGTTTTAATAGACAGTTCCGGCCCCGGGTCATCTGTATCATACACATTTGGATTGTCCACCCACAAGGTACATCCATATCTTTCGATTATGGTCTTTGTAAAGGCATACAGGGCCGGGCTATCGGTCTTAAGGTGTATAAAACCACCGGGAGCAAGAAATTGTTGATAGAGACGAAGGAATTTGGGGTGGGTAAGCCTTTTTTTGGCCTTGGAAGTACGTAATTGCGGGTCGGGGAAGGTGATCCAGATTCCGGCAACCTCTCCCGGGGCAAAATAGGTATTGATCTTATCGATCTCGGTTCGCAGAAAAGCGACATTGTTTAACCCCTGGTCCAGCGCTTTTTTTGCCCCGATATAGATCCGGTTTCCCTTGATATCCACGCCAATAAAGTTCTGATTAGGGTACAAAGCGGCCAATCCCAGTGCATATTCGCCTTTTCCACAGGCCAGCTCCAGCGTCAGGGGGTTGGAATTACCAAAATGCCCTGGCCATTGACCGGGCATGGATGGGGGGAATTGAAGAACATTGGGAAATGATTTAATCGCTTCGAAGCGGATGAGTTTCTTGTGACCCATGTGGCAAATATATAGCAGGATTGACCAGGATTTTTGGATTGAACAGGATTGAGGGATTGACCAGGATTGATATCTATATTAAACGATTAAAGGATTGAGGGATTGATATCTTACAGGTATCAATCCCTCAATCCTTTAATTTTAAAATCCAGGTAATCCTGGTCTTGCTGTAGGGGGAGGAGTCGAACCTCCACGGGGCAGTTAGCTCTTGCACAAAGATTTAGTGGTCAATCCTGGTCGGCCTGACGGTCGGCTCTATGCAAGGTTTATCCTGTTGTCCCCACCCTCGAGACGAGAGGGCATGTCTGCCAAAAAGTTTCATCACCCCACAGTATAATCGTATTCGATAAGAACTTGATAGAACAAAAATAAAGAAACACCCCCATTCATTCCAAATTTTTCAACAAAAAATAAAAAACTATTGAAATTATCTAATATTTTACTAATTTAGTTTGAAATTGTTTAAAAAAGATATCAAATATGGCCGCTAAATTGAATCTTGACAAACTGGATCTGCAGATCATCAACCACATGATGGATGATGCTTCGATTTCGTATGCCGATCTGGGTAAGAAACTCTTTGTTTCGGGGGGTACCATCCACGTCCGGATCAAAAAGCTTCAGGAAATGGGTATTGTCAAAGGTACAAGGCTTCATGTAGATACCAAGGCCCTGGGATATGATGTGAATGCCTTTATCGGGATCTTTCTTGAAAAGAGTTCGCTCTATGATAATGTTGCACGTGAACTGGGTAAGATACCCGAAATCGTTAGACTAAATTATACTACGGGCAACTATTCCATGTTTGCAGAAGTGGTGTGTAAGGATATTGACCATTTTCGCCAGGTGCTTCATTATCAACTTCAAAAAGTGAAGGGGATCGAACGTACCGAAACCCTGATCGCCCTGGAGGAGAGTATTAACAGGAATGTGCAGGTGGGGGAGGAAAGATGACGGAGGACAGATGACGGAGGACAGATGACAGAGGACGGATGAGGAATCCGGGGTCAGGGGTCCGAAGTCTATCCCCTTTACCTCTGTCATCCGTCATCTGTCATCTGTCCTCCAACATCCAACCTCCACCCCCCAACCCCTTCCCTAAATCCCAAATAAATCCTATCTTAGTTCTCTTATTTTAATGAAAATGATCATGAGAAGATTTCCAGCCCTATTGTTTGCCACCATCGTGCTGATCTTTGGTGTTGCCGGAAAATGTAGCAAAGGTGGTGGTGGTGGTACACCTACCCCTCCGGAAGCTAATCTCGCTGTTACTTTGAATCCTCCGGTGGGATCAAATCAGGCAGCTGCCCTCGGCCCCGATTTCCCGCTTTCCGTAACCATTACTTCAACCATGCCACCTCAGGGTGTTACTATTGAAGTGACTGCCAAAGTGGAAAACGCAACAACCAACTTCTATGCACCTGCTATTACAAGCACCAGTGCCACCGTTTCCAACTTTACAATCACCAATACACCTGTTGCCTCTACCTGCGTAGTGACCGTAACAGTAACTTCGAAGACAAAGGCCACGAATAAGTGGACCGGGTCGTATCGATACTCCAGGAAATAATAATTAGTAAAAAAGAAATAAAGAACATAAAAAAAGGAATCAGGCACTACCTGATTCCTTTTTTTATATTCTTTATTTCTTATTACCTATTTTCAACCCTCTCTCACATCTACCGCATCTCTCAGTGCATTTCCCAATAAATTAAAAGAAAGCACCAGCAACATAATGGCAACGCCTGGTGCTAATGCCAGGGAAGCATTTTGCGTAATGATAAAATTGTAGTTTTCTTTTATCATCAATCCCCAACTGGGTTGAGGAGGTTGAACACCAATACCTAAAAAACTCAATCCCGCTTCGATCACAATGGCCGAAGCGAAATTTGAAGCAGCAATCACCAGTACCGGTCCAATGATATTGGGAAGTATATGCCGGAAAATGGTCCGCGCATGCGAATACCCCATCACACGGGTAGCTTCAATGTATTCCAACTCCCGGATTCCCATCACCTGCCCGCGTACCAGTCTGGCCACATTCACCCACATCGTCAATCCAATGGCGACAAAGACCTGCCAGAAGCCTTTTCCTAAAACCAAAGTGATGGCAAAGACCAGCAGCAAGGTGGGAATACTCCAGATCACATTGATGAACCACATGATGAAATCATCGGTTTTTCCTCTGAAATAACCGGCCAGGGCCCCCAGTATCACGCCAATGCTGAGCGAAAGCAACACCGTGATCAACCCTACGCCAAGACTCACCCTTGTTCCAACCATCAACCGGCTCAGGATATCACGTCCATATTGATCGGTGCCCAGAAAAAACTTTTTATTTACTACCGGATCTGATGCCAATGCGCTCAAGGGATAAACCTGGGTCTCTGTCAGGGTTTCATCAATGCGTTTCTGTACCCGTATACTGTCACCTACATGTTCATGGGTGGTGATGGGCAGATAGGTCCAGGTTTCCTCTTTTCCATAGAGTAGGCGGGAAAAGAAACCCGAACTATTCAATTCTTTTTCTTTTTTGATCCGGAGAAAGGTTTGCCTGAACCCGGGTGATTGACCACCGATCTCCAGGATCATCCGGTTGGCAAAAGGACTTGGATCCGGTGCCAGGAAATAAGCAAAAACGGCGATGATGATACTTATGGAAATGATGAAAAGTCCACCTACCGCACCCTTATTACGGCGAAGCTTTTTCCAGATGGAACGGCCGGGCGATATGGCAGTGGAGGACATGGAGGAAAGATAAATATTATTAAACTATGCCCCTCATTTTACACGACGGCCTTTCCAGGAATAACGACCAAACTGACCCAGCCATCCCGCTATAAGAGTGTACAGAATATGAAGAGGCTGTAAAATGGGGAAGTAACCCATTAAGTTGCTATCCTGATAAAAACGGGCCACAGAAGAAACAAAGGGAAGCTCAATCAGGGTTTTTAAGATCAATAAAACACAGGCCATCCAAAAAGCCGATTGCTGGAAAAAAGAAAGGAAGAATAGGACAGGAATGACCAGATTGAAAAGATATACCGCCAATAACACAAGGAAAAGAGATGCCTGTTTGTAATAGGTGGCTTTACTCGCCCAACGGATACGTTGATGTATAAATTCAGTCCAGCTATAGGCGGGCTGCGTAACCACCACGGCTTCTTTGGCCAAAAGATAATGCGCCGAACCAGGGAAAGCCTGTTGGATCTTCTGCATCAGGAGCATGTCATCACCCGATGCAATATGATCGATGCCGCTAAACCCCTGCACAGTTTGAAAAGCGGTTTTTTTATAAGCAAGATTGGCACCATTGCACATATGCATAAAACGTCCATGTACGGCTCCGGCGGTGATCCCTTGCAGGGTTATGAAATCAAGCGCCTGAAAAATTTGTAATAGAGAATGATCATGCGCCATGCGCACCGGGGCCACCACCATTTGCGGGTTTCGGTCGGCAATAAAACGGGAGAGGGTACTCAGCCATTGAGGGCCGGGGACACAATCCGCATCGGTGGTAAGGATCCATTCATACCGGCCTTGGGCTATGCCTTCGTTCAGGGCCCTTTTTTTATAGGAATTATGGTCTTTTCCAGTAAGCCGGATCAATTTCACCTGATCATATCGCGCCACTACCTGCGCGGTATGATCCGTAGAATCGTCATCCACTACAATGACCTCCCACAAAGAAGGGTCAAGATCCTGTTTACGCAAAGCATCTAGTAGTAACCCTATGCGCGTCTCTTCGTTTCGTGCCGGAATGATGATAGAAAAGCGGATATCGGCAGTCGGGGGATGATCATTTTTATAAACAGGTACCGCTCTCCACCTGGAATGCAGAAAGAGGATCAGTCCTGCATAAACAAGAAACAATAAGGAGGCACCTATAAAGAGAACGACCATACTGGCAAATCTACTCCATAGCCTTTAGGGTAACAAAAGAGGCAGAAGTGCGGAGATGTGTTTTTCGTGCAAGACCTGATGTCCGGATTCGATGATATGCAAGGAGCAGGTAGGTCCAACTGCTTCCTGAAACCGATAGCCACGGTGAGGAAGAATGATACGGTCATGCCGGCCATAGATAAGAGTAACCGGGATGGGTTCTTTTTTTACCTGCACCGCTATTCGTTTCAGATCGGGTTTGATCTTTCGCAATGTGGTCCACCGGCGATACAGATCGATCCGTACCTGCGGATTGCCAATGTAGTAGTTTACAAATTTGTAAATACTCGAATTGATCAGTTTGAACCTGTTAAGTCCCCGAAGAAAATAGAGAAAGATACCCGGATGCCGCATGGTGAATTGAAAAAGACGGTTGCCGGGTATGGTTTGGGTAGAAAGCCAATACCAGAAATTCACTTTCAAGCCATCCGGCGCCAATAAAATGATCTTGTTAATCTTGTTTGGATGATCCTGGTAATACTGAAGAACCACCCGCCCACCAAGGCTATATCCCATCAGGGAGAGGTTATTCCCCGGCTTGTATCCACATGCATTTAATACCAATTCAATGACCTGGTTCCAACCTGGGAGGTCAAGATCTGCTTCCTGCCAATCCGTTTCCCCATGAAAAGGAAGATCAATGGCCAGGATCCTGAAATGATCACCCAGGTATTTTTCCAAAAAAGCAAAGGAACCTGCATTTTCTCCATACCCGTGAAAACAAAGCAGGAAATGATTCCCTTGTCCCCCAAGCTGGTAGGCGATTTTAGACTGGTTATATGCAACAATTCCCGAAACCATGCCTACAAACGAAGGAAAAAATTTTGAAAACCGGATAGAAATATTAACTTTGAATTAGTTGCACAAACAACTATATGCCAAACAACCAATTTAAAAAAGGAGAGCTTTACAGTTTTATCACGGGTAAAGCCTCTACTGCAATAGCCCGGCGGTTACAGAAGAAGTTCAATGGATCGGACCTGAACTTAACGATTGAGCAATGGAGTGTTTTATACCATTTGTGGAAGCAGGATGGGATCAGTCAGCAAGAGTTGTGCAATGCCACCTATCGGGACAAGCCCAGTATTACCCGGCTGGTTGACAATCTTGAAAAGTTAAACCTGGTCAAACGTGTGCCTTCGGCGCATGACCGGCGTATCAACCTGATCTATTTGACCAAACAGGCGCAGAAATTGCAGGAACAGACCATGGAGTTGGCGGAGGAGACCTTGAATGAAGCGTTGGTCACTGTGCCTGCCGATAAGATCGAAGTGTGTAAAGAGGTTTTGCAGATCGTGTATGACAATTTGAAATAATTCATTTTTTAAACGCATAACATTTAGTCTATGGCAACAGAAACAACAACGGTACAGGTACCCAAAGGCGCCGAATGGCTGATCAAACCATCCTCGTCTGCCGATACTTTTATTCCGGAGGAGTTTACCGAGGAGCAGAAGATGATTCGTGACATGTGTAATCAGTTCCTGGACATGGAAGTGATGCCCAACCTGGACCGCATTGACAGCCTGGAACCAGGTCTCATGCGTTCGCTGGTACAAAAGGCGGGTGAACAGGGATTGTTGTCGGTTTCCTTTCCGGAGGAATATGGCGGTTTGGGAAAGGACTTTATCACGTCCACCATTGTCAATGACTATTTGGGCGCGGGCCATTCATTTTCCGTAGCCATTGCCGCACATACGGGTATTGGCACTTTGCCTATTTTGTATTTTGGAACGGAGGAGCAAAAGAAAAAATATATCCCTAAACTGATCAATGGGGAATGGGCCGGGGCGTATGGACTGACTGAACCCAATAGCGGATCGGATGCCTTGGGGGCTAAGACCAGTGCCAAACTGAGTGCAGATGGTAAACACTATGTTTTGAACGGGCAGAAATGCTGGATCACGAATGGAGGTTTTGCCGATGTATTCACCGTTTTTGCCAAAATAGATGGAGACAAATTCACCGGCTTTATAGTGGAAAAAGGAACACCCGGATTTACACAGGGACCGGAGGAGCATAAGATGGGTATCAAAGGATCATCCACGGTTCAGTTGTATTTCCAGGATTGCCAGGTACCTGTTGAGAATGTACTGGGTGAGATTGGCAAAGGGCATAAGATCGCGTTTAACATTCTGAACATTGGCCGGTTGAAGCTTTGTGCGGCTGCACTGGGCGGCGCCAAAAGAGCGTTGACTGAAACAGTTAATTATGCCATTACGCGTGAGCAGTTCAAACAACCGATTTCCAATTTTGGCGCCATCAAACATAAGCTTGCTGAAATGGCGATCCGGATCTTCACCTGTGAAAGCGCCCTATATCGCACGGCCGATCTGATTGATAGAAAGGAACATGAATTATTGGCGGCCGGTCAATCGTTTAGCGAAGCTTTATTGGGTGGGGCAGAGGAATATGCCATTGAATGTGCCATGCTGAAAGTGAATGGTTCTGAAGTATTGGATTATGTGGTGGATGAGGGCGTGCAGGTGCATGGTGGTAACGGATTTAGCGCGGAGTATAATATTTCGCGGGCTTATCGCGACAGCCGGATCAACCGGATATATGAAGGGACCAATGAGATCAACCGCTTGTTGACCCTGGATATGACTTTGAAACGTGCCATGCAGGGCCGCCTCGATCTGATGGGACCAGCCATGTCGATTCAGAAAGAGCTGATGAGCATTCCTGATTTTGGTTCTGGCGAAGAAGAAGCTTTTGCCGCCGAAAAGAAACTCATTGCCAACCTGAAAAAAGCAATTCTGATGACGGCGGGTGCAGCGGTACAGAAACTGATGATGAAGATCGAAAGTGAGCAGGAGATTCTGATGTCGATCGCTGATATGGCCATTGAGACCTATAATGCGGAGAGCGTACTGTTGCGTGTAATGAAGCTGGTGGAAAGAGATGGGGAGCAAGCGCATCAATTGAACCTGGATATCATGCGGACCTATTTGTTTGATGCGGCAGATAAGGTCAATAAATCAGGGAAAGATGCCATCAATGGTTTTGCCGAAGGCGATGAATTGCGAATGATCCTGATGGGATTGAAGCGGTTTACCAAGGCAGAGCCTTTTAATACCAAAGCAGCACGCAGACGAATAGCGGATAAGATGATCGAAGAGAAGAGGTATTGTTTTTAATTGATTCAATTATATCTCCAATACTCGGCTGTCTCCTTTTTGGGGGCAGCCTTTTTTATGCCGTTACGGTCTTCTGAAAAAATTTCGGAAAGTTCCCGGCGGGTCGTATGAACCTCTTCCAGTTTTCGTATCCGCTTGTTTTCAGTTACAAGACCTATAGCGAGAATGGTATTGTAAAGAATGGATACGATAAAATACAGCATAAAGGTATCTTCTGTGGCCTTTACCTGGAGTAAATAGTGAATGATATAGATAATTGTAAAGCAGGAATAAGCAAGGAGAATGGCCGATGCCAGGATTGCCTTTCCATACGCCTTTTGATAGGTAGTGGCGATCTTAATACGATGTATGAAGAAGGTAGAACTAAAGAAAAGTACCAGGGCCAGTCCGGGTGCCATGGAAACAGCGATCGTATCCACGGTAAGTTTCTGCATATATAACAAAACACCCACCTCAAACATTATATAAAGCAGGGTTAGCCTTTTCATCCATTTGCTCTGATTGGCTGATTTTGCAAAAAGGAGCAGGAAGGTCATCATCAGGGGTACATCAACGAGGTTATTGGCCAGGCCAATAAAGTTTTCTACCCGGGTAGGCAGGTTGATGATGTCTTCCGTCATCAGGCTATAGGCAAAGGTGATAAAACAGTAGATGAGAAGAGCAAGATATACCCGAAACCGGTACAAGCGGAAATACACCAACAGGAATACCGGGGCAAACAATGCAATCGTTGAAAGTAGACCTATAAAATACTGCGTGCTCATGGTCTGGTTTTGATAGGATAAGTGTTTCTATGTAAAAATAACGACCGCCACCCTTAGCTGTTGCATGAATCGTAACCTTCTTTTTAAAATAAAGTAAAACCGCTCCGGCCCCGCGTATTTTTACGCGATTTTTTTATGTTATTTTTTGGATTCTAAGGTTTTATAAGGAATTTTGCCGGGTTATCCAAGGACGAAAATCAGGTCATTTTTTGTCAAATCACGATCTTCTTCCTCCCGGAATTTTGTTAATTTTCAGGTCAAATTATAATTCCAACAAATGTCTGCAGAAGCTGCCCAACCAATATCCTTGACCGCCAAGGATTTTGCTACCGATCAGGAAGTGCGCTGGTGTCCCGGATGTGGAGATTATTCCATTCTCGCCCAGGTTCAGAAAGTGATGCCCACGTTGGGTATTCCCAAAGAAGATATCGTCATCGTTTCAGGAATCGGATGTTCTTCGCGTTTCCCATATTACATGAATACGTATGGGATGCACTCGATCCATGGTCGCGCAACCGCGATTGCCAGTGGATTAAAAGCATCGCGTCCGGAGTTGAGTGTTTGGATAGTTACTGGTGACGGCGACAGCCTGAGTATCGGCGGTAACCATACCATCCATTTGTTGCGCCGCAATTTTGATGTGAATGTGTTGCTCTTCAATAATCAGATCTACGGGCTGACCAAGGGCCAGTACTCACCTACATCAGAAATGCAGAAGGTGACCAAGTCAACTCCCTACGGAAGTATTGACCATCCTTTTAATCCCCTGGCCCTGGCCATGGGAGCCGATGCTACCTTTATTGGCCGTAGCATGGACCGCGACCCCAAGCACATGCAGGCCATGCTGCTTCGGGCAAGTCAACATAAAGGTTCTTCATTCCTTGAGATCTACCAGAATTGCAACATCTTTAATGATGGGGCATTTGAAATATTTACTGAAAAATCCAGCAAAGCCGAAGAGACCCTCTTCGTGGAACAAGGCAAACCACTTGTCTTTGGCGCCAATAGCGACAAAGGGATCAAGCTCGACGGATTTACTCCCAAAGTGGTTAAGCTGGGTGAAGGATATAGCGCCGATGACCTATGGATACATGATGAAGCGGATATCTATAAGGCCCAGGTGCTGGTCCGCATCTTTGACGACCCGCGTGCAGGTAACCATCTGCCCAGACCTTTTGGTGTATTCTATCAAACACAACGCCCCTGCTACGAAGACATGATGGCAATTCAGGTTGATGAAGCCAAGGCCAGGAAGCCGGCCGACTTGGATAAGCTGTTAAGGGGGAATGAGGTTTGGACGATCAACTAGTGCAATTCTCAAATTATTTTAAAACTCTTCCGATGGTACGCGCATAGCCCGTGTTCCTCGATCGCCTGGCGATGGGCCAGCGTTCCATAACCTTTATTGGATAGCCAGTTGTACTGCGGAAATTCCTCATGCAGTTTCTTCATGTATTCATCCCGATGAGTCTTTGCCAGGATCGACGCAGCGGCAATGGAAGCATAGGTGCCATCTCCTTTTACAAAACAACGGTGTGGAATACCGGGGTATTTGATAAAACGATTTCCATCTATCAGCAATAACCCCGGCCGTTGCGAAAGTCCGGTGATAGCCTGGTGCATGGCCCGGATGGAAGCCTTTAATATATTTATTTCATCTATTTCCTGATGTGAAACAGAGGCCACCTGCCAGGCAATGGCTTTTTCCTCGATCACCATACGGAGTTCATCCCGATGCTTTTCAGGGATCTTTTTTGAATCATTGAGCAGGGGATGGTAGAAATCGGGTGGTAATATGACCGCCGCCGCATAAACCGGTCCCGCATAACAACCCCGCCCGGCTTCATCACACCCGGCTTCGATCATGTATTCCTGGAAAAATGGCTGGAGCATTTACAGGGGCAAATTAGGGAATCCGGGTTATTAAAACCACAACCGATGTTATACTGAAACATCGGCCTAAGAAACCTGATCGAAAACTTCGCCGGCGATCTGATAAAATAAGTTGAACAAAACCGGGTAAATCCTTTTACCGCATTCTACCTTTGTTCCCTGTATGGACAGGCAATTTGAATCAGCAGGAGCAAAGAAGGTAGCGATCTGGATCCTTGTGGGGGTAGCCATGGTCATTGTGCAAGTGGTATTGGGTGGGGTTACCCGGTTAACCGGATCCGGTCTCTCCATTACCGAATGGGATGTACTTACCGGCACCCTTCCTCCTCTGTCGCACAGCGCCTGGCTGGCTGCTTTTGAAAAATACAAAGCCACCCCTCAGTTCAACCTGCTCAATTTTGATATGACCCTGGGGGATTTCAAATTCATTTATTTCTGGGAATGGTTTCACCGGCTTTGGGCCCGGCTGATCGGCGTTGTTTTTTTGATCCCCTTCTTCATCTTTCTGCGAAAAGGATATATCCGTTCCAATATGGTCAAACCCCTGATCATTCTCTTTTTGCTTGGAGCCATGCAGGGTGCAGTGGGTTGGATCATGGTGGCAAGTGGGTTGGAAGGTGATGCGATCTATGTTGCACCCATAAAACTGGGACTTCATTTTGTACTGGCCCTTGCACTTTTTGCCTACCTGTGTTGGTTTGCGTTACAGCTTTGGGTGCCCAGACAGGAGCTTCGCGTTCACCGTGGCATTCACACCCAGACCTGGGTGATACTGGCCTTGCTAATGATTCAGCTATTCTTTGGCGCCCTGATGGCCGGACATAAAGCCGCGACGGCCGCCCCTACCTGGCCCGATATCAATGGTGAGTGGATACCGCAACTTGTATTTCAGCCGGCAGATGGTTGGTTAAGTCTGGTAGAAAACAGGATCACCATTCATTTTGTCCACCGGGGAATCGCCTACCTATTGTTCTTACTTGTAATATGGCAAAGCATCCGGGTATACCGATTCTCCCGTCGCCAGGGTTTAATTGGAAAAACCTGGTACATCCCGCTTGTCCTGGTATTGATACAATTGCTGCTGGGCATCCTATCCGTTTTAAAAAGCCCGGGTATCGTTCCCGGTCGTTGGGGATTGTTTGAATGGATGGCTCAACTTCATCAAATAGTGGCCATGTTTTTGCTATTGTCCCTCCTGATGAGCGCTTACCTGATGCGGAGAAAAGCCTAGAGTGTTGTATCTTTCATAGCGCCTTCCCGGTTAAACAATCTTCCTGCATGAAGCGAAAAGCGATTCAAAGCTGGTTCAGCGGACTTCTTTATTCATTTCCCGTACAATTGGTATTTCTGCATTTCAGGAAGTACCAGATCCTTCTGTTGTTCTGGTTCATTTTGTTTACTACGGTCAACAGTTCTTTCATGCATGGGTTTGGCGCCGACTCCCTTTATCTTGCTCCCGAATATCTGGGCGATGTGAATGCCGTAGCTTCAGCTATTGTAGGAATGGCTTTTGGGATGTTCATCATGAGTTGGAATATTACCACCTTCATTCTCTTTAGCCGACAGTTTCAGTTTCTTGCGGCCACCACCAATCCATTTTTAAAGTACTGTATCAATAACAGCCTGATCCCGATCTTTTTTCTGGTATTTTATTTTTTTAAAGCCTACTCCTTTGGCCGGTATAAAGAATTATTTTCCACCAATGAGATACTCTTTCTAACAGGCGGTTTTTTATTTGGACTTGTCTTGATGCTGGCCGCTTCCTTTGCATATTTCTTTGGGGCCGACCGGACGATCTTTAAACGTTTACAGCCGATCATCAACAATCCAAAAGAGTATATCCAATCGATTAAACCGGTTGCGCGGGAAGTTGGTGATGATAGCCTGATGCGGGTAAAATCATACCTGAACACACCGTTATCCCCGGCAAAGCCCCGAAAAGTCGGGCACTATACCCGGCAATACATTGATACAGTTTTTAAACAACACCACTTTGCCGCCGTGCTTTCGGTATTCATTGCCTTTCTTTTTTTAATCCTGATTGGTTTTTTTCTTGAAGTACGGTTGTTTCAGATCCCAGCCGCGGCCAGTATCACGGTGGCTTTCGCCATCCTGATCGGTCTAAGTGGAGCCTTTACTTATTTTTTGCAAAGCTGGAGTATACCCTATCTCCTTTTACTCGTGGTTATACTGAATATTTTTTATCAAAAAAATTGGATCGATCCACGCAACAAAGCTTATGGCCTCAATTACCAGAACAATACCGAGCGGCCGGTATATGGACAGGAGACATTGCGACAGCTTGCTTCTCCGGCAAATATCACGGCTGACAGTTTGCAAATGATCGGCAAATTGGAGAAATGGAAGGCCCGGCAAAAGGAAGAGAAACCGATATTCACCATTTTATGTACCAGCGGTGGTGGAACAAGAAGTGCCACTTTTACCCTGAGTACCCTGCAACAACTCGATAGTCTGACTGCAGGGGAGATCATGCGCAATACCTTTCTGATCACGGGTTCATCGGGCGGCATGATCGGGGCCACTTATTTCCGGGAATTGTACCGGCAGCGTGAACTTGGCTCACCCATTAAAGTACAGGACAGCAGGTATGTGGATGATATTGCCCGCGATCTTTTGAACCCCCTGTTCTCTTCCTTTGTGGCGCGTGACCTGGTTTCACCGGCGCACAAATTTAAAGTTGGACCATACACCTATGCCAAGGACAGGGCTTACGCCTTTGAGAATAAATTGGATGAAAACACACATGGTTTTTTAAATAAACAATTGGGGGATTATAAAGAAGACGAAGACAACGCGCGGATACCATTGATCTTTTTTAATTCTGTGATCACGCGTGACAGCCGCAAGCTGGTAGCTTCCACCCAGCCTGTTCGCTTTATGATGCAGCCATTGCAGGATTCTTTGCGTGTACCCAGACTGGAGCCGGACGCGCTTGATTTTGTCAGCTTCTTTGCCCAGCAGGACCCCTACAACCTTCGGATATTAACTGCCCTTCGGATGAATGCCACTTTCCCGGTGGTATTGCCTAATGTGTGGTTGCCATCCAAACCGGTTATTGATGTGATGGATGCCGGATTGAGGGATAATTATGGACAGGAGACTGCACTACGGTTTCTTACTTTCTTTGATGATTGGCTGCAAAAGAATACCAGAGGGGTGATGATCATCCAGATCCGGGACCGCAAACCCGGAAGTTGGGATTACCCGTTTGAATCGGAGAATGTCACCGATCATTTGACCAAACCATTCTTACTCCTTCAACACAATTGGTATAAGATGATGGAGTTTTCCCAAAATGATGTGCTTAGTTATTATGCGGCACAGCATCCTGGTGCGGTTAAGATCAATTTTCTGTATACATCGGCCAAAGAGGACAGCAAGGCGGCATTGAATTTTCATCTTACCCGCCGCGAAAAAGCGGATATTCTTCAATCGATCCGCTCACCATATAACCGGGAGAATTTTTTACGGGTAAAGGAGGTGCTGACAAAACCTAAGCCGGACAAATAAGCCGAAAACAGCCTGGTTTGATCTCTATATTCAGTTCGTCGGGCGTATTGGCCGGGTCTCCATCAATATGCAGGGGAGCCTGGTCATTATTAATGATCCGGAGTGTTTGGGTTTGAAAATAAATGATCGGTTGATTAAGAGAAGACTCCAACCCTTTTAACCGTCCGGCCAACACCTGTCGGATCAGGTTGAAAAGCAGCATAGGCTTGGCCGTTTTTTTTACGATCACTACATCCAGCATGCCATCTGATAAAAGGGCTTCGGGCGCGATCGTTACATTATTTCCAAATTGATTGCTATTGGCGATACTGATAAAGAAGGCTTCGCTGGGAAAACGAAAGCCTCCATTTTCAATGATGAATTGATAGGGTTTTGCCGAAAAGAAATTGCGGCTAACAAGGGAAGCATAGGTTCCCAGTCCTCTTTTGGGTTGATGCGCGAATTCATGTGCTACTTTGGCATCAAATCCCAATCCTGCCAGCATACAAGCGAACTGTCCATTGAGCGTAAAACCATCAATGGCCCTGGCTACTCCGTCAAAGATTACGGCCAGTGCTTTTTTGGTATCTTTTGAAATGCCAGCTGCCAATGCGAGACCATTTCCCGATCCGCAAGGGATGACACCAAAGCGAAGGTCAAGGTCCATCAAACCATTCACGACCTGGCTTACTGTGCCATCGCCTCCGGCAATCGCAACATCTGTAACTCCTTCTTTGCGTACAATGGGATGAAGAAAACTGTAATCACCACTGGCTACGCTTGGGTAAATGAGAAAGGGAATTCCCCGCTTTTGTGTTTCTTTTTCCACGAATTGCTGAAGATCCGCTTTGGCCCTTGTGCCGGATATAGGGTTGATGATATAAAGGATCTTGCGTGGCATGGGGGAGCGAAATTATCGAAATATCTTGAAACGTGAGGGGTGAGACCCATCCCTCCCTCACCACTTCAACAACGCACTCGCCCAGGTGAACCCGCTACCAAACGCTGCGAGACAAACGAGATCGCCTTTTTGTATCAGGCCATTTTGCCAGGCTTCGCAGAGGGCGATGGGCACGGAGGCGGCGGTGGTATTGCCGTAGCGTTGGATATTATTATAAACCTGATCATCGCGAAGACCGAGTTTTTTCTGTACAAACTGACTGATGCGTAAGTTGGCCTGATGCGGGATGAGTACTTTAATATCAGCGGGTGTATATCCATTGGCCTGTAGGGCTTCCATGATCACAGCCGGAAATTTTTCCACGGCGATCTTGAAAACAGTTGGCCCATCCATATTGGGAAAATTTTGTGCGTTATCGATCATGGCATGGCTCATGAACATTTCCCCAATCTCTGCTTCTGTGAAATCGGCCAGTTTTTGTGAGGACCAATGATTGGCATGTGTACCGGGGTTATACATGGCGAGAATTTCCGCGTTGCCACCATCGCTGTGAAGGTGAGAACTCAGAATGCCTTGTTCGGGATCATCGGTGGGTTGTAATACAACGGCACCGGCGCCATCGCCAAAGATCACAGATACATTTCGGCCGCGGGTAGAAAAGTCAAGACCAAATGAATGTTTCTCACTCCCGATCACCAGGATATTTTTATACATACCGCTTCGGATGAACTGATCTGCCACACTAAGGGCATATACAAAACCTGAGCATTGGTTGCGTACATCGAGGGCACCGATCTCTTTCATTTTTAACGCCCGTTGAACCAGTACACCACAACCTGGAAAATAATAATCGGGAGACAACGTCGCGAAAACAATAAAATCAATATCCTGCGGGGTGATGCCAGCCCTTTCAATGGCCACTTTGGCGGCTTCAATGCCCATGGTGGCAGTAGTTTCTTCGGTGCGATGCGCGTATCGACGCTCTTTAATTCCTGTTCTTTCCTGAATCCATTCGTCACTTGTTTCCATGTATCGGGTAAGGTCCTGGTTGGTCATTACATTCGATGGGACATACATTCCGATGCCGGCGATAAAGGAGCGGGGCATAAGCGATCGTTTTGGGGAGGGAAGTTAGGGTAAAATCGCGATTTACTATTCACGCTCCACCACTCTGAAAAACTCCCGGTCAAATATTCCGAAATAGGTGTCGGCATCAAATTCTTCAAAATAGGGAATGAACTTGCGTAGGTTTTTGCGTACATCTTCCGGATAAGCGAGCAGATAAGCCATTTTATCTTCTCCAAAAGGTCGGATCGACACCTGGGTGGTTGGCGCGGGCATCCCATTGATGCCATACATCTTATTGGCGATTTCACTGGCATTGGGATAACCCCATTTTTGCATCCGGATTTTCAACCAGGTATCAACGATCTCCTTTTCCATGTGGTCAGTATATACGGATTGGTAAACACGCTGGGCGGATAATGTATTTTGCTGAAACAGATCGAGAGTAAGCTGGCTGATAAAGATATGTTCGGGATGCCCATAACCCCCTTTTACATTGTCGAGGGTAAAAATTACAGAAGGATTGAACGCGTTTATTTTTTCAATAAGAGCATTTTTCACCTTCTCCGAGTAAAACTGTTCTTTGAATTGTTCCCGTGGAATGGGCAGGTAGGGATTTTTCATTGTATCGAGACCTTTTCGATATAGTCCATCAGCCAATATTTCCCGATTTCCTTCACAGATTAATACCGCAGGATGAATATTGGTTCCTTTGGCTTGGTGAGTGGTAAAACTTAGTTGCCAGATCTTCCAGCCTTTTGATTTTAATTTAGCGATCGTTCCGGCCATGGCACAATCATCATCATCATGTGCCACTATGATCAGTGCATTCTTATTGGAAATTGTGTCCAGGTACTGGTCTTCGGGAAAGGTTTCTGTGGCGGCAAAGCTGCGGAGTTCGTCCAGGGTAGGCTTTTTCTGACCACAACTGAATAAAAACGTCAATAGAATAAGAATACCGGCAATAGGCATCTTTTTCATGTAGGTTGGTTTGGGTTTAAATAAATTTGTGCGGTGGTTGCAGAGGATAGTGGAGTTCGAACCGCTACCTAAACGGCAGGTAGGATGAAAAATTGTTTTTTAAATGTTAATGAGTTATAACAATTTGGTTTATGAGTGTTCAAAAGGCATATGATCAGTGGGCATCTCAGTATGACAGCAATGAGAACAGAACGCGTGATCTGGAAGCCCGGTCATTACGGGAAACCTTATCTGCTATTGAATTTGATTCCTGCCTGGAGTTAGGTTGTGGTACCGGAAAAAATTCTGCCTGGCTGGCTGCAAGAACGAGCGATTTGCTATCCGTTGATCTTTCCGGGGAAATGCTGGCGAGGGCGAGGGAAAAAGTAAAAGATCCACATGTACAGTTTAAACAGGTTGATCTTTTGGGAGAATGGAGTTTTGCAGAGAAAGGGTATGATTTGGCTGTTTTTAGTTTGGTGTTGGAGCATATAGAGGATCTTACTGAAGTGTTTCGCAAACTGGCAAAAGCGGTCAAACCTGGAGGATATGTATATATTGGAGAATTACACCCCTTCAAACAGTATACGGGATCTAAAGCCCGGTTTGAAACAGAGCATGGAACGCAGGTAGTAACCTGTTATGATCATCATCTTTCGGATTTTACCATGGCTGGGGAACTTAGCGGCTTTCGTGTGGTAACTTTAAGGGAGTATTTTGATGGGGAGGCAAAAGAAGGTGTGCCCCGAATTTTGACGATCTTGTTTCAAAAGGGTGGAATTTAAATGTCGCAGTAGGCGACTTTCTATAGGTGTGGAAGCGGAGGTTCCGCACAGCATCACTGGAATTTCAAATCAGTATATGTTAGGTAAATTCATGGGAAGTCATGTCAGCAAAAAATACAGCTTTACTATTTTTATCGTTCCTTTTCATTACTACAAACTGTGATGGACAAAAGGACTCCCTTTCAAGCTGGCAGCAGTTGAAAGTTGAAAGATTTAGTATTTACCACCCCAAAGAACTGAATGTTGATACATCAGGGAGAATGGGGACTATTTTTATATTAAAGACTCCCTTGGAAGATAGTTCAGATAAGTTTTTAGAAAATTTCAACCTAATTGGAGTTCATGATGTTCTAAATGATTTTTCAATTAAGGAATGGGGTGAGGCAAACGTTAGGACGCTTGCCAGCTTCCTGAGAAATGTCAAGGTTATTTGGGAAGACACTATCGCTTTTTCAGGCGAGACAATCTATAAAGCTATTTACGATTTTCAATCTGAGTTTAAGAATTTGAGAACCATACAATATTATTTTAAACGAAAAGAGAGTTTTTATATATTAACATTCGCTTCGGAAAGAAAAGCATTTGGAAGGTATGAGGAATTTGCCTTAAAACTAATGTCTACTTTTTCCATAGCGGCCGATTGAATGCTTTTTGTAATATTATCAGTAAAATAGAAACATGACAACCTGCCAACAACTCGCTAAACACCTGCGTGAGGTTCATTTTGGGAAAAACTGGACCTGGGTGAACATGAAAGATTCTTTGGCCGGGCTTTTCTGGAAACAAGCCACTCAAAAAGTGGGCGATTTTAATACCATCGCCGTGCTGGTCAATCATTGCACCTACTATGTTCGGATCCAGCATAAAGTATTGTCAGGGTTACCCCTGGAAGGAAATGACCAATTGAGTTTTGAGGTGCCAGCCATTCAATCACAGAAAGACTGGGACGCTTTTTTGGAAAAAACCTGGGAGGAGGTAGAAGCACTGGCGCAACTTATTGAGCAAATGCCGGAAAGCCAATTGAACGAGATCTTCAGGGAGAAAAAGTATGGCACGTACCACCGAAACCTGATGGGCATGATCGAACATACCCATTATCATCTGGGGCAAATGGTTTTACTGCGAAAATGGATAGAGTCGAATCCAGAGAAATAAAGAAGTACATTGAATAAACCGATTGATATTAACGTATCCTTGTAGTTAATTGGTTTTTTGTTAACAGGAAAGAAATACAGTTTTACAGCTCATCAAAACCAAAACGTATGAAACGATTCTTACTTGCTATTGCTATTATTATTTTCTCCATCTCTGCTCAATCACAAATTAAAAAAGGTTCACGCTATGTGGGGGCACAGGTTTCCTACATTTCAGGGAATTATGGTTACAACACCCAGGAGCAACGAAGCAGAAACGCTACGATCGGCGCCTATTTGGGTAAGTTTACCCGGGAAAATCAGGTTGCCGGCATTCAATTTTCCTATTCTAGTGGTAAGGCGGAGACACTCGATAATGGGACGGTTTTATCGGAGAACCTAAATCGAATAATGGAAGCAGGCGTCTTCTTAAGAAAGTATAAGAAACTGGCAAAAGACTTTTATTTTTTCGGCCAAGGGGATATTGCATATCGGGGCGGTAAACAAACGAATCAATTTTCAACCCCCAATTCGGATAATAAAGTCACACAGACCGGGGGATACCTCGCGCTTTCCGCCGGTTTATCTTACCAGGTATTCAATCATTTCTATTTTGAAGTGGGGGTGCCCAATATCTTGCTTTTACAATATACCCATAGCAACCAGGAGGTGAATGGTGTTACCCCGTCCAATTTTAAACAGAATGAATTTCTGTTCCGGTCGTCTTTGCTGAGTAGTTCCGGGCTAAGCACATTTGGTATAGGTTTTCGGGTTATTTGGTAGGGATTGGTCTTGTTTCTCGCGGCGTACGCCGCGAGAAACAAGTATTATATACCTTAATTTTTCATAATGAACATCCGCAACTTTGAATTCAAAGCCCGTGTGCCTGATACCACCCCTTTTGAGGAAATGCTTCTCAAAATGGATCCCGTATTCAAAGGAATCGATCACCAGATAGATACATATTTTAATGTGCCCAAGGGCAGGCTTAAATTGCGTGAGGGTAACATTGAGCACGCGTTGATTCAGTATGACCGCGAGGACCTTGCAGGCAGTAAGCTTTCGCGCGTGGTATTGTATCGCCATTCACCCGACCCGGCGCTGAAACAGATCCTTACGCACCAGTTTGGTGTCAAGACAGTTGTTGACAAACACCGGAAAATCTACTTTATAGGTAATGTGAAATTTCATTTTGACCGGGTGGAAGGACTAGGTCAGTTCATCGAGGTGGAAGCGATTGACTCAGAGAATAAACTTTCCACTGAGGAATTAAAGAAACAATGTGATGGGTATTTTCAGTTTTTTGGATTAAAAGCTGAGGCGCTTCAGGATAGATCGTATAGCGATATGCTGTTACAATGACATTTCTTTCTCCTTGAATGCATATTCACCTTGGTGTCCGCTGCGGGATACAATTCTCCGTAACTTTAGAAAAACCAGAAAATGACCCGCCCGGCCCTCAGCCTTTTACTGCTTTTTCTTTACACCCAGACTATTGGCCAAACCAAGGTTAGTTCCGTTTATACTACGCCTTTTGAGAGCTGGATCTCTGGGCAGCCCGTGCAAATTGATAAGGCCACCAATATGCCACAGGCGGAGGTATATCTTTCCCAGCCATTACAGGCCATAGAAGGATTTGGAACCTGTTTCAATGAATTGGGATGGACATCGCTTTCTGTATTAGCAGAAAAAGACCGGGAGGCTATTCTCCGTGAGATGTTTTCTCCGGGTGTGGGTGCCAATTTTACCATTTGCCGTATGCCGGTAGGCGCCAATGATTTTTCGACAAACTGGTATTCATACAACGAAACCCCGGGTGATTTTGACATGAAGCATTTCACAATTGCCCATGATAAAGAAACACTGATCCCTTTTATACATGCCGCCCAACGCTATAACCCCCGGTTGAAGATCTGGGCATCACCCTGGTCACCCCCTTCCTGGATGAAATATAACGGGCATTATGCTGCAAGAAGTGTGTTGGGAAATGTGGATTTTATCTCTGAAGAGTGGGGCATGGACCTGCGCGGGATCAACAATGGGTTAGTTCCGGAAAAGGAGGGAAAAGAAGGGACGGATATGTTTATTCAGGAGGAAAAGTATTTTAAAGCCTATGCACTTTATTTTAAGCGTTTTGTCGAAGCTTATCGAAAGGAGAAGATTCGTATTCAGATGGTAATGCCACAGAATGAATTCAATTCGGCCCAGGTTTTTCCGAGTTGTACCTGGACTGCCCGGGGGTTGACCAATTTTGTAAGCTATCTCGGTCCGGCCATGAAGGAAGAAGGCGTGGCGCTTTATTTTGGAACCATGGAACGCGGAAACCACAAACTGGTAGACACATTGCTCACCGACCCGCGTACAAAACCATTTGTTTCTGGTGTTGGATTTCAATGGGCCGGGAAGGATGCCATAGCCGCTATCCACCAGCAATACCCCAATCTATCGTTGTATCAGACTGAACAGGAATGTGGAAACAGCAAGAATGATTGGAAACATTGCCTTCATGCCTGGGACCTGATGAAGCACTATCTGACAAATGGGGCAACAGCCTATATGTATTGGAATACCTCGCTGAAACAAGGGGGCATCAGTACCTGGGGTTGGAAACAAAACTCACTGGTAAGTGTGGATACAGTTAACCGAAGCTATACCTACAATCCTGAATATTACTTATTGAAGCATGTAAGTCATTTTGTAAAACCAGGTGCGCGACTTTTGGCCACAGGGGGTGAACTTTCGGATATACTGGCTTTTTTAAACCCGGATAAAAGTGTGGTGATCGTAGTGGCCAATCAAACAAAAGAAACAAAAACCTGCACCATTCGCGTGGGTGAGAAGGAGATTCGACCTATATTGAATCCTGAATCATTTTACAGCTTTCACCTTCAATAACCTTCTTTTCATGAATTATAAAACTTTTGAGACCGACCGTTTGATCATTCGCCCAACCGTAGAGGAGGACGCTGCTTTTATCCTTGAACTATTGAATACCCCCAAATGGATCCAGTTTGTGGGTGACCGAAAGGTGCATACCGAAGCGGATGCCCAGAACTATATCCGTATAAAGATGATGCCTCAATTGGAGCGATTGGGTTATTCAAATAATACAGTGATCCTCAAAGAGGGTATGGTGAAGATCGGGGTATGTGGGCTCTATGACCGGGAGGGCTTGGATGGGGTAGATATTGGGTTTGCTTTTTTACCCGATTATGAAGGGAAAGGCTATGCCTATGAAGCCAGTAGCCGGGTGGTTCGTGCAGCCCGGGAGGATTTTGGTATTACATCTATAAAAGCGATTACTATTGAAGAGAATGCCTCTTCAAGAAGATTGCTTGAACGACTTGGGTTAAAATTTCAGAAAAAAATGTTTTTACAAGATGATCCGGTGGAGCTGTTGTTGTATCAGGTTGACTTTGATCAGGATTAAAGATTTACTGACTGAACGCGAAGAGGTCTGTAAACGCCAGGAATCTTGTGATGAAAAATGTGTCTTAACCCTTGCTAACCTTTCGTCAGGTTGTGTCGGCAGTCATTAAACTAGTTTTGAACAATGAGAATTTGCGTGTACTGCGCTTCAAGCGCCAGGATCGACCCCAAATATTTTGAAGCCACGGAGGTATTGGCCCGTGAATTTGTGAAGCAGGGTGTTGAAGTGGTATATGGAGGCGGCGCCTATGGGCTGATGGGCAAATTGGCGGATACTGTTCTGGAAGAGGGGGGAAAGGTCAAAGGCATCATGCCTCAGTTCATGAATGAGATTGAGTGGCCCCACAAAAAGGTCTCCGATTTTGAATTCACGCGCACCATGCACGAACGTAAGGCGCGTTTTCTCGAAGACATTGACGGGGTGGTAGCCCTGGCTGGGGGTACGGGCACCCTGGAAGAGTTACTGGAAGCGATCACGCTAAAAAGGCTGGGTCAGTTTACAAAACCTATCGTTATCCTCAATACAGCCGGTTTTTATGACCCATTGATACAGATGCTTCAACGTTGTGTGGATGAACGATTCATGGAAGAGCGGCACCTGGAATTATGGACATTTGTGGATGAACCTGGCGATGTGCTGGGTGCGATTCAACGGGATGGACATTTTTAAGTATTTTCATGGTGCATATGTTCAACCTGATAAAGAAAAATTTTGAATTGATCGCCTGGGTAGTCGGACTGACCTACCTGTTCTTTCTCGACATTTCGGGTGGGGAGCACTTCACTCTTTGCTTTTTCCGTTTACTTGGTTTTGAGCATTGCCCGGGTTGTGGAATTGGCCGCAGTATCCACTGCGCCATGCATTTGGACTGGTCATCCAGCTGGTATTACCACTGGTTGGGAATTCCCGCCCTTGGAATTATTATTTTCCGTATCATTACACTCTTAAAAAATAACCTCCATGGAAGGACTTCCTCAAAACCTGCTTATGACCATCCCTGATCTTCAACCTGAAGAGATGATGGGAATTAAAGAATTGACCAAAGACATGACCGATAGCCAGCGACAGAATTTCATTATGCTGTACAGCGGCAAAAGAAAGAAACCACAAGAGATCCTCATTATGGCCTGTATCGGGTTTCTGGGTATCGCCGGTATTCAACGCTTTGTGATCGGCCAGATCGGTATGGGAATACTTTATCTGCTGACCAGCGGTCTTTGCCTCATTGGAACGATCATTGACGTCGTTAACCATAAGAAAATGGCCACCGATTACAATCTGAAACAGATGTATGAGGCGGGAACGATGGCGAAGAGCATGTAGTGAACGACTGGTTGTGAGGCGTGAGACGTGAGGCGTGAATCGTGAGGCGTGAGGCGTGAGGCGTGAGACAAGAATCGTGAAAAGTTGGACTTATGTATAAATCGGTCACCATTCACTATTCACTATTCACTATTCACATCTCACGCCTCACACCTCACATCTCACGCCCCACGCCTCACGTCCCTCGCTTCACATCCCCAAAACCTCCCGCGCAAACCTCTCACACTCCCTTTCCACTGCTGCCACATCCTTTGATTTGATGTAGGAACCTATGACATGATCACCCGCGCCGGGTATGGGAACGGCCTTTTTCAAACTATCGGGTGTACTCAGCTGTCGAAACATCCTTTTCATAGCAGATACTTTTACCACATCATCCTGATGGTCGTCATCCTTGAAATAGTAGAGTAAGAGGGTGGGTTGTTTGACACGCTCAAAGGTTGATTTCTTCATGGTTGTTTCCAGCAATTCTTCCAATTGCACGGCGGCTTCCATGCGATAGGGGGTATTCCAGTATTGTTTGTACAGGCGGGTGGTATCCTTGGGTACATTGTATTTGCCCTGAACTACCCTGGCTATCTGTAATCCCCAGTGATTATTCAGCAACCAGGCATTGGGATCATTGATCTCGATATTCGGGGAAAGCAGGAGCAGGCTGTGTATTTCCGGGTATTCGGCGGCGAGTTTCAATGCCAGGGTTCCACCCGTGGAGGTTGACATGAGGATCACTTTTTTCCCCAGGCGTTTTCCGATGGCATAGGCCTGTTTGGCCGACTCCCACAAATTATCGGCAGTCATATTCAGGAGTTGCTCACTGGTATCGATGCCATGTTCGGCTAACCGTGACAGGTAGAGGTTACAACCAAATTTTTTGGCAAAATTCAGATGGACAGGATCACCCTCTTCCTGCGAAGCGGAAAAACCATGAAGATAGACCACGGCATATTCGGTCATCTCCCGGGTACTATCGTTAAACCAGACTATGCGTGCCTCATTATCCGGGCGCAAACGGTGAGCGGCCTCCTGGCTGCGGATAAAACCCTCCAGTTCTGCTGGCTGCTGTGGCAATTCCGGAAGGGTAACAGCTAGTTTAGGTGAGTTGGGATGGGGTCCAAAAAAATACACAACAATAAAGAGTATGATCAGGATGCCCAGGAATTTGAGGAATCGCATAAGCACTATTTTAATAAAATTAATTATTGCTAATCGATTCCGGGTCACCAACTAAGAGTTAATAATCAATTATTAATAATTAATAATTTGCCCCCCCCGCTTAATTAGCGTACCTTTGCGGCTTCAATTTTTGAGGAGTATGGAAATCAGAAACATAGCCATCATTGCCCACGTTGACCACGGTAAAACTACCCTGGTAGACAAGATCTTACATGCCACTAAGGTGTTCCGGGACAACCAGGAAACCGGTGATCTGATCATGGACAGCAATGACCTGGAGCGTGAACGCGGGATCACCATTTTTAGCAAAAACGCCGCCGTATTATATAAAGGAGTCAAGATCAATGTGATCGACACCCCTGGCCACGCCGACTTTGGCGGGGAAGTGGAAAGGGTGCTCAAAATGGCCGATGGGGTAATCCTGCTCGTGGATGCCTTTGAAGGACCCATGCCACAAACACGGTTTGTGTTGCAAAAAGCCTTGCAACTGAGTCTGCACCCGATCGTTGTGATCAATAAGGTAGACAAACCAAACTGTCGTCCCGATGAAGTACATGATGCCATTTTTGAGCTCTTCTTCAACCTGGATGCCACCGAGGAACAACTGAATTTCCCAACCTATTACGGCTCTGGAAAGAATGGTTGGTTCAACGACTCGTTGACCCAAATTGAAGGAATCGATCCCTTGCTGGATGGTATCCTGCAACATGTACCGCAACCAACTGTCAATGAAGGAAACCTGCAAATGCAGATTACTTCGTTGGATTATTCTTCTTTCCTTGGACGTATCGCCATTGGTAAAGTAAACCGGGGCTCTATCCGGGAAAATCAACCGATCTGCCTGATGCAGGCGGATGGTAAGATCAAGAAGTCACGTGTGAAGGAATTGTATGTGTTTGAAGGAATGGGTAAGAAAAAAGTATCAGAAGTGTTGGCGGGTGACCTCTGTGCGGTAGTAGGACTGGAAGATTTCAATATTGGTGATACCATTGCCGATTTTGAAAACCCCGAAGCCCTGCCCGTTATCAGTGTGGATGAGCCCACGATGAGCATGACCTTTTCCATCAACAACTCACCTTTCTTTGGTAAGGATGGAAAATTTGTTACCAGCCGTCACCTTCGCGACCGATTGCTGAAAGAAACGGAAAAGAACCTGGCCCTGCGGGTGGAAGACACCGACAGTGCCGATAGTTTTCTGGTGTATGGACGCGGTATCCTCCACCTGGGTGTACTTGTGGAAACCATGCGCCGGGAAGGATATGAACTGACCGTGGGTCAACCACAGGTATTGGTAAAGACCATTGATGGTAAGAAATGTGAGCCTTATGAAACCCTGGTCGTGGATGTACCCCAGGAATTCGCCAGTAAGGTAATCGACCTGGTAACCCGTCGCAAGGGCGAAATGCACGTGATGGAAACCAAGGGCGAAATGCAACACCTGGAATTTGATATCCCATCGCGTGGACTGATCGGTCTGCGTACCAATATGCTGACCAACACAGCCGGTGAAGCCGTAATGAACCACCGGTTTAGTGAATACAAACCCTGGAAAGGACCCATCCCTGGCCGGAACAACGGCGTACTGATCGCCAAAGAGCCAGGATCCACCACCGCCTATTCCATCGATAAATTACAAGACCGCGGGTTCTTTTTTGTCGACCCGGGAGAAGATGTATATGCGGGAATGATCATCGGTGAAAACAACAAACCAGGCGATCTGGTTGTTAATCCCAATGAAGGAAAGAAATTGACGAATATGCGCGCGAGTGGCAGCGATGGTACCGTGAGCATACCTCCAAAGCGGCAGATGACCCTGGAAGAGTGTATGGAGTATATTCAGGGCGATGAGTGTATTGAGGTGACACCCAATTTCATCCGGATGCGGAAAGCGGTGCTCAACGAGGAAGAAAGAAAGAAACAAGCCAAGAAACTCGGAGCCGAAGCTCTATAATCATAGCTCTCTGGCGTCATAGCGGTAAAAGCTTTACTGCCATGACGCCAGGAGGCTATAGAACGCTAGAGAGAATAATGTAAATTGTGATATGCTTAGAAGGTTGATTATATCATTTACTTTTCTCCTTTTATCGCTGAGCACCTGGGCGCAGTGTTCCGTTTGTACCCGTACTGCCCAGCAATTGGGCGAAGAACCTGCCAAGGGTTTAAATGCCGGTATCCTCTACCTGGCCGCCTTGCCCCTTACGATCATCGGGGTGGTTTTTTACCAATGGAAGAAAAAGCAGTAGGATTTGTGGGTTTCTCGCAGCGTGCGCAAAGAATTAAGCGAACGCGGCGACTGAACTTCATTCGAAAATAGTAAGGCCGTAGCGCTCGCTTTAAACCTTGCGTTCGCTGCGAGAAACCAATTTTTTATTTCTCCATAATGAAATAGATTTGGTATCAACCAAAATCTACCTGCATGCGCCCACTCCTGCTCCTTTTGCTCATTCTCATATCCGGGATATTGTATTCCCAAGCCCTGCCGACCATTGAAGAAAAGACCAAAGGCCTCGAACGTAAAGATGGGTTTGTTCCTTTTTATTGGGATGAGAACACTGGTAAGTTCTGGTTGGAAATATCGCGACTTGATCAGGATTTTCTTTACCAGCTTTCTCTTCCGGCCGGACTTGGTTCCAACGATATCGGACTTGACCGGGGATTGTTGGGTGGCACACATGTGTTACGCTTTAAGAAAACCGGTCGGAAAATACTGGCTGTTCAACCCAATTTCGATTACCGGGCACTCTCCAATGATCCACGGGAGAAAACGGCTGTGGAGCAATCATTTGCCCAGTCGGTGCTATGGGGATTTACTGTTGAAGCACAAACCGGTGACCGCTGGCTGGTAGATGCCACTGATTTTTTACTGCGTGATGCCATGCTGGTGGCGACCCGGCTAAGGAGAATGCAACAGGGAAACTTCACGTTTGACAAAACACGCTCTGCTTTTTTTCCCGAACGCATCCGCAATTTCCCCCTGAATACAGAAGTGGAAACCACGATCAGTTTTTCCAGCAGTGATGGGTCTGCCGGGGGTTACTTAAGGTCGGTTAGCCCCTCGGATGAGGCGATCACCGTACGTATGCATCATTCCTTTGTGCAATTACCTGATCCTGGCTATACGCCACGGGCATTTGATCCACGTTCGGGATTTATTCCCATTTCCTATTTTGATTACAGTACGCCCGTTTCGGAACCGATCGAGAAGAAATTCATTATCCGGCACCGGTTGGAAAAAAAGGATCCTAATGCTGCAAGAAGTGAGGCAGTTGAACCGATCGTATATTATCTTGATAATGGCACCCCCGAACCTATACGGTCGGCGCTGCTGGATGGCGCAGCCTGGTGGAACCAGGCATTTGAGGCCGCCGGATTTATCAATGCTTTTCAGGTTAAAATGCTGCCCGATAGTGCAGACCCCATGGATATTCGGTATAACATGATCAATTGGGTACACCGTTCTACCAGAGGGTGGAGTTATGGCGCTTCGGTGGTTGACCCGCGTACCGGGGAGATCATCAAAGGACAGGTTACCCTGGGCTCTTTACGGGTTCGCCAGGATTACCTGATCGCTACAGGTTTGCTGGCTCCTTATGAACAAGGTGTTCCTGCCGACGACAAGATGATGAAAATGGCCCTGGCCCGCTTGCGTCAGTTATCGGCGCATGAAGTGGGACATACGATTGGCCTGATGCACAATTATTCTTCGAGTGTGAATGACCGGGCGAGTGTGATGGACTATCCCCATCCACTGGTACGATTGAATGAAAAAGGAGAGATCGATATGAAAAATGCTTACGATGACAAGATCGGAGAATGGGATAAACTGGCCATTCGCTGGGGGTATGGGCAATATCCTGCCGGAACCAATGAAGGCCAGGCGCAACAGGATATGCTTACCAACGCCATTGCCAATGGCTCCACCTTCATCACCGATCGTGATGCACGAGCTCCCGGAGGCCTGCACCCCGATGCACATTTATGGGACAATGGAAAAAGTGCTGTGGTGGAATTAAAGGAGGTAATGAAAGTGCGTAAGAAAGCGCTGGAGCAATTTGGCGAAAAGAATATTCGTCCGGGTACACCCCTTGCCAGTTTGGAAGATGTACTGGTGCCGGTATATTTCTTTCATCGGTATCAATTGGAAGCAGCAACCAAACTTGTGGGAGGGATGCACTATTCTTATGCCCTTCGCGGAGATGGCCAAATTCCTTTACGCCCTTTACCCCGTGCTACCCAACTCGAAGCTTTGCTGGCGACACTTGAAACGATCGACCCTGCTTTGTTGAAGATCCCCGATGCCATTGCCAGTTTAATACCGCCACGGCCTTCCGGATATGATATGGGGCGCGAATTATTCAAAAAGAAGACCGGATTGGCCTTTGATCTATTAAGTCCGGCCGAAACAGCGGCTGATTTTCTATTCTCCTTTTTGTATCACCCTGAACGAATCAACCGACTCGCCGAGCAGGAAGGAATAGCCGGTCAATTAAGTTTAACCGAAACGCTTCGCCTAATTCTGGAAAAGACCTGGAAGGCTACACGCCGTACCGGTCTGGAAGGATTGATACAACAACAAACGGAGCAGGTGGTGCTGACCTATTTATTGTCCTTAAGTATTTCGGAGGAATTGTCATTTCCGGCGCAGGCCATGGTGCAGCAATCATTGACGGAGTTGACTTCTTTTATCAAAACTAAAATGGCTGGGGCAACGGGTGCTTACAAAGCGCATTTACAATTAGCCCTGGAACGTATGAAGGCTCCTGAAAAAGCCAAACCTACGCGGCATGAAGCGATTCCTCCGGGTGCACCGATTGGCTGCGATTTTTAGATTCACCGTGGAGAACGGGAGATTGGATGACAGATGACTGTTGACAGATGACTGATGACTGATGACGGATGACTGAGTCAGGGTTCCGAAGCATCGGGAGGAATACCGGAGTCCCACCATATTACTTCTGTCATCTGTCATCTGTCAACAGTCATCTGTCATCCTACATCCAAACTCTTGTTCTCTGCAGTGAATCCTACAAACTACGATGTGTGCCATCGCAATAAGGGGGAGTCTTTGTCTGTTTGCATTGGCATAACCATACTTCCGTAGGTTCTTCAAATTGTATCTTGATGCTTCTATAGGGCATGCCATCGATCTTCTTGTGTTGCCCATCGCAAAGGGGTTGTTTTTCGCTCAGGCCACAGGTACACCAGGAATATACTTTACCCGGCTCGCATTTCAGGAGGGCCGGTTCTTTTTTATGGCAAACAGGAAAACCTTCATTGGGGATCAGCTCCATGCTTAGTAGTTTTTGATAAAGGAATACAATTGAAATTGCCCGGTGTTTACTTGTTCACGGATTTTTTCTTTTAATAAGGCCTTGTTTATATCCTTCATTCTTTTTTTCTGAATGAGGTGAAAAGCTCTTTCGGCAAGCAGCCAGTATTGGCGGTCATTTTCTTTGGTATGTATCAAATGGGCTTCAATTTTTTCTGCCAGCTCAGCCGTTCCTTCGCGTTGCGTAGCCACTGTTTTTATAACCGGGATCTCTGCATGTGGATCTCCCTGTCCCGGACTGGCCATTAAACGGAGGTTTTTGACAAAAATATCTGCCCCGGGACGGTCGGCTTTATTGACCACAAAGAGATCGGCGATCTCCATCAAACCGGCTTTCATGGTTTGTACTTCATCTCCCGCCTCAGGCACCACTACTACTACGGTAATATCGGCCAGGCCGGCGATCTCAATTTCACTTTGACCCACACCTACGGTTTCCACAATAATATAATCAAATGGAGCGGATTTGAGCAGGTCGGTGATCTCGATGATCTGGGGGTGTAAACCGCCCAAAGAACCCCGGCTGGCAAGGGAACGGATAAAAACAGAAGGATGGTCATACCACTCGCTCATACGGATACGGTCGCCCAATAAGGCACCAAGGTTAAAAGGAGAGGAAGGGTCCACACAAAGGATCGCTACTCTTTTGCCCCTGCGGGTCAGCTCGCCAATCAAGGCGTCGGTGAGGGTGCTTTTGCCGGCACCGGGAGGGCCGGTGATGCCTATGACGGGTACTCGGGAAGGGGGAAGGGATTGAAGGAAGGTTTCGTAACCTTCAAACTCATTTTCTACCAGCGTAATAGCTCTGGCGAGCGATTTTGTGTCTCCTTCCTGGATATGAGCAGCGAGTTTGGTCCACATAAAGTGAGGCAAAGCTAATCAGGAATTTTGGATTCACCACGGATGTTGGATGCTGGATGTTGGTTGTTGGATTAGAGACGTAATGGAGCTGGACTCCGGACTCCCGACCTTGGACCCTTTCATCCAACATCCAACATCCAACCTCCATCCCCCAACGGAAATGTCTATTTTCGCTGCATGGCTCCGCTATCGGTTGTTATCATTTGTAGGAATAATAAAAATGTGCTGGAAAGGACACTTCATTCCCTGCAGGGCCTTACTGATGATGTGTTGGTGTATGATAACGGCAGTACCGATAATTCGCCAACCCTGGCCCGTGATGCTGGAGCGCGGGTGGTAGAAGGGGATTGGCTTGGATTTGGTTCCACCAAGAACAAAGCCAATAGCCTGGCAAAGTATGACTGGATACTGAGCCTGGATGCTGATGAGGCTATTGATGACGATCTCTTTAATAGCCTGAAGCAACTTGATTATGAAAAAAGAGGGGTCGTTTATTACCTGCGCTTTAAAAACTATGTCGGTGATCAATGGTTACGGTATGGTGATTGGGGTTCCGATCACCATATCCGGCTTTTTCATCGCGGGGAGGTGAAATGGAACGATGCAGCCGTGCATGAACAATTGTTGATCCCGGCCGGAATTGCCATAGGGAAATTAACCGGAGCCGTTCTCCATCGCACCACCGAAAGCACCACCGAATACCGGAAAAAAGTGGAGGGTTATGCCCGCATGAGTGCCCATAAATATTTTGAACAAGGGAAAAAACCAACCTGGATAAAATTGTATCTGTCACCGGTTTTTACCTTTATACGTGACTATATTTTTAAACGAGGATTTTTGGATGGGGCAACCGGCTACCAGATCGCGATGATCACAGCCTGGTACACCCGAAGGAAGTACCTGGAGCTTGCGAAATTGAGATCCGGACAGAATCAGTAAATTTATTATAGGCTTAACACCGTGCAATTACCAATCAACATTATCCAAACACTGGAATCTCAGTTTGACAGGATCTATGTCATAACCCTGGAGCGCGCCAAAGAAAGACAGAAGCGGATCCTGCAAAGACTCGAGGGCTTGAACTTTGAATTTTTTTATGGCGTGGATAAGAATGCGCTTACCGAAGAGCGTATTGCGATGGAACAACTTTATGATGATAAGAAGGCACGTCAATTAGACCGCTATGGAAAGGGCATGTTGATCGGGCATATTGCCTGTTCGCTTTCGCATAGGTTATTGTACAAAAAAATTCTTGACGAAGGACATCAGCGTGTATTGATCTTTGAGGATGATATTGTGCCCTTGTATCAGCACCTTTCTCATTTGCCGGAGGCGCTTTCTCAACTGCCAGCAGATTGGGAGTTGATGTATCTTGGATTTGGAAAAAATTATCCGGTAACACCTAAGCTCCGACGCAAACATCAATTTTATTTGGGATTGAGTTATGTGGGGTTGATCCGGATGAAACCGGCCATGGTGCGAAATGCTTTGCCAAGACCTTTTTCGCCTCGCCTGTTACGGGCGGGCAGCCATGACCTCACCCATGCCTATGCGGTAACGCCTGCTGCCTGCAAAAAACTTATTCAGGCACAGACCCCTGTTGTGTTTAATGCCGACCCTTTACTGGCCTATTTGATCATGAAGGGCGAGATCAATGCATTTATCACCGAACCACAATTTTTTACCCAGGAGCAGTTTGTAGAGCAGGGGGCGAAGTCGTATATACATCATTTGTAGGGGGCGGAGGGAGGATGTTGGATGACAGTTGACAGAGGACGGATGACGGAGGGAAGATGTTGGATGATGGATGTTGGATGTTGGATAATGGAGGCTTGCTGTGCGAGACCTCTGTTCTCGCACAGCCGCCCTCCGCCCTCTATTATCCAACATCTTCTCTCTGTCATCCGTCATCCAACATCCAACATCCAACATCCAACATCCTCCCTCCGTCATCTGTCATCTGTCCTCTGTCATCCATCCCCCCCCACTAACTCTCTCAACTTTTGTAAATTAGCAACTCAAATGACCAACTTCATCCCCATATTCCCCCTTGGCCTTGTAGTATATCCTGGTGAGCCGCTGAACCTGCACATTTTTGAACCGAGGTATAAACAGCTTATCAGTGAGTGTTTTGAACAAAAGAAACCATTTGGTATTCCGGCTGTGGTGGATAATCATATGCAGGATTATGGCACCCTGGTGGAGATCACAGAACTATCAAAGGCCTATGAGAACGGGGAGATGGATATCAAGACCAGGGGTCTTCAGGTATTTCGTATCCTGGAAGTGATCAAATCGGTTCCGGATAAATTATACAGCGGTGCCATTGTCAATTATCCCGATAATAGTGATCAGGGAAATATAGATCTGATGCGGAAAGTGATGGTGGGCATTCGCGAATTGCACCGTTTGCTGAATGTCAATAAGGATTTCCCCAAATCAGATGAGGAGTTGAAGACCTACGATGTAGCGCATCATATTGGGCTTTCGCTGAAAGAGGAATATGAGATATTGGGTCTTACAGATGAGTTACACCGACAGGAGTACCTCAAACGACATTTGGCCAAAGTGATACCGATGGTGGCGGAGATGGAGAATTTGAAGGAGAAAATCCGAATGAATGGACATTTTAAAAACCTGAGTGGGTTTCAATTTGATATTTAGTTTTCCATTCTTTTCTGGATCGTATTTCTTTTACTATGCCTACGCCCATCCAAATCGCTGTGAGATTAGTTCGATCTGGTCCTTCTATAAAATTTGTATCAAATGAAATGCGAATGCTTTTATATTGATATCCCACTCTGAAAAATGGACCAAAATGGGTGAATTCACCTTCATATAATTTACCCTGGGTGGGTCCGGAAGCGATTGTGTCCTGTAAATAAACAGAATACCTGGTATTAATATTTGTCAGACCCAGACCAAAGGCTGTAAATAGGGCATGTTCAGTATTTTTTTTGAGAGGAAATTGTCGCTCGATCAACAGCACCAAATCCATTTTCAGATTTTTTTTCTCAGGCCTTCTATCCGGTGATTGGGTGGTAAGGTTTTCGCCCTGCAACCAATGTAAGTGATTATATCTGGCTGCAACCTGAATATTCAAATTCCAATGGGTGGAAATACCTGTTCCTACCTCACCCTGAACAGATAACGTTTTCCAAAATTTCTCATTTTTTGGCAGCCCATTGCTTGAATATCCCCCTCTTGGCACATTTTCAATATCAATAGGAAAAAACCGGTAATTGACCCCTCCTCTAAAGATAAACCTTGAGTTTTGGCCAAGTAGTATTATTGGAGAGAGGAGCAGGTGAAGTAAAAGAATAAGCCCTATAGCACGAATCAAGGTAAAGGAGGCAGCCCTGCCCCCTTTACCTTGGTTGTAAAATATGATCGGATTAAAGGTCATTAATATAGTACCGTGTTAAAGGTAATGTCTTCGTTTGTAACATATCCCGATCCTGCATACGTGGTTGCAGAGGCTAACCATAATGTGTTGGTAAAATAATACCGCGCATAGGGCCAGTGCCAATCAGCATAATTTTTCTCTGCTGATCGATAATACAAATTAAATGACCCGGGATTTGGTTCAAAACTTATAGGACTATCGAGAGAGTATCTAATATCCTGGTTCAATTTTGCCGGCCAGGTATCCCTTTCAAATATTACATATATAAAATGGACAGGATCTATAGAAGGTACTTCATTTTGCCAATTGGTTTGCATGGAGTAATTGACCGTTAGCAAGTCAACATTTTTGATTTTTTTTCTTTTTACCTTTTGAATAAGCTTCCCTAAGTAGTTGCTGTATTGATCTGAGGAGTATTCCATTTTCTCGGCACCAGGAATTCCCTCTCTTCTTCCATTGTGGCATACAAGCTTGGCCCTGATTGAAACCTCTGCGGCGCCGGCAACCCAGGATTCCTTGGGGTCAGCCACTCTCATGTTTTCGATCTTAAAGTTAATTTTATTGTGGTTGAATTCAGGAAAATCTACTCTGGCAGTTGGAGCATCCGTTGGATCATCATCGGGGCCACCACCGGTGCCGCCACCGCCCGTACCGCCTCCACCACCACCGCCACCGCCTCCACCGCCACAAGGCGTTTCATCTGTTACGGGGGGGCACCCGGGAGCACAAGGGTCTAATTCGCAGGGAATAGGCATTCTACCCATTACATTTACTGCTTCATTTATTGAAACTACCCAAACTTCATTTTCATTAGCGTATTCTTCGTCTATATTGCTAACAAAAACTAGTTCACCATTTTCCAACTTGTAACCAGGATAAACATCATCAGGGCTGCCTTCGTCTACCTCAGCATCACCTGTGTAAAATATCATAATCGGATCCTCATCTATTGAAACACTATCAAACCCTGGAACAACTGCATATGTTTGGGTGGTATTGTCTTCTTGGTATTGTAAACGAGGGATGTAAATCTGGGGGTAATAATAATCACCAGCCCGGGCAAAAATATCCAAATGGAGTTGATTACTTGACTCGGGGGATGACATAGACGCTATAACAGGATCTGCAAAAATGTCCTTGATCAACACTTCATATTCCCCATCGAATTTGTTACTAGCCATTTGTCGGATTCTTAGTCGAGCCTCCTTTTTTGATAAGACAGGAGCGATTTCTTTAATAAAGGATTTAAGGCGGGCATTCAGAAATCCAGCATCTGACTGGGGTAATTCGGGTGTTTCAGGGATCGTCATCCGATCATTTTTTTTACACCCAATAACAATGAAAGTAAATACAAAAAATGCAAACAGGAGTTTTGGAATTAACCTTCTCATAGTTTTTGGTTTAGTGGAAAGGAATAGGTTTACATATTAAATATATCTAACGTCAACGCATTATCCAATACCACTTTATGGTATTTTTGGCCTATGGGAATTACATTATGCTTTGATTTTGGTAACACTCGGATGAAAGCCGGCATATTTCATGATGATGTTTTGGCCGAGGTTGTTGTTCTCGAAAATGACGGCGTAGAATTGATTGAGAATCTAATTAATCAATACAAACCCGATAAATCGATCCTTTCCTCCGTTATCAATCATAATCCGGACATAGAAACCACGCTTGCCAGTCGCACCCGTTTTCACCGGCTGAATCATTTGTCAAAACTCCCTTTTACCACACCGGTAGGAAAACCCGAGACGATCGGTGCCGATCGGTTGGCCCTGGCAGCGGCGGCGGTTCACTTTTATTCTGGCAGGCATAACCTGGTGATCGGATTGGGTACCTGTATCACCTATAATTTCATCAATAAGAACCGTGAGTTCATTGGCGGGGCCATCTCCCCGGGCATGGAAATGCGCCTCAAGGCCCTGAACTATTATACCGCCA
This sequence comes from Chitinophagales bacterium, assembly GCA_017303415.1. Classification (NCBI taxonomy): domain Bacteria; kingdom Pseudomonadati; phylum Bacteroidota; class Chitinophagia; order Chitinophagales; species Chitinophagales bacterium. The sequence goes on from JAFLBJ010000001.1 coordinate 773,947, forward strand.
AACTGCCTTTGGAGAAGGCCGACTGGAATGTACCCCTGGTTGGCTACGATACCCGCACGAATATTTTGACAGGTGTGGTAATGGCCATGGCGATGGAAATAAACGGATTTACAGAGAGTTATGGCGAAAAATTCAGCAACTTTAACGTGCTTTTAACCGGGGGGGATATACCGTTTTTGGCTTCCCATCTGAAAAGTAAGATATTTGCCGACGCTGATTTAATCTTTAAAGGTCTGTATGCGCTTAGTGAAGTTAACAATGCTTAAGAGGATTGCTGTTCTATTACCGTTTGGAGCCTGTTTTTTTTCCACCCTATCTGCCCAGGATAACTCACCTTATTCGCGCTATGGACTGGGAGATGCCTCTCCGCAGAGTAATATTCTCAACCGGGGTATGGGGGGTGTTTCCGCCGCCTATTCAGACCTCTTATATGTGAATTTTCTCAACCCCGCTTCTTATTCTGCCTTCCGTACGAACAAGATCCTGGAAACGGGTGAAACCGTTTCTGGCCGAGTGGTACTGGATGCCGGGATCAATTTTGATAACCGCACCCTGCGCGAGGCAAACCGACCCGATAAATTCACCTCCCCCAATACTTACTTTTCTTACCTCCAGTTGGGCATTCCTCTGAGCAAGAACTGGGGTATGGCCTTTGGGTTAAGACCTATGTCCAAGATCGGTTACCGCCTGCAAACGCAGGAAAGACTGGCTGTGGACAGCGCCGTTACCCAATACCGGGGCGAAGGGGGTGCTTACCAGGCCACTTTTGGGACCGGATTTGCCATCAAGAACTTTAGTATAGGCGCCAACCTGGGCTATTTGTTTGGTAAAAAAGATTATTCCTCCGAAAGGACCCTGATCAATGATACCGTGACCTATGCCCGGGGAAATTTTCAAACAAAAGCTTCTTTTGGAGGGATCTTCCTGAGCGGAGGTCTCCAGCAAAAGTTCATTCTTTCCCGACATGAGAAAACCAAGGCAGAGAAAACAGTACTCCGTCTGGGTGTTTATGGTAATCTGAAGAGGGATCTGAATGCCAACAAAGACTTTTTCCGCGAAACATTTACGCGTGACCTGACCAGTGGATACCTGAAGATCGACAGCGTGTATTCCGAAGACAATGTAAAAGGCAAAATAACCTACCCTGGTACGGTTGGAGCAGGCTTTATTTATGAAGTTTCTCCAACCCCTGAAGATGGTGGATTTCAGTTTGGCGTCGATTATGTAATGACAAAATGGAGTGACTACCGTTTTTACAATACCACCGACCTGGTGCAGGACAGTAAAGAGTTTCGCATCGGGGCACAGATATTACCGCCTATTTACCCCAACCGTTCCTATTGGAAGAATGTTTCTTACCGCGCGGGTATGTTTGTGGGCAATGATAATATCCTGGTTGGGGGCAAGCTTCCCGTATTTGGTATTTCGGGTGGTATCAGTCTGCCGGTACTGGGGCTAAAAGACCCTTCAAGCCGCTATCGCACCCAATTTACTGTGGTCAATCTTTCTTTTGAATACATCAAGCGTGGAAACAATGACAACCTGTTGAAGGAAAACCTGTTCCGCCTTTCTGCCGGTTTCTCCCTGAGTGATAACTGGTTTACCAAAAGAAAATACAACTAATCAAGCATGACCCGGGTCAGCCATCGAATTTGGGCCCTGGGGTTGGCTGTTTTTTTCCTTGTCTCCTGCGAAAATGATGAAAAACAGGTAGCCGATCTCACCGGTCGGGTGGTGATGGTGGAAGAAGGAAAAGACATTACCAGTTACCTCAGCCAGAAAGGCGTGATGAAAGCCAAACTGGTTGCTCCCCTGCTGTATCGCTACCAGGCCGATACCATTTACTCCGAGTTCCCCGACTCCCTGCACGTTGATTTTTACGATGACAGTACACGGATTGAAACCCAGCTAAATGCTCTTTACGGGAAGTATATAGAAACATACAACCGCATTTACCTGCGCGATAGCGTAGTCGTCTTTAATGTGGAAGGTGATACCTTAAGATGCCCCGAAATGTGGTGGGATCAATCCAAAGCGCTGTTTTATAATGATACCACCTGGCGGCTCGACTCCAGAAATGGTACACACCTGAAGGGGACAGGAGGTTTTGAAGCTTCTCAAGACCTGAAACGAATCACATTCAAAAACCCGAGAGGGGTATTTCCGGGGCAATAGTTTATTCACCGCAGAGAACAAGAGTTTGGATGACAGATGACTGATGACGGAAGACTGAGTCAGGGTCCCGAAGCATCGGGAGGAATTCGGGAGTCCCGCCATATTACTTCTGTCATCTGTCAACAGTCATCTGTCATCCAAACTCTTGTTCTCTGCGGTGAAACATGTTATCATAGGGGAGGCCTATAAAACGAGAAACCCGCCGGGGCTCTAATCCGACGGGTCTCAATTTTTTAGGAATCAGTACACATTAACCTAGATGTTTTTCAGGACGGATTTCCTAAACGGTTTTTCACAAGGATAAAGAACTAACGGGACTGTATAGAAACTAAAACTAAAAGACTAAAAAAAGAAAGTTGATTGATACGGATTTTACGGTTGGTTTTAGTTGGATATTGGATTAAGAACTTTGGACTTTTCGGATTTGGATATTGGATGTTACCTCTGCCGACCAATCAACTTCTGGAACAAATGTAGCTTTCACATTTCTTTTGCAATAGAGCAAAACCGCTTCATTTGTATAGGACTTTTTGAGCGTTGTTTTCGTAAATCTACGATTCAGGAAATACGGTTTTGGGGTGTTGGATGACGGATGTTGGATGTTGGATGTTGGAGGACAGATGACAGATGACGGATGACGGAGGGTGGCTTTGCGAGACCAGAGGTCTCGCAAAGCCACCCTCCGCACTCCGACTACCCTCCAACATCCAACATCCATCATCCAACATCCCCCTCCGTCATCTGTCATCCAAAACCCGTCATCCAAACTCCAACATCCCCCTCCCTTTCCTCTATCTTTGCCCAAAACCAGACTATGTTTCAAGGAAAAACTGCTTTAATCACCGGGGCCTCCAGGGGTATTGGAAAGGCCATGGCTTTAAAACTGGCGGCTTCGGGAGCTAATATTGTCATTGTTGCCAAGTCAGTAGAAGAGAACCCCAAATTGGGGGGCACTATTTTTTCGGCAGCGGAGGAGATAGAGAAAGCTGGCGGAAAGGCCCTCGCGGTTCAGTGCGATATCCGGTTTGAAGATCAGATCCAAGAGGCTGTAGATAAGGCGGTGGCTCAATTTGGTGTGATTGATATCCTGATCAATAACGCCAGTGCGATCAGCCTGACCCCCACCGAAAAAACCGACCCCAAGCGGTTTGACCTGATGCATGATATCAATGTCCGGGGTACATTCATGATGACCCGGGCCTGTATTCCCCACCTCAGGAAGTCCACCAACCCCCATATTCTTACCCTTTCCCCTCCCATTAACCTGCGACCAAGATGGCTGGGTGGACATATAGCCTATACCATGAGCAAATACAATATGAGTTTGATGACCATGGGTTGGGCCGAAGAATTTAAGGAGTTCCGGATCGCGGCCAATGCCCTCTGGCCTCGCACTACCATCGACACGGCTGCCGTAAGAAACCTGTTAGGAGGTGAAATGCTGGCGAATATGAGCCGTACGGTCGACATCCTGGCCGATGCAGCAGCCATCATACTTGGCCGGTCATCTGCTGATTGTACGGGTCATTGCTATATTGATGAGGAAGTGCTGGCAGAAGAAGGAATCACTGACCTTGAAAAATACAGCGTTGTACCCGGGGCGGAGTTGTACAGGGATTTATTTGTGGATTAGGTATCGCCGCAGAGAACAAGAGAGGGGATGTTGGATGACGGATGACAGATGACGGAGTCGGAAGTCTAGCCCTTTTACTTTCGTCATCTGTCATCCGTCATCTGTCATCCAACATCCCCTCTATTTTCCCCCGGGTAAATTCTACTATTCTTTATTTTCAGGTCTCATCATGGGGAACAACAGCACATCCTGAATCGAAGGCTGGTTCAACATCAGCATGCAAAGCCTGTCGACCCCAAAACCAATGCCTGATGTTGGTGGCATACCATATTCCAGGGCCCGCAGGAAATCATGGTCAATGAACATGGCCTCGTCATCTCCCCGTTCCATCAGTTTGGTTTGTTCCTCAAAGCGTTCGCGTTGATCAAGCGGGTCATTCAATTCACTATAGGCGTTGGCGATCTCTTTTCCATTTACCATTAATTCAAAGCGTTCCACCAAACCCGGTGTATCACGGTGTTTTTTGGTCAGCGGACTCATTTCAACCGGGTAATCCGTGATAAAAGTGGGTTGGATATAGTGGTGTTCGCATTTTTCGCTGAATATTTCATCGATCATCTTGCCCTTGCCCATTGTTTTATCAACGGAAATATGGAGTTGTTTACAGATGCTGCGAATCTGTTCTTCGTTCATCCGGCTGATATCAAAACCGGTATGTTCTTCAATGGCTTTGAACATACTGATCCTTTTGAAAGGGGCTTTGAAATCGATCTCTTTTCCATCCACCATCACTTTGGTGGTTCCATTTACCGCGATGGCCACCCGCTCCAGCATTTTTTCGGTAGTTTCCATCATCCAGATATAATCTTTATAGGCCACATAAAATTCCAGGATGGTGAATTCCGGGTTATGGGTGCGATCCATTCCTTCATTGCGAAAGTTGCGACTGAATTCATACACCCAATCAAATCCCGCGACGATCAGGCGCTTGAGATAAAGCTCATTCGCGATACGGAGGTACATGGGAATATCGAGGGCATTATGATGCGTGATAAAGGGGCGTGCGGCCGCACCACCCGGGATACTTTGTAAAACCGGAGTATCCACTTCCAGTGCGCCTTGTTCATTCAGAAATTCCCGAATGGCATTCACTAGCTTTGTTCGTTTGATAAATACCTCTTTCAGGGAGGGGTTGATGATCAGGTCGGCATAGCGCTGACGGTATTTGAATTCGGGGTCGGTGACCGCGTCAAAGGTCTGACCCTCGGCTTCTTTCACTATCGGTAAGGGCTTTAATGCCTTGGCGAGCATGGTCAGTTCCTGGGCGTGGATCGATATCTCCCCTGTTTTTGTACGAAATACATATCCTTTGATCCCGATGATATCGCCGATATCGGTACATTTCTTCCAGACAATATCATAAAGTGATTTATCCTCGCCCGGACAGATATCGTCCCGGCGGATATAGACCTGTATCCGGCTATGGCTGTCCTGGATAACGGCAAAATTGGCTTTTCCCATATCCCGGATACTCATCACACGGCCTGCAACGCAAACCTGAGAAAACTCGTCTTTCTTCTCGTCGGTAAATTGCTCTTTTATGTCGGCTGAATTCGTGTTAACAGGGTATAAAGCAGCGGGATAGGGCTCGATGCCCATGCCCAGGAGATCGCCCAGTTTTTCCCGGCGTATCTGTTCTTGTTCGGAGAGTTGGTTCATAAGGGGGCAAAATTAGATATTCTTGAATTAAATAAAGGCTAAAAGCTATTGGCTATGCGCTCCTGGCTACCTGCTTTGACTATAATTTGATATTTTTACTAAGGATCATTAACCTAAACAAGTAAATTCCAACTCAATGAAATCGTACCAACTTAAGTTTCCGTTTGCCTTTCTCCTTGCCTTTTCCCTGTTATCATCCGGATGTGCATCCAGCCAGTCTATCCTTGACCGGGCCAAGAAGGCCGCGGGTATCGGCGGAGGCGGAGTCACCGAGTCTGAAGCAGGTGGTGGGATCAAAGAAGCCCTGAACCAGGGTGTATCGACAGCCGTCAATTTTCTGAATAAGAAGGATGGTTTCTTTGGTAATGAACTCTACAAAGTATTGCTCCCCCCCGAGGCCCAAAAAATGGAGAAGACCTTGCGCGGGCTTGGACTGAATAAAATGGTGGATGATGCCATTCTCCAGATCAACCGAGGCGCTGAAGATGCTGTTGGGTTTGCCACCCCCATTTTTGTCAATGCCATCAAGCAAATGACCGTTACCGATGCCTTGAAACTGGTGAGCAGCAGCAGCAAATCTTCGATCACCGATTATTTTAAAGAGAAAACCTCGGTACAATTAAAAGCGGCTTTCCAACCTGTTATTGACACCTCCCTGCAAAAGACCAATGCCACCAAGTATTATGGTGATGTGGTGACTAAATACAATAGCCTGCCGACCACGATGAAAAAGATGAACCCCGATCTGGCGGGTTATGTGGCTGACAAAGCCATTGCTGCCCTGTTTGATCGCATTGCGGTAGAGGAAAAAAATATCCGGGAAAATCCGGCTGCCCGCACTACAGAATTATTGAAAAAGGTATTTGGGAAATAAATTAACTACAGAGACACAGAGAAAATTAGCTAATTGCTAAATAACTTTTCTCTGTGTCTCTGTGATTAAACTATAATAAGAGTACCTGCCAGGCTTTATCCACCTTCCCCTCCGCTAATAGTTTCCTTGCATGCTGATGCAGTTCTTTCTCCATTTCTTCTGGATTGAGACTGTAATACTGAACGATATGTCTTACATGCTCGTCATCAAACCCCGGATCAGGATCGGGAAATGCATGCACATTTGCCAACTGCCCCAGGTCATTTCCGGTAAGTATAGTGCTCAGACGAATGTTCTCCGGAAGGGCATCTACTCCTATACCCAGTTGGGTATTGGGTTTCTCTACTTCAAAAAGATTGCTTTCATCCACCTTGCAATACCAGTTTCCGCCTAAGCGGGCTACCTGGTGAATCTTTCGCTGATCGAGTTTTTTATTTTCATCCAACAATTCATCAGCTATGTGAATGGCGATCACCTCACAAATAACAAGATTGCCTGCTCCCCCTTCTTTACCCAGTGCCTTTATCTCCGTTACCTTACACTCTAATTTGGCCTTACTTTCTTTGACCATGGGCGGGCTGACAAATTGTGCCTTTTCCTCGGTAAACCCTGCTTTGATGAATTCGTTGGTGCCGGCGGGGTATTCGCAACTGGCAAGGGATTGTTGTTGCACCATGTCATAGTCCACCATATTGATCACCACCTCGGGTACTTCGAGTACATTCTCGAGGGTATGTTTGATGGAATTATCACGTACCCGTCGAGCCGGGGAGAACACGACAATAGGGGGATTGGAAGAGAATAAATTAAAAAAACTAAAGGGACTGAGGTTAACCTCGCCTTTTTTATTGATGGTAGAGGCAAAACATATAGGGCGTGGCGCAACAATGTGCTGGAGGTAGTATTGCTTTTCAGCGGGTTTTATTTCGGGGAGGTGTATGATCATTTGTTTTACTTAACCGCAGAGAACGAGAGAACGCGGAGTTACGCAGAGTTAAAATTTATAAACAATTCTATGAAAACCGTCTTTCATTAATGATACATTAAAATTTATTAGATATCCTAATTTCCTTTTACTTAGTTTTAAATAGGTTATTAGCTGGGCTTTATGGATAGGGTGCAACTGATCCACCGATTTTATTTCTAAAATAACACCATCATCAACTATCATATCCATTACAAACACTTTTCCTAAATTAATGCCTTTGTAAGATGCTTCTATAGGCACCTGAGTCATTACTTCGTATTCCCTATCTTCTAACTCTTTTTTTAGTGCAATCGTATAGGCTGACTCTAAGAGTCCCGGGCCTAATTCTTTGTGTACGGCAATACAAGAATCGAGAATTTCGGCACCAATGCCATTTAATTCATCATTATTCATAAGGTAGGTTTAATAGATAACTAATCTCTGCGTAACTCTGCGTTCTCCTGTTCTCTGCGGTAAAAAATCTATTTTTTTCCTGCAAGTATACTCCATTCCGTTTCTTCGGCAACGATCTGGTTTGTGAGTTTTCCGAGCCCTGTAATGGTCATTTCCACGATGTCGCCGGGCTGTAACCACTGCTCCTTATAATTCGGATCATTGAGTTTTCCTGTTCCATTCAGTTCAAGAAAACAACCTGTTCCCACAGTGCCACTTCCGATCACATCGCCCGGGTAAAGATCCACGCCATAGGAAGCGCGTTCGATGATCTCCGCAAATGTCCAATCCATATCAGCCACATTTCCTTCACTTACCTGTACTCCATTGACGGAGCAGGTCATTTTCAGGTTCCAGTTATCTCCCACATGATTTTCTTTGGCAGGAACTAAAAATTCATCCAATTCATCCAGGGTCACCAACCAGGGGCCGATGACGGTAGAGAAATCTTTTCCTTTTGCCGGACCAAGATTGAGTTTCATCTCTTCCATCTGCAGGGTACGCGCACTCATATCATTCATGATCATCAACCCGCCAATATATTCCCGGGCATCGGCGGCGCGGATATTACGGCCATGTTTACAAATAACGATCGCACATTCCAGTTCAAAATCGAGTTTTTGAAAATGGTCAGGCATACACACTACTTCCCCTGGACCCTGAATGCTATGATGGTTGGTAAAATAAAAGATGGGGTATTGGTCAAATTCCGGGATCATGTCCACGCTCCGGTTGCGACGGGCAGCGGCCACATGTTGCCGAAAAGCATACCCATCCCTGCAGGATGTGGGCGTTGGTACTGGTGCCAACAGATTGAGGTTGCTCAAGGGGATACCCTTATTGGTCATTCGCTGGCCCTCCCGTATCAGGAGTTCTGCTGCCTGTGCCATGGGGAAACTATCTTCCCAGTAGTTGAGAAACAAACCCATGCTATTGGGAAGGTCGGGATGAAGCACATCCATATCATACACTTTATCATCTATCAGTACACCTAAATGGTCGTGTCCGTCTTGGAGGTAGGAAAGGAGTTTCATGTCGGCAAAGCTAACTGGAATTTTGGATTCAGAGCCGGTGAGGGGGGGGTGGATGATGGATGATGGATGTTGGATGTCGGATGTTGGATGACAGATGACGGATGACAGGGTCCGGAGTCGGAAGTCAGCCATTCTACCTCGGTCATCTGTCATCCGACATCCGACATCCAACATCCAACATCCGACATCCAACCTCCCCTTCCCACTGGTGAATCCTCAATTTGACGTATTTTCGCCTAAGAAATAGCCATTTTTATGCATTTCGAAAAGATCCACAATAAAGGCCAGGCGCGTCTGTTTAAGAATGACTTTCTGGAGGCGCTTACCAAGGCCAACCCGCTGGTGATATGGGGTATGTACATCCCTATTCTTACTTATATTATTTATCTCGCGGCCACCCGCTATGGATATTCAACCGCCACCATCCTGCTGACCTTTTTTGGTGGTGTACTCTTCTGGTCCTTTTTTGAGTATCTCGCTCACCGTTTTATTTTCCATTGGATACCGAAGACACCTGGTGCCACTAAGTTTGTTTATACCCTGCATGGCAATCACCATCACTATCCCCGTGACCGGCAACGTTTGTTCATGCCCCCCGTTCCCAGTATCATCATTTCCTCTACCATATTTGGCATCATGTACCTGATCATGGGTTCCTGGGCCTTTATGTTCTTTCCCGGTTTTCTTTTTGGCTACCTGATGTATGGCACCATGCACTATGCGATCCATGCATGGAACCCTCCTTTTAAATGGATGAAACCCCTATGGAGAAACCACCACCTGCATCATTATAAAAATGAACACCAGGGATTTGGGGTGAGTTCTACTATCTGGGACCATGTGTTTGGGACAATGTTCAATCTGAAGCAGGAGAAAGAGGATAAAGAGAAGGTGCAGGAGCTGATGTTTGAGAAGAAAGTACCATGATTACATGGATTATTTACCGCTAAGGCGAATTGGCAGTTAAACACCGTTACCTATCCCCCAAAACTCCCAATCCAAACAACGCAAAGTCATACTTTACCGGATCGGTTTTATCAAAGCTTCTTAACTTCTCCGTCAGTTCTAAAGCAGCCAGCCAGTCGGTTTGTTTTCTTTTTAATAATCCCATCTGACGCGCAACGCGCGCAACATGAAGATCGATCGGGCAAATGAGTTGTGCCGGACTGATTCTTTGCCATAAACCGAAATCGACTCCCATCTTATCTTTTCTCACCATCCAACGCAGGTACATGTTCAATCGTTTACAGGTAGAACCTTTTGACGGTGCCGCGATGTGTTTACGCGTGCGCGCCGGGGCATCTTCCAGTGAAAAGAAGTGCTGATAAAATGCATCCAGTCCTTTCTCGATCGTAGGTTCGTTATTTAACAAAGCTGGTTGAAAGGCATCTTCGAGAGAGGAGTAGTGGGTATAATGATGGTGAAGAAAGGCAACAAAGTAGAGCAGGTCGGTGGCATTGAAGGTGCGGTGCTTGAAATCCAACAGGGACCGCAGGTCATTTTCGGAATGGTGCAGGATGAATGCATGGGGTTGGTTACCCATTTTGTCCATTAATTCATTGGCTTTCGCGATGATCGTGGTGCGATTACCCCAGGCAAAGATGGCAGCGAATAGCCCGGCGATCTCAATGTCCTGCTTTTTAGAAAACCGATGGGGTACACTTATCGGGTCGGTGGGGATAAAGGAGGGTTGGTTGAAGTGGAGGTATTGTTTGTCGAGGAAGGTCTTTGGTGTCATCTGTGTGGTTTAACCCGGGGAGGATGTTTGATTTTGGATGGCAGATGACAGGTGACAGATGACGGATGACTGAGTCAGGGTCCCGAAGCATCGGGAGGAATTCCGGAGTCCCGCCATATTACTTCTGTCATCTGTCAACAGTCATCTGTCATCCTGAATCCAAACTCTTGTTCTCTGCGGTAAATGGCTATCCAATCGCTTTACGTAGATCTTCAATCAAATCCTCGGCATCTTCAATCCCCACACTCAACCTGATCAAGCCATCATTCAATCCATTCTTGATCCTTTCTTCTCTAGGTATGGAGGCATGGGTCATGGAGGCGGGGTGGTTGATCAGTGATTCAACCCCACCCAGGCTTTCCGCCAGTGAGAAGAGGTGGGTAGAGGAAAGAACCCGTTTGGCCTCCTCCACGCTTTGGTTTTTGAGCTCAAAGGAGATCATACCGCCAAAATCACTCATTTGTTTTTTGGCAATGGCATGTTGGGGATGGTCTTCAAAACCGGGCCAATATACTTTGGCGACGGCCGGGTGCTGGCGCAGAAAATGGGCGATGGCGCGTCCATTTTCGCAGTGGGCCTTCATGCGTACACCCAGGGTCTTGATGCCGCGCAGGACGAGAAAACAATCCATGGGGCCAGGTACAGCGCCACAGCTTTTTTGAATAAAATATAATTTTTCACGAAGCGCGGGGTCATTCATCACCAGGGCACCCTGAATTACATCGCTATGGCCACTCAGGTACTTGGTAGCGGAATGCATCACAATATCTGCTCCCAGGTCGAGTGGGTTTTGCAAACAGGGCGAGGCAAACGTATTATCTACGCAAAGAAGGGCACCGGCTTTTTTGGCGATAGAAGCGATGGCAGCGATATCCGATACATTCATCAACGGGTTGGTGGGTGTTTCCAGCCAGATGAGTTTTGTTTTTGGTGAAATGGCGGCAGCTACATTATTACTGTTGGTGGTATCGGTATAGATAAATTTGAGCCCAAATTTTTCAAACACCTTGGTAAAGAGTCGGTAGGTTCCGCCATACATATCATTTCCACAAACCACTTCATCGCCGGGTTCCAGGAGTTTGATCACCGCATCGGTGGCGGCTACCCCACTGCTAAAGGCCAAACCAAATTTGCCATTTTCTATTTCCGCCAGGGCTTTCTCCAGCGCTGTTCGCGTAGGGTTCTGGCTACGGGCGTACTCATAGCCTTTATGGGTGGCCGGGGCTTCCTGTACGTAGGTGGAAGTTTGGTATATCGGGGTCATGATGGCCCCGGTAGAGGGGTCGGGTTCCATGCCAGCGTGAATAAAGCGGGTGTTCTTTTTCATGTGGCAAATTTATGAGATTTAAGGCTCACCGAAGAGAAGATGATTCACCGCAGAGAACAAGAGAACGCCACTCATCCCTGACTATAACTCTTTAACACCTACTTAACGCTCGCCTGTGAAATGGAAAACTCATGTTTCACACATCATATTATTCCTTTCAACATCAAAAATGAGGTCTTTGGTCACTATTAAGATTTATTTCATGTTGAAACGCAATAATTCAAATTGCCAATCATCGCTATTTCTCTTTTAATGCCCTGGGCCCGGAACTATCTTGCTTGAAATTTATTTTTCACGTAAACGATAAACCATGAAAAAGTTACTTGTTGCGGTTGCCTGCTCGCTGGTCCTCTCGGTCGCCTTTGCCGCCGATACAGCAGTGAATGAAAAAGTGTTAAAAACATTCAAAGAGACCTTTGCCGATGTAAAAAATGAGGAGTGGTTCCAGGATGGGGATCAATACACGGTACGGTTTGTACGAAACGAGATCGATACCCGTATCACTTACGATGAGGAAGCAAATATCCTTTCTACCATACGGTACTATAAAGGCAAACACCTGCCCGCGATGATCCTGGGGAAACTCAACCGGAAGTATGCCGATAAATGGGTGTTCGGGGTGACCGAAACAAGTAATGAAGAAGGTACCCAGTACCATATTACCCTGGAGGATAAGGAAAACTGGATGGTGGTGGTGTCGGATAGTAATGGGTCTATGCGGGTGGAGAAGAAATTCAAAAAAGCGTAGGGTGGTTGAAGGATGACGGATGTCATCTGACATCAGTCATCTGTCATCCGAAATCCAACCTCAATACAAAAAACCAGCCGCAAGGTATCTCCAATCATACGCCTCAGCCGCATAAGCACTATGCGGTTGGGGTTTTTCTTTTAGTACGGATTCATTCAGTATCTCTTCGTTTACCAGTTTTTGTTTGGATTGTTGAATAAGGGCCTGAACAGCGGGTAATGCCATCCATTTTTTTTGCGGGGGTTCAAAGCCGACCTTATCAGTGCGCCAGGTAATGGAAGAAGGCAGGCGATCTTTCATGGCATCGCGGAGCAACCATTTGGTATAGCCATTCCGGATCTTCAGGTTACCGGGGAGGGTAAAGAGAAACTCCACAAGGTGGTGGTCGAGATAGGGTAACCGCACTTCCACACCATGGGCCATGCTGTTTCGGTCGGCGTAGCGGAGTAGTTCCTCCAGTCCATGTATGGTGGTATTATAATATAAGGCATCGTTGAGCGTGGAAATAGCGGGTTTGCCCAGGTAGGCATCCCGGCTTTGTTGGCGGGTAAAACCCGGGTTAAGGGCAGGATTTTTTACGGCTTTTAATAAATACTGTTGCTCCAATACCACGGATGCCAGATCGGGGAAAAGAGCAGCTATGATATTTTTAAAACGAAAGGGTTCAGTATTGCCGAGGGCCCGGGCTGCTTTTAGTTCCCCGCTTACCAGCAGTTTCCGATGACGGAACAGTTCCTGCCAATACCATTTATAGTATTTGCTATACCCAGCCAGCACTTCATCCGCACCCTGGCCATCCAGTAAAACCGAAACCCCATTTTGGCGTGCCGAGGCATAAACAACATATTGTGCCAGGTTACTGGCACTGCCAAAAGGTTCATCCAAATGCCGGGATACTTTTTCAATGAGAGCAGCGATCGAATCCTCTCCAAAAGACGATTTGGTATTGGGCCAGTCAAAATGGGCACAGACCTCATCAATAAAGGGCGCTTCGTTCTTTTCAAATCCCGGAAAGACCGCCGAAAAGGATTGAAACTTTTTTGACGATTGAGTTTGGGCTGACAGAAGCGCAATGATGGAAGAGCTGTCCAATCCCCCGCTCAGACTGGTACCAACAGCTACATCACTCCGCAACCGGAGCCGGACAGCTGTATTTAACAGATCGATAAACTGTTCACCGGCCTCCTGTGGTGAGATATTTGCCAGGGGGTCCTGAATCTCCAATTGCCAATATTGTTCAATATGCAATTGACCTGTTGCAGGCGTATAAGTCAGGTAGTGCGCGGCGGGCAACTTGCGGACCGATTCAAAAAAAGTTTCTTCGGGTTTGGTGGGATTGTCTACATATCCAATAGTGAGGTAATTGAATAAAAGCCGACGATTGACCTTTTTATCCATGCCTGCGGCCCAAAAGGCTTTGATTTCACTGGCAAAGAGGAATTCATCCGTTGTATGAATAAAGAAAAATGGTTTTTCACCAAAGCGGTCACGTGCGGCGAATAGGCGCTGATCTTTTTCATCCCAAAGCGCAAAGGCAAACATGCCGTTGAAATGATCGAGGCAATCTTCTCCAAAATGATCAAATGCCGCAGCGATCACTTCGGTATCTGTACCCGTGTGAAAGACATATCCCTTCTTTTTTAACTCCTCTCTTAATTCTATGTAATTATAAATTTCGCCGTTGTGGGTGATATAGTATCGGTCAAGACAAAGTATCGGTTGTTGTCCTGCATCGGAGAGATCGAGGATGGAGAGGCGGCGGTGACCAAGTCCGATATTTCCTTTGTTATTTATCCAGTGTCCTTCGCCGTTGGGTCCGCGATGGGCGAGAGATTGGGTCATCGACTTAAGCCGGTCGTGGGAGACAGGTGAAGAGGGGGAGAGTATGCCTGCTATACCACACATTGGACCAGGATTTTGAAATTTAGGGATTAGCGGGATTGGGATTTTGATTTCCTGTAACGAGTGCGCTATTTCCTGGCGCACTATCGCGTCATTGCGCCTTTGCGGTGATTTTTTAGAACTCTATCGGCAGTTTAGCCATTACCGTATCCCACGCCATCACCAAACTTGCCCCCTTATCCCGATCCAGGAAGGTCATGGTGAAATATTCAACAGGCCCTTTGGTTGATTCCACGGGTATCTTGAAATGTTGAATATCCTTAGTGCTGTCAAAATGCAAACCCCAACTAAACAAATGCGAGTTGAGTACAATATTCCATTCTTTCGGTTCGGGGATACAATAGATCACATATCGACCGGCACTAACAGGCTTTCCCTGGATGGTGACGTTTTTAAAGAATTCGATCTCGGTGGCTTCATTTGCCCCTAAACGCCAGGGCTGACCGTATTTCTGCAGGTTGCCAAAGATATCCCGGCCTTTTTTCTGCGGGCGGCTATACATGACCCGCATGGTGGGTGGCGCACTGGTTTCTCCACTCATCTTTAGTTTAGGATATTCAATGGGGTAGTAAATGATATCCATGGGTGATTGGTCGATCAGTCCATTGGGATTGGCGGCTACCTGGGGTACCTGCGCCGGTTTATCTGCATTGTCCGTTCCGGCAGGAACAGGTTTGTTGTTGCAGGCAGTAAATCCCAGTATCCCTACCAGGAGCAGAACGTTGGCAGAACGAAGAAGATTCATGCTTGAAAATTACATAGAAATCGGCAGAGATACCATTACATCATCCCAGGCGATATTCATTTGACATCCGGTTGTTGTTTTTTCGAATGACATGGAGAAAAATTCAACGGCTTCAGTCAGTTTTTTTACGGGTAAATCCATCCGCACTACATCTTTTTTGCTATCGTATTTAAAAGCACCCCAGGTATCGGTGTCCTTATTGACAATGACGGTCCATTGATTTTCGTAAGGGATGGCGTAAAGGGTATAGCGTCCTTTGGGAACTTTTTTTCCATTGATCCGGGTATCCTTGTAAAATTCCACTTCGGTGGCTTCATTGGCTCCGAGGCGCCAGAGTTTGCCATATTCAAGCAATTCACCGAACACTTTACGTCCATTTCGTTGGGGCCGGCTGTAAATGGCCCGGGCCATGAGGGCATCCTTGGTCTTGTTCTGGATCTTGAGCACGGGGTAGTTGTCGGGGTAGTAGCACATGTCCATGGGCGACTTATCGGTTTCCGGGACGTTGGCTGTTTGGGCATTTAACCACAAGAAACCAAATGAACAAAGGGCAAATAGAATAGACTTTCTTATCATAATTACTTATTCATTATTGGCAAATTTAACCACAGAGGCGCAGAGACACAGAGAATTTGAATTGAGCTGACTCCGTACCTTGGTATTTATATATTCAGATTCTTATATTCTTCCTCCGCAAATGACAAGAGTTCCGGGAAAAAGGTTGTATAGCAGTTTTTTAGGTAGTCATAATGTGTTGTAAAAGCCTGAAAGGCCGTATTACTTTCATTTATATATGTAGCCCTACGGGCAAGGCCTGCAAAGCTGTTCCCGATTCCCCAGGGGTGCTTATAATTATATAGCCAGTTCTGCTCCCGCATATAGGGGAAGAAATGTCCAAAGGGCTCAGGCAGGTGTAAACGATTGATATCCAAATGCTCATACACCTGTTGGGAAAATTCCATCAGGTGCCCGTCATGCGGAAAGACCTGTGTATCAAGGGCTAAGAAATGATCATATACCACATCCACAAAGGCGCCGCTGTAAAGCCGGTAGGCAGGCCGAAAGATCTCTTTGGCCTCTTTGGTGGCGGGGTGCTGGTCGGTAAACTGGTCTATGGCCCGATGTAGGGCGATACCTTTCTGGATATCAATGGGATAGGTGAATTTTTGTTTGCCTTTGACAAAATCACTGATCATATTGCCCACGAGAATACCGGGGTGAGAGAAGGAGAGGTAGGCGTGAGCGAGGTAGTTCATTTTTAATTATCTGAAGTGGGGTTTGTTGTTGGATGTTGGATGTTGGATGACAGATGACCGATGACAGATGACGGGGTCGGAAGTCCGAAGTCAAGCCCTTTTACCTCAGTCCTTTGCCATCCAACATCTAACATCCAACATCCAACATCCTTCCTCGGTCATCCAACATCCACCCTCCAACCCTCCATTATAAAAACTTTCACAAATACCCACAAAGTAGTACTCCCATGACCAATGGTCTTTAAATCGGGCGAATGGTTTTTAAAAAGGATGCATTGTTAACCAAAGTTAGTGAAAGCCAATGGCCTTTAACATCCATGCCCTTTGGTCACTATTTGCTTGACTTGGGCTGTAACATAAGTCATCTTTGTAGCGTCAAACATAGCAAACAGACAAAAAATAGAATAACCAACTCATAAAAAAAAGTAAGATGAAAAAGACAATCCTCGCACTGGTGTTAATGTTTACAATGGGAATTTCCAGCGTATTTGCCGGAGAAGAAGCCGTTTCTCCCCAGGTCCTCACCGCTTTTAAAAGCGAATTTGCCAGTGCCAAAGAAGTGAACTGGACCGTGTCCTCACGTTATTACAAAGCCGCTTTCAGCCTGAATGGTCAGCGTATTTACGCTTATTATTCTCTCGAAGGACAATACCTTGGTATGAGCCGTAACCTCACTACCCAGCAATTGCCTCTTCACCTGATGAGCACAATTCAAAAAACTTTTTCCAACGATCATTGGGTAACTGATCTTTTTGAATTGAGCAACGAAGAAGGTAACAACTACTACCTCACTTTGGAGAGCGCAGATTTTATCACTGTACTGAAATCGAATGGTGACAATTGGACAGTGTACGAAAAGAAAAGAAAATCTTAAGTATAAGCAGTTTTTGGTGTGTGGTTATGAGGCCCCGGCTTGCGTCGGGGTTTCTTTTTTTCTTATTTCTCGCGGCGGCCGCTGAACTCCATTCGATAATAGTAAGGCCGTAGCGGCCGTTTGATACTTTGCGGCCGCCGCGTGAAACAAATTAAACCTTCAGCAAACCAAACAGTCCAAAAACTCGTATAGGAATAATAACCAGCCCTAATCCCTACCTTTCAGCATAAAGTAAAATCCCCCCGCAACAGCGAGGGGATTTTTTATTTCATTTTACCAGCCTAATATCCAGGCGAATATGAGGGGGGCTACAATGGTAGCGTCACTTTCGATGATGAACTTGGGGGTGTTGATATCCAATTTGCCCCATGTGATCTTTTCGTTGGGCACGGCCCCGGAGTAGGAGCCAAAGGAGGTGGTGGAATCGCTGATCTGACAGAAATAACTCCAGAAAGGCACATCATGCCATTCCAGGTCCTGGTACATCATGGGTACCACACAAATGGGGAAGTCGCCGGCAATGCCCCCTCCGATCTGGAAGAAACCTACGCCTTTGCCTCCGGAGTTCTGGCGGTACCAGTCAGCCAGCCAAACCATGTATTCAATACCGCTTTTTACCGTACTGGCTTTCAATTCACCCTTTATGACATAACTGGCGAAGATATTGCCAGTGGTGCTGTCCTCCCATCCGGGTACCACGATGGGGATGTTCTTTTCCGCGGCTGCCACGATCCAGCTATCCTTGGGGTCGATCTCGTAGTATTGTTTCAGGTCGCCGCTCAGGACGGTCTTGTATAAAAACTCATGCGGGAAAAAACGTTCGCCCTTGGCTTCCGCGTCTTTCCATTGCTGGAATAAGTGCTTTTGCAGCCGGCGAAAGGCTTCTTCCTCGGGGATACAGGTATCGGTGACCCGGTTATAATGATTTTCCAACAGGTCCCATTCGTCCTGGGGGGTAAGGTCGCGGTAATTGGGTACGCGTTTGTAGTGCGAGTGGGCCACCAGGTTCATTACATCTTCTTCAAGGTTGGCACCGGTACAGCTAATGATATCTACTTTTCCCTGCCGGATCATTTCGGCCAGGGAGATACCCAGTTCGGCGGTGCTCATGGCTCCGGCGAGGGTCACCATCATTTTACCGCCTTCGAGCAAGTGCTGTTCGTAGCCTTTTGCCGCGTCCATCAGGGCGGCGGCGTTGAAGTGGCGGTAGTGGTGTTGAATAAAGTTAGAAACAGGTCCTTTTTGCATGGCGCGAAATTAGTGATTTTTTATGGTGGAGATTGGGGGTTGGTTGTTGGATGACGGATGACGGATGACAGATGACTGAGTCATAGTCCCGAAGCATCTGAAGGAAGTCGGGGGTCAGAAGACCGAAGTCCGGCTCTCTTTCCTCGGTCATCTGTCATCTGTCATCCGTCATCCAACCTAGGACAAATGCAAATCCTTCCGAATGATCTCCGCCTCGCGGGCCGGCTTCATTGCCAGTAATAAAATAGAAAGCACCAGCATCTTCAATCCATTATCCCGCAGAATAAATTCGCTTTTATCCATCACTACATCCGCCACCCAGAAAATTCCGAGTACGATGACACCCAGCCAAAGCCGGCGCATGGGTTTTCGGTTAGATGTGGTGCCGATGACAATGAGGATAATGCCGGTGACGAGGTACATGGCCAGTGATATATTGTCCAGTCCTTCCGACATAAAATAGAAGAGTATGCCACCGGCAAGAATAGAAGCACCGGAAAAGACCAGGGCGGACCTGGTCTTTTCCAGTCTTTTTTGTAAACCTTTTACCTCTTTTTCCCGGTAAACATCTGAATAGTCCTTTGATTCATTTTTCATAAGCAAGGAAACAGGTGATCCAATGATGTTGCGCCTTATTTGTTCAGGGGTATATCCCTTTTGAGCATTTCATCGCGGTTGGCCATTTCCCAGGCAGTGAAAAATACCAGGCGTGCTCTTTTTTCCATCAACGGGTAATTGATCTTGTCGGGGGTATCGCCAGGCTGGTGATAATCCTTGTGCACTCCGTTGAAATAGAAAATGATGGGGATTCCTTTTTCCGCAAAATTGTAATGATCGCTGCGGTAATAGAAGCGGTTGGGATCTTTGGGATCATTGTATTTGCGGTCGAGCGTAAGTTTGGTATAGGTTTTATTGACCATATCCGTGATCGGCGTAAGGTCGCTGCTTAACTTATCATCACCAATGATATATACGTAGTTGGCGGAATCGTTTACTTTCTGATATTCCGATCCAACACGGCCTATCATGTCAATATTCAGGTTAACGGTTGTTTTTTCCAGCGGATAAATGGGGTTATCAGCATAGTGAGCGGAACCCCACAGGCCATGTTCTTCCCCACTAACGGTCATGAACAGGATGCTCCGGCGAGGGCCTTTTCCTTCCGCTTTGGCTTTGGCAAAGGCTTCGGCCATTTCAATGACGCTTACAGTACCACTTCCATCGTCATCCGCGCCGTAGTAGATATTGCCATTGCGCATGCCCACGTGGTCGTAGTGTGCGGTCACTATCACCCATTCGTCTTTTTTATCGGTGCCTTCCACTACACCCAGGATATTCGCGGCAGAGCCGGTGGTGGTGGTTTTGGCATAACCCAGGTTCACATTCGCTTTGTATATTTTGGCGGAGGGGACATTTGTCTTGGCATTTGTCAGGATCTTTTCTCCATCCGGTCCCATCAGCGCGGCCGCTACGGTCTCCGATACTGTGAAAACAGGAGGCATCACCGAAGCCGAATACCCTCTGATATTCCAGCCAGCCTGGCCGGCACCTGCGCGGCGTGGGAAGTTTCCGCCCACGATGATCACCGCGGCAGCGGCTTTCTTTTGGGCGCTCATGGTTTTGCCAAACCAGCTGGCGGGGGAGCGCATGCCTTGTTGGGCGGGTTTGTATCCTTCCGGTGTACCATCCAGTACTACCACCAGTTTGCCTGTTACATCCAGGTCTTTATAATCATTGCGTTGCTCATCCACGATACCATAGCCGGCAAACACAAATTCAGAGAAGGCCATGCCCATGGTATAGTTTGAACTTTGGGCCATATAATCTTTCAGTGATTCAAAGCTCATTCCGTTTACAACCAGTTGGCTGGAGAGCACCGAATCACGAAACAGTGGATAATACTGGCGATAGCCCCCGTTATTGCCGGGGAGCAGACCAAAGTTTTTAAAATTCGTTTCGATATAATCACCCGCTTTTTCCAGGCCTGGGGATGGGGTATCCCGTCCTTCGTTTTCGGCACTGGCCACGATAAAGAGACGGGTTTTCAGGTCTTCGGCCGTGATCGTCTTAGCGTATTTCTCGGCTGTTTTGTTCTTTTTCTGGGCCATGGCCATAACGGGCAAGGCAAGGATGGCAAGCAAGAGGAGTTTCTTCATTTAATTATGTTTGTTGTCAGGGATTGGCAAAAATAAAGCTTTTCCCGTCCCCCTTGGTGCCCTTTCTTCGTGTCCTTTGTGCCTCCTTTGTGCCCTTCGTGTCCTCCTACGCCAGAGCTGCGTAGGAGGACACGAAGGGCACAAAGGAGGCACGAAGGACACAAAGGGAGCATCCCGGATTCTTAAGAAGTGCCGCGGAAATGGAAGCCAGTACGCTATCTCCCAAAAAGTAAAGAAAGTGCGGGATTAAGTAGAATCACTTAGGCGGGATTTTTTGTGGTATTCTGGAATATTTCTATTTTCAGGGGAACCTTATCCGATTCCTACCAAAGGACCACTTTCCCTGGAAGACTTCACTACCGATTTTTAGGCACTTGATATTTATTTAAAGTGAATATAGTATACCATTTTCTATGTCTATTTCCAATGCAAATTCCGATTGCTGCAATAGGAAATTCAAAATGGAGTATAGAAAAGCATTGAGGATGAAGAGGATTTGATTTTTATTAATTTCAGATAATAGCATAAATTAAGGCGTTGGTAGCTATTTTATGAGAAACTACATTACAATAATTTCACTTGTTTTTTTAGCGTTCTCTTGTAGGCAAACCGGGCACGTTGACAAAAAATATAGCTGGACTGAACAAGAAATAAAACAGTATTTCATTGACAGCATTGCAATGGGTAATGGCAATTATGATAATCCAGACTCACTTAACAAGTTTCAATATTTTATAAAAACTATTTACGACAACTCAAAATCAATTAACTATTGGGACGAGTTTATTTATGCATTAGACGAGCCTTATATTGACACAACAAAAATTGATATCCATAGACATTGGCTTAGACTAACTGTAAAGCCAACTTTTAGCAACCCGTACTGCATAACAATTGAAAAAATAAAAAACACTACCAAAGCAACTTTTAAAATGACAAATGGAAAAGGCGGATATTTTACAGGCTATTTAATTCTTACAAATTTTTCGTATTTCAAAGACACACTTTATAATTCGTACATAACAAAACTTGACAAAATAAATTTTTGGGGAATTAAAGGCAGAGATTCAACTTGTCACTCCGTTTTTGATGGAACTTCACTCTCATTTGAAGCAATTGAAAAAGGAAAATATAATGCTGTTTATAGACACAGTCCTTGGAATTGTTCAAGTATGGAATCACAAGGACTTGTAAATATTTTTGAAGATTTATATCGTATAACAGACATTGAAAAATTTCTAAAACTTTATAATGACGAGTGAGAAAAACAGCTACCAACTTTGGGTTTTATGCAAGTTGGGCATGATCAGCAAACATCAGCTAATTGCAAATCCAAACTGTGGTTCGGGCTGGACAAACAGCTTTCAACTTTAGGTCTTAAATTCAGCTTTATATTTTCAATCAGCAGCGATTGTCGGCATACGGATTACTAATTCCCAACCTGCATAAAGCCCTGCTCGTTATGTGCAACCCTATTGGCGACAGTCTTTCAACTACAAGCCAAAAAAATCTATCCCCTCAATTTTGGACAAATTTCAAATTGCTAAAACCCCCAAACCTGGAATAAGTTGTTACAATTCAATAAATTGCTAAAAGTCAAAGTGTTTTATTATTTTGCATGGTAATTGTACTCATTCACATATATATCCAAATAAACAAATGAATCAAGACTTAATGATAAGACTATTCCGCTCTATTGAAGGAGATAAGGAAGATGATGTTGTCAAAGTCGCATCACTTATCATCGAGGACGAGAAGAAAAAAGGTCATGAAAAACTTGCTGAAAAGCTAAAGTACATTCTTGAAAAAAATATAAGCACAAGTCAAAATATTAGAGGCGAATTACGAAAAATGCTCCCGAGTGGTGTCGTTATTCCAACTGACAAGCGAAATAATTTCCCTCTTGCAATTACAATTCCTCGTGATGAACTTAGACACGAAATGGTTTTGCCAATTGAAACTGAAGATAAGATAAGAAGAATAGAAAAGGAATTTGCAGCAAAAGAAAGGCTTGCGCATCACGGATTACACTATAGACAGAAAATATTAATCTATGGGGCTCCTGGTTGCGGCAAAAGCATGAGTGCTGAAAGAATTGCTTGGAATTTAGGGTTACCTTTCTTGAAAGTTCGCTTTGATGTTATAATCTCCTCTTTTCTTGGAGAAACTGCAAGCAATTTGACACGATTATTTGAAGGAATTAAAAATTTTCCGTGTGTTTTACTATTCGATGAATTTGACATTGTCGGAAAAACCAGAACAAACTCTCAAGATGTTGGAGAGATGCATAGAATTGTAAATATCCTCTTGACTTTATTGGAAGAATATAATTCTCAAGGAGTATTAATTGCAACAACAAATATTGAAACTGCACTCGACCAAGCACTATTCAGAAGGTTTGATGATATTATAGAAATGCCCAAGCCCAGCAAAGATGAAATACTGCGTTTAACAAAGAAGACGCTTTCCTCGATTGAAAAATCAAAAGAAATCGACTGGGACTCGATTGTTGAAAAACTTGTTGGGTTCAGCTCTGCACTAGTAGTAAAGGTCGCCAATGATGCAGCAAAAAATGCTGTTATAGGAAATGAGAAAATTTTACAACAATCTCATTTTGAAAAATCATTGAACGAAAATATTCTTTACTTAAAATAATTTATGGCAGATTTTCCTCATTTAAAATTACCCTTCAAAGTAGAAGGAAGGGCTAAGCCATTTAAAGGCGGTGGCCAAAGAAATCCCCAAGCCGAGGCAATGACCAATGCTAATAAGGCAAACAGACAAAATCATGGCCAGTATTTAGGAAATTCTGCTGCAACTTTAGTTGATAAATGGAACGAAATCAAAGAAGGCATGAAAGCGGAAGGAATTACATTGCCAAACGAAAATGACATACCTGTTTTTCTAAAAATAGATACGGATGTCTTCAATATTGATTCACTTACTAATTGGGGCATAGAAATAATATCAGAGGAAAAGGAAGGATATATAATAGGTGCTTCGGTCGATGGACTTAACTCGTTTCAAGAAAAAATCGGTCAGTTTATTGCACAAGAAGGAAGGTATAAAGATACTGCGGCAAAAATTTGGGAATTAGTAACAGATGAAAGTTGGAGAGTTGGTGAATTATTAAAAGGTGAACTGGGAAGAATTTGGCAGGAACTGGATGAAGAAGTTGTTTACACAGTTCAGCTCGGTGTGTCTTGCTATATCCCAAATAAAAAAGAGTATCCTGTTAGAGATAATTTTGATTCAGAAGTTAGATTCCAAGAAAAAGTTGAAGATTTTAAAATACATCAAACAAACTTATTAATTGCAAGAGATGAAAAACAAATAAAACGAGAAGATGAAATAGAAGGTTACATAAATATCTATGGTGGTGAATTACATGCTATTTGGGACAATCAAGTTGATGCCGTTTACTTCAAAATATCCATTAGTGGAAAAGGGCTGAAGGATTTAGTGCAGACTTACCAATACCTTTATGAAGTTAAACTGAATTCTAAATTTAATTTAGAACATGATAATATCAACTTACCAGATAATTATGAATTAGAAGTAGAAGCTCCTGAGAATACCGTAGCAAAAGTATGTGTAATAGATAGCGGTATTCAAGAAAATCATAGACTTATTCAACCTGCGATAGATTCTATCAACTCCCGTTCTTATGTTGATGGTAGCCCCTCAACTGCGGACTACGTCCGTCAAAGTGGACACGGAACAAAGGTTGCAGGTGCGATTCTTTATCCATTTTCTATTCCCAAAAATGGGCAGATTAAATTAGAGAGTATTATTCAAAATGCGAGAATACTTGACAATAATAACCGTATTGTTACAAGTAGATTTGAACCAAAACTAATGGAACAAATCATTTCAGATTACCCAGATACAAGAATTTTTAATCTCTCTGTTGCGGAAGATTCGGCTTATATCGGAACTCACATGCCATCATTGGCTGCATCTTTAGATAAACTAATCCACGAAAAAGATATACTCTTTATTATTGCTGCGGGTAATCTTTATCTAAGTTCTGCAGATGCAACAAATCTCGGTATCACTGAACATTTAGCGGCAGGTAAAAACTATCCAACATACTTAAATGAACCAGAATCCAAAGTCGCAAATCCTGGTGTAAGTTATTTTGGTATAACCGTTGGTTCTATAGCGAAAGAAAACTTCGAAGATGCCGATTACAAAGCATTAGCAGGAACAAATTATATCTCCCCATTTTCAAGAACAGGTCTTGGAATGTGGGGGTGTATGAAACCTGATGTGGTTGAATTTGGAGGGGATTTAATAAAAAATAAGCTATCAGTTGAGCTCATTACAAAAGAATTGACATCTCCTGAATTGGTGAATTCAACTTTGTACGGTGCTAGCTCGGTTGGCAAAGACTCATATGGAACATCTTTCAGCACTCCAAAAGTGAGCTATATAGCTTCAAAACTACAAACAGAACACCCTACTGAAACGGCTCAAATGTATCGAGCTTTAATCATACAAAGTGCAAGATTGCCAGAACACTGCTTTCACAATCCAACACTTAACGATTTTAGATACTATGGATATGGCGTTCCAGATATTAATCGAGCATTAAATAATTCTCAAACAAGAATTACATTTATTCAAGACAGTAAAGTTGGGCCCAAAAAGGCAGACATTTATCGTTTGAAAATTCCTGAAGAATTACGAGGGGAAGGTAAAGAGTTCCGGATTTTAGTTGAAGTAACTCTAACTTTTACTGCGAAAACCCGATTAACACGTAAAGGCTCTCACTCATACTTATCTAATTGGCTTGAATGGCAGTCATCAAAATACAACGAAAGTTTTAATAGTTTCCGAAACAGAACAATTGAATATTTGGAAACTGATGAAGATGTGATTGAGGCCGGTGCAATTGACGAAGGAGTTAATTCAATTAAATGGATAATAAGGGAGAATCCTGCGTGGACAAATAATGAAATTAATCGAAATAATTCTACAGCCCAAAAAAGCTGGACATTAATAGAACCACAACAATTTGCAGAAGAATTTAGTATTGCAGTCATTGGTCATTTTGGTTGGGACAAAAATCTCGAAAATGAAACCAATTATGCTTTATGTGTCTCATTTGAGTTGTTAGACGCCCAAATGAACATTTACAATATTATGGCAGAGGCACAAGTTGAAATTGAACCTGAACAAGAAATAGAATTATAACTTTTTAGAACACAACACCATCTCCTAAATTTAATTACGATAAGGAGCTGCACATAACAAGGGTGTTGCCAAAATGCAGGCTGACGGATGCCGTGTTTCATCTTTCTGTTCATTGTGCATCTGCATATCCAGCTCGACCTTATCTATTTAGCTATGTACATATCCTTATCTTTTTTATCTTTACTAAGCTGCGGTCATCCGGGCGGACGGAATTCTATTCCCTGCACTTCGGCAATACCTGTCCGTGAACCTTACATTTCAATGAGACAAAAAATCCTCATATTTCTTTTGATATTTTCACCCCATGGAGTTAGTCTTTCGGCTCAAAGTATTACTAAAAAATATCCAGAGGTAGCCGAGAAAGTAAAAAAAATAAATGCTGACAGCTCTTTTAAAAAAATTACGTTGACGAATGAACAGTTTATGCCACAAATGACTGATGGCGGTGGGGAGCTTACTGGGTATTTTAAGAAAGGAATAATACAAAAAATTACAAGAAAGATCGGTTTGTCGTATGGTATTGAAACATACGACTATTATTTTACCAACGAAAAGCTGATGTTCATTTACGAGACATTTTATGTCTTCATAGTTAATGATAGCCTGGGGACATTGGATCAGACCAAGACAGAGTTGAATTTTATTGGAACCTATTATTTTCAAAATAATAAGTTGATTGATAGCGAAACAGTGGGGCACAACAGATTTGAAAAGGATGAAATTGATATGGAAACAATTCTTTTAAAAGAAACAGAAGAGAACCTATCCATGCTAAAACAAAAACGGGCCAAAGCTGCTAAGGAGGATTTGGTCCCTGGCTGCCGGTAACATATCAACTCTAGCAATAAGGAGAAAACCAGGTTACCGAAACATTTTAGTATCAGACAATACCAATTAGCATCCAGCTTTCCCAACCCAACCGTCGCAGCGCGACGATTTGTCGGTAGCCTTCGAAATCGACGATGTTTCCACTCGTTCCGTAGGAACGATTTGTGGTGATAGCATGGCGGCAATCTCTTACTACCAATTAACTAAGGTAAACGGCTAATACATGTAGCGACTAGTACTGCTAAGAAGGCAAGGAAATAATTGTTTTGTCAATGACACTATCTATAATTTGCTTAAAGGGCACAGAAACGTTTCTTAATTCCCATACTAACACTCTTTTTGGAATTTTAATCGGATTTTCAACACTAATTTCTGTTTCATTGTAGATACCTACTACTTTATACAGCCTCTTATTATATTTTTGTTCCAGGAGTTTAGAAAATGATACATCTGTATTAATTGACTCCGCAGCGTAGAAACAATAAACTGAGTCTAGATATGGCATATTGTCCTTTGGACTAAATTTTTTCTTTGGTATGTAAACATCCAGGTGTGGATAAGTCTCATCTGAATATGTAGATTTTATTAAGCTATCATTTTCACTGTAAATTTCCATACCAAGAAATGCTTTTCTTCTCAGAAAGGAGTCGACGTTAAATTGCACTCCTTTGTTAAACCGGGAAAGTTTACGCGTAATGCCGATTGAATCTCCATTTCTAAATACATGAAAAATTATATCACTATTCGAATATAATCTACCATTCTCTTGGGATTGTAGGTTTTGAGGCTCGTCTAAAACTATACTGTCATTTTTAATTATTGACATGAATATTTTCAAAGAATCACGGGTGATAATATAAACACTGTCTTTTAGTTCAACAATTCTAGGATCACCATTAACAATTTGGACAAGTTGCCAATTAATTTTAAGTTGAACAGCCTTTTCATTTTCTATATTAGTTGCCTTTAAATTACAAAATGAAAATGAACTTGTAAACCAAAATAGTATCATTGAAGTGATAAATAAGGGCAATTTTGTCATGAGTTAATCATTAATAGTAAAATATTTTATTTCACCTGCTGTCCGTAGCATCCCATTTCATTCTAAAATTAGTAAACTGCTTGCCGTAGGCATTTACTATCAGCCAATACCGATTACTGTCCACCAGGCTACGGTCTTACCAGGTTCATGCCGGTCGGAGTTTTTCATTAGCAAGTTTACAAGGCCAAGGAGAGCATGGATTAAAATTCATCTCGATTTGAATAGTTGGGTAATGTAATCAAGGCTATTGTCAACGCTGTATAGGCGAAAATATAGAAAAAAACTTCTTTCTTTCTATTGTTGACAATTCGATATTGTCTATGATTTTCTTTGGAAAAATCAATTGCAACAAAATAAATATAGTAATAGGCAGGATTAAAAGGTATATTCCTCCATTTCCAAATTTCTCGAAGTACAAATATCTTAAAGACCACTTCTTTCCTAGAAAGAAAGTAAATAATTAAATAACATTCAATGATAAGAAAAATGCAAAAATCATTCTTGCAAAAACTAAACAGGTTTAGTTATCTACTCCCCGATCTTTCTCGCACTGGTAAACAATAGTTTTAATCATTTTTTGAATAAACTGCATGTTTATCATTTTAGTAGTTGCCTTCCTCTAAAAAAATCAAGAAGTCTTAATGAAACATCTATTGCCATTGATGTCGCCCTTCTTGCGGGTGTAAAATTAGCAAGTGTACCCCACCTTTTCATAAAAATCGTCGCAGCGCGACGATTTGTCGGTAGCCTTCGAAATCGACGATTTTTCCCCTCGTTCCGTAGGAACGATTTGTGACGATATAATTCGGAATTGTTTACAATACATCCATACGGGATGTGATGCCTTAAAATTGAATTCGCTACCGACAAGACGTCGCTACGCGACGTGGGGAGTTTCTAGTTTTTGGTTAGTATTCATTATTTACGCCGCTGCCATACTTATGTTGGGAGTGCGGGGTAAAGGATTCACATATACACATGAAATTGGCGTCCTTGCGTCATAGCGTCCTCGCGGTTAAGCTTAACTTCCAAGGCGCGAGGGCGCAGAGAAGCGCGAGGAATGATCAGCAGGAGATTTTTCCGACACGGGTGGCATGCCTCCCTCCTTCAAAATGTGTATTCAGGAAGATGTTCACCATTTTTTCTACATCGCTTTCGCGGACAAAGCGGGCGGGGATGCAGATGATGTTGGCATTGTTGTGTTCACGGGCCAGCTTGGCGAGTTCTTCGCCCCAGCATAAAGCAGCACGAATGCCCTGGTGTTTGTTGGCGGTGATGGCTACGCCATTTCCACTGCCACAGATAAGAATGCCACAGGCGGCTTCGCCTTTTTCTACGGCACTGGCCACCGGATGGGCAAAATCGGGATAATCCACTGAATCAGCGGAGAAGGGGCCAAAGTCTTTAAAGGGAATACCCTTTCCTTCGAGAAAAGAAATGATTTCTTCTTTGTATTGGTAACCGGCGTGGTCGCCTCCAATGGCGATGGGTTTAGTATGGTCGAAGGGTGTTTCCATTTGGCAAAGTTAGTTATTATGATTACACGATTTATTATGACACGAATTAAGACGAATTCAAGGAATTGCACGAATTGTTTAATAAATAATTCGTGTTATAAGCATTTAAGACCACTCCGCCTCTTCCGCCTTCAATCTCTTCTTCTCCGCCCTTGCAGACAAACGAATGGAAATTTCGTATAAAAAATAAATGGGAAGCGTAACAATACACTGGCTTATGACATCGGGTGGAGTAATGGCTGCAGCCACAATAAGAATGATGACGATGGCATGCCGACGATATTTGCGCAGGAAGGATGGCCCTACGATCCCGATCTTGGTCAGGAATAATATGACCAGCGGAAGTTGAAAGGTTAAACCCGTTCCCAACACGAGTGGCAACATGGTGTCAATATAACTGGTGACGGACCATTGGTTCTTGATGGTATCATCGAGTGTAAATCCGGCAAGGAAGTTTACGGTATATGGAGCTATGACCAGGTACCCAAAACAGATACCCAGAAAGAATAAAAAGGATACCCAGAAAACAACACCACGTGTAGTGGATTTTTCGTTGGGTGTAAGGGCAGGCTTTACAAAGCGCCAGAACTCCCAGAATATATAAGGGAAAGCCAGGATGACCCCGCCAATGGCAATAAAGGTGAAAAGCAAAGTGATCTGACCGGTCATGACCACATTCTGCATATTGACGGGAATATCTCCCACACACATGACTTCTGCAAGACCAAGCTTATGTCCCAATTTACACATGGCCCGGTAGGTGATAAAATCGGTATGCAGGGGCCCCATGAGCAGATTGCGAAAAAGGGGTTTATAGTAGATGGCTACCACCACAGCACCGATGACAATGGCTACTACGGAACGGAACAGGTGCGCCCGCAACTCCTCCAGGTGGTCCATAAAGGACATTTCCGCCCGGTCAACCTTCTTACCTTTTCTAAATAATGCCATGCCAGTTAATAAAAATAAAGAGGTGCAAAGATAAAGAGTTTAGCGGGCCGGGGCCTATTTCAGTACCCGCATTTTCACCATCTCAATACGGGTATCAGAAACAGTGACGATATCAAATTCATAATCCCCGATAATGATCCTTTCCTTTTGCTGAGGGATGGTTTCGTGGTAATTGATGATCAGCCCGGACAAGGTTTCCGACTCGGTGGGCGGGAAGGCCAGGTGATATTTCTCCCGGAGATAATCCACCTCCAACCGGCCGGAGAAGATGTATTCATTCTCAGCGATCTGCTTTTCTACAAATTCCTCCACATCATATTCGTCCTGTATCTCGCCAAATATCTCCTCGAGGATATCTTCCATGGTAATGATACCCGAGGTACCGCCAAATTCATCCACCACCCAGGCAATGCTCTTTCTTTCCTTGCTGAATTTATTGATGAGGTCGGTGGCGCTCATGCTTTCAGGAATGGCCGGAATGGGAAGCAATACCTGCTGAATGGTGCCGGGGTTCTTGAACATGTCCAACTGGTGAACATAACCCAGGAGGTGATCGATATTCTGCTCAAAAATGACGATCCGGGAGAGCTTGGTCTCCGCAAACAGGCGACGGAGCTCACTTACCGGGGCATGAATATCCAGTCCCACGATCTCTTTACGAGGCACCAGGCATTGCCGGATCTTGACCTTGGAGAATTCAAGGGCGTTTTCAAATAATTCAGTATTGAGGTTTTCATCCCCTTCATCCCCATGATGATTTTGATGAAAAAGGTTCTCCAGATCGCTTCGGCTAAAAGCTTCTTTCTTCTCATCTACCCGGATATTGAAGAGATAACGCAGTATCCAGTTTGACATGGCGATAAAGGCCGCGGCAATGGGATAGAATATCTGGTAGAAAAAGGAAATGATATGTACAAGGGCAGAGAGGATGGAATTACTCCGTGCGCGGAAAATGGCCCGGGGAATGAACTCGGCAAAAATGATGACCAATAGCGTGGAAATAGCGATCTCGACGAGGATTCGCCCTACACCAGGTACATGCGCATAATCCCAAATGGGGCGCATGACATCACTGATCTGTAATCCAAAAAAAACGAGGAAGATATTAAAGCCCACCAGGGTGGTGCCGAGAAATCGAATGGGTGATTCGACAAATTCATCGAGTATTTCGCCGCTGACCTTGCCTTGTTTTTTCTTGAGTTCAATATCCAGGCGGTTGGCGCTATAAAAAGCCATTTCGATCCCGGCAAAAAAGCCCATCAGGATCAAGGTCATGAGAAACCAGGTGAGTGTTTTTACATCGAACATAGATCGGAGGGCAAATTACGTTAAAAACAGGGGATTAGGTAGGAACTGAGATGACAGATGACGGATGACAGATGACTGAGGTAATGGGGCCTGCCTCCGGACCCCGGACTCAGTCATCTGTCATCCGTCATCTGTCATCAGAAAACAAACTCAACCTAAAAAACTGAAAACCAACTCCTCCGCCTCTTTGCAAGCCCTGTCCAGCCGGTCGTTTACTATGATCCGGTCGAACTGGTGGCGGAAGCTCATTTCGTACCCGGCCTTATTGATCCGGGCTTCGAGGGATTCGGGGGTTTCGGTACCCCGGGCTTCGAGCCGGCGCCGGAGCTCTTCCAGGGAAGGAGGCTCGATAAAAAGGGAGAGGCACTGACCGGGGTACTGGTCCTGTATATGGATACCCCCTTTTACATCTACATCCAGTAAAGGAGCTTTATTGGCCTTCCAAATGCGTTCGATCTCCGATTTCAGGGTACCATAGTATTTGCCTTCGTACACCATTTCCCATTCGGCAAACTCATTGTTCTCGATCTTATGCCGGAAGTCGGTTACAGACATGAAATAATAATCCACGCCGTTTTTTTCATTGGCACGGGGAGAGCGTGTTGCTGCCGAAACAGAAAAAGCAAGTTTATCGGGCAGGGATTTAAGCAGGTGCCGGGTGATGGAGGTTTTACCGGCGCCAGAGGGTGCGGCGATGATGATGATCTTTCCAGGGGTCATGCGCGCAAAGATAGACCAGGATTTAATGATTGCATGGATTGCTTGGATTAAGGTCTTTTTTATTTCTCGCGGCGAACGCAAAGAAATGACGGACGCTGCGGTAGCCTTCATCTCGAAGTTTAGAAAGCCGTTGCGTTCTTTTACTCTCAGCGTTCGCTGCGAGAAACCAAACCTATTGAACCAACTTGGCTATCGCCTGCAAAGGCAGACTCTCCATTAATTTGGTCGCTTCGCTTTCGGTGGTCTTGTTTACGGTAAATGTTAGCAGGGCATTGCCAAAGGGCAATTGAATGGTATAATTGAATTCACCATCCACTTGACCGGCCTGTCTTTCCATGCGGGCTTTATAGCCTTGTACTTTGATGGTCTTGCTGTTCTCATCCCGCATCATACCCCCTACCATGGGATTATTTAGCAAGGCATTCAGGGTAGTGACAAGTGGAGAATTACTGATCAGTTCAAACTTTACTTTTTCGTTGGGTGTACCATAGCTGCGGGACACGGTGGCACCTACCATACCCAGGTTGCTGGTGACATGGTCGTCCTTTGGATTGATAGCGGCATCCCCCATTTTCGCGGGCAGCATTTTGAGGATCTCTTTTCCAATCGTGATGTCGATCTCACTCAGGGCTTGTTGCAGGGCAAAATGGGTCTCTTCGAGTTTATTGGCCGCGTACGATGTTTTAGCCGTGGTGATTTCTTTTTTGAAATCGGTTTCGGTTTGTGCCAGGGTAACCAGACCGCTCAGCAGAAACAAGGGAAGGAATATTTTTTTCATTTGCTTGATGTTAAGTGAAGGATTATTGTTCTCCCATGCGGCGTTTGATGTCATCAATATCGAATAGGGCGCCGGCCTTGAGTACTTCATTCTCATCTTTGAAGTTGATGCACTCCCAAACGATCATGGAGGACTGTCCAAGAGGAACGATCAGTGTATAACCTTTGCTGTCGTCATATTGGATCAGGGCTTTATAATTCTTTACCCGTACCTGTTTCACATTCTGGTCATTGGCACCCGCCTGGGTATAGGCCCCACTGAAATAGAGATTGACCCAACCGGAGTAAAAGGAGTTGTTTCCAATGGACATACTCAATTGACGTTCCTTACCATCACTGTACACCCGTAGGATGGTCAGGTTTGACCAGCCCCATTGGTTGCTCACCACTTTATCCTGCAGCGTATCTTCTTTCATATCGAGGATCTGATCGGGGAGGGCTTTTAGCAATTCTCTTCCCAATTGGATCTCTACACCAACCAGTGCCTGCTGAATGGAATAGCGGGCATCACTGAAATTGCCGGCGGCATGCGCCTGTTCCGCATCATTGATCTGTTGTACAACATCGGGCGGCGTGGTATTGGTGAGACCGCCACCTCCTTTGTTGGTGGGTCTTCCGCTACCACCACCTGACGTGGGGTTGTTATCACTGGTTTGCGATTCTTCCGCGGGGGTGGTCTTCTTATCGGATTCACCCAGAATTTTCTTCTCGGCTTTTTCTTTTAATTTTTTAAGTAATTGTGCCTCGGATGGCAAGGCCCATGTACCGGCTATTCCGGTAAATAGTAGCAAAAGGATACACTTTTTCATGTGTTTCGGTTTGAAGTGAAGGCTACTGACAGAGTGTGAGATTTCGTAGAATAGTGGGGGTATAAAGGTAGGGAAACTTGGGATATGCAGATGAAATTAAGAGAGAAGGGATGTCATCCAACATCCCAATAAATTTAATTCCCTATTCTCTTAATATTCGCGCCGAGGTTGCGCAGGCGTTCATCAATATGCTGATACCCTCTGTCAATCTGTTCGATATTCTGTATCACACTTTTACCTTCGGCGCTGAGGGCGGCGATCAAAAGCGACACACCGGCCCGAATATCGGGGCTGCTCATGGTGATGCCACGGAGTTTTTGTTCGCGTTCGAGACCGATGACCACGGCACGATGCGGATCGCAAAGTATAATTTGTGCGCCCATGTCGATCAGTTTATCAACAAAGAAAAGGCGGCTTTCAAACATCTTCTGGTGAATGAGTACACTGCCACGCGCCTGTATGGCGGTGACGAGGACGATACTCAGCAGGTCTGGTGTAAAACCAGGCCAGGGGTGGTCATAGATCGTGAGGACACCACCATCGAGATAGCGTTGTACCTCATATATTTCCTGGGAGGGGATATGGATATCATCACCGATGAATTCCATTTGAATACCCAGTTGTTTGAATTTTTCGGGAATGATCCCCAGGTGTTCGATACCGGCGTTTTTGATCGTGATATCACTTTGGGTCATAGCCGCAAGACCGATAAATGATCCCACTTCGATCATATCCGGGAGCATCTCGTGTTCGGTGCCTCCAAGGGTGGTGACACCTTCGATGCTGAGTTTATTACTGCCTACACCGCTGATCCTGGCCCCCATGCCAATGAGCATGCGGCAGAGTTGCTGGATATAGGGTTCACAGGCTGCATTATAGATGGTGGTGGTACCAATGGCCATCGAAGCAGCCATGATGATGTTGGCGGTTCCGGTTACCGAGGGTTCATCGAGTAGCAGATCCATCCCTTTCAATTGTGGCGCTTCGAGGTGAAAAAAGCCATCTTCGGGATGATAGTCAAAGGAAGCACCCAGTTGTTGAAAAGCGATGATATGCGTATCAAGTCTTCGCCGTCCGATCTTATCGCCTCCCGGTTTAGGGATAAAGGCCTTGCGATAGCGCGCAAGCATAGGTCCGGCCAGCATGACCGAGCCGCGAAGCCGGCCACTCTTCTTTTTAAAGGTTTCGCTGTGGAGGTAATCAATATCTACATCGTCTGCTTTGAAATGACAGGTATGCCGGTCGATCCGGTCGATCTTCACCTTCATTTCACCCAATAATTCGATAAGCAGGTTTACATCCAGGATATCGGGGATATTCCGGATCGTTACTGTTTCGGGGGTGAGTAATACTGCACTGATGATCTGCAGGGCTTCGTTCTTAGCGCCCTGTGGAATGATATTTCCTTGCAGTTTTTTTCCGCCGATGACTTCGAAGCTGTGCATGGGGGGACGATTGATAGCGAAGGGGGATCAGAATCTTTTCTTTTTGAATTTTCCACCACCACCGCCACTGCCGCCATTATTGCGACCGCGTTGCTGGAATTTACCCCTTTGTTTGCCATAGCTTCCGCGATCGCGTTGTTCCTGTTGCGGGCGGAATTGTTTTACGCTGGGGGTATTGGTGAATTCCAACTGGCCGTTGGTAATCGTGGTCAGTTCCGATTGAATGGCATCATCGTGTACCATTTCCTTATGCCAGTTGTTATAGGCCAGTTTCATGTAGTAAGCGATGGCATTGGCAAAACCCTGTCTTTTTTCGGGGTTGGTTTCTGCCAGGGCTTTATCGATCACGATCTCCAGGTTTTTGCCCAGGTGATAGAGCCGGGGATGGCGATCGGGATAGGGAAGCGGAGCGGGTTTGCCCTTCAGGGTCTCTTTTGTCGGGATGGGATAAGGTGATTCAACATCCAGTTTAAAATCGGAGATCAAAAAGAGGTGGTCCCAAAGTTTATGACGAAAATCCTCCACGTTGCGCAGGTGGGGATTGAGAAAGCCCATAAGTTCGATCACCGCGTAGGCATTGCGCTGACGGCGTTCTTTGTCCTCGATGGTAAGCAGGTGCTCTACCATTTTTTGAATGTGCCGACCATATTCGCGCATACCGAGGTGGTTGCGGGTGGTATTATAATCCATGGTTACAAATGTAAGGTTTTTATTTCAGGGGAGGGAGCAGGGCAGATGACAGATGACGGATGACCGATGACAGAGGCGGATAGGCCGGATTTCGGAGGACTGACCCAACATTCGTCATCGGTCATCGGTCATCTGTCATCCGTCATCCTCACTTTGACAAAAAAGAAAGGGGCCCCGAACCAAGGCCCCTTTTACAAGCCACCATCCTCTTCCACCTAAGAGGTCATTTAACAATGAGAAGTTGATTGACCGCGGACAGTTGGCCTGCCTGATCAGATAACCGTAACCAATACATACCGTCGCTCAATGTCGTCAGTTGTTTGTAGGTGGGTCCGGCTACATCTACTTTCCCATTATAAATCGTTTGACCGTTTATATTGACGATCTGTATATTCCAGGTTGCAGGATTACTTCCATCAAATTTGATACCAACAATCCCTTTGGAGGGGTTCGGGAATACCGTAAAAATACCCTTCTGTGTACCGAGTTGTACGGTCTTGGTTTGACTATAGCGGTATGAACCGTTGGCGAATTTGATTTTAACGCGGAAATAATAGTTGGTTTGCTGATTGGATGAAGTGCGATAGTTGTAGTGGAAGGCTCCGTCTGCGCTCAGGGCATCTTTCGAAATAGTGCCTTCGTTGTAGAAACGGTTGCCATCGGGGCTAACTTCCAGCTCATATACATAATCTTCATCGGCGAGATTGGGTTTTGTCCAGGTGATCTCAGCTGTTTGCCCATCCACTTTATTCGCGTTGATCGGGAATGTCCAATTAGGCAGGATCAACGGCGGACAGGTACAATATTCAAAGTGAAAGTTTACCAGAGCGGAGGTCAGTACAAAGACAAAGCTGCTACCCCCGGTAACGGTGGCATTTGCCGAAACGGAGATATCATAGTTGTACACCATGCTGTCTGTACCGTAAAAAGTGTTTATGGTAGTAGTATCTGTGATAACGCGACAGAGTTGTTTGTTCAAAACGGTATCATGACTCAGGCTCGTGAAATCGGGTCCGGAGCCAAATACGCTGTTATTAGGGGCCAGTGAATACGGCCCGTAAGCTGCTGAAACCGTGTTCGAAAGCGGGGAACCCAGACCGGGACCGGTCAACTGGTCGGTACGGTCGTACTGGAAATTGGCCGTTTGCGGGGCAAAGGAGAAATTCTCAATCGCCAGGGTATCGATGACCCCGGTAATGGTGATACAAAGGCGAACGCAGTTCACCGTACCGTTTTGTGGATCGAATTTTGGAAAATAAACAGGCGTCGAAGTGACCCCCGTTCCAAATACGATCGTAGTATCATACGCGGTTGAGCCCGGGGTATATCCGCCAGGACATTGTGCTTTTGAACCTGTAGTGAGGAAGACTCCAGAGACTGCAAGACAAATCGCCACAAAATGCTTCGAGTAAATAGGTTTCATAGGTCGGAGTTTTGGTCAAGAATAGAACTTACCAATAAGCAAAAGTAGACAGGATAAATATGGGAATCAATTGTACTTGTGCTCTATTTATTTTACAGTATTTCATGTATTTAGGATGAAACAAATACGATGGTAAAGGCCAAACCCCTAGGGGTTATTTCTTAGTTTACTCCCTCGTAACTTTGTGAAAATGAAGCTCACCTTTGACCTGCGTCGAAATTTGGGTGAAAACCCCACCGCCTTTGCCCTGCAAATGGCCTGGATCGGTCAGTGTATCAGGGCATTACCCGAATGGGAGTTTTCCCTGCTTATTACGGAGGGCGATGAGGACATTGTCACCCCGGTAGCAGGTGGCACACAGGTAATTTCGGCAGCAAACCCCTTTTGGCCTTTCTGGGCCAACCGGGTCAAATGGCCCCGGGTCCTCCGGTCTATCAAAACAGACACACTTCTCTCTTTTGGTCCTTCCCCCATTCGTGGTTTTGGAAAACAGGTCGAATTGACCACAGAGCGCCTGGTTCAGCTTCCCGGAAAGCCTCAATTAGGAGAAAAACAGGTCTTTTCGGAGTGGGAATTGGACACCCTGCGAGAAAGCTTCACGCAAGGGAAGCCCTATTTCCTTTATTTCCCCGACAACCGGGATGAGGCCGATCTTTCAATTGCATTGAAAGCATTTTCAATTTTCAAAAAGTGGAACCAGAGCAATTATAAGTTGGTGATGGTGATGGACAAAGTGGGACAAAAAGCCCATAAGGTTCGGTTCCAGTCCTACAAATACCGGGAAGATGTGGAATTGATCGAGGATGATGCCTCCCTTGAAAGAGAGAAATGGATAGCCGGGTCACTGGCCCTGGTCCTGGATCCCCATACAGCGGGATATGTTTTTTTGGCCACCCTGGCGGCAGAGCAGGCCATACCATTGATCGCGCCCCTGCCACTCTCTTTCCCGTTGGCCTTTTTTGAGACCAATACCCGGAATGAGACGGCGCTGGGTGATGCCCTGAACCGGATCTATTCCAGTGAAGGAAAGGCGGCCTTTCAATCGTCCGCTACTCCGGAAAACACGGTATCGTACTGGGAAGGATTTCGTAACCTGATTGAAAAACCGATTGGCTGAATTCAGCTAAATTTGCTGTTCATCTTTTAATCGCAACCCCTTTTACACATGCATAAATCAACCA
This sequence comes from Chitinophagales bacterium, assembly GCA_017303415.1. Lineage (NCBI taxonomy): Bacteria > Pseudomonadati > Bacteroidota > Chitinophagia > Chitinophagales > Chitinophagales bacterium. The sequence goes on from JAFLBJ010000001.1 coordinate 812,626, forward strand.
TACACATCGAGGTAGACCTCGATGCGCAAAAAGTACCGGAAAATATCACCTGGAAAGCATCGGACAGCAGTGCCGAGGAAGGACAAAATGCCAAAGCCCTGATGCTATCCTTTTGGGATGGCGCAGAGAAGACCGCTTTGCGGATCGATCTTTGGACCAAAGAAATGATGGTGGATGAAATGGCCGACTTTTTTTACCAGACCATGGTCACCATGGCAGATACCTATGACCGCGCCACACAACACAAGGAATTGGTGGGGGAAATGAAACAATTTGCGCAGCATTTTTATAAAAAATTCCGCGAAAAGCAGATGGAGGAAAACAAAGCTTAAAATCAATTTCTCGCAGCGATCGCAGCGGATAACGCTGCGGTCGCTGCGAGAAACTAAACATTTGATATGAACTTAGAACAAAACATCATGACCGAAATGAAGGAGGCCATGAAATCGAAGAATGAAGCCGCCTTAAGAAGTTTACGTGCTATCAAAGCCGCGATATTGCTGGCCAAAACCAGTGAAGGGGCTAATGGCGAACTGAAAGAGGAAGATGAGATCCGTTTATTGCAGAAATTGGTGAAGCAACGTAAGGATTCACTCGAGATCTATCAACAACAACAGCGGGCCGATCTGGCGCAGAAAGAGGAAGAGGAAATAGCGGTCATTGAAAAATTCCTGCCCAAACAAATGAGTGCCGAGGAATTAAAAACGGTGATCAAAGAACTGATCGCAGAAACAGGAGCGAGTTCTCCGGCGGATATGGGTAAAGTGATGGGGGCTGCCACCAAGAAACTGGCGGGTAAAGCCGACGGGAAAACCATTTCCGCTGTCGTTAAAGAGTTATTAAGCGCATGATCATTGATCTGATATTGGCCGTATTGTTAGCGATCGCGGTGGTAAAGGGTTACCGGCGTGGGCTGATCGTGGCCTTATTCTCCGTAGTGGCCCTTATTGTGGGGTTGGCTGCAGCTATTAAATTGTCTGCGGTGGTGGCGGGGTATATCGGGAATACGGTGAAAGTATCCGAGAAATGGTTACCGATTCTTGCTTTCCTGGTGGTGTTGGTCATTGTGGTGGTAGTGATCAATATGGTGGGAAAAGTATTGCAAACGGCGGTAGAATCGGTCATGCTCGGATGGGTCAACCGCCTGGGAGGTATGTTATTTTATGGATTATTCTATTTATTGTTATATAGCATTCTTCTTTTTTATGCTACACAAATTGGATTTATAAAACCCGAGACCATTCGGGATTCTGCATCATATGCGCATATTGCACCTCTGGGTCCGGCGGCCGTGGACAAACTCGGAATAGCACTACCCTGGTTCCGCGATATGTTTGAAGAGTTAAAAACTTTCTTTGAAGGGGTTTCCCGCCAAATTCCTGTATCACAATAAAAAAGCCCCCACATGGCTTAAACTTTAGATATTTGCTGTAAATCAGTTATTTTAGCAAAAATTAAAGGTTCTGTTGCAGGCATGGATTTCGAAGTAAAACAAGTAGATAAATTCCGGTACATCGAAGAGGGGGAAGGAGAGACCTTGCTCTTACTTCACGGGCTTTTTGGCGCGTTGAGTAATTTCAAGGACCTGATCGATTATTTCCGCCATCAATACAAGGTGGTGGTTCCTATGCTTCCTTTATTCGACCTGGATATCCTGCATACTTCGGTGGGTGGGCTGGCTAAGTTCGTCAATAAGTTCCTGGAAAGAATGGATTATCAGCATGTACACCTGCTGGGGAATTCCCTGGGAGGGCATGTGGCGCTGGTGCATATCCTTAAGCACCCGGAAAGGATCAAGTCGCTGATCCTCACCGGTAGTTCGGGCCTTTTTGAGAATGGAATGGGGGATTCTTATCCCAAGCGGGGAGATTATGAGTATATCAAGAAAAAGACAGAGTTGACCTTTTATGACCCAAACACAGCCACCAAGGAGTTGGTGGATGAAGTGTACGGGATCACGAATAACCGGATCAAAGTGATCAAGATCATTGCGTTGGCTAAAAGTGCCATTCGCAATAACCTGGGCGAAGAACTAAACCAGATCAAACAGCCAACCTTGCTTATCTGGGGTAACAATGATACCATTACTCCTCCCTTTGTCGCCCGTGAGTTCAACAAATTGATTCCAAACAGTGAGTTGCATTTCATTGACAAGTGTGGTCATGCCCCCATGATGGAGGTGCCACAGGAGTTCAATGCCATTTTGCATAAATTTTTGAAAAAACTCAATCAGCCTGCAACAGTTGCCTGAGACATGCTGTCTGATTAGTAAAAGCCGCTATCCATGTTAACACGGGACCTGATATCGTCTATACTTCCCGTTCTTCATTTGCAGGACAAAGTGTTTAACGCCCTGCAACTGATGAGCGACAGCCACGTCGCCCATCTTCCCATAGAAAAGGATGGACAGTATATAGGTCTGGTCAGTGAAGAAGACCTGCTTCAGGCCCCCGATGATACCCTGGAACTTCAGGAATTGAAAGAAGTGTATGCCCAGGTGAAGGTTTCCCCCGATGATCATTTTCTAAAAGCTTTGCATATAGCCGCCGAAGGAAAGTTAACGGTGGTGCCTGTGGTATATTCCACCGGGGAATTTGCCGGATCGGTGAGTTACCGCGAACTTATCCGCCAGGCTTCTGAGTTCATGAATGTAAAAGACCCCGGAGCACTGATCGTATTGGAAATGGAGCCCCGCGCCTATTCCTTTAGTGAGATCAGCCGGCTGGTGGAATCCAATGATGCCCAGATCACACAGCTTAATACCTATACCGATACTGTCACCGGATTGATGCAAGTGACCTTAAAGATCAATAAAATGGAGGTCTCCGATGTGGTGGCCACCCTCCAACGCTATGATTATACCGTCCGGTATTCCTTTGGGGAGGAGTATTATGAGAATGAATTGCGCAGCAATTATGACAACCTCATGCATTACCTGAAACTTTAACAGGTTGGGGGGTTAAACTTTAATTTCCCCTAAAAATTAATACCCTTAATTTCGGAGTTCATGTAAGATTATAAGCATGCAGTGCCCGGGAAAATATGTGATGGGATTCTTGTTGATGCTTTGCCCCTTTTGCGTGCTTCGTTCACAGATCGGCGGTAGCGGAACAGGAACCGGAATGGAGGACTCTCTATTGTCCCTACGCTTAGCTCCCGATTCTGCCTTATCCAACCCCATCCCCACCTCTCGCCCTTTTATCGTTCGGCAAATACTGATCACCGGAAATAACAAGACAAAGGAGAATATCATTCTTCGTGAACTGCCCTTCAAAGAGGAGGATGAATTTCAATTACAAGAACTGGTGGCCAGGTTTGAAGATGCCCGCCGGCAACTGATGAATACCACACTGTTTCACGAAGCCATTGTCTCCCTCAAGAGATTTGAGGGATACTTTGTCGATATATCAGTGGAAGTGAAAGAACGCTGGTATCTATTCCCATTACCTTATTTCAAGCCCGTTGACCGGAACATCAATCAGTGGCTGATCGAGCAGAAAGGACAGCTCAGCCGGGTGGATTATGGCCTGAAAGTGATCTACAACAATGCAACTGGTAGGAATGATAAAATGAATATCTGGCTGGTAAATGGCTATACCAAACGCGTTTCGCTGGGATATGACCGTTTGTATTTTGACCGCCGTATGAAATGGGGGATGCGGATCGGGATCAATATGGGAAGTAACCGGGAGGTGAACTATTTGACCTCGGAGGACAAGCAATTGTTCTTTAAAGATGAAACCCAGTTTGTGCGCTCCTTCATGAATTTCAATACGGAGTTGACCTATCGGCGGGCCATCAAAACCCGTCACCGCTTTGGCATTGCCTGGAACAGTGAACGGGTGCTGGATACCGTGGCCCGGCTGAACCCCAATTACCTACCCAATGGCAATACCAGATTGCGCTTTGTTGACCTTTACTATGCGATGAGTTATTTTGATGTGGATTTCATCCCTTATCCGCTCAAGGGGTATCACGCTGATGTTTTCTTACTCAAAAGGGGATTGAACGGAGCGATCAATCTGTGGGAGGCCACTGGTAAGGTTGGAGGCAACTGGCCCATAGCGCGAAAAACCTGGCTGGGGCTCCGTGCCGCAGGTACGGTAAAACTTCCCTTTGATCAACCTTATTTGAACAGGCGCCTGCTTGGCTACGGTGATTTTTTCATGCAGGGCTATGAATATTTTGTGATCGATGGGGTAGCAGGCGGTTACCTCAAAGGAACCATTACCAAACAATTGCTCGGGTTTCAAATCAATGTACCCCCGGTAAAGAACCTGGCCATTCATCCGATACCGGTAAAAGTGTATGCCAAGATCTATTCCAATATGGGATATGTATATAATAATGACCCCCGGAATAGTGTGTTCAATAACAAAATGCTTTATTCCGGAGGGGTAGGTATTGATATCGTGACCTTCTATGATTTTGTGATGCGGTTTGAGTGGAGTTTCAATCAGATAGGGCAAAACGCTCTATATTTACATCGTAAGTCTTATTATTAATCCTCTGTCTTTCTGTTATTTCGATCCAAATAAATATATGAAAGTAGCCATCTACAGCCGGATCATGGAGGAGGAGCAGCGCAAAAACGTGCAAGGCTTCTTTGATGAGATCCAGCGTCACCAGATAACTCCGCTGGTGTTTCTTCCTTTTTATGAACAGATCCGCGACAGGATCCATTTACCTGATAATACAAGCACCTTTTATCTGCCTACCGATTTGCATGAAGAAATTGACTTTGTGGTGAGTCTGGGAGGAGATGGAACCTTGCTGGATACCCTCACACTTGTGCAGGACCGTCAGATACCGGTAGTGGGGATCAACTTTGGACGATTGGGTTTTCTGGCTTCTATTGGTAAAGAGGAAATGGAGACGGCAGTCAAGTCTTTGATCAAAGGAACCTATGTGGTGGACCATCGTACATTGATCCATTTGGATTCGGATATGCCTCTTTTTGGACATTCGCCTTTTGCACTGAATGAATTTGCGATCCACAAACGCGATACGGCTCCAATGATCAAGGTGCACACCTATCTCAACGGGGAATTTTTGAATACATATTGGTGTGACGGATTGATCGTGGCAACGCCCACTGGTTCCACCGGGTATTCGTTGAGTTGTAATGGTCCCATTGTTTTCCCCGATTCGGGTAGTTTTTTGATTACGCCTGTGGCCCCGCATAACCTCAATGTACGCTCACTGGTAGTGCCGGATAGTCATATTATTTCTTTTGAAATAGAAAGCCGTTCCGACCAGGTCATTTGTGCCATGGACTCCCGCCGGGAGATCGTTAACAAGAACGTGCAATTGGCGGTAAGGAAGGAGTCATTTGAGCTTAAGTTGGTGAGACTGAATGAGAACAACTTCCTTCAGACCCTTCACAATAAGCTGACCTGGGGCCTGGATAAACGGAATTAAGCCCTTCAGGTCTGTATTGATTGTTAAACTTTCCCTTCAGATAGAATCGGCACAATCCTGCCCTCTTTTTTTCGTTTTCCACGGGCTAAGTCTTATTTTGCAGCTATGATTTTACGGACATTGGTTTGGACTGTATTGCTCTCTTCTCCTTTTGTATCCACCGCTCAGACCCAGGGAATTACCCAGGAAGGTGAGTTTGGTATTGGTCTGGGGGCGGCTCATTATTTTGGCGACCTGAATACACGTGCTCAATTGAACCGGCCAAAAATGGCGGCTACTTTGTTTTTCCGAAAGAGTTTTGGGAATTATATATCGGCGCGTGTGGGTGCAAGCTTTGCGCAATTGGGTTATTCAGACGTGTACAATACCCATAATGACGCGATGGTAAGGCGAAATCTGAGTTTCAATAGCAATGTGTGGGAATTGGCATTGCAAGGCGACTTTAATTTTTTCCGTTTTATACCGGGCGAGCCTGGATATAGTTTTACACCCTATGTAACCCTTGGGGCGGGGATCTTTAGCTATGATCCATATGCTTTTTTGGATGGGGAGAAGTATTTTCTTCGTCCTTTGAATACTGAAGGGCAGGGTACCAGTCTTTATCCCGATCGCAAGCCTTATTCTACCATGGCCATCAGTGTGCCTTTTGGGGTGGGTGTAAAGTATGCGCTGAATGACCGGATCAATATTGGTTTTGAAATACTCCATCGGTTTACCAATACGGATTATCTGGATGATGTCAGCAAGACCTACCCGGGTGCAGCTGCGTTTGCCGGAGGCACTTCTTCTCCCGGCTTTTTATTATCAGATCGTTCTTATGAGTTGGGGACCCCTATTGGAATTGAGGGACGCCAGCGTGGAAACAGCGAGCAGAAAGACCAGTTTGTAACGGCGATGTTTCATGTTACATTCAATTTGCAGTCTTATCGTTGTCCGACAGCGAATTAATCTGGCTATTTCAATAATATCCCCAGCATCATTAGGAGGGTGCTGGCCCAAAGAGTGACCATCCACTTTATCAGATCCTGTTTGAATTCAATGAATCGCTGATCTATTTTATCTAACCTGGCTTCTATTTTATCAAACCGGCTATCCATTTTATCAAGCCTGCCATCCATTTTATCTAACCTTCCTTCTATTTTATCAAACCGGGCATCCATTTTATCTAACCTGGCATCCACCTTAGTGAAACGGGCATTCACCTCTTCAAACTGCTCTTTTATTCGGGCAAATTGCTTAACCACTTCCTGTATAAATAACCGTAGTTCGGTCCGTAAAGCAGCTACGTCATTTTTCAGATCTGCCATATCAATTTTAAGAACCACCACATCCGCTTTCACTACTTGCAACTCTTCCTTCAAGAGGAAAAGATCATTTTTTGTGGCCAATAAATTTAGTTTACAAGAAAGTGTTTCTTCCATATGCTTTTCAAGGTCTGTGACGAATCCCTTGGCTTCAGCTTCGCCAAGGATTTTTAAAAACCTTTCATATTGACGGATCGAGATTGCTGACATCTTCTTTTTGACAAAATTAGATTGAGGAACCTCATCAAACAATCCGGTTTATGCGAATAGAAACCGGTTTTTATACGTACGCCATATCTTCTAAATTCCTTTACTTTTGCAAAAGCCACCTGAGCAATATGTCTGACCTACTTTCTCAAATAGACAAAACACGCCTTCCCCGCCATATCGCCATCATCATGGATGGAAATGGTCGATGGGCCAAAGAGCAGGGACAAGACCGCCTGTTTGGGCATTTTCATGGAGTGGAAAGTGTAAGGAATATCGTGGAGGGATGTGCGGAACTGGGCGTAGGATACCTCACCCTTTATGCTTTCTCTACCGAAAACTGGGACAGACCTGAATATGAAGTTGTGGGATTGATGGAACTATTGGTGACCACCATCCGAAAGGAAGTGGACAGTCTGCATAAAAACAATATCAAACTGCATGTCATCGGAGATATGTCCATGCTCCCCGAATACGCCCGTCAGGAACTGAATGAGGCCCTTCAGATCACCAAGGACAATACCGGACTCAATTTGGTCATGGCCCTGAGCTACAGCGGACGTTGGGAACTACTCAATGCCGTGAAAAGCATCGCCTGGCAGGTGAAAAAAGATAACCTCAAAATTGAGGAGATCGACCAGGACACCCTCAAGAAACACCTGACAACCAGCGCTTTCCCTGACCCCGAACTGATGATTCGCACCAGCGGAGAGTACCGGATCAGCAATTTCCTGCTCTATCAACTGGCCTATGCCGAACTCTACTTTACCCAGGTGCGCTGGCCCGATTTCAGAAAAGAAAACCTTTACGAAGCTATCGTAGACTACCAGGGCCGGGAAAGACGGTTTGGAAAAACCGGTGACCAGGTAAAACCAATTCCAGCCTAAGGCTGCCCAAACCCCCAAAAATGCGTTAAAATCACGGGGTTGTCCACCGGTTTTTAACATAGACTTCAAAAATTTACTGTTATTTTGCCCCCTCACAACAGAAACGTGCTTCCCGGGCTTATCGGAGAAGATTTGACTGACTTTTTGAACAATCAAACATGCAACGACAACTTTTACGGTTTTGTGTCTTACTGGTCGCTTTGTGCTGTATAGGTTCTGAGATCAACGCCCAGCAAACCGATACCATTCCAAACGCTTCTGTTGACCCTGACCTGATCGCCTGGAAGGATGCCACCCGGGTTCGCGAATACACCATATCCGCTATCCATACCACTGGTGTTCAATTTCTTGATACAGCAATCGTTGTCTCTATTTCCGGATTACAGGTGGGCCAAAAATTCATGCACCCCGGTACGGATATCTTTGCCAAGGCCGTACAAAACCTTTGGCGCCAACGGCTATTTGCCAACGTGGAAGTGTTCGTTACCCGGATCGTTGATGAAAACGTAGAGATCGAGATCAAAATACAGGAGCGCGCCAAACTGGGTAATTTCAAATTCATCGGGGTTAAGAAATCAGAACAGGAAGAACTCCAGGGTAAACTTGGATTGGTAAAAGGTACCGTTGTAACCGAAAACACGATCCGGAATTCAGAGGAGGTCATTCATAAATTTTATGCTGATAAAGGCTTTAAGAATGTAATCGTTAAGATCACTGAATCACCAAGCACTTCTCTTGCCAACTCTGTGGACCTGGTATTTGATGTGGAAAGGGGGAAAAAGGTGAAAGTGGATGAAGTGATTTTCTATGGCAACAATACGGTGAGTGACCTTAAATTGAAAAAACAACTGAAAGGCACCAAGGAAAGAACCAAGATCACTCTAAAGCCTTCGGAGAATAAAGGTCCATACGGAGAAAACAAGAAAACAACCTTTAAAGAATACATCAAGGACTATGGTTTTCTTTCCCTGGGTAAAACCAAAAACTTCCTTGACCCTTATTTCCGTTTCAAATTATTCAGCTCTGCCAAATTTGACCAGAAAAAATACGACGAAGACAAGGAGAAGATCCTGTCCTTCTATAATTCCATCGGTTATCGCGATGCGGTGATCGTGAATGATACAGCCACTACCTCGACCGATGGCAATAACCTCAATATCCATATCAAAGTGGATGAGGGGCATAAATATTATTTTGGCAACATCACCTGGAAAGGAAACTCCAAGTACACAGACTCCCTGTTGAATGTGATCCTGGGAATCAAGAAAGGGGATGTCTACAACATTGAAACACTGAACCGCCGCCTGGGTAAGGAATTGACCGCCGAAGGGGGTGATATCAGTGGCCTGTACATGGATGACGGCTACCTTTTCTTCCGCATCGAACCAATAGAGACTGCCGTTTACAACGACACCATTGACCATGAAGTGCGGATCGTGGAAGGACCACAGGCCCGCATTAAAGCGGTAAAGATCTTTGGGAACGAAAGAACCAAGGAGCACGTTATCCGTCGCGAACTGCGAACCATGCCTGGAGAATTGTTTAGCCGCGCCGACCTGATCCGTTCACAGCGTGAATTGGTCAACCTGAACTATTTTGACCAGGAAAAACTGGGAATTAACCCCATTCCCAATCCCGATGATGGTACGGTGGATATTCATTACACCGTAGAAGAAAAATCATCCGACCAATTGGAACTCTCTGCCGGTTGGGGTGGTGGTATCGGATTGACCGGTACACTGGGTGTGACCTTCAACAACTTTTCGATCAAGAACATTTTCAATAAAAAAGCCTGGGATCCCCTGCCTACAGGTGATGGCCAGAAGTTGAGCCTGCGTATCCAGTCAAACGGACGTGCCTTCCGCTCCAATAACTTCTCCTTTACCGAACCCTGGCTGGGTGGAAAGAAAAGAAATTCGCTGACCCTGAGTTATTACAGCTCGTTGTTCTCGAATTCATACGACTACCTGACAGGCAGGTATAGCCGCGAAAAATCTGATTCTAGTTTCCTTAAATCACGCGGTTTCTCTATTGCGCTGGGTAAGCAGTTGAAATGGCCCGATGACTATTTCAGCCTCGTGTACTCCCTGAACTTCACGCAATACAAATTGAAGAATTATGCCATCTTCCAGGGATTGGACAATGGTACATCCACGAATATCAACCTGAAGATCGCCTTGCAGCGCTCCAGCGTACTCAATCCGATCTTCCCTGTTAGTGGTTCGAGCTTTATGCTGAGTGGACAGTTCACGCCTCCGTATTCCCTGCTTAATCCCGATAATGCCGAAGAGAATCAGTATAAGCGTCCGGAATACCACAAATGGCGCTTCAATGCCGAATGGTATGTTCCTTTGGGTAAGCCAATGGGAGCGGAAAAGAACCGTCAGTTTGTATTGAAGATGGCGGCCAAATATGGTTTCATGGGCCGGTACAACCGCAACCTGGATTTCTCTCCCTTCGAGCGTTTCCAGGTGGGTGATGCCGGTTTGACCAACAACTTTGGGTTGCTTGGATATGATATCATCGCTCATCGGGGGTACCCGGTTTATCAGGTATCAGACCCCAGCGTGAACAATCCTGACCAGTCCAATGCCAGTCAGTTCTTTACCATCTTTAATAAATACCAGTTGGAGTTGCGCTATCCATTTGCCACCAACCCCAGCAGCACCATCTTTGGTCTGGTCTTCTTTGAGGCGGCCAATGGCTGGTATGATTTCAAAGATTATAACCCCTTCCGTTTGCGTCGCAGCGCGGGTGTGGGTATGCGGTTCTACCTCCCGATGTTTGGCCTTCTGGGCTTTGACTACGGTATAGGTTTCGACCGTATACAACCCGGTGCCGGCTTGAAAGACGCTACCAAGTTTACCTTTATGCTTGGTTTCGAACCGGAATAAACCTTATTATTCATTGCCAAAAAATAGTGTTATGAAAAAGATGATCCTGGCCCTCTTCAGTCTCCTGGTCATAGGAACGGCGGCAGAGGCGCAGAAATATGCCATCATTGATACCCGCTATATTCTGGACAAAATGCCGGAATATACGTCTGCCCAAAAGCAATTGGATGAAATTGCCGCCGGCTGGCAAAAGGAGATCGATGACAAGCAAACCGAACTCGACCGGCTGTACCGGGAATTTGATGTGGAACAGGTAATGCTGACCGACGAGCTGAAGAAGAAAAGAGAGAACCAACTCTTTATTAAAGAGAAAGAACTCCGTGATCTTCAACGCAAACGCTTTGGTTTTGAAGGCGATCTGTTCAAAAAAAGGCAGGAATTGGTAAAGCCTGTCCAGGACAAGGTCTACAATGCCGTTCAAAAGCTGGCCGTACAGCGGGGGTATGACTTTATTCTTGACAAAAGTGAAGGAATTACTGTTATCTTTGCCGACCCCAAATTGGACAAGAGTGAGGATATTTTGAAGGAATTAGGGGTCAAAAACTGATGTTAAAGATTTCTAAAAACGCAACTAAAACGAATACAATCGTATCATACTAAAACACCAACAAAAAGTATAATGAAAAAGGTAACAGGCTTATTTATCGCCCTTCTGCTTTTGACGACTGCCTCCACTGTAAGTGCCCAAAAAACTGGATATATCCGTGTGGATGAAATGGTATCGCTGATGCCTGAGTTGTCCAAGATCGACACGCTGCTGGCTCAATACCGTGATGATTCTTTGCCCGGTACATTCAACTACCTGCTGGTAGAGTATCAGCGCTATGACAGCATTTCGAAAGATAGCATCAAGCCCCTGATCGTACGTAATGATGCCGCCAAAAAAGCGGGTGAGTTCCTGACTGAATTACAGAACTGGCAATCTACCGCCCAACAAATGATCGAAGGCAAACAGTCTGCTTTGCTTCAGCCTATTTATACAAAGGTGATGAAAGCCATTGATGATGTAGCCAAGGAAAAAGGCTATGCCTATGTTTATAACCGGGAAGCCTTGTTAGTGGCCCCTCCGGCTGATGACCTTCTACCCTTGGTAGCTGCGAAATTGGGGGTAAAACTGCCTCCCAAAGCGCCCGCCACCAAGCCCGGAAACTAATATCATAAAATAAGTTTCATATAGAACTGCCGCCTTATTGGGCGGCAGTTTACATTTGTGGCTGTCATGTTGAGCAAAAACCCCATTGGCATATTTGATTCCGGTTATGGCGGTCTTACCGTGATGAAGGAGATCGTATCACGATTACCACAGTATGATTATCTCTACCTGGGGGATAATGCGCGTACGCCTTATGGTAACCGGTCCTTTGAAACGGTTTATCATTATACACTCGAATCGGTGGAATGGCTTTTTTCACAGGGATGCCCATTAGTTATACTGGCCTGTAATACGGCTTCGGCGAAAGCCTTGCGGACGATCCAGCAAAATGACCTTCCGCGCATTGCCCCGGATAACCGGGTGCTGGGGGTGATACGCCCAACCGCTGAAGTGATCGGGCAGTATTCCAAATCCGGTCATATCGGCGTTTTGGGTACCCGGGGTACAGTTCAGTCTGAATCCTACCTGATCGAGATCGCAAAATTCTTTCCAACATACCAGGTATACCAACAAGCTTGTCCTATGTGGGTGCCTCTGGTGGAAAACAACCAACATTCAGGGCCGGGTGCCGACTATTTTGTAAGGGAATGTCTTGACCAGATTTTGGGTACCCATCCGGATATAGATACCCTGCTCCTGGCTTGTACACACTACCCTTTGCTCATGGATAAGATCCGGGACCTGGTGCCAAAAGGTATGCAGGTCATTTCCCAGGGCCCGATCGTGGCTGAAAGCCTGGCAGCCTACCTCGCGCGCCATACCGAAATGGAGGCCCGGCTTGGGAAAGGTGGCAGCAGGGCTTATTTTACCACAGACTCTACCGAAGACTTTGATAGTCAGGCGAAAATATTTTTAGGAGAAGCGGTGAGGGCGGAGAAGGCGGAGCTGGGAAAGGGCAGCAGACGTGAGACGTGAATCGTGAGACGTGAGACGTGAGACGTGAGACGTGAGACGTGAGACGTGAGTAAACTATTAAGAATCAAAGTTATAAATGTTTCACTATTCACCATTGACTATTGACTATTCACTATTCACGTCTCACGTCTCACGATTCACGTCTCACATCTCAGGTTTTTCCCTTTCTTTTTCCCCATTTTTCCCCTACCTTTGCCGTCCTTTCACAAACGGTGGGAAGTGGTGTTCCCGCTGCGACAGGATGATAAACCCGTAAGGGATCTTTAAAAAGGAAAAAAGCAGACTATGCCAAAAAAACGTACTTATCAACCGCACCGCCGCCGCCGGAAAAGTGTCCATGGCTTTCGCAAGCGTATGGAAACTGCCAATGGCCGTAAGGTATTGGCCAGCCGCAGGAGAAAGGGACGTAAGAAACTGACCGTTTCTGACGAACAAAGACTCAAATAGACCCAATGATCCGGGTTGATCCCCGGTCTTCGGAATTTGAATATATTTAGCAATAGCTTCGGGGTTCCGGAGCTATTTTTTTTTGAACGAAATGAAAAAACAATTCACGCTGGGAAAAGAAGAGCGGTTGAAAAGCCGGAAGCAGATCGATCATCTGTTTCGGGAAGGCCGTTCCTTTAATTTTTTTCCATTCCGGGTATTGTTTTCCATTTCACCCAGGCAGCCTGATACAACATCGGTGATCCAATTTGGGATCGGGGTGTCCACCCGGCATTTTAAAAAAGCGGTGGACCGAAACAGGATAAAAAGGCTGAGTCGCGAGGCCTGGCGTTTACAGAAGAATGAACTTACCGAGCTGTTAAGCACCAAACAAAAAGGCCTGAATACATTCTTTGTATTTACCGGAAAAGAATTGGTGGAATTTGCCGAAGTCAGTGAAAAAATGACCGGGTGTATACAAAAACTGAAAAAGTTTATTGATGAAGACATTGACCCGCATACTTAGTATTCCCTTTATCTTGCTCATCAAGATCTATCAGTGGGTTATTTCCCCCTGGCTGGGACCCAAATGCCGGTTCACACCCACCTGTTCGCACTATGCAGCCGAGGCCTTTAAGAAACACGGGGTTTTCAAAGGCTTTTGGCTGGCGGTAAAGCGGATATCCAAATGTCATCCCTGGGGCGGAAGTGGGTATGATCCGGTTCCCTGATTTTTTATTTCACGGAATTATTTAAGCCGGCCCGCTACAACATCCCAACTAACCACATTCCAAAACGCGGCCAGATAATCTGCCCGGCGGTTCTGGTATTTGAGGTAGTAGGCATGTTCCCATACATCCACACCGAGTAAGGGGGTACCTTTTACTTCGGCCACATCCATCAGGGGGTTATCTTGATTGGGGGTAGAGCTGATCTCCAGTTTGCCATCTTTTTGTATCAGCCAGGCCCAACCCGAGCCAAAACGGGTCATTCCCGCAGCTGCAAATTTTTCTTTGAATGTATCAAATGAACCAAAGGCTGCATTGATAGCATCAGCCAATTTACCGCTTGGGGCACCGCCTGCATTATGGGCCAGGCTTTCCCAGAAGAAACTGTGGTTCCAGTGACCGCCACCGTTATTACGTACGGCCGGGGAAATAGTACCTGCTACAGCAACCAGTTGCTCCAGGGTCTTTCCTTCATGCTCCGTGCCGGCAACGGCCTTATTGAGGTTGTCTACATAGGCCTGATGGTGCTTTCCATGATGGATCTGCATGGTCAGGGTATCAATATGAGGTTCCAACGCCTCGTGTGCATAGGGAAGGGCTGGTAATGTAAATGCCATGGTGTTGTTTTTGAGTATAAAAAGATCGGTTATCGTTTAATTATTCAACAAATTTAATGCGGGAAAGTTGATTACCTTCATTAATTAAAAAATGACCACATGAGAATATCGTATTCACTGCTCCTCCTGGGGCTTTGCATCTTTATGGCTCCGCTCCTAAGCCAGGCTCAAAACGACAACACACTTACTAAAAAGGAAAAGAAAGAGGGTTGGACCCTTTTGTTTGACGGCAAGTCACTCAAAGGCTGGAAAGGGTTTAAAGATCGTGCTGCCGCAGGCTGGCAGGTGGAAAATGGGGAAATAATGTGCAAGGAAGGCAACATCAACGGGCGATCTGACCTCATCACCACAGACATGTATGAGAATTTCGAATTGTCCATTGAATGGAAAATTGCACCCAAACACAATAGCGGTATCATCTATATGGTAACCGAAGAGGCAGGGGCTACCTACGAAACCGGTCCCGAATACCAACTCATTGATGACCTTGGATACCCCGACCCGCTCCGTGATGTGCAACTCAGCGGATCAAATTACGATATGCACCCTCCGCTGGAAAAAGTGGCCAAACCCGCCGGCGAATACAATATCACCCGTATCCTGGTCAATAAAGGCCATGTAGAACATTGGTTGAATGGTGTGAAAGTAGTGGAGTATGAACTCTGGACGCCCGAGTGGGAACAAACCAAAACCAATAGCAAATGGAAAGATGTTTCTACCTATGGTCAATCGGCTTCAGGCTATCTGGCTTTGCAGGACCATGGCGGTGGAGTGTGGTTTAAGAATATCAAACTAAGGAAATTGTAAATAGCGATTAGCTGTTGGCTATTAGCTATTAGCCAACAGCTATCTTTTGTTTCTGAAGAAGGCCTTCATCAACTCCGCACATTCCTCCTTCAAAATACCTCTTGTGATTTCTGTTTTTGGATGAAAGGGCCATTCTTCGCGGGTGATGCGTTTGTGTCCGTTCTTTTCATCATCTGCACCCCATACAATCCGGGCGATCTTACTCCAGTACAAAGCACCTGCGCACATCAGGCAAGGTTCTACGGTAACATACAATACCGCTTCAGGTAAATATTTGCTTCCTAAAAAATTAAAGGCCGAAGTAAGCGCGATCATTTCTGCATGCGCTGTCGGGTCATTTAACCGTTCCACCATATTATGACCACGGGCAATGATCTTTCCATTCAATACAACCACGGCACCAACAGGAATCTCCTCTTCATCATAGGCGAGTCGCGCTTCTTTGAGGGCTGCGGTCATGTAGTATTCGTCGGTCATTGGGTGTGTGTGGTGGGTGAAGAGTGAGACGTGAGGCGTGAGACGTGAGACGTGAGGCGTGAATCGTCAGGAACTGGTCATTGGTCGATTATTTTAGTTAGGCGCAAGCTACAATTTTTTATTAAAAACCGGTTTCTCGAACCTCACACCTCACGCTTCACGTCTCACGCCTCACATTTCACAATTCACTACCTTCACACCATGCCACCCCTCACCCCTCTTCGCCAATACTTTCAATCCGGGGCTACACGTCCGGTTGGGTTTCGCATGGCACAGTTAAAAAAACTCAAGCAGGCGATACTTTCGCATGAACAGGAAATTTATCAGGCTTTGCGGTCTGATCTGAACAAGAGTCCCGAAGAAGCCTGGGTAACAGAGATCGGGCTTGTGATCAAAGAGATCAATAATGCGATCCGCCATTTACCCCATTGGGTCAAGCCGGAAAGGGTAGGAACAGATATTGTCAACCTGCCTTCTTCCAGTTTTGTGGTGCGTGATCCATTGGGGACTGTATTGGTGATCGGCCCCTGGAATTTTCCGTTTATGCTGACCATTCTACCTGTGATCGGTGCCATGGCTGGAGGAAATACGATCGTGGTAAAACCCAGTGAATTTGCCCCCGCTACCTCGGCGCTGATCAGCAAGATCATCCAGGCCATATTTCCTCCTGAGTATATGCTTTGTGTAGAGGGCGAAGGCGCAGTGGTGGTCCCCGAGCTGATGAAAGACTTTCGCTTTGACCATTTATTTTATACCGGAAGTACGGCAGTTGGAAAGATCATTTACAAAATGGCGGCAGATCAACTAATCCCTGTTACCCTTGAGTTAGGAGGGAAAGGACCTTGCGTAGTAGAAGCCGATGCAAATATCAGGGTGGCAGCCAGACGCATCGCCGTAACAAAATTCTCCAATGGCGGTCAAATGTGTGTGAGCCCCGATTATGTGTTGGTACATGAATCGGTTCGCGAACAATTTATCGCCGAATTTAAAAAAGCCACGGTTCAGTTTTTTGGAGAAGATCCCAAAAACAATAACGACTATGTACGGATCATCAATCACCGGCAATTTGACCGTCTTACAAAGTATTTGGCCGAAGGCCATATCCTGATGGGTGGAGAACATGACCGGGAAAGATTATATATCGATCCAACCCTGATGGACCAGGTTTCACCCGACGCAATGGTGATGAAAGAAGAGATATTCGGCCCCATCCTACCCCTCTTTTCATTTACTGATGCCAAAGAAGCCCGCCAACTTATACAACAAAACCCTGATCCGCTTTGTTTCTATATTTTTAGCAACAACTCCAAAACGATAAAGGAATGGCAGGAGGCGGTTCCGGCAGGTACATCCTGTATCAACAATGCCTCCTGGCAATTTACGAATCACCACCTTCCGTTTGGCGGCAGAGGAGCGAGTGGAATTGGGAAGTATCACGGTCATTTTTCCTTTGAAACCTTTACCCATCCTCGCTCCGTACTCAAAACACCCGTGTGGTTTGATCCGGATATCAAGTACCCGCCGATGAAAGGAAAGCTGGGATTGTTCAGGAAGGTGATACGATAAGGGATTGATTACACAGATGACAATCAGGCAACAAATATTGAAATGGGTTTATCCGGTTTGGTTGGGTTTTACCCGGTTGATTGGTTTAAATAATAAGACAATGGAGAATACCAACCGGCAAGGGCCTTCCCAATCCTTTTATGACCTGAAAGTGATCTTGAACAATGGAGAGGAGTTTCCGTTTTCCAATTTAAAAGGGAAGAAGGTCTTATTGGTGAATACCGCTTCGGATTGTGGCTATACCCCTCAATACACCGATCTGCAACAGTTATATAAAGAAAATGAGGCTGAATTGGTGGTGGTTGGTTTCCCGGCCAATGATTTCAAAGAACAGGAAAAAGGGAATGATGAGGAAATTGCGGCTTTTTGCCAGCGAAATTTTGGTGTGAGTTTTCCTCTGGTAAAAAAATCTACCGTGATCAAAGGGCCTGGTCAAAACCCGGTCTTTCAATGGTTATCGGATCCTAAGAAGAATGGATGGAATAGCCAGGAGCCGGTTTGGAATTTCTCCAAATATCTTGTCAATGAGGAAGGGATCCTGCTACAGTATTACGGGCCTTCTGTGTCTCCGCTTGGTCCCGAGATCGGGAATGCAATAAAAAAGGGTTAACTTTTTGGCCTAAATCAAGGCCATGTTCCAACCCGATTTCAGTTTTGTTCATAAATATTTTATGGCAGAGAAACAGGAAAGCCTGTTGTTTCTGATCATTGGCGGGCTAGCGGTATTGCTCTCGGTGGTATTTTTCTTTTTTCTAAAAACAAATCCCGGATTTTTTAAAGGGGCGGCCATTCCGCTTTTTCTGGTGGGAACCCTGCTGGGCATTGTGGGCTATACGGTGTATGCCCGGTCGGATAAACAACGGATGGATGTGGCCTATAAGATGGGGCTTAACCGGGGAGGATATATAAAAATGGAAGAGGGCCCGCGTATGGAGAAAGTAATGAAGAATTTTGTGATATACCGATATGTGGAGATCGGCCTGGCTATAGCAGGTATATTCCTGTTCTTTTATTTTAAAAATGATCCGGCACGCGTTTTCTGGAAGGGCTTTGGGCTTACATTAGCGATCATGGCGATGATTGCGCTTGGTGCCGATTACTTTGCGGAGAAAAGAGGAAGAGTGTATCAGTTAGAATTAAATAAGAAATGAGGTTACACCGGGCATTTCTCATGATAATTGACTAATTCGATTTTTGCTTTTTCAAATACAAAGCCATCATAATTCTTCTCGATCTCATTCAGCACTTCATCAATGGCATCAACTTCTTTTAGCGTAACCAGTTTGCCCCGGTATTCTTTGATATTGGGCAGGCCTTTGAGGTAATTGGCATAATGCCGGCGCATTTCATTGATGCCGACTATTGGGCCTTTCCATTCTACCGACTTATGCAAATGCTTACGGCAAACGGTTACCCGGTCTTTTATGGATGGTGGGTCCAGGTGCTCCCCGGTTTTGACAAAATGTTTGATCTCATTAAAGATCCACGGATATCCAATTGCCGCACGACCGATCATGATACCATCTACACCGTAACGATTTTTATATTCCAATGCCTTTTCAGGACTGTCAATATCTCCATTGCCAAAAATGGGGATCTTAATGCGTGGGTTGTTCTTTACTTTTCCAATCAGGGTCCAATCGGCTTCGCCCTTGTACATCTGCGTACGCGTACGGCCATGAATGGAGAGGGCGCTGATACCTACATCCTGAAGTCGTTCCGCGACTTCTTCAATATTCCTTGTTTGATCATCCCAGCCCAGACGGGTCTTCACCGTTACCGGTAAAGAGGTCGAGCGTACCACGGCTTCTGTCAGCCGAACCATGAGGTCGATATCTCTGAGTACACCGGCACCTGCCCCTTTGAGGGCTACTTTTTTTACCGGGCAGCCAAAATTGATATCCAGCAGATCGGGTTGGGTAACATCCACGATACGCGCGGCCAGGGCCAGGCTTTCTTCATCCCCACCAAAGATCTGGATACCGATGGGGCGTTCATAATCGAAAATGTCGAGTTTTTTTCGGCTCTTGATCGCATCCCGTATCAACCCTTCACTGCTGATGAATTCGGTGTACATCAGATCAGCGCCATTGTCTTTACAAACCGCACGAAAGGGTGGGTCACTCACATCCTCCATGGGGGCGAGTAAAAGAGGGAATTCCGGTAATGCTATGTTTCCGATATTTGCCATTCGAGCCTGCAAAATTACACCTAAAAATCGGAGTTGTCTATGCCTGCCTACCTGAAATACAGACCTGCCTGGAGCCAATTGCTGGTATTCATTGGACTTTCTTTTGCCATCTTCATGGTACTCAGCATCATTGGCATGTTTATCCTGGCCCGGATGACAGGGATGGGTATGATGGAAATGGCGGATGTAAACAAATGGGACCTGACGAACCCCAACACCCTGCTGATCGTACGAGGGATGTTGACCATCCAGTTTTTGTGTTTGTTCCTGATCCCCGTACTGCTCTTTGCTTATTTTTCAGACCCCCATCCAATGGAATATCTGGGTTTGAAACAAAAGACGCCTGCTTTTTATTTTGCCGCCGGGATATTGATCATGATCCTTTCCTTTCCGCTGGCGAGCTGGTTGGGTATCCTCAATCAATCCATACCTTTTCCCGAGAGCATGCAAAAATGGATGGATGAAACGGCTGAAGGGTCAAATAAGCAGATTGAATTCATGCTGACGCAAAAGGGAACCGATCAATTGCTCAAGAACCTGTTCTTTATAGCTGTTTTTGCCGGTGTGGGGGAAGAACTATTTTTCAGGGGAGTGATTCAACGTTTGCTGATCCGTTGGTTTAAAAGTCCCTGGGCAGGTATTCTGGCTGCCGCAGCCATTTTCTCCGCCATCCATTTTCAGTTTGATGGGTTTCTGCCCCGGATGATGCTGGGTATTGTACTGGGGGCCATGTATTGGTACAGTGGTAGCCTTTGGACAGCCATCCTGGCGCATGTGGTGTATGATGGCGTCATTGTGATCATCACCCATTTTGACCCGAGTAAAATTTCTTCCGACGCACCACTGGACATGAATGGTTTGTCACCCGCCATAATGGGAATCGTCAGCCTGGTCCTGGTAAGCGCCCTGATCTATTGGATGCGAAAACGATCGACCAATAGTATGGAAAAAGTATATGCGGGAGACAGAGCCCCCAATGATCCCTTTTCATTCTGATCGCCATGGCACTTAATAAAAAAGTTTTCATGACCCGAACATTGACCGCGCTGGTTTTTGCCGCGGTGATGCTGACGGGCTTGTTATGGAATTTCTGGTCATTCCTTGTGCTTTTTGTTGTGATCCACTTTGGATGCTGGTATGAATTCATCCGGCTCCTGAAAAAAATGGATGCATCCAAATATTTGCAGCGTGTGGTATGGGGATTGATTTACATCACGCTTCCCTGCGCGCTGATGATCCATCTGGGTTTTCTTGGATCGGAGGCTGCTTCCCTTTCTATCGAAGATGGGTTGTATGAAAGCTGGCCGGCCCATCTCACCCTTGTTCCTATCGCTATCATTTCTGCTATTTGGATCAATGATACCATGGCCTATATTGTCGGCTCCTTGATTGGTAAAACACCGTTGTCGCCGGTATCTCCCAAAAAGACCTGGGAGGGCACCATCGGGGGTATCCTGTTGTCAATATTGGCCACCGGATTTTTATTTTCGCGGCTTTATGCCAATGTGCTTGATTCAAACCACCTCTTTGAATACCGGTTTGGCTATTGGTTCATCATAGCCGGTATTGCAGCCATTGCCGGCACTTTTGGTGATCTGCTTGAATCCAAATTGAAAAGAATGGCGGGAGTGAAGGATAGCGGGCAGATCATGCCGGGGCATGGTGGCTTTCTCGACCGGTTTGACTCACTGCTGATCGCGATTCCCTTTGTGTGGCTCTTCGTGATGCTCTGATTCAAAATCTTATCTTTACAGCCACAATTTTGACCCATGACCATACATAAGGAAGGATATACCATCATTGCCTGGAGTACGATCCTGTTTGGATTGATCAACCTCGTTTCCTTTTATTTTCTCAGTTTCTATTCTCCCTGGCTTAGCTGGCTCATCTTCCTTGTCACATTTGCCCTGTGGATCTTTGTCATTTCATTTTTCCGGTTGCCCAACCGGGTTCTCACAATGAAGGATAACGCGGTCATTGCACCGGCTGATGGAAAGGTTGTGGTGATTGAGGAAGTACAAGCCGATGAATATTTTTCGGATCGCCGTATTCAGGTGTCCATTTTCATGAGCCCGTTGAATGTACACGTAAACCGGAACCCTGTATCGGGTGATGTAGTGTACAGTGAGTACCACAAGGGTAAATATCTGGTGGCCTGGCACCCCAAATCATCCACCGAAAACGAAAGACATACCGTTGTGTATAAGATGGCGAATGGAACAGAGATTCTAACAAAACAGATCGCTGGGGCATTGGCCAAACGGATCATTAACTACCTCAAACCCGGGATGCAGGTAAAACAGAATGATGAAATGGGTTTTATCCGATTTGGCTCCCGGGTAGATATCTTTTTACCCCTGGAGGCGAATATCAAAGTGAAAATTGGAGATAAGCCAAAGGGCGGAGTTACAGTAGTGGCGGAGATTTGAGACTTTTTTTTCTCGCGGCGAACGCAGAGAATATGGCGAACGCGGCGGCAATCCATAGTTCGAAAATAGTAAGGCCGCAGCGACCGTCTTTTTCTTCTGCGTTCGCCGCGAGAAAAAAATCAAAATATCCCTTCTAACTCTTTCAACGAATACACGGTAAACGTAGGCTCAAAATCCGCTTTTTCATTGATGTGGTTGACAAATACCTGGTCCATCCCGGCATTCATTGCCCCTTTGATATCCACTTCCAGGCTATCGCCGATCATGATGCTGTTGGCCGGGTTGGCACCCGTTTGCTGAAAAGCGTATTCAAATATTTCCCGATGAGGTTTCAGGCTATTACTTCCTTCGGAGGTGATAACCGCGGAGAAAAAATGATCAATACCCGAATTCTTCAATTTGCTGTGCTGGGTTTTTTCAAACCCATTGGTGATGAGGTGAAGACGGTATTTATTTTCCTGCAGATAGGTCAGGATCTCAAGGGCATGGGGGAAGAGGATATTTCGGGTGGGTAGCAGGTCCAAAAAAATTAAACCCATTTCCCTGGCCAGGGGCTCATCACCAATCTTGAAATCAAGCAAGGTGAGCCACATCCTTTTCCAGCGCAGTTCATCCACTTTAATAAAGCCATTGCGGTAACGGGCCCAGAGTTTTTCGTTGTGGACGAGGTATTGTTTGTGAAAACGGTCAAAATCATCCACGCCTCTTTCTGCTAAGCGCATCGAATCATACATTTCCACCAGGGTTTGCCGGCTATTGGCTTCAAAATCCCAGAGGGTATGATCCAGATCAAAGAAAATATGCTGGTATTTCATTAGCGGGCGATCCATTTTTCATCGTAGGCGATAAAGAAATAATTATATCCTTTCCGGTATTGTCCGGCAAATTCTTCGCGGGAAAATCCCTGCATTTTTTTTAAAAAATATTCGATGACGGATACCTGCATCCCACTATCGGCAAAGATATCATAGACCTTTTCCGGAACGGTATCATACATGGAGCCTCCGCCCGAACTGAATTCAAACAGAACAATGGGGCGGTCACGTTTTAATAAACCACGCGCTCCTTCCAACACGATCATTTCAGCACCTTCCACATCGATCTTGATCAGATCGATCTTCTGATCGGCGGGGATAAGATCATCAAGTCTTTCTGTTTTTACGGTAAATGTCTTTACCTCCTGACTGCCAAAATCCGTTCTTTTTTTCAGGCCGCTCAGGGCGGGTTTATCTACAAAGAGATTGAATTCAGCCGTACCCTGCTGATCGGAGAGTGCGCAATCAAGCACTTTTACACGGGTTCCAAATTTTTTTTGCAGTCCTTGATAGAGGTGGGGAATGGGTTCAATGGCCACATGTTTACCCTGCGGAGCTGCTTTGAGTATTTCACGAAGGATATGCCCCAGGTGTGCGCCGATATCTATGGTATTTGAATCGGGACGAAGACATTGCTCCAATACCCGCAGGGTTTGCGGGTCGTATTTATCAATGGATCCCTTAAAAACAAGATCCGTCAGGTCATAAAGTCCGTAAGCGGCCTTTTTGATCCAGCGTTTGGCGAAATCCGGTAATTTATTTTGAAGTGAACCCATGTGGTGGAATAATGCGCAAAAGTAACTAATGCCGCCTGAATGTTGCCCGGCGGAATAGTATCTTTATGGGCACTTAAATTTCAATCGGGTACCATGAATGTAGTCATCACAGGCGCTTCCCGGGGCATTGGCCGGGCCATCGCTGAAGAATTTGCTTCCCAGGGGCATAACCTGTTTCTCTGTGGAAGGGATGAAACCACGCTAAAATCCACTTTGGAGGCGATTATGGCCCGGTATCCTGGCGTTAAGGTCAAGGCCAAGGCACGTGACCTTTCGATAAAAGAAGAAGCCCAGGCCTTTGGAAAGTGGATCATTGATAACGGTTACCCCATCGATATACTGGTGAACAATGCCGGACAATTCATTCCGGGAAGCATTTACAACGAAGAAGACGGGGTATTGGAGCAAATGATATCTGTCAACCTTTATTCGGCCTACCATCTTACCCGGGTGCTGGTTCCGGAACTGATCAGGAAAAAAAGCGGGCATATTTTCAATATCTCTTCCATTGCGGCTTTAAAAGCTTATGCCAACGGAGGTTCCTATAGCATCAGCAAATATGCCTTGCACGGATTTTCAAAGAATTTAAGGGAGGAATTAAAACCCTTTAATATCAAAGTGACCACCGTTTTTCCCGGGGCTGTATTCACTGATTCCTGGGGGGATTTTGACAATAGCGCGCACCGCATCATGGAAGCGACCGATGTGGCAAAAATGATCTTTGCTGCTTCTCAATTATCACCCGGGGCTTGTGTGGAAGATATCGTATTGCGGCCGCAGTTGGGGGATTTGTAGTTTTTTTCCCGCAGCACACACAACGAAAAAAACCTATTCCGTGTATTTATACCCCACTCCCCGAACGGAATGAAAGTACCTGGGGTTGCGGGAATCGTCTTCAAAGTATTTCCGGAAATTAAGAATGAAATTATCGATCGTGCGGGTAGTTGGATACACATTATACCCCCAAACCACCTGTAAGATCTTTTCCCGGGTAACGACCTCGTTCTTATTCTCAAAAAGCAACTTGAGCAGCATGCTTTCCTTTTTGCTCAGTTGGATCTTCTTTCCTGTTTTGGTGCTGGCTTCCTGGGCTTTGAAGTCAACTACATTTTGCCCAAACTGATAGGTGTCTCCGATACTGTCTTTATCCTGTAGCTTCTTATTCTTTTCAATAAGTTTTTGTACGCGGAGGATCAGTTCTTCCAGATTAAAGGGTTTGGTTAGATAGTCATCCGCTCCTTTTTTTAACCCTAATACCCGATCGGCGCTGGTATTTTTTGCACTGAGAATAAGAATGGGCGTTTCATTGTTCTTTACCCGGATGGTTTCTGTTACATGGATGCCATCCATTTCAGGGAGCATCACATCCAGGATGATCAGGTCGAAGTATTCGGATTGAACGGCTTTGAGGGCCTGGGCGCCATCATAGGCGCTGGACACTTCATAGCCTTCCAATTCTAGATTGAGCTTTAGCGCTTCGTGCAGGTTCTCCTCGTCTTCAACAAGGAGTATGGAGGCTTTGGATGTACTCATGGTCGGGTGTCAAAACTAACGGCAAAATTACTCCCATTGGGTAAATGGTTTGTCACTGAAATGTCGGCATTATGGGCTCCGGCGATCTTTTTACAAAGGTAGAGACCCAACCCGGTACCGGGGGTACGTCGGGTGGATTCATTGCCTACCCGGTAGAATTTGTCGAAAATGCGGGTCTTTTCATGATCAGGTATGCCTTCACCTTCGTCGATGATCTGCAAAACCACCTTGCCGGAGGTTTCTTTTCTGAGTTGGCAAAGGATCGGTTTTGTGCGGGGGGAGTATTTAATGGCGTTTTCCAATAGGTTATTGACGAGCAATTGAAGCAGAAGGGCATCTCCTCTTATTTCAGTCTCGGGTTCGATGGCCGCTTCAATATCCCTGTCCGGAAAACGGTTTCTGAAATCCTGCACACAATCCCGCATCAGGTCGGATAGGTTTAGTTCCTCCCGGGTAGAAGCATATCCGCCTTCCAATTGCGCGGATACAAGAATATTCGAGGTCAAAAAATTCAAGCGGGCGGTTTCCTGAAGGGTTTTGGTGATCAGCTTCTTTTGTTTTTCCGGGTCCAACTGGTGTTTTTGCATGGTCTCCAGGTTGAGCCGGGCCACCGAAATGGGCGTCTTCAGTTCATGGGTCACCGCCATCATGAAATTCTGTTGTTGCTGTTGCACGCGAAATTGTTTGCGTACAGAGCGGGCTACGAATAGCGCGCCGGTAAGGGCCAGGGTAAGAAAGGCGATTCCTTCAGCCAGGTATTTTGCTGTATTTCTGATTCGGGTGTGATGAATCGAATCAAGGGCTCTTTCATAACGATCGGGGGTAAGCAGGCTTTGTTGCGATTCGAGGTTCTTTTCCCGAAGGGCTGCCATATCGCGGTTCTGTTTTTCGAGGGAGATATACCACCACACAAGGGCAGCTACAATGTAAAACAGTACAAAGCTATAAAGCAGGGTGATCCTTTTTATTCTTCCTTTTCCGGTTAACATGGCCGGGATCATTTTGTTTTTTCCAGCCGAAGTCCTACACTCAGGATATGCTGTAAGGGGTCTTCCCGCATGATCTGTTCCAGTTCAAAGTGGTATTTCCCCGGGCGAAGACGTACAAAATTGGTTAGGGGATGGCGGTGTTCATAGATATCATCCAAACCAGAGCCTAACCATCCTTTGCTATCGGTGGCCAGGGTGATCTCAAACGGTGCTTTGCGCAGGGAGGAGTCACCCGGTGTTTGGGAGTAAAGGTTAAAAAAGATATTGCTGTAATTGTATTTATCGTTGTGCCGGATCAGGAAGAATAACTGGTATTCGGCCGTGCTGTCCGTGATCTCAAAATCAAAAACGGGTTTAAATTCACTTGACCAGGCATGCGCAGGAATGCTCACATGTTTTTCATACAGATCTACCTTTCCGCAGGAGGAAAGCAGCAGGAGGGAAACGACCAGAAAGTTAAATACTATTCGCAAGTGGGAGGGTTTTTACAAAAATAGCTAAAAGCCAGAAGCGAAAAGCGATCATCCACCAGCTCTAAGCCCTTTGTTATAATACATTCAACACCTGCTCTTTTGCCTTTTCCAGTTCATCCTTCATCAATACAACGCATTTCTGGATGGAGGAATCATAGGCTTTGGCGCCGGTGGTATTGATCTCTCGGCCGATCTCCTGGAGCACAAAAGAGAGTTTTTTCCCTTTTCCGGCATCGCCCGATTCGTTCAGGATCGAAATAAAATATTCCAGGTGGTTGCGGAGCCTGACCTGTTCTTCGCTGATATCGATCTTTTCGATATAATAGATCAGTTCCTGTTCCAGCCGGTTTTTATCAAAATTGTCCTTACCCACTTTTTCATCCATCAGTTTTTCCAGTCCTTCCCTGACCCGTTGCTGACGCAGGGGTTCAAGTTTGATGACCTCTTCCTGTTGCAGACGGATATTTTCCATGCGAAGCAGGAGGTCTTTTTCCAGGACCTTACCTTCTTCACTCCGGTGGAGGTTCAGGTTGTCTATGGCGGCCCGAATGGCTGTTTCAAATACATTCCATTCATCGCCGGTCAGTGTATCACCTGTGGGGGTTATGACCTCCGGGAGTTTGATCAGGGTACTGAGGATATGCGAAGGATCCAGTCCAAGCGTAGCGGAAAGATCTGCCAACGGTTGATAATAGGCTTTTGCCAACTCAACGTTTATACTGACGGGTTTGGCATTTCCGGTTTCCTTCAGACTGATCGTACAGTCAATACTGCCCCGGTTCAGTTCGTCGGAAAGGATCTTGCGAATGTCAAATTCAAAGGGTTTGAGAAAGGCGGGAAGTTTCAGGTTCAATTCAAACTGTTTCCCATTGAGGGATTTAATATCGATCAGGAAGGTCTTATCTCCAACGGCCCGCTCGGCCCTTCCAAATCCCGTCATAGAACGTAACATAGGCTTTGTATTCAGGTAAAGGTATTTAATGGGTCTGTCTTCGCAATAAGTTTTTGAATGGAGAAAGAATGTCTGTAAAAAAAATCTCCCCCGAAAACGGGGGAGATTAATATGTGGATGGGTTAGTAAGTACCGGGAAAATAAATTCCCGACACAATATTAATAAGAAAATTCTCTATATAGAAAAATTTTCCAAAATATTTTATTCACATTTTAAAACTAGCTGTGGAAAAGGGTAAGGTATTTTCGGTTAGATGAAAGGATAAAAAAGGAGAAGAGGGGAAGCGTAATGGCAATGTTTACCTTTGTTAAAATCTATTCAAATGAAGTTTGATCAACCAGTTTCGGTGGAGTGGATCGCGTCTTATATTGGCGCAAGTATCATTGGAGATACCAATGGGATGGCCACGGGAATGAATGAGATCCACAAGGTGGAAAAAGGAGATTTGGTTTTTGTGGATCATCCAAAGTATTATGATAAATGTATTCAATCGGCAGCGAGTTATATCATCATCAATAAGGCTATGGAATGCCCTCCCGGGAAAGCATTATTGGTAACGGAACAACCTTTTGAGGCTTATTTGCGGTTGGTGGATCATTTTCGTCCATTTAAACCTTCTCTGGTTCCTTTTGGCGTTCATTCCAGTGCGGGAGCGGATACGGTGATCATGCCAAACACCTATATCGGCGATCATGTTCTCATTGGGGAACGTTGTGTGATCCATCCCAATGTTACCATCATGGACCATTGTATCATTGGGGATGATGTGGTAATTCAATCGGGTACGGTGATCGGAAGTGATGCCTTTTACTACAATAAAAAGACGGATCGGGAGATTCACTACCGGCGCATGAAAAGTTGTGGCAGGGTGGTGATCGGGAATGGGGTGGAGATCGGTGCCGGTTGTACCATTGACCGTGGTGTAAGTGGAGACACTGTGATCGGTAATGGAACCAAGATGGATAATATGGTGCATATTGGGCATGATACGGTCATTGGTAGAAACTGTCTGTTCGCGGCACAGGTTGGTATTGCAGGTGCCACAACCATAGAGGATGAGGTCATCCTTTGGGGACAGGTAGGCGTAAGTAAAACACTTACTATCGGTAAGGGTGCCGTATTAATGGCGCAGAGTGGTGTGCCTGCCAGCCTGGATGGAGGCAAGAGTTATTTTGGGTCCCCCGCCATGGATGCCAAAGAAAAAATGAAAGAGTTGGTTTGGGTAAAACGCATCCCCGAACTCTGGAAAAAAATAATGGAATAAGTAAGGGTTATTAATCCGGTATATAGTCATATGGAAGCATATCGCCGATATTCTTCCAGCTCCAGTAACCGAAATTCACCCAGTCTCCCTGGTTGTAGTAATAACCATTTTCCGTGATGGTGATATAGTCTTTCAGATCGGCATAGGTGATCTGCACCCCCAGGCTACGGGGCAGCCTGAATTTATCGAGGTAATCATTTTCCGGAACTTTTTTGGTGTAGGTGATACTTATACGCCGGGGGAAATTAATATCTACCTCCGAGGTGCTATCGATACGGGTATAGTATTCCGGGTTGTAGGGTTGTTGTACCTGATCAAATTTGGTTTCATCTGTTTGACTCAGCAGGCCTACAATAAAACCATCTTCTTTCAGGCTGCGGTCATAATAGGCATGCATAAAATGGAGACGGCTTCCATAATAGGCGGCTTTACGGTTGGTATGCCACACTTTCATTTCAGCCCGTGACCCTTGCATTTCCTCAAAAAAACAGAAACCACGGTAGCTGTACTGGCTGTCGGGGTAGCGGTAAACAAAAGAATCGAGTTGGTACCGTAATATATAGCCCAGCGCATTGTTGACTACCACCAGGGGCTCTTCTGCCAGTATCTTGAGTTTATCGCTTCGTTTATAATAGAAAAATTTCAAGGCCTGCGGGTTCTGTAAGGTGCATTGTTTGGCAAATGGAGTAGCGCCAATAAACAGGTCGGTAAAAAAGCTTCCATATTTTTCCCATCCATCCAATACCTCATTGGAACTGCGGATCACGACTTCTTCCATGCTTTTTTCCGCTTTGACCAGGTTAACCACCAGATTGGATACCGGATCATTATCGGTTACCCGAATAGTTTGGGATTGATATCCGGTATAGGTCACTACCAGATCGTAGCCCCCCGGACGCAAACGAAGTGTAAACCCTCCTTCCATGCTGGTGCTGGTACCCTGGGTTGTATTCTGACAAAAAACGGAAGCGCCAAATAGTGGTTGTTGCGATACAGAGTCAAGTACTTTTCCGGAAACAATAAAACCGTTTTGCGCGTAGGAAGTAGTCCAGAAAAATAAAAGCAGGAGAGGAAGGGAAGCGGCTTTCATAGAATTATTGATTGTTAATTATTGATTATTAGGCACAACGAAAACAGGCTGCCATAAAGTTCAATAATTTAAACCTAATTATCAATAATGATGCCTGTATTTAACACAGGCTTTTTGAATGGATTCTTCCAATGGGGTAAAGGAAAATCCCGGCAAGGCCTTGAGTAGCTTATCGTTTTGAAAATAGGTCTTGGTTTGTGCAATACGGGCACTTTCGCGGGTCAGTACCGGACGTTCGCCAGTAAAGAAACATCGGATCCCTTCCATTCTCCACGACAAGGCACTCAGGAAAGGGGTAGCCAGTCGCGAAGGGGCTTTAACACCAAAACCAGCGGCCATGGTTTCAAATAGTTTTTTGAAGGTCCAATTTTCCGCACTTACAATAAATCGTTGTTCGGTGATATCGGATTCCATGAGTAATACAGCCGCACGGGCTACATCTTCCACATCCACAAATCCGTTGATTCCGTCGGTATACCAGGGAAAGCCTTTGTAAATTTTTTTGAAGATGGCCGAGCTGCTTTTATCCCAATCACCAAAACCCAGTATGGTACTGGGATTTAGGATCACAGCGGAAAGACCTTCACCCACGCCCCGCCATACTTCCATCTCAGCCTGTTGTTTGGATCGGGAATAATGGGTATTCAATTTACTTTCCACCCATTTCTTTTCTTCATTTACCTGGTCGCCATGTGCAGTACGTCCAAGGGCCGCTACGGAACTTATATGTACCATCCGGGGAATACCCAACTCCAGGGCCAGGTTAACCACATTGGCCGTTCCCTCACGGTTTACGAGATAAATTTTTTCTTTCCCCCCACTTTCAAAGGAAACCATGGCCGCGGAATGAATGACTGCTTCTGCCCCCTTCATGGCTTCTTCCAGCGAAGGGATATCCAATACATCTCCCTCCACCCATTCTATCTTCTCCCAAACGGAAGATTCGATATAGGAAGGCACCACGGCCCCCGGGCGACGCAAGGCACGAACAGTATGGCCCCGGCCTACCAATTCCCGGGCAATATAGGCCCCTAAAAATCCGGTAGCGCCTGTAAGGGTGATCTTCATTTATGCGCGATTATGTTTTTTGCCAATCATAATATCCCTTGCCTGACTTTTTCCCCCATTCTCCTTTATCTACTTTTTCTTTCTGAAGGTAAGATGGTTTTAATCGTTCGGGTTGGCCCAATTGTTCGTAGACCGATACGCTTACGGCGTAATTGACATCATTCCCGATCAGGTCCATCAATCGGAAAGGGCCCATGCGAAACCCGGCATTTTCCAGCAGTTGATCAATCGTTGCCAGATCCGCTTTTCCTTCTTCTGCCATTCGGAGTGATTCAATATAAAAAGGTCTGGCTACACGGTTGACAATAAAACCCGGAGAATCCTTGCATACCACCGGGATCTTCCCTGTTTCGGTACAAAGATTTTGCAGCGCGAGAATGACAGCAGGGTCACTATAGGGAGTGGTAACGATCTCCACCAGTTTCATGAGCGGGGCCGGGTTAAAGAAATGCAATCCGGCCACACGTTCGGGGTTTGGTATTTGACCCGCCAGGGCTTCAATAGACAGAGAAGAAGTATTACTGGCAAAGATCGTATCTGGTTTATTCCATTTCGACAGCGAATGAAATAATGATGTTTTTGCCTCCGGCTTCTCAATAATGGCTTCGATGATCAGTGGCGCGATACAATCTTCGTGTCGGGTGGTAAAACGGATACGGGCAAGGGTGGCCTCTTTTTCTGCCGGGTCTATCTTTCCTTTTTCTATGCCTTTGTCCAGGTCTTTTTCGATCCATACCCGGGCCCGGTCAATAAAGCGCTGTTCCAGGTCAAAAAGAATCACGGAGCGGCCATGCAGGGCAAAATGCTGGGCGATTCCGCTGCCCATGGTTCCGGCCCCGCAAACGCATATCGTTCCGATCATGTGGCGCTGGTGAATTGTTTTAGAAAACGCAGATCGTTTTCACTGAATAGACGCAGGTCATTTACCCCGTATAGCAGCATGGCAGGTCTTTCGATACCCATACCAAAGGCAAAACCTGTGTATTTATTGCTGTCAATGCCACAGTTATCCAACACATTGGGATGAACCATGCCACATCCAAGTATCTCTACCCAGCCGGTATATTTACATACCCGGCAACCTTTACTATTACAAATGAAGCAACTTACATCCATTTCGGCACTGGGTTCGGTAAAGGGGAAATAGGAGGGGCGAAAACGCACTTTCACATCCTTGCCATACATTTCCTTTACAAAAAAGTACAGGGTTTGCTTCAGATCGGCAAAGCTTACCTGCTCGTCAATGTACAACCCTTCCACCTGGTGGAAGAAGCAATGCGCCCGCGCACTTACGGTCTCATTCCGGTAAACGCGTCCCGGACATACGATACGGATCGGGAGTTTTCCCTTTTCCATTTCCCGTATCTGTACATTGCTGGTATGCGTTCGCAACAGCCAGTCGGGGTTTTGAAGTACATAGAATGTATCCTGCATATCCCTCGCCGGATGGTGTTCGGGAAGGTTAAGGGCGGTGAAGTTGTGCCAGTCATCCTCGATCTCCGGACCAGTGGCAACGGAAAACCCCAGTCGTTGAAAGATCGAAACGATCCGGTTACGAACCAGACTGATGGGATGGCGGGTACCTACGGTAATGGGGTCACCGGGTAAACTCATGTCAATCGATGGACCAGCCTGCAGAGCAGCACCATTCAGCGAACTTTGGAGTTCTTCAAAACGGCCTTCTACAAATAGTTTGAAATCATTCAATACCTGGCCAAATTCCTTTTTCTTTTCCGCCGGCACTTGTTTCATTTCTCCCATGGTGGCCTTAACGATCCCCTTTGTGCCCAGCCATTTGATCCGGAATTCTTCCAGCACCTTCGGATCGGTTGTGGAAAAGGCGGCTACTTCTGCTTTGTAAGAGGCTATTTGGTGGAGTAGGGTGTCCATAGGTGCAAATATAACCAGGATTATTTTGTCGGGTTTCTCAGGTCAAAAATTCAGGGATTTATACCGGATTATTTTGTGCGTTTTTTTACAGGGGAAACAGGAATTGAGGTATTGACTCAGGAAATCCTGTCAATCCTTTCATCCTTGAATTTTTGACCTGAGAATCTCTGCAATGGAATCCTGGTCTATATTTGTGATTATGTCAGACTTCCTCAACATCTCCGACTTCCTCCTCCCCATCAACCGATTTGAATTATCGTATGACCTGGGGTATAAAGATGGGCAGATAGGGAGTGTTATTAAGGTGTATGAAGAGGAGTTTCCCGATCTGGATGAAGCCGATCTGGTGCTCATTGGGTGCGGAGAACAAAGGGGAAACGGGATGCACATGGCCTATAGCTCTGCCCCGGATAGCATACGCCGCCAATTCTACGCGCAGTATTTCTGGCATACCGATATCCGGCTGGCAGATATCGGCAACCTGAAGAAAGGAGCCAACCTTCCAGATACCTATGCCGCCTTGAAGACGGTGATCAACGAATTGATCAATGAAGGAAAAACCGTGATCATCCTGGGCGGCTCACACGATCTGACCCTTGCCCAGTACCATGCCTATGGGCAGAATAAAAAGATCGTGGAAGCCACCTGCGTGGATGCCCTGATCGACCTGAACCTGGAATCGGATTTTCGCTGTGATAACTTCCTGATGGAAATGCTCACCGGCGAACCCAATTATATCCGCCATTATAACCATATCGGTTTTCAAAGTTATTATATCCATCCGCGGGTATTGGAGACGATGGACAAATTACGTTTTGATTGTTACCGGGTCGGACATGTAAAGGAAAGCATTGAAGAAATGGAGCCCGTTCTTCGCAACTCCCAACTTTTTAGCTTTGATATTTCTGCTATTGCCCATGCCTTTGCCCCGGCAAATGTGGATTCACCCAATGGATTCAATGGCGAAGACGCCTGTACCCTTATGCGCTATGCAGGCATGAGCCCACAGGTGAATACGGTAGGTATTTATGGCTATGATCCCGATCGTGATCAACATGACCTGACGGCCAAACAGATCGCACAGATGATCTGGTACCTGATGGACGGACGCGGACGGGGAAAAAGAGAAGCCAAACTGGATGAAAAGGATTCATTCAATGAATACCATATGGCCTTTGCCGAGGTAGAGACCATTTTTCTGCAAAGTAAAAAGACCGGACGCTGGTGGATGCAATTACCCGATAAACAATTCATCGCCTGCAGTTATAAAGATTATCTCCTCGCCAGCAGTAATGAAATACCGGAGCGGTGGTTGCGGGCGCAGGAGAGGTCGTGAGACGTGAGACGTGAGACGTGATTTTTGGGGATGTAAAATTAAAATATTTTAGACCAACGTAAATTTCATGACTGACGCCTCACGCCTCAAGACTAACTAAAACAAAACTATGACCCCCATCTCCACCGGCATCGCCTCCTACGGAATGAGTGGAAAACTCTTTCATGCTCCCTTTATTGATGTACACCCTGGATTTGAGCTGAGCGGTATTGTTGAGCGGAATCGGACGGATTCACGGGCGAGATATCCGGATTCGAAGTTGTTTCGCTCTTTTGAAGAACTGCTGGCGGATGATCATATAGAGTTGGTCATTGTGAATACACCCACACTTACCCATTTTGACTATACAAAAGCGGCGCTGCTGGCAGGAAAGAAAGTGATCGTGGAAAAGCCATTTACCGTTGAGTTAAAAGAAGCAGAAGAACTGGCCGAGTTAGCGGAGAAGAAAGGATTATTTCTTTGTGTGTACCAGAACCGTCGTTATGATGGCGACTATTTAAGCGTAAAGAATGTGGTGGAGAAAAAGTTGTTGGGTGACCTGCGCGAAGTAGAGATCCGGTATGACCGGTACCGCCCCCATGCCGCTGGTAAACCTCATAAGGAAGGGGAACTTCCCGGGGCAGGGATTATTTACGATCTGGGTCCTCACCTTATTGACCAGGCTTTGCAATTATTTGGCTGGCCCAAAGCGGTCTTTGCCGATATCTGGCGTATGCGCCCCGATGTTCAGGCAACAGATTATTTTGAAATACTATTCTACTACACCGATTTCAGGGTTCGGTTAAAAGCTACCTGTATCGCCCGCGAACCATTTCCGGCCTATAGCCTGCATGGCATGAAAGGAAGTTTTTTCCAGGAACGTTCAGACCAACAGGAACAAAAATTATTGGCCGAAGTGCGGCCTTCTTTTGAGAATTGGTGTGGGGACCTGACACAACCAGATGGTTTATTGCACACCGAGATTGATGGGCAGGTAACAAGACAACAAACCATATCCCAACCCGGGAATTACATGTACTATTTTGATGATGTCTATAAAGCCTTAACCGGTCAGGGTCCCAATCCTGTACCAGCAGCAGATGGTGTAAAGACTATCCGAATCATTGATGCAGCCTGGAGGAGTTCGAAGGAAGGAAGGGGGGTGGAGGTTTGATGTTGGATTTGGATGACTGATGACAGATGACGGATGACGGATGACAGATGGCGGAGGCTTGCTGTGCGAGACCTCTGGTCTCGCACGATTCTCCCGTCGCCTCTGGCGACAGTTTTAATATCATAATTTAAATGAAAATGCTGTTATTCGCGTCGCCAGAGGCGACAAGATAAAAGTGCGAGACCAGAGGTCTCGCACAGCAAGCCTCCGCCATCTGTCATCCGTCATCCGTCATCTGTCATCAGTCATCCAAATCCAACATCCGTCCTCCAACAACCTACTTCCTAAACATCCTCTCCAATCCATCTTCCGTAAATTCCAGGAAAACCGGGTTGCCATCGGGAGTGGCATTGGGTTGTTGGCAGGCAAAGAGATCGGTGAGGAGTATGCGCATTTCGCGCTGGGTAAGACGCGTGCCGGGCCGGACGGATTGTTGACGGGCGAGGGAACGTATCAGTTTTTCCCTTTTTGAGAATTTAAGATCGCTGCTGAAATGCTTGTATTGTTCCAGCATAAAATCGATCACCACCTTTTCATTTCCCTGTTCCACATCAGCGGGGGTTCCCTGGATCACAAAACTATTTTTTCCAAAAGGCTCAATGCTATAACCGAGTACCAGCAGGTCGGGGATCAACTCCTGGAGAATGACCGCATCGGCCGGTGAAAGGTCGAGGGTGATGGGGAAGAGACTTCGCTGGGTGGCCATTGGTTTGCCCTCAGCCGCCGCAATCATTTTTTCATACAATACCCGCTCATGGGCCGACTGTTGGTGGATCAGTTTAAAACTGTTTCCAATCGGTAGCAGGATATAGGTATTCAGGAGTTGGGTCAACTCCGTATCTTCTGATAAAGCGATGTTGGCCAGGCTTGGGATGGCGGATTCTGTGGACTGAGTGGTTTTGGTTGGATCAAACTCTTTTTCAGTTGAACCCGCATAATCCGACCAGCTACCCAGATCACTTCTGGGGCTTTTTTCTATAAAATGCGCCTGGTGCTTTTGCGTAAAACCTTTGTACAGGGAAGAGGAAACCGCCTGTGATTTTTTATCATCGGTAAACGGTTGTTGTACAGATGACAATTGCTGGATGGAGGCATCGAGGTCAAAATCCAGTGTGGGTGTTACACTAAATTGGGCGAGTGCGTGTTTAATGGCTGCCTGTACAAACGCGTACACGATCTTTTCATCTTCAAATTTGATCTCCTGTTTGGTGGGGTGTACGTTCACATCTACCTGCTCCGGATCCAGATCAATAAAAAGCACATAGGCCGGAAAGCTGTCTGCCGGGATCATTTCCTGAAAGGCACTCATCACGGCATGGTGGAGATAGGGGCTTTTAATAAAACGGCTATTGACAAAAAAGTATTGATCACCCCGGGTCTTCTTGGCGGTCTCGGGTTTTCCTACAAATCCATAAATATTCAGATAATCCGTTTCTTCCTTTACCGTCACCAGTTTAGCGGCGTAGTTATTTCCCAGCAGTTGAACAATGCGTTGCTTGGGGCTACCGCCATCAAGGTGGAAGAGCTGCTGTCCATTACTGCTCAGGGAAAAGAAGATTTCCGGAAAGGCCATGGCCACCCGCGTGAATTCATCCAGGATATGGCGTAATTCAGCGGCATTGCTTTTCAAAAAATTCCGACGGGCGGGAACATTGAAGAAAAGATTCTTCATGGCTATACTGGTGCCGGCCTGGCAGGCCACGGGTTCCTGCTTTTTTACCACACTGTTTTCAACTTCGAGATAGGTGCCGGTGCTGTCTTCCACCCTTTTCGTTTTCAGTTCAACTTGTGCCACCGCCGCAATGGATGCCAGGGCTTCGCCCCGGAACCCCATGGTCCGAATCCGAAACAGATCTTCGATCTGACGGATTTTGGAAGTTGCATGCCGTTCAAAACACATCCGGGCATCGGTCTCACTCATGCCTTTGCCATTATCCACTACCTGAACAAGCGATTTGCCCGCATCGTTGATGAATAATTTGATCTCCGTGGCACCGGAATCCACCGCATTTTCCAATAGCTCCTTTACCGCGCTGGCAGGCCGTTGAATGACCTCGCCGGCGGCGATCTGGTTGGCTATGTTATCGGGGAGAAGTTGTATGATATCAGACACCGGGCAAAGGTATTATTAAAAATCGTGAATCGTGAGGCGTGAGTTTTGTGAGGCGTGAGTTTCGTGAGGCGTGAGTTTCGTAAGGCGTGAGTTTCGTGAGAGGTGAGACGTGAGGGGGTGAATGGTGAATAGTGAATAGTGAATGGGAATGCTGTAAATTTACAGGTATGCGAGCCAAGTATTTTTTAGTTTTATTCTTTATGGCCGGAACTGCCCAGGCCCAATTTTCTTCCCGCCTTACAGAATCAGAATGGGTAGATAGTGTGTTCAATTCACTGAATAAAGATCAAAAGATCGCGCAATTGATGATCATCCGTGCGCATTCTGACAAAGGGGATGAATATGCGGAAAAGGTGGCGGCCATTATTCGCCAGTACAATGTGGGCGGGCTCTGTTTCTTTCAGGGAGGCCCGGTACGGCAGGCCAATTATACCAACTACTATCAATCCATAGCCCAAACACCCCTGATGGTGACCATTGATGGCGAATGGGGCGTTGGTATGCGGTTGGATAGTGTTATAAAATTTCCTTATCAACTCACCTTGGGAGCACTATCCGATACCACGCTGGTGTACCAGATGGGACTTGCTGTAGGAGAACAATGTAAGCGCCTGGGGATACATGTCAACTATGCGCCCGTAGTGGATATCAATAATAACCCCAATAACCCCGTGATCGGATATCGTTCTTTTGGCGAAGACAAATACAAGGTAGCCCGACTTGGTGTGGCTTACATGCGGGGTATGCAGGATGCCGGTATCATGGCCTGTGCCAAGCATTTTCCCGGTCATGGTGATGTGGATGTTGATTCACACTATGATCTTCCGATCGTCAACAAGACCCGGAGCCAATTGGATTCCATGGAGCTGATGCCCTTTAAAGCCTTATTGGATGCGGGAGTAGGAAGCGTCATGGTCGCACACCTTTCCATCCCCTCTTTAGATGCTTCTCCCAATGTGGCCACCTCTATTTCAGCCCCGGCAGTGAATGGATTATTGAGAAAAGAATTGGGTTTTGCCGGACTCACCTTTACCGATGCCCTGGAAATGAAGGGTGTGGCAAAATATTTTCCCGGAGGTACAATCGCCGTCGAAGCCCTGGTGGCCGGTAATGATATGCTTTGTTTACCGGAGGATGTCCCCGAAGCGATCAAGGCTATCAAAGCCGCGATCAGACAAAAAAGATTGACCTGGGCCATCCTGGATGAAAAAGTAAAAAAGGCCCTTCGGGCCAAATATCAATTGGGGTTACCCAATCAAACCTTGATCGATACACGAAACCTGACCGAGGACCTGAATAAACAAACAGATAAGATCCGCGATGCCGTTGCACGCGCCACAATCACTTTAGTACGCTCAGAAACCGGGATATTACCCGTGCTACGCGATAAGAAAGTAGCTTTTGTCGGGATCGGCCTGAATAACCTGAATGTGTTTGGCACGCGTATCCAATTGGATCATCAGGCAGATACTTATTTATTTTCCTATAAGGAATCGGCAGACAAAGCGAATGAGATACTGGCCTCGCTTCAAAAAGGTCTCTACCAGGAAGTCGTGATCGGGGTTCATGGATTATCACTTCGACCGGCCAATCAATATAATATTTCCGGTGCGGCACTGGATTTATTTCGCCAGTTGCAGGCTTTTCCTTCCGTTACACTGGTGTTTGGCAATGTGCTTTCGCTTTCCTATTTCGCTGATGCTAAAAACCTGGTTGCCTGCTATCAGGATGATGATATAACAGCCAATGCGGCTGCTGATCTATTAAAAGGACGCATTACCCCTCAGGGAGTATTGCCTGTTTCCGTGGCCGGAAAGAAATTTGGCGAAGGCATCATTTATCATAAACAAACCAGCTCCCTGCATACACGCCCCCTGCCAGGCCTGGAGACCATCGACTCCATTGTGAACGATGCCATCGCACGAAAAGCCTTTCCGGGTTGTGTGATCCTTGCGGCCAAAGACGGGGCCATTGTTTACCAGAAAGCCTTTGGCCAGATCAGTTATCAGGGTGAAAGGAACATGGACATCAATGATATCTTTGACCTGGCCTCGGTTACCAAAGTAAGCGCCACCACGCTCGCCGTCATGAAATTGTATGATCAGGGTAAACTGGACCTGGATAAAACCCTGGGTGATTATCTGAAGATTGTAAAGGGAACAGATAAAGCAAATCTCAAATTGCGGGATGTTTTGCTGCACCGGGCTGGACTCGTACCCTTTATTGCTTTTTATAAAGAAGTCATCGATACGAGTACAGGGATACCTTCTTCTGTTTATTTTTCCCGGGAAAGAACCGGCGCATATACCATACGCGTAGCCGAAAACCTGTACATGCGCCAGGATTATCAGGATACCATGTTCCAACGGATATTGAAAAGTCCCTTGGGTACCCGGGGTAAATATGTGTACAGCGATAATGATTTTATCTTTTTGGGAAAAGTAGTGGAAGCTATTTCGGGTAAACCCCTGGATGTATATGTGCGCCAGGAATTTTATGAAAAAATGGGACTGCTGTCCTTAGGGTTCAAACCCCGGGAGAAGTACCCGCTTGATCAGATCATTCCGACCGAGACGGAACTTCATTTCCGAAATCAGGCGATAAGGGGTGATGTGCATGATGAAGGCGCTTCGATGTTTGGAGGAGTGGCCGGACATGCCGGACTTTTCTCAGATGCCTATGACCTCGGCACCCTGTATCAAATGCTGCTCAATGGAGGTGTGTTAAATGGAAAAAGATATCTCTCCGAAGAAACGATAAAACTCTTTACGGCCTATGGCTCCAGCGATTCCAGAAGGGGATTGGGGTTTGATAAACCGGAAAGGGAGCTAAAGAAAGGACAGGAGCCGTACCCAAGTGTATTGGCCTCGCCGGCTACATTTGGTCATACCGGGTTTACCGGTACTTGTGTATGGGTGGATCCAGAAAAAAAGATGGTGTATGTTTTTCTGTCCAATCGTGTTAACCCCACAAGGAATAATCGGGTACTGCTTGACCTGAATGTACGAGGTAAAGTGCAGGACGCCTTGTTTGAGGTGTTTAACCGCTAAGACTTAACTTCCCTGTTTACGATTATTACCACCCGTATTACCTCCCGGGCGACGATTTCTATTCTGCCCCTGGTTGGGGTTTCTGTTTGCACCACTACCGCCCTGGTGTGGTTTACGGGGTTGCTGTTGTTGTTGCTGGGATGATTGTTGATTTCCGCCACCACCTTGTTGGGGTCTGCGGGGTTGTTGCTGTTGTTTGTGCCGGCGTTTACGGTCCGCTTTTTCCAGGCTGCGCAAACTGATCTGGCCCACCACATCCACAAATTCAGGTTCTACTTCTTTTGGTTTGGATGATGTGACTTCCACCGCTTCAAGTTCATCGGGAATAATGCCCTGTCTGTTGAGCGATTTAATCTTTACCGCTCTTTCGATGGGAACCGGATATTGTTTACTGCTATCGGGCAGCATATACCACATCAGGTTCTTGAAAATATCTTTTTTGATCAGGTTGGCATTGCCTTTGGCTACCTGGATCGTATCGCAATCGTTGGGGAAACCCTGGAGGGCATCCAGATAGGTATCGAGTTCGTAATTGAGACAACATTTCAACCGTCCGCACTGACCGGATAATTTGGTCTGGTTGATGGACAGGTTTTGGTAACGTGCCGCGGCGGTATTCACCGATTTGAAATCAGTAAGCCAGGTACTGCAGCAGAGTTCGCGGCCGCAACTACCGATCCCACCCACTTTGGAACTTTCCTGGCGGGCACCGATCTGGCGCATTTCCACTTTTACCTTGAATTCCGAAGCATAAACTTTGATCAACTCCCGGAAATCCACACGCCCATCGGCGATATAGAAAAAGGTAGCCTTGCGTCCATCAGCCTGTATCTCCACTTCACTGATCTTCATGTCCAGCTTCAACTGCCGGGTAATGGCCCGGGCGCGGATCAGGGCTTCTTTTTCGCGTGATTTGGTATGTCTCCAGGTATCTATATCCCGTTCGCTCGATGGCCTCAGGACCTTTTTGATCTCTTCGCTTTGTTCTTTTACCCCGCGTTTCTTCATTTGCAGGCGTACCACTTCTCCGGTCAGGGACACTTCGCCTACATCAAAACCACTTACCCCCTCCACGGTAATAAAATCGCCTTTTTCAAATAAATGCAAGGTGGTATTGCGGAAAAAATCTTTCCGGCTACCATTATTGAAGCTCACCTCTATGATGCGGCAATAGCTGTCCTGATCTACCATAGGCAGATTAATCAGCCAGTCGTAGGCATTCATCCGGTTGCAACTACCTGTGCTGCAACCACCATTGCTCTTACATCCTTTAGGGGAACAGTTTCCGCAACCCATTCAGCCAGATAAAAATTATTTTTAATAATAGATTGGAATGGGAGGAGACGCCTGCTGTGGTAATATTTATATTGATTCGCAGAGAAAACAAGGAATCAGCCACTTACACAAAACCTCACCGCCCAATCCTGACCCTCCTTTCCGCACATGCCATTTCCGGGGTCAATGATTCAAAAATACAATTTTGTCCTGAATGATATGGTAAAGTTTGATCGTAAGGGCATGAAAGAGCATTTTCGCATTAGCATTTCTTTCTATATAATAACTGGCCTTATCCAATTCCTCCACCAGGGCCTGTTGTTGTTCCAGGCTGGCTATTTTATTGAGGCGGTGGGCAAAATCCAGTTCTTTTTCGGGCAGGGGGAGCTGTCCCATTATCCGGAGCCGTATGGCCTGCTGGAGCAGGTGGTTGAAATACCGTAGGAATTGCTTCTGTTTTTCCCGTCCAAGCCTGCTTACCTCCTCCACCCATTTGGTCTGGGCAACGGGTCCGGTTTTCAGGGTGGCATTCAGCCAATCGCGGAGCAGGGACTGCCAGTCTTCTTCGGCATGCTGGAGCAATTGGAGCGCTTCGCGGTAGTTACCCTCGCTTATACCCGCCGTCTGGTGTGCCAGTTCAGGTGCGGTCTTGTTTCTTTCGATCAGGGCTGAAGCGATTTCCTGGTCAGTCAGTGCAGGGATCTTTATTAATTGGCAACGCGACAGGATGGTGGGCAGAATGAGCGACTCATTTTCGGCCACCAATATAAATAGTGTATCAGGTGGTGGCTCCTCGATCAGCTTGAGTAATTTGTTTCCTTCATTGCCCAGGTATTCGGGCATCCACATGACAAGTACTTTGTAGTCGCTTTCAAAACTCTTGAGACTTAGCTTGCGGAGGATATCATTACACTCTGCGGCCGTGATATTGCCTTGTTTATTTTCTGCCCCAATAAACTGAAGCCAGTCAAATACATTTCCGTAAGGATATGATTTGAAGAACTCCCTCCATTCTGTGATATAATCCGTGCTCAGCGGAGGGGTGCCAGATTTTTTTGTTACAACAGGATAGGCATAGTGAATATCGGGATGAACCAGTTGTTGAACCTTGGTACAGGCCGGGCAGGTGCCACAGGCATCTTCACCTTTTTGCGTACAAACCAGGTATTGGGCAAGGGCATAGGCCAGTCCTAAGGCACCATTTCCCTCTTTTCCCAAAAACAACAAGGCATGGCTAAGCCTGTTCTGGGTAATGAGTTCTCTGAGGTCATTCTTCACGGCTTCCTGGCCTATAACATCGCGAAAGGACATGCAGCGAAATTAGGGGATTACCCCCTAAACTTATTTAAGTTAACTTTGTTCTTCACGAAAACACACGATCATGAAAACGCTTCTTCTCGCCATTACCCTGTTCTTTGTCGCCACCTCCGTATATGATTTCAAAGTTCCCGGCCTCGAAGGCGGCGAGATCGATCTTTCCAAATACAAGGGCAAAAAGATCCTGATCGTGAATACCGCCTCTAAATGCGGGTACACCTACCAATATGAGGGACTGGAAAAACTCTATACTACTTACAAGGATAAACTGGTGATCATTGGATTTCCCGCCAATAATTTCAGACAGCAAGAGCCGGGTACCAATGACGAGATCGCTGAATTCTGCAAAAAGAATTATGGAGTTAGCTTCCCAATGGCGGAGAAGGTTTCAGTAAAAGGCGATGATATTCATCCGCTCTTTAAATACCTCGTGGCCGAAGCAGAAGCTAAGGGTATTACTGACCCCATCAAATGGAATTTTACCAAATTTCTGGTTGATGAAAAAGGAAAACTGATCACGGTGTTTTCCTCGAAAGTGGAGCCAATGAGTGATGAGGTGACGAAGTATTTGAACTAGGGACGTGAGACGTGAATCGTGAGACGTGAGGCGTCAGTAGTAAGGGGCGAAATAAGTTGTAAGTTTCCTACTCACGATTCACGTCTCACGTCTCCCACATCTCCCGCCTCCACTACTGCCTTTCATAGCACCCCAGATCAGGTAATCCTACGGGACGCGGCTTTCCATCGAGATCAATGGAAACGGAGCTGTTGACTCCGGCATTCAAAACCGGTGAGTTGTCCCTTAACCTGAAATTGTAGTAATGCTTACTGGTGTTGATACTATCAAATGCGGGTGGTAGATTATTGAGATTGGAAATGGAATTTATCCCCGATGGTTCCTGCGACTGTTTCCACAGATTATGATCAAAGGTCACATTGAATGGATCGGAGCCCACTTTAAGCACGGTCACTTCATTTTCAACAATACCATTTTCCCCCCAAAAGATGCAGTTGCGGAAGGTAGCAGTCAGGTTGGCTGTCACCGGAATATTATTTGCGGACACATAGTTGGTAAGTAGCAAAACAGGGTCCTTGTGAACCAGGTAGGTATTTGAATAACTGGCAACTGTGCAATGTTCAAAAAGATAGACACCGCCTTTGACCAACATCAGGTTCTTACCACAGTTGCTGATCAGGCAATTTCGGGCATTGATGGCACTATTGAATGAAAGGATGCCGGCATCGTAGGCGTTTTCAATGATACATTCCAGCAAGGTGAGCTTGGGATTGGCATTGATGGAGGGGTCCTGAACCGCTATGGCCTGGTAGGCATTTTTGATAACTGCAAATTGAAGAAAGTTATCATGACTGGTGGGGGTAAAGAAGATCCCGGGCCAGGAAGCCGGAAAATCGGCATAAGGCAGGTCTAACCTGTCTCCCTGAAAGTATACCCTGTCAATACTATCCTTTTCGCCATTGACCTGTAAACGTCCATTAATTATGAGTGGTGCATCAGCATGTACATATACGCGACACCCTTTTTCAATTTGGAGATGACCTGAAGTGGCCACTTCCAATGAACCCAGGATCACATAGGGAAGGTCATTGGTCCAGGTTTCGTTTCCCGAAATAACCTTATCCCGGAAAAAATGGGCATTCTGCCCCCATGCCTCCAGTTGAACAAATTGTTCGTTGCCATTATATGCAATGCGTACACTATCGCGTACAACAAAAGGAAGTATATCGGTGCTGGG
Organism: Chitinophagales bacterium; assembly: GCA_017303415.1. Classification (NCBI taxonomy): domain Bacteria; kingdom Pseudomonadati; phylum Bacteroidota; class Chitinophagia; order Chitinophagales; species Chitinophagales bacterium. Next base: position 857,497 of record JAFLBJ010000001.1, read on the forward strand.
GTCAATGCGGAGATTGACATATACATAGGAACTGTCATTCGGCGCCAGCTCCAGGTCCTGTATTTCCGGTCCGGGTGTACCATCGGCATTGATGTGATATACGGAACCTGCTCCACCCATGATACGGATGGAGGAGATCAATAATTTTTGGTCATTGTCGTTCCGAACCTTGAAATATTGGGTAACCGAACCAGCCGTTGTAAATACTGTATCAAAGTGCAGGGTATCTGCGCTTATCGTAACCCGCGCATCCGGGCTGGTGATAAAGCTATCCTTCCGGCAGGAAAAGAAGATAAGGAGAAATAAGGGAAGCGGAAGGAGTTTGCGCATGGGTCAAAATTAACCATTTATCTCTATTGCCGTTAGCTGCCGGCAATACAGAGTACGGCGATATGAAGGTGGATGTTTCCGGCTTTCAAAAGTTCCTGGCCACAGGAATCAAGCGTAGCCCCCGTTGTTACCACATCATCTACAAGAAGAAGAGATTTTCCTTTTATCGCAGCAGGGTCCTTTAAGTCAAATTTTCCATCTATGTTCTTCCATCTTTCCAATCTTCCTTTTTTGGTTTGTGTTTCTGTGTGCTCCGGACGAATGATAACGTCATTCAAAACCGGCAGACCGGTCACCAACGATATTCCTTCACTGATCAGTTGTGCCTGATTATACCCTCTTTGTCTTTCTTTTTTAGGGAATAGGGGTAATGGGATCAGGGCATCCAGCGAACCCGGTGCATGGAATTGCGCAATGGCCTTACCCAGGTTTTTTCCCAGTTGTATGGCCAGCGCGCGATTGCCTTTGTATTTTATTTCGTGTAATAATTTTTGTATGGCGCCTCCTTTATTGAAATAATAGAGACTGGATGCAGAGCGAAGGGGCAAACGCCCCCAGAATAATTTCTCTACGGGATTGTCAGGCAAACCGGTGAACCCGGTTTCGGGAAGATCGAGGAGGCAGGGGCCGCAGACTTCGCTGTCTCTTTCGAGCAGGTCTGATTGACAGGAGGCACAGGTGTGGGGGAAAAGGAGGGATAACATCGGGTACAGATTTTACGAATTAGATTATTTGCACGAATTTTTTATTTCTCGCGGCGCACGCAAGGAGGCGACGTGCGCTGCGGCTGCAGGTAGGTCGAAAAGGAGAGGGCCTCCGCGTCCGCCAGATTCTTTGCGTGCGCCGCGAGAAAAAATCCGTAAAATCGACGCAATCAAATGAGTTTTCGAACCACGCTAGGAAAACAAATAACGGTACAACTCTTCCACTCGCCCCATCGGTACAACTTCGATATCGAACTTTTTGGAGGAGGGGCTTTTGGAATTGTATTTGGAGACGATGATCTTTTCAAATCCAAGTTTTTCTGCTTCCGCAATACGTTGATCAATGCGGTTAACGGCGCGGATCTCGCCACTGAGGCCTACTTCGCCGGCAAAACACATATTGGAGGGAAGGACGGCATCTTCATACGAAGAAAGCAAGGCACAGAGTACGGCCAGGTCAATGGAAGGGTCTTCGACCTTTATGCCACCTGCAATGTTGAGGAATACATCCTTTACGCCAAAATGGAAACCGCCTCTTTTTTCCAACACTGCCAGGAGTAGTTGCAGACGACGCAGATCAAAACCACTGACGGTGCGTTGCGGTGTGCCATAAACGGATTGGGTGACCAGGGCCTGGACCTCGATCAATAAAGGACGCATGCCTTCGATGGTTGCGGCAATGGCAATACCACTCAGGGCTTCTTCTTTTTGGGTGATGAGTATCTCACTGGGGTTGGATACTACCCGCATACCGGCATCGGTCATTTCATAAATGCCTAATTCGGCGGTGCTGCCAAAACGGTTCTTCAGGGTGCGTATGATGCGATAGGCATAATGACGGTCGCCTTCGAACTGAAGGACCGTGTCTACCATATGTTCTAATATCTTGGGACCCGCAATGGAACCATCCTTGGTGATATGTCCGATCAGGAATACCGGGGTATTGGTTTCCTTGGCAAATCGCTGAAATTCCGCCGTACATTCCCGTATCTGCGAAACACTTCCCGGGGAGGATTCGATGAATGGTGTGTGCAGGGTTTGGATCGAATCAATTATGACCAATCCTGGTTTTAGTTTTTTGATCTCCTGGAAAATGATCTGTGTGGATGTTTCTGTCAACAGGTAAAAATCTTCGTTGGAGCGGTGTAAACGGTCCGCCCTCATCTTGATCTGTTGCTCACTTTCTTCACCGCTGATATAAAGAGTGCTCACTCCGGTTAACTCCAACCCGCTTTGCAGAAAGAGGGTTGATTTTCCAATGCCTGGTTCACCGGCGATCAATACCAAACTTCCAGGTACGATGCCACCACCCAAAACGCGATTCAGTTCTTTATCGTTTGTGGCGATCCTCTTTTCTTCACCCGCTTGTACATCCTGTAAAGGAATGGTGCGTTGAATTCTTTTTCCTTCATGATAATCTTTCCAATCTTTGTCCTTTCCTTTAACTTCCTTTTGTACCACTTCTTCCACAAATGTGTTCCATTGTAAACAGGATGGGCATTGCCCTAACCACTTCACACTTTCATGTCCGCAGTTTTGACAAAAGAATGTTGATCTTGCCTTACTCATGCGCTAAAGATAACATGATGAAAAGTAAAACGAGTTGTAAAAACGGGATGTAAAAATGGATTTTCTACATGCAGAATGGAGGAAAAAAACAGAGAAAATTATACAAAGTAAAAAGGGCCGATCTGACGATCGACCCTTTTACTTACTAACCCATTAAATTCTGGTACTAAATTACAAATCTGCGGGGGATAACAAAATAAATTTTTGCTCCTGTTGATAACTTCAAAGCCCAAATTTGGCCCTAAAATCAGCCCTTAATTTTCTAAAATTTCCTTATAAATAAATGATATTTAATTCTTTACAAGTTATTATATATTCATATTGATTCACGCAATCCCACAGGAGAATTTTTTTTAATTTAATACACGAAGGATTTCGTATATGACATATCGGCGGGGGCTGTTTTTTGGGGTGACAAGGCTTCCGGGAAAGAGGTTTGGAGGGAGATTTGATGCCTTATTTTATTAAAAAAGAGATATGACACCGAGTATCATGTTGGTTTCGATTTTATTCATTGGACTGAGCCTCGTCGTTTCGATGATTTTGCGTGGAAAGTTCAAGACTTATGGCAAGATTCCTTTGTCGAATGGGCTGACCGGACGCCAGGTGGCGGAGAAGATGTTGAAGGAGAATGGGATCTATGACGTGCAGGTCACATCCGTTCAGGGATTTTTGAGTGATCACTACAATCCGGTAAACAAAACCGTGAATTTGAGTCCAGAAGTATATAACAGTTCCTCCATAGCTGCAGCAGCTGTGGCGGCGCACGAGTGCGGGCACGCGGTACAACATGCTCAGGCTTATGCCTGGTTGACCATGCGGAGCAAACTGGTTCCGGCTGTTCAGTTCAGTTCGGGTATAATTAATATAGCACTCCTGGTGGGTGTGGCCCTGGCCCTGGCCGGTATGCCGGTTTTTCTTCTGATTGCCATTGGTTTACTGGCAGTTACGGTAGTTTTCTCGCTGATCACGCTCCCGGTTGAGTTTGACGCCAGCCGCCGGGCCCTGGCCTGGTTGAACGGTACCAATGTGGCCAATGCCGTGGAATACCCCAAGGCAAAAGACGCATTGAATTGGGCGGCAATGACTTATGTAGTAGCAGCGCTGGCCGCTGTGGTCAACCTGCTGCAGTATATCATGTTGTTTCTCAATAGCCGAGACCGTAGTTAAGGAATTCCAAAATATTGATCAAAGGCAATTTTTTTGTTTGAATGGCCGTGCAGCAGGTTGCACGGCCATTTGTCTTAGGATATTTATATATTTTATTTATTTTTATCCTGTACCCGCCCAGATTGACTGCCTTAACGCTTTTTTTTATTATAACCAAACTACCAAACAACATGAGAAAACTCCTGACTCTGATGGTGGCTTTTTGTGCTACCGTTTCGGTCTTTGCCCAGGGTGTCGTTAAGGGCAAGGTAACCGATGACAAGGGGGCCCCTGTTCCGGGTGCTTCCGTGATTATCCAGGGTACCCAAACTGGTACCAGTACTTCAAACGATGGAACTTTTGAATTGAACATTCCTTCAGCCTCTACGGTGCTGGAGATCTCTGCCGTAACTTTTGGTACCCAGACATTGAATGTCAGGGCCGGGCAGACCGTTAGTATTTCCCTGGTAAATGAGTCTAAATTACTGGATGATGTTATCGTTACCGGTGTAGCGGGAGCTACAACCCGGAAAAAGATGACCGTGTCCGTTACTAAGGTTGGTGAAGAGCGGTTGAAGATCGTTCCTGCTACTTCAGCTGCCAGTGCCCTTTCGGGTAAGGTAGCCGGTGTACGTGTGAATTCTACCGGTGGTTCCCCCGGTGGAAATATCGATGTATTGCTTCGTGGTGATAATAACCTGAATGTTGGATCCAGCCCAATGATCCTGGTAGATGGGGTAATCCTGAATGGTGCACTTACCGATATCAATGTGGATGATATTGAATCCATGGAGGTGGTAAAAGGTGCTGCTGCCGCTTCGCTCTATGGTTCCCGCGCGGGTAACGGGGTTATCTCCATTACAACCAAAAGAGGTAACCGTACTGAAATTGGAACAACTGCCGTTACGATCCGTAACGAAGTAGGTTTCCAAAACCTTCAGCGCTATATTGACCTCTCCGAAAGCCATGCCTTTAATCTGGCCAGCGATTGGCAGAGTGTATCTAATTATACCAAATATGCAGGGGTTAACTATCCCTCCAACTATATGGGTGGTTTTGCTCCCGGTTTGAGTGGATCCCGTTCAATCAAAGCTGACCACTACATGGATAATCCTTTTGCCCTGAACATTGACCAGCAAAAGGAGTTCTTCAATACCGGTACAAACTATACCAACTTTGTAGGTATATCTACCCGTTCCAAACTGACCAATATGTATGCTTCCTTTGAGAACAACTCACAGGAAGGTATCATTCAATATACCAGTGGTTACAAACGTCAGAACTTCCGTTTGAACATTGACCACCAGGTGGCTCCCTGGTTGAAGTTCTCGGCTTCTAACCTCTTCATCAGCACCAAGACGCAATACCCCGGTGATGGTGGTGGTATCTTCTTTAATATTGTTTTGGCTGAGCCTGACAATAATCTGAAGCTCAATAACCCCGATGGTCAGCCTTATCTGATCCGTCACAACCCGTTCAGCAATGAAAGAAACCCGCTTTATTCCGTATGGAAAAACAAACGAGATGACTTTACCCGTCGCTGGATCGGTAACTACAGCACAAATATCAAACTCGCCAAATGGATCAATGTGGACCTGACCCACACCATTGAGATCGAGAACTATCGTTATACCAGCTATTCTCCCTATGATACTTGGATCGTGGCTGGTGGTGGTACCGCTCCGGATTGGGGCATGAGTCATAGCGAAGGAAGCCTGTATAAATATTCAGACGAGACCAATAGCCAGAACACACAGGCGACCATCAACATGATGCACAGGTTCAATAACCTGCGTGTCACCGGTAAATTGTCTTATTTGTTTGAGAACAAACACTACGAGAATTTTGATGTGAGCGCATCCCAATTCTCATACCCCAATATTCCCGACTTCAACAACTTCGCACCCACTAACCCGCACAGTTATTCTTCTGCTCTTCAGGATATTCGTGCACGGAACTATTTCGCGATCCTTGGTTTGGATTACAAAGACAAACTGTTGTTTGATGGTATGGGCCGCTATGATGGTTCTTCGCTGTTTGGTTCGGAAGAAAGATGGAAGCCCTACTATCGTGTTTCCGGTGCTTACCGTATCTCTCAGGATGTACACATCAATGGCATTGATGAGTTGAAAGTACGGGCTGCTTATGGTACGGCGGGTATCCGTCCGGGTTATGACTGGCAGTATCGATATTATCAACTGGCGAATGGCGCAGCGTCGGCTTCCCAACAAGGTAACCCGAACCTGAAACCCAGTAACACCGCTGAAATGGAATTTGGGTTGAATGTAGAGTTCCTTGGAAAATTCTATTTTGAAGGAACTTACGCCAAATCAAAAACCACCGATGCCTTCCTTGAAGTTCCCCTGATCCCCTTCCTGAATGATGGTTACAACCGTCAGTGGAGAAATGCCGCTTCGTTGGAGTCCAATACCCTGGAATTGACCCTGGGTGCCAACTGGTTCAAGAAGAAGGACCTGAGCTGGAATACAAATATCGTTTTCTCTAAAACCAACCAGCGCATCACCAGTCTGGATGTAGCTCCTTACCTGTCGGGTCCCGACGGTCTGTTCTATATCAAAGCCGGTGAAAGATATGGTGCTATCTATGGATATGACTGGGTAAGAACACTGGATCAAATGGCCCAGCAATTGCCCACTGGTAAAACCATCTCCGATTACGAAGTGAACTCAGACGGTTATGTTGTTCCTGTAGGTTCTCAAGGTACCATCAACGAAAAGCCGATCAAGTTGCTCGATTCCGATGGCAACCTGAATTTTGGTGAGATCGGTAATGGTAACCCTGATTTCATCATGGGTATTTCCAATACACTTAACTGGAAAGGCTTCCAGGTTTATATGCTCATCGACATCAAACAAGGTGGTGATGTGTATAACCGTAAATCACAGTGGTTGACCCGCGATAACCGTAATGGTATCGAGGACATGGCCAATGTGCCTACGAACCTGAAGAAGACACTGGATTATTTCCAGGGCTTCTATGATGTAAATACCAATAACAGGTATTGGGTAGAGGACGCCAGTTTTATCAAACTGCGTGAAGTAGCGATCGGGTATACATTCTCCAAATCTTCTTTGAGCATGTTCAAAGGGGTGGTGAAAGGAATCACAGCCCGTGTGATCGGTCGTAACCTGCTTACCATCACTGACTATTCCGGTTATGATCCTGAAGTAGGAAGCATCCGGAATCCATTTGATGGAACAGATACATATCCCAATTTCCGTAACCTGGCCTTCTCGCTTCAATTAGACTTTTAATAACACACAAACCAGATAATATGAAAGCAATCAAATCTTTGATCTTCCTCAGCTCCCTCTTTGTCATCCTCGAGGGCTGTAAGAAACTCGATGTGGGTAAGAACCCCAACGAGCCTGAATTTGAGGATGTATATTCAAATTCTGCGAGTGTGAAATCCATCGCTTCAGGTTTATTCAATACCTGGTACATTGCCACACACTCCTATACATATAGCCCCGCTATGTTTCTGGCCACCGCTTCCGATAACGTAACCTGCTCCTGGGGTAACCAGGCCATGCGGGATATGAGCTGGGAGCCACGTAATGCCTGGAACAATGCTTCGAATTACGCCTATCGAGGTACCACAAAGGAATTTTTCGATCGTATGTACAGATCCATTAATACAGCCTCAAATGTTATGAAGGCTATTAATGCCGGGTTGGATATCGGAAACGGCGGGGTAGATAATAACCAGGTAAAGGCATTTGCAAAATTTAACCAAGGAATTGCCTATGGTATGCTTGCATTATTCTTTGACCGTGGGTTCATCGTAGATGAGAATATCACGATCCCTGATGCCACTGTTGCCACAGCCTCCACTCCTGCGGAAGTAGCTGCTGCTGCTGTTAGCTATCTTGATGAAGCCATTTTGCTCAGCAATAACACCTTCACCATCCCCGCCTCCTGGCTGGGAACACCAGGTGACTATTCCAGTGTTGAGTTCAAAAAGCTTTGTAACTCCTGGGCCGCCCGAATCCTGGCCAATATGCCCCGGAATAAAGCGCAACTGGCGGCCGTTGATTGGAACAAGGTAAAAACCTATGCGGATGCTGGTCTTACCAGCGATTTTACCATTCAACAGGATGGTTATGTAAACTGGTATGCAGAAGCAGGTGACTACCTCACTTTCCCCGGTTGGGGCAAGGTGGATATGTATGTGGTTAACCTGATGGATAATACCCAGCCTCAGCACTGGGATGATAACTCCAGCTTCCCTACTCCTCCTGAATCAACCAACCCTCAGGACGAGCGTATTTTTACCGACTTTGAATATTCGAGCCTGAACTGGTTCCAGGCTGCACGTGGTTACTATCATTTCTCCAATTACCGCTATGCGCGCTACGACGCTGCATACGCCCTGGGTGATGGACCTGTGCCTGATTTCATGAAAGCAGAAAATGATATGCTGCGTGCCGAGGCTCGCGCTTACACGGGCGACCTCGCCGGAGCTGCAGCCGTCATCAATGCCGGTACCCGCGTAACCCGCGGTAATATGACCCCGGTGGCTGCTAACCTGGCTGAAATTGAAAAAGCCATTCACCACGAACGTCATGTAGAACTCTATATCACCGGTATGGGTGTCCAATTCTTCGAAATGAGGAAGAAAGACCTCCTGCAAAAAGGTACTCCCCTTCATTGGCCTCTGCCTGGTCAGACGCTGGAGACCTTTGGTGAAAAAGCACCATTCTACACCTTTGGTGGTGTAGCCAATGCCGACGGAACTAACACTTCCAACGCCGGCTGGAGATAGTTTTTTCTCGTGTGTTGTTAATAATGCAAGCCCTGGTTTTTACCGGGGCTTTTTTTTATATGGTAAAGCAGCAAATGACCCGATAAATTCTGTCTGAAAGAAATATGTTATTTTTCCGCTAATTCTTTACCAAAACAGTTAATACACATGAGAACACCAAGGATCCTCTGGGTCATGGCGCTGATGCTCTTTGCGCAAATGGCCTGGTCCCAAACAAAAACCGTCACTGGAAAAGTGACAGATGAGAAAAATTTCCCGGTCCCCGGTGCGACCATTAGCGCGGGAGGAAGGGTAGTAGGAGTAACCGACAACGACGGTTCGTTCAGCATTTCTGTTCCTGAGAACACCAATTCCCTTGAGATCAGCTCGGTGGGTTTTGCCAAAAAGGTAGTTGACGTGGGTAATGGGGCAATTAATGTCCGCCTGGCGCCCGGCACCAACCAGTCACTCGATGAAGTGGTGGTGGTAGGTTATGGCACCAAACTGAAGCGCGACCTGACGGGTAATATCGCCCGCATCAAAGGCGCTGAAGTGGCGAATACCCCTGTTCCCAACTTTAACCAGGCCCTTCAGGGCCGTGCTGCCGGTGTATTCGTGGAAGCGAATAACGGTAAGGTAGGCGAAGGCGTAAAGGTGCGTATCCGTGGTGCGGGTTCCATCAGTGCCGCCAACGATCCACTCTATGTAGTAGATGGTGTACCTATCAACACAGGCGCCCTCTCCGGAAACGCCCTGGCAGATATCAACTTTAATGATGTAGAATCTTTCGAGATCCTGAAAGACGCTTCCGCTGCAGCCATCTACGGTTCTCGTGCCGCCAATGGAGTAGTACTGATCACCACTAAAAAAGGTAAGGCAGGAAAAACCAACCTGACCGTGAACATGCAGTATGGGGTAAACAAACCCACTCATCTCCGTGGATTCCTGGATGCCGGTGAGTATGTAGAACTCCTGCGCGAAGCAGCCTATAACAGCGATCTGATCGATGGCTATGATCCGATCAATAACCCCGGTGATTACCCCGGCTCCTGGTTGGAGTTCGCCGAAAGAAGATTGACCCGCTACTCTGGATATAGCGATTGGCGTACCCTGGAAACAAATACCAATTGGGAAAAGCAAGCCTTTAATGATAAAGCCACCACCAAGATGATCGACATCACGGCATCGGGTGGTAGTGATAAAACACGTTTTTATGTCAGCGCCGGTTTAAACGATCAAACCGGTATCCTGATCGGCAATAATTTCCAGCGTATCTCCAGCCGGATGAACCTGGAACATGATGCAAGTGATAAATTTAAACTGGGTCTGAATCTGGGTCTGAGCCGCTCGCTCTCTAACAGGAATACAGACGATAACCAGTTCTCCACCCCCATGCAGTTGGTGGCCCTGGCGCCAATCACACCCGTACGTGATTTGAATGGCGAGCTGTACGATCGCCCGGTGACCACATATTACAATGGTCTGATCGAATTGGAAGATGCCCGTTATACCTCGACCACCTATCGTAACCTCGCAAGTGGTTTCCTGAGTTATAAATTCTTTACAGGGTTTAGTTTTCGTACTGAATTGGGTGTGGATATCCAAACCACCAATGATGATGTATTCAAAGGTTCGCGTACCGATGCAGGTGCTTCTACCAATGGTTATGGCCAGTCTGACTGGTACCGTACCGTGAACTACAACACCAACAACTATTTCAATTATAGTAAAGCCATTGGCAACCACGACCTGGATGCCACCCTGGGTATGTCCTTCCAGAAATTCAACAATGATTTCACCCGGGTAACCGGTGAAGATTTTCCGGTGGATGCCCTGAAGAAAATTGCCAGTGCCGGTCGTATCACCGGTGGTTCTTCTACCGCTACTGAATCTTCCGTACTGTCTTACTTTGCGCGTGCCAACTACAAGATCGATGATAAGTATCTCTTTTCTTTAAGTGGTCGTGTGGATGGTTCCAGCCGCTTTGGTAAGGATAACAAATATGGCTTTTTCCCGGCTGCTTCTGCGGGCTGGATACTGAGCGAAGAAAATTTCTTGGCCAATTCCAAAGCCATCAGCTTCCTGAAACTGCGTGCCAGTTATGGATTGACCGGTAACGATGCAGGTTTTGGTGACTTCTCTCAACTGGGTCTCTGGGGAGCTGCAAAATATGGTGGTAACTCCGGACTGGTGCCTACGCAACTGGCCAACCCTGAACTGCGCTGGGAAAAATCGGCACAGACCGATATCGGTATTGACTTTGGTTTGTTCAACAACCGGTTAACCGGTGAGATCGATTATTATGTACGTAATACCAAAGACCTGATCTATAACGTACCCGTTCCCAGCACATCTGGGTTTGCCACACAAACCGTGAACATCGGTTCAATGGAAAACAAAGGTGTGGAGATCGTGTTGAATTCCACCAATGTGAACGGCCGTTTTTTCAAATGGAATACCAGTCTGAACCTTGCCCGTAACAAGAACAAGATTACCCAGCTGGATGGTTTACAAACCTCGATCCCCGGCAATGATGGTCGTTACCTCAACTCCCTGATCGTAGGAGAAGGAATCGGTGTTTTTTATGGTCCTAAGTTCGCAGGCGCTGATCCGCTTAATGGAGATGCCCTGTATTATGAGCAGGATGGCAAGACGCTGACAAACGACTATGATGCAGCCGGCAATTTCGTAGTAGGTGACCCCAATCCCGATTGGATCGCCGGTTTGTCGAATAGTTTTTCCTATAAAGGATTACAACTCGATGTATTGCTGCAAGGTGTATTTGGCAATCAGATCCTGAACGGAGCCGGTGGTTTTATGTCGGCCAGTTTCGATTGGTTTGATAACCAGACACGTGATCAACTGCGCCGTTGGCAGAACCCCGGTGATATCACCGATGTTCCCCAGCTTCGCCTGGCAGGGGGTAATGGTATCGGTGCCTCCAGCCGTTATGTAGAAAGTGGTTCTTATGTACGCTTGAAAAATGTAACCCTGGCTTATTCCATCAATTCTTCCGTACTGAAGAAAGCCCGGATTCAATCGGCCAGAATATTTGTTACCGGAATCAATCTGCTGACGATCACGGATTACACCGGTTGGGACCCAGAGGTGAATACGGATTACCGCGCCGGTAACCGGAACCAGGGTAGCGATTTCTATGCTGCCCCGCAGATCAAATCACTCACTTTTGGTATCAACCTTGGATTCTAACCCTAAAACCCTGCAAAAATGAAGAAAGTAATATATAGTCTACTGATCGCTTCTCTGGTCGCTTCTTCCTGTGGTAAGAAGCTTGACCTGCTGCCACAGCAGAGTGTGGCGGAAGAAGTAGCCCTTAACTCTGATGCGAACGTAAAGAAGGTACTCAATGGGGCCTATGATGCCCTGAGTATCGGAGACCTTTACGGTGGTAATGTTTCCCTGTATGCCGAATTGCTTGCCGCGGATGATGAGATCCGTTGGGAAGGAACATTTAACGAACCTCGTGAGATCTGGCTCAAGCAGATGATCACGACCAATAGTTTTGTTCGTGATACCTGGATTGAAGGATATAAAACCATCAATGTGGCCAACAATATCCTCAGCGCGATTGCGGTGGTGGACCCAGGCGATCAGGACAGAGTGGAAGGTGAGGCCTTGTTTATCCGCGCCGCCGTTTATTTTGAATTGGTAAAATTCTACGCCAAACCTTTTAGCGATGGAAACGCCTCTTCGAATCCCGGTCTGCCGCTGATCCTTACACCCACCCGTGGTATTGATGCCAGCTCCTATGTAGCCCGTAGCACGGTGGCCAACACCTATGCGCAGATCATCACCGATCTTACCGAGGCTGAGAACCTGTTGCCCGAAGAGAATGATGTGTATGCTACCAAGGCTGCTGCCGCCGCCCTGCTCTCCCGTGTGTATTTACAACAAGGCGATTATGCCGGAGCCCGCGATGCGGCCAACCGTGCAATTACTGCGGCTACCAATGCCGGTCTGTCCCTGGTTACCGATTATGCAGATGCCTTTAACAATACCGAAAATTCTTCGGAAGATATCTTCGCCATTCAGGTGTCTGACCAGGATGGTGATAACAGCATGCACCTGTATTGTTCCATTCCTGATTTTGGTGGACGCGATGGAGATGTATCCATTCAACAAAAGCACCTTGACTTATACACCCCTGGTGATGACCGTCTCAACCTGTTTTATGTTGGGGCCGGCGGTACCCGTACCGGTAAATGGAAACAACAATACCGTGTGATCCCCGTGATCCGGCTTTCAGAAATGTACCTTACCCGCGCAGAATGTAATTTCCGCCTTGGTACTACCGTTGGTGATACACCGATCAATGACCTGAACCAGACTCGTTCCCGTGCAGGCATTGCCTCTCCCACTATTACACTGGATGCTATCCTGCTCGAGCGCAAACTCGAACTGGCGCATGAAGGGCAGGCTGTACATGATCTTCGCCGCCTGAAAAACAGTGCCGATGGTTTTGCTTACAATGCCAATGAAATGGTATTCCCGATTCCCCAACGCGAGATCGATGCGACAAATGGGGTGGTAGTGCAGAATCCGGGGTATTGAGGGGCGGGAGACGTGAGGCGTGAGAGACGTGAGACGTGAGAATCGTGAGACGTGAGAAGTGAATGGTGAATAGTGAGAAAAATAATGTATAAGCAAAAGGGTCAATAGTGAAAACTATTGACCCTTTTTTATATCTTTCACTATTCACTATTCACTATTCACTATTCACCATTCACTATTCACGCCTCACGCCTCACGTCTCACGCCTCACAACTTTATCTCCTCCTCATTCCGATCATAAAAATGAAACTCGGTGAGGTGATAATTTGTATTGGCTTTGAGTGTAAATGATTTTTTGAAGCGTCGTTTCCATTTGGAACGGATGCTCCAGAGCCAGCCCTTGGTCAGATAGGCATACATGATGGGGCTGACCACGAGAGTAAGGTGGTTATGTTGATGGGTAAAGAGGTAATTGAGGTTCTTTTCCATTTCATCTTCGAGGATGATGGTGGAAGAGATCTTACCGGTACCGAGACAGCTGGGGCAGACTTCCTGCGTATTGATATTCACCTCGGGTTTCATCCGTTGGCGGGTGATCTGCATGAGCCCGAACTTGGAAATGGGAAGTACCGCATGTTTGGCCCGGTCGGTTTTCATAAAACCTTCCATGGCTTCCATCAACCGGCGTTTGTTTTCGGGGAGTTTCATGTCAATGAAATCCACCACAATGATACCTCCCAGGTCACGCAGTCTCAATTGGCGGGCAATCTCATCGGCGGCTTCGAGGTTGGTCTCGAGTGCGTTCTGCTCCTGGTTATTGCTTACGCTTTTGTAGCCACTGTTTACATCGATCACATGGAGGGCTTCCGTATGTTCGATGATCAGGTAGGCGCCACTGTTCATGTTCACGGTCTTGCCAAAAGCTGCTTTTACCTGTTTGGTGATCCCGAAATGATCAAAGATCTGTTGTCCGTTATTGTAAAAGGAAACGATATCCTGTTTTTCCGGGGCGATACGCTGGATATAAGTACGGGTATCGTTGTACAGGTTCTTATCATTTACCACGATCCGGTTGAAGCTTTCGTTCAGCAGGTCGCGGAGAATGGAAGTGGTTTTGGTCTGTTCGCTTAAGATCTTACTGGGTGCGGTAGCACCTTTCAGGTTACGCTGAATGGTCTTCCAGGTTTCAACGAGGCTGGAGAGGTCTTCATGAAGTTCGGCCGTGTTCTTGCCTTCGGCGGCGGTACGAACGATCACGCCAAAGTTCTTTGGCTTGATGGCTTCTACGATCTTCTGGAGCCTTTTTCTTTCTTCGGAGGAATGGATCTTCCGGGAAACGGCCACGATATTATTGAAAGGGGTGATCACCACAAAGCGACCGGGCAGGGAGATCTCACAGCTCAGGCGAGGCCCTTTGGCGGCGATGGGTTCTTTGAGGATCTGTACCAGGATATGCGGCTTTCCTCCCAGTACTTCATTGATCTTTCCTGTTTTGACGATCTCGGTCTCATTCTCGAACTTTCCAAAGTCGAGAATGCCTTCCGATTTGTCGTTCATGCAGGCGGTGGTGAATTTGAGCAGTGAGCGGGCATAGGGGCTCAGATCGGTATAATGCAAAAATGCATCCTTCTCGAAGCCCACGTCCACAAATGCGGCGTTCAATCCCGGGATCAGTTTTTTAACCTTTCCCAGGTATAGATCCCCTACGGCAAAGCTTGCATCCGTCTTTTCATTATGAAGCTCGACCAGTTTTTTTTCTTCCAGCAGCGCGATCTCAACCCCCTGCGGCACTGCATTAATAATGAGTTCTTTGTTCACAGCAGAACATTAATTAGTCATACCAAACTTGTTTTGGATCGAAAAAGCCGATCAACTGGCGATGAGTACGTAGTGATAGGATAGATTAGATCGGGGCAAATTGATGGGGTAGACGTACTATCGGCAATAAGAAGCTAAACTTCAAACACTATTTATTCTTCTTCTTATGTCTGTTCTTTCTCAGTCTTTTCTTCCTTTTGTGCGTAGCAATCTTATGACGCTTTCTTTTTTTACCACAAGGCATAATAAAATGTTTTTAATAATTAATTTATAAAATAAGGTCGGGTTAATTCTTTAATTGGTCGATCCTGTTCTTCAATTCCGGTTTCCAGTCTTCACGAAGAAGGGGCAGGGCCTTTTCATATTGTGTAATGGCTTCTGTCTTTTTACCTTCTTTCTCGTAGGCTTCTCCGATTCGGACCAGCATCAATACGGCTTCCATATTGGTGCGGTCAATTGCGAGCACCTTATCAAAACGGTCGGCTGCTTTGTCGTATTGTCCCGATAGTGCGGAGCCATACCCCAGCATCATCTGGCCATACACGTTGGTACTGTCGCGGCCGATGACCTCACGGATCATCTGGATACCCTGCATGGGGTTATCGGCAATATCTCCAAAGAGATAGACCGTTCCCAGTCCGATACGCGATGAATCGTTTTCCGGATTGATTTTCAATGCTCTTTCAAATAACTCTTTGGCTTGTTGGGCCTCCCATCTTCTGAGCTGGACATTCGGTTCTTCCCGAAGGCTGTCCAACAACAAATGGGCGGCAAAGGTGAGGTTTTTTTCGGAATTTTCCAACCGGGCGGCTTCGGCGCGGTACCAGGTGGAAACCACGAAGTTCCGGCCGGTATCCTGCCAGAAACGAGCGAGTTGGTGATAGATATGAAGTTTTTGCTCAGAAACATCTCCTCTGCCTACCGATTTCTCGAGGAAAAGGATCCGGTCCATCTGGTCGGGTGTAAGTGATTCCCGGGCATGTACTAACAGGCTGTCAATGGAGAGGGAAGATGCAAGCGCGGTTTGTCCCTCTGCTGGTTTTTTTGCGGGGGGTGTTTCATCCCGAAAAGCAAAGATCAATATGATTAAGGCAACGGCCGATCCTGCCGTGATCCACTGGTACTTGTTCACGTTGTGCTATTTAGACGGCAAAGGTACCACCAAATCAGGCCAATTCATCCCTGTCGGAATCAGCATTTTCGGGCAGATTGGTGATCTTTTTCACCTCGGCCACGAATTCCTTGGCAGGTTTGAACGCCGGAATGTAATGTTCGGGGATGTGAACGGCAATGTTCTTCTTGATGTTACGTCCAATCTTTGCCGCTCTCTTCTTGGTGATAAAACTTCCGAATCCGCGGATGTAAATATTCTCTCCCTTTGACAACGAGTCCTTTATCTCTTTGAACATCGTTTCGAGAGTTACCAATACATCCACTTTGGGGATGCCGGTCTTTTCGGAAATCTGGTTTACCAAATCGGCTTTACGCATTGTTTAATGATTTAGCAGTTTATTTTTTTACAATATATGCCAAAATTGGGTGATTGTCAATAGGATATGAACTTTTTTTTGAAAATACCCGTTTTGGTATGGTAAATTGCCCCAATTATTATTGCGAAACCGCCCTAAAAGGAGGCTTTCCCCATGGAACCAAGTAAGCAATTCGCCCTCAGGCTTTTAAAATGGCACCGGGAAAAAAATACCCGGCAAATGCCCTGGAAAGGGGAGAAAGACCCGTACAAAATATGGTTAAGTGAAATCATATTACAACAAACAAGGGTGGAACAGGGCTGGGATTATTACAATCGCTTCATCACCACCTATCCTACCATACAACAGCTTGCTGCTGCCACCGATGAACGCGTCTATAAACTCTGGGAAGGTCTGGGTTATTACAGTCGTTGCAGGAACCTCCTGGCCACGGCGCGTTTGATCAGTACCGAAAGAAAGGGGCAATTCCCTTCCCGGTATGAAGATATTCTTGTCCTAAAAGGTGTGGGGCCTTATACAGCTGCCGCTATAGCTTCCTTTGCCTTTAACCTTCCACATGCTGTGGTGGATGGCAATGTGTTTCGGGTGCTTGCCCGGGTATTTGGTATCACGCTTTCCTCTGATAGCACGGAAGGCAAAAAATATTTTACCCAACTGGCCAACCAATTATTGGATCCACGCTCACCGGGTGAATATAACCAGGCCATCATGGATTTTGGTGCGGTGGTTTGCAAACCGGCCGCGCCGCTGTGCACCGGTTGTCCCTTTCAGCGAACCTGCAAAGCCTATCAACAAGGTAAGGTGGAGGAATGGCCCGTACGTACCAAAAAGACCACCGTTAAAGACCGCTGGTTTGACTATCTGGTGATTGAGAACCGGGGCCGCTTCCTGTTGCGGAAACGGATCGGGAAGGACATTTGGGCCAACCTGTACGAGTTTCCTTTGCTCGAAGGCAACCGGCTCTCACCAAAAGCCGTATTGAAAAAGGCTGAAGGGCTAGGACTGCTAACCTCTGGTCAATACCATGCGGTTAATATCTCCCCCTGGCATGAACAATTGCTCAGCCACCAAAAGATACATGCCCGTTTTTTTGATGTTGAACTGGGGCCAAAAGCCAAAAAGCCCGAAGGCTATGTCTGGGTAAGTCGGAAAAAGATCACCGAACTGGCTTTTCCCCGGTTGATCGCTAAATACTGGACACACAGGCGTTAGCATCAAAATGCAACGGATTTGATAAATACGGATAAAAAAAATTAATTTTAAGAGACATTAGATCGTATTGACTCGAATTGATTTGAAAAAATGATAGCGTATGAGAGGTGTTAACAGAGTAATGCTGATCGGGAACCTGGGTAAGGATCCGGATGTACAGACCCTGGAAGGAAATATTGCCGTTGCCAAATTCCCGTTGGCAACCACCGAAACGTTTAAGGACCGATCTGGAAAGCTGGTCTCTCAAACAGAATGGCATACTGTAGTGCTTTGGAGAGGATTGGCTGAATTAGCACAGAAATACCTGCACAAAGGCAGCCTGGTTTATATTGAAGGCCGTTTGCGTACCCGTAGTTGGGACGATAAGGACGGCAACCGAAAATTCGCCACCGAAGTGGTAGGCGATAACCTCATCATGCTTGATAAACGTGCCGATGCCGGAGGACATTCACCTGAAGGAGAAAGCTTTTCCGGTGATCAGGGTTCTACCTCCCCGGATGACCTCAGCTTTTAAGGAGTGCTTTCAATAGTATATTTTTGTATCATCTATGGATCCATCATCGCAGGGTATCAACCTGTTATTTGTACTACTGCTGCTCCTCCTGGCGCTTTCCTTTGTGATCTCTGGCGCAGAAGTGGCTTTCTTTTCCCTCACCCGGAAGGATATCAATATGCTGAAAACAAAGCAGCATTCGATGGCCAAAAAGATCATCCTGTTGCTCAGTGAATCCAAACAGGTTTACACTTCCCTCTTATTAGCTGGCACCTTTACCAATATTACCATCATCATCCTGATGAGTTATATCATTCAGCAATATTTTCCGTATGGAAGTCTGGGACGGATCGACCTGATGTATTTTGATGCAGGGATTTTATTGGAACTGCTTATCCGGGTAACGATCATCGGTGTGATACTCATTTTCTTTGCCACCATATTACCCAAAGTGTGGGCCACCCAAAACAATCTCCGCTTTGCGTATGGGTCGGTACTAATTGTAGAAGGCATCCACCTGTTTCTCCGGCGGCTGAGTGTACGTATGGTCAAAGTGGCCGATAATATTGGCCGCAATTTGGGGGCCAACCGGTCAGAGATCACCAGTTTACAACAACTGGATGAGGCGATCGATGTTTCGGCCAATGGGAATGCTACGGTGGAGGAAAAGAATATCCTGAAAGGGATCGTCAAATTTGGCAATATCACCGTCAAACAGATCATGCGTACCCGCCTCGAGGTAAGCGGGATCGAATACAATACCGATTTCGCTACCCTGGTCCGACGAATTGAAGAACTTCATTATTCCCGTCTCCCGGTTTATAAGGGAAGCCTGGATGAAGTGGTCGGGGTAATCAATACAAAGGATATCCTTCCACATTTATCGGAAAACCCGGGATATGACTGGCATATTCTTGTTCGCCAACCCTTTTTTGTACCGGAAACAAAACTGATCCGCGACCTGCTGCGTGAGTTTCAAACCCGCAAAGTACATTTTGCTGTGGTGGTGGATGAGTTTGGCGGAACCAGCGGTATCGTTACGCTCGAAGATATCCTCGAGGAAGTGATCGGTGATATCCGTGATGAGTTTGATGAAGAAGAAGCCGGTTTTGTACGGTTGGAAGACGGCTCATACGAATTTGAAGGAAAGACCAAGATCACCGATGTATGCCGAGCCATGAAACTGCCGATTGATACCTTTGACCAGGTGAAGGGGGATAGCGAATCACTGGCCGGACTGGTACTGGAACTTGCTGGTGAATTGCCAGCCATCAATGATGCAGTGCCTACGGGTGACTTCCTCTTCACGGTTCTCGACACCTCCCGCAACCGCATTGAAAAAGTCAGGATTTCCATACATCAACGAACTGAATGATCCATATGCAAAAAGCCCGGATTTGGTATTTCATTGGTATTGTCTCCCTGGTCCTCTGGGCCTGCAACAGTCCCTATTCCTTTAAGAAGCGGGGATATTTCAAGATCGCGTTTCCCGAAAAAAAATACCAGGTATTTGACAGACCCGGTTACCCCTACACTTTTGAGTATCCGGTATATGGTGAGATCATTCAGGACAGTTTGTTCTTTGATCAAAAAACGGAGAATGACTGGTGGCTCAATGTGGATTTTCCCGGATATAATGGACGTATCCATATCAGCTATAAGGATGTGCGTAACTATGATTTTGACTCGCTCGTGAGCGATGCATTTCAAATGTCTTTCAAACAACATACCTATAAGGCATCGGGTATCCGTGACAGTGTGATGAAAACCCCGAATGGCATTGAAGGGATCTATTTTACCTTAATGGGTAATACGGCCACCGCCAATCAGTTCTTTTTAACCGATAGCACCCGCCATTTTTTACGCGGCGCCCTCTACTTTTCCGCCACCCCCAATAGCGACTCCCTCAGCGTGGTCAATGATTTTTTTAAGAAGGATATGTTGCATTTGATTAATAGTGTGAGGTGGAGGGAGTAGGCGTGAGGCGTGAGGCGATGAAATTCGGGTGTAAAATTAACTATTTTTAAATATCTTAAATTTCCTTACTCACGGTTCACGACTGACGTCTCACGATACAAACACCCCCCATGAGAAAACTCCTTCCCCTGCTTGTTCTCTTTCTTTTATCCTTCGCGGCCCAGTCGCAGCAAATGGCGATGGTGGATAGCTTTAAGCGTAAGCTTGCGGCAGCAACTACAGATCAGGAGCGGGTGCAATATACCGGAAGGATAGCCATGATGTTGATGTCGGTGAACCCGCAGCAGGCGGATAGTTTTGGTAAAAAGGCCATTGAGATCGCTGAATTTTCCCGTAACCGGACACTCATGGTAAAGGCCTATCGGTACAATGGCCTGCGCTTTTCATATGTTGCGGGTAAAAAAGAGAATATCCAGACTTCCATTGGGTATTATCAAAAAGCCCTGAAGCTGGCACAGGAAAGTAAACTGGAGGACGAACAGGCCTATACGCTTCTTGGACTCTCTTCGGTACAGTGCCTGATACCCGATGCGGATAAGGCATTGAATTTTGCCACACAGGCTTTTTCGTTGGTGGGAAATTCAGGAAGAGACAGTTTGGAGGCGGAGTGTTTTATCAGTTTTGGGGATGCCTACCTGGTCAAAGACGAGAAATTATTGGCGTTAAAGAATTATTTCAACGCCGTTCGGATCGCCGAAGGGACAAAAAAGGTCAAGCAGAAATCGTCTCACCTGGCGCTATTAAGACGATGTTATACCAAGTTGCGTGATTATTATTTTGTGATCAAGGATTATGATAAATCGCTCGACTATGCCATGCAGGGTAAGGAGATTTTAAATCAAACCAATGAAGGCGGCGAGAAATTCAATCTGGTAAACGATCTTAATTTCATTGCCGGTCTTTTTTCCGCCAAGGGAGAGTTTGAGCTTGCCCGCTCCTCGTATGATGAGGGATTGAAAATTGTGGACAGTCTGAAGTTTGATGCCATGCGGATACCCGGTTATATTGGATTGCTCAATCTGTATCTCGACTCTAAAAAGCCCGCAGAGGCCCTTGATTTCCTTCGCAACAACCAGCAGTTGCTGGTTTATTTAAAGCGGATGGGTTTTTCCAGTGTCATAGACCAGGCCTATGGGGTCATCTATTCCGAAATGGGGGTATTGGATTCGGCGGGTTTTCATTTTCAACTGGCGCGTCCTGCATTTGAGGCAGTGATGGGCAATGCCGGTAAAGTGGGATTTTTTACACAATACTCTACCTATTACCTTCGGGCCGGGAAATACCCCGAGGCCATTGATGCCCTTCGGGTTGCACAGCAAATTGCGATAGAAACACGCAATCTGGAATGGCAGAAGCGTATCGCCGAAAAACTCGATTCGGCAAGTCAGTTGTCCGGAAATTATAAAGAAGCCCTTCAATATGCCGCATTAAGCAAGTCGCTCGAAGATTCATTGGAACAACTGGGTAAACAGGAGGATCTGCTACAACTGCAGATCGCGGATGCCCAACAACGTGAAGAGCGATTGCAGGCTGAGAAACTGGAGAAGAAACAACAGCGTGACCGTTACCAGTACCTGGCCATTACAATTGGAATCGCCATCTTTTTTGTGGCGTTGGTGATGTTGGGAATGTTCCGGGTTTCTGCCAATACCATACGGATCATCGGGTTTTTTGCGTTCCTGATGTTCTTTGAATTCATCTTCCTTTTGTTTAAGAAAAATATTTATGGTCTCACCGAAGGCGAACCCTGGAAGGACCTGGCCTTTATGATCGCCCTGGCCGCTATTCTCGTTCCCTTGCACCACTGGCTTGAGCACAAAGTGATCCATTACCTCACCAGTCATAACCGCCTGAGTATTTCACGGGGGAAGGCGTGGGTGAGGGGGTGGTTTGCTAAGCGTGAGTCGTGAGACGTCAGTCGTGAGAACGACATCTCTACTCACGATTCACGTCTCACGCCTCACGCCTCACGCCTCACGTTTCCTTATCTTTGCCCAAACCCATTCCGTGATCGTAATTGACAATAAGATCATCAGTGATGATATCGTAGAAAAAAAATTTCTTTGCGACCTTGCCAAGTGCAAAGGGGGTTGCTGTGAGGAGGGAGATGCGGGTGCTCCGTTGGAAGATGAGGAGTTAGATATCGTCATAGAGATGTTTGAGAAAGTCAAACCCTATCTTTCTGAAGCTTCCCTGGCTGAAATAGAGCGTAAAGGAAAATATGTGTACCATCGTGAATTTGGCTGGGTAACCCCCACGCTTGGAAAGGATTCGGAGATCTGTGTATATGGCATCCGTGAAAAAAGTGGATTGATCAAATGTGCCTTTGAGCAAGCCTATTACGACGGCCTCATCCCCTGGAAAAAACCCCTGAGCTGTCATCTTTATCCCATCATCGCCTATAAAGGCAAACATGGGGATTATGAGCGGTTGAATTACGAACCCCGCGAAAAACTTTGCAACCCTGCCTGCAAATTGGGAGAGAAAGAACAACTACCCGCCTACAAATTTTTGAAAGAAGCCATTGTGAGGAAGTACGGGGAGGAGTTTTATGGGGCGCTTGAAGAAGCCGCTGTAAGGCATAATCGTCCGGTCACCAAAACGCCAGGAAGCACAAAGAAATGATACTGTGCTGTGCGAGACCTCTGATATCGCACAGCCTCGTTTTAATTTCCCTCAATCCTAAAATCCAATAATCCTCAAATCCTGGTATATCTTTGCCTCATGTCCGAAAATGCAGCTTCCTTTATTGCCAAAAGCACCATCAAAGCGGCCGACCGTGAGCATCGCCGGACAATCAATTTCAATATAGGCAAGTACAATGCGGTGGTCCCTCAGGGGAAAGCCCAGTTTTCCGAACTCCTCCTCGCCCGCGAAAAGGCCAAGAATGCCAAGTGGAAGGCGATGGAAAACCTCGATCGCTACCTCGAAGAATTTGAAGCCAAGATCACCCGCAGGGGGGCCAAGGTCATTTGGGCCGAAGATGCCCAGCAAGCCCTGGAGGCCATTGGCAAAATATGTGAAGAGAAGAATTGCCGCACCCTGGTGAAGAGTAAGAGCATGGTGACGGAGGAGATCCACCTCAATCATTTTCTGGAAGAAAAAGGGATTGAAAGTGTAGAGACCGACCTGGGCGAATATATCCAGCAACTTGACGGCGAACCACCTTATCATATCGTTACACCCGCCATGCACAAGAGCAAGGAGGATGTGGCCCGTTTATTTGCGGAGAAACTGGGTACCAATCCTAAACTCAATCCCACACAACTGACACAGGTGGCCCGCGAAAAACTTCGGGAGAAATACCGTCAGGCTGAGGTTGGCGTCACCGGGGCTAATTTCATACTTCCGGATATTGGAGGTATTGCGGTAACGGAAAATGAAGGAAATGCCCGGTTAAGTTGTTCTTTTCCTGCTACCCATATCGTGGTGGTGGGGATCGAGAAAGTGATCCCTTCGGTCAATGACCTGCAATTATTCTGGCCCCTGCTGGCCACCTATGGTACCGGACAACGTGTGACCGTGTACAATACCGTGGTAACCGGACCGCGTCAACCCGGCGAGACCGATGGCCCGGAGGATATGTATGTGATCCTGCTTGACAATGGACGTACCAATATCCTTGCTGATCCAAAAGCCAGAGAAAGCCTGTATTGCATCCGTTGCGGAGCCTGTTTGAATGCCTGTCCGGTGTATAAGAATATCGGGGGACATAGTTATGAAACCACCTATAGCGGCCCCATTGGCGCCGTGATCACCCCCCACCTGAAAGAACGAAAAGAATGGAAGCACCTGAGTTATGCTTCTTCCCTTTGCGGCAATTGTACTGAGGTTTGCGCCGTACGGATCAACCTGCACGAATTACTTCTCGATAACCGCCACGATTCTGTCCAGGCTGGTGAAGCGGTCTTTGCCGAAAAAATGGCCTGGAAAGTATGGAAACAGGCCATGCTCAGCCGCCGGATGATGAATTTTGGGGGATCCAAGATCCGCAACAAAGTAGTGAACTCCCTCATCAAAGGCTGGAAAGATACCCGGGGTGAGATCGAGTTTCCGGCCCGTTCCTTTAACCAGCGATGGAAGGAAAAATTTGGGGACAGATGATTAACTTCATTTCGTGATCCTTTTTACCGAACGCATATCTTCCCGATTGACCTATTTCGCGGAATTCCTCAGTGGGGAATGTCTCGAACAGGGTTTGGTGATCACATCCGATAAAGAACAATACCTCGCCAGTACCGAGCCCCGCATTAATTATAGTCTGCATAAACTGGCTGACAAAGAGATCCACATCATACCCGAAGGGTTGCTGTTTGAAAAAAATATCCGGCCACGGGAAATCCTGTGTGAGGATTGGCAGGGAATGCCCGCCTTCTTTTTTACAGGAGGAGATATCCCCTTTGATCTTTTTTCAGCCGCCTTTTATTTGCTTTCCCGGTATGAAGAGTATCTGCCCAATGAAAAAGATGAGTATGGCCGGTTTGGGCATAAAAACTCCATAGCGTTTAAAAATGCGTTTCTCCATCGGCCCCTGATCAATGAGTGGCTGACGGCATTGAAGAATAAAGTCCTTGCTCTTTTTCCCGGATATCCTTTCCGGCAAAAGGCTTTTGATCTGCTACCCACCTATGATATTGATATTGCCTATTCGTATAAAGGAAAAGGTGGGGCACGAAATGGCGCCGCACTATTTCGATCAATTTTGAAGGGGGATGGCAGAGCCTTTAAAGAAAGAAGAGCGGTTTTGAAAGGAAGGGAAATTGATCCCTATGATTGTTATGACTGGCTGGATGAATTACACCTGTCTACTGAATATCCCGCGATCTATTTCTTTCATGTGGGGCAAAGACGCGGGACCTATGATAAGAACATTCATCCGGGCCAACCCGTACTGCAACAACTGATCAAACGAACGGCTGCACATTTCCCTGTAGGTGTCCATCCTTCCTGGCGAAGCGGGGATGAAGAAAAAATGTTGGAAAAGGAGATACAAATTCTTTCAGGTATCGCGGGGAACCCGGTTACGATTTCACGTTTTCACTATATCCGTTTTCACCTTCCTGAATCTTACCGGCGATTGATCGCCCTGGGTATCCGGCATGACCATTCGATGGGATATGGAAGTATCAATGGTTTCAGGGCTTCGGTGGCTTCACCGTTTTATTGGTATGACCTGGAGCGGGAAGAGCGGACTTCTTTATTAATATATCCCTTTTGCTATATGGAAGCGAATTCCTATTTCGAGCAGAAGCAGAATGCGGAGCAGGCGTATGCGGAAAT
This sequence comes from Chitinophagales bacterium, assembly GCA_017303415.1. Classification (NCBI taxonomy): domain Bacteria; kingdom Pseudomonadati; phylum Bacteroidota; class Chitinophagia; order Chitinophagales; species Chitinophagales bacterium. Next base: position 882,796 of record JAFLBJ010000001.1, read on the forward strand.
GATGGGTTATGCAAAAAGGGTTAGAGAGGTAAAGGGAATGATGATCACGATCTGGCATAATCATTTCCTTGGAGAGTCTGCTTTTAATGGCGAATGGCGAGCGATCTATGCGCAATTCTTACAACATCAACATTCCCTCTAGCCTTCCTTTGCGCCTTAGCGCCCTGGTGGTAAGATTTAACCGCAAAGACGCTAAGGCGCGATGGAGCACTAGAGTTTATAAGCCCGGTTGACGAGGTACACGCCGAGTATGGTAATGATGCCGCCTAAGGCAATATAGATGGTGAGTTTTTCCTGAAAAAATAATGCACCAAGCACAACTGCTACTATAGGGTTGATGTATGCATAGATCGATGCCAATTCAGTCGGAAGCCTTTGCAGGGCATACAGATAAGCGACAAAGGAGATGACGGAACCAAACAGTACAAGGTAGGCAATGGAGGCCCAGGCCTCCCAGGGAATCTGTGCCATCGGTACTGCACGACCACTGACAGGGGCAATGATGGAAAGCACGACCCCGGAGATCAACATTTGAATCCCCAAACTGAAATAGGCATTAAAATGTAGCGCTTGTTTCTTCGTATAAAGTGTACCAAAGGCCCAGGCCAGAGTGGCGATCAGCGAAAGAATGATACCAAACAGAAATTCGGGATTGAAAAAATCTTCAAAGTGTTCGGCGAAGATCACACATACACCACCAAAACCGATCACCAATCCTACTATTGCCATCACCGGCATTTTTTTACCATCGCCCAACAAACCTATAAACACTAGCCATAAGGGAAAGATGGCTCCAATGATGGCACCCAATCCACCGGAACGAATCCCCTCCAATCCCCAGGTGGAGAATCCATTGGCAATGATGAAATTTAAAAAACTAAGGATCAACACCGGCACCCACTCTTTTCCCTTCGGGAATGCCATGCCTTTATACAAAAACCAACCTACATAAATGGAACCTCCAATCAGTTGCCGGATACCCGCCAACTGTAAGGCCGGCATATGTTCCACCCCCACCCGCGAAGCCAACCAGGTAGTACCCCAGAAAAAACACACCAACACCAAGGCAAAAATGGCCTTGTTGTGGGAGGAGGAGGAGTATTTGGTTAGTGGGGACATTTTTTTTGTTGGTTGTTGGATGACGGATGTTGGATGTTGGATGATGGATGTTGGATGATGGATGTTGGATGACAGATGACGGATTTTAGTAGATAAGTGGTTCGCCTCTGGAATTCTTTCATTCAACATCAGTCATCTGTCATCCGTCATCTGTCATCCAACATCCATCATCCAACATCCAACATCCACCCCGATGCTCAATGCCTAAAATGCCTCATACCTGTCATCACCATTGCCAGGCCATTATTCACACAATATTCAATTGAATCTTTATCACGAATGGAGCCGCCGGGTTGGATATAAGCGAGTATTCCTTCGGCATGTCCCATTTTTACACAATCATCAAATGGGAAAAAGGCATCACTGGCCATTACCGCGCCATGGAGGTCAAATTGAAATTGCCGTGCTTTCTCGATGGCATGGCGTAAGGCGTCCACGCGACTGGTTTGTCCGCAGCCTTTTCCTACCAATTGCAGGTCTTTGACCAGTGCAATGGCATTTGATTTCAGGTGTTTGCAGATCAGGTTGGCAAAGGCAAGGTCTGTCATTTGTTTGTCCGTACAGGAACGGCCACCGACCTCTTCCCATTTCTCAAAATTGCCTTTGTCTTTATTTTGCACCAATACCCCATTCAAAAGAGACCGGGAGCTATTGGCGTTTTCTTTTCCCGTCACAGGTTTTAATTGTAAAAGGATCCGGTTCTTTTTCGCGCGCAGCACCTCCAGTGCATCCTTGTCAAATGCCGGAGCGATCAATACTTCAAAGAAGATTTCACTGATGGCATCGGCGGTGGCTTTGTCAATGGTTTGATTGGAAACGAGTACGCCTCCAAAGGCACTTTCGGGGTCTCCGGCAAGGGCGGCATCCCAGCTGTCTTTTACTGTGGCACGTTGGGCCACACCGCAGACATTGGTATGCTTGATGATCGCAAAAGTGGGTGCTTCAAATTCACGGATCAGTTCAACGGCCGCATCTACATCAACCAGGTTATTATATGAAAGTTCTTTTCCATGTAGTTGGTCGAATAGCTGGGTCAGGTCGCCATAAAAAACACCCTGCTGGTGGGGGTTCTCTCCATATCGCATGATCTTTGGTCCGGGTACGGAACTCAGGAAATAATCCCCACCCGTCGGCGTGAAGTATTGAGAAATGGCAACATCATAATGCGCGCACACTTCAAAAGCACGGGCGGCAAAAGCGCGACGTTCCTCGATGCTGGTCTCTCCCTTTTGTTCTACCAATATTTTTTCCAACGAAGCGTAATCATTTTTGGAAGCGATCACGAGCACATCACGGAAATTCTTGGCCGCTCCGCGAATCATGGAGGGCCCACCAATATCGATCTTTTCAATGATGAGTTTTTCTTCGCTGGTGTTCGCTACCGTTTCTTCAAACGGATAAAGGTCAACGATCACGAGGTCGATCACCGGTATCTCGTATTGCTGCATCTCCTGTATATCTGTTTCATTGTCGCGGCGACCGAGTATACCTCCAAACACCTTTGGGTGCAGGGTCTTTACCCGTCCACCCAGAATGGAAGGATATGAGGTCACGGACTCCACCGGGACACATTTTACCCCAAGCCCTTCAATGAATTGCTGGGTACCACCGGTGGAATAAATGGTAACACCCAATTTTTCCAATTGCTTGACAATGGGCTCGAGTCCGTCCTTATAGAAAACGGAAAGCAGGGCAGATTGAATCTTCTTATTCATAATGGTAAAAAATGAGGCAGGCGTGGTTAGAGAAGCCGCAAAATTAGCAGAATTTAGCCGGTTGGCAAAAGAGCTACTTCCCTAAAATGGCCTACCTTCCTGTACTTAAATCCCCACATCATGAGAAAATTGCTTTTTATATTCCTTGCTGCCCTTGTCATGCAGGTTCAGGCACAGGAACCCATTGACAAGATGGCTGTTGACAAGATCCGCAAAGAAGGTATGGACAATTCAAAGGTGATGGACCTGGCTTTTCGTCTAACAGATGTTAGCGGGCCACGTTTGACCGCCTCGCCCGGTTTTTTAAAGGCTGCCAATTGGGCCAAGGAAGAACTGACCCGGATGGGATTGAAGAATGCCACGCTGGAACCCTGGGGCGATTTTGGAAAGGGATGGGAGCAGACCAAATGTTATCTGGCCATGAAGACGCCCTATTATTCACCCCTGATCGCACAGCCGCTGGCCTGGACAGGCAGCACTCCCGGTGGATTGATCCAGGGGGAAGTGGTGTTGGTAAAAGCAGCAGATACCACCGAATTATTGGCCTATTCCGGGAAACTGAATGGTAAGATCGTGATGCAATGGACAGATGCGAAACTCAGTCCCTCTTTTGAACCCGATGGAAACAGACACAAAGACGAGGCCCTGGAAAGAATGGCAGCGTCTGCCGGTCCAAATACCGGAGCCGCCGGGAACCGTCCGAATGCTGGCGCCAACACGAATGAACAACAGGCGCGGGCAAACCGGATGGCGGTGCAGCGCCGTATGCGTGACCTGCTCAACAGCGAGAAGCCTGCTCTGATCCTTCAAATGAATGCACGGGGAAATGATGGAACCATTTTCGCCAGTAGTGGTGGAGGATACCAACCCAATGCTCCCGAAGCACCGGCCACACTCATGCTCTCCAGTGATGATTACCTCCGCATACAGCGTTTGATTCAGGCCGGAGAAAAAGTGACGCTGGAAGCTGATGTACAGACCGTTTTTTACCAACAAGACATCAAAGGCTATAACGTAATTGCTGAAATACCCGGAAGCGACCCGAAATTGAAAGATGAGATCGTCATGCTTGGCGGGCACCTGGATAGCTGGCATGCAAGCACCGGCGCTACGGATAATGCGGCTGGCTGTTCCGTAATGATGGAAGCCGTACGTATTCTGATGAGCACGGGATTAAAACCCAAGCGCACCATACGGATCGCCCTTTGGAGTGGCGAGGAACAAGGTTTGCATGGCTCCAGAAATTATGTAAAAAATCATTTTGCCGATCCGGCTGTGATGGAACTTAAACCCGAACACGCGAAAGTTTCCGCTTATTATAACCTGGACAATGGTACTGGTCGCATTCGCGGGGTGTACCTCCAGGGCAATGCCAGTGTAAAAGACATCTTTGCCAAATGGCTGGAACCCTTTGCCGATCTGGATGCCAAAACTATCACATTGAACAATACAGGTGGAACCGATCACCTGGCATTTGATGCTGTTGGCATTCCCGGTTTTCAGTTTATTCAGGATGAAATTGAGTACAATACCCGGACCCACCATACCAATATGGATAGTTATGATCACCTCGTAGCCGACGATTTGAAACAGGCTTCAGTGATCGTCGCTTCATTTGTTTACCATACCGCGCAAAGAGACGAGAAATTACCCAGGAAGGAATTGCCAAAGCCGGTACAAGGGAGGAGGGGGTTTTGAGTGGAGGTTGGAGGTTGGATGACAGATGACAGATGACGGATGACGGAGACAACTGTGCGAGACCTCTGGTCTCGCACAATTGTCTTGTCGCCTCTGGCGACTCGAAAAGCAATCTTTTCAACTTTATAGATAATAAACATAACTCCCCTCCCGCACATCCCACACACTCACACTGCTCTTTTTCCATCGCCTAACTGTCTTGTATGTATTCGATGCATCAATTACAACCATCTTTACCTGTAGTTTTTCCAATACTTCACCCGGATCTATGATGGGATCATGGGAGATGATCAGCAGGTCGAGTTTGGCAGGCAACTTATCAATGGATGATTTATTTGATAGAAATCCGATCGTTTTCCCTTTCCATTTTATACTGATTATCTCATCTGTTACTGCTTTTATTTCGTTGGCTATCCGATTTTGAATACGGCAGGGGCGGATATGAAATGAAAAAGTGGATCGGTTTGTTATAACACCGGTATCCCCGAGGAATTGAATGGTCCTTCCGGTTCGTAAATCCATTGCCCGCTTTCCATTGATGGAATAAATGATCAACTGGTTTCGCGCAGCGGCCTGATACAGATTGTATGTTCTCTCCCCCATAAAAAGCATCAGGCAAAAAAGGAATAACCTGATTTTTCTTATTCGGTTAAATGGCAGGAAGGGGATGACTATCAGTAGGTAAAGAAGTATGGTCTGGCACCAGGAAATGAACAAGGGTTCCCAAACAGAAAAAGGCCATTGATTGACAAAAGATACCCATTGGGTCATCCACCGGATAAGATGAAAAAGTATAAACCCGGTGAACTGTGTGGCCCAGTCCCACCAGGCAAGGGCACACAGACCGATCTCCCCCAGAAGTATGATGTTGGAAAGGGGAACTGCGACCAGGTTAGCGGCCAGAAACCAGGTAGGGAATTGATGAAAATGATACACACATAAAGGGAAAGTAAGGACCTGGGCCGATAAGGTCACCGCATTCAGTTTCCAAAAAGCATCCATCCATTTTTGCCGAAAATAAAATAGCCGGTACACGAGCGGGTAGAAGACAAGGATGCTAAGTACGGCGGCAAAGCTCAATTGGAAACCAATATCACCTAACCAATAGGGTTGATAGCAGAGCAGGGCAAAGGCGGCAAAAGCAAGACTATTGATCGCGTTTCCTTTGCGGTGAATGGCTTCGCCCAACAGGATAGCGGTAAACATAACGGCGGATCGGAGAACGGAAGGCGATCCGCCCGCCAGCAAACTAAAGAACCAAAGTGCCGCGATGATCAAAATTGCCCTAAGCCAGCGCCCCTGTGTATGATTTTTCAACGGCTTAAAGAGTAAGAGCAACAATCCATAAATCAATCCCAGGTGCATGCCGGAAATAGCTATGATATGCACCACACCTGTTTGGGCATAGATGGTTTCCATATCCTTATCCAGGTCATCCTTATATCCGATAAGCAGTGCTTCGGCCAATCCAACCTCCTGTTTACCTGGAATCGCCTGGCGCATGATTTCGAGTACACGTTGCCGGCAGTAATCAAGCACCCAGGCCAATCCAGCCGGGTCTCCTTTTTTGCGCAGGCGAAATTGATCTGCTTTCAGATAGACCTGATGGGTGATACCCTGGTGGAGGCTATAGGTTTTGTAATCAAAACTTCCCGGATTGGCGGGAGGGGCAATGGTCCGGGGAGAAACGCGTGCCTGTATCCAGCTTCCTCTGGGAAATTGGAGAAAGACACTGTCTTTTGACGTATAAAGCCAGGCGCGAATGGACCTGTCTTTTTGCCAAAGGCGCACCTGGTTTTTATATGACCTTGGCCCCTGTTTCCAGTCACCTTCAATAAGGAGGGCATAGTCCGTCTCGCGCCAATGGGTGTCGGGAGATCCGTTACGATGTTGTTGAAGTACCATTACCCATAAGCCGATCATCACCAACAGGGCATGAATGGATATTACGGGTAGCCAACGGAATTGAAATTGCCGGCCCGGACGAAAGCAAGCAAACAGCAGCAGAGGCAATAAGGCCACAAATAGTCCCCGGGCAATAAGAGACAGGGAAACCGGCAGATACCATTGCAGGAGGATTCCGGATAAAAAAGCAGGGAGGATCCGGACAAAGGGTATTTGTTTCCAACGGGGCATGAACCGGTAAAGCTAGGTTCATGCACCCGTTGGAAAAACCGTGTTTATGCGAATTTCTCCAATGATTAATGCGGCCTAGTTACTCTTCCAATAGGTGTTGGTTTCAGCAACTTTGGCGGTGATGGTCTCGATCTTATTGCGAAGAAGTGCATTGTTCACACCCCGGTTCTCGATCGCCAGCCCCATCATCAATCTCCCACTTTCTGTAACATAGAACTGACAGGGTTGAATGATCCCGTTTTGACGGATAAGCTGTGCGTTCTTGGAGGAGTAGTCATCAAACTTATTTCCGAGGTTAACCGTGAGCCAGATATAATTGGTGCTGGCACTGATCTCATAACCTACGGGAACATTAAAACCATCCTTCACATGTTTTACTTCATATTTTTCCTTTCCCGGCGTTGCTTCCAACACTTTTACCTCAAAACCCAATTGGATCAGCATCTCTTTTAATTGGCTTCGGGTAATGGGATCACAGGATTGTGCATTGGTTTGGGTGGGGTTGCCGGTTAACAATACCAGCACAAAAATGGCGGGGGCCAGAAGACGCTTGAGCATGATCTTTATTTTCGTTATACGAATTACGTTTCAGAGATAAAGGTCATAATTCAGAAGGGCACCTGAAATACCCAACGCCCGGTATTTTATAAACAAGTTAGCCACCAACATGTAGTTTTTGGCGAGCTACGTGTAAAGTGCAGTGTTTCGTACTTTTTTTCACGGTACATTTGGCCACAATTTCAACGGATTTACTTCCTATTTACACGGTATTTTTTTTACAAGAAAAATACTAGCGGTTGATTTTCTTCATGTTATAAATATATTTAATTTGTAATTCATTGATTAGCATTAACTTGCTACGAATTTCTCATGGATAGTCATCATAGTTTTAGGTCAGGGTTCAGATTTAAAAACAACTAAAAAAAACAAACTATGGTGACTATTGAAAAAAAGGCCTTACAGGCAGGAAACTATGTGAACACAGGTCATGTGGATACCGTGATCAGGAATTACAAGCAGGAGCGTTGGGTGCATAACACCAGGCGTCTCGGGAAAGAAGATTCACTGAGCGTATGGTACAGTGTGGAGGAACTGGAAGGGTTCCTGGCCACGGTCAAAGAGCAGGGTGGTGATGGTATTCGGATGTACTTTGGTGCATACGGCCCTGATTATTCCGGCAACCCACTTTATGCTGGTCGTCAAACCATCGTGCTGGTGGCTACACGTCATAAAGAAACGCCTACCGGAGAGGTTGACAAAGATCTCTACATCACAACCGAGAAAGGCAATACCGTGTTGGCTTACAATATCGGTCGTTTATGCCCTCCAACATGTACGCAGCAAGGTGGTGGACAAGGTGAAGACCTTGGTGTGTTGCTGGTGGATAAAGGAGATGATGGTATGGTCATTGTTTGATACCATCCATTCGGAGACCGCTAAAACACAATATTACCAATTGACCAGAAAACCTCCCTCAAGGGAGGTTTTCCCTTTTATAGTCCTATTTTAGCAGCAATTAGCAAGATGATATTATGTTACCCGCATACATCTATTGCATTTGCGTGTGTTTTGTTGTTAGCCTTTCCCTCTTTTTCAGGGTAAGGCAGGACCATATTCCTTTGAGAGTATTCCCACCTTTTCTTTTACTTACTTTAATTGCTGAAGTATGGGGTGATTATTTATGGCAGAGTGGACGTAACAATATTCCCCATTACAATTTCTTTTCAACCTTTGAAATTGCCTTCTATCTTTTTTTTCTCGCCAAAATTCACCGCACAAAAAATATTCGAAAGGCAATATATATAGTAACACCTATATACATTGTTTTCGCTTTTTTGAATATCATGTATTTTCAAGGCTATAATACTTTTCACACTATCAGTTTTTCCGTAGGCAGCCTATTGATCGTATTTTTTAGCATCACTTATTTTCTTGATCTTCTTCGTTTTCCTAAATCCGAAGACCTGATCACCAACCCCTATTTTTGGATTTGCTCCGGGCTGCTATTTTTTTACATTTGCGGGTTCCCTCTATATGGATTGGTAAACCTTTGGGCAGATATTGCACCTATACTAATCGACAATTTGAGTAGGTTCATCAATATCCTGAATATTTTTCTTTATAGCTTATTCACTATTTCATTTATATGCATAAGAACCCGGAAATATACTTTGTAGTCATCACAGGGATCATCCTGGGTCTTTTGCTGGTCGGTTTTATCGTTACCATTGCCTTCCTCTATCAACAAAGCCGTCACCGCCAGGAGCGGGAAATGGCACAGATCAAGCAGAAATATGATGAGGAGATCCTTCGATCGCAATTGGAGATTCAGGAGAATACTTTACGGAATATCGCTCAGGAGTTACACGACAATATTGGCCAGATGCTTTCTGTGGTCAAACTTTCCCTGGCTGCCATTCAGTTGGATAAGGGCCATCCGTCCTATGAAATCGCGCATCATTCGCAAAGTGTGCTGAATAAGGCCATTTCCGACCTTTCGGATATCACCAAGAGCATGCACACCGATCGGATCAATGATGTGGGCCTCGCCGATTCCATTCGGTTTGAATTGGCATCCATCACCAATGCCGGTCTGATCAGAGTAAATTTTGAGCTGACCGGAGAGGAATTCCCCTTTGGCGAGCAAAAAGCCGTGTTCCTGTTTCGCATGTTTCAGGAACTGCTCAATAATACCCTTAAACACGCCAAAGCCACTCATGTATCCGTTTCCCTCCATTTTGAGGAGGATGGTACCTTTAGGATGGAAATGAGTGACGATGGTATCGGTTTTGATGTGGAGGCCAAGAAAGAAACCCACGAAGCCGGAAAGGGCGTGGGACTGAAAAGCATCTTTAACCGTGCCCACCTGATCGGTGCACAACTTACCATGGAGAGCCACACCGGGGCAGGTACCCGAACCGAGATCGTACTGCCCGGACAGACCGCATCACAAATGAAATGAAGAAGACCACCAAAAAAATTCCCGTCGCGATCATCGACGATCACGTCCTGCTGAGGTCAGCCCTCTCCAGGCTGGTCAATACATTTGACCAATACACCGTGCTTTTTGAAGCGGATAACGGAAAACGACTCAAGGAGCAAATACTCCTGCACCAGGTACCGGAGATTGTACTGCTGGATGTAAATATGCCGGAAATGGATGGCTTTGAAACCACCCAATGGCTGCACAAGAACTACCCCTTCATCAAAGTACTGGTGCTCTCCATGCTCAGTGATGAAAAAACCATTATCAAAATGTTTCGCCTGGGTGCACGGGGCTACCTGCTCAAAAACACCGACCCGGAAGAACTCCGGAAAGCACTCGATGCGATCAATAACCAGAATGTCTATTTATCTGAATATGTTTCAACCAAACTGGTAACGGGTTTGAACAATGCCTCGGACAAGGTAGATTCAGAGGTGGTGCTGAATGAACGGGAACGGGATTTCCTCCGGCATACCTGCTCCGAACTCTCCTATAAAGAAATAGCAGAAAAAATGCACCTCAGCCCACGTACGATCGATGATTACCGGCAATCACTGTTTGCCAAATTAAAAGTACATAGCCGGGTGGGGCTGGTGATGTATGCAATTAGGAATGGGATTGCGGAAGTGTAGGTCAGAAGTCCGGTGTCCAAAGACCGACGCCGGACCCCTTTCTGTAACCTACTTACTTAAATACATACTCCGGTCCTTGTACAACTGCCTGAAATACGGGTCGCGGAGGTTCTTGATAAATCGGATCGCTTCGCCGGTTGACTTCATCTCCGGTCCAAGCTCCTTATTTACATTGGGGAATTTATTAAAACTGAACACGGGCTCCTTGATCGCGAAACCATCCAATACCTTTTCCTCGGGAATATCCGACACCTTGATCTCATCCAGCATCACCTTGGTAGCATAGTTGAGATAGGGTTTTTGATAAGCCTTGGCAATAAAGGGAGTGGTACGTGATGCACGCGGATTGGCTTCGATCACATACACTTTTCCTTCCTTGATGGCAAACTGCAGGTTGATCAATCCTTTTACTTTTAATTGGAGGGCGATCTTCTTGGCATAATCCACCATATCCTGTACCTCCAGCGGAGTGAGGTTGAAAAAGGGCAATACCGCATTACTGTCACCACTGTGGATACCTGCGGGTTCAATATGTTCCATAATACCCATGACATGGAATTTCTCCCCGTCACAGATCGCATCGATCTCGGCCTCCTGGCAACGATCGAGGAAGTGGTCGATCAGGATCTTGTTACCTGGAATATGTTTGAGCAGACTGATCACTGCTTTTTCCAATTCATCATCATTCAACACGATCCGCATTCTTTGTCCACCCAGTACATAACTCGGGCGCACCAGTACGGGGTATCCTACCCGGTTGGCCACTACGATGGCCTCATCCACATCATAGGCGGTACCATATTCGGGGTAGGGAATGTCCATGCTCTTGAGCATATCGCTGAAACGACCGCGGTCTTCGGCAATATCCATGCTGTCGAAGCTGGTACCAATGATCCGGATGCCTTTTTCATGAAGTTTTTCCGCCAGCTTGAGGGCTGTTTGTCCACCCAACTGTACGATCACACCATACGGTTGTTCATGTTCAACGATCTCCCACAAATGTTCCCAGTACACCGGCTCGAAGTAGAGTTTATCGGCCATGTCAAAGTCTGTCGAAACCGTTTCGGGGTTACAATTCACCATGATGGCCTCATAGCCACATTCTTTCAGGGCGAGGAGTCCGTGAACACAGCAATAGTCAAATTCAATTCCTTGTCCGATCCGGTTAGGACCTGACCCCAGCACGATCACTTTCTTCTTATCGGATACTTTTGATTCATTGGAGCTCAGGTGGGTGTCTCCCTGAGGGCGTTCTTCAAACGTGGAATAGAAATAGGGTGTCTTGGCCTCAAATTCGGCAGAACAGGTATCTACCATTTTATAGACCCGGGTGATACCGGCGGCCTTTCTCTTTTCGTAAATATCTTCTTCATTGCCATGCTGGATGATCCGGTTGATCTGTTCATCACTAAATCCATGCATCTTGGCTTTTTTCAAAAGATCAAGTGGCAGGGATTCCAGGTCGTATTTACCCAGTTCTTTTTCAATATCACAGATCTTCTGGATCTCATAGAGGAACCAGCGGTCAATTCCCTGAGTGGCTTTGGAGATCGTGTTTACCGATACACCGGCCATCAACGCATCTTTGATGCGGAATATCCGGTCCCATTTCGGGGTCTTGATGTATTCGAGCAGGTCATCGGCATGCATCAGGCTTTTGCCATAATAGCCAAGCCCTACGGCATTGTTCTCGAGGCTCTGACAGGCTTTTTGTACCGCTTCGGTAAAACTGCGACCGATGCCCATCACTTCACCCACACTTTTCATTTGCAGACCGAGGGTATCATTGGCGCCTTTGAATTTGTCAAAGTTCCAGCGGGGGATCTTGACGATCACATAGTCCAGCGCCGGTTCAAAATAGGCCGAGGTGGTCTTGGTGATCTGGTTTTCCAGTTCATCGAGGTGATAGCCGATGGCCAGTTTGGCCGCGATCTTGGCAATGGGATATCCGGTAGCTTTCGAGGCCAGGGCGGAGGAGCGGCTCACCCGTGGGTTGATCTCGATCGCGATGATCTCTTCGTTTTCGGGATTGAGCGCGAACTGTACGTTACAACCTCCCGAGAAATTACCAAGGTCACGCATCATCCGGATGGCGGTGTTGCGCATCAGTTGCATGGCGGTATCGCTCAGGGTCATGGCCGGGGCCACGGTGATGGAATCACCCGTATGCACCCCCATGGGGTCGAAATTCTCGACCGAGCAGATGATACAGACATTATCTGCAGCGTCGCGGAGAAGTTCCAGTTCAAATTCCTTCCAGCCGAGTACGGCTTTTTCCACCAGTACTTCGTGGATGGGCGAGGCCTGGAGCCCTCGGTTCAGGGCTTCGTCGAGGTCTTCTTTATCATGCACAAACCCGCCACCTGTACCACCGAGGGTAAACGAGGGGCGAATTACGAGGGGGAATCCGATCTCCTGGGCAAATTCCTTTCCTTCGAGGAAGGAGTTGGCGGTTTTCGCCGGGGCCACGGTCACGCCCAACTGGATCATCCACTGGCGGAACTTCTCGCGGTCCTCGGCTTTATCGATCGCTTTGATGTCCACCCCGATCAGCCGCACATTGTATTGTTTCCACAATCCCAGGTCTTCTGCCTCCTTTGCCAGGTTGAGGGCGGTCTGGCCACCCATGGTAGGCAATACGGCATCGATCTGGTTTTCCTGCAGGATCTGCTCTATGCTTTCCACGGTTAGTGGGAGCAGGTAAACACGATCGGCCATCATGGGATCGGTCATGATCGTGGCGGGATTGCTATTGATCAGGATGACCCTGACCCCTTCTTCACGAAGGCTGCGGGCCGCCTGGGTACCTGAATAATCAAATTCGCAAGCCTGGCCAATAATGATGGGACCTGAACCGATGATGAGGACTGACTTGATGGAAGCGTCTTTGGGCATTTTGGGTTTGAATTTTAGAGCCGGGGCAACCGTCAGGGCATAAAAAAACCGGGTATGAACCCGGGGTGCAAAAGTAAGGGAAACGGATTATTTTATGGGGAAGGACGCGGATTAAATTTTATTCGTTTTCCGGTATTACCTAAATGCTGTGAAATGATGCCATTTCAATATCGTCCAAAACCACTTCATCCCGGGCAGGTTGCTGCTTCTGGGGTGTGGTATCCAGTCTCCCTTTCATCCGGGAGACCCATTTGGTACGGGCTTCTTGTCCTTTGACCATGCCGACGAACATTCCTCCGGCGAGGATCAGGACAATGATGAGGGTGTAGAACATTCTTTTCATCTGGGATCGGTTTATGCGTATATCAAATATGGGTGCAAGCTACTGGAAGAATAAGGAAAAAACCATACCACTTTTATGGTATTTCTCTTATCCTAATGTTAAGACAATATACCGGGGAGAATTGTTGCATTTGGGGAGTAAAATTGTGCTAAAATTCAAGAAGGAGTTCTTGTTCGCTGCGGTGAAACACAAATCATTCATTTATAGTCACCGTCACCTTATAACTACCCGCTTCGTGGAATTCAATTTCAATATTTTCACCGGAGATGATCACCTTCATCCGTGCCGGCCAACGCATATCCGTCAATATACTCTCGCTTTTTTTCGTGTGGTTATCATTGTAGTATAACCGACCATAGGCTCCTGTCTGTAATTGCACCTCATCTACCTTATAAATGGGCAGGTCGCCGGTGGACCCAATACCCGATGCACCTCCTGAGGTATTCTGGATATAGAAAGTGATCTGGTTAAAACCATCTTTGATATACTCTACTTCCACTTCGCCCACCGATTTACTTTTGGCATAGATGGTATAGGGGAACTCGTGTTTGCCAATATAGACATCCTTCTTCCAGTAACCTTCCACCAGGCTATCCCTGCCGGTTAGTTTGATGGTCATTTTTCCCTTGCCCTCTTTTTTGCCTTTGGCCCAGGCTCCGGTATATTGATTGCCATTGTTCCAGGTATAGGTACCCGTACCATCTGCGAGGCCACTGCGAAAATCACCTTCGTATTTGTCTTTGCCCTCGGCTTTGCCCTTGCCATGGGCCTTGCCCTTTTTGCATTCGCCGGTGTAGGTACCTTTCAGATCGGGGTTGAGTACTTCACATTCCTGCGCCTTTAGAGAGAAGGGAAGAAAAAGCAGTGGGAGGAGTAGTTTAATCATGGTTGTTGTTTTACCGCGAATACACGAAGGCGCAAAGTAACGCATAGATATCCCAGCGCTTCTTTGTGCCCTCGTGCCTTGGCGGTTAATAAGGTAATTCGCCTAAAATTACCCCCAATCACGTTAATTTTGTATTAATGAAAACCAAAAAGAACCTCACCCACCTCTTATTACTTTTATTCGTAATTAATACCTCTCTATCTTCTGCCCAATCTCCCGAGCCCGCCATCCAAAAGGGTTATTTCCGCAACCCTATGAACATCCCCATCTCCCTTTCCGCCAATTTTGGCGAGTTGCGGAACAATCACTGGCATATGGGACTCGACATCCGCACCCAACAGCGTGAAAACCTTCCCGTGCATGCCGCAGCCGATGGATACGTATCACGTGTATCCGTGGCGCCCTTTGGGTTTGGACAGTGTATATATATTACCCATCCCAATGGTTATACCACTGTGTACGGACATATCAATACTTTTTACCCGGCGCTTGACCAATATGTCAAGAATGCCCAATACGCCAACGAATCCTGGGCCATTGACCTGCGTCCCGAACCCGGGCAATTTCCCGTAAAAAAGGGACAGTTTATAGCGAACAGTGGGAATACCGGTGGTTCACAGGGACCACACCTCCATTTTGAGATACGCGAAACCGTATCGGAGAAATGTGTCAACCCCCTGTTATTTGGTTTTGCCGAGGCCGATGCCATTCCTCCCGTTATCACCCGGCTGGCCTTGTACGACCGGTCAAAAGGTTTGTTTGAACAAGCGCCCCGTCTGGTTTCGGTGGTCAAACCCAAAACCGGAGGTATTACCACCAATCCAGCGGTGATACAAACACCCTTTTCGATGGTGAGCCTGTCGATCGGCGCTACCGACCGGACCAATATTTCTTCCGGCCCCAACGGCATTTACTCTGCCAGTCTCAAGGTTGACGGACGCGTGATCAGTCTCTTTGTCCATGATAAGATCGGGTATGATGAGACGCTCTACCTCAATGCCCAGATCGATTACCGCTATCGCACCCTGGGTGGGGCCTATCTCCAGCATTTATCGCGCTTACCTGGTGATGATGGCCCTGCACCCCGTTTTGCCCCTGGAGAAGGCATCATTCATTTAAAAGACACCCTGCGGCATAGCATCGAGATCGAAGTGCGTGACCATAATGGCAACAAAACCATTTTGCGCAGCACTATTCAATACAAACCCGGGGCGGTGACCCTGCCCGCGATGATGGGTGAGAAGTTTCCGCCCGGGCATATTTCTGTGTTTGAGCGACCTGGATTTGAGGCTGTCATCCGCGAAGGATCGTTGTATGATACCATTCGGGCGATGTATAAGCGGACGGAAAGTTTTCCCTCAGGTGCGGTCTCGGCCCTGCATCAGTTTGGTGATCGTGCCACACCCATTCACGAACGTGTAACCATCCAGATACAACCCGACCGACCCATACCCGATGCCTTTCGGGATAAGATTGTGGTGAAAAGGGTAACCGGAAAGAATGATGAGATTGAAAAAGTCACCTGGATCCGCGAGCGCCTCCAGTTTACCACGCGGTATTTTGGCAGCTTTCAGCTATTTGTCGATACCACGGCGCCTGTACTCAATGCACCTGGTAAAGGAAAAGAGATCGATCTGCGCAAAGCGAGTGCGATTGTATTTCGCCCCACGGATAATTTTGATGAGATCCGGAATTTCCGGGCGGAGCTGGATGGAAAATGGTTACGATTTACAAATGATAAAGGGCGATCTTTTATTTATAGGTTTGATGAGCATTGTGGCCCCGGGAAGCATACCCTAAAAGTGGAGGTAGAGGACTTTGTGGGGAACAGGACAGTGGGGGAGTGGGTTATTATTCGGTAGGGGTGCTTTACCGCGAAGGCGCGAGGGGACGCTAGGGATGACGACTTGTTGGTAATTTTTTTCAAATTCTAAAGTAGGCAGGAAAATAAATAGGGTACATAATAATGACCGATAAACCAAATTTGCTTGTGATTTGCGGACGAAATAAAAGGCGTAGCAGAACTGCTGAACATATTTTCAAGAACGATGACCGGTTTAATATTCGTTCTGTTGGACTAAGTCCAAAAAGTGAAAGAAAATTAACTGAGCAAGACTTGAAATGGGCAAACCTGGTTTTTGTAATGGAGTTTGAACAAAAAGCACGAATTAGCGGAGCTTTTAGGCATCTTCAACTTCCCAAAATTGAAGTCCTAAACATTGAAGACGAATATGAATTTATGGATGATGAGCTTGTGCAGCTTTTAACTGACAGGATTAATGACACCTTAAGAATAATTTACAGATTCTAGTTTGATATAACTTCTGCTGGCAGAAGCATGCAAATTCATTTAAAGGTTGTAAAGGCTGGAGGTTGCCTTTTAATGTCAAACAATATCGATTTTAGTCCACCAAGCTACGATCAAGCTAGTTTCCTGCCCGTCGTATTTTTTCATTAGCCATTTTTCGGGGCGAGGGTAAGGTTTCGGTGTGTGAGGTAACGATCCTAATAGTTAGGTTATACACTATATGCACTTGAGGGCTCAATACCGTGTTAAGAACCTATTTGTATACAATCTCCATAATCCGATGATAAGGGCTATCGCTACGTCGTTTAATGATTTTTACAATTCGACCTTTGCTATCACGACTTACTTCGTTGGTTGTTGTTATAACGGTACGTAATGTGCGCACTCCTGTTGTAGTATATGTAAATACAGAATCTGTTGATTTATTGGCAAGCCAGTATAATGAATTATAATGGCCTTCATCTTCATCAAATTGTGTAACCGCCTTTCTTTTGGACAGTAAATACCAATGATCATCCAGCGTATTCATATTGTATAGCGAGACAAACTGTTTAATCTGAACGGTATCAGCAGTATAGAGATAGGTAATTTTTCGTTCAAGGCTCGGGTGAAATACCTTGTTGTAATAGGTGGGTGAGGTATAAACTACTTCATATTCTCCATTCCTTAGAACAAAGCTGTCACAGCTATAGAAAGAGTTACCGTGGTAACGAAAAAGATCTATTTCCTTTGGATTGTAATAGAATGGGAGGCTTCTATAGAAATCAAAGAAACGCTGCATAAATATCGAATTATCTTCATATAACATAGAATCCTGATTCCCACGCTTGTGGGCTATATTATCCAAGTCTTCAAAGTAGCTCCAACTGCCCAACTGAGAACCTATTATTTCGCTAATTGAATAGATTACAGTTTGTACCTCGTGTTGTTGCAGGGTATCATTATATATTTGAAAGTACACACTGTCATGAGCCCACGGGAACCCTGGAGATGATGGTGTTGTTGCTACCCACGTAGAATAATTTTCAACGCTGGTAAAATTGTAGAATGAAGGAATGATATATCCAGAGTGATAATTGATACTTCCCGTCCGATAGTTTCGCGAATGGACTTTGCTTATTTTGCCTGTACGAACATCATAGTCAATCGTCCTTTTTGCATTCAGGTAGGAAGTCATACCTTGGGGTATGTTGCGAAGGGAGTCAATTATGTTTGTTACGAGGTGGCCAGGCCGACTTTCCGGATCGGGATAGAAATACCATTGTTGACTAACCTGATCAGTCATGATTTCACAAATGGAAAGGGATTGTATTTCGCTTGTGATATTTTCGAGTTCATCTTGTATTTCCTGCCGCTCACATGCACTGAGGAAGAGCAGCAGGAGGCTGTGGAGAGTCAGACTAACAAAAAGTCGGTTTATTTTCATAATATAAGAGAAGTTAATAGGGCCCGTATTTGTAATGGTTTACGTTTCGAAATGCAATTTATGCAAAAAATCTACCCTTCCATAGTCACCGGCTTTTTGTAGCGCTTCATATTATTAAAAATTATGAAACCTGCTAATTTTAGCTTCGTGCCGTCAGACAATATCGATAATAGCCCACAAGACTACGGACAAACTAGATTCCTATCTATCGGAGTTTTCCATTCACCAATTTTAGGGTGGCAATAGGGATTTATTGGGTAGAGTAAGAATCAAATTACAGGATTCTTACACAAGACCTAAAGGGTGTGACACTACTTATCAGAATCCTCCTCGTCGCATCGCGACGGAACAGAAGATCTTTTATGCCATTATCTTGTACTCTTTAGCCAGCGCATCTGCGGGAATTCGCAGCATGCGACTGAAAATACGTATCATGTTAAGCGATAAGGGTTGCTTATAGTTGAGGACCTTACTAACGGTTCCTTTATCACCATATTCTTTAGCCAGGTCAGCGGGCAGATAACCAAAATCTTCCATTCTTATCTTGATCAATTCGATGGGATCCAAGTCGGGAAGATTCCATTTCCGGGATTCATATTGGTTAATCAGGAATGCTAAAAGGGATTTTTCTTTGTGTGCAACAGTTCCCTTTTTGGCATGTCGAAGGGATTCATATCGTTCCGTTGCGGAGCGATATTCTTTTTCTGTTTCAATTAAAAACCATTGTTGCATAGTCAAACTGTTTCAGGATCAATACGGTCATATTCTGAGTGTGTACCGATGAATCGTATTTCTACAATTTGATCATAATAATCAATTTCGGTAATCAGTCGATAGGTGTTGTGCACGATCTCAAAACGAGCCCGGTTGTTTTTTATCATTTTGGCCCGGGGAAAATCAACCAAAACATCCTGTTTCTTTTTCCAGGAAGCCATTTCAACCACCATTTTCCATGCTACCAGACTCTTTCTGGCGTTGGCATGTTTTTGAGAGAACTTCTGGAGTCTATCCAAATAAATAATAAGCATTGCCTTAACTTTTTGGTTAAAGAAATTTGTTGCGAGATAGCGTATAAGTTAAGAGTGCAACGCTTATCAACCTGGATAAACTTGTTTTTTACAGAATTCAGGAATTGCATGCAAGATAATCATAAGTTGGTGATTTGCCAACTTTTTTTTGACAAAACTTGAAAATGGACTGATGGTTGGATTTGACTGATCATACTTTAACATTCCTTATTTTTTCTTTCTAATTCCATATTCTGGTCTTTTGCCTGACTAAATATCCTCCAGCAAACTTCTCTTCTTCTTTTTCAAAGATTTGAAATACGTGGGGGTAAGGCCGGTAACCTTTTTGAATTGATTGGAAAGATGGGCGACGCTGCTGTAATGCAGTTTCCAGGCGATTTCGGTAAGATTGAGCTCATCATAAATGATCAGCTCTTTTACTTTTTCAATTTTATGGAGAATAATATAGTGCTCGATCGTAGTGCCCTGGGTTTCGGAGAAAATATTCGCGAGGTAGGTATAATCATAATTTAACTGCTCGGCGAGGTAAACGGAGAATTTAACCTTGGGAAGATCATCTTCATAATGCACCATCTGCACGATCACATTCTTTATACGTTCTATCAAAATGGCTCTTTTATCATCCAACAATTCCAATCCGGATAACAGCAACAATTTTTTTAATTCCTCCCGTTTATTCGGGCTAATATCTTCCACCAAATCCACCTCGCCCAGATTAACCGCCGTATAATCAAGGCCAAGTTTCTTAAAGGTATCCTTGACCACCAGTTTACAGCGTATGCTGACCATATACTTAATATATAACTTCATTATAGATTTATTCGTGATGCAGCTTGCAAGCATATCAACATTCACCAGTCAACCATTTTAATTCGGATTGGGTCGATTTCTGTCAGGCAGGTTTTTTTGCAATTAACTTGTAGATGAGTAGCTGCTAATCTTCGTATCCAGTCTTAATAACCGTAGAGATCATCTTGAACTGTTCATCGGCGTCAAAGCGATGTTCTGCATGGGCAGGTATGATAATGCCTTCCCCTAAGGTAAGCTTAAATTTCTTATCGTCGATGGTAATGTCGGCCGTTCCATCGATAATCTGAACAAACGTATCGAATGGGGAGGTCTTCTCTTCCAGTTCCTCACCGGCGGCAAAGGATGTCACTGTGACATTGCCTGTGGTTTTCCGGATGATCGTTTTACTCAACACCGAGTGAGGGATATATTCAATAATCTTGACGATAAAATGAATTTTTCCTTTTTCCAGTTCGCCACCCATACTATCGTTTATCGGCTCCATTTTCTTCTTGCTCATTTTGTATGAATTAACTGTTTTCAGCTGGTTTTGATTTTGAATATTTTGCCAGCAGGTTTTTCAACGAATCGTTATAAGCCTCCAGGGTATCCAATGTTATTTCCGGATTGCTTTGATCAGGAATGGTAATAGGCATTTCCGAAATAAACATGGACAATTCGGGATACTTTTCATGAATGAGCTGAGTGGTTTTTAGAATATTTATATAGATATCGCTTTCTGTTTTCATTAGATATCTTTTTTGGAGATCTTTTAGTGATTGGTTTTTGAACCTAGATTTCCTCCGTTGTTAATACCAGCATATTTCCCGGGTATTCCACCGTTCCATCTTCTTCCGCCGTTATGAATACCTTGGTTGGTTTGGATGTGGACACAGATTGGAAGGATGCGGTCAATCTTTTAGAAAGTGTTTTTGTTCCACTGGTAATCTGACCAATATTTTTGGCACGCTCATTGGCCGTGTTTATCCATACTACATAACTTTTCTTATTCCCTTCCAGGCGTTCCACTTCCGCCAATCCCGAAATACTGATATCAATGGCATAATTTTCATTCTTGTCCTTCTTGATTTTTACATTTCCCCTGGCTGCAGGAACAACTGAAGATGTGGCGAAGGCCATTTGTTTGTTGCAGGCATACAAGGTAAGAATCATTACTGCTAAAAATGTGCCTAGTATTATCGAATTTTTGTGTTTATACGTTTGCATAGCTGTTCTTTATTGTGAGCTGAATTGTCCACCCTGTAAATGTGCGGCATCTCTGTCATATAATTGTTATAAAATGAATTGTTTATGTTATATCATTCACACATTGAAAGAAGTTAAATAGAATCAATAATCAGCATTTACAAATCGAGATATTTTATATGTGGGAATATTATAAATGTTTTCCAGATTTCTATAATGAAAAATCATACAGAGGTTGTAAACTTTGATGGATGCCGTTTGTTATTAAAGAAAATAAGTGGCACGGTTTTTTGTTTACTTATATATGCTCACCAAAATTTGTTTACTATGTTACGTTGGACACTTATTTTCCTGATCGTCGCTATTATAGCGGGTGTATTTGGATTCACGGGAATCGCGGCTGGTGCTGCGACCATAGCTAAGGTTGTCTTCTTTATTTTCATTGTACTTTTCCTTGTATCATTGGTGCGTGGAAAATCAGTGAAAGGAACTCTCTGATGGAGGAAGAAACCAATTTTTTAACCATGTAAAATATTTAACTATGAATAAAGGAATGAAATTATCCCTCGGAATTGCATCGGTGCTGCTGACAGGCGTACTGATTGGTGTATTGGTTGCCCCTGAAAAAGGCCGTGACCTGAGAAAAAAATTGAGAAAACAGGGAGAAGACCTGCTGGCGAAAGGCAAAGGGTTTATTCAAAAAGTCTCTGAAGACGGTGAAGAATTACTTCAAAGGAAAAAAGCATAGTGGACGAGCAGCAAAGCCGGATCAGTGACGAGGCCAATCACCTTTTACGAGGTGGTCGGGAGTATATGGAATCCCTTATTGATTTGATGGTCATCCGGATGATAAAACGCGTATCAGTAGGGGGATCGCGGGTGATAATACTTTTACTGGGGTTTTTCCTTGGCATCTTCCTGATCCTTTTTTTAAGTCTTGGTGCTGCTTTCTGGCTCAGTGCACAATGGGACAGTTATATCCTGGGATTTTGTGGAGTAGGGCTTGGATACGGAGTGCTGCTTCTTATTGGCTGGGCTATGAAGAAACGGATTATTTTCCCGCTGCTCCGCGACCGTATCATACGTCATATTTTTTCTGATGAACAAGAACATAAAGAACTATCATGAATTGATCGTCGAAGAAAACCGGCTGCGCGCGCAATTAGCCTTGCGAGCCTCCGCTCTTCGGGCGCATGGACGTAGCCTGGAACAGGAATTAGATCCGGTTTTAAAAGGCGTGGGGTTGATGCAAAAATGGTTGTCATTTGGCGCTCAACATCCAATTATGCAAACCGGGGTCGAACAGATTTCGGCCTATTTACTCAATCTGGTGATAAAGTCGGGTACCAAAGGATGGGCCAGATGGGTGGCCCCGATAGCTTTGCGGTATTTTGGCAAAGGGCTTTTGACCAGACAGATCTCCTTGATCGTAGACCGGCTATTTCAGTGGATCAAAAAAGATAAACCTGATACAGCCGAAGAAAAGGTGTCCGACCCTCAAAATGAGCCAATCGGCTGACAGTAAAGCAACTCTCCGGCTTCTTTTTTCGTTTGAAAAAGAAAAATTTCATGCTGAAAAAAGGACTCTTATTCGGATTGGCTTTCATTTGCCTGCAATCACAAGCACAGGACACCCTGAAGAAAAGGGCTTATCCCACACAGGTGTTTCTCTCCCAGAAACTCATTAATGCAAAAACCGTGGAGACCATCCGCAAGGGCTGGCTCGATTTCAGCGTAACCCACAACTTTGGAGATATTGGTGGTAGCGCCGGTGGCGTGGAGAACTTCTTTGGATTGGATAACGCTGCCGATATCCGGATCGCCTTTCAGTATGGCCTGAGCAAAAAGACCAACCTGGTTTTTTCCCGTAGCAAGGGGGCAGGGGCCGTAAACCAACTTTACGAACTGGGACTGAAACATCAGTTTGTCAATCAGGGTGGCGAAAAGAATCACCCATTTTCGATCACGGCCTATGGAAATATCGTGGCCTCGGCGGAAAAAGTAAGCGGATCAGTAAATGCTGAGAACCAATATGCGAATTTTTCCGACCGGCTGAGCCAGATGATCCAACTGATGATCGCACGAAAAATGGGAGGCATATCACTCCAGCTAAGCCCTACCTATTTACACACGAATTATACGCCCGCGGGGGAACAGAAAAGTCTCTTTGCAATTGGCGGTGCAGCCAGAATCCCATTGAGCAAGAAATTCGTTTTTATCACCGATTATTTCCATCCTTTCCGTAGTAAAGAGAGTGAAATGGTGATCAATGCTACTCAGGGACTTGATCAGTTTGATGCCCTTGGCGTGGGTTTTGAGATCGTAACACCTGGGCATGTGTTCAACCTCAACTTTACGAATGCGACGAATATATTGGAGAACCGCTTTTTACAACGCACATATACCTCGTGGGGTAAAGGCGAGTGGCGATGGGGGTTTACTATTTCGCGAAGTTTTATTGTGAAGCGCGGGGGGTAGAGGGTTGAATTAAAAAATATGTATTTCCCGCGGCGCTCGCAAAGATTTTTAAGGGCGCTGCGGACTGTCTGATTTTCGAATGTTGGGCTGCCGCCGCGTCCGTAAATATCTTTGCGAGCGCTGCGTGAAATACATCAATTTAGTGAAGCATCACAACACCCAGCTAACCTCCCCAAACTCCACCCTTTCCAACACCCCGTGTTCTATTTCCATTTGCCCAAACTTATTTACGCCTATGACCTTTGCCTCAAACACCCGGTTCTCCTTACGGAGTTTAACTAACTGCCCCTTTTTATATAAACAGGCATTATATTCTTCCATGATCCGATCAGCGCCGAGGGACTGTAACTGTTGATACCGAATAAACAATTTATCACACAGATCTTTGGCCAGCGAGACTGGATCAAGTTCCCGACCGGTGATCTGTTTCAGGGATACCGGATTGGGGAGATCGGCAGAAAATTCGGTCTGGTTTATATTGATGCCAATACCTACGACCGACCAGGTCCAACCCTGCCCGGGACGTATCACATTTTCGATGAGGATACCCCCTGCCTTTCTGTCACGCCAATACAGGTCATTGGGCCATTTAATGGACAGATCGCCCCTGGTAAAATTTTCTAAAAAATCGGTGGCACCGAGGGCCACGGAGGCACTGAGCGGAAAAAGGGTTGCGGGGGAAGGGGCGCCTTGGCCGGGGGTGGTTCCCAAGGCTCCAGGCTGGATAATGACCGAAAGAATCAGGTTTTTGCCCTTTTCGGTGTCCCAAACCCTGCCACGTTGCCCTTTTCCGGCAATTTGTTCATGGGCGAAAACGGCTGTTCCGGGGGATGCCAATCCCGCATTGATCAGTCCCATGGCATGTTTGTTGGTGCTGTCAATCGTCTGCAACTCAATGAAGGGCGATCCAAATGACGGGTGGGGGAAGGGGAGTGGCAATTAATTATTATTTTTGGTAAAATTATCTCTTATTGGAACAACTGGATATACTGAAGACCCGCAAGAAAAGTGTGACAAGGTTAACGAAGAACTCCAAGATCATCAAAACCATCATCAACGCGATCAAGGAAAAAAAAGGAGAACATATCGTCTCCCTGGACCTCCGCAAGATCCCCGAGGCGGTGGCCGATTTCTTTATCATCTGTGAAGCCAGTAACCAACCCCAGGTTCGGGCCATTTCCGAACATATTGAGCAACAGGTAAAAGATAATTGCGATGAGATCGTCTACCACCATGAAGGCTATCAAAGCCTGCACTGGGTGTTAATCGACTATGTCAATGTCGTGGTGCATGTAATGATTTCCGAAACACGCAAATTTTATAAACTGGAAGAGATGTGGAGTGATGGGGTAAACACGGATGAATAAGATGCTTATAGCCAAGGGCTAAAAGCCAAAACCTAATCCCCGTTCCATTTGTTACTAAAACAACTTATGTCACAAGAACAGAACAACAACGAAGAAAAAAAGCTACCTCGCTTTCAACCCAACCGGAACCCCGGGGGAAGTCCTCCTCCCAAGGGCCCGAAGTTTAGCATATACTGGGTTTATGGGATCATTTTTGCCCTGTTGGTAGGTTATTCCCTTTTCAATCCTTTTGCTGCAAGGCCAAAGGAGATCAGCGTGGCCGAACTGAAGCAGATGCTGATCAAAGGCCATGTAAAAAACTACCTGGAAGTCACCAATAAAAAACTGGTACGGATCTACTTGAAACCTGATTCGGTTCAGCTGTACGCCAAAGAACTTTCCAAAGGAATGGATGGCAAGCTGGACAAGGAAGGGCCCCAGTTTTTCCTGTACTCCTACGATGAATTCCGCAAGGAAATGTCGGCATTTGAGCAGGAGTATAATAAAGGCAAACCGGATAACCTGCAGATCAAGGATACCTATCGGGCCAAGCGCGAAACGGATATCTTTAGCGGTATCCTGGGTACCTTATTACCGATCCTGCTTTTTGTGGGACTCTGGATCTTCCTGATGCGGAAGATGAGCGGAGGCGGTGGTGCCGGCGGGGGCCCGGGTGGAATTTTCAATATAGGCAAGTCGAAAGCGACCCTGTTTGATAAAGGTACCCGTGTAACGATCACTTTTGCCGATGTGGCCGGACTGGATGAGGCCAAGGTGGAAGTGATGGAGATCGTGGACTTTTTAAAGAACCCCAAAAAATATACGGCCCTGGGGGGTAAGATCCCCAAAGGTGCTTTGTTGATCGGCCCTCCCGGTACGGGTAAGACCCTGTTGGCAAAAGCCATGGCGGGTGAGGCCCAGGTGCCTTTCTTTAGCCTGAGTGGATCGGATTTCGTGGAAATGTTTGTCGGTGTAGGTGCCAGCCGGGTACGTGACCTCTTTAAACAGGCCCGTGAAAAAGCACCTTGTGTGATCTTTATCGATGAGATCGACGCTATAGGCCGGGCTCGTGGAAAGAACGCAATGATGAGCAATGACGAACGGGAAAGCACGCTTAACCAATTGCTCGTGGAAATGGATGGTTTTGGTAGCGATACCGGGATCATCGTACTTGCCGCCACCAACCGTCCCGATGTACTTGATACCGCCCTGCTTCGTCCAGGCCGGTTTGACCGCCAGATCAGTATTGACAAACCCGATCTGAAAGGACGCGAAGCTATATTTAAAGTACACCTGAAACCGATCAAGGTTTCGGATAAACTGGATGTACATAAGATCGCCGAACAGACACCTGGGTTTGCAGGCGCCGATATAGCCAACGTATGTAACGAAGCGGCCCTGATCGCAGCACGTAAAGGCAAGGATGCGGTGAGCATGGAAGATTTTCAGGATGCAGTAGACCGGGTGATCGGTGGACTCGAGAAAAAAGGAAAGATCATTTCTCCGGAAGAGAAAAAGATCATCGCCTATCATGAAGCCGGACATGCCATCTGTGGCTGGTACCTGGAACATGCTTACCCGCTGTTGAAAGTGACCATTGTACCCCGTGGTACAGCGGCCCTTGGATACGCGCAGTACACGCCAAAAGAACAATATTTATATAATACCGATCAGCTGATGGACCAGATCTGCATGACGTTGGGTGGCCGGGCAAGTGAAGATATTTTCTTTGATAAAATATCGACCGGTGCACAGAATGACCTGCAGCAGATCACACGGATCGCCTATTCGATGGTAACGGTATATGGTATGAATGAGAAAGTGGGGAATGTAAGTTTCTATGATCCCCAACAAGAGAATTCATTTACCAAGCCCTATTCCGAAGAAACAAGCCGCCTGATCGATGATGAGGTACGTAAACTCATTGATGTGGCCTATATCCGCACCAAGGCGTTATTGAATGAGAAGAAAGAACAGGTGGAGAAACTGGCGGAAGCTTTATTGGAAAAAGAGGTACTCTTTCAATCCGATGTGGAAGCCTTGATCGGAAAACGACCTTATGAAGAGAAGCGGCCGATCGATGTGGTGGAGGACCATCATAGTAGTGAGATTTAATTAAGCCGTTAAGACGTAAATATAGAAAGGGCGCTAAGATCAATCTTAGCGCCCTTTCTGTATTCAAGGAAAAATAAATAAAGACAATTATTCAATCCTTCCATTTTCAATAAACCGGATCTGTACCTGCTGGTCTGGGTCAGTCGCACCTCGCTGACCGGTTAACAGAATGGTGTAGGCTTTCTTTTCCTCCAGCGTTATGGTTCGTGCCGTATCCTGCACACTGTTTACGCCAACGGTAAGGGTAACAGAACCCGAGGTTACCGATTGAAAATCCGAGACAAAGCCGAAGGGTGCCGTATAACTCAAGCTGCCCCCTGGTTCACCAATTCCTATTTCTGTTACCAACGAATCAGGTATGGCGTTGATATAACGAATATAACTTCTTCCGGCGGTGGCCGTCAGACTATCATAATCATCCTCAACTACGATATGACGGTAAACCCCATTTGCACCAACAATGAATAGCGAGTAATATTCACCCGCCATAAAATTATAGGAACTTGTAGAAAGCGTGGTTGAAGTTCCTGTATACGAATTAATAGACCGGGTTCCCGTATATATATTCGCATAGCTTCCTGTATACCCCAAATATGAATAGGGAGAACCCGGCAGAGTGTTTCCCGATAAGGTTACCCCTATGGTTGGCTGATCAGATGCGAGGTGAAAAGCCATTAATCCTGCTACTTGCGGATCTGTATTGTCTTTGTCTTTTTTGCATGCTGCCAGAAATCCTACAAGCACAAGGCCAATTATCAATTGTTTTTTCATACTGCACAAAATTTAAAGATTAAAAAAAGAGATTGGGACGGCAACAGGTGTGACAATGCTATAAATTCAACAATTGTGCGAGAATCAGTTAATGTGGATAACTCAAGCTAGCATAACATTTGTTTAATATTTATTGAGGACTGATTTCGTGTATGTAATCGTCCCATTCATCATTCTTTTACCAGGATTTATAGGAATTTTAGGATTTTCAGGATTGATTTTATCAAAACATAAGTAATATCATTTCCCAGAAATTCTCTTGTATGCCAAGGTCAAGCCATTCAACTATTCGTCTTTTCGAAAAGGAAAAATCAATCCTCCTAATCCTTCTCATCCCTATAATCCTGGTCGGTTGTGGTATAAAGTATGAAAAGACCCCCTCTGGCTTGGAGTACCGCCTTGTAAAGCGCGGGCATGGAATGATTGCTGCTTCGGGAGGAACGGTCAAGGTGCATTATACCTGGTATTGGCATGATACGCTGGTACGCAGCACTTATACCACCCTGCCACATTACCAGGCCTTGATCCCCGGGGTGATATTTCCCTATGACCCGATGGAAGCACTTACTCAGGGCGTGCATGAAGGAGACAGCCTTGAAGTACGGTTGCGGGTGGATTCCTTGATTGCGCAGGGGAGATTAAAGGAACCCCCACCCAATACCCAACCTGGTGATGCGTGGCGGATCGGGATAAAGGTGCTTAAGGTCTATCCTTTTGATTGGTCAAAGCCCGGTTATGTGGACAGTCTGATCACTGCGGATAAAAAATTGGAACGCGATCGTTTTGATTCTTTGCAAAATCTGCTTGGGCCGGAGCGGATAAAAGCGTATTTAAGTAAAAAAGGGATCAAAGCCGATTGGAATTCCCATGGAGTGGCGGTGGAATGGATTGAAAAGGGAAGCGGTCCGGTGGCAGATTCGGGCAAAATTATCAAAATGGACTACAAGATTTCCACGCTGCAAGGAAAGGTATTTGACAGCAATATGGATACGAGTTTTCACCGAAAATCGCCGTTGGAGTTTAGTGCGCTTACGCATTATTTCCCCGACGCGATCGACAGGACCCTGGCGACCCTGCCAGCGGGCAGCCGGGTACGTATCTATGTTCCCGTGATGCGCACACGCGAGCCTGGAATGGATAGCGGTGTGAGTGTGGAGGATTGGCAGATGGAGGTAAGAATGTATAAGTAATTCTAATTCGGGTTAGTCATTTATTCCTGGTTTATATTTGCCCCGTGAAAGTCACCCCCTCCAAAGAAAACATCCTCAAACGTATTCGCGAAGCGCTCAGCCATCCGGTTGATCAACCTTTTCCCGCGAGTGAGGGGAACCAGGCTGTTTTCCATCCACCATCAACTGAACTTGAGGTTGAATTTGCGGAGCAGTTCAATAAACTGCAAGGGCGGTTTATTTTTTGTCTCAATAAGCAGGAGCTTGCTTTTCAGGTAGGCAGCCTGATCCGCAAACAGCATTGGAAAAAAGTGTATTGCCAGGAAAAAAAAATGCTTGACCTTTTAACCGGAACAATCGAGGACCGGCTTACGGATGACCTGGGTGCCTGTGATGTATCCATCACCAGTTGCGAATCACTTGTGGCCCGTACCGGAACGATCGTGATGAGTTCCAATACTGAATCTGGGCGTACTTCAAGCGTTTTTGCTCCAATACATATTTGCATCGCCTATACGCATCAATTGGTTCCGGATATAAAAGATGCGTTGATCCAACTCAAGAACCGATATGGACAGGATCTTCCTTCCCTGTTCACCTTTGCTACAGGTCCCAGCCGCACGGCCGATATTGAAAAAACCCTGGTTGTAGGGGTACATGGACCGGGCGAAGTGTTTCTTTTTCTGGTGGATTGAGTTGTCTATGGAAATTTGCGATTTTGGAATTTGGAAAAGGTTGACGATTCTTCATTCTCATATTCCCCCAAATCCTGATTACCTTTGTACTGCTTGTGCCAACCCTCTCTTCTCATACAAACTCCGATCTGCTAGCCCTCCTTGCGCGGGACGATCAGCATGCTTTTGAAGAGATCTACGCCCGTTACTGGCAGAAATTATATGTGATCGCGTATAACCGTTTACAGGATACAGCCAATGCCGAAGATATTGTGCATGATGTTTTTGCTGGTCTATGGGCCAACCGTCACCAGGTTCAGATCGATGTTTTGGAAAATTACCTTGCGGTTGCCACCAAGTATGCCGTGTTCAACCGGGTGAAAAAGCAGCTAAGGGAACGTGAAGCCCTGAAAGGATTGGCGGATACCCCGGTGATGGATATGCGGATCGTGGATAGGTTGTATCACCGTCAATTACTCGAAAGGGTTCGCCAGGAAGTGGAGAAACTTCCCTCTCGCTGCAGACTCATATTTAAATACCGAAAAGAGGAGGGCCTTCCCGTAAAAGAGATCGCAAAACGGTTGGAAATTTCCCCTAAAACAGTTGAAAATCAACTTACAAGGGCGATCAAACACCTAAAGACCCATACCCGGACCTTCTTTCAATTCCTTTTCTAGTTAGATTTTTTTCAAGTCCGTTGGGGGTAACCTCCCCAACCGGTTACTATTGGTATATGCCCAGTCCCCAAACCTTATACCAACTGATCCAAAAATACCAGGCCGGAACAGCCACTGCTGAAGAGATCGCACAGTTGAATGAATGGTATCATTCTTTTGATGATACGCAGGCGGAGGTCTATCTCGAACAATCCACGACAGAATCTGAGCTGGCGGAAAGGATCCGTATACGTCTTGCCCAAACTATTTCACAGGAGCCGGTCCAATCACGCAGGAAGCGATACATACTCCCAATTGCCGCCTCGTTTCTGCTTTTAATTGTTAGCGGCGGATTGTATTTTCTATTAAATAAAAATAAAGCGCCACAACCGGTTGCTGAAGGCAAACCCCAAATTGTTACACCAACCAACACTGATATTGCCCCAGGAGGTAACAAGGCCTTGCTTACGTTGGCTGATGGTTCGATCATAGAACTGGATAGTGCGGCCAATGGAGTATTGGGTAAACAGGGAGTAAGTGAGATCGTCAAGTTGAAAAGTGGTCAATTGGCGTATAAAATAGATGGTCGCTTTTTAACCGAGAACGATGAGGCTTTTTATAATACCATCACCACGCCTCGTGGCGGACAATACCAGGTAACCTTATCGGATGGCACCAAGGTATGGCTGAATGCCGCCTCCTCTATCCGGTTCCCGGTTGTTTTTACAGGGAAGGAGCGAAGGGTGGAGGTGACAGGGGAGACTTATTTTGAAGTCAAGTCAGATGCCACCCGGCCATTTTACGTAAAGGCCGAGCAATCAGAAGTGGAAGTGATAGGTACTCATTTTAATATCAATGCCTATACAGATGAAGAAAGCCTGAAGGTTACATTGTTGGAAGGAAAAGTACGTGTTTCTTCCAGTGTTACCCTATTACCTGGTCAGCAGGCACAGCTTTCTTCTTCCAACCAGATCACTACCAGCAATAATGTTGACCTCGAGGAAGTGATGGCCTGGAAGAATGGACGGTTTCAATTTAAAAGTGCGGACCTGCAGTCAATCCTGAGACAAATTTCCCGGTGGTATGATGTGGATGTGGAGTACAGGGGGAAGGTGAACCTTCATTTTACCGGTCAGCTTACAAGGAACCAAAATGTATCCAAAGTATTCGAGCACCTGGAGATGACGGGTGAAGTACATTTTCGTACGGAAGGAAGAAAGATCATTGTAACACGATAAAACGCCTACTATATGAGAAAGAAAATTTTGTTTACGTCAGACGGATGAACCCGGCCAGGTAAAACAAAAAACCGGATCCTGTTAACGGCAGGACCCGGCGAACGGTTGAGCCTGGTAACAAACGAGTTTCCTACTGCTTATTATTTCAACTCAAACCTGCCCCGAGGTGATCGGGGCTGAACAAAAGTATGTATTTCACTGCAGTTTGCCGTTCAGGTCTGGGTTCAGGCCACGGCACCCATCAAATCCTTCGCAAGATGAAATTAACCGCAGTTCTACTGATTGCCGCCTGCTTGCAAGTAAGTGCCAATGGGTATTCCCAAACAGTAACCTTACGGGAAAAGAACATTTCACTTACCAAAGTAATTGAAGAAATCCGCCGTCAGACAGGGTATCAATTCCTGTATGCCGACGAAGCCCTTCGCTCGGCCGCACCGATCTCCATATCGGTAAAGAAAGAGCCGCTGGATAAAGTTCTTGCCTTATGTTTTCGTGATCAGTTATTAAGTTATACGATCTCAGAAAACACCATTATCATTAAACGGATAACCCCTTTAGCTGAATCCAGCTTATCCCCGGTGCCGGAGATCATTACGATCACTGTGCGGGGAAAGATAACGGATGACAAAGGTCAACCCATGGCGGGGGTATCAGTTACTGTCAAAGGCACTGCTAATGGAACGACAACGGATGCGGAAGGTAACTTCTCCCTCACCGTACCTGATGATGCCACACTCGTATTTTCTTATGTAGGTTTTCAATCTGTGGAAGAAAAAGTAAGTGGCCGTGCCACACTCGATATTTCCCTCAAACCTCAGGAGCGTTCGATGGAAGAGATCGTGGTGGTCGGGTATGGTACCCAAAAGAAAAAGGACCTGACCGGTTCGGTTTCTTCTGTCAAAGGGGAAGAGGTGGCCAACATGCCTTCCACCAACCCGATTGCATCGTTACAAGGTAAAGTGCCTGGGCTCACGATTTCGAACTCCGGTCGGGCGGGTTCCAGCCCGGTGGTACGTCTTCGCGGGGTAAACAGCACCAATAGTGCCAATCCTGTTTATGTTGTGGATGGCATCCTTCATGATAATATTGACTTCCTTAATCCAGCCGATATCGAGACCATCGATATCCTGCGCGACCCCTCCTCCATCGCTATTTATGGTTTACGTGGAGCAAATGGAGTGATCGCTATCACCTCCAAGAAAGCCGCGCGTGGACAGAGCCGGATCAACCTGCAACATTCCACAGGAGTGCAAGTGGTACAGGACAAAATAAAAGTGACGGATGCGGCAGGTTTCAGAAAATTGTATGAAGCCCAGTTGGCCAACCTGAATGCAGCGCCATTTGATTATACCAACTATACCGCCAATACCAACTGGCAGGATCTGGTTTTACAAAAAGCGCTGATCACATCTACCAACTTGAGTCTTTCAAATAGTGGCGATAAGTCCAACACCTACCTGAATATTGGCTATACCGATCAGGAAGGCGTGTTAAAGTATGACCGCTACAAGCGTTATCTAGTTCGCCTCAATGAGGAGATCCGTTTTAACAACAAGATCAAAGCGGGTGGGGAGATCACAGGTTATCATTTCAACAGCAATCCTCCTGCAGCTTCGATCACGAATGCCTTGTGGGCTGCGCCAATTGTTCCAATACAGCTGGATGAAAACACCTATTACAGCATGCCTTCTTTCCAACGTGCACAGGTAGGCAACCCCATTGCCGCGCTGAACCGCAACAATGGAAATACGGTGACCAAGGGTTACCGCGTAGTCGGAAGTTTGTTTGCCGAGGTTAAATTCCTGAAAAGCTTTACTTGGCGCTCTACGGTGTATGCGGACATGAATTTCAATAACACACGTAGTTATTCCCAATTGCCCTATTCGTTTGTAAACCTGGGCGAAGGGGCTGCCCCCACTACCACGACCTTTGATAATTCAGCCCGTACCTCAGTAACCCAGGAGCAGGGCGAATCCAGAAGGTTTCAGCAGGATCATGTGCTTTCTTTTGATAAAAACTTTGGGAAGGGGCATATGGTAAATGCCGTGGCTGGTTTTACCACCATTTACAGTGCGAGTTCATTTGTCAATGGTACTCGTCGTGATACCTCTATCAATGTACCCGATGATCCTGATTTCTGGTACCTGAATATCATCAATGCCAATAACCCCACTACCAATGGTGGTGGCGGATCGGAAAGTTCGATCGCGGGTGGTTTCTTCCGGGTAGGATATTCTTATATTGGTAAATACCTGTTGAATGCCACCGTGCGTCGCGACGGAAGTTCCAAGTTCGCACCTGCGAATCGGTGGGGAACTTTTGGAAGTGTAGGTGTGGGTTGGGTACTTTCGGAAGAGGATTTCTTTAACCGGGTTAAAGGCATTAACTTCCTGAAGATCCGTGGCGCCTGGGGACTTACCGGTAATGCCAATGGTTTTGCCGATAATTTATATCGCCCCGGTATTCAAAATGCCTCAACAGCGATCTTTGGCGATAATATCTATTCTTCGATTCAGGCCGCGTATATCCCAGACCCCAATTTGCATTGGGAAACTGTACAAGGGGTAGATGTAGGATTTGACCTGCGAGCGCTGAACAATCGCCTGAATGCCGAGTTTACAATCTACAACCGGACCTCTACAGATATCCTTACTTCGGTAACCTTGCCCAATGAGAGCCGGGGATATTTCACCAACCTCGGGAAGATCACCAATAAAGGGGTAGAGATCAACCTGGGTTGGAATGATAATATTGATAAGGACTTTACTTATGGTGTGTCTGCCAATTTCAGCTATAACAAGAACGTGGTGAATTCGATCGGAGATAATTTTAACTTCACTATCATCGGAAATGGCGGTGCCAACCTCACTACAACCGGTCAATCCATTGGATATTTTTATGGATATACCCAAACAGGGGTTTATCAATCCACTGCAGATATCCAAAAATTGCCTGCCTTTATCAATTCCCTTCCTGGTGATATTTCCTATGCAGATATCAATGGAGATGGATTACTTACCACAGCCGACCGCGGATATATTGGTTCACCCTTTCCACCTTACAGCTATGGTACATCGATCAATATGGGGTATAAGGGTTTTGACCTGAGTCTTGACGGACAGGGCTCTGCCGGGCATAAGATCTATACCCAGCGTCGTACGTCTACGTTTGCCGTGCTTAATTATGAAGCCAATCGCCTGAATGCATGGACCACAGCCGGAAGTACAAATGTGGAACCGATATTGGATAATACCAGGGCCATTAATTTCCTGATGAGTACCTATTACCTCGAACCGGGTGATTATTTCCGGATCCGTTTATTACAAGTAGGCTACACTTTCGAGCGTAACCTATTGTCGAAAGCAGGTATCCAGAAAGCCAGGGTATATGTATCCGGGCAAAACATAAAGACCTGGAGCAAGGTGACCGGATATTCTCCCGAGGCCCTAATAGGGGATATCCTGGGCGGTGGTGCCGATAATGGTGCCTATCCCGTTCCGGCCATTTATTCCTTTGGTATCAATCTGACTTTCTAAACCGAACAAAAATATTTTGATATGCGATCTTTTATTAATAATAAAAAAACAGCCCTCCTGCTGATCGGTGTACTGGCCCTTGGCTTGTTTACCGGGTGCAAACGCTTTCTGGATACGGAAGCACAAGGGGCCTATAACGCGGATAACTATCCTTATCCGGGCGGGTCAGGTCCATATGACCAGTTCATTTTTGGAGCATACAATGAATTGAGGAGTTTTAATGTGCATAGCCAGTCATTTATTACCGCTACCAGTATCCGCAGTGATGATGCCGACAAGGGAAGTACGCCGGCAGATGGCGGTGCCAATGCCATCACCATGGATAATTTCCCTGTGGCGGCGAACAATGGTTTTTGTAATACACTCTGGTTGGGTTACTATGCTTTGATCAACAAGGCCAATGTGACAATCAAAGAGGTCAACACCAATACCCAGATCGTGGCCACCGATGCGATCAAACAACAAACCATCGGCGAAGCTAAATTCCTGCGGGGATATGGATACTTCATGCTGGTGCGATTGTTTGGCCGTGTGCCCTTGATCGATACAGTATTTGATGATCCGGCGGCACAGAACAACCTGCCACAGAGTTCATCTGCCCAGATATATGCATTGATCGAGAATGACCTGACCTTTGCGGCTTCTGTACTGCCCTTGAGTTGGGATGCGAAGTTTGTTGGACGGGTTACCCGTGGTTCCGCCAATGGACTACTTGCCAAAGTATACATAACCCAACAAAAATGGGGGCTGGCTTTGGCCGCTGCACAGGCGGTAATGAATTCCGGCCAGTATGATCTGAGTACACCATATGATAAGATCTTCCGCGAAGAAGGGGAGAACAGTAAAGAATCTGTTTTTGAGGTACAAGCCACTTCATCCGCAGCGATTCCCAGCACAAACGGAGTTCAGTATGCACAGATCCAGGGTATCCGTGGTTCGGGTATCTGGGACCTTGGATGGGGATGGAATTCACCAAGCCAGAACCTCGATACTTCCTATGAGGCCGGCGATCCCCGTCGCGCCCGCACTATATTGTATACCAGCACAGGCACTACTACTTATCAAACCATTTATGGAGAAAGTCTCCCCGTTGGTCTGCCCAATCCGCGATACAACAATAAAGTGTATACCAATCCTTCCATTCGGGCGTCCATCGGAAACCGGTTCGGGTATTGGATGAATATCCGTGCACTCCGCTATGCTGATGTGGTACTTATGTTTGCCGAGGCTGCTAACGAAGTGGGTGGTGCTTCTAACATAACTGCTGCCCTGGATGCGGTCAATTCCGTAAGAAGACGCGCACGTGGTGGAAACAATGCAGTATTACCCGATATCACCACCACCGACCAGAATGAATTGCGTGAAGCCATTCGTCGTGAACGCCGATTTGAACTGGCCATGGAGCATGACCGATTCTTTGACCTCGTTCGTTGGGGAATAGCACAAAGTACATTACATGCCGTGGGTAAGACAAATTTCAGCGATAGCCGCGATGTCCTTCTCCCAATTCCTCAAACCCAGATCGACCTCAGCGCCGGGGTACTGACACAAAACCCAGGCTATTGATCATTTGTGATTAAAAAACGAATAACATGAAATTATCTTTTTTAAAAATAACTACCGGGTTGTTGGGTGCAGGCCTTTTCCTCTTCTCCTGCAAAAAGGATGGCAACCCCAATAACCTTCCCGATGTCAATCCCGATGACTATGCAGGAAAGATTGACGGTTACAATAGTTCTGATGAGGTGTATCCAGATAACCTGATCGCTTATTGGAGTTTTGATGATACCAAGAATGAAATGGTAACCGGAACAGCACCGTCTACTTCCGCCAATGATACCTATGTAACAGGTGGGGTACGAAACAAGGCGCTGAGTCTGGCCGCAGGGTATGTGTATTTCCCTACAGAATTTCCCAAGTTCAAGACCGATTCGCTGAAGAGCTGGAGTATCAGCCTTTGGACCAAGATCCTGAACAATGGTTCCAAACGTACCATGCTGTTTCAATTGGCACGGCCGGGTATATTCACCGGGAATATCAATTTCCAATTGAATACCCAGTCATTTCCCGCTACCAATCTCACTACCCTTCGTATTCAGCCTACGTTTTCAACGGTAGGTGGAGGAACACAGGATAATCTGAATAATAATCTTTCGCCAAGCATCGGTATGGATAAATGGACACATATTGTGCTGACCTATGAGTTTAGCACGGGTGTGTTCAATATCTGGGCGGATGGAGTGAAGATCGGCGGCTTCCCCAACCGGGGAACGGGGAATAACTCGTTTAAATCCTATGAACCCAATGCCGTCATCATAGGCTCCAACTATAATGGCATACCCGGTATGTCAGTCAATTCGGATGTGACCTTTGCACCGATGACCGGACAACTGGATGAGATACGCATGTATAACCGGTCGTTGCCGGATGCACATATCAAAGCATTGTTTAATTTAGGTATTGCCAATAAGTAAGAACAATGTTTCATAAAACTATTGGATAACAACCTATAGTAAGTAAGCAGTCGAAAGCAGGCAAGGGGCGGCCGGTCTCGGTCGGCCCCTTTTATTTGTGGTTTCTTAGCCAATACTGCCTGAACGCCAGGGAGCGCAAGGACTAACTTTTGTAAATTGCATCAAAGTAAAATTTTGAAGAAACTGTTTTATATACTTCTGTTGAGCAACCTGTTCGTTGCCTGTTCTTCCTCCAGGAAATCAACCAATATGAAACCCTCCAACCCGGTCGTGGCGCATCGTGGCGCTTTCAAGCTGAATGGCTTTCCCGAGAATTCCATTGCTTCGCTGAAAGAGGCTATACGCCTGGGCTGTACGGGTTCGGAATTTGATGTGCGCATGTCGATGGATGATTCGTTGCTTATAAACCATGACCCACATTTTAATGGTTTGACCATTGAGAAGACGGATTTTGCCACTCTCCGGCAACACACATTGAAGAATGGTGAACCGATCCCTACCTTACGGGAGTACCTGCAGGCTGGATTAACCAATAACCCCGGGACAAACCTCGTATTGGAGATCAAACCCACCGATGGTGGTTTGGAAAGAGGCAGGCTAATCGTGGAAAAAGTGGTAAAACTTCTCAGGGAAATGCGGGCCGAAAAACGCGTCATCTATATCAGTTTTACCTATGATATGCTGCTGCATTTGCGTAAACTCGATCCAAAAGCAAAACTTCAATACCTCAATGGTGAAAAATCACCGGCGGAATTAAAAAAGGATGGAATTGACGGGATGGATTATCATTTCACCGTTTTTCAAAAGAACCCGCAATGGATCAAAGAGGCAAAGGAACTGGGTATCGTGCTTAATGCATGGACAGTGAATGATAAGGCACTAATGGAGTGGTTGTTGAAGGAGGGGTTTGATTATATTACGACGAATGAGCCGGAGATGCTGTTTGGGTTACACGAATTAAAATGAATGTGCGCGAATGGCACGAATATATGTTCGTGAAATGGGGTAATTCGCATCATTCGTGTCATTGAAATTATTCGTAACTTCCCTCTATGACCCCCCATCTCTTTGTCTACGGTTCCTTGCGCAAGGGTTTTCAAAGCCCGGTTTATGAATACATCAGCCGGTATTTCCATTATTTAGGGGAGGCCAGGGTGCCAGGCAAGCTGGTGGATATGGGTGATTACCCGGCCGCAGTTCCCGATGGGGAACATTGGATATTGGGGGAGTTGTACATCATAAAGAACCCCGATGAGTTTGGCTGGGCTTTTGGCCAGCTTGATGATTACGAAGGGGTCAACGTGGAAGAAGGCGAAACCCAGCTTTACCGCCGTGAATTAGCGGAGATCCATACCCCCGAAGGAACGGTACATGCCTGGATCTATT
Source organism: Chitinophagales bacterium (assembly GCA_017303415.1). Classification (NCBI taxonomy): domain Bacteria; kingdom Pseudomonadati; phylum Bacteroidota; class Chitinophagia; order Chitinophagales; species Chitinophagales bacterium. The sequence goes on from JAFLBJ010000001.1 coordinate 921,806, forward strand.
GGTATAACCAGGATGTTTCCGGCCGCCCCATCATTGCATCGGGTGATATTTTGCAATACATTGCAGAAAAGAACAAATAGCGTGGATCTTTCCCCTGGAAAAAAAATATACTTTCTCTCTGATTTTCATCTCGGCGCTCCGAATGCGGAGGCCAGTCTGATCCGTGAAAAACGGATCGTTTCCTTTCTTTCTCAGGCCGCCCAGGATGCCCAGGTCGTATTTATTGTCGGTGATATGTTCGATTTCTGGTATGAGTACCGGTCGGTGGTACCCAAGGGTTTTACCCGCTTACTGGGCAAACTCGCGGAAATGACCGATGCCGGTATTCAGATCCATTTTTTTGTGGGCAACCATGATATGTGGATGAAGGATTACCTGCCAAAAGAACTGGCCATTCCCGTTTATTTTGAACCCCGGGAATTTGTATTCCAGGGTCGGAAATTCGAGATCGGGCATGGAGACGGACTGGGCCCTGGCGATAAAGGCTATAAATTTTTGAAAAAAATCTTCCGCAATCCTGCCTGTCAGTGGCTTTTTGGCGTCTTCCCTCCATATATCGGCATGGGATTGGCCAATTATTTGAGCCGGAAGAGCCGCGCCCAAACCGGAGCAAATGAGGAGGTGTTTCTGGGTATAGATAAAGAATGGCTGATCATCCATTGCCTGGAGCGATTGAAAACAAAAGAAATGGATTATTTCATATTTGGACATCGACATTTACCTATTGATCACGCGCTTTCAGCAAAAAGCCGGTATATCAATCTGGGTGATTGGATCCATTATGATACCTATGCGGTGTTTGATGGAAATAATTTGGAGCTAAAATCGTTTTCGGGAAAGGAACATAAAATCATCCGCTCGTGAAAAGCCTGCTCAGTACAATTGTTTTTCTTACGCTGCTGGCCCCTGTACTTCACGCACAGGGAGATTCTTCCTTTTCCCGTATTCGCACCCTGAATGAATCCTTGCAGGATATCGCCGTCGATAATTTGGATAACCTTTATCTCCTGCGTGCTTCGGGGCAGTTGAAAAAGGTGAGCCCACAAGGCGATTCCCTCGCCGTGTTCAATGATGTGCGGCGATACGGACCGGTTACACAAATTGATGTGTCCAATCCTTTGCGGGTGTTGCTCTATTATCAGAATTTCTCTACCGTATTGATCCTCGACCGTTTTTTGAATGTGCGGTCAACGCTTGATCTCCGCCGCTCGAATATCTTACAGGTACGGGCTATTTGCCTGGCCTATGATAATAATATCTGGCTCTATGATGAGATCGAGAACAAGCTTAAAAAGGTGGATGAGAATGGGAAGGTGTTGATGGAGACCCCTGATTTCCGCTTATTGTTTGGCGAAGCCCCGGTGCCTGAATCCATCACCGAGCAGGATCAGCTGGTGTATTTGTATGATAAAAAATTGGGGATCTACGTTTTTGATTATTATGGGGCATTAAAGAATAAGATCTTGATCCAGGGATGGGATAATCTTCGGGTAGCCGGAAATTCCATTTGGGGAACCAAGGGGGATAGCTTGTACCGTTACCGGAAGGATCTGTTCCGCGTATATGATCAGCCGCTGCCCAAACAGTTTACTCCCTTTCAGAAATTGTTGTTTACCCCTTCGCGGATCTATGTAATGAAGAAGGAGGAGTTAGGAATTTTTGGTTACAGGGATTAACCGAATTTCGCGGATTGCACGAATTAATTTTCTGCTCCGTGGTTGTTGATGTTTCCCCAACAGCGGTGTAATTACCAGATTATTTATTTAGGCGTTTAAGTATTTCAATAGAAGAAAGTACAGGAAGTTGTGGAATTGCTGATTTTTTTAATTTTTTGTCAGCAGAAATAAAAAAATCAAGGTTGTGATGAAGCGCAGTATAATATTGGATGGCATCTTCAATGTCGCTCCAGTCAGTATTTGAAATAGCGGCTAAAACTGTATCGTAATCGGCATCTATAATTTGAATGTCATTTAATAAGGTTAATAAGATCATCCTGGTCTCCCTGATCGAATAACTCTGAGAGGTAAAATACGCGGTTATGTGTAAAACCGAAGGGGTGGTATAAAGATACAGCTTACCTTCCAGGGCAATCTCCATCAAAGCCCTTGCGGGTGTATAACCTTCACGCTTAAGGGTAATATCAAGGAGAAGATTAGCATCCAGAAATATTTTAGAAGCCATATTTCTTCTTTTTTCCTTCGTAATAAAGTTTCTTCAGATCTTCTTTAGGTTTTCTACCCTTAGGTTCTGGCAGACGATCAAGGAGTTGCAGTATATTTTCCTTTTTTGCTTGTGTGAGGGATTCAAAAAACCCTTCTACCAATTGTGATACGGAAGTGTTGTGCTTGGTGGCATACCTTTTCGCTTTCTCCATCAGTTCTTGGTCAATCGTGATGTTTAACCTATTTTTCATGATGAGGTCTTTATTCAAATATACGCATAGGTTTCTACGACGCTTCTGCCCGGGAAACACTACAACGGATAAGCTGAAAAATTAATTCGTGTAATTCGCTGAATTCGTAAAAATTCGTGTAATCATTTCCCTTCCAGGACCTCCGCCAGCTCCATATCAAACATACCATACTTCCCGTATTCGACCACACGGCCCAATTCTTTTCCGTCTTTTAGAACAATGATCGTCGGGACATTTTTTATGCCCAGTGCTTCAGCCAGGTGGCTCAGGGTTTTCTTTTGCTCATCGGTACCGATAAGCGTGATCTGGTTGGCGGGGAAACCGGAGGCATCGACCAGTTTGTAAAATTTGGGAATGATAAAATGCGAATCGTGACACCAGGTGCCCATAAAGACAAGCAGTTCATATTCGGGGTGATTCTTCAGACCTTCTACCGCCTTGGGGAAAGGGGTATAACCTTTTTCATTTTCGGCATACCAGGGGAAGGCGGTGTCTTTGGCGATCAGGTCGCGGGAGATAATGCCTTTTAATATTTTTTCATTATCGCTATTGCGGGATACTTCGTATTGATGCTGGGCGTGGATGGAAAAAGAGAGTAGAAGAATAAACAGTGTCAGGAGGGGTCTCATGGGGTCAAAACAATTAAATAGTAAGAAAATTTGATTTTTCTCACGGAAGGCACAGAAATCACGGAATTACGTTTTTGTGTTTTTCCTGCATTCTGTGAGAACCGCTTAAAGATTTGCTTTCAATTCCAACAAGAAACCACGTATCCCTTCCAGCGACCTTATCATTTCAAATTTCTGTTCGGCCTTCTTGTTGTTCTTTAAAAAATCCTTCGCGCCTTCGATCGTGAACTTTCTACGACGCAAAAGATCATAAATGAGTTGCAAATTCTTGACATCTTCCGGGCGGAAAAAGCGGTCCCCTTTGCGGTTCTTGCGGGGTTTGAGCAGGGTAAATTCAGATTCCCAGTAACGTAGCAGGGATTGATTGACCTGGAACCATACGGCTACTTCGCCGATGGAATAATATTGTTTTTGAAAAAGGATCTCATCGGGGGGGACATTCACGAGGTCGGCCATCTGGCTAATCTCTTTCAGGGAACGTCGGCCACGGGTGGATTTGCGGGCCGGCAGGGTTTCTATTGAAACGGCCTCCTCTTCCTTTTCCTCCACCGGCTCCTCAAAAACCTTTTCTGCCGAGGGCGGCTTGGGTGCCACCAGTGGACGTTTCTCCAGGAGTATTTCCTCTACCGGCTTTGGGGGGGTAACCTCCCCTTCGGGGCTGGAGAAATCAAAGGTTATTTGAGTGAGTGATTTTTGCATGGGCCGCTGTAAAAATACGATATTGGAAATTAAGAAATTCCAGAGTTTTCCACGTTGAAACCTAATCAAAGCTTTGGTTCGAGGCGCCGGCTTTTTTCAACAGCCTGTCAAATTGCTCGGGAGAAAGATCATTGTAGAAGAAATAGACAGGATCGATCTTTTGCCCATTTTTATGGACCTCATAGTGCAGGTGCGGACCGGTGGATTTTCCCGTGCTGCCCACATAGCCGATCACTTCGCCCCGGGTCACTTTCTGCCCCCGTCTGGCTTTGATCCGGCTCATATGTCCATAAAGGGTTTCGTACCCATAGCCATGGTTGATGACGACGTGGTTCCCATAGCCCCCGTCGCTAAACCCGGATACAGATACCACTCCATCGGCCGTGGCATAGATGGGGGTGCCTGTCGGGGCCGTGAAATCCAGTCCGGCATGGAGTTTTATGGTCTTATAAATAGGGTCGATCCGGTAGCCAAAACCGGAGGCGATCCGGTCCAGGTCCTTATTGCTCACGGGTTGAATGGCCGGGGTAGCGGCCAGGATCTTTTCCTTGTTTTTGATCCGTTCGTTGATCTCCCCGTATGACTTATTCTGTAAGGCGATCCGGTTCTTGAGTTGGTTGATGGATTCGAGCAGGGAGCGGTAAAGCTGGTTCCCCGTCATACTCTCGATGATGGCGGCCTGCTGTACCTTTTCCTGGGCTTTGGCCCGGGCACTGTCGGGAATGGGATTGGCCTCAAAAATGGAGCGGTACACTTCATTGTCCCGCTTTTCCAGGTCACGCATCTGCTGTCGCACTTCCCTCAATTCTTTGGAAAGCTGGTTATAACCATCGCCGAGACGGTCATTTTCCATTTTTAACAACCTTTCATTGGGAGAGCCGACAAACCGGAAAGCGAAAAAGGAGATCAGGGCGGCGGTAACCAGAGCAGCCGCTAAAAAACCAAATACCCGGAGCACTTTTACCCGTACAGGGGTCTCCAGCTTCTCATACCGAAGGGTATGTGTGTTGTAGAAGTATTTGATCTTTTTCATGGTGTATTGGGGAACAGAAATCAATACCTTTGCGTCCCACCCGTCGGGGTCAACAAATATAGACGGTTTACCAGCAAATATCAACCCAAAAGCTATGTTTACGAGCGCGGAAATACGTGATAAATTCCTGGATTTTTTCCGTTCCAAGGGCCATGCCATTCTACCCTCGGCCCCTATCGTGGTCAAAAACGACCCAACCCTCATGTTTACCAATGCAGGGATGAACCAGTTCAAGGATATCTTCCTGGGACATAAATCCCCCACCGATACGCGTGTGGCCGATACGCAGAAATGCCTGCGGGTAAGCGGCAAACATAATGACCTGGAAGAGGTAGGGGTGGATACCTATCACCATACCATGTTTGAGATGCTGGGGAACTGGAGTTTTGGTGATTATTTCAAAAAAGAGGCGATCGAATGGAGCTGGGCGCTGTTGACCGATGTATATGGAATTGATAAGGAAAGGATCTATGTAACGATCTTTGAAGGGGATGTAAAAGAAAATATTCCAAAGGATGAAGAGGCGTTCAGCGAATGGAAGAAATGGATCGCGGAGGACAGGATCTTATTGGGAAATAAAAAGGATAATTTTTGGGAAATGGGGGATACCGGTCCCTGTGGCCCTTGCACCGAGATACATGTTGACTGCCGCCCCGATGCCGAAAGAAAACAGGTGGATGGCAAGACTCTCGTGAACAATGACCACCCGCAGGTGATCGAGATCTGGAACAATGTATTCATCCAATTCAATCGCCAGAAAGATGGCTCCCTCGAACCGCTCCCTGCCAAGCATGTGGATACCGGTATGGGATTGGAGCGTCTAGTCAGGGTACTTCAAGGGAAGACCTCCAACTACGATACCGATATTTTCACCGGCACCATTGCCGCCACGGAAAAGATCACCGGCAAGAAATACGATTACAGCGATACCAAAGAAGCCATCGCCTTTCGCGTGCTGGCCGACCATATACGTGCCATCAGTTTTACCATCGCCGATGGACAATTACCTTCCAATACCGGTGCAGGGTATGTGATCCGAAGGATCCTTCGCCGGGCTGTTCGTTATTACTATTCTTACCTGGATTATAAACAACCCCTGCTCACCCAACTGGTACCCGTACTCGCGGAGCAATTCCGTACTGTATTCCCCGAATTGCATCAACAATTGGATTTTGTGGCCAAGGTGGTACTGAAAGAAGAAGAAACCTTTCTCCGCACCCTTGAAAAGGGCCTCAAACGGATCGATGAGATCATAGGCACGGGTGATAAAAAAGAGATCAAAGGAAAGGATGCTTTTGAATTGTATGATACCTACGGGTTCCCGCTTGACCTGACTCGCCTGATCGCAGCAGAGAACAAACTTCCCGTGGATGAAAAGGGCTTTGATGCTGAAATGAAACAGCAAAAAGACCGGAGTCGCGAAAATGCAGCGGTAGATACCGGTGACTGGGTGGTGCTGGATGATTTTGCCCCCCATGAGTTTGTTGGATACGACTCCCTCGAAATTGAGACACGTGTGGTGAAATACCGGAAAGTGAGTGCCAAAGGAAAGGACCAGTTTCAATTGGTATTGGAGGTAACACCGTTTTATGCGGAAAGTGGCGGACAGGTTGGAGATACCGGCACCTTGCAACTCAATGGTCATACCATTCAGATCACCAACACAAAGAAAGAGAATGACCTGATCATCCATTTTGCGGATACGCTTCCGGAAGAGCTGAATGGTGAAGCTTTTGCCCGGGTGGATGTTGAGCGTCGTCAGCATATTGCCCTGCATCATTCGGCTACACACCTATTACATGCCGCGTTGCGACAGGTACTTGGTACGCATGTAGCCCAAAAAGGGTCATTGGTCAATGAGGAACATTTGCGTTTTGACTTTTCTCATTTTGCCAAAGTGACCGAGGAAGAGATTACGGCTATTGAGCAGATGGTCAATAAAAAGATCCGTGAGAATATACCGGTTGTTATCCGGGAAATGCCCAAGGAAGAGGCTTTGCAACTGGGTGCTATGGCACTGTTTGGTGAGAAATACGGTGATATGGTACGGGTGGTGATCATTGATCCTACCTATTCCGTGGAACTCTGTGGGGGTACCCATGTAGGGGCTACGGGTGAACTAGGTCTGTTCAAGATCAAACTCGAAACAGCCGTAGCGGCCGGTGTACGTCGAGTAGAAGCGGTATGTGGTCAGCAAGCTGAAGCCTATATGGCAGAAAAATCAGAGCAACTTAAAGAAATAGGGGCCCTACTTAAAAACCCCAAGGATATTAAAGCAGCGGTGGAGAACCAGCTACAGGAAATCCAGGCCTTGCGCAAAAAACTTGAAGGGCTTGAAAACCGCGCTCTGGTAGGTATCCGCAATGAGCTGCTTCAAAAGGACGAGATCATCAATGGCATTACCTATATAGCCGATATCGTGGAAGTTTCGGGTGCGGATGCGCTGAAAAAACTCTGTCATGACCTGAGTAATAACCTTAAAGATTATGTCGCGGTTCTTGGGGCCAATGTGGATGGCAAACCCTATGTGGCCATTGGTATTTCAGAGACCGTGATCGCCGCCAAAGGACTGGATGCGGGTAAACTCATCAAAGAAACAATTGCCCCACTGATCAAGGGTGGTGGCGGTGGCCAAAAGGGTCTGGCTACGGCCGGCGGGTCGGATGTAGCGGGTCTGGAGAAAAGTATTGCCGCCATCCGACAATTATTATAAATTATTGATTTTAAATTCAAAAGAGACTAAAAACCAGAAGCTAATGGCTAAAAGCTATTAGCTTTTGGCCTTATGCCCTGTCATAAAGAAATCCTAAAATGACCCTCCGAAGATTTTCGTATTTCAGAATAAACTCTATATTTGATCTACGAAATTTAACGTAGTATAAAAACAAACGCATTATGAAACAATTTTTGAAGCCCGCTTCTTTGATCCTTGCCGCCCTGTTGGTGGTGGGTGGGGTAAATGCCCAGGATGAGAAGTTGAAGGAAAAGAAGAAGAATAAAGAGGATGTACAGCAGATCATCATTACCAAAACCGGCGAAAAGAATGAAAAGATCGTGGTGGAAATCGATGGTGATAAAGTGACCATCAATGGTAAAGATGTAAATGACATGAAGGATGAGGACATCAAAGTGATCACCAACAAATTCAAGGGTACAACCGGTTTGTCCATAGCTTCCGGTGGAGGTGACTGGAAGATGAACTGGAACCAGGATCAGCCATTTGCGCTTTCCACTACCATGGGTAACCGCGCCATGCTGGGTGTTACCACCGAATCTTCGGATAATGGGGTAGAGATCATGAGCGTGACCGAGAAGAGTGGTGCAGAGAAGGCCGGTTTGAAAAAGGGTGATCTTATTCTTAAAGTAGATGATGCGAAGATCGAATCGCCAGATGGGCTTACCAAGGCAATCCGTAGCCACAAGCCTGGTGATAAAGTAAAAGTTACCTATAAGCGGGATAAAAAAGAACTGACTACTACAGCCGAATTGGGCAAACTGGAAGGTGTAACCGGCGTATATAATTTTAATGCAACGATGCCTGAAATGCGTGAACTCGAAGCACTTCGTGGTTTAGAAATTCCCCGTGGGCAGGCATTTTCCATTCCCCGTATGGACCGTTTTGACAATTTCAATTTCCCCTATTTTGATGAGGAAATTCGGTTGGGGCTTTCTGTACAGGACACAGAGGATGGAAAAGGCGTGAAAGTGCTGGAGGTGGATGAGGAAAGCAATGCCGCCAAAGCCGGGATCGCTGTTGACGATGTGATCACCGAATTTGCCGGAAAAGCAGTAAACAGTGCCGATGAAGTGGCCAAACTCTACCGCGAGAAGCTAAGGGCCAAAGAAACTACTGTTCCTGTTAAGTTGTTGCGTGGCGGGAAAGAGAAAAGTGTGGAGATCAAGGTGCCGCGCAAGTTGAAAACAGCGGATCTGTAATCAATCTACCGCAAACACGCGAAGGCGCAAGGTAACGCAGGGATATTCCGGCGTCACTTTGCGCCTTTGTGGTAATGCACTATCCTGTGACCATCCTCACTCATTTCCTCAGCCCAGTTCCCTAATTTTGCCCTTCTGATGGCCGAAAATTCCCCTGCATACGAAATCGTCGTCGGGCTTGAGGTTCATGCCCAGTTACTGACCAAAAGCAAATTGTTTTGTGGTGACAGCACCGAATTTGGAAACGCCCCCAATACCCAGGTTTCCCCCGTTTCCCTGGCACATCCCGGTACCCTTCCGGTCATGAACAAGGAAGCCATTGCTTTTGCTGTAAAAATGGGGTTGGCCTGTGATTGCGAAATAGAACGGTACAACTACTTTGCCCGCAAAAATTATTTTTATCCTGATCTGCCCAAAGGGTATCAGGTATCACAACATACCACACCCATTTGCAAAGGCGGTCAGGTGACGGTGCAAGTGGAAGGGAAGGACGTGACGATACGCCTCAACCGGATCCACCTGGAAGAGGATGCGGGGAAGAGCCTGCATGATGTGGATGAGAATTTTACCTGTATTGACCTCAACCGGGCAGGGGTACCCCTGATAGAGATCGTAACGGAACCCGATATACGCAGCAGTGAAGAGGCTTTTGCCTACCTCACCGAGATCCGCAAGCGGGTACGCTATCTGGCCATATGTGATGGCAATATGGAAGAAGGGAGCCTGCGCTGTGATGCCAATATCTCTGTCAGAAAAAAAGGAGAGACAAAGCTGGGCACCAAGGTGGAAGTAAAGAACCTTAACTCCATACGCAATGTAAAAAGGGCCATTGACCATGAAGCGCAACGATTGATCGGTATGCTCGAACGGGGAGAGACCATTCTGCAACAGACCCGGAGTTTTGATGCCAATAATGGCACCACTTTCGCTATTCGCGATAAGGAGGAAGCGGATGATTACCGGTACTTCGCGGAACCGGACCTTACACCGTTTGACCTCACAGAAGAGTTCTTGCAAGAAATCCGGAAATCACTACCAGCCCTGCCTGCTCAACGAATACAACACTATACCACCGAATTTCAATTATCCGCCTATGATGCGGGGGTGTTGACCGAAGAAAAGGAAATAGCTGAATATTTTGAAAACCTGATCACCCATACCCCGCATTTCAAAGCCGCGGCGAACTGGATCTTAGGTCCTGTTAAGAATTGGATGAATGAACATAGTGCCGGTATCGAATCCTTTCCTCTCTCCCCCGGGAAACTGGCGCCATTGATCGATCTGGTACAGGAAGGAAAACTTAGTTTTTCTGCTGCCAGTACCCGTTTATTTCAATCGCTGCTTCAATCGCCTGATAAGGATCCTTTTTCTCTGGCACAGGAATTGAACCTCTTGCAGGAGAGTAATGCCGATCAACTTGAACCAGTGGTCGACGAAGTGTTGACCAGACTGGCCGACAAGGTAAAAGAGTACCAGAAAGGGAAAAAAGGCCTACTGGCTTTGTTTGTCGGAGAGGTAATGAAACGTTCTAAGGGAAAGGCCGATCCCAAGGTGGTGAATGAGATCATTATGAAACTACTCACAACAAAACATAAATAATGCGAAGACAACTCACGATGATTGCCCTGCTCGGATTGCTGGCGGCTTGTAAGCAAAAGACGACCCATACCTATACGGTGGAAGGGAAGATCGCTAACCTGAATGCACAAACGATCTACCTGGATCAGATCATGTTGGAAACCGGAACAAGCAAGCCCATAGATTCAGCCGAGATTAAACCCGACGGGAGTTTTATCATGATCGCTGATATAACGGGCGAAGACCTTTTTTATCTCCGCACCAATACTCAGAACTATCCTTTTGGTTCAATGGTCAGTGATGGAAACAAGATCAAGATCACGGGTGACCTCGCCAAGGGGCAACAATCCCTTTTTTATGGGGGCTCTCCTGCGACGGACGCGTTGAAGAATTTTTTCTTGACCAATAACGCCTATTTGCGGGGATATGATAGTTTGAGCAAGGTGATGGACAGTGCGGGAAAGGCTGGTGCGGCCGATAGTGTACTGCTTGGCATCCGCTCAAACATGGAATCGCTGATTAATAGTTTGAAGAAAGATGTGAATGCACTGGTAAAGACCAGTACGAGTCCTGTGGTACAGGTGTTGGCTTTGCAATTCAACCAGAATTTCTTTTCGCCCGACGAGTATGGGGTAGTTTTGAAAACGATTACCGATAAGTATCCAAAGGATGCTAATGTCCTTGCCGCCAACAAGCGGTACAATGACCTGATCGCTGCCATGAACAGACCGACCCAGCAATCACAGCAAGGGGCTATGTTTACCGGCAGACCGGCTCCGGAGATCTCATTGAAGGATATGAATGGCAATGCCGTAACACTGAGCTCGTATAAAGGAAAGTATGTGTTGGTAGATTTTTGGGCCAGTTGGTGCGGGCCTTGCCGCCAGGAGAACCCCAATGTAGTAGCAGCGTACAACAAATACAAGGCAAAGAATTTTACTGTGCTTGGCGTTTCGGTGGATGAAAATCAAAGTGCCTGGAAAAAGGCAGTTGAAAAAGACAAACTTACCTGGACACAATTGATTGATGAAAAGGGGGTGGCTGCCAATACCTATCAGGTAACTGGTATTCCTTTTAATGTACTGGTAAATCCGGAGGGGGTGGTGATCGCTGAGAACCTGCGCGGTTCGATGCTGGAGAGTAAGTTGATCGAGGTATTGAAGTAAGAAAGAGATTGTTTAAAATAAAAACCCCGCGCAATACATTGCGCGGGGTTTTATTTTGAGAAGGACTTTTGATTATCTCGCCATAGTCATTACCCAGGAATCATACACACCAGCAGTTGTATATAGCTGCAGCGCGAGAGTAAAGGTATTGTCACAGGAACTAAAGGTTTTTGTTCCTGTAGAATTAGCCCTTACAAAGAGCGGCAGGCCTCCTGAAGTGTAGGGAGTTTGTTGCCCCGCCATTGTTACCTTGAAATTAGTAGGATCTGTCCAATCCAAACCAATAGTGGCTGAGATTCCGCTATCATATATGTTGGACAAAGTGGCTGTGGCAGTTGTAGCACCTGTGGAAACAAAATTCGATAGCGCACTTGTATAAGGTCCGTAGGTGCCATTCTCGTAGGTCTGGGTATAATTACCAGCCAGGTTAGCCAGAATTACATCGCAATACTTACGCATGGTCAGTGTAAAGGTCTTATTGTAGGCGGCTATATTCACATCACCATCGTTAAGTGTAATTGTAATAACATCTACGCGATTGGAGGAAGGATAACCTGAGAACAGACCATTAATAAGAAGGGTGTCAACAGCTTTACCGGCAGGCATAGTAAAGGTGGCAGGGGCGTTGTACTGAACACCGGCTGCGGCACCTGTTGTTGTGGTAATTGCAATGTTGACTACTCTATCCTTGTCGGAAACCGAAGTGAAACCAATTGGAATTTTGTAGGGGTCATTTGTGCTTTTAATGTAATAGGTTCCTGTGGTGGCAGACACGTTGAATTTTGCAAAGCTAGGGGTCAACGGATCCTTATCAACCACCATATTATTCTTTTTGCAGGACGCAAGGCTCACTATGGAGCCTGCGACCAGCATATAGATCAGTAATTTCTTCATGATAGTTTTTTTTGTTGCTGCGTGATATTAAGGGTTTTGGTCAGCTGGCGTCATGCTTGCATTATTATCCAATTCCCTTTGCGGAATACGCATCAGGAAGCGTGGATCGTGAGGGCCAGTAGTGTAAACAACCGGGTTAAAATTAGGTGCGCCATGATTTCCTGCACCTGTAGGTCGGTTCAGGCCCTGGTTCAAACGCTTGATATCGAATAAGGAGAAACCTTCACCCCAAAGTTCAATTCTTCTTTGAAGAAGTATTTCATCCACAAGGCTAGTACCAGAAAATCCGGCTGCGCTATATGCGGGGTAACGTGTTTGAACAAGTGCTTCCAACACAGTACGGGCCGCTGCATCCTGGCCTCCCTGACGTGCCAATGCTTCTGCTTCGATCAGGTACATTTCTGCTGCGCGCATGTACAGATAGTCGGCTTGCCAACGATTTGAAACATCAGGAACCTGGTGTTTGATTTGGTTATAATCAGGGTTACTGCTTGTTCCAGTACCTGGAGCAACGAAAACTGCTTTGCGAATATCACCAGCCGGGATTTGGTCATACAGTGCTTTTGTGATCTTCTTTTGCTGACCGAGTGCGGCATAACCACCTGTCCGAATATCCATATGCGACCAGAAGGAAGCATAAATGGTGGCTTCCGAGGCAGTTATAACAGAACCCCACATCCACTCTGCATTGTTAACGGAAGAAAAGGCACTGAATGCAGTATACTGGGCTGAAGTCATAGGAGAATATCCCTGACGCGCTTTATTCGCATAGGTTGCAGCAGTTGCCCAATCTTCCATCACAAGGGCAACGCGAGCACGAATACCTTGAACCACTTTTACATCGATCTCATTTTTCGAAGCGCGAGTCTTACCTGTTAACAGGGTTTCAGCTTCTGTAAGATCAGCTATAATGCGGTTATAAACATCCTGAACGGTTCCACGAGATTTACCACCTGTAGTGTCTTGAGTATAAATGGGAACGCCCGGAGCGGTTTCATGACCTTTGTATGTTTGCTGATAATAATTTATAAGGTTGAAATAGCAATAGGCGCGCATTCCAAGAGCCTGACCTTTGATGCTTTCTTTTTGAGTAGCGGAGGCATCGATTACTCCATCCACAAAATTATAAAGCTTATTGGCTTGCTTGATCATGTCATAATAACGAAACCAACCAAAATCGGATATTTGACCAGTTGTAGCCAATCCCCAGTTAGTGTATTGATAGGTTGTGTTATACCATCCATAACCCTGGCTATGAACGACCATATCATTACCCATGAGGTCGGCAGAAAGGTCATACGTTTTTTGGCCATAGTCGGAGTGGCCACCGCCGCCGACAGCAAACGTGAACATCTCCTTGTAAAGGCCACCTAAGGCTGCATTCACAGCGTTGATCTTGCTAAAGATCTGGGCTTCACTTGCTGCGTCGGTAGGCACCGTTTCCAAGTAGCTCTTTTTACATCCCGCTACCATAAGTATCAGAACGGGAGCTGCTATTAAAAGAATTTTTTTCATATCTGTTTTCGTTTAATTTATTGAAGGTTAACGTTGAAACCAAAGCTGATTGTGCGGAAAGGCGTATAAGATGCGTCCGACGTACCATTAAATGCACGTTGGGGGTCCATACCTTTTTTAGCTGTGAACAGTACAGCATTGTCAACGTTGGCAAAGATCTGAGCACTTCCTAAATGCAGACGGTTGGCAAGGGCCTTAGGCATCGTATAACTCAGCGTGATGTTTTTCACGTTGACATACGAACCATCAAACAAGAAACGGGTAGAGACACCATCTTGACCAGCTACTGCATTTTGCAAGCGGGGAACGTTGGTGATATCACCTGGTTTTTGCCATCTTTGAAGAATGTCTGAATGCCATGCTGTACCAGGAGATCCACGGTGCATGATACCAGCGTAGTTGCCATCATAGAATTGACCACCATATGAGAATGTCAACAAGATGGACAGGTCAAAATTCTTGTAATTAAATGAGTTGGTCAAACCACCTGAGACATCAGGCAGCGCGGAACCAAAGAAATAGAAAGTGGCGTTGTTATAAATATTGGTAACAGTTCTTTGGCCTGTGGGTTTGCCATTGGCATCCAGCACATCCTGATAATAAAGTGCGTCACCATTAGAAGCATCAACACCAGCGAATTCACGCAACCAGAAGTCGAAGATACCGCGGCCTTCCATTAGTTTCTTGGTACCGGTTACTATACCATTCTTTGCCTGAATGGGAGGCAGTTTGGTAATCTTGTTCTTAAAGGAAGTGAGGTTTAAATCTACCCTCCAATTGAAATTTTTTGAACGGATCGCCGTGTATCCTAACTGAAGATCAACACCATAGTTCTTCATACTACCAATGTTCTGCCAAACAGAAGAATATCCTGTGGAGATCGGAAGAGGGACATCAAACAGCAGGTTATCTGATTGCTTATTGAACCATTCAATTGTACCTTGAAGACGATTGTCGAACATGGCAAAATCAAATCCGATGTTGGCGGTTTTATTGGTTTCCCATAACAATTCTTCGTTTACAGGACGAGATGGGGGAGTATAAGTCCCGTTGCCATTTGCATAATAATAGGCAACATAGGGATAAAATAGACCAATGTTTTCATTTCCTTGTTCGCCATAGCTCGCTTTGAATTTCAACTCGTTAAGCCAGCTAACATTTTCCAGAAATTTCTCCTGGGTCAAACGCCAACCAATACCTACTGAGTAAAAATCACCCCAGCGAACCTCATCGCGAAAGCGTGAAGAACCGTCAGTACGGTAGCTTGCGGAGAGCAGATATTTAGAATCAAAATCATAATTCACGTTACCAAAATAACTTTCAATTCGGTGGTTATCGGTAGCAGAACTGGCAGGACTAAAAGGTCCGGTTCCATTATCCAATTCAGATTGACCAGGGAAAGTAAAACCTGATGCGTTGGCCGAAACATAGCTATAAATGTACTTGTAGTTCTCGTGTCCAGCCAGGAAGCGAAGGTTATGTTTACCAAATTCACGCGTATAAGTCAATACCTGGTTACCAGTAAGCGATACTTGGCGGTCATTTGTCTTAGTTGACCGACCACCGTCGCTAAGACCGGGAGTTGGGGCCGCATCACCATATTGGTTGTTCTGATATGAGGTGATATTATTGGCAAAATAGTTTACACCGAGTGTAGCCTTAAATGCAAAGTGCTGCAAGAACTTGATCTCGGCATAGGTGTTCATGTTACCGTTAAAGATATCGCGTGAGCGATCATCCAGATCAAGCGAGCCGAGCAGGTTTGAACGACCAGCATAGGGACGTGTGCCCATTTGGTCGGGAGTACCCCAGTCAAGCATATTTTTGCCTGTTGCTGGATCTATAACGAAGGCTCCAGTTGTAAGATTATGTTGGTAAACTGGATAAATTGGACCCATCTGACGAGTATAATAGAATGGGTTTGTAGTAGCTGTACCACCACTTGGTACATCCTTTCTATTTGACATAGCTCCATCCAGATTCACACCTGTAGTCAGCCAATCTGTAGCGGATGTATTTACATTAATTCGGAAATTGTAACGCTTGTAGCCGGAAAAACGAACAATCCCATCTTCGTTGAGAAAACCCGCAGATACATAATAGTCAGTTTTGTCGTTAGCACCCGAAATGCTGAAATTAGCATTGGTTCTGGAAGCAGTACGGAAAAGAGCATCCTCCCAGGACTCATTCCACAATAACTGTGCATTGGGATTCAATTTGCCGGTAGTGGGATCAACCAGGGTATTTCCTGGTACATTGTATGCATTATAAACAAGACCGCTTGTTCCAGTCAAGACGTTGGATGCTGAAACTCCTGCAGCGGCCGGGGTTGCGCCACCAGCCACATAGGAATTACGATAAGATTCCCAAAATAATTCATAATAATCTTGAACTCCTACACGATCGTACTCTGGGATACCACGATTCATAAAACCCTGACGGAATGTTACATTCGTTGCGGCTTTTCCTTTCTTTCCTTTTTTTGTGGTGATCATGATTACACCATTGGCAGCGCGGGACCCATAAAGAGCGGCAGCAGCAGCATCTTTCAATACGGTAACCGATTCAATATCATCGGTTGAAATTGCTGAAATGGATCCATCATAAGGTACTCCGTTCAATACATAAAGCGGAGAGCTCGATGCATTGACTGAACCTACCCCGCGAATCAATACACTTGCCCCTGTTCCAGGAGCACCGCCTCCGTTTGTCGCGATCAAACCGGGAATTAACCCTTCCAAGGCACGGGTTACAGAAGTAACCTGTTGCTTTTGAATGGTTCCTGCAGTGATCGTATTCTCAGATCCGGTGAAGGCAGTCTTCTTTACCGTTCCATAAGGAACTGTTACTACTACAGTTTCAAGTGTGGAAGCATTCAATGCTAATGTCACATTGAACGTGGATTGATTGCCAATTGCTATTTCCTGGGGTACCATGTTAATGGACGAAATAACAAGCGTGGCGGCATTTTGAGGAACCTGAAGCGAAAAGGTTCCGTCAGATTTGGTGGCTGTTCCGGTGTTTGTGCCTTTCACCAAAACAGAGGCGTTTGATACAGGCGTGCCAGTTTCATCGGTCACTTTACCTGTAATTGTACGCTGAGCAAACGCATTTACGGAAATAAATACGAATGCTGCTACAAGAGCGAGCAATTTCCTCATGTGTACTTGAATTTAGTTAATGTTAATAATTCGCAAATTAACAACAGAAGCCCAATATTGTGGGTATTATGTTGATTTTTTTGCGTTTAGCTAAAAAGAAGCCTTAAAACTAATTATTGGACAACTGATTATTTCAATCTGCTGCGTAGGATGTTGGGTTCACAAAAATCACAATTTTAAATAATGTTATAATTTAATGTGTAAGTGATTTACATTCAGCAGTGATTTTTTTTAGTATTAAACAAAAAGGCCCCCATTGGGGGCCTTTTTTTTGACAATCAAAGTATAAGCAGAACTTAGTTATCCGTCATCAGCGGGTTGAGTAACAGCTCACTAGACGGTATGGGCCAAATATATTGTTGTCCGCTGGCCGGGATGGAGTTCACACCGGGTTTGGCAGGCAGTGGCTGTCCCAGGCGGGTCAGGTCAGAGCCGGCAAAGCCTTCACCGAGCAATTCGATCCTTCTTTCGGTCATGATCGCATCGGCGAGAGCGGTAGCATCGGCGAAGCTGCCAGCTGTAAACACAGTGGTAGCATCGGAGCGGCCGCGGATGGCATTCAACAGGGCAATGGCCTGGGCATCTACGGTATTGGTAGAACGCACGCGGGCTTCGGCCAGGTTGAGGATGACCTCGGCATAGCGGATCACGGGAGCCCAGTCAATAAACGGAGCGGCACCGGGATATTTGGAAACATATTGTTTACCTCCGGAGGTGACGACCAATGTCTTTCTCAAATCGGTAGCCAACCAACCCGTGTTGGAAATGATACCGGTAGAAAGCAGGGAATATTCGCCATTACCACCATTTACCGCAGCGGGCAGGTAATAATAACCCAACTGGTTCTGTGTGCCAGGAGCTTCATTGGAAGCAAAAGGCATGGACAGAATGGACTCTGTGGTAGTATAGGGTGTTTTGAATACATTGGTCACATTGGCCTGCAGGGCATGGGCAACACCCGTAGTGGCAGTGAATGGAGCCGTTGCGGTCACAATCTTGTTGGCTTCAGTGATCACATTGGCATACTGCTGCATGCTGAGGTACACACGGGTTTTCATGGCAATGGCAGTATTGCGATGAGCGCGCGTGGTATTCAGGGTGGCTGATGTATAGTTCAGCGGCAGGTTTGTTTCGGCAAAGTTCAAATCATCGATGATCTGCGCATATACCTCACCTACGGTATTACGGGCAGCGGCATAGTCAGCCGAACTCGTATTGCCTGTGAGACGAAGAGGAACACCCGGTTTGCTTCCGGCGCCATCCCAGTAAGGACGGGCATAGAATTGCAACAGGGAGTAGTAGCACATGGCACGCAGGAACCGGGCCTCTCCAAGATAATTCTTGGACAATGCATCACCCACAACGCTGGTACCTTTTGCCGCCATACCATCAATGAACACATTCGCGAGGTTGATGGCATAATAAGCGCGACCCCAATGATTCTCCACACTGTTGGTGGAACTATTGCTTGGCGTGTAGCTCCAGATATCATATCCGGTCACCACATTCGTACGGTCATTCATGAAATCGCCACCGCGGATATCGTTGAATATCTGGTAACGACCACCGAACATACCGGCATTTTTGATGGTGGCATAGATCGAACGCACCTGACCTTCAATACGGGCTTGTGAATCAAAAGCCGAAAGATCGGAGATCGAAGTGGTTGGAATGGGATTGAGGTTGCTCTTCTGGCAACCGGTGCCCAGGACCATCAGGCCTCCAAGCATTCCCAATGAAACTATATAGTGTTTGAATTTCATACGTTTCTTTTTAAAGGGTTTAGAATCCAATGTTTAAACCAACAGTGATTGTACGGGCATTACCTACGGTGTTACGGTCAATACCCTGGTTGGTGGTACCATTACCGTTGGAGGAAACCTCAGGATCGGGACCGGGATATTTGGTGAAGATGAGCAGGTTGTTTCCACTTACATAGAAACGGGCCGAGCTCATTTTGGCTTTATCCACAATATTCTTAGGAATATTATATCCCAGGCTCAAAGAACGCAGTTTCACGAAGTCACCTTTAAACACGTTAACATCCAGCGGGAAAGCAGAACCATTGGAGATATTATCGCCAAATACCGCTTTGGGGATATCGGTGATGTCACCGGGCTTGGTCCATTTGCGCAGGATCGCTGTTTCATTGTTCCAGAAACGTTGGTCACGCAGACCTGCTTGTGTACCATAGTAAATATAGAAACCAAGTTGGTAAGTGAACAGGAAGTTCATTTCAAAATTCTTATACCGAACAGTATTGTCGAAACCACCCACGTATTTGGGGTTCGTGTTCTTATAAGGAGCTGCATCAGCCGCACTTACAGTTGGCGCCAGTGAACCATCGGCAAAAGAGAAACGGTTCTGACCACTGGGGGCTACGTGCTGGAAGTATACATCCTGTCCGTTCTTATTAATAAAGATCCTTCTTCCGGTAGCTGGATCTACACCGTTGGTGCGGGTAATGAACAGCATACCGATGGGGAAACCAGGTTTTGTGATGCTGGGGTTCTCCAAACCACCGGTGGCAGAAAGAATCTGATCCAGACCAAGCGCGAGCGAAGTCACTTCATTTTTATTATAGGTAATGTTGAAGGAAGTGGTCCAGCTGAAATCTTTCTTGGCGAAAGGCGTAGCGCTGATCATGAATTCAACACCCTTGTTGTACATGGTACCTACGTTGTCTGGGAGCGCAGAAGGCAATCCGGCAGAAGGAGGCTGGGGTACAAAAAGAAGCAGTCCGTCAATATTATTTTTATAATAAGTGATCTCCGATGTAATACGGTCATTCAGGAAACCAAAGTTGATACCGATATCGGTCTTGGTACTGGTTTCCCATCCGAGGTTGGAGTTACCAGCCTGGTTAAATACCACGGTGGCATTTCCTCCATACAATCCGGAGCCAAAGGTAGAAAGCGAGGCGAAGTTGCCCAGGCCACTGATATTACCCACACGGCCATGGCTTCCACGGATTTTGAAGCTGCTGAATACTTTGTCCAAACCGGCAGAAGACCAGAAATTCTCATTGGCAATTTCCCATCCGGCAGAAACACCCCAGAAGGTACCATACTTGCTGTTGGCACCCAGTTGAGAGGCACCATCACGACGCAGGTTGGCTGTCACAAAATATTTTCTGTCGTAGTTATATTGTACCCGGCCAAACTCAGAGTAAAGATAGTTCTCACCAATACCAAGACCAGAGGTGTTAGGCGTAGCCCATCCACCCTGAATATTGGTAAAGGCGGGATCGGATACATTGATACGGTTCAAACCATACCCAACGAAATCTGATTTCTGTTGCTCAATACCTGCGAGTACACTTACATTATGCTTTTCAGCAAAGGTTTGATCAAACTGGGCGGTATTGGTCCAAACCCAACGCTTGTTCTTATTGAACCAGCTGCTGGCCGAACCATTGGAGGAGAAACCTTCACCGGAGATGGGGCTGAAATAAACTTCATTGTCCACCAATACATAGTCAATTCCGAATACTGAACGAAGGGTCAGGAATTTCAGGGGTTTGACCTGCAAATAGGCGTTTGCAATGATGTGGTTGATCTCGGCATTGTTACGGTTGTTATCCAATTGGATTACCGGGTTATTGAAACCCACCTGACCTTGTTTATTACCCATTACACCGATCAGGGCACCGGAATAGTTGTAGGTGCCATCGTTATTATATGGAGAAATATTGGGGGCAGTAACCAGTACTACACGACCCAGACCTGCGGTAGAAAACGCATCACCCAGGGAACCGGAGCTCACAGCAGCCAGATTCTGTTCATTGGAGTACTGGATTTTTCCACCCAGGCTGATGGCTTTGTTTACCTTCTGGTCCACGTTCATGGTCAGGGAGATACGCTTGTAATCATTGCGCTTGATGATACCTTCCTGATCGGTATAACCGGCCGAGAAGTAATAGTTGGTATTATCATTTGCACCGGATACACTTACTGTATTGCTGTGCTGTACACCACGGCGGTAAACATAGTCATACCACTTGGTATTGATGGGATTTCCATCAGGGCCATTGGTCAGGGCAAACGTGTTGGTGGTGGCATTGAAAGTACCTGCATTTACCAGGGCTGAATTTTTGTGGTCTGTGTATTGGAAGGCATCCAGCAGTTCAGGAAGCCCGAATACATTAGTGAAACCTACCCAGCTGTCGAGGGTTACTTTGGCTTTGCCTGATTTACCTTTTTTGGTTGTGATGAACAATACCCCGTTGGCAGCGCGGCTACCGTAGATGGCAGAGGCGGCGGCATCTTTAGCGATGTCAACGCTTTCGATATCATTGGGGTTAATGCTCGCCAGGATATTACCTGCCGCACTGGTACCTGAGAAATCACCACTATACATGGGTACCCCATCTAATACGATCAGCGGATAGGAACTCAGCGAGATCGAGTTCGTACCACGGATACGCAGTACCGGAGGCGCGTTCAATACACCACTTGGGATGGTTACCTGAACACCGGCGGCACGACCACCAAGAGCCTGTTCAAAACTCTGAACGGGTTTGTTGGCCAGGTCAGCGCCTTTAACGGTAGCAATGGAACCAGTCACTTCCTTTTTGCGCTGGGTACCATAACCCACCACGATCACATCTTGTAATACTTTTTCTTGCGGAGCAAGAGAAACATTGATGACGGTACGACCGCCAACAGCTTCTTCCACCGTCGTGAAATCCACGGCTGAGAAGACCAAAGTTTTTGCCTCGGCAGAGATGGCGATAGCGAAAGAGCCATTCGCATCGGTCATCGTACCTGTCCGGGAGCCTTTAACCTGTACTGAAACATTCGCCACGGGTGTCCCCGTGTTGTCTGTCACCTTTCCGGTAACAGTCTTTTGAGCCCATGCGCCAACGACCAATAAGGCCTGGAACAGGGTAAGCAGGAGTAGTTTCCTCATGTGCATTTAGTTTAAGTTTCAAAAAAAAAATTGCGTAAACGGGGTTACACAACTTCGCCTTTAAAGGACACATATTTTGGACTTTTTTATGCAACAATGATGTCCGTTAACGCCTTGTTAACATTTGTTAATGATTGATAAGCGGTTTGAAGGGGCTTATTTCTTGCGAAAACGGACCAGGGAAATGAGGACGGCCGGTAACAATACCAGATTGGTGATTGTTGCGGTGACCAGGGTGAGGGAGGTAAGCCAGCCGAGTGACTGGGTTCCGCCAAAGCCACTAAAGCAGAATATGACAAAGCCGGCAATCAATACCAGGGAGGTGTAAATAATGCTTATTCCTGTGCTGTGAATGGTTTCAATCACAGTTTGTTGCATGTTGTATTGCTGTCGGGGAAGTTCCTGTTTAAAATTGATCAGGAACCGGATGGTTACATCGATCGCGATACCCAGGGCCACACTAAAGATCAGGACGGTAGAGGGTTTCAGCCGGATTCCTACCCAACCCATTACCCCGGCGGTAATGACCAGCGGAATGATATTCGGGATCAATGAACAAGCCAGGATGCGGACCGAGCGAAACAGGTACAACATACAAACGGCGATAAGCGCAAATGCCCAGCCGATACTTTCTTTGAGGCCATTGATGATAAAGCGGTTTCCTTCCTGGAAGGTGACGGACGTACCGGTAAGCCGTACCGAGTACTTGCTGGTGTCAAAAAGCTGATTGGCCCGTTGCTGAATGGAATCCAGGATCTCCGGTAACCGATGACTTCCCACATCGGCCATATTTACGCTGATACGCGCTTCCTGCCGGGTACTATCCATAAAGGAAGCCACGATCCGTGAAAAGGAATTGGCAGTTCCTCCGTTCTCTGACGGGCGTACACTGAAATATTGATTCAAAGCCGGCATCACATACTCATCCGGAACGGAATAATAGGCACTGTCTCCGTCAAAAAAGGCTTGTTTGGCAAATTTCATTCCTTCCACAATGGATAAAGGGCGTGCCATTTCCGGACGGGCAGCGATGAATTGGGAAAGGGAATCAATATTCTTAAAGGTTTGCAAGGCATTTCTGCGCAAGCCATTCTTTTGTCTCGTATCCAAAATGATCTCCAGCGGCATGATCCCCCGGAAATTGGTCTCAAAGAACTTGAGGTCAGTATAGATCTTATCGGTTTTGGGAATATCATCCACAATAAACCCTTCGCTTTTTAACCGGAACATACCTGCCACCGAAACGATCACGATCAGCGTTGAATAGATATAGATGAGTTTTCGGTGGTTGAGCGACCATCTTTCCAGGCGATCCAGCCAGCGGTTGAGCCGGGGATTGTCCAGGTACTTGGTGTGTCTGGATTTGGGTGAAGGCAAATAACTTAATACGGCAGGGATCAATATTAATGAGATAAAAAACAGCAACATGATATTGATACCGGCCACTACACCAAACTCACGCAATACTTCACTTTTGGTGAGGGCAAATACGGCAAAACCGATCGCTGCAGTCAGGTTACAAAATAAAGTGACGATTCCCATTTTCTCCACCATCAACACCAAGGCCTGCTTTTTGTCACCGGTTTCATTATACGACGTATGAAATTTATTGAGAAAGTAGATGCAGTTGGGTATCCCGATCACCACCACCAGAGGAGGGATCAGCGCTGTTAGCAACGAAATTCTATAACCAAACAGTTGCATGACTCCCAGGCTCCAGATAACACCAATAACGACCACGGAAAGGGAAAGCCACATGGCGGATAAGGAGCGGAAGAATAACAGGAGGATCAATGCCGACAAAACAAAGGAGGCGATCAAAAACCATTTCATCTCGTTGGCAATACGCACAGCCAGGATGGTGCGTATATGGGGCAAACCGCTTTGATGGATCTCTATCTGATGTCTTTTTCCAAAATCACCCATAATGCGGGTGATATCATTGACCACCTTTTCCCTTTTCTTGGAAGCCAATACCTGCTTATTGATCCGTATTCCCATCAACCAGGAACTGGATTCGGCATTGTACAGAAAACCTTTATAAAAAGGCAAGGTTCCTAATAAGGTAAAACTGCTGTCGATCTCCTGCTGAGAAAGCAATGTGTCCCTGAATAATGGAATGGAAAGAAGCCTTTCGTCTTCGGTTGATTTGACGAGATTGACGGCCGTGGCCACAGAAAGTATATCCTCTACCCCGGGAATGCGGCGGACTGTTTTTGAGGTGGATGTAAAATCATTCCAGAAGGAGGCATTGGATAAACTGTCAGTTTGAAATCCGATCACCAGCAAATTGCCATCCTCGCCAAATTTTTTACGAAACTCCTGGTATGCTTTGTATTTGGGGTTGTCAGTAGGAATGGCCCGCGCGAATTCATAGCTCAATTCCACTTTATTTGCCAGATAGCCCATGCCTGCGGTCAATATGGCCAGAAGGATCAGGAGAGGCAAGCGATGTTTAACAATGAATTGACCGAGTTTACGCCACATAGTGTCTGGTTACTGTGCGGCAAAGAAACGAAATATTGTTTAGACGTGAGGCGTGAGACCTCAGTCGTGAATCGTGAGATGAGAACACTGAGGTTAGACAACTTCTCGCGCCTCACGCCTCACGTCTCACGACTCATGTTTCACGTTTCACGTCTCACGTCCCCCTTTTTCCTAACTTCGACTGTGGCCCTGAAAAACATATTCTTCTTCGTCCTGATTTTTTTCGCGACAGTGGCGGAAGCGCAATCGCTTATTCCACCAATTGGCCAATGGCGCGAACACTTGCCCTATCGTTCTGCGATAGGTGTGGTGGCAGCCGGGGAGAAAATCTATTGCGCTACTCCCTATTCGCTTTTTTCGCTGGATACAGATGAGCAATCGATTGAACGGTATAGCCGAATGACCGGATTGAATGAGACAGGATTGTCTGGTATTGCCTACGAACCGGTATCTGGCAAACTGCTGATCGCTTATGCAAACAGTAATATAGATATCATTTATCGCAACGACATCTTCAATATTCCTGATATCAAACGCGAAGTGGTGACGGGGGATAAAAGAATCTATGCCGCCACAGCGATCCAGGGCGATTTTTTTCTGAGTACGGGATTGGGTGTCATCCGGGTGAATGCCGGTCAGTATGAGATCCGGTCCACCTGGCTGATTGGAAATGGTGGAACACAGGTAAAAGTGAATTCTCTGGTTCTATTCAATGGGCTTTACCATGCAGCTACAGCCGAAGGATTAAAAAAGGTATCCGGACCAAACGCAGACCCCTCATTTTTTGGCAACTGGGAAATATTGAGCGGACAAAATGGATTGCCAGCCGGTGAATGTCGTGATCTGGCAGTGGCCAATAATGTTTTGTTTGCCGTGGTGAGTGATCAGGTATTTGTTTTGGGACAGAATGGGCAATGGTCCCTGATACAGGACTCACCCGGTTGGTCGGTCAATTCGATTTCCCCGGCGGGTAATAATATATTGATTTGCCAATCACAACCCGGTCAGGGAAGGGTTTTAGAGATCAACAATACGGGTACATTGATAAACAGTCTTCAATCAGGGTTATCGGTACCTGCATTGGCACTTCGTCAGAATAACCTGACCTGGGTGGCCGATCGGGTCAATTCCCTGATCCGTTTTGATGGTACGGGAGCCAGTTCTTTCCGACCCAATTCTCCCGACTCCATTGCATTGGGTGGATTATTTGCCAGTAATGGCACCCTATGGGCCGGTGCCGGAAGTAGGGCCGGGGCAAATAATAAAAATGGGTTGTATCAATTGGCAGATGGTGAATGGACCAATTATAACGGACGAAATTTCCCGGCCCTGGATTCATTGCCTGATATCGTAACGGTCATTGCAGACCCAAAAACAGATACCGCCTGGGCGGGCTCATTTGGAGGTGGGTTGCTACGCATCACACCAGCAGGTGGCCTTACCATCTTTAAACAGAATTCACCCTTATCACCTACTTTATTTGCGCCTGGTATCTATCGTGTGGCCGGATTGGCTATAGACAATGATGGTCATCTCTGGATCGGTAATGACGGAGCTGCTTCCCGGCTACAGGTCCGAAAAAAAGATGGCAGCTGGCTTTCCTTTGATCCTCCCTTTTCGACCGCTAACCGTTCCATGGGCTCCTTGTTGATCGATGGCTCCGGGCAGAAATGGATGATTTCACCGGGAGGAAATGGATTGTTTTGTTTTAATGATAAGAATACGCTTAACCAACCTTCCGATGATCAATGGAAATGGTTTCGTCAGGGAGGCGGACAGGGTAACCTGCCATCGAACCGGGTTTTGAGCCTTGCCCTTGATAAAAGTGGGTTTGTGTGGATCGGTACAGATGACGGGATCGGGATCATTCAATGTCCGGAGTCGGTATTTGGTTCACCAGCTTGTGAAGCCATCATCCCGGTTGTATTACAGGGTAATTTTGCCGGTTTTCTTTTCAAAGGGGAAGAAGTGCGTGGAATCGCCGTGGATGGGGCCGATCGCAAATGGGTGGCTACAGGTAGCGGTGTGTTTCTGATCAGTCCCGAAGGAGAGAAGATCATTTATCAGTTCAATGAGTCCAATAGTCCCTTGCTGAGCAATGATGTGCAGCAGGTAACAATAGATGGATCTACCGGGGAGGTATTTTTTGCCACAGCCAATGGCCTATGTTCCTTTCGAAGTACGGCTACGGAAGGCGGTGTGACACATTCAAACGTACTTGTTTTTCCCAATCCCGTGCCTCCGGGCTATGGCGGAACGATTGGTATAAAGGGGCTGGCCGAAAATGCCACGGTCAAGATCACCGAGTTGGATGGAAGGCTGGTTTTTCAAACCCGTGCACTCGGAGGCCAGGCCGTATGGGATGGGAAGGATTACCGGGGAAGAAGGATCTCCACCGGTGTTTATCTTGTATTGGTGAGTGATGGAAAAAAAGAAACCCTCGCCTCCAAAATCGTTTTTATAAGTCAATGACACACGCCACCAAAGGAATCGTATTGAGGGCCGTTAAATACGGGGAGACCAGTCTGATCGTGCTGGTCTTTACTGAGCTGTTTGGCATACAATCCTATATCGTGAATGGTGTGCGCACGGCAAAAAAGGGTAGTGCAGGGGCCAACTGTTTTATGCCCGGCGCGATACTTGATCTCGTCGTATATCACCAGGAATCAAAAAATATTCAACGGATCAAAGAATATCGTTGGCACCGGATCTACCAACATTTATTTTCCGATATACCTCGTCATGCTGTTTCTCAGTTCATGGTCGAGCTAATGACCAAATGCCTGAAACAACCCGAGGCCAATGCCGATCTGTTTCATTTTTGTGAGGATGCGCTGTTGCATCTGGACGAAAGTACTGATCCGGTGATGGCCAATTTCTCCCTCTATTTCGCCTTGAATTTCGCCACCTTCTTTGGCTTTCGCATTGATGACCGCCAATCCTCGCTGAATTCAATCCTCGATTTGCAGGAAGGTTGTTTTGTCGATGAAAGACCAGGCCACCCTTATTTCATGGAAGGCGAACAGGCCAGGGTATGCGGGGAATTGTTACACGTGATGCAGCCGGGTGAACTGGAAGGAATACGTCTTAACCGCGATTTCAGGAGACAGTTGTTGTTTTCGCTCGAGAATTATTATGCCTTGCATGTACAGGATTTTGGGGTGATGAAGACACTGGCGGTGTTGAGGGAGGTGCTTTGAGGGGGGGGGACGGAGGTTGGATGTTGGATGATGGATGTTGGATGTTGGATGACAGATGACGGATGACAGATGACGGATGACGGAGGTTGGATGATGGAATATTGTTGTTTAACTGCAGGATTTTCGACTCAGAACCTCGGTCATCTGTCATCCGTCATCTGTCATCCAACATCAAACAACCCTCCTCGACTCTCCCTTCTCCATCTCCAGCACTACCACTCCCGGTATTTTTCCCTTTTCAAAACTTCCTAACTCATTATCCCAACGGAGGGCTTTTGCACCATTCAGGGTGGCCCAGCCAAGGATGGTTTCGCGAGGGATATGTGGAAAATGCTGTTGAATGGCCGCGATCTCCTTTGCAATACTGAGTTGCCAGTTGCTGCTATAGCTATCTGTTCCGAGTATGATCTGGCAGTTGTGTTTAATAAAAAGATCGATCGGAGGTGTTTTGTTTTCGATATAGAGATTGGCATTGATACAAAAACAATACACCAAGTGTAAGCCATGGGTTGCGGCATATTCATTCGCCCATACAATATCTTCCTCGGGCATATAGGTATTGTGTATGAGGAAAATGGTCTGGCCCTGGTCAAAGAAAGGCAGACAGGAACGGATACTGCTCATACCAGTAACGGGGAAAGGGGAGGTTTCGATCCCAAAGATCCGGAACAACCGCAGGTATTCACCCCCACCGCTTTGGTAAAGTTCATCCTCTGCCGGATGTTCCTGGTTGTGCAAGGAGATTACTTGTCCGGCCGTGGCTTTATTGATCCGCCTGAATGTATCCGGCGAAATGGTGTAAGGCGCATGAGGTACCAGCGTGGTACGGCATTGATGACCGCGGGTTGTACAGGCGGTGATAAGTGTTTCAGCCTGGGACAGGTAGTGAGACATGTTTTCTTCGGCTTTTTCATCGGTAAAGCCCAGTACTTCGACGAAATTCTGCCAGTAGATCCGGCTATTTGATTTAACGGTGGCGGTATCGGCTGTATTACCAATATCACCAACTGCTGCAATGCCATTGTCCCACATTTCCTTTTCGGCATCAATGATCCGTTGTTGAATAATGGTGGCGGGGAAATCGCGTTTGGTGACCACGGAACAGAGAAATTCGATTAATCCGGTATGGGGTGGGATGACATCCTTTAAATGGCTTAACTCCAGGTGGCAGTGCCCGTTGATGAGTCCGGGAACAAGAATGCCAGTTTGATGGATAATATCCCCCCCTGCTTCCGTTTCCGGGACGATGGCTTCTACCCGCCCTTTTTCGTTCAGGATCAAAACCTGACCTGGTCCCCTGAAACGGTAGCCATCGAAAACTTCGTCTGCGCTGAATTTTTGGTAGCCCATGCGGTCAAATCATTTAACTTTGCGAGCCAAATTTAGGGATAAAGGGCTGAGAGCTAAAAGCTAATAACTATTGGCTTTTGGTTTGTTTTAAGAACAAGAATCAACAAAAAGAAAATGCTGGATAAACTGGAAGCCATCAAAGCGCGATTTGATCAGTTGGGAGTAGCACTTACCAACCCGGCGATCATTGGTGACAGCCGAAAGTTTGCTTCTACCAGCAAGGAATACCGCAGTCTGGAGAAGATCGTGAGTGCGTATATGGAATATCGGAAAATGCTGGAGGATGTAAGCTTCTATCAGGAAGCCCTTCGGGGAAATGATGAGGAGTTGCGGGATCTTGCCAAGATGGAGATGCCCGACCTGGAGGAAAGAAAAGGTAAACTGGAAGCACAGATCAGACAGATGCTGATACCCAAGGATCCGCAGGACGAGAAGAATGCGATCCTGGAGATCAGGGCAGGTACTGGCGGGGATGAGGCCAGTCTCTTTGCGGGCAACCTGTTGCGTATGTACATTCGCTATTGTGAGGGGAGAGGTTGGAAAACAGCCATCCTCAGTGAGAACGAAGGAACAGTGGGTGGATACAAAGAAGTACAATTAGAGGTGATTGGAGATGATGTATATGGCACGCTGAAGTTTGAGAGCGGTGTACACCGGGTGCAAAGGGTTCCTGAAACAGAAGCCAGTGGTCGTGTACATACATCCGCCGCCACCGTAGCTGTTATGCCCGAGGCGGAGGAAGTGGATTTTGAACTCCGCGAAAGCGATGTGAAAATGGAAACAGCGCGAAGCGGAGGTGCGGGTGGCCAGAACGTGAACAAGGTTG
The DNA here is from genome assembly GCA_017303415.1 of Chitinophagales bacterium. Taxonomy (NCBI): domain Bacteria; kingdom Pseudomonadati; phylum Bacteroidota; class Chitinophagia; order Chitinophagales; species Chitinophagales bacterium. The sequence goes on from JAFLBJ010000001.1 coordinate 951,604, forward strand.
AGACCAAGGTATTGCTGACCCACCTGCCGACCGGCACAGTGGTCGTTTGCCAAACTGAACGAACACAGTTGGCCAACCGGGAAAAGGCCATGCAGATGATGCGTACCAAATTGTATGAAGAACAGGTACGGAAACAGGAAGATGAAATAGCACGGCACCGGAAGAGTCTTGTCAGTACCGGTGACCGAAGCGCCAAGATAAGGACCTATAACTATCCGCAGGGCCGTGTGACCGATCACCGGATTAATTTTACCTCCTATAACCTCGATGCTGTTATGAATGGCGATATACAGGATTTTATTGACGCCCTTCAGTTTGCAGAAAATGCAGAGAAGATGACCCGCCAGGAGAATTAATTTTTTCGTCATGCAACGGTTGGGCCGAAATACCTAACTTGAATGCAATCAAATTCATGAATCATGCTTGACCAACTATTTAACCTGGTGAAGGAATATGCCCAGGAGCCTGTGATCGACAATCAGGCCATTCCCAATGAAAAAAATAATGAAGTGGTAGCTGAAGCTACTAATACCGTAGCCAGCGGTTTGCAAAATGTAATGGCCGGTGGTGGTGTGCAAAGCATCATCCAGATGTTTCAGGGCAATGGACAGGGTGGAGGCGCCTCTTCCTTGCTCAAAAATCCTATGGTGTCTATGATGATCGGCCATTTTACCAGCAAGCTTGTAGGTAAGTACAATATGAGCCCGCAAGCCGCCGGCAATGTGGCACAGCAACTGATTCCTCAAACCCTGAATGGGTTGATCTCCAAAACCAATGATCCTGCCAACAGCCAGTTTGACCTGAGTAACCTGCTGAACTCTTTATCTGGTGGTGGACAGCAGGGTGGTGCAGGAGGTGGATTGGATATCGGCGGATTGGTTAGCCGGTTCACCGGTGGTGGCATGGATACTGATGGTGATGGCGATGTGGACATGCAAGATATGATCGCAAAATTCACCAGCCGTTCACAGGATAATCTTCAACAACGTCAATCTGGTGGAGGTGTTATGGATATGCTGAAAGGTTTGATCGGAGGCTAACAATTGGTAGTAATTTTTCAGGAAAAGGGGCTCTTAAAAAGGGCCCTTTTTTATGCACAATGCCTTCTCTCTTGTGCATAAACCACAAAGTGGTATTGCATTCTCCTTTTCTTCTTTGTAACTATGGAGTAAAGAGATCTGTAATTCAGGGAATTGTCATTGAAGCGTCAGATGGTTTTCTTACCATTTTATTAGCAAATGCAGGTGCAACATTCAGGCCTCTTCCACGTTATATAGTTGTAGATCTTTCGTTTACAGTCATTAGGAGGTGAAAATGTACGGAACAGCATTCGGAATAATGCTTGGTGAATTTTCGAAAAGGTGCTTTTAAACTTTCGTTAACAGCGACCTTCAAAATATTGGCAGTAAATTTGCGTTATAAGATAGTAAAGTCAGAATAAAGAACTTCTCAATAAAGCAGTCAATTTTCTCATAAGCAGTTAGTTTTGGTTGCGACCCCTGTTTCCACAGGGGTCTATTTTTTTATATACCGTCTGGTACTCCACCAACCGCCAGCTATACTTCCTATGGCATCGGCCACAATATCCCAATAATCAAATGACCGGTGTGGGATGAAATTCGCCTGTACAAATTCCATGATGACCCCATACACCAGGGAAAGAAAACTGATCGTATAAAAGGTTTGGATGGATGCCGGAGTGGCTGTCATTTTTTTCCAGATAAAATAACACCAGGCGATGGTGAGGATTCCAAAGAGAATAAAATGAACAGGTTTATCAAGGTGTGGAATATTGAGCAAGCCCCCGCTGGGAATTTTTTCCCCAGGCAGGCAAAGCAGTACCGTAAGCAGGGTGGTCCAGAGCAGGGCAGGTAAAATCGGTGGGAAACGGTTCAGCATGCTTGTTTTGCTGCAATGATAAGGCAAAAAAGGGAGCCTCCGTATGAAGACTCCCTTACCAACTACGAACCAGGATTTGGTCCGAATTAATTACGAAAGTTTATCTATTTCGGATTTAAAGGATTGAAAGATTGATTTTCCTGAAACTATAATTTACCCATAACATACATCTCTCCTTTTGGCACCGGGCTTCCGCCCATGGTTTCAAGGGTGATGGCAAAGGCTTGCGCGTGTTGGGTATTACGCATGCGGTAAAGCTGCAAAGGTTTTTGTGACATGCTCAGTACGCCGATGTCAACTGGTTGACCATTGATGATGGCCCAAAGCTGGTATTGTTTATCAGTGGGAGGCTGGGGCAGGTTATTCACCATCAGGTACACGTCTTTTGAAGTAGTATCCCAATATACGGTGGCATAGGAAGCGGGGGAGGCGTCCATTCCGTTGAGGGCGGCCATTTTCATACCCGGTTTTTGCAATACCGACGCATCGGCTTCCATGGCGGCAAGTGACTGGCGGGCGCTATTCAATTCCTCGCGGGCAGAGGCCAGGTCTTTTTGAATACCCTGATTTTGTTTTTGAAGGTTCAGGTTCCAGAACAAGCTACCGGCAAGGAGCACAAGACTGGCAGCCACGGCATACTTCATCCAGCCCATACGTACCACGGGGCGTTGTGTGGTTTCGCTCACAAGACCTGTTTCAGCCCAAACCTTCGCCTTTATGGCGGGAGGGGGAGGAATGGCATTCGCAAGCGCCTGCTGCTCTAATTGGCGTTCAAATGCATCGCGGGCCTGAACGAGTTCGGGGTGTTGGCCACAAAGCTGTTCAAACTCCTGGCGCTCCTCTTCAGAGGCGAGCCCGAGCACATAGCTCTCAATGATTCCGCTTGATATGTATTCCTGCAGGTTCAATTTATTGCAATAGAGTTCGTAATTGTGTTAATGCACTTCGTATTCTTGTTTTTACTGTTCCCAGGGGCATGTCCAGCATCCGGGCGATCTCCTCATGGGTAAATCCCTGGAAGTAGGACAGGTCCACCAGGGTGCGGTGTTCCTCTTTCAATTTTCCCAGCACTCGTTTCAACCCCACATCGTCTGTTTTTGGTCCGGCGGAAGCGGCAATCGTTTCCACATTATCAGGCAATGACAGGTTTCTCCGGCTATCCTGCCAGGCCCTTGACCTTATTTTGTCAATGGCTGCATTCCGGGCTATGTTCAGCATCCAGGTATAGAGCCTTCCTTTGGTGGCGTCGTATAACTGGATCTTGCGCCATATATTGACAAAGACCTCCTGTAAAATATCGTTGGCGGTCTCTGTTTCATGCACTACCTGCAGGATGACTCCATATAAGGCACCAGCATAGTTATCGTATAGATAACCAAAGGCCGGTTCATCCTGCTCACGCAATAATGCCACCAGCTCCTGTTCGCTGTATGTACCTTTTTGGTTCAAGTAGTTGGTAAAAGATATAAAAAAAGCGGACCGGGTCCGCCTTGATATACGAAAATTTGTTTTTCCTGGTTTTAGCCGATTTCTGCCTCATAACCAGCCGCATCGAGCAGGGCATCCACATCGGCCGGGTTGTTTACGGTCATTTTAATCATCCATCCTTCCCCATAGGGGTCGCTGTTCACCAGTTCCGGGGCATTGGCCAGGGCTGGATTGAGCTCGGTGATGGTGCCGGCAACCGGCAGAAACAGGTCGGAAACGGTTTTCACTGCTTCCACTGTTCCAAAAATTTCACCGGCAGCCAAAGCTTTGCCAATGGTCTCTACTTCCACATACACGATATCACCCAACTCACCCTGGGCAAAATCCGTAATGCCGATCGTAGCGGTCTGTCCTTCCAGTTTGATCCATTCATGGTCCTTTGTGTAGCGAAGCTGAGCGGGAATATTCATGCGTGTGATTTTTGAATTGCAAATATGAGAAATCGATGGGTAAAACCGTATTTTCTTATCCTTTCTTTTTCCGTTTGATCAGTTGGGCATGAATGATGCGGACATCCTCCAATGGACGATCACGGTCGGGGCCTTTACTTGTTTCAACACCAGCGATCTTATCCACTACTTCCAATCCTTTTACCACTTCTCCAAACACGGTATAGTTTTGATCCAATTGAGGGGTACCACCAAGGGTTTTATATACCTCGCGCTGTACCAAAGGAATAGACCGGCCTTCTAAACGGGTTTTTTCCAGGTTATCCAGTTCCGCATCGGTGTATTTTTTGCCTTGAACAATATAAAACTGGCTGGGACTGCTGGCTTTTTCAGGGTTATTGTTCCGGGCGGCAGCTATGACGCCTTTCTTATGAAAAAGGCCCGGTCTGAATTCCGCAGGAATACGGAACGATGGCCCCCCACTGCCCAGCGGCTGACCCTTGGCGGCCCGCTTGCTCTCGGGGTCGCCACCCTGGATCATAAATTCCTTGATAACACGGTGAAACAACAGGCTATCAAAGTACCCGATCTTAACCATGCGAAGGAAATTATCCCTGTGCAAAGGGGTAGAATCTGATAACCTCACCACCATATCACCCATAGTGGTTTGTATTAATACATCGCGTTTCCTGTCCTTTTTTTTCAGCGTAGAATCCTTTTGTGCATGCAGCGACAGGGTAAAGAAGACAGCCAAAAAGGCGATGATCGATTTTTTAATCATGACTTGTCAGAATTGATGGTCTTGCAAGTAAAGCAAAATATGGTCTTTTAAAAAATCCTCCTGCTCTTTTGCGTTCATTTCTGGCATGGGTTTCAACTGGCGGAAATGGGGCCACCCATCCGGGTCCTTTCCTTCCAGGGTATAGTAGCCGCTTTGGGATAAAAGGCTGCAAACGGCCACGTGCATCAGGTCTTGTTTTTGCTCTTTGGTAAAGGTTTCTTTTATCTGCCCCAACTCCTGGATACCGATCAGGAACAGGATGGTTTCCAGGTCGGGTTTTTTCCCAAACCTTTCTACCAATTGGGCTTCGAGGGTCCACCAACGCGTTTGCAGGTCATCTTGAAATGTTGTCATACGGTGAAAATATTTTTCTTAGTAAATGCAAAGGAAGATAGATTTCATTGATTATGGCGGGAATTTCTGTCTGGGGATTCAACTATCTTTGCGCAAATTTTCGCTCCATGTTACAGGTTCCTTTTATACGTCAGCAAACAGCCCTGGTCAAAGAACGTCTTACGATAAAGAATTTCAAGGAGCTGTCCGTGGTTGACGAGGTATTGCGCCTGGATGAGGAGCGGAAGAAGCTGCAGTTGGAGTTTGACACCACCCAGGCCCGGGTAAATGCCGCTTCGAAGGAGATTGGTATGCTGATGGGCAAAGGTCAAAAAGAGGAAGCGGAAGGGAAGAAAAAGGAAGTGGCCGATCTCAAAGCGGTTCTCCAGCCGTTGTCTGAACAACTGGCGCAGGTTGAAAAGACGCTGGAGACCGAACTGGTCAAATTGCCTAATCTTCCTTCGGAAAAGGTGCAGGCCGGTCATTCTGCCGCCGACAATATAACGGTTCGGGAAGGCGGCAAAAAGCCCGAATTGCCCGCTGGTGCGCAGCCTCATTGGGAGTTGATCAAACAGTACGATATCGTTGACTTTGAAACCGGAGCCAAGATCACCGGGAGTGGTTTTCCCTTGTTCAAAGGCCAGGGGGCCAAACTGGAAAGGGCGTTGATCTCTTATTTCCTTGATTTTAATACAGCCGCAGGCTATACCGAATACCTCCCCCCGCTGATGGTAAACCAGGATACCGCTTATGGTACCGGGCAATTGCCGGATAAGGAAGGACAGATGTACTATATGCAAGCGGATAATTTTTACATGATCCCTACGGCCGAGGTACCGGTGACCAATATTTACCGGGGCGAGATACTGAAAGAAACTGACCTACCGATACGCATGACCGCTTATTCCCCCTGTTTCCGTCGGGAGGCCGGTAGCTTTGGTTCCGATGTACGGGGGCTGAACAGGGTCCACCAGTTTGATAAGGTGGAGATCGTTCAACTGGTACACCCCGACACGAGTTATGCCGTTTTGGAACAGATGGTCGAGCATGTGGAGCGGTTATTGAACACCCTCGAACTACCTTACCGCATCCTGAAACTTTGTGGTGGAGATATGAGTTTTGCCTCGGCTTTGACCTATGACTTTGAGGTATATAGCGCGGCCCAGGGGAAATGGTTGGAAGTGAGTTCGGTGAGCAATTTCGAGTCCTTTCAGACCAACCGGATGAAGATTCGTTTCAAGGATGGAAACGGGAAGACCCAGATGGCCCATTCCCTCAATGGAAGTTCCCTGGCCCTGCCCCGGATCGTAGCCTGTTTACTGGAGAATAACCAGGGACCGGATGCCATTTCATTACCGGCTGTGCTTCACCCTTATTTTGGGAAACCGGCCATAACCCGGTAGGTAGAGCAAGAAGTCAGGGAAATTTGTGCAGGGAATCATCTTCAAATTGCACGAATTTTACTAAATATGCGGATTATTCGATTGCTTAAAAATCAAAAAACAGAAGTTTAACCGATATGGCCAGACAAGTTCAGGTGGTAGAAGATGTGGTGATCAAGTTTGCAGGAGACAGTGGTGATGGAATGCAGCTTACCGGCAGTCAATTTACCAACAATACAGCCCTCTTAGGTATCGATTTGGCAACCTTTCCGGATTTCCCTGCGGAAATTCGCGCTCCTCAGGGAACAATACCTGGCGTGAGTGGTTTCCAATTGCGTTTTTCCAGTAAACCCGTGTTCACCCCTGGTGATATGTGCGATGTGCTGGTGGCTATGAATGCCGCTGCATTGAAAACAAATCTGGCCGTTTTAAAAAAGGGGGGAAAGATCATTGCCAATACCGATGGCTTTGATACCAAGAACCTGCGCCTGGCCAACTATCCGGATGGGGTGAACCCATTGGAGGATGGCAGCCTGGGGAATTATGAGGTCATCAAGATCGATGTGACCAAACTGACCCGTGAATCCCTGAGTGAGATGACCATGGGGATGAAAGAAAAGGACCGGGCCAAGAACATGTTCGTGCTTGGGTTTTTGTATTGGATGTATGGACGCTCCCTGGAGAACACCGAAAAATTCCTGACCGAAAAATTTGGAAAGAAGCCCGATATCCTGGACAGCAATATCAGGGTATTGCGCGCCGGATATAATTATGGTGATACCACTGAAACCTTTACCACCACTTACCGCGTGGAAAAGGCCAAGATGGAATCAGGCACCTACCGCTCTGTGATGGGGAACCAGGCTTTGTCATATGGCCTTGTAGCCGCCGCCCAGAAAAGTGGACTGCCTCTATTTCTCGGATCCTATCCGATTACACCGGCCTCCGATATCTTACACGAACTTTCGAAACATAAGAATTTTGGAGTACGCACGTTTCAGGCAGAGGATGAGATCGCCGCGATCGCTTCGGCCATTGGTGCCAGTTATGGAGGAAGCCTGGCGGTGACAACCTCTTCCGGTCCTGGTATCGCTCTGAAAGGCGAAGCCATTGGACTGGCGGTTATGCTGGAGATTCCCCTGGTGATCGTGAATATTCAACGGGGTGGACCTTCGACCGGTTTGCCTACCAAGACCGAGCAGAGTGACCTGATGCAAGCTTATTATGGCCGGAATGGTGAATGTCCCATGCCGATCATCTCTGCCTCCACACCTGCCGATTGTTTTGAAGTCGCTTATGAAGCAGCCCGTCTGTCTGTTCAACACATGACGCCGGTAATGTTGTTGAGTGATGGTTATATAGCGAATGGTGCCGAACCCTGGAAGTTTCCGGTAAGCGCTGATCTGCCAACGATCACTGTAAAATTCAAAACCGGATTGGATGAAGGGGAGATCAAGTATCAACCTTACAAAAGGGATGAGAAACTGACACGCCCCTGGGCCATTCCCGGTACACCGGGCCTGGAACACCGGATCGGCGGACTCGAAAAACAAGATATCACGGGTAATGTGAGTTATGACCCCGACAACCACCAGCACATGGTGAAGACCCGTCAGGCTAAAGTAGACATGCTCGCTGACTATATACCCGAACAAAAGATCGACAACGGACCTTCAAAAGGAAAAGTGTTGGTATTGGGTTGGGGTTCTACCTATGGCGCTATCAAGACCGCCGTTTCTGAACTGGTGGATGAAGGCCATGCCGTAGCGCATGCGCATCTGCGGTATGTACGGCCCTTCCCCAAAAACCTGGGTGATATTCTTAAGAATTATGACAAGGTGCTGATCCCTGAGATCAACAACGGACAACTTATCAAGATCATCCGCGACATATTCCTGATAGATGCGGTTGGATATAATAAGATCACGGGTGTTCCGATCATGAAGGCGGAATTGGTAGAGGAAATACGGAAGTACTTGTAGGAATAAAAAATTTAAAATAATTAATAAAAAATAAGGAATCAGAAAGCGGGAGATCATTGACCCACTTTCTGATTCCTTAATTTTTATTATTTCTCAGTTCTTATTTCCTAATCCTGCGAGGTCTTCACTACACTGATCACTTTCTGCAACGATTTATTCTGCAAGCGGATAAAGTACACACCTGCCGGTAAACCATCTCCATAAATATCTACATTATAGGTGCCCGCTGCATAATCTTGGTTGGTATGTACCCGCACCACCTGTCCCAGTGCATTCATTTGCTGGATGAGGGTGTGTCCGCCTTCGGTAGAGAACTGCAGGGTGGCATTTACCGTATATGGATTTGGCCAGAGTTTCAGGATCAGGTTGTTTGATTGGTTATTGGTATCATCAATATCATCCGGGAGTCCGCAAGGTCCACCCTTGATCAGCGGAAGTGACTGATAATTTCTCAACAGGATGGAATCGATCAAGGGTTGCTGTACACAGAACCATCTTTCCAGCACGGATGCATACACACTTCTGAAATCATATTGGTAAGGAATATTGTTCACTACCTGGATATCCGAAGGGATATCGGGGCTGTTTCCCAATACGCCTTTTTTTACATGTTTACCAAAGAGGAATAGTGGGGCAGCGGCACCGTGGTCGGTACCCAGACTTGCATTTGATTTTATCCGCCGACCAAATTCAGAGAAGGTCATTCCCATTACCCTATCATCTTCTCCCATCAATTCAAGGTCACGCTGAAAGGCGCTGATACCGGTCGATATCTGCTTCATCAGGTTGGCGTGATTACCGGTTGTGGTATCACTGGCGTTTACCTGTTTTTTATGTGTATCAAAACCACCGATGGAGACAGTATAGACCTTTGTTTTCAATCCACCCCGGATAAGACGTGCCACGATCTGTAATTGGTGGGCAAGACTGTTGTCCGGATAGGTTGCCAGGTTATTGGCCCTTTGATAAGCGGCGCGGATGATATCCGAGTAGATTTTTGTTTTTTCCGAGATGATCCTTACATAACGCAATTCCTTATTGGCGGCAGGGGCCGTCAATGGGTAATCGTTAAATGGATTGACAAAGGTGTAAAGTTTCTCCGGATCGGTGATGCTTAATCCCATGGAAAGGATCGGCCCTTGTACTTTTAAGGTAGGTACATTGCTGATCTGGATCGCCAGCGGATCGGGCATATCGGTATTGGGATAGGCATCGGGATAGCCCGGGTATTCATTTTCCAAATAACGCCCCAGCCATCCGGTCTTTACACGGTCTAAGCGGTTACGGGTGGCATCTCCACTCATCCAGATATCGGTTGAACGGAAATGCGAGAAATCCTGGTTTTCATAACCTACAGACTGCACCACATTGAGTTTGCCATCGTTGAACATATTCTGCAGATCGGTCATTGCCGGATGCAAACCAGAGCGATCGGTTCCATCCAACCGCAGCACTTTACTTTGGGGGATGGCGATATTGGTTCGCGCGTTATAATAGTTTGCATAGACATCCAATGGAATCACCATGTTGATGCCATCATTACCCCCGGCCAGTTGGATCAATACCAATACATGGTCATTGGTCGCTTCGCCACCCAATAACCGGGACAGGGAATTATCGGCCGCTGATCCAAAAGCGGTAAAGGAAAACCCGTTCAGGAACGTGGGGAGAGTAACGGCTGCCGGGACACTATTTCTCAGGAAGTTTCTACGGTTCATGGGTTGACTCTTTCGGTTTTTTAAATAGGGTTATGGGGCTTTATCAGATTAAATGAAATTCAGGCAGGTTCATCAGGAAACGGAACATATCTTTTAATGCCGGATTGATGACCGCGTTATTATTGCTGTTCCAGGCATTGGTCCAGGTAGCATCATTGCCTGAATTATTGATCAGAAAATTATTCTTTACATAGGTTTTTGAATTGGCCGATAAGGGATACCGTAATAACAAGGCAGTGATATCATCGATCAATTGATTGGGATCGGCGGGGTTCGAAGAGTAAGCCGCAAATGCCCGGCAATCGATCACATCATCCGCTACCAGGGCATCGGTAAAGTCGGCCCGTTTGGGCAGCGAGTTACTGTTCACCCAGATCTCGTAATACATGGGATCCTGGTAATAGGCCTGCCAACCCGAAACATCCGGTGGTTGAAACAAGGTCTGCTGCATTTCAGCGGCACGTTGATAGATCGAGTAGAACAGGGGATAGCCTGTTGCGTAATTGGTATATACCGGGAAGGGCACGCTGAATTCACGTAGCGTACCGGCGATCATGTCCAGCGGGCTTTTGATATAACAAGCCTGGTTGAGGGGATCAAAGAAATGTTCGCTCCTCAACAGGGCAGATAAAACAGGTTTTACCTCATAATTGCTGGAGATCAGTAATTGGGCCAGTGGCTCGATCACATCCGTTTCGGTCTGCTCATCGATCTGGTAGTATACAAACCAGGTATAAAGTTTACGGCAAATAAAACGCGCCGATTCGGTTGTATTGAAGATCATATCCACCAGCGCGTCCACTTCTGTTTCGCCACTATTTGAAATTGTAGTGTTATTGTAAAAGGCGGAGAAGGACTTGGTGCCTGTATCATGGCTGCTGGCATCCAGATATGAGGTATATGTATTGCTATTGATCCGCCATCCGGTCAGCACCCGGGCTGCGGCGATCACATCGTTCTCAGTATATTCCGAACCGGGCCCTTTTCCAACACTAAAGAGCTCCTGTAATTCGCGCGCATAGTTCTCATCGGGGGCGAGACGGGTATTGAGGTAACCATTCAGGTGGATCAACATGGCCGGGTCAATGGTCACATCCTTCACCAATTGTTTTACATTGCCCAGGGCATTGCTCCGAAGCAGGTTGTGATGTCTCCACATCATGGTGGCATTGTCTACTTCCTCTACCTGCACCGAGAAATGGTGATGCCAGAAGAGGACCATTTTTTCCCAGATACTTCTGTTCTGGTTAATGATAAGACCCGACCACCATTTGCGCAGGCTTTCCACACGGAGGCGGTTGATCGAACCACGTATCTCAGAAAAACTTGTGGTATTGAAATCATTTACCCAGGTTTGGCCCTGAGGCACACCTGCATCATCATGCATTACACCGTCGTCATCGGCAATCAATCCATAATCACGCACGGGAGGGGATACCACCGGGACATTATTCAGCAGCTCATCGATGGCCTGACTGGGCGTAAGCGTCAGGAAATGGTCGATATCCGCTTTGGTCGCACCAAACATGGTGCGTTTAAGCAGGTGGGCCACTTCCTGTCTTGTCCAGGTACCCGCATAAGGCGTCAGGTCACTATCCACACGTTCATCGTATGAACGGACCGGTTCTTTTTTGGCACTTACCTTTTTGCGTGCGGCGGTGAGAAATGCTCTTCTGTCCATGTGCTTAGTTTTTCCTTTGATTTGTTATCGGATCAATACCAGGGTTCCTTTTTCCTGGTGCATCTTATTCTGCAGGTCCAGGTATTTTACATAATAGATAAATACACCAACCGGTTGGGGCTTTCCACGAAACACGCCATCCCAACGGTCGTATAATGACTGGCTTTTAAAAACCAGTTCTCCATTTCGATTATAGACCTGCATCGAGTAGCCTGGTGGTACTTTACCGATCGGGCCAAAGAAATCATTCTTTCCATCTCCGTTTGGTGTAAACGCCGTAGGAATATGTACTAGAGCCTCGTTGAGTACCACCACTGTGAACTGATCGCTTACGCTACAATCCTGTGCCAGTGAATTATTAGCACGGTAAACCGTGGTTACTGTTGGGGTGGCTATCGGGTTAGGACAAGTAGTACAACTCAGGGTGGGGTTTGGATCCCAGCTGATGGTTCCATTTCCGGCAGAGGGAAGGGTGATGGATTCTCCTGCGAAAATGGTATCTCTTTTTTTCAATAATTCAAAGGGACTGGTTAGTAATACCGGGCGATAACTCAGATAGACCGAGTCATATCCACAGGCATCAAATAATGTGTCGAGGGGAGAAACAAAGTTGGCAAGATTGCAAACCACGGAGTCTGTGGTATCCCGCATAGGTCTCTTGAATTTGAGTACCGCAAAATCAGTTTCGCCCTGACCGTCGATGAAATCACCATCGTATGAATCGGAATCACCGGCCAGGTAGTACTCATCCTGTGTGGGGTTGTACACCATAAAACGGAGATGGTCATTTGTACTACCACCCCGGTTCTCGGTCCAAAGCATATTGCCCGTAGCATCGAGTTTCACCACCCAATAATCCCCTTCTCCAAGGGCACCTGTTACATCGCCATCGTTGGAATAGGAGATCCCGCCGATCAGGTATCCACCATCGGTATCGGTCAGTAGGGCATTGGCATATTCTGCATCAGAACCGCCTAATACTTTTTGCCAGTTGAGTGTACCATTGGTACCAATATTCACCACCCAATAATCCTGGCTGCCTTTGGCGCCACTTACATCTCCGTCATTCGAGGTGGTATAGCCAGCGAGGGTAAGAGAACCATCGGTAGCACGGCTCATGGCATAGGCCACATCATTTTGAGCGCCGCCATATACTTTACTGTAAATTTTATTTCCGTTGAGGTCAATGGCCAGGAGCCATACGTCATAGTTTTTCTGGCTGGGTGGAATATCTCCATCGGTGGAGTTGGCATATCCGGCAAGGTAGATGCGGTTATTGATGATCTCAAAATCGAGGAGTTCTTCATTTTTTGTGCCGCCAAAACATTTACTCCATACCATACCCCCCGATGCGTTGATGCGCATGATGACGCCATCTGTATAACCTCCGGTTCCATGGTTGCCGGTGATGTCTCCATTATTGGATGAGGAAGAAGCGGCAATGAGAAAAGAGCCATCATCCAGTATCTGTAGATGGTTACCGATATCCAGCCCACTGCCACCATATCTTTTTTGCCATTGCAGGTTGCCAGTGGCATCGAGTTTCAGGAGCCAGATATCTTTGGTGCCTCCATATCCGGCTACAACTCCACCATCGGTGGAATTGGTTTCCCCTAAAACAATATAACCGCCATCGGCGGTTTGTTCAATGTCACGGGCTGATTCATAGCCGCTCCCACCCCAGGCTCTTTGCCATTCGATATTTCCACAGCGGTCGAGTTTGGCGACCCAGAGGTCCCAATAATCACGGGAAGCCAGATTGGTAACATGACCATCCTTTGAATCGGTATAACCCGCCACGATGGTACCGCCATCACTGGTCATTTTTATAACAAATGGAATGTCAACAGTGGAACCACCGTATTTATTCGCCCATTGAAGCGGAGGTAATTGTGCAAACAGACTTTGCCAGCCCAATATAAGGGCACAGCAAAACAGGATACGGGATGAGGTTTTCAGCGGTTGGAGGTTCATAGCAGCGATTCATGGCTATTTAGCAAGGATTGTGCTAAAAGTGCGTGATGAGCGTATTTTCTAAGGGATTTTACGTGGGGGATGTTGGATGACAGATGACGGATGACAGATGACAGATGACCGATGACTGTATTAGACGGACGGACCCCCGACTCCCGACTCCGGACCTTTGTCATCCGTCAACTGTCAACTGTCATCTGTCCTCCGTCATCCAACATCCACCATCCAACCTCCAACCTCCCCCTCCCCTCGTCACTTCCTTCCCTGAAAATACCGGCAAGCCGACTGCAATCCACACTGCTCACACCTGGGTGTGCGGGCAACGCATATGTATCGTCCATGCAGAATAAGCCAGTGGTGGGCTTTGTGAATGAGTTCTTTGGGAATATGTTTGATCAGTTCTTTTTCTACGGCCAGGGGGGTGGAAGCGGTTTGTGGTACGAGGCCGATTCGTCTGCTGACACGAAATACATGGGTATCCACCGCCATATTGGGTTGTTTGTCGATTACGGAGGTAATAACGTTGGCGGTTTTTCTTCCTACACCGGGTAGTTTAACCAATTCATCCACGGTCAGCGGAACCTGCCCATTAAAATCCTGCATTAATTTTTGGGCCATACCGATCAGGTGTTTGGTCTTATTGTTTGGATAGGAAATGCTTCGGATATAGGGAAACAGCTCTTCGACGCTTGCGCCGGCAAGGGTGTGTGGATCGGGATAGGCTTCAAATAAGGCGGGCGTGGTCAGGTTGACCCGTTTATCGGTGCATTGGGCAGAAAGGATGACGGCGACGAGCAATTGATAGGGGCTGTCATAGATCAATTCTGTTTCGGCCTCGGGCACATGCGTGGAGAAATAGTCGATGACGAATTGAAATCGTTCTTTGCGGGTCATGCTGCAATTTAATCAGGGCAGGGCGATGGGTAAAAATAAAAAGCATCCGCCGCAGGCGGATGCTTGAAAAAATTGGATAGAAGGAATTTGTTACTTCACCTCTTCAGCGCTAACAAGACGAGCGTAATTCAGGATGTTCAAAACGACCTCAGTGCGGGGGGATGCCGAAATAGTATCCAGTCTTTGCATCGAAGCCCTTAATACATTCAGCTTTTCGCGCAGTGTCCAATCGCTTTTTAATGCCTCGTCAATAGCGGCTGATTGATCAGGTGACGTTTCCTTGTACAAATACATTAATAGATCTTCTGGGGTAAAATTGCTCATGGGCAAACCTTTGATGTCCTAAAATAAGAAAGTCGAAATTCAGAAAGTGTCCGGTGTACTAACGCCTGATAAGGTAGTATTATTGTTGGAGAAACGAAGCCAAATCTTAAAATATTGATTATTAACTATTTAAAAACAAAAAGCCAATAGCAATTACCTATTGGCTATTCGTTTTTAGCCTTCTCGGGTACCACATAAACATCCTCATTGTCTTTCTTCATCAGGTATTTTTCCCGGGCATAGCGTTCAACGGTAGTGGAATCATTTTTGAGCAGTTCGAGTTCTTTTTGCTCTTTGGCGATTTCGGACTGGTAGTGAGCCTTTGATTTTTCGAGCATTTGAAGCTCCCGGGTGCGGCTGCGTTGGGTGAACAGGTCGTTTTTATCAAAAAACAACAGCGTAGCAGCCAATACCGCCGTGGCGATAAAGTATTTATTGCGGAGCCAGGATGGCAGGCGGGATAGGAGCTTCATATGGTTGGTGTTTGGGTGTTGCTGGTTGGAGGACGGATGATAGATGACAGAGGACGGATGACAGAGGACGGATGACAGATGACAGATGACAGATGACAGATGACCGTTGACAGCGTAAAATTAACTAACTTCTGTCATCCGTCATCCGTTATCCGTCATCTGTCATCCGTCCTCTGTCATCTGTCATCCAACATCCTCCCTCCTTCACTCTATTTTAAAAACTTCACCTTCCCTTTCGGATACACGGCGCTTTGACCCAGCAACTCTTCGATGCGGATGAGTTGGTTGTATTTGGCCATGCGATCGGTACGGGAAGCGGATCCGGTTTTGATCTGTCCACAATTCAGTGCTACAGCCAGGTCAGCAATGGTGGTGTCTTCCGTTTCGCCGCTGCGATGGCTCATGATAGTGTTGTAGCCATTGTGTTGTGCGAGCGTAACGGCATTGATGGTTTCGGTAACGGTACCGATCTGGTTTACTTTTACCAGCAGGGCGTTTCCGATCCCTTTGTCAATTCCTTGTTGCAAACGGGTTACGTTGGTAACGAAAAGGTCATCGCCTACCAATTGACATTTGGAACCAACGGCTTCGGTGAGCATTTTCCAACCAGCCCAATCATCTTCGGCCATACCATCTTCAATACTGCAGATCGGATATTTTTTCACCCAGGTTTCCCAGTATTTGGCCAGTTGTTCACTGGTCATTTCTTTGCCACTGCTTTTATGGAAAACATATTTTTTCTTCTTGCTGTCCCAGAGTTCGCTGTTGGCAGCATCCATTGCAATTTTGATCTGTGTGCCTGCTTTATATCCGGCGGCTTCAATGGCGGTAAGAACGGTCTCGATCGCTTCTTCGTTGCTTTGGATGTTGGGGGCAAAACCACCTTCATCACCCACATTGGTGCTGTATCCTTTTTTCTTTAATACGGTCTTCAGTGCATGGAAGATCTCCACACCCCAGCGAAGTCCTTCGCTGAAATTAGGAGCGCCAACGGGCATGACCATGAATTCCTGAAAATCGATCTTATTGTCGGCATGCGCACCACCATTCAGGATATTCATCATGGGGATGGGGAGTACCTTGGCATTGGTGCCACCGATATACCGGAAAAGGGGAAGTGCGGCTTCTTCCGCAGCGGCTTTGGCTACAGCCATGCTCACGGCCAAAATTGCATTGGCTCCCAGCTTTCCTTTATTGGGCGTGCCATCCAGTTCGATCATCATCTGGTCGATACCGGTTTGATCGGCCACATCATAACCCAGCAAGGCGGGGGCGATCGTATCGTTTACATTCTTTACGGCCTTGATGACCCCTTTCCCTACATATTTCTTTTTATCATTATCGCGCAGTTCAACTGCTTCATGGATACCAGTACTTGCTCCGCTTGGAACAGCCGCGCGTCCTAAAGCTCCTTCATCGGTGATAACATCCACCTCTACGGTTGGATTACCTCTGGAGTCAAGAATCTGGCGGGCAAAAATTTCGGAAATGTAGCTCATTGTTGATGTTTTAATATTTCGAGTGCTTGTTAGTTTTGGTTGTTGGATGTTGGATGATGGATGATGGATGTTTGATTTTGGATACGAAATTTATTCTAAAGCAACTTTCATTTGACCTACCGACATCTGTCATCCAACATCCAACATCCAACATCCAAAACCCGTCCTTAACCCTTCGTCAACGCCCTAAACACTTCTTCCAAACTCTGGTTTTGGCTTTGCAAAGAAACGACGTTGAGATTATGCTGCAAAGCGAGATCAAGGATTTGTTTCCGTAATCCCTCCGGGTCGGTGGTCGCTAACTGCCACTCGTTTGTGCCTTGCCGGGTTACCTCACCTGCAGCCGGGAGTTTTTGCAATAACTCCATGTCGATCGTTTCCTGAAATCCCACTTTTACGACATGGCCATCCGATTGCTTGCGCAAATTGGCCAAACTATCATTGGCTACCAGTTTTCCTTTGTTGATGATGATGACCCGGGTACAAATGGCTTCTACTTCCTGCAGGATATGGGAAGAAAATAAAACAGTCTTATCCTGTCCCTGTTTGCGGATCACTTCGCGGATCTCCACGATCTGGTTGGGGTCAAGCCCGGTCGTTGGTTCATCCAATATCAGTACCTCCGGGTCATGCACAAGGGCAGCGGCCAACCCAACACGTTGCTTATACCCCTTTGATAATTGTCCGATTTTTTTCGCCGATTCCAACCGCAGTCCTACCAGGTCGATCACTTCCTCGATTCTTTTCCTGGCTTCTTTTACCTGGTGTATCTCTGCAATAAAGCCCAGGTATTCGCGCACATACATTTCATAGTAGAGGGCGTTCAGCTCGGGCAGGTAGCCGATCTTTTTCTTTGTGGCAAGGGGGTTATCGGCCACATCAACTCCGCAAACCCGGGCTTTTCCACCATCGGCCTGCAGATAGCCGGTGATGATCTTCATGGTGGTGGATTTCCCAGCACCATTTGGGCCAAGAAACCCGACGATTTCTCCTTTATTGACTTCGAAGGAAATGGCGTCAACCGCCTTTTGTGTGCCGTAGGTTTTGAGAAGGTTTTGGACTTGAATCGACATACTGCAAGGTAACCCCGATTTTTTAAATCTGTTTATGATTTTACGGCAACGGCGATGCGAGAATCAGCGGTGCCATAGTAGAGAAACCATTTTCCTTTGAAGACAACAAGCCCTTCCACAAAACAGACTTCATTGACCTGTCCGGTTTTTTCATACGGCTTATCGGGCCGAATAAACCAGGTAGGCATGCGGTCGATCACTTCGGCCGGACTGTTGCGGTCCAGTAAGATCTGGCTGGCCGCATAGGTACCCTCCGGTAATGTTGTATCCCCTTTGGAAGGAACATTGCGGCTATTGTACAGTAATAAAATACCCTTGCCCGTTAGCATGGCAGCGGGTCCGGGTTCCACCAGGTCACTGTCGAACATTCCCTTACGGGGCCCAAATACAGAAAGTAGTCCACCCTCTTTTTTCTCTACCGGTGTCCAGTTTACCAGGTCATCCGACCAGGCCAGGAAAATATCCGTATCTCCCCAATACATCCAATACTTTCCCAGGATCTTATGGGCCAGTATCCGGTTTCCTTCGTATTGGGCAATGATCGACCCTGATTTACTCCAGTGGTTCAGGTATTTTCCACCCAATGCTTTTGAAAATACCGGACCGTGTTTTGTCCAATGACGCAGGTCTGTAGAACTGGCGATCAATAACCGCGCCTTGTCACCATCATAGGAAGTATAGGTGAGATAGTAAATACCTTGTTCTGTTTCCACGATGCGTGGGTCTTCACAACCACCTTCCCATTCCCAGCGGGTCAGGGAATCATTATCGGGATAAAGTACCGGTTCAGGATACTTATTGAAATGTAGTCCATCAAGGCTCCAGGCCAATCCGATTCGGGAGGTGCCGGCAAATTTTCCAACGGTATCTTCTGCCCGGTATAATAAAAAGACTGTGTCACCCCTGACCACAGCAGCCGGGTTGAACACATCTTTGGCTTCCCAGAAAACCTTTTCTCCTCTGACAGGACAGACGAATGCCTGGTTGCCATCCGGAGCCAATACCGGATTGATGGAATCAACTTTGGTAAAAGGCAATAGAAAACCATCCTGGTGTTGTGCCAATGGCTGGCAGGAATAAAGAGCCAATGTTATGGCAAGCAGGGGCAAAAGAATCCGGGAGTTTATCAATTGGTGCAGGTTAATTGTATTTTTGGCAAATCATTGTAAAAATACTCTATCATGGCTATGCTGATCACGGTTTTGTTTATCCTGGGCTATGCGGCGATCGTTTTAGAACACAATATCCATATTAACAAGGCCGCATCTGCGCTGGTGACTGCCGTTGTATGCTGGGCTGTTTTTGCCCTGGCTACTGAAGATAAGGAAAGGGTGGCAGAAAGTTTGACCGAACACTTGGGAGATGTGTCAGGTATCCTGTTTTTCCTGTTGGGTGCTATGGTGATCGTGGAGCTGATCGATGCACATGATGGGTTTGAGCTGATCACCGAACGGATCAGCACAACCAATAAACGAAAATTGGTATGGGTAGTTGGCTTGTTTGCCTTTTTTCTCTCGGCAGTACTGGACAACCTGACCACTACCATCGTGATGGTTTCTTTGCTTCGTAAAATTATACCCGGGCATCGTGACCGCTTGTTATTTGCCGGGCTTACGGTAATTGCCGCCAATGCGGGAGGTGCCTGGTCGCCCATCGGGGATGTGACCACCACCATGTTGTGGATCGGTGGACAGATCAGTGCAGGTAATATCATTATTAAAACCATCATACCCAGCCTGATCAGTTTTGTGGTACCCGCTCTGGTCATTAGCGCGCGTATGAAAGGGAAACTGGAATTGCCCCCTAAGAAACCGTTACCTGCCGGCTCAACGGCGCTGCAACGGAACGGAGTATTCTTTTTAGGTGTAGCTGTTTTGCTTTTTGTTCCTGTGTTCAAAACGATCACCCATTTGCCTCCTTTTATGGGCATATTATTCGGACTTGGTTTGATGTGGATCGTGACCGAAATGATCCATAGTGGAAAAGATGAGGCGGATAAAGATGTGCTTTCTGTTAACTATGCCCTGCGCAAAGTGGATTCACCCAGTATTCTTTTCTTCCTTGGAATTTTATTGGCGGTGGCTACCCTGCAATCTACCGGTGTGCTGCAGCAAACTGCCGCCTGGATGGATGAAAAGGTGGGGGATATACGAATTATCACGTTGATGATCGGGCTGTTATCAGCCATCGTAGACAATGTACCTCTGGTGGCTGCGGCCCAGGGCATGTATGGGTTGGAGCAATTTCCGAAGGACCATTTCTTTTGGGAATTCCTGGCCTATTGTGCAGGAACAGGGGGAAGTTGCCTCATCATCGGCTCCGCAGCTGGTGTGGCCGCCATGGGAATGGAAAAAATCGACTTCTTCTGGTATTTACGAAATATCAGCTGGCTGGCGCTGATCGGTTATTTGGCAGGAGCGGCAGCCTTCTTGTTGCAGGCGTCTTTAACCTGAGAATTTTGAAATAAAGAGAAAATCAAAAATCGCCAGATCCACCTTAGTGCGAATGAAACTCATATAGGGGATCAATATCAGTTCCGGCTTTTAATTCGGCAATGGGTTTGATGATCCCGTCCTGAAGGTCATATACCCATCCATGGAGATCGGGTTGATTATCATTTTTCCAGGCATTTTGTATGATAGCGGTCTTGGCGAGATTAAATACCTGCTCGCGGATATTGAGTTCAACGAGTCGGTCGACCCTTTTTTCCTTGTCTTCGATGGCTTCGAGTTCATCGCGGTGATACCGGTAAATATCTTTGATATTCCGCAACCACATATTCAGCACCAGGTTGAAATCATTGTTCGACATAGCGGCTTTGATGCCCCCGCAACCATAGTGTCCACAGACCACAATGTGTTTTACTTTTAAATGATTGACGGCGAAATCAAGTACCGCCATCAGGTTGACATCGGTATTGACCACCAGGTTGGCCACATTACGATGGATGAAGATCTCCCCCGGATCGGTCTGGGTGATCATGTCGGGAGGCACACGGCTGTCACTGCATCCGATCCAAAGGAACTCCGGCGTTTGCACATGCATGAGCTTTTCGAAAAAGGCCGGATCGACCTCTTTCTTTTTTTTGGCCCAGGCTTTATTATCGTTAAGAAGAACCTCGTAGGATTTCATGCCCTAAAAATAGGGGAATGCGCTGTAATCCAACTATTTTGATTGTTGGATAAAATTTGAAGAAAAATGACATTTTTTTAAACAAATTCAGGTATCGGCATGTTAAATTTGCCTCCCTTGATTCAGCAAGAACGGGGTGACCCCCGTGGGAAAATAAGCCTATATTTGAGCGCATTACAAAAAGGAATGAAAAAAAACCGGAAGTTACATACACGACTACAGATCCTTTCCGCCATCGGAATGATCGTAGCCCTTAGTTGGCTTACGGTGAGCATGCCTTTTGTGTATGCCAGCCAGCAGGAATGGGCCAAGATCACCCATTCTGCCAACGGGTCCCCACTTTCGGGTAATGAGGAAGAGTCCTCCTGCCCAATGGGTAATGCCACTGAAGAAAAGGCACCCAGCAGTACCAATCTCTCTGAAGAGTATTTGCACGATCACTTTACCACACATCATTTTAGTTCCGAACTATCTACTTATCACAAAAGTGATGATGATGGTACCTATATCGCCTTTCACGGCGAAATGCTTGTTCCTCCTCCGAACCAAGCTTAAAATCATCTTTTTTACAGAATGCCTTGAAACCTGCTAAGGTTTTCACCGGGCGAGTTTACTGAACCGATTTATTTATCGGCATACGGCTTATTGGACGTGTGCCCCAAAAAAAATGTATGAGAAAGCATTCAAAAGAATACCTGGCCAACCTGACACCTGAGAAATGTTTTGAGATCCTGGTAGAGGGTAACCAGCGTTTTGTAAGTAACCTGAACAATGACCATGATCATTTGGAAATGATCAATGAAACCCGGGAAGGACAGTATCCTTTTGCCGTGGTATTGAGTTGCATGGATTCCCGCACTTCGGTGGAATTGATCTTTGACCAGGGACTGGGCGACCTGTTTAGCATTCGTGTGGCAGGAAATATTGTGAATGAGGATATCCTCGCCAGCCTGGAATATGCCGTCAAATATGTAGGGAGCAAGGTGTTGATGGTGTTGGGACATACCGAATGTGGGGCCATTCGCAGTGCACAGGCGGGAGTAAAAGATGGTCATATCACCGGTTTGCTGAAAAGGATCGAGCCTTCGATCAGCAAAGCCCTCCTGTCGGGTGAAAAGAATGGTTATCTGTTTAAGGACAAAGTGGCCTACACCAATGTAGAGAACAGCCTGGAAGAGATACTGACCGGTAGTCAGATCATTCGCGGCATGTTTGAGAAAGGCGAAATTGGCATCATCGGTGGTGTGTACAATGTGGACAATGGGAAAGTAGATTTCTTTAAAAATCTGACTGGTTCAAAAACCAGTGATTTGGCCACAATGAAAGCGCATGCTGTTTAACCAGGATTATTAATTATTAATTATTGATTATGGAAGGCGAGAGCCTTTCCGATCAATAATCAATAATCAGTAATAAATAATTAATAAAAAAGTAAATGAAGAATTATATACAACATTTTCGCACTGACCTCCTTTCGGGCCTGGTCGTTTTTCTGGTGGCCCTTCCGCTGTGCTTAGGCATTGCTGTAGCCAGTGGGGCGCCCCCTTTTGCCGGAATCATTACCGGGGTGATCGCGGGAATTCTGGTGGGTGTCTTAAGTGGTTCCAATGTAAGTGTATCTGGCCCGGCGGCGGGTTTGATCGCTATTGTACTGGCAGCCATCACTGATATGGGCTATGAGCCCTTTTTGCTGGCCGTGATCATTGCCGGTGGTATTCAATTGTTATTGGGATTTTTAAAAGCGGGAAGTATTTCCGCCTATTTCCCTACCAGTGTAATTGAGGGGATGCTGGCTGCGATCGGTATCATCATCATCAAGAAGGAGATACCACACGCCATTGGTTATGATAAAGCCCATGAGGGTGATTTCTTTTCCTATGAATTGCTGAGCGATGATAAAGGATTCTTCACCGAGATCATTCACTCCTTTAATTACGCCCATGCCGGTGCCATCCTCATTACGGTGGTATCCCTTGGTATCCTTATTGCTTTCAACAAGATCGCCTTTCTTAAAAAAATTAAATTCATTCCCGGTGCCCTGGTAGCAGTTACCGTGGGGATTATCCTGAATGAGGTATTTAAATCCACTGGTTCGTCCTTAGCTATTTCACAGGATCACCTGGTTACCCTGCCCACTGCCTCCAACTTCAACGAATTTATCGGGCAATTCCATGTTCCCTCTTTTAAAGGAATATCAAATCCCGATACCTGGATCGTAGGGGTAACGATCGCTATTGTGGCCAGTATCGAAACCCTGCTCTGTCTTGAGGCCGGGGATAAAATGGATCCATGGAAACGGTATTCAAGCGCCAATACGGAATTGAAAGCGCAGGGTATAGGCAATGTACTTGCCGGATTGATCGGTGGTTTACCCATGACCTCTGTGATCGTTCGTACCTCGGCCAATGTCAATGCCGGTGCGCGTACCAAAATGTCAACCGTTATACATGGTATACTCCTTCTGCTTACTGTGATCCTCATTCCGGGCTTACTGAATAAGATACCTATGGCCTGTCTGGCTGCTATCCTGATCATGATCGGTATCAAACTGGCCAGCCCCAAAGTATTCAAACACATGTGGAAGACAGGAAAACATCAGTTCATTCCATTTGTGGTTACCGTAATTGCCGTAGTGGTTACCGATCTGTTGAAAGGTGTGGGTATCGGTTTGGTGGTAAGTATATTCTTTATCCTTCGGGGGAATATGAAACTGGCTTATTTCTTTAAAAAAGAGAAACACCATGAAGGTGAAACCATTCATATCGACCTGGCACAGGAAGTTTCTTTCCTGAATAAAGCAGCGATCAAACAAACCCTGGCGCATCTGCCTAAAAACAGCAATGTAATAATCAATGCCGCCAATACAGTTTATATTGATTATGATGTATTGGAATTACTACGTGATTTCCTGGAGTTTGGTTCCAAAGAAAAAAACATTACCGTTACCCTGGCTAATTTCAAGCCGGCGTATAAGATGGAAGATGCGGATCACGTGTACTCCGGGAACTAAGATTACAATCCTCCCGTAGCCCAGGTAATCGCATAACCTGTTTTGAAAAACTTAGCCCTCAGTTCCTGCAGTTTCTGCAGGGCCTCGAGGGTTTTGTTTTCGCGGGTATTGACCAGAAACAGGGAGCTTTCCCCGGATTCAAATCGCAACTCTTCCGCTTTTTGCAGGGCCAGATAGTTTCGATAGGCCTGTTCCTGGATACGGATCTGTTGCTGCAGGGTCTTCCATTCATTATAGTATGACCTGAGTTTATTGCCGATCTCGAGTTCTTTTTGATCCTGTTGCCAACGGGTCTCATCGATCTTGAGTTTGGCCTTGCGGTATTCCCCACGTCCTTCTGAAAGTCGCAAGGGGATACCCAGGGTAAGCCCATATTGGAAACTGTTTTCAAACAAAGGGCCGGTGGCCGTTTTTAAAATATCATATCCCTTTCCCAGTTGGTTGTATTTAAAATCCACGGTAGGCAATAACCCCTGAAATTTCAATTTCTTCTCTACATCCAACGCTTTGAGTTTGTAATCGTACACTCGTAAAACAGGATGTTGGGTCCTGGTGATTTCCAGCAAAGAATCCAGTCGGGGTTCGGCGATAAGGTTGGTATTGATCGCCTGCCATTCACCCGAAGGACGAACAGTGGCTGGTAGTTCGTAAGGTGTACCCTTATCTGTCCATAAAAAAGTGGATAATAATAAACCTGCATTTCGAAATTCAAGCAAGGCCTGGTCCCGCAGGTATTCAAAATTCTGAAGCTGGGCAAGTGCCTCTGTGGTGTCTACGGCAGCGCGATCACCCAGCAGATAAGCATTCCTCACCAGGGTCAATCTTTTCCGGTTTACTTCTACAGCATCTTCCAGTATTTTATATTGCTGAAACTGTTTGGCCCATTCCCAATAAGCCTCCATGGCGTTCAGAAAAAGATCGTTCAACAGCATGCGTCTTTCCTGTTCAGACGCCTCCTGAAAGATCTGAGCGGTTTTTAACGCTGCCCGCCTTTTATCCATCAAAAGATTCTTGGCCAGTGGTACGGATAAACCAATATAACTGGTTTCGCCACTTGTTTCTGTTGGATCGGTACGTGTTCCTGAAAGGTATTCCAATCCAGCCTCCACTTCGATCCCAAACCAGGTGGGGATATTGACCGAGGGGCGGTTATAATAGTAATAATCGGATCCGTCGAAGGTCTTTTGCGCGGATGTATTTTTTAAATAGGGGTCAAAGGCTCCCCGGGATATGGTGATATCCGCCTTAGCCTTTTCCACCAAGATATCCGCTTGTTTGGCCACCGGGTGAAGTGTGCGAATGATCTGCAGCACTTCTTCGGGGGCAAGCGTTGGGCCACCTGACTGTGCCCAAAGCCTGTTTATATTTCCTGAAAGGAATAATAGTATTAAGAAAATTAATTTTTTCATCCTGGTTGAGGTTAATGCACAATCAATAATTAATAATTAGTAATCAGTCACTCGTTCAGTGCTATTACTACTTCGTTTTATAATAGTCAGGCGGAAACCCATTGATGTTTCGCCACAATTCATACCAAACAGGCACATCTTTCAATAAGGCAATGCCTTGTGCGCCAGCTCCGATCTTGAGTTCCCTGGGCCAGGGTTTATCAGCCGGGTCTTCTTTCACCAGCACCCTGAACCGGCCATTGGCGCTTACATTACTTTCCACGGCTACGATCTCTCCGCCAAATGTTCCTGAGGAAGCGCTTGGCCAGCCACTGAATACAATGGCTGGAAACCCATCAAACAGAAAACGCACTTTTTGTCCGGGTGCAAGCAGAGGAAGATCGAGGGGTTGAACAAACATCTCCACCGCAAAGGAGATCTGATCGGGTACGATCTCCGCGATCATGTCCCCATCTTTCACATACTCACCAATACCGGCTTTTTGTGCTTTGACAATCTGGCCACTTTGTGGAGCCAGAATGTAATACATTCCGTTTCGGATGGAATAACTGGCATACAGGTTTTGGAGTTTGGCAATTTCCGCTTGTCCACCGGCAATTTGGGTGAGTGATTGAAATTGCTCGCCCTGTGCCTTGGCCACTTTCTCCGCATTTTCCTGTTGCAGTGCGTTCATCTCAATACGGGTAATGGTGATCTCCTGTTTTGTATTGGCCAGTTTGTTTTCGGCACTGATCTTTTTTGCCAGCGCGTTCTGATAAAGTTGATTTCTGGTTTCCAATTGGGTAAGGGAAACGAGACCACTATCATACATTTTTTTCTGTCGATTGAATTGAACCGTGCTGATCTGGAGTTCATTGTTGGCTGCCGCTGCTTCCGCACTATCGGCCTGAACCTTTAATTCCAATTGAAGAAGTTTGTTACTCAGTTGATCCAATTTCAGGGTCAGGCCATTGTTGATGGCACCGATCTGTTGCTGGGTGGCAGCTACTTTGTCTTTATAATATTCCACCGACATTTCCTTTCCGGTCAATTGCTCTTTGGTACGGTCAAGTAATTGGGGGTCCAGATAATCAGCTTTTACCTCCGTGAGTTGTACAAGTGTATCACCGGCTTTTACATAATCACCTTCCTTGATATACCATTTAATGACCCGTCCGCCGATGATGGTATTCACCTGCTGGGGACGCTGGTTCTGGTACAAGGTGGTTACCTGGCCCTTGGCGCGGATATTTTGTGTCCAGGGAAGAAAAAGGAAGAGGACAAATATGCCCATGCAAACCAAAAACCAGATCCTCACTCGGCTTTGCCGGTTGTGGAGGTAGATATGATCGTAGGATCGTATAGAACTCGTTGTCATTTTTTGTTGGTTGTTGTTTATTGAATGGTTTGAATCCGCCCATCTTCCAGGTGAATGATCTTTGTACACTGGTTGATGAATTGATTATCATTATTTACCACCACCACGGTCGTATCTTTTAATCCCAGTAGCAGGTCCATCACCTGTTGGCGATAGGTATCTGCCATATTATTCCAGGGATCTTCTAAAAGGAGGAGGCGCGGATTGGAGGCCAATGCACGGACCAGTAGAATTTTATGGATGACATTTCTTGCCAACCGGTTACCGGTGGGATCAAGGGGTGTGTCATATCCTTCCTTTAACCCATTGATGAATTCACTCAAGCCGGTTCGATTGGCCAGGTCAACGATATATTCCTTCTTGATCGATTCATTACCCAGGGTGATGTTTTCCCAAATGGTTCCCTGAAAAATATCCTGTTGGTTTAAAAGAATACCCGTTTGCGCCCGGATCGATGCCAGCTCATAATTCCCCAGGGGGATATCATCCAGCAGGATGGACCCTTCGAAATCGGTATATATACCGGTCATCAACCGAAGCAGGGTTGATTTGCCGCTGCTTTCTTTTCCGGTAATGCTGATCTTTTCACCTGGTTGAATAAGCAGGTCGATATCATGCAGGATATTCTTTTGTGGTGAAAAGCCAAAAGAGACATTTTGCATTTCCAATTTCAATCCTTTGCCATTGGCGGGTAATTCCAGGGTGCCGTTATCTTCTACCGGTTTATCGGTGAGTTTAGCCACTTTTTCAACGGAAGTAAGTGTGTCATAAACAGTACCCAGGTTCATGATCAGTTTTTCCACGGAGTTCAATACAAGCAGGATCACGATCTCGGCCGCAATGAATTGTCCGATGGTCAGTTGCTGATTGATCATCAGCATGGTACCTACAATGAGCATGGCGGCAGTGATCACTGTTTTGAAGATCACGAGGACATGGTATTGAAAAAGCAGGATGCGAAAGTGATTGTTCTTTGAGTCCAGGTAACCGATCACATATTCATCGGTCTTCTTCAGGTGCATATCATTCTTGCGGGCGAGTTTCATCGATTTGATCACCCGCGCGATCTCTTCGAGCCAGCCGGCTACTTTATACTTGTAGGAGCTTTCATTCAAGCTGGTTTCCAAGCCTGAACTTCCGGTATAGCGAAGAATGAGCCAGAGCACCAGTACCAGGATAGATCCAAACAGGATAAAGGCCGGGTGGTAAAAGGAAAGAAGGATCAACCCAAACAGGATCTGGATAGTGGCGGTGGGAATATCCAACAGGATCTTTGACAGGCTTTTTTGTAAAACAGGTACCTCAAAAAACCGGTTGACCAGTTCGGGAAGATAGACCGCATCATTTTTTTTCAGGTCAAGTCTTGGGATATGCGTGGCAAAAGCAAAGGCGTAGCGTACAAAGATCTTTTGCTGAATTTTTTCGATGATCTTCATTTGGTTCACCTGCATGAGACCAACCGCCAATACACCGGCTACGACCAACGAGATAAGAATAACGAGTGAGGCGCGCATGGAGGCACCCAATACATAGCTGATGATGGCCTGAATTCCCAACGGCAGGGAAAGTTGTATTAAGCCATTCAACACGGCATAAAAATAAATGGCCGTAATTTCTTTACGTTCCAGTTTGACCAGGTTCAATATCCTGGCCACCGGGTTCAATTTCGGAGGCATACAATTATTTTAAGGGAAATGAAAAAAGGATGGTTTTACCATCGGGTCAACAGGGCATGGGCCCGGATCACAACACCCGGTTGGGAGGGGGTGTATTTTTTTCCAAATAAGGGGTCAAATGCGGTAAGCCTTTTTCGAGGGAAACGGAGGTTTTTCTTTTGGCTTCAAAAACGGGGCTTGACAAAACAGCCATCGGGTCCTTCTTCTCTTTTTTCTCATCGACCGAATTACCTTTATCCTTGTTCTTTTCTTCGTCGATATTGAAAATCAATGTTTTACCAGTATCCAGCATAGAAAACGCCAGGGGTATGACCTGTACAGCCGAGAAGATGAGCAGCAGGAAAATGGCGATTTTTTTCATGGTTACGGAGTATAACGCCGGGCATGTAAAAAAGTTTAAGAAAAAGGTGAATTTAACCTCCGGTTTGGAGGCAGTTTTTACCAGAAAAAGACCGGATATTATCCAATTTGAAATGCCATGCCGATCCCTCTTTCCTCCAGTCTCGCAGCAATTTCCGGAAGGATGGCGGGGTCATCAATGGTGGAGGGCACCGAGTAGGCTTGCCCATCGGCAATATGACGTATGGTTTTGCGCAATATCTTCCCGCTTCGTGTTTTGGGCAGGCGTTTTACAATGGCCGCATTACGGAAGTAAGCCACTGCACCAATTTTTTCACGGATCAAGGCGACCAGCTCCTCTTCCAGTTCTGGCTCAGCGATTGTTTTGCCATCTTTTAGTACCACCAGGGCAACTGGTCTTTGCCCGCGGAGTTCATCGGCAATACCCATAACGGCACATTCGGCAATGGCAGGGTGGGTAGCCACCAATTCTTCCATTTCACCGGTACTCAACCGGTGGCCGCTTACATTGATCACATCATCCACCCTTCCCATAATATAACAATAGCCATCTTCATCCATATAACCTCCATCACCGGTTTGATAATAGCCGGGGAAGTGCTGGAGATAACCGGCAATGAATCGGTCATCGTTGTTCCATAGCGTGGGCAGGCAACCGGGTGGCAAAGGGAGTTTGACCGCAATGAAACCTTCTTTCCCTTTTTCGAGTTCCTCCCCATCATCGGAAATAATATGCACCTCATATCCGCAAACGGGTAGTCCGGCAGAACCTGCTTTTGCCGGTATAGATTCCACACCCATCATGATCCCTACCATGGGCCAGCCTGTTTCGGTTTGCCACCAATGGTCAATAACCGGTTTCTGCAACAGGTCCTTTATCCAATGGTAGGTGGCGGGATCGCAGCGCTCGCCAGCCAGAAACAAATGGCGCAGTGACGAGATATCATACTTTTTTAGTTCATCTCCTTCATGGTCTTCTTTCCGTATGGCCCGTATCGCGGTAGGTGCTGTAAAAAGTACATTTACTCCATGTTGCTCTATAACGCGCCAAAATGCACCGGCATCCGGAGTACGAATGGGTTTGCCTTCGTACAATACACTGGTGCATCCCTGTAATAGCGGGCCATATACTATATAACTATGCCCGACCACCCAGCCAACATCACTCGCGGCCCAGTACACATCACCCGGTTTTGTATTGTAAAAATGATCCATGCTGAATTTTAACGCGGTGGCATAACCGCCATGGTCCCGAATAATGCCCTTTGGTTTACCGGTGGTGCCTGAAGTATAGAGAATATAGAGAGGGTCAGTAGACAAAACGGGAACCGGATCGGCTTCCTTATCCCCGATCAGTGTATTAAAATCGATCTCAAAGGGCGCTTCCAATACGTCCTCACTGCCCGGTCGCTCATAAACAATTTTATATAAAGGTTTATGATTGGCTTCAACAATGGCCCTATCCACCAGGGGCTTATAGTGTATGTATTTATCAAATTCGATCCCATAACTGGCCGTGATAATGGCTTTAGGATGTGCATCATCGATACGCATGGCGAGTTCATGGGGTGCAAATCCGCCAAATACCACCGAGTGGATCGCGCCGATTCGGGCGCAGGCCAACATCGCGACTACTGCTTCGGGTATCATCGGCATATAGATAATGACCGTATCTCCCCTTCCAATACCCAGGGACTGTAACCCTGCGGCAAATTTTGCCACATAGGTTTTTAATGCGGTGTAGGTATACGTTTGAATGGTATGGGCTACCGGGGAATCATATACAAGAGCCAACTGATCTCCCCGGCCCTGATGGATCTGATCGTCGAGACAAAGCTGCGCCATGTTGATCTCTCCATCGCAGAACCAACGATAAAACCCTTTTTCATTTTGAGAAAGAATTTTTTCGGGATGTTTATACCAATGCAATTGAGCGGCCTGGCGTTGCCAGAATTCCTCTTTGTGCTCAATGCTGTCTTTATAAAGGGAGCGGTATTTTTCCATGGTGCAAATCGTTACCTACAAGGTACAGCAGGCAGCTTGCAGATGGAGGGGAAGTATACCAAATAACCAGAAAATTGGCCTCGAGAGGGTAGAATAGCAGACCCTGGATTATGCTTTCCGGTGGTGATTATTCATTCACCAGGTCCTGCATTTGTTTCAGCAACTGTCTTGTGCTAAATGGCTTGGTTATGTAGAGGGAGGCGCCGAGGTCGTATCCCTTTTGGATATCTGATTCTTTAGATTTGGCGCTCATGAAAACCACTTTGGCATCTTTGAGTTTTTTGTGGCTCTTGATATGTTTACAGATCGCATATCCATCCACATCGGGCATCATGATATCAAGCAGGACGATCTGTGGAACTTGTTTTTCAACCAAATCGAGGGCTTCGGTGCCATTGCGGGCAACCATGACGTCAAAGCCATTTTTTTTCAATAAAAATTCAAGCGACATCAGGATGTAGGGATCATCATCTACGACCAGTATTTTTTTTGAATCACTCACGGTTCAAACAATATTATTGATGGATCGGGAGTGTAAAGATAAAGCGGGAACCCTTTCCTTCTTCACTTTCCACACCAATTTTGCCATTATGCATCTCCACGATCTTCTTACAGATGGCCAGTCCAAGTCCCGAGCCCTGTGGTTTTTTCAGGGTCTGGTTTCGGGCCTGGAAGAACTTGTCAAAAATGAGTTCGTGTAGTTCCGGGGGTATGCCTTTCCCGTTATCTTCCACCCATACCTGCCATTCGTCGTGGTTGCTATGAACGGATATTTTGATCTCTCCCTTACCTTCCTCTACAAATTTGATGGCATTGGAAAGCAGGTTATACATCACTTGTTGGATCAGGTCGGCATCACACCGCAGGAGGATCATGGAATCGGGGATCTGTTTACGTATGACCACTCCTTTTTCTGAAGCAAGGGGGCTGATGGCACGGATACTGTCTTCGATCAAAACATTCAACATGACATTTGACAGATCGAGTTTTTGGCGTCCACTTTCATAACGCTCCAGGTTGAGCACCTGGGTGATCAGGTGGCTGAGTCGTTCTGTTTCGCGGATGATGCCGGAAAGAAAATGCTGTCTTTCCCCGTCCTCCATGTCCGAGTGATCATGCAGTATCTCGGCCATGGCCCTGATAGAGGTGAGGGGTGTACGGAGTTCATGGGTGACGGTATAAAGGAATTCATCCTTCATCATGTCCATATCCTTCAATTGCTCATTTACCTGTGTGAGCTGGTCTGTTGCTTTTTGAAGCTCCGAGGATTTACGACGCAATTCCTTGTTCAGTTCCATCATCTGTTGTGACTCACGCAGGATATGCAACACTTCGCTGATCTTGAGTTCTTCTTCCTTGGTAACACTGCTTACCATGATACGGGCGGACGCAGAGCCGATCACTCCACTGAGTACCTTTTCGGCAAATGCGACCAGTCTTGGATCTGCCTTTTTTGACTCCATCGATATTTTATGCCTTTGGGCATAGTTGACCAGTATCTTGTCGGCCCGTTCTTCGCCCAAAAAATTTCGCAACAGTGAATTCAGGTCCGGCAGATAGGCTGTTCCCTTCCAGATCACACTATTGTCTGATTCGGCTGAATGGCGAAATATATCGACAAAAATTTCTCCCTGATAGATCTCCCGTGCAGATTTTTCGCTGTTGAGCGATACGGAAACAAAGACAACCAAATTGAACAACATACTCCAGAAAAAGCAATGCGTAACAATGTCCATTCCTTCCATACCAAAAAGGGAATGGGGTTTGAGCCAGGAGAGTCCGAATAATCCATTTTCAAGAATATCCTTGCTGATGATCCCCGCGTTGGCCATGGAAGGTATGACGGCGGTAAAGAACCAAATGGCAAATCCGGTAAGGATACCTGCCATGGCTCCTTTTTGGGACGCATGCTTCCAGTAGATTCCTCCAATGATGCTTGGTGCCAGTTGTGCTACCGCAGCAAAAGAAATCATACCGATGGAGACCAGGGTGAAATGTTGCGCCACCAACTTGTCGTACAAATAGGCAAGGGCGATGATCAGCAGAATACTAAATCGGCGGATGTTCAGGATGGTCCCTGTCATTTGCCGGTCACCCCTAGTTTTAAAATTTTTGGTACTCAACAGCAAGGGCGTGGCAATATTATTACTCACCATGGTACTAATAGCGATCGTTTCAACGATGATCATGCTGGTGGCTGCTGAAAAACCTCCAATGAAAATGAGAATACTTAACAGACCCGCGCCTTGCTGAAGAGGTAAGGCTAAAACATAGGTATCTGCATTTACCCCGGCGCCAAGCAACAACTTTCCACCGAAGGCGATGGGAAGAACAAAGATATTTATGAGTAATAGGTACAAGGGGAAAAGCCAGATAGCTTTCCGGACATGGCTCTCCTGCACATTTTCCACTACACCCAATTGAAACTGCCGTGGAAGAAGCAGGATGGCGAGCATGGACAGCAATATATACCCCGACCATTGGGTATAGGAAGTATTTCCTTCCATTTTAAAAAGATGGGATAGGGAAAGGTCATTCCCGGCCTTGGAAAAGATATCGCCAAAACCATTGAATACGCCATAGGTTACAAAAATTCCTGCGGCCAGGAAGGCCACCAGCTTGATGACCGATTCAAAGGCGATAGCGGCTACCAATCCTTCGTGTTTCTCGGAAGCATCTATGGAACGGGTGCCAAATAAAATGATGAAAAAACTCAAAGCCAGCGAGAGGTAAAGGGCTTTATCCTGCAGGATATTTCCAAGTCCCTGTGAATCGGTGGTAGTGCCTGAAAGCACATCCATACTGAGCGAGATCGCTTTTAGTTGCAGGGCGATATAAGGAATAATACCGGCCACACAGAGCAATGTAACCGCTACCGCAAGGGAGAAATTCTTTCCGTACCGGGTAGAGATCAGGTCAGCAATGCTGTTGATGCGCTGGGTTTTGCAAATTCGGATGACCTTACGCAGAACAGGCCAGAAGAGGGCCGCCATAATGGTAGGGCCAATATACACTGAGAGAAAGATCAATCCCTGTTTGGAGGCCTGTCCCACACTTCCATAATAGGTCCAGGCAGTACAGTACACTGCCAGGGAAAGTGCGTATACATAGGGATTGTTTATCAGACTTTTTCCACCACGTTGCCGCCGCTCGGCATAATACGCGATCCCAAATAGCAGGCAAAGATAGCCAAGGGCGCTAATGATGACGATCCAGTTGTTCATGCTTCTTTGCGGGGTTTATTACCTCTGCGCTCCGCATTTCGGTAGAGCAGGATGATGCCAAAGATCCAGGCTCCAAAAATATAAATAAAGGATGCCGGTATACCGCGAAAAGTGATGGGTTTATCGGCGAGGCTGATGAGGGGATAGGAAAAGAGTGCCGTCAATAAAATGGCAAGAAAGACAAACCGCTGTCGTTTGAGACGGTCGGGCATAGCGCGATTTTAACCAAAAGATAAGTATAAAAATGAAATAACCGCCATGATCTCATGGCGGTTATTTCAAAGCCCGGTATTAGTCTTCTTTTATATGCAGGTGATGTTCTTTGTCTTCATAAATGTCATACTCTCCTTTGATGGCATAGTAGCCAAACACGAGCAGACCTCCCACAATGATGGGGGTGAGGATAAAGGCATAAATGATGGCCGGGATCCTGTCCTCGGGTTTGGGGCTTTCAAATTTGGGAATGGCCTGCGATACGATCAGGTAATAACCTGCGATCAATGCCAGGGCGATCCAAATAAGTCCCATATATTTTCTGATCTGATTCATAAATTTCGTTTGTAAGGTGAAAAATTAGTCTTCGATGCGGTTATCTTCTCCGTTAATATACAACACACCGATGACCAAACAGACGGCAGCAATGATGATCGGATACCAGAGCCCTTCCAGGAAGGGTTTATCATACGGTAGTTTTTCCCCCAGTTTCGCTGCAGTTTCATTGGCCTGTGTAGCCTTGGTGGCCAGGAAAGTAGCCACGGCAGGCAGCAGGCCTCCAAAGATACCATTGCCGATATGATACGGCAACGACATGGACGTATAGCGGATACGCGTGGGGAACATTTCCACCAGGAAGGCGGCAATGGGACCATAGACCATGGTTACAAAAAGCACCTGTACAAAAACCCAGAACACGAGTTTCCAGAAGGAGCTTTTATCCAGGATTGCTGTTTTGGTGACTTTGACATCCTTGGCCGGATCGGCCTTGCTGATATCAGCATGCAGGGTTTCTTTTTTTACTTCAGTCAATACAGTTCCATCGGTATACACCCTGGATATCGTGGTGGTTCGCACGGAGTCGCCCGGATGTTTGGCATCAGCATCAGTTTTTATCACTGTTTTTGCCTGATCTGCGATCTCTGTTTTGACCTTTACACTTCCGGCATCATACATTGATGAATATATATAGCGATAACTTACGATCGCGATAAACATACCGATCATCATGATCCATTTTCGCCCGATACGGTCGGACAAGGCGCCAAATACCACAAAGAAAGGAGTACCAAAAAGCAGGGCCCACATGATCAGTTTACTGGCCTGGGATACATCCACACTCAAGGTGTTCTGAATAAAGCTGAGTGCATAGAACTGTCCGGTATACCATACAACACCCTGGCCCATGGTAGCGCCAAAGAGGGCGAGCAATACAAATTTGAAATTCAGGCGGTGTCCAAAGCTTTCTTTGAGCGGGTTTACCGAAACTTTTCCTTCTGCTTTTACTTTGGCAAAGAGAGGTGATTCTTTCATCCGCATCCGGATAATGATGGAAATGGCCACCATGATGATGGAGATCCAGAATGGAACACGCCAGCCCCAGTCATTGAATTTGGATTCATTCATGGATCCTTTGACCGTAATGATCACCAGGAGGGAAACAAAGAGACCAACGGTAGCGGTGGTTTGAATCCACGAGGTCCAAAAACCTCTTCGTTCAGCCGGCGAATGTTCGGCTACATAAGTAGCAGCCCCACCATACTCACCACCCAGGGCAAGACCTTGGAGAAGGCGAAGGACCAACACCAGGATGGGGGCAAGATAGCCTATGGATTCATAGCTGGGGATACAACCAATAAGAAATGTAGAAAGCCCCATGATGACAAGCGTCAGGAGAAAGGTGTATTTGCGACCAATAAGGTCACCCAGCCGGCCAAAGAACAAAGCGCCAAATGGACGAACCACAAACCCCGCAGCAAAAGTGGCCAGGGTGGACAAAAGCGCCAGGGTTGGATTGCCCGAAGGAAAGAACTTGGTGGCGATGATGGTGGCCAAGCTTCCGAAAATATAGAAGTCGTACCACTCGATCAAAGTCCCCACCGAAGAAGCGGCAATGATACCGGCCAGCCCCTTTTTTTCTGTTTGGAAACTCATAATAGTTGATTTTGTTTAGAGGAAAATATGTGTTTGAAGGGTGAGTTGTCCTTTGGTGCCACTACGCATCGGATTTCCGCTTGATGTTTCATACACCGGTCTTGTACTGTACTGCAAAGTGACCTTGGCATTATGCCCACTGACCAGGTAATTCAGGCCCAGGTCCATTTGCCCGGAAGCCTTCCCGATACGTTCAAAATTTTTATAGGTAAATGTAGCATATGGCATGAAAGCTGTCCCGTTTTTTAATTTAGGAAGCAGGTAACCTACCTGAGTGTACCAGATATTTCCGGTTCCTAAAGTGGGTTGCATATTGCCCCCGCCCGACCAGCTTGATTTTGGGTTACTGCTCACCGTTTGGGTGTTTGCATGGAGGTTCAGGATGCCGATATTACGCAGGTAGTTAGGGCCATAGTCGGAGTGATAGAATACACTATACACATTTAGCGCAGTACCCTTATTCTTATTCAGGGGCATATCCAGAAAAACATCCAGACCCAGGTTGGTTTGGGCATGCTCTTTAACCGGAGCCGTAGAAGAAGGCTTGGTAGCCGTAACGCCTTTTTGATGATACCATCCGGCGCCGATATTAAATACCTTTTTACTTCCCAGGTATGAGCCTACAAAGAAGGGGAGTACATTGCTCTCTTTATCACGCAACATAATGTTGAAATAACCTCCCGTGCTCCAGTGTTCATTGAGAATATGTGTAGCATTGGTGCTGGTAACCGTATTGGGTGCCACACCAAAGGCAAAAGGCTTATTCAGATGAACCCGGTAATCAAACCTGCCGAGCTGCCCTTTGGCATACATACCAAGCTGACGAGCAAACTGATCGGTGGTTTCTATATTGTACCAATTGAAAATTGGCGCATCCATGGTCATGAAGTTGAGCGTGCTTTGGCTGCTCAACCGCGATACCCCATTCCAATAATGGAGTCCGGCGCCTACATGCAATTTCACCGGTTTAAGGGCAAACTCGGTCCACGCATCATGGATATACAATTGAGGACGCTTTCCACCCTGTCCTGAGGCGCTGGCCCCGGTACCAAGGGCACCCGAACCACCCCCATTCAAGAAACTCTGGTTGTTCATGCCCCAATGACTGATGATCATAAAACGGGGAGAAACCTGCGCCTGAATAAGAAAACGTGAACGGCGAATGGCCATGTCATTCGAATTCTTCTGGAAATTTCCATTTACATCCAGGGTGCCTGGATTGTTTTCGACGTGGGTGATCCACATCTGGTGCCAGGTAATGAAGCGGATGAATTTCTGACCCTTTTCATCCAATTTAATGACCATGGGTTTATAGCTGTGGTCAACTCCGGGGGTGGCATTACCCTGGGCGCCCGCTTTTATTAAAGCGCAGACAGCTACGGCAAGTGCAATCGTTTTTTTTGGCATAGCAAGTAAGTTTAAATGCATGCCGAATATCAAACATTGCTCAGGCAGTTGCCAAACGCCGGGTATATTCGTGCTAATTGTTATAGTTTTATCCTCCATTTTTTCGGAAGCGCTCCCATTTTATCACCATGAATTTGTCGCCCAGTTCGGTGATCATACACCCTGCACTCTTCATCGACTCCTTATCCCTGAAAAAATCAAGCAGCTCCCCGTGTGTCAATACTTTGTAAGTAGGCCGGTATTCATAATTTGCCGGGGCTTTCACATTGTATTTTTTCACCCAGTTCATTACCGATACGTGGCTGATGCCCAGAATACGCTCGATCTCCCGAAACGTGACCCCCTCAATGTATAGTTGAAGTGCTTTGATAACATAGTAGGGGTCTATATTCTTCCCCTCCTTCAAAACAGTAAAGGAATAGGCGCAATGCTTGCAACGATAACGTTGCCTTCCTTTGACGATACCGCTTTTAATGAGTTCCTCCCCGCGGCATTTTGGGCAAGCAATCTCTTTCATGCAATCGTGTTTGAAAGCAATATAATTCTTTAGCTATATCATTTTAGCATAAATATACCATTTTAGCAAAATAAGGTTTCCCCCCGGTTGGTTTCTTCTTTACTTTTATTGCCTCAAACCGATTGTCATGTCATACCCCTTTCAGATCAAGTCAGCCGAAGAGTATCATGCCGCCTACAAAAAGAGTGTAGAAGACCCCGAAGGCTTTTGGGCCGGGGTAGCGGATAGTTTTTATTGGAGAAAAAAATGGGATAAAGTACTCAACTGGAATTTCGCCGAACCAAATATTGAATGGTTCAAGGGCGGGAAATTAAATATCACCGAGAATTGTATCGATCGCCATCTGGAGAAGATGGGCGACAAGCCGGCCATCATCTGGGAGCCCAATAACCCGGAGGAAAGAACCCGTGTGGTAACCTATAACCGGTTGCACAAGCGTGTTTGTCAATTTGCCCAGGTGCTGCGCAACAATGGTGTAAAGAAAGGTGACCGGGTATGTATCTATATGGGGATGGTGCCTGAGCTGGCTTATGCGGTACTTGGATGCGCCCGTGTAGGGGCCATTCATAGTGTGATCTTTGGCGGATTTTCCGCGCAAAGCATTGCCGATCGTTTGTATGATGCCAATGCAGAATTCATTGTGACCTGCGATGGAGCTTATCGGGGAAACAAGGATATTCCTTTAAAAAGTGTGATCGATGATGCGTTGATCGGGAACCGGACAATCAAAAAAGTAATTGTCTATACACGGACACGTACCCCGGTCTCCATGCTCAAAGGCCGCGATGTATGGTGGGAGGATGAAATGGAACATGCCGAACACCAGGTGGAACAGGAAGGCAAGGTTCATTTTCCGGCGGAGGAAATGGATGCGGAAGACCCCTTGTTTATTTTATATACCTCGGGCTCTACCGGCAAACCCAAAGGCGTGGTGCACTCCTGTGGCGGGTATATGGTGTACACGGGCTACACATTTGTAAATGTTTTTCAATACCAACCCGAGGATATTCATTTCTGTACAGCCGATATTGGCTGGATCACCGGGCACAGTTATATATTATATGGTCCGTTAAGTGCGGGCGCTACCACCCTGATGTTTGAGGGGGTACCCACCTGGCCGGATGCAGGCCGTTTCTGGGATATCGTGGATAAGTACAAGGTCAATGTGCTGTATACGGCGCCCACGGCTATTCGTTCATTGATGGGATTTGGGTTAGGCCATGTACATGGCCACAAACTCGATTCGCTAAAAGTACTCGGCACGGTGGGCGAACCCATCAACCAGGAAGCCTGGCATTGGTATGATGAAAATATTGGAAAAGGCCGATGCCCGATCGTTGATACATGGTGGCAAACGGAAACAGGCGGCATACTCATTTCCAATATGGCCGGTATAACACCTGCCAAGCCTACCTATGCAACCCTGCCCTTGCCCGGTGTGCAACCCATCCTTGTGGATGAGAACGGGAATGAAGTGCTGGGTAACAACGTCAGTGGCAACCTTTGTATAAAATTCCCCTGGCCTTCGATCATTCGCACCACCTATGGTGATCATGAGAGATGCCGCACCAATTATTTCTCGGCCTACCCCAATTTATATTTTACCGGTGATGGAGCCTTGCGTGATGAAAACGGAAACTACCGTATTACCGGCCGAGTGGATGATGTATTGAATGTAAGCGGTCACCGGTTGGGTACTGCTGAAGTTGAGAACGCGATCAATATGCACGCGGGAGTGGTGGAAAGCGCGGTAGTGGGTTATCCGCACGATATCAAAGGACAAGGTATCTATGCATATGTTATCTATGAGCATGTACATGGTGATGAAAACCTCACCCGGCAGGATATTTTACAAACCGTAACCCGTGTGATCGGGCCTATTGCCAAGCCGGATAAGATCCAGTTTGTTCCCGGTTTACCCAAAACCCGAAGCGGAAAGATCATGCGGCGTATCCTGCGCAAGATTGCCGAGGGAGATATGGATAACCTGGGCGATACCACCACTTTGCTCGACCCGGGCGTGGTGGAGGAGATCAAGCGGGGGCGGGTATAACCTCTTTAAAATGAGGCTAATAGACCAAAATACACGGGATATTTAGAAACTTCCCGTTTAAAAATTATTTTTGAAGGCTGTCCTCGTGCAGGACAGCCTTTTTTATCATGCAACCTGCCCGGAAAAACACCACCTGGAGAACCATCCTGCGATGGGTCTTTCGTGTATTGATCTTTCAGTTCGTACTGATCAATATTGCTGCCGCTTTTCATGCACACCGGCTCACTCATTTTTATACTGACAAGGCTGTGTATGAACAACAAGGATC
Organism: Chitinophagales bacterium; assembly: GCA_017303415.1. NCBI lineage: Bacteria > Pseudomonadati > Bacteroidota > Chitinophagia > Chitinophagales > Chitinophagales bacterium. The sequence continues at coordinate 992,059 of JAFLBJ010000001.1, forward strand.
TTCCGGCTCCATCTTTCTGCGTACCTGGCGATTGATGACGGGGAAAAGGTTGGCCCGCAGCCCCATTCAATACACACCACCTACTGCCTATGAAACCCTGGCCTTTCAGCTAAAGAATGGAAAGAAGATCAGTGCCTGGTACATACCGACGGATAGCGCTGTAGGTACTGTTATCCTGGTACACGGACTTGGATCCAACAAAGGACATCCATTAAATGAAGCGTCTGAGTTTCGGGTGATGGGGTACAATACCCTGTTGATTGACCTGCGGGCGCATGGGGAAAGTGAAGGCAAAGCCTTTTCCATTGGGTATAAGGAAACCGAAGAGATCAAACTGGCCTACGATCATTTACGCGCCAAAGGCGAAAAGAATATTGTATTCTGGGGAATGTCTGTTGGAGCGGTGGTGATGACAAAGGCCATTGCCGATTATGAATTAAAACCCGAGAAACTCATTCTGGAAATGCCTTTTGGCTCTTTGCAGGATCATTTGCGCAGCCGCGCCCGCAACCTGGGTTTTCCCGATGAACCCTTTGCGTTCTTTGTCACTTTTTGGGTGGGATTGGAACAAGGGTATTGGGGATATGGTTTCAAAACGGCGAAATATGCAAAGAAGATACAATGTCCGGTCTTGATACAATGGGGCAATCAGGATGATTATGTAAAAGAAGGGGAAGTGCGGTCGGTGTTTGACGCGGTTCCGGGAACGGATAAGAAATTAGTGATCTATGAAAAGTCGGGGCATGTGCCGTTGTGCTGGTCGGAGAATGAGAAATGGGTGGAGGAGGTAGAAAGATTTATAAATAGATGATTCACCGCAGAGAACAAGAGGACGCGGAGTTACGCAGAGAAAGTTGCTTGATATTAGCCTTGAGCAAGGCTCTGCGCCTTGGTAGTAAAATTCCTCTGCGTAACTCCGCGTCCTCTTGTTCTCTGCGGTAAATACTACTTTTGAATTTTAACCTTTGTTCCAACCGGCAAATACGCATATACTTCTTCCACGTCTTTATTCTTCATTGAAATACATCCCAGTGTCCAGTTATTATACCGGTCGATCTGGTAGTCTTCATTTGGCCAGGTGCCATGAATACCGATGCCTCCACCGATGGTGGCCCTTTTGGGGATCTCTCCTTTTTCTTTTCTCTTTTTGAATTTTTCCCAGCTTTCTTTGGTAGGATAATCGATGGACAGAAATCGATACCATTTATCATGAACCCGTTTAGCGGTAATGGTGAAACTTCCCTCCGGGGTATTCCGGTCGCCTTCCATTTTTTTATCCGCCAGGCTGCTGTTGCCAAATACAACGGGGTAGGTAGCATACCAGCCATCGTCGTCGTACACCGATAATTCATAGTCCGATTTATCGATCACCAGGTGCACAGTGCCACGGGGAAGGTTGTCCTTCTTCAGGCTCACCTTGGTGGCGCTTCGCTCTACCGATGTAGGGAGGGCAATTGTTGCCGGAATAAATGCGGTTGTGCCCGTCGTTGCCACCGCCAGTAACAGGGTCTTCATGTTAATACTCCTTTTGGTCCAGATATTCGACAAACGACGTGCCAGAGGGGATTATTTTTATCAATTTTGGCTTTAACTAAATTTTCAGAAGAGTTTGGTTCTTACAGAAAGCACGAAGGCACGGAAGTATATTTACCGTGCCTTCTGCGCTTTCTGTGCGAATATCCTTAGAAATGACTCAACCTGAACCCGACATTATACGGTGTCATATCCAACCCCTTGTCCCACATATTATCCATGGCGTAGCTGCCATAAAGTTTGATAGGTCCAAGAGAGAGTTCACCAATATAGGAGAGTTTCCAGCGTTTGAGGTCAAAATCATTGTTCACTTTGTCTTTGTCTCCATCATCTTTTATTTTGAAGCGGGCTGAGTAGAGATAGCCTGCGCTAACCCCGGCGCTGATACCAAATCCTTTTTTACGCTTGGGGGTGAAATTGAAGTTCACCATCATGGGTACGGTCAGGTAGTCGGCAGCCAGTTTAGCCTTTTTGGCTTCGCTGGTGGATAGCGCGAAGAGGGTTGGGTTTTTGGTCATGCGCATACGGGTATCATCAAAATGGTAATTGTTTAATTCCAATCCCATTCCATACTTCAGGTTTACCACGTGTTTGATCACATTCAGTCGTTGCATAAAGAACCAAACATTCACACTCCGCGATTTACCCGCGCTGAGTTTGAAGTTATCTTCATTCAATCCGGGAGCTACGGTTTGTGCCGCGGCCGAACCATAATTGGTATTGTCGGTATAGTTGGAGAAACCGATATCAAAGATCCACCAGTTGGTAGCGATATTGGCCGGTTTTTCCCGGTTACGACGAGGGATGCGGTAAGTGCGGGAGCTGTCACCTATTTCGGTGGGGCCACCTTTTTTGCGAATGATGATCATGCCACCGATCCGGATGGTATCGGATTCATCTTTTTTGGTCGAATCGGTCTGCGCAGATCCGAGCAGGGTCATACATACAGCCAGGCAAAGTAAAATTGTCCGTTTCATGGTATTCAGTTTGAAAAATTAGTTGGGTCATTTTTTATTTCAGGCTCACCGCGAAACTGCCTATCAGCAATTTGTTATCATCGGTTGTCGCCTTGATGTTGGTTGTTTTTTCAAAGAGCCGGGTGACTTTCCGGAGTAGCCCGCGGGATCTTTTATTACCATCATCTGTTATGTTATACGAAGTAAAGGAAGGATTTGTTACAATGCCGTTGTTAACGGTAAGTGAAGGGTCGAGTGAATTATTTGTGCTCTCGATAAGATCGGCTTTGTCGATCTGGCGGTCGGGCGTCAGACTAGTTTTCACCGGATCAACGGAGGCATAAAGGGTTTGGTTAGCCGGTTCATTTCCTGCCACAGACTGGTTACGTGGCGTAGGCAGGTTGTTGCGATTACCATTATTCACCAGATAAACCGGGGCCTGTGTATCTGCTTTTCCATTATTGATCTCTGTCTTCTTGTCTTTATTGACAGTGGCAGGTGTTTTTACCAATGTCTCACCAGTTGAAGCCGTATTGTCTTTATCTTCTTTGGCCAATATCGGGTTCACAACAGGTTGTTCAACATTATTGGAAGGAGTGGATGCCGGTGTTTTGATCTCTGTGCCTGCCATTGGATTTTCTACTTCACCGCCGGTGTTGCGCATAAGGAGTAAGGCACTGGTGCTAACAGCCAGTAACAGTACTGCGGCCACGGCCATTCTTTTCCAGGTAAACCAGATCACGCGGGCCGGTTCTTTTTCTTCTTTATATAAAGAGGCTTTATCGGGGAACTGAATAGAATTATCGATTGTCAGGATGGTTTGCCGATAGGCCGCCAGTTCATTTTGCAATACCGTGTCAGTGGCCAGCTTATTCTCAAAGGCTATTTTTTCTGCGGGACTTAATTCCTGATCAATATAGCGCAGTAATTTTTCTTCCCATTCAGCGGAGAGAACGGGATTAGATTGGCGATAGAGTAATTCCTTGTGTTCAAATTGAATGGATTCATCGGGGATAAGACGGGCACTGTTCAACAGCTGTAATTCTTCCTCCAGATCGGGATGGGCTTGTACAAAAGCTTCTACCGCTCTTTGTTCTTCGGCACTCAGTTCCTTATCCACATACATCAGGAAGAACGATTCGTAATTATTTCGGTTGATGTTCATGATACGCCACTTTTCAGTTAAATAACATTTTCAGGACTCCCCAGATAAGATCTTAGTTGCGTGCGGGCCCGGTGAAGATAGACTTTAACCTGGCTTTCACTCAATCCCGTGATCTGACCGATCTCTTCATAACTGTATCCTTCGTAATCTTTTAGCAAGACCAGTGACCGTTGTGTTTCACTCAGGCGGTTCAGGGCTTCGTGAAGTACTTTGCTCACCTGGATTCCCGGGGCCTGGGCCACGCGGGTGTTTTCGCCAAACTCTTCTTTTAACTGAACCCGCTTTCCTTTGCGGATATGATCGATCATCTGGCGGTATGCCACGGTAAAAAGATAAGACTTGCTTTTTACCGGATCGATCTCCTCGCGGTGGATCCACATCTTTTCAAAAGTGGATTGCACCACATCACGTGCGTCCTCTTCATGCCGAAGGTTCTTCAGGATGAAGCGGTACACGTTATCCGCATAGCTGGTTACACATTCATTGTATTCCCGTTCCGTCATAAACAGTGGTCGATGCTAAATTACGTTAGGACTTATGACTTTTCAGCCATTAGTAATACGTTCCGCAAACAAAAAAAGTTACAATATTAGGTAAAAAATAACGCCTTGATTTTTAAGGCATTACATTGATCGAAGACATGAATTGGCGGGGCAGGCTTTCCCAGATCATTTCGCCGGTACCACGGCTCCCTTCCTCTTCCAGACAGCAATCGGCGGGCTGCGAGGCCGGAGAGGCGTTGTCAATTCCGGTAGCGACATAAGACAGGAATACCAGCGCGGTTACCACCACAAAACCGATCAGGCTGATTTTCAAGTAATTCTTACGACTCATATCCGGTTGATTTCTATATTGGACGTGGGTAGTGGGGGATTTGTTACAGGGAGAGGGGGATTTTTGGAGGACGGATGACAGATGACGGAGGACGGATGACGGATGTTGGATGTTGGATGTTGGTGGGTAGATGACGGATGACAGATGACAGATGACAGAGTTCTCGCACAGCAAGCCTCCGCTCTTCGACTACCATCCAACATCCAACATCCAACATCCAACATCCAACATCCGTCATCTGTCATCCGTCATCTACCCAACTACATCCCTTAACTTCGCCCAAACAAACGCCAGTTTATGAACGAAAATTTTGCCCAACGCATTGCAAAAGAAGTGAATGAGATACGTGAAGCAGGATTGTTTAAAACAGAAAGGATCATTACCAGTCCCCAGGATGCTGAGATCGAAGTAGGGGGCAAAAAAGTATTGAATTTTTGCGCCAATAATTACCTGGGATTATCCTCCCACCCCAAAGTAATTGAAGCAGCCCACAAAGCCATTGACCAGCGGGGCTATGGCATGAGCAGTGTGCGCTTTATCTGTGGCACGCAGGATATACATAAAGAACTGGAAAGAAAGATCTCTGCATTCCTCGGTACAGAAGATACCATCCTTTATGCAGCGGCCTTTGACGCGAATGGGGGTGTTTTTGAACCTTTGTTCAATGAAGAGGACGCGATCATTTCCGATGCCCTTAATCATGCCTCTATCATTGACGGTGTGCGGCTTTGCAAAGCCCAGCGTTATCGGTATGAGCATAACAATATGGATGACCTCGAAGCCAAGTTGAAAGAAGCAAAGGGCTGTCGCAGCCGGATCATTGTTACCGATGGTTCTTTTAGTATGGATGGCACCATAGCCCAATTGGACAAGATCGTGGAACTGGCGGAGAAATATGATGCGGTGATCATGATCGACGAGTGCCACTCCAGCGGGTTTTTGGGTAAGAATGGCCGGGGTACGCATGAATACCGGGGTGTGATGGGCAAGATCGATATCATCACCGGCACACTGGGCAAAGCCCTGGGTGGAGCATCGGGAGGTTTTACCTCCGGTCGCAAAGAGATCATTGAAATGTTGCGCCAAAAATCAAGACCTTACCTGTTTAGCAATACCCTGGCCCCCTCCATTGTAGGTGGGTCGATCGCGGTATTGGATATGCTTACAGAAACCACCGAATTGCGCGATAAACTGGAATCAAATACCCGGTATTTCCGGGAGAAAATGACTGCCGCGGGATTTGACATCAAACCCGGTGATCACCCGATCGTCCCTATCATGTTATACGATGCCGTACTGGCGCAGACCTTTGCCGCCCGCCTGCTGGAAGAAGGGATCTATGTGATCGGGTTCTTTTTCCCGGTGGTGGCCAAAGGCCACGCCCGGATACGGGTACAGCTTAGTGCGGCCCATAAACCAGAACACCTGGATAAAGCGATTGCGGCCTTTACCAAGATCGGGAAGGAGTTGAAAGTAATTGATTAATAGGAGGTTAAAATTTGCCTCCAATTTATTATGAGATACAACATTCCGATATTATTTTCGTTTTCCTACTGATGACCCAACTCTACAGATCCTTCCTTTGAATTTACCGGATTAGTTCACCCAGAAAATTAGTTGATGAAAAAAGTTATTCTTGCCCTGGCAACAGGTGCTGTACTGTTGGTTATGTTCTCATCCTGCACTTCCATGCGGAAGGATTGCAACGGAGTTAAGCATTACAAGACCAAGAACGGAATCTATATTTAAGCGACTGATTTGTTGCTAAATTTGCTGAAAAAGTTCATGGGACGTTTCAGCCTGTTTGTATTTTCCATCCTTGTGCTCTATTCCTGCCGACCTAACAACGTAAAAGTTGATAGCTCTCTCCAACAATATTTTACCGACAACAATGTAAAAGGGTGTTTTGCCCTGTTTGACAATGGAACGGGAAAGATCACCATGTCTGACCGTGGCCGGTATTTTGACAGTGCCTATACCCCCGCCTCCACCTTCAAGATCGTGAATTCATTGATCGGTTTGCAGGAAGGCAAGATCAGCAGCGATACCATGACCATTCCCTGGGATGGAGTGGTACGTAACCGTCCTGAAATAAATAAGGACCTCACCATGATTGAGGCCTTCCGGGTTTCCTCCCTTCCCTATTATCAGGAAGTAGCCCGGAGGATCGGGGTAAAAAGGATGCAATTCTGGTTGGATAGTATCGGTTATGGCCAACGTTATGGCAAACCCGTTCTCACAGGACCCATTGATTCTTTCTGGTTGAATGGGGTAGTGAAAATGACCCCCGATGAACAATTGGGCATGGTGAAAAAACTGTATTTCGACGAACTTCCTTTCTTTCACCTGTATCAGGAGTCAGTAAAACGGGCAATGCTTTTTGAAGACAATACCAATTATCAGTTGAGTTATAAAACCGGCTGGAGTTTTTGGGATGAAAAAGAACAACGCCATATCGGCTGGATCATCGGCTGGATCGTAGAGAATAAACACCCGTATTTCTTTGTGCTAAATGTGGAGTCTTCCAATAAAGACCTGGATATGCCAACGGTGCGAATGAAGATATTGAAGGATGTGTTGAAGAAACTTGGATTTTTGGAAGGGAAAATGTAGTTCTTTCACCGCAGAGAACTGGAGAACGCAGAGGTACGCAGAGAAAGTTATTAGCATTTAGCTATTAGCTCTTGGCGAATCATTGTGTCATAGCGGTAAAATTCTCTGCGAAACTCTGCGTTCTCCTGTTCTCTGCGGTAAAGAAAGAAAAAACTTTAGCATAATCCTTGCTATATACCCCACGTGAAGCTTCATTTCCAATACTTTCAGGGTCTCTGGCTGCTTGCCGCCATTGGGATTTTTATCCTCCTTTACACCCTGTATATACAATGGAAAAAAAAGACAGCCCGCCAGATGGGCGACCCCGCCCTTATCCGGCAATTGACCGCCACTCATTCTCCATTTCGGCAACACCTTAAATTTATCCTGTTGGTTCTGGCCTTTGCCGGAGGTGTACTCGCCCTGATGAACCTGCGCAAACCCGGTGGGGATGCAGGTGGCGAAAGAAAAGGAATTGATGTGGTGATCGCCCTGGATGTAAGCAAGAGCATGTGGGCGCAAGACCTGGTCCCCAACCGGCTTGAAGCTGCCAAACAAATGGTGCATGGCCTGATCGACAAAATGCCGGAGAACAGGATCGGGCTGGTTCTATTTGCCGGCAAGGCTTATTTACAAATGCCGCTTACCTCCGATCATACCGCGGCAAAGATGTTTGTCACTACCGCCGATCCAAACAATATACCCCAACCGGGAACAGTGATCAGCGAAGCCATGCAAACCGCCGCCCTGGCCTTTAATAATAAAGAACGAAAATTCAAATCGGTGGTATTGGTATCCGATGGAGAGGATCATGATCCGGGTGCGGAACAAACCGCCCGTGAAATGGCCGAGCAAGGGATCATGATCAATACCGTGGGAATCGGAACTGAAACAGGTTCTGTGATCATTGAGCCGGCTACCGGCCAGCCCAAACCGGATGCCATGGGGCAAACCATCACCAGCAAGCTAAATGAAACAACATTGCGTACGATTGCCTCCACAACGCATGGGGCCTATGTAAAAATGGATGATCCTGCCAAAACAGTGGATGCCTTGGCAGATCAACTCAGTCGCGTAAAGAAAGAAGACCTCAGTGATATTTCTTTGATCAATTTCACGAGTTATTATCTCTGGTTTGGCATTCCTATGTTCCTGCTCCTGCTGATCGAATTATTGGTAGGAGAGAGAAGACGGGTACCAAAACTCGCTATCACCCTGTTTTTCCTGTTTCCTCAATCCCTGCTGGCGCAAACCGACCTGAATAAAGGAAACGAGTATTACCACCGGGCACAATACAAGGAAGCAGAAGCCATTTACCGAAATACCTGGATCGCCGCTCCGCAACATGAGAAAGCAAGATATAACCACGCCCTTGCACAGTACCGGTTGGAACAAAAGGATTCAGCCTTATCCTCGTTTGAAAAAACCATCGCTCTTTCCACTGACCCTACCATCCGGTCATATGCCTTTTATAATAGTGGCGTGATCCATACTGCTCAGTTTAAACTGGAAGCCAGCATCGAATCCTATAAAGCAGCGCTTCGCATCAATCCATCGGATACACTGGCCAGGGAAAACCTGCAAAAGGCCCTGTTGGAAAAAAAGCGTAGAGATGCCAGGAATAAGGAGGACAAAAAACCACCCCGTAAGGATCCTCCCCCAAAAACACCGCCACCCCCGAAAATGAACCCCAAGCAGGCGCAACAACAGTTAAAGAACCTGCAGCAAAAGGAGCAAAAGACCCAACAACGCCTCCAAAAGAAACCACAACAAGGGGGGGGGTATGAACGAAAAGATTGGTAAACTTCAACCCGCTTTCTTTGTTAGTTTTGTACCGATTAAACAAAGCGGTATTCCATCATGCAATTTTATGCTGAATCCCTAACGAAGTATGGGCGTTTGAAGACGAGGGAAGTACGAATCGGGAACCTGTTGCTGGGCAATGGGCATCCGATAAGGGTGCAGACCATGACCACCACCGATACGATGGATACCCTGGCCACTGTGGAGCAATCCATTCGCTGTATTGAAGCAGGTGCCGAACTGGTACGTATCACCGCTCCTTCCAAAAAAGAAGCCGAGAACCTTCAGATCATCAAGGATGAACTTCGAAAAAGAGGGTATAACACCCCGCTTGTAGCGGATATCCATTTTACCCCCAATGCCGCCGAGATCGCTGCGCGGATCGTAGAGAAAGTACGGGTGAACCCCGGAAACTATGTCGATAAAAAGAAATTTGAACAAATAGACTATACCGATGCGGAATATGCAGAAGAGATCGAGCGTATCCGCGAGCGGTTTACTCCGTTGGTCAGGATCTGTAAGGAACATGGCACGGCCATGCGTATCGGTACCAATCATGGATCCCTGAGTGACCGGATCATGAGCCGGTATGGAGATACCCCGATCGGAATGGTGGAAAGCGCGATGGAATTTCTGCGTATTGCCCGGGCGGAAGATTATCACCAGATCATTCTCAGCATGAAGTCGAGCAACCCACAGGTGATGGTACAAGCCTACCGTCTCCTGATCCGGACCATGTTTGATGAATTTGGAGAATGTTACCCCCTGCACCTGGGTGTAACCGAAGCGGGTGACGGAGAAGATGGTCGTATTAAATCGGCTATCGGAATCGGCACCCTGCTTGAAGAAGGGATCGGAGATACCATTCGGGTATCCCTGACCGAAGATCCCGAATTTGAAATTCCTGTTTGTAAGGACCTGGTCAGCCGCTACACCCAACAAGGACAGGATACTCCTGACCATGTACCTGCCATTGACAGGTTGCCCTATGACCCCTTTAGCTATAAACGCCGGGAGACATTTGCCATAAAGAATATTGGCGGAAATCAGGTGCCGGTGGTTGTGGGCGGACTGTTTCAGGCAGAGCAGATAAAACCATCTCATCTGGAAAGTATCGGATACAAGTATGATTCTGCTACCGACAAATGGAGCATCAGTGATGCGGCAGCCGATTTTATTTTTACCGGGAACCAACCACTTTCCTTCGAACTACCGGGCACCTTATCGGTGATCACGTATCCGGCTACCTGGGAAGATATGGCCGGGCATCCGGCATACTATCCCATCTTTGATGCAGCTGGCTATGTGCAAGCCGAAAAGAAACACCCGGTACTGAATTTCGTGATGCTGGATTGCTTTAATGATGATACCTCCGTGAACGATTTCACCTATCTCGATGAACTCGCAAATGATCCCACCGTGGTAATCTGTTTGAGCAGTACGAACCGGAATGCCATGCAATCCGTACGACGGATGTTCATGGAATTAATGAAACGAGGTATCTGCAACCCGGTTATTTTGATCACCGACAGCAATGGGCAATCGCCCGACGAGCATTTGATCCATTTTGCCACCGAAACAGGTGCGCTCTTCCTCGAAGGCATGGGTGATGGTATCTGTCTGGGCTATGGCAGCAAGGCCTCCCAACAAAGTGTACAGGCAAGCGGGCGAACTTATTTACCAGTAAAAGATATTTCTCAATTCACGAATAATACTGCGTTTAGCATTTTGCAGGCTACGCGAACAAGGATCTCCAAGACGGAATATATCAGTTGTCCCAGTTGTGGCCGTACCTTGTTTGACCTGCAGGAAACAACGGCCCGTATCCGTTCGGTAACCCATCACCTGAAGGGCGTGAAGATCGCCATCATGGGTTGTATCGTGAATGGCCCCGGTGAAATGGCGGATGCCGATTTTGGTTATGTAGGAAGCGGACCGGGAAAGATCACGCTCTACAAAGGGAAAGAGATCGTGAAGCGGAACGTAGACAGCGAGGTGGCGGTGGATGAACTGATCAATTTGCTAAAAGAAAACGAAGCCTGGACCGAACCAACCCAATAACATGAAACCTTCCTACTGGCTTTATCTTTTCCTGGGCATTTTTATAGCCGATCTGGTGGTTGTGGCTATGGAAAATGATACCCTGCGGTATGTAACCAAACCCCTTCTGATGGTAGGGCTGTTTGCCTATTTCATCAGTTCAGTAAGAGGAAAGAAATCGGGATTGATACGCTGGATGATCGGGGCGCTCTTCTTCTCCTGGCTCGGTGATATTTTCCTCATGTTTGATGGACAAAAGCCCTTCTTCTTTTTATTAGGCCTATCTTCTTTTTTGATCGCGCATATTTTTTATATCCTGTTGTTTGCCCAGATCAGGTATAAAGAAAATATCAGGAACAATTATCTCCTGCTTCTGCCTGTGGCGATCTACTATGGATTGCTGATGTGGTTGCTATCTCCATACCTCGGCGATTTTATCCTCCCTGTGCGTATCTACGGTGCTGTTATCTGTATCATGTTGTTGCTGGCATTGCATGTGGTTTTTATGAAAAAAAACCCGGCAACCTTTTATATCATAACAGGGGCCCTCTTCTTTGTCATTTCCGATTCTTTGCTGGCCATCAATAAATTCTATCAACCTTTCTCGATGGCAGGATTATCTGTCATGGGTACCTATGGACTGGCTCAGTTATTCCTGGTCATCGGGACCATTCGATATATCCTTTTTAAAAACGAATAAACCAGTATGCAGAAAACCGATTTTTTGGTCATAGGTTCAGGTATTGCGGGGTTGACCTATGCGTTGAAGATGGCGGGTCATTATCCGGATCGGCAGGTGTTGGTATTGACCAAAGCCGCCGCCGATGAAACAAATACAAAGTATGCCCAGGGAGGCATTGCCGTGGTCAACGATCCTGAACAGGACAGTTTTGATAAACATATTGAAGATACCCTGATTGCCGGTGACGGGTTGTGTAATGAAAAAGTGGTAGAGCTCGTGGTGAAGGAAGGCCCGAGCCGCGTGCAGGAATTGATTGACTGGGGCGCGCGTTTTGACCGCGAAGAGGATGGGGATTATAAATTGGGAAAAGAAGGCGGGCATTCCGAGCACCGCATCTTACACCATAAAGACATTACCGGATGGGAAATGGAACGGGCCTTGCTGGAGGCAGTAAGCCGTCAACCCAATATCAAGATCATCAAGCATTGTTTTGTCATTGACCTTATTACCCAGCACCACCTGGGTTATCTCGTTACCAAGTCCACCCCTGATATTGAATGTTATGGAGTCTATGTACTTAATCTGGAGACAAACAAGATCGAGAAGATATTAGCCCGGGTAACCTTATTGGCTACCGGGGGAAGTGGGCAGGTGTACAGAACCACCACCAATCCGGGTATAGCCACAGGGGATGGTGTTTCCATGGCCTACCGCGCAAAAGCACGGATCGAGAACATGGAGTTCATTCAGTTTCACCCAACGGCTTTATTTGAACCGGGTGTAAAAGGCCAGGCCTTTTTGATCACCGAAGCAGTGCGTGGCGATGGTGGCATACTCCGTAATAAAAAGGGCGAAGCCTTTATGGCGCAATATGATGAGCGAAAAGATCTCGCACCCCGGGATATCGTAGCCAGAGCGATAGATAATGAAATGAAAAAAGGCGGTACCGAACATGTGTATCTCGATTGCCGGCATATGGGGAAGGAAGAGTTTATTGAGCATTTCCCCAATATTTATGAAAAATGTTTGTCTATCGGCATTGATATTACCCGGGATATGATACCCGTAGCACCGGCCGCGCATTATATGTGTGGAGGCATTAAAACCGATGAATGGGGAAGGAGTTCGGTGCGTAACCTCTATGCCTGTGGCGAATGTTCAAGCACGGGTTTGCATGGGGCCAACCGTTTAGCAAGTAATTCCCTGTTGGAAGCCATGGTCTTTGCCCACCGTTGTTATTTGGATGCTTCGCAAAAAGTGGATAGCGTGGCCTTTCAGGACGATATACCCGATTGGAGTGCCCGGGGTACCTCCGAACCAAGGGAAATGATCCTGATCACCCAAAGCCTGAAAGAGCTTCAATTGCTCATGAGTGATTATGTGGGTATCGTTCGCAATGATGTGCGTTTGCAAAGAGCCAGCCGCCGCCTCGACCTGCTTTGGGAAGAGACCGAAGAACTTTACCGTACCTCCATTGTTTCACCCCAGTTGCTGGAGCTGCGGAATATGATCACAGTGGGCTATCTTATTGTAAAAGGCGCCGGTTTCAGAAAAGAAAGCCGCGGGCTGCATTACAATACGGATTATCCGGGCAAGAGCGGGTTGGTGCAGAATATTGTCTTGTAGAATCGTGAGGCGTCAGACGTGAGATGTGAAGCGTGAGGAATGGATAGATAGCTTCTAAAAAGTTTGCCAACTCACGTCTCACGCTTCACATCTCACGTCTGACGCCTCACGTCTCTCACTATTCAATATCTTTGCCCCAATGTATTACCTCGTTTACGGTCTTTTATACCCCTTCAGCTTATTGCCCTTTGCGGTGCTTCACCGTATTTCTGATCTGGCTTATTTGATTCTTTATTATGGTGTGGGTTACCGCAAAGAGGTGGTGATGAGGAACCTGGCCCAGGCCTTTCCCGAGAAAACAGAGGCCGAGCGGGTCGCCATTGCAAAGAAATTCTATCGCAATTTTACCGATAACTTTATTGAGACCATCAAGCTTTTGTCCTGTTCCAGGGCTTTTTTGGAAAAACATTTCAAGGCCGATTTTTCCCTGGTTCATCAGGTACATGCTACAGGACGTAAGGCCCAGTTATTGGTTGGACATAATTTCAACTGGGAAATGGCGCTGGTCCGCATCCCCATGGACGCCCGGTTTAAAGTGCTGATCGTTTATCTCAAGCTTAGCAGCGGGATCTTTGAGCGATTGATCCGTTTTGTGCGGTCACGTACAGGGGCTTTTTTATTACCCGCCACCGAAATGCGCCAGGCCATTGCACCGCATAAAAATTCGCAATACCTGATCATCCTCGGCGCCGATCAGCGACCGGCAGATACCACTAATGTATTCTGGATACCATTCCTTAATCGCAATACCGCTTTTGTCAAAGGACCGGAGAACGCGGCGCGAAAAGAAAATATCCCGATCATTTTTTGCAAATTTATCCAGGTAAAAAGAGGGTATTATGAGATGATATTTGAGCTGGGACCCGATAACCCCGCGCAATTACCCGAAGGGGAAATGACGAAACAGTATGCGGTATTCCTGGAGCAATTCATTCGCGAAAATCCGGAAATGTGGCTGTGGAGCCATCGGAGATGGAAATAAGCAAACCACATAGACACAAAGGCATAGAGTTTTTTGGTTTCTCGCAGCGGACGCAATGATTATTGCGAGCGCTACGGCTCTCCTAAATTCGAATAAAAGACTGCCGCAGCGTTCGTAAATATCTTTGCGTCCGCTGCGAGAAACCAAAAAATCACTATACCTCTATGATTATTTCTTCTTTTTCTTCAAACTCAAATAATCCAAAAAGTAAATCACTTTCAGCGAAATATTATTGTTCTGGTCGGTTTCAATTGTCCGGCCCAGGTTCTTGAAATAATTCCGCTCTACGAGATTGGTGTAATTAAACGCCGCATCCTTCCACACAATATTCAGGAATGAGCCGGGGGCAAATTGCCAGGTGTACACCATGTCAATATTAAAGAAATTGGCATTCTGGTTCCGGTCTTCGTTGAATGTGGTGTTCTTCACCAATTCCCCGGTCAGGTTTTGCAGGGTAAAATACTCCTGGTTCTCTACCGAGCTGAAATAATGCCTGGCGCGGAAGGTAAGTCCCATGCGGTTGGTGAAACTGTATTTAAAGCCCAAAACACTTTCGATCGTATTCACGCGGCGACGGGCAAAGATGATCTCATCGGTGGCATCATCGATGGCCGTGAATCCAACGCCGTTGTAGCGGGGTTCCAGGTTGATCTCATGAGCGATCGAGAATTTGCTGCTAAAGCGGTAATTCTGTTCAAAACCAAAGTCGATGGCAAAGAGTTTATAGAAATCAAAGTAAGTACGGGTAAAGGCTTCCAGTTCTACAAAGTATTTCTTAGCCGAGTTGGATTCCAGCCAGGTGCCGATACCGAGGCTCGACCCGCGACGGAAGACTGCACCGGCCACCCGGGGTTCATAGAAGTCATACTGTTTGGGGCTGTAACCAATATAGGTACCAAACCAATGGAGCGATTTGGTTTGGATATTGGTATTGAAATTCAGGTTCAACCGCTGGTATTTCTTATCTATCTGGCCAATTTGTTCAAACAAATGGCTCAGGTAGAAATTAAAATTGATGTTGATACGGTTATAAAAACCTTTGGGTTCTATCCAGCGATAGCTCACGTACCCATAATGGTCGAGAAAGTTATTGTTGGTAAAATAACCAAGATCGTTGCTGGTATATTTGGTGTCGGTAAAGCTCTGGTTGATCTGGAAATTGAAACGGCCACTGGTTTTACCAAAATAGAGATTCTGGCTATATCCGGCGTCTACCTTACCCGGGGCGCTGTAACCTGCCAACTGGCTTAAGGAAAGTTTACCTCCTACGTTCCAGGTATTCTTTTTGTCATTGAAATCAAAAAGGGCGGCGCTCACATTTGCGTCATAGTCCTTTCCACTCCGCATCACATTGGTATTGATAAAGGAAACGCTGGAGTTGTTCTTCATGGTTTGATCCAATACAAAGAGATTAAAGTTGGTCAGCGGATCGGTTTGGATCTCTCTTCTTTCTTTGGTATTCACATCCTCGATGGTAGCGTATTGGGCCTTGGTGATCGCGTTAAGAAAACCCACGCCCAATCCTTTTTGGGTACGACCGGATATCTTCGTCGCATTGATAAGTTTGGATTCAGACGGGTTATTGATCACTTGTTCGGTAGGGCTCAGGTGTCGCCAGAGGTCATCCGCATGAAGTGGCCGGCCACCGATACGCCGTGAATAGAACAGGTTTCCTTTGCCAAAAAGCTCGGTACCTTCTGTAAAAAATGGCCGGTATTCGTTGAATTGAACCTCAAAGGGTGTCAGGTTCAAGACCTGGTTATCACTTTGTACCTGTCCAAAATCGGGGATCAGGGTGGCATCGAGCGTAAAGGCCTGATTGATTCCGTATTTCAGGTCCATACCACCATTCACCTTACTGGTCCAGTTTTTTTGTCCCTGCTGATTGACGGGAAAATGATTGGCATATACAGAAAAATAGGGCGAGAACTGCAAACGCAGGGGCGGTTTGATATTGGTGATACCTGTCCAAAAACCTTCCTGGGTAAGAAAACCGTTTATGGTGGGATCGATCGGGTTCCAGGTCACTTGTTGTTCTGTTTTCCGCCGACGGCGGGTGATATTGATTCCCCAGTCCTGGACCTCTTTTTTACCAAACCGGATGGCGGCATAAGGGATAAAGACCTCAAAGCTCCAGCCATTGTCGTGTATTTTGGTGCCGCTTTCCCAAACCGCATTCCAGCTAAAATCTTCTCCCCCGTTATCGCTGTTACCGGGTGACATCTTAGCATCCCATTGTTCATTGAGGGGGGTTACAAAGTATTCAAAACCGTTGAGCCTGTCTTTATACGTATCGATGATAATGCCGATATAGTCATTGGTACCAAACCCATCCCGGCCGGTCAACTCACGGGCAATGCTGTCCTTGGTTCTCTCATAACAGAAGCCGCCAAAATAGAAGCCATCATCATCGTACATCAGAAAGGCTTCGGTGCGGGTCTCATAGTTTTCCTTGCCTCCGATCTTGGGGCGGAATTCGGTATAGTCAAATGCAGGTGAGGCTTGTTTCCAGGCTGGTTCGTTCAAAACCCCATCAATTTTGACGGGTAATGAGATACGTATTGCCGGTAATTCACGCGCGATCGCTGTCCCGGAGGAAGGCGCAGGTGGGTTGCTTGTGGCTGGACCCGTTTGTGCGGAGCTTCCGAGAGAAAGCATAAGCCCGATCAGCGGTAAAAAATGTTGTTTCTTCATGTGTTGGGTTGGTTTACGCCGAAACGTACAAGTAAGACCATTCTGGACGGCCAAATGTTACATGTACTAAAAGTTTCGTAATAAAGATAATTGCGAGAGGAAATGGGAGGGCAATGATTTATCCAAAGGGTCTAAATCCCTTGACAAGTGGTTAAAAAAAGAGGTCGTTAACTTTTCTTTGGGAAATTATCCCAGGAGTTGGTTGACGAACTGGTTCAGTTCCTGAATTCGGTTGGCGTTGATGGAATAGAAGATATATTTCCCATTGCGTGTTGTATCCACGATCCCTGCCTTTCGCAGAATAGCCAGGTGTTGGGAAGCGACCGACTGTTCGATGCGTAAATGCGTGTAGATCTCGGTAACCGTAATCCGCTCACTCTCATCGATCAACTTTACAATCTGTTGCCTAAGCTTGTGGTTCAATGCCCGGAGAATTAAAGCCACCTTCTTCAGGTTCAGCAAATCAATGGTGACTGCTTCGCCCTGGGGTGTCTTTTGATTCAATGTTAATGCGTACGTACTCATACTAAATTGGATATCTTGGTTCCTTTCAAGAAACAGGCAAATTTAGATTGCACTTTATTAACCTTATATAGCAAAATGTTAAAACGTATGAATATTATATAAGCGGTCTCTTCGAAGTCGAAAAAAATTCTTTGACATACAACGGTTCAACATAAGCCAGATCTGCAAATTGCCGTTTTATATATTTGTCAAGCGAAGGTAAAATGAGTAAGGAAGAATCAAACATTAAATTGACAAATGTGGCATTTTCGTGACTCGAGATAAGTTCTTTCAGTTTAAAACTCCCTGATCCGGCAAAAACAATTTGACGATCATATATATAATTGTCGAAACTTTTTTGCTGCAAAATTTTTGCGGAAGGTTCTTCAACTGGTAACAGCGCTTTATCGTACACCGCGTAATACACTTCCATTCGCCTTGCGTCGATAAGCGGACATATCAGATCTGTCGCCAATTCTTTCATTCCCCAGGCCATCATTTCAAGGGTGCCGATTGTGATAAGCGGTTTGTCGAGTGTATAACACAAACCCTTAGCTGTAGAAAGTCCTACCCTGAGTCCGGTATATGAGCCAGGACCATTACTAATTGCCACTGCATCCAACTCTTTCCAGGTTATTCCCGCCTCTTTTCTTATTTCTTCAAGGGCATTATGTATCCATACGGCATGATCCTTCTGATTGTTATTGGTCCGGATGGCCACTAAGTGTTTTTCCTTAGCAATACAAACCGAAGCTGTTTCCTGTGCCGTATCGATTGCGAGTATAAAGGGTTGGTTATTCATGATTCGCCTCCTTGATCAACAGGGGTGCAATGATGTATCGGTCATTAGTTTTGTATAATCGTTCCAGTAAACCAGTCAATTTTTTCTTTCCGATGCTTTCTGCCCAGGCAAAGGGACCTTGCGGATAATTGGTGCCAGTTTGCATGGCGATATCTATTTCATTCCGGGTTGATACGCCTTCTTCAAGGGCCAGATAAGCTTCGTTGATGATCTGGCTGATAACACGCGCGGAAACTAAACCAGGTTCATCGGGACACCAGACCAGTTGATGTTGAATATGGGCAGCCAATTCTTCCGCTGCTTTCCGGTATTTTTCTTCCCCCGCTGCTTCCCAGATGGGTTTATCCAAAAAGCCAGGCCATCCATTAATGCGTACCACAGTTTCTCCGATCTCACTTGCCTTGGTACTCACGGCACTAACTATAATCGGGGTTGGTCCACTCAATAAAGATCGAATGCCCATTGGATCCGTTTCAAAAAGCAGGTCAATATATCCATCGGCCTCGGGCCATTCAATGGTCGCTAAATCCTCGGCGATCCAGGTAATGGAACAATCCGGGGCCACTCCCATTGCTTCGATCGAAGCCCGCTGTTTCTTATCGGCTCTGATGGCCAGGTGCATGGCGTTTTTTTTGCAAAGAAAAGGCATAAACCTAAATTCGTGGGATATTCAACAACATGGCAACCATTATTAAAACAGACAACGCACCTGCTCCGATAGGTCCTTATAACCAAGCCATTCTGGCGGGCGATACCTTATATATATCTGGTCAGGTCTGTATCGATCCTGCTACAGGCGAACTCAGGAACAAGGATATTCAGGAAGAAACACAACAAGTGATGAAAAACCTGGAAGCCGTACTTAAGGCAGCGGGTTTTGGGTTTGATCAGGTGGTGAAGACAACCATCTTTATTACTGATATGCACCGTTTTGCCGAGATCAATGCTGTGTACGGGCAGTATTTCACCGATTATTTCCCGGCGCGTGAAACCGTTCAGGTATCCGCCCTTCCCAAATTTGTCAATGTCGAAATCAGCATGATCGCGGTCCGTTCCTGACATGCGCCGTCTGCTGCAAATAATCCTGCTAAAACCTGTCCTCTGGGCAGCATCGCGTTTTGCCTCTAAACCCGATCAGCCCCGTATCTTTTCGGCCTTGACCTCCTTAAAGGAAGCGATCCTTTCGGGCAAAGACCGGAAAAAGGGCATTTTATTGAATATCGACCCAACGCTTGACCGGTTTATCATTTTCTCCGATCATCATCGGGGGGCTAAGAACTGGGCCGACGATTTTCGAGAAGCAGAACCCAATTATCTCACCGCCCTTGATCATTACAACCGCGAAGGCTATACCTATATATCCCTGGGTGATGCGGAAGAGCTTTGGGAAAATACCCTGCTCCAGGTTAAAAAACACAACACAGTCAGCTTTGAGGCGGAGAAACTGTTTATTCAACGCCAGGCCTTTTTCAAGGTTTTTGGAAACCACGACCTGTATTGGGCCAATGATCCGTTTGCCAGTTGGCAGTTGAAACGGATCTATGGACAGGATGTTGCCGTTTATGAGGGCGTGATCCTGCGTATACAAAAACCACAAGGCCATTTTGATCTTTTCCTCACCCATGGCCATCAGGGAGATCGTTCGAGTGACGGTAACTGGTTCAGCAAATTCTTTGTGGCAAATATCTGGGCCCCTTTACAAGCTTATTTAAGGATCAATCCCAATACACCCGCTTACGATATACAGATCAAGACCACCCATAACCGGATCATGTATGAATGGAGTGCCGCGCAGCAGGATCTTTGGTTGATCACCGGGCATACCCATCAACCTGTTTTTGCCTCGCTTACCCATCTGGAAAGGTTACACCGGGATTTGATCTTCGCCGAAAGGGATAATCTCGTAGACAAGGCAAAGGCAATAAAAGAAGAGATCATTCGCAGGCAACGCGAGTACAAATCGCTTTCGGTAGATTTTATGCAAATGACCCCCAATTACTTTAATAGTGGGTGCTGTTGTTTTGTGGATGGGGATATTACGGGTATCGAAATCGCCGGAGGCGAAATCCGGTTGATCAAGTGGGAGAAGGGGGAGAGGAAGGTGCTGGAGGTGATGGGGTTGGATGTTGGATGACGGATGACAGAGGACAGAGGACGGATGTTGGATGTTGGATGACGGATGACTGATGACGGATGACCGAGGTCCTGAGTCGAAAATCCGGCAGTTTAACAACACTATATCAACATCCAACATCTGTCCTCTGTCATCTGTCCTCTGTCATCCGTCATCCAACATCCCTCCTCCCTCCGTAAAATATCTTCCCATTTCAAGCGTCTATCCATCTATGACGCAGTCTTTGGAAATACAAAGGGCTATGAATGAACAGCGAAGGCAAAGTCTGGGCGATATCGTCAACCGGTTTGGGAAAGGGCTCCGTTCCTTTATCCGGAAGCGTGTTCGTACCGAAGAAGATGCGGAGGACATCCTGCAGGATGTGTGGTATCAACTGACCAGCGTGGTGGATCTCGCCACCATCGAGAACGCGGGCAGTTGGCTGTTCACCGTTGCCCGGAACCGGATCACGGATACATACCGAAAAAAGAAACCCGTATTACTGGATGACCTTTCGCCAGTGGATGAGGATGGTGATTTCATCAATGATGAGTTCAGGACATTACTGGCCGATGAATCGGGTGACCCCGAAATGGAAATTCTCAAGGGTGTCTTCTGGCAAACCCTGGAGGAGGCCCTGGCTGAACTACCCGCCGAACAGCGCAGTGTATTCTGGATGCATGAGATCGATGACCTGTCTTTTCAGGAAATAGCCGAACAAACCGGAGAAAAGATCAACACCCTTTTATCCCGAAAAAGATATGCCGTATTGCATTTGCGCAAGCGTTTGCAACAAGTGTATGATGATATTATTACAAAAAATTAAAAACAGTGAACATGAAAAAATATTGGATGCGTAAGATCCCTTTCTTTATCCTGCTGGCCGCAGCAGGGATAATGCTCTTTAGCTGGATCGTGATGTTGTTGTGGAATGCCACCTTGCCTGCCTTGGTGGGTGTAAAATTGATCAGTTTCTGGCAGGCAGCAGGATTATTGGTGCTGTCTAAAATACTCTTTGGCGGTTTTCGGGGCGGCCCCGGCTGGGGCGACAAACACCAGATGAGAAAACACTGGCGCGAAAAAATGGCAAACATGAGTGAAGAAGAACGCGCGAAATTCAGGGATAAGTGCAAGTGGTACTTTCGTGGGAAGCAGGAAGAGGGACGTGAAGCGTGAGGCGTAAGACGTGAGACGTCAGTCGTGAATCGTGAGACGTGAATCGTGAGAATGAATTACAGGGCTAAATAACTCATGGCTGACTTCTCACGATTCACGTCTCACGTCCCACGATTCACGTCTCTCGCTTAAAACCCTTTCTCCGCTATCACATTATTCTTCCTATTCACATCCGGCAATAAATTCTTTGGATCAATGATCACTTCGGCGATGCGCGAAGTGGATTTTACAGTAAATGAATATTTATTTCCCCGCTGCCAGATCTCTACCGGCAGGTTCAGGGTATGTTCTTTTCCATTTTCTTCTTTTACCAATACCGTTACCGGCATGGCCATCTGGTCCAAATTTTCGATGGTGATAGTGGCGCCTTTGGCTGTATCATTCCGGGAATATTTGATATCCTTTAAGCCGATATCGAGTTTCCAGTTGTTTAGTACCCAGGCTCTCCAGAACCATCCGAGGTCTTCACCGGAAACATTCTCCATGGTATGAAAGAAATCATACGGGGTGGGATGTTTAAAAGCCCAGCGACGTATGTATTCTTTAAATGCCATGTCAAACCGCTCGGGACCTAATACAGCATCCCGCAGGGCATTGAGCATGATGGAGGGTTTGTAGTAGGCAGCGATGCCAAGATTGCTTTGAGTAATTACATCGGGTGTGGTATAGAGTGGATCCATCTTATCATTAAAGATGAACTTGATCATATCATCGGGTAAACTACCACCTTCCGCATATTCACCATTATTAAAGGCTTCGCCGGAAAATCCATTAATAAACGTATTAAAGCCTTCATCCATCCAGGCGTATTTCCTTTCATTGCTACCAACGATCATGGGGAACCAGGTATGTCCGAATTCATGATCGGTCACACCCCATAACCCACCGGCTACAGCCCGATACGAACAGAATACGATACCGGGGTATTCCATTCCGCCCACGATACCGGCCACATTCACCGCCATGGGATAAGGATATTCAAACCATTTATTGGAATAGTGTTCAATGCTTCCTTTGACAAATTCAGTGGAGCGCTGCCAGCCATCTTTCTTGATGCTCTCGACCGGATATACGCTCATGGCCAGACAGGGTTTTCCGCTGGGGAGGTTGATTTTTGCCGCATCCCAAACAAAGGCCTTGGAAGCAGCCCAGGCCACATCGCGGGTATTTTGAATCTTGTATTTCCAGGTGCAGGTGGGTTGCGCCGGGCGGGATTTCTTATCCTTTACCTCTTTTTCGCTACGCAGGGTAACTGTTTTATCCGATTTTGATGCTTCCTGCCAGCGTGACCATTGTTCGGAGGTCAGACATTCCTGCGGGTTGGTCAATTCACCTGATCCCACAACGATCAGATCGGAAGGCGCGGTGATGCTAAAATCAATATTGCCGTATTCGAGATAAAACTCTCCCTGTCCGATATAGGGCAGGGTATTCCATCCCTGGATATCGTCATATACACAAAGACGGGGAAACCATTGGGCCACCTCATATACCCATCCATTTTTGGTGTTGACACGTCCCATACGATCGGTGCCATATTCAGGAATGGTGAATTGGTATTGGATATGAAGGGTAACCTGCTGTCCGGTCGCCAATTTGTTTTTTAACCATACCTGCATCCGCGTATCCGCCACCACTTTCTCCGGCACATAGGATTCAGCCGCTCCTTTGACTTTAATGTCTTTGATCTGGTATCCTTCGGTGAATTCCGCATTGGCCCAACGTCCACCCGATTGTGTAGTGGTCGCAGTTCCGCGTGAATCGGAACGATAGATATTCTGGTCCATCTGCAACCAGAGAAAAGAAAGGTTGTCGGGACTGTTATTGGTATAGGTGATACTAATTTCACCGGAAACAGAATGTGTTTCGGGGCTCAGCGTACATTGAATGGAGTAGTCCGCTTTGTTTTGCCAGTATTTAGGTCCGGGTTCGCCCGATGCCGAGCGGTAATCGTTACCAGGGTAGGGGTAGAACTGCGGATCAAAAGCGGCGCGATTGTCGAATTTCGATTCCTGGGCAAACAAGCACATCGACAAAGCGATGGAGAATAGTGCAAGACTAATTTTTTTCATTTTCTGGTTTGAAGTTGAGTTACCACTGGAGTGGTTGAGACAAAGGTGACTAAGTTAAAATAATTCACCGTCACTCACTATCCCGTTTATCAATTTTAAGGAAACATTGCTTCTGCCACGGCTACGCTCTCGGGTTTGCCCACATCCACCAGCCGGTCGCCGGTATGGTCATATCCCATGATCACCTGCTCTTCCGCCAGGGCCAGGTACACATCAATCAGGGAGAATTTTCCTTCAAACCCCTTATCTTTCATCAGTCTGAACACTTCATATTCAAACACCACCACGCAGCTATAGGCAAGCCCTTTTAACTCATTACGGGGTATGGGCAATTTTGCCGGACGTGTTTCGCCGGTCTGGGTATTTTCCCAACCCCGCAGCCGGCCCGTTTCATCAAATAACAAATTGCGGGAACTTTTCCGGGAAGTGACCCCAAAACTGATCTGGGCCTTTTTTTCCTGATGAAAACGGATCAGCTGGTGAATATCAAGATCAGTGAGAAAGTCGGCATTGCAGGTAAGGAAAGGCTGTCCTTCGGGAAAAAGGGGTTGCGCCCTTTGCAGGCCTCCACCTGTTTCCAGTAATTTATCTGATTCATCGCTGATGAATACCTCGCTGCCCCATCCTTTCTGTTCGTTAACGGCCTCAATGATCTGTTGTGAAAAATGATGGACATTGACGATCACCTGTTGAATACCATATTGCCGGAGATAAGCGATATTTCTTTGCAGCAGGGATTGACCATTCACCAGGGCCAGCGCCTTGGGGTGGTAATCGGTCCAGGGCTTGAAACGTGTGCCGAGCCCGGCGGCAAAGATCATGGCGTGCATGGGTTTTGTTTAGTTGTTTAGCGAGTGGATGACGGAGGTTGGAGGTTGGATGATGGATGTTGGATGTTGGATGATGGATGATGGATCTTGGAATATTGTTGTTAAACTGCATGATTTTCGACTCAGGACCCCGGTCATCTGTCATCCGTCATCTGTCATCCAACCTCACCTCCTCTCCCTAATCCCCTGTTCCCGATGGTTTAATTCTATCCGCACTTTAAATTTATTACGTAGGTGCCTGGCCAGTGCATCCGCTGCATACACACTCCGGTGTTGACCACCAGTGCATCCAAAGCTGATCTGCAAATCGGCAAAGCCCCGCTGGATATAATCTTCCACCGTAATATCCACGATATCAAAAACACTATTCAAAAACTCCGGCATACGGGTTTGCTGTTCCAGATAGTCTTTTACTGCTTTATCTCTGCCGGTCTGTACCTTGAATTCTTCTTTTCTTCCCGGGTTCAAAATCCCCCGGCAATCAAATACATACCCCCCTCCGTTTCCGGAATCGTCGCCGGGAAGTCCTTTTTTATAGGAAAAACTATTTATACGGACGATCAGCGGGGTGTTTTCGGTTGCTTGCAGGGGGGTAAACCGGGCAATGATCTCATTCTCCACACAGA
The DNA here is from genome assembly GCA_017303415.1 of Chitinophagales bacterium. NCBI lineage: Bacteria > Pseudomonadati > Bacteroidota > Chitinophagia > Chitinophagales > Chitinophagales bacterium. The sequence continues at coordinate 1,017,089 of JAFLBJ010000001.1, forward strand.
TGTTCAGCACTTTACTGAACTCCGGAACACCGATGCCGATGGGTTGGTTGTGAATGAACCAGGACAAGTTTTGCAGCGCCAGTGGTATACTGGTCAGGAAGTGGGCCTTGCGTTCAAACAAGCCTCTGAATCCATAAGCTCCCAACACTTGCAGGAGCCGGATCAATACATACCCATTATATTGGCTGCGGAAGATGGTACGGTCAAGGGTGGAAGGGATCAGTTTTTCAAAAGCATCCATATAATCTTCCAGCAATTGGCTTTTCCATTCATCAGGCAGGTTAGCCCGCGCCTGCCAAAGCATACTGGCCACATCATACTGCGGGGCACCCTTCATGCCTCCCTGAAAATCGATGAATCCGATCTTATCGCCATCCAGCATGATATTCCGGCTTTGGAAATCGCGGAACATAAAAAACTTGTACTCGGTATGGGTCAGATAATTGGCCAGCGCCTCAAAATCATCGATCAGTTTTTGTTTATCGTACGGCTTCCGTAAAGCATCCAGAAAATAATACTTGAAATATAGCAGGTCGGCCATGATGGCCTGTTTGCCAAATTCCTTGTTTGTCAGACATTGTTCATAGTCGAGTCCTTTATCCCCGGTTACCTGAAGCCGGGCCAGTTCTTCCAGGCTTTTCCGAAACCAGTCGTAGACCTCTTTTTCATATCCTTTTGATTCCAGCAGGTTCAGCAGGGAGAGGTCGCCAAAATCCTGCTGCAGGTAACACTTTTTATCATCCGAAACGACATGGATCGCCGGTACAGAAAGCCCTTTTTCATAAAAATGCCGCGAAAAGTAAAGAAAGGTCTCATTTTCCCGGATATTATCTCCATAGGTACCAATATACCGATCACCCCGGCTGCCTTCTACCCGGAAATACCGCCGGTCACTTCCCGATTGCGGCAAAAGGTCAATGGAGGCCGGTTCTTCCCCCTTCCAGTTTTTGTAGAGGGTGTGGATGGAGGTGATAAGGGTTTGCATTTGGCAAAAATAGGGAATCGAAGGCCGCGAGTTGTGGGTCGTGAGACGTGAATCGTCAGACGTGAGGGGGGACAACTCCCGATTCACGCCTCACGTCTCACGTTTCAAAGCTAACACCCATTCGTATTTTCCTCTAATTTTGCCCCTATGAACTATACGCCTGTCAATAAAGTGAGGATCATTACGGCCGCCAGTCTTTTCGACGGTCATGACGCGGCCATCAACATCATGCGACGGATCATGCAAAGTATGGGAGCGGAGATCATTCACCTGGGGCATAACCGGAGTGTAAAGGAGATCGTAGAGGCGGCGATAGAGGAGGATGTACAAGGTATCGCTATCACATCGTACCAGGGTGGACATGTGGAGTTTTTCAAATACATGAAGGACCTGCTGGAAGAAAATGGCTGTGGCCATATCAAAATATTTGGTGGTGGTGGTGGTACCATTCTTCCGCAGGAAGTTGATGAACTGCACCGATATGGCATTACACGTATCTATTCGCCGGATGATGGACGGAAAATGGGATTGGAAGGCATGATCGAGGATGTGATTCGGCAATGCGATGCAAGGTTGAATGGACAGATCAATCTGCATAAGGCCGGAACACTGGGAGAAGTAAAAGATATCAGGAAGATAGCGAGGGAGATAACATTGGCTGAGAATGAAAACGTGAGTCGTGAGTCGTCAGACGTGAGTGGGGACAACTCACGTCTCACATCTCACGACTCACGAGACACGTCTCACGACTCACATCTCACATCTCACGCCTCACCTCCCTCCATCCCCGTCCTCGGCATCACCGGCACCGGGGGCGCAGGTAAATCCTCTGTCACCGATGAGATCGTACGGCGGTTTTTAACCAGTTTCTCTGATAAGACCATTGCCGTTATCTCGGTGGACCCCACCAAAAAGAAAACCGGTGGAGCTTTATTGGGTGACCGGATCCGGATGAACGCGATCTCACATCCCCGCGCCTATATGCGCAGTCTGGCCACGCGTGAAAGCGACAAAGCCCTGAGCGGACATGTACGAGAAGCCATTGATATTTGCCGTCAGGCAGGGTATGATCTCATTATACTTGAAAGTGCCGGTGTAGGACAAAGCGACGCCAGTATACTCGACTATTGCGATGTTTCCCTCTATGTAATGACACCGGAGTATGGGGCGGCGACGCAATTGGAGAAGATCAATATGCTGGATTATGCCGACCTGGTGGCCATTAATAAATTTGACAAAGCAGGTGCACATGATGCCCTGGCCGATGTTCGTAAACAATACAAGCGCAACCACAAACTCTTTTATGCCAGTGATGACCAGTTGCCCGTTATCGGGACAATGGCCAGTAAATTCAATGATGAAGGAGTAAATAAGCTTTTTGCCATGCTCCTGGAAGCCATTGAAAAGAAAACAGGGGCAAGCTATGGCAGTTTTTCTATTCCCTCTACGGCACAGGTATCCCAATCTATTATACCTTCTTCGCGGGTAAGATATCTTAGCGAGATCACAGGTTCCATCCGGGATTATAACCAGGAAGTAATGGAGCAATGCGCCATCGCTACCAAACTGTATCAACTTGAAGGCGCTCTATCCATTTTAAAACAAAATGAAAAAACAGCGGGTACTGAAGTGATGGCTGCCCTGGAGACACAAATCAACCATTTCCGGGAGCAACTAAGTGCCGTAAGCCGTTCCCTGTTGAATCATTGGCCGGATAAATTAAAGGAATATGAGAAAGACGTGTATGAATACCCGGTACGCGATAAGGTGATCCGCCAACCCATGACTGTAAAGACCTTAAGCGGTACTACGGTTCGAAAAGTGATCCTTCCCAAGTTTAAGGACTGGGGCGATATCCTTCGCTGGCAAGCGCAGGAGAATGCGCCTGGCCATTTCCCTTTTACTGCCGGTGTATTTCCGCTTAAGCGGGAAGGCGAAGACCCTACGCGTATGTTTGCCGGGGAAGGTGGGCCGGAAAGAACGAATAAACGCTTTCATTATGTATCTCTTGGTCAGCCTGCCAAAAGGCTTTCGACTGCGTTTGATAGTGTGACCCTTTATGGAGAAGACCCCGATCATCGTCCGGATATTTATGGAAAAGTAGGAAACAGCGGAGTGAGTGTGGCCACGGTGGATGATGCCAAAAAACTATATAGCGGATTTGATCTTTGTGATCCGCGTACCTCAGTGTCCATGACCATCAACGGTCCGGCCCCGGTTATACTGGCATTTTTTATGAACGCGGCGATTGACCAGCAATGTGAAAAATGGATCACGGAAAATGACCAGTGGGATGAGGTCAAACGAATCAGTGAAACAAAATATAAAAAACTACCGCGTCCTGTCTATTATAACCCTGCTTCGCCGGGCCGATTGCCGGAAGGACATGACGGACTAGGGATAAAGTTATTGGGATTAAGTGGCGATGAGGTTTTACCTGCCGATGTGTATGCGGAATGTAAAAAAAGAGCTCTTCAGCAAGTGCGGGGAACAGTGCAGGCGGATATCCTGAAAGAAGATCAGGCACAAAATACCTGTATCTTCTCGACTGAATTTGCCCTGAAACTAATGGGGGATGTGCAGGAGTATTTCATACAGCAACAGGTAAGGAATTTTTATAGCGTCAGCATCAGCGGGTATCATATTGCCGAAGCGGGTGCTAATCCGGTGACTCAATTGGCCTTTACGCTGGCCAATGGGTTTACCTATGTGGAGTATTATCTCAGCCGCGGCATGAGCATTGATGATTTTGCGCCCAATCTCTCTTTCTTCTTTAGCAATGGCATGGATCCGGAGTATAGTGTCATCGGACGGGTGGCCCGACGTATATGGGCCAAAGCGATGCGGTACAAGTACAAGGCGAATAAGCGCAGCCAGATGTTGAAATACCATATTCAAACATCGGGACGCAGTCTCCACGCGCAAGAGATCGACTTCAATGATATCCGCACAACGCTTCAGGCCTTGTATGCGATCTATGATAATTGCAATTCCCTTCATACCAATGCCTACGACGAAGCGATCACTACACCTACGGAGGAAAGTGTACGCCGGGCCATGGCGATACAACTGATCATCAACCGCGAATTAGGTACGGCCAAAAATGAGAACCCCAACCAGGGATCTTTTCTCATTGAAGAATTGACCGACCTGGTTGAAGAAGCTGTGATGGCGGAGTTTGACCGGTTGACAGAAAGAGGGGGTGTGCTGGGTGCGATGGAACGAATGTATCAGCGTAATAAGATACAGGAAGAAAGTCTGCATTACGAACACCTGAAACATACCGGCGAATTGCCGATCATTGGTGTCAATACCTTTTTAAATAAACAAGGCAGCCCGACCACCTTACCGGGTGAGGTCATACGCAGCACCACCGAAGAAAAAGAACAGCAGATCGAAAACCTGAAAGCCTTTCAGAAGCGGAATGAAGCCCATGCCGCGGCCATGCTTGACCGGTTGCGGATGGTGGCCATCAACAATGGCAACCTGTTTGAAGAATTGATGGAAACCGTAAAGTTCTGTTCCCTTGGCCAGATCACCCATGCGTTGTATGAAGTGGGAGGGCAGTATAGGAGGAATATGTAGGGGGGGGATGACAGATGACGAATGACGGATGACGGAGGCTTGCTGTGCGAGACCTCTGGTCTCGCACTTATCTCCCGTCGCCTCTGGCGACATTTAAAATATATTAACTTAAGATAGAATGATTTAAAAATCGAGTCGCCAGAGGCGACAAGACAATCGTGCGAGACCAGAGGTCTCGCACAGCAAGCCTCCGCTCTTCGACTACCATCCAACATCCAACATCTGTCATCCGTCATCTGTCCTCCGTCATCAGTCCTCCATCCTCCCTCCCCCGACCCCCATCATCCCGCAACAAAAACCAATTCCTTACATTTGAATAAATCCTATTAACATGCCCAATTCCAAAAAGCGTAAAGGTCATCACCCGCACCATCCGCAGAATGCGCTCAGTACATCCCCTAAACAAAAAGCAAGCGGTCATCTCATCTGGTCAGTTATGATCGGGCTATTTGCCGTGCTGATCGGATGGATGGCCGCCGGTTCAAATTGGATTGTACTTGTCCTTTGCGCCATAGCTGGCGCCATTGTTGGTTATTTTGTGGGCAAAAGCATGGAGCGAACCATGAAAGAGTAATGGAGTGATATCCGGCTACTCTTCGCGGAGCACTTTGTTATGTTTGTCAATAAATACCCATTTGCCTCCTTTCATCACTTTGGCTTCTCCTCCTGAGAAGGATTTGGCGTAGTTATACTGAAAGGGGATCACTACTTTACCATCACAGTTGATAAAGCCCCATACTCCTTTTTCATTACTTACAGCGGCCAGGTCTTCGCTGAAATTTTCCGCATAACTGAATGAGGGGGGAACGATCTGTTTCCCCGAGCGGTCAATAAAACCAAACTTGTCATTTTTGGCTACTACAGCACGTCCTTCCTTAAAGGAGAATACTTCCTGGTAGGTGTATGGAACGATCTCTGTGCCCAGTGTATCAATATACCCCCAGCGGTTGTTCTTACGTACGGCGGCCAATCCTTCTGAAAAGCCCAGGCTTTCCTCAAACTGAATGGGAATGGTCAGTTTGCCGCTTTCGTTGACAAACCCGTGTTTACCGTCTTTTTCTACCAGGGCCAGTCCGTTGTGAAAGTCGTCTACATGATCAAATTGCTTTGTCCAGCTTTGACCCGATACAGCTACTGCCCAGAACGGCAGGAGCAGGCAGATTAATTTTTTCATCAGGCCTGTTTTTAGGTGAAAGAATATTTTTCATCCAGTAAGTTAGTCTTCTGAAAGGCTGATGAATATGACTTTAGGCAATCCTGGAGTTGATTGTGGGCTAATGGTTCGTTTCTCGCAGCGCCCGCGGCGGTTACCGCCGAAAACGCTGCGAGAAACTAATAATCAGTAAGTTATCTCTTGCTTTTTTGGAATTTCTCGTAGATCACCGTTGCCATCGGTTTACCATACACTTTGCTTTCCACCCAGCTAATGATATCCAGGTAGGCAAAGGCCCGGGTTTCAAAGCGGTTACGCTCCAGGTGTTTGATCTTTTCGAGGAAGGTCTCGAGTTCAGGACGGAGTTTTTGCGGTGTAACATTGAATGAATGACGCATAAAGCGGAACATCTCTTCTTCAACCACGGTCAGGTTTTTCATTTTGGCCATGAACCGGAATACCGACTTAATCAGTGATTCGATGATATCATAGTTGCCCATTTCGTAGTGTGAGAGCATGTGCATCAATCGCGCATAACACTGCAAATCATACCGCAGATCGGCATTGCTGTTGATGATCTCCTGGAGGTAGTCAATACAACGGGCATAATCACCACTGCCAAAATAAAGGGTAGCGATCTTATAATTGAACACCATGATCCGGTGCTGGTCCACGTACAAAGAGTATTCCTGCAATTTGGCTTCGATCTCGGGTATCAGAGATAATGCTTCTTTAAACGTACCCTTCATCAGGTGCAGATTGAGCTTTGCACTGTTGATATAAATAGAGGTATGCGTGCGGAAATTATCATGCTCCATCACCTCAGGGGTACGTGCGTATTGTTCAAACTCCTTGAGGGTGGATTCAAATTTTTTGAAATTACGCAAGTCAAAATGCGCATTCAGCAGGTTATGCATCCCTTTGATAAAGTGGCCTGTTTCCACTTTTACCATGAGCGGATCTTCCTTGAAAAGATCCACCCATTTTTGACTATACCTATAGTACATCAAAAAATCCTGTCGGATAAATGCGTACCAGCAATAAGATTGGTAGAGATATAGTTTTTCATAAAAACCCTGGATGGCATCCTTGTCTTTGGGGAGGTTTTCCTTGAAATAGGCGCGTATATCTTTTTCATCTTCCACATTCCGCGCATGACCATTGATCACATACCAGCGATAGAGCAGCAAGGCCAGGTTGGATAATCGGGTCACCCTGTCAACGTGTTCGCTGATGGTGATCGCCTCCTGAGCCAGCTTCTCGGTCTTGTCGGTTGTGCTTCGTGTGATATGAAGCGTTTCGATCTTTTTCTCTAAGGAGATAAGCTGAACCAGGGTATTGAATTTCTGATTCACGCGTGCAAGCTCCTTCGCTTTCTCCAGGATACGTAGCGCCTGGATCTTTAATCCTTTATTGTAGAGTAACCGCGCGTTGTCCAGGTGTTCGGATAACTGCAGATCGATATTCTCATTGGTTTTTAATAAGCGGAGACTTGCTAACAACTGTTTGTAAAGATGGGTCTTTAAGTTGTTGAGCTGTGGCTTTGTAATGGGAGCGAGTTTCTTAAGGATCACATCTTCATCATATTCAGGCAGTTTGTCGAGTGTGTCAAACAGCTTGACGATTTTAAGGTCCTGGTTGGATGAACTTCGCTTGATGTATAATTTGAAATGCCTCTTTTCAGCCTTCTCCAGAGAGAGAATTAGCTGAAATAATGCATCGGAAAAACGGTTGGGCATAATGAAAAAAATTGTCTGAAACGCAGGCCTGGCAAGGGTTTTAACATTCTGTTACTTCCTTTGACATAATAAAATTAACCTGAAATTGATTCGTGTGTAATCTTTACACATGCTAATTTCGTACCAGCGAATGAGATAAAAGAGGCAAGCAATCGTAAAGCAGCAAGATCGAAAGAGGCTCATTCAAGGAAAACGCACAAAGACCGACTCTACATTTTTTTCATATGGCAAGCAATCGTTAGAGGCCGCCTTGTTCTCAAGGGGGCTTTTTTTTGTCCGGTGCAATTTAGGGAAAAGTTTTTAAAGTGCACAGGCTTAACCGCAAAGGCGCCATGATTCTCTGCGGTAAATCAATTATCTATAACTCACCACTGCCTTGCTGGTACCCACCCACACATCAAATTCTCCCACTTCCGCAATCGTTTGCAGTTTACTGTTCACAAAGGCCAGATCGTTCTTGTCCAGGGTAAAACTGAGTTCCTTGCTTTCCCCGGCTTTGAGGAAGATCTTTTGAAATCCTCTCAGTCTTTGCATGCTGGGCGTAATGCTGGCATAATGGTCGCGGCTGTATAATTCTACTGCATGATGTCCGTCGCGCTTTCCGGTATTGGTAACAGTAACCTGAATGGTCAATTTTTCGGTGCCGGTAAAGCTATTGGCGCTCAGTTTCAAGGGAGAATAGGAAAATTGGGTATAGCTGAGGCCATGGCCAAAGGGATAGAGCGGGTCATATCCGGAGAAATCCATGTTCTCATTGAATACTTCGCGTACATCTTCAGTTCTTTTACGGTCGTACATCACTATTTCACCCATTGATTTGGGATAGCTGAAAGGCAGTATACCAGAGGGGTTATAGTCACCAAACAGTACATCACTGATGGCTTCGGCACTTTTTCGTCCGCTCCAGTAGGTGAGCAGGATCCCTTGCATGCCTGGTTCGATTTCGGTAATAAACCGGGGGCGGCCTTCGGCCAGTATCAGGATCACGGGTTTGCCGGTCAACAAGGCAGCTTGCGCCAAAGCGGTTTGGTTGGCGGGAAGGGCAAGGTCGCGGGTATTGCCCGGACTTTCCGCGTAGGCATTCTCGCCCAGACAAAGCAGGATCACATCGGCGTTTTTCGCCTGTGATTTTAATAACTCGATATCATAATTCGAAGGGTGGTCAAATCCGGGTCCACCAGCCAGGATCACATTTTTTGCTCCGATCTTATCACTCACTGCCTGGGCAATGGTTTTGCTATTGGCTGGGTAGTATTGTTCCTGATTTCCCTGCCATACATACGACCAGCATCCATTCAAAGCCGCAATGCTTTGCGAGGCAGGTCCGGCAACCAATACTTTGGTTTGTTTGGAAAGAGGAAGGATATCTTTTTTGTTTTTTAATAATGTCATTGCCTCTCTTGCTGCCTGCAGTGCGAGGTCCTGGTATTCAGGCAGGCCAAATAAACCAGCAGCAGCAGGTTCAGGATAAGGTTGGGCAAACAATCCCAATTGCATTTTCAGGATGAGAATGCGACGTACGGCATCATCAATACGTGCCATTTTCACTTCGCCTTTTTCAACGGCTTCTTTCAGCAGATCGGGGAAGGAATAATCACCAGGTACCATGCTCATATCAATACCTGCATTAATGGCCATGGCCACGGCTTCGCGGGGTGTGGAAGCCACGAGGTGACGGGTATGTAGGCGGATGATATCTTCCCAATCGGTGACAATCACGCCTTCAAAACCCAACTCTTTACGGAGTACATCGGTCAACAGGTATTTGCTGGCATGTACAGGTTCGCCATTTATTTCACCGGAATTGACCATTACACTTACCGCTCCGGCTTTTACCGCATCACGGAAGGGAGGGAGATAGTATTCGCGCAATTCGATCTCGGGTACATAAGATGGCGTGCGGTCTTTTCCCGTACGTGGTGCGGAATAAGCCAGATAGTGTTTTAAACAAGCTGCCACCCCATTGGGGTTGTTCAATCCCGCTTCCTGTAAACCGGTAACTGCGGCCACGCCCATTTGCCGTGCGATCCATACATCCTCTCCATAGGTCTCAGGGAAACGCGACCAGAGTGGTTGACGACCCAGATCAAGTACAGGGGCAAAATTCCACCGAACACCCGAAGCGCGTAATTCTTTGGCAGTTACTTCCGCGGCTTTTTTTACCAGGTCGGTATTTCTGGTAGCGGCCATACCAATATTCTGCGGAAAAAGAGTGGACTCGAGCGTATAGGTTTGACCATGAATCGCATCCAATCCATAGATAACGGGGATCTTCAACCGTGTTTTCATGGCTTCGTCCTGAATTTGACGTTGTACTTTTTCCCAGGTATCCCGGCTCAGTGCATGCGCCGTTGTATTCAACAGTGAACCCACCTTATAGTCCACCACCGCTTTTTTAAGTGCGGCAGGATCAATGGCGCCATCCTGGTTGGCCCAGCCATTTTGGGCAAATACGGCCATGGTGAGTTGGGTCATCTGGCCTACTTTTTCTTCGAGGGTCATTTTCTTTACTAAAGCATCGGCTTGCTTACGAAGGTCCGTTTGTGCATGAATGGTTGGCGCTGCTAAAAAGAGTAAGAAGGATAGCAGAATGAGTTTTAGGTTCATATGGAAAGTTTGTTGATTGAAGAGAGGGGTAAATCTAATACAATCTTGATTCTCAAATTATGACCTGAAAAAGAATCATAGAATAAGATAAAAAAGCATCAATTGAACTAATTTTACCCCACCACATGACAGCCGAACAGCAGCGCCTGGCTTCAAACAGGACCAAACCCATCCCCCTCGAACAATGGGGCCCCTATATCAGTGAAAGACAATGGGGAACAGTACGCGAAGATTATAGTTCCAATGGCGATGCCTGGGGCTACCTGCCTTTTGAACAATCCCATTTCAGGGCCTATCGCTGGGGTGAGGACGGGATCGCCGGTATATCTGATTATTTTCAAAACCTCTGTTTGGGTATCGCCCTCTGGAATGGCAAAGACCATATCCTGAAGGAAAGACTCTTTGGCCTCGGGAACTATGAGGGTAACCATGGAGAGGACGTGAAAGAGCTCTATTACTACCTGGATAATATTCCCTCCCATTATTACATGGAATACCTGTACAAATATCCGCAGCAGGAATTTCCCTATGATGATATAGTCGAAGAGAACCGTTTGCGGGGAAAGAACGAACCTGAGTATGAGATACTGGACACCGGTGTTTTTGATAATGATGCCTATTTTGATGTGCGAACCACCTACGCCAAACAAGGCCCCCAGGATATTTTTATTCGCATTGAGATCACCAATCGCTATTCCAAACCCGCACCGGTAACGCTATTGCCAACCTTATGGTTCTATAACCGCTGGTCGGATGGGGAAGGTGATGCCAAACCTTCCATGGTTTACAAGAATAAAAATACCGTGCGGGCTGATCACCCAAGGTTAGGTACTTATTATTTTTATTTTTTGCGGAGCGATGACCTGTTGTTTACGGAGAATGAAACCAATTGGCATAAAGTAAAAGGAGAAGCAGCGACACCGTTTACCAAGGATGCCTTTCACGAGGCCATTATTCACGGTACTCATATTGATGAATTGCGCAAGAAAAAACAAGGCACCAAGTGCAGTCCCGTTTATCAACTTAAACTCAAAGCCGGCGAAACCAAGACCATCTATTGTCGCCTGACCAATAAAGAAACTGATAAACCCTTTGCGGCAGGTTGTGAAAAGATATTTGCGCAGCGGAAAGAAGAAGCCGATGATTTTTACAATGCGATCATACCTGCACATCTGCCCGAGGAACTGCGAAAGATAAAGCGACAAGCCCTGGCTGGTTTGCTCTGGAGTAAACAGTATTATCATTTTGATGTAGAGCAGTGGCTCAACTCCAGTGATGGTATCACTCCCGTAAATCCCGGGAAGAAACATGGGAGAAACCACGATTGGACCCATTTAAAAAATCAGGATATCATTGCCATGCCGGATAAATGGGAATATCCCTGGTATGCGGCCTGGGACCTTGCCTTTCATTGTATATCACTGGCCCTGGTGGATCCGGTTTTTGCCAAGAACCAACTACAATTGGTCATGCGTGAGTGGTACATGAAACCCGATGGACAATTGCCCGCGTATGAGTGGAATTTCAGTGATGTAAACCCGCCCGTGCAAGCCTTTGCCGCGATGCAGATCTATGAAATCGAAAAAAAGGCCACCGGAGAAGGTGATATTGTATTCCTGAAAAGGGTCTTTCAAAAACTGCTGATCAATTTCACCTGGTGGATCAACCGTAAAGACCGGAACGGGAATAACATCTTTGAGGGGGGATTTTTAGGGTTGGATAATATTGGTGTCTTCAACCGTAGCCATCACCTGCCTGGTGAAATGCAGTTGGAGCAGGCGGATGGTACCAGCTGGATGGGGATGTATGCGTTGAATATGATGGATATGGCGTTGGAGATCGCGCGCCAGGATATTGCTTTTGAAGATACGGCCACCAAATTCTTTGAACATTTTGTACTGATCGCTGAAGCGCTCAACAGCCATGCGATGTGGAATGAGGAGGACAAATTCTTTTATGATACCCTTTGTATCGCCGGCTCAGATCCCCTGCCATTGCGTATTCAATCCATTGTGGGGTTGACGAGTCTGTTTGCCGTGTCCACCATTGACCACGAATTGCTTGAAAAATTACCGGATTTCACTAAACGGATCTCCTGGTTTGAAAAATACCGGCTCAGTAATAATAAGTATTGGCCCAATGAGGAGCGAAAAGAGGGAGACGATATTCTGCTTTCTCTCGTCAAGAGAGAGAGGCTTGTGCATTTACTGCAGCGCTTATTGAACGAAGAGGAATTCCTTTCCGACGGGGGTATACGGGCATTATCAAAATATCACGAGAAAAACCCCTATTCCGTAACCATTGACGGCATACAATACACCATTCAGTACGATCCCGGAGATTCTACTTCGAGTTTGTTTGGGGGTAATTCCAACTGGCGTGGCCCCGTGTGGATGCCGATCAATTACCTCATCATTCGTTCAATCCGGCATTATGGTGAATACTATGGTGATTCCCTGCTGGTTGAATATCCGGTGGGTTCGGGTCAGCAGTTGAACCTATCACAGATAGCCGATGAGTTGACGAGGCGGGTGGTTTCCTTGTTTATGCGGGATGAAGAGGGTAAGCGAAAATCCTATGCGGAGTATAATTGGTTTTACCAGCGCCCGGGAAATGAGGAGTTGTTGTTATTTTATGAGTATTTTCATGGGGACAGTGGGAAAGGACTGGGCGCTTCGCACCAAACCGGCTGGACCGCCCTGGTGGCAGCGCTTTAATTCTAATTTCGGTTTCCCGCAGCGTTCGCAGCGCTTCTTAGCGATCGCTGCGAGAAACTAAATATCGAAAATGAATCGACTACTTTTCTTTTTGCTTTTCATTTATGCCTGTACAAACCCATACCGGGTTACGAATAAAGTTTACAAAAAGCAGGCAAAGGAGTATGCCAAAATACTCCGGGCTTATCCTCTTGAGGATTCCGCGCAGGGGTCTCCCTATTTTGCGGGTACCACTAATTTTTCTTTACGCAAACCACAGTTTGTCGTCATTCATCACACGGCTCAAAACTCCTGCGACCAAACGTTGAAAACCTTTACCCTTACCCGCACCAAGGTAAGCGCGCATTATGTGGTCTGCCGGGATGGAACGGTCTTTCACATGCTCAACGATTATTTCCGGGCACACCACGCCGGCGTAAGCAAATGGGGCAATGCCCTTGACCTCAATTCAGCAAGTATTGGTATTGAGTTGGACAATAATGGCAGTGAGGTTTTTTCGGAAGAGCAGATGAACAGTCTGCTGGTATTATTGGGTCGTTTAAAAAAGACCTATGATATTCCCCAGGCCAATTTCGTTGGACATGCCGATGTAGCCCCCGGACGAAAAGTGGACCCGAGCCGGTATTTTTCCTGGCAACGTTTAGCGGAAAATGGGTTTGGGTATTGGTATGATACAGCGGGGGTGGTGGTTCCGCCTGATTTCAATGCGCTGCAGGCCTTGCGTATCATTGGGTATAATATTAAAGATACCGGCACAGCGATACAATCGTATAAGATTCACTTTGTGCCTGCAGATACTACCCGCCTGTTGAATGAAAGCGATAGAAAGATTTTGACTGATCTGCAAAGAAAGTATCAATAGAAATAGAGACTTAGTTGAGTTCTCCAGCGGTTTCGTGGTCATCATACCGGTTCCGTTCCTCCAATAAGGCCGCTTTCATATTGGCCAATATTTTTCTGTATTTTTTTAATGCGACCAGGTTCTGATGTTCTGTCGGGTCTTTTTGCAGGTCATACAACTCCCATTCGTTAACGGTATAAAAGTAGATCAGTTTGTACCGATCACCCCGAATACCGAGGTGGGGTAATACATAATGATCGATCGGGTATTCGTAGTAATGATAATAGAGGTTCTTGCGGGGTAGAGTAGAATTTTCTCCGGTCAAGACTGGTTTTATACTCAATCCCTGCATCCAATCCGGTCGGGGTACACCTGCCAGATCGAGTATGCTGGGGGCGTAGTCAATGTTTTGTACCAGGGTGGTGGAGGTAGAGCCCGGGGTGATATGTCCCGGCCAACGTATGATCAGGGGTGTTTGCATCGAGACATCATACATCCATCGTTTATCAAACCAGCCATTTTCTCCAAGATAAAAACCCTGATCACTGGTGTAGATCACTACAGTATTGTTGGCGATACCTTCCTGATCCAGATAGTCCAATACTTTGCCGGTGCTTTCATCTACCGAGGCGATACAGGCGAGGTAGTCCTGCATGTACCATTGGTATTTTAATTTTAAAATGGCCACGTCATTCCCCCAGGCGGCATTTAACTGTTCGGCCCGATGCGCGTATATTTTTTGCATCTCCAATCGGTCTGCTTCCGGAATACGGTTCATAAAGAAGCGATAGCTCCGGGCTTCATTCGAATCCAGTTGAATACCCGGAAGCATTCGAATCTTTTCCGGATCCAGTTTCAGATCGGTGCACCAGGTCATGTCCTTCATGATGCTCATCCGTTGTGTTTGCCAGGCTTTACCATGTTCTTCCATTTTGGCAAAGAGTGTGGGTGGTTCCGGAAAGTTTTTCTGGCTAAAGATCCGCAGGTTACTTAGTGTAGGCACCCAGTTGCGGTGAGGTGCTTTGTGATGGAGCAGGAGCATAAAGGGTTTTGACCGGTCACGGGACTGCAAAAATTGAAGCGCCTGCTCGGTGATCACTTCGGTGGTATATCCTTCGTAATGAACGGTATCATTGTTCATGTGTATAAGGGCCGGACGGTAGTAAGCCCCTTGCCCGGGTAATACTTTCCAATAATCAAAACCTGTGGGTAATGAATGCAGGTGCCATTTGCCTACCAGTGCTGTTTGATAGCCTGCCGCGCTCATCAGTTTGGGCAGGGTGGTCCTGGTTCCATCAAAAGGAGTACGGTTATCGCGGATACCATTCTTGTGCGAGTGTTGACCAGTAAGCAGGGTAGCCCGCGCAGGGCTACAGATCGAGTTGCCCACAAAAGCCTTTTTAAATAACATGCCTTCTTTGGCCAGACGATCGAAGGCCGGGGTTTGTATAAATGTATTATTATAGGCACTTATTGCATCGGCATCATGGTCATCGCTCATAATGTAGATGATGTTGGGGCGGTTTTGAGCGTGGAGGGAGGTGGCAAGCAGTAGCAGAATTATTAACTTCATATAGTGAATTTATTCATTTTTCAGTTTCTCCCCACGAACGCCAGGAAGCACATGGGTAGCTGCGGGAAACGACCATGCAGCGAAAGAAATTTTTTTGTAGTCATGATTAGGAGATTCTACTTACTTTTAGTCTAACGAAAATCAACACTCAGGAGGTTAAGGACTTTGAATCAATCATCTACATATGATGATAAGACATTGCTATTGCAAGTGTCACAAGGTAATGAACTAGCATTTCAGGAGCTTTTCAATGCCTGGTCCTCCCGCCTCTATCATTTTACCCTTGGATTAACCAAAACCCACGAACTCGCCGAAGATATTGTCCAGGATACATTTCTAAAGATATGGCTGCGTCGCGACCGGCTCAACGACGTAGAGCATTTCTCCGCTTACTTATTTCGTATGGCCCAGAATGCTGTTGTAGATAGTTTGAAGCGCCAGGCCAACGAGGTATTGATATTAGAAAGGAATATCTCCGTATCCACAGAAGATCCTGAACCGGACAGCCGGTTACATATCAAGCTCGTCAAGAATGTGTTGGAAGAGGCCGTGCGCAAATTGCCCGCCCAGCAACAGAAAGTATGGCGGCTACGGCGGGAGTACGGCAAGCGGATCAAAGAGATAGCGGCCGAAATGGGCATTTCTGAGATGACCGTCAAGGGCCATCTCAACCGGGCCCAGGCCAGTTTACGCAGTGATCTGGAGCGCGAATTCCCGCTGGAAGGGGGCATCCTCATGCTCATTTTAGGTCTGTTACCCTGATTTTTTTTATCCGCACTGATACCTTTTTTTCCTTTTACAGTCTTTCTTTTTGCAGGTTAACTTTTTATTACGGGAGCATCAATTTTTTATCAACCCTGCTGTAAAATGGTCATATGGAGCGTGAACGGATTGAATACCTGTCCCATCAATATATACGCGGTACGGCAGATACTGGCGAAAAAGCAGCCTTTTTGGCCTGGGTCAGAGAGGAAAAGGATGAGGACCTGATCCGGGAGATACTGGCGAAGCAATGGGAGGGCTATGAGAGCAAGGCTGAGTTACCATTTGATCAGCGAAGCCGTTTATTTCAGTCTGTACTCCAGGCGGCCCGGCTGTTGCAGGAAGAAGACCTTTCTCCGGTCCGTTCTCTTTTATTCTGGAAACGTATGGTGGCCGCCGCTTCGGTGGCGGTATTGCTATTGGCCGGTTATTTTCTTTTTCAGCGTCAGTCTTCAAGGTCAAATACGTCATCCGGGGTTGTACAAACCCAGGCGCAACGGTTTAAAAACGACGTTGACCCTGGCCAATATAAGGCCAAATTGACACTGGCCGATGGTAAGGTTGTTATACTGGATAGTGTATTGGCCGGGCAACTTGCCACTCAGGGTGGAACGGTCATTGTCAATAAGAACGGGCAGTTGGTGTATCAATCCGAAGGAAAAACAACTGAGGTTCTGTACAACACACTTACCACCGCCAAAGGAGAGACCTATACCACTGTGCTGGCCGATGGGAGTAAAGTATGGCTGAACTCCGCTTCCAGCATACGATTTCCCGTGGCTTTTACCGGGAATGAGAGACGCGTGGAAATTACCGGCGAAGCATACTTTGAAGTGGCTCAGGATCACCGAAAGAAATTTATTGTCAGTAGCCATGGGGTGAATACCGAGGTGCTTGGTACTCACTTCAATATCAATGCATACGCCAATGAAGAAGCTGTAAAGGTTACTTTATTGGAAGGATCTGTACTGGTCAGCAATCAAACCGACAGTAAAACCATAAAACCCGGGCAGCAGGCATTCGCTGTTGCCAATTCACCATTTACAGTAAATCATTCACCTGACCTGGAAGAGGTAATGGCCTGGAAGGATGGCCGGTTTTATTTTGAGAACAGCTCGGTAGAGTCTATTATGAAGCAGGTGGAGAGATGGTATGATGTGGAAGTAGTATACAAGGATCAGATACCGCATTTGTTTGTAGCAAAAATTCCCAGAGAAGTCCCCATCTCAGAATTGTTGAAATTATTGGAGCTGACCGATCTAGTTCACTTTAAAATTGAGGGAAAGAAAATTACGGTGATGAAATAGGTACCTGTTGAAAAAAAAAGTTCTTACTGGTTGATCCAAATGAAAACAGGGAAGTGTTCGTACCACTCCCCTGCGAGTAGCCTGGGCTAACCCAATATCAAGCGTTGACTGCTTTCCCGGCCGAGGCTGGGAGATAAACATTGTATAACCCAAACTAATGCAAAGTTATGTTTTTAAAGGCTATTTGTAAGACGGATGCCTTGTGCAACCTGTTCAACAACCAAACCTGCCTGCCGGCCAGGCAGGCGCTGTTGATTATGAAATTTACAGCCATTTTTCTATTTGCGGCGGCCCTCAATGTCAGTGCCAAGGGATATGCCCAGCAGGTAACCCTGTCCTTAAAGGAGGTGTCCATTGAGGAAGCCTTCAAAGAAATTGAACGGCAGACAGGGTACAGTTTTGTGTATTCGAAAACCCAGATATCCCAAGCCCGCAAACTTACCTTGAAAGTAAAGAACATGAACCTGGAGGATGTGTTGGAATTGTGTTTTAAGGACCAGCCATTGACCTATACGGTACGGAATAAGTTTATTGTGGTGAAGCAAAAAACCCTGCAGGCACCTACTATTTCCCTGATCACGGACGACACACAATTACCACCGCCGATAGATGTACGAGGAAGGGTAGTTGACAGTTTGGGAAACGGACTCAGTGGAGCCACGGTTCAGGTAAAGGGAAGTAGTATAAAAACACAAACAGACGGAGATGGGTTTTTCGAGTTGAAAGGGATACCTGACAATTCAGTTTTGCAGATAAGCTATGTAGGGTTCAATTCAGTTGAACTTAAGGCTACTAATGCTGACGCATTGAGCAGGGTGATAATGAAACTAAGCAATAAATCGTTGACGGCCGTTGTTGTGAGGGGGAATACAGGCTACGGTGTTATTGACCGCGACCACCCCGGCTCTTTTGATGTAATTGATAATAAATTACTGAACCGCCGGGTGAGCACAAGTATAATGGAACGGATTGAAAACCTCACACCGGGATTATCTTTTGAAACACCCAGTGAACCTAGAGGCGATAACCCTTATGGTATATTGATAAGAGGACGAAACAGCATATTTTCCAGCGTTGCACCTTTGATCGTGGTTGATAATTTTCCTTTCGATGGTAATATCAATACTATTAATCCCAACGACATTGAAGCCATAACAATACTTAAAGATGCTGCCTCCGCAGCCCGTTGGGGAGCCCGTGCAGGTAATGGGGTAATTGTTATAACAACCAAGCGGGGAGCCTCTTCACAACCACGCATAAATATTAATTCCAATTTCACTTTCCAGGGCAGACCTGATTTAAGTAAGAAGCCGAGGATCGGAACTGACGATTATATTGAACTGGAAAAATGGCTTTTTGACCAAGGCTTTTATGATGGGGATATCAATAATACGTTTCAACGCCCACCCCTTACGCCGGTGGTAGAGTTGTTGCTCCAAAAACGAAACGGCAGCATTACGGCTGCCGAAGCAGAAGCAGGCATCAATTCATTTAAAGGAACCAATGTAACAGATGACCTGGAGAAATATTTTTACCAACCCAGTTTTTCCCAACGGCACTCGGTGAATGTAAGTGGTAATACTTCCAATATTAATTACTACCTGTCGGCTGGTTTTGATAAGGCTGTTCCTAATATTGTTGGTCGTAATTTCTCAGACAGAGTATCATTAAGAAGTCAGAATACATTCAGGGTGTCAAGGAAATTTGAAGTGGAGACAGGGTTAAGTTATGTTCAAAATAATTCTGTGCGGGCTAATAATCCAGGTATCGATGGTATAAATAGCGGTGGTGGTAAAGGGCTTTACCCCTATGCGGACCTTGTAGATAATAATGGGCAGGGATTGGTGCTGGTAAAAGATATGCGAGGTATTTACAAAGACACAATGGGAGGTGGAAAAATATTAGACTGGAGATACAATCCCTATAATGAAATTAATGAAGTAGAAAGCAACACCAGAATCAGAGAATTTTTGATGAATGCGGGCTTACGGTATAAGTTTAATAATAACTTCAATATAGAGTTACGCTATCAATACCACAATGGACTATCAACAACAAGCGGGTATCAAAAGGAAGGGGCATACAGTACAAGAGATCTCATAAATAAATTCTATCAACCCAATGCAGCCAATAAATTTCCTGTGCCCATCGGAGGGATCATGGATGTAAATAACTCAGAATTTGTTTCCCATCAGGGCAGAATGCAGTTAAACTATAATAAGGTTTGGAGGGATAAGCATGATATTGGGTTCCTGGCTGGCTGGGAAATTAAAGACCTGACTACAAAAGGAAACAGTTACCGGCTTTACGGATATTCGGAGGAAGGCAGCCGGGTGTATTCAGGGATGGATTTTGTAAGTTTCTTTCCCCAGTTTAACTATGGCCAGTTTGCCCAGTTTAGAACTAGCCAAATCCCCAACGCCCAGTCAGTTTTTAAAAAGGCAGACCGGTTTGTATCCTATTTTGCCAATGCCAACTATACATTTGATAAACGTTATACTATTTCTGCTAGTGCAAGGGAAGATGCGGCCAACCTGTTTGGCGTAAAGACAAATCAAAAAGGCGTACCTCTATGGTCTGTAGGGGCAGCCTGGCAAATTAATAATGAGAAATTTTACAATATTGAATGGATGTCTGATCTGCGGCTCCGGGCATCCTTTGGGCATACTGGTAATTTCTCAAGAGCAACATCTGCTATTTCTACCATAGCATACAACGATTTTCCTAATTTTTTGGGTAATGCTTTTGCTAGGATTCTAAATCCCCCCAATGCGGAATTGCGTTGGGAACGTAATAAGACACTCAACCTCGGGATTGATTTCAGTATATTGAATAAGAGGATTTCAGGTACCATTGAATATTACAGGAAGA
This sequence comes from Chitinophagales bacterium, assembly GCA_017303415.1. Classification (NCBI taxonomy): domain Bacteria; kingdom Pseudomonadati; phylum Bacteroidota; class Chitinophagia; order Chitinophagales; species Chitinophagales bacterium. Next base: position 1,037,229 of record JAFLBJ010000001.1, read on the forward strand.
AGAATATTGACCTGATGGCACAGGCTCCTATTGACCCTACCGTTGGATTTACCCCGGTGAATGGTGGCACTTCTTATGTATATAGGAATACGGCGAGTATGAAAGGACATGGACTGGAATTGAGTTTATTTACGAAAAACTTAGAGGGAAGAAAATTCCAATGGAGCACCGCTTTCTTGTATAGCTCCAGCCTTTCAAAAGTGTATGAATATTTTGTTCCGCCGCCAACCCGGTCTTCTGCGTATCTCGGTAATAATAGTACACCCCTAATCGGAAAGCCATTGTACAAATTGTACAGCTACCAATGGGCAGGTCTTGATCCTGCCAACGGTGATCCACAGGGGTATTTAGGCAAGGATAAAAGCAAAGATTACAGTGCCATCTTCAATAAAACAAGTATAGATAGCCTGGTTTATCATGGTGCTGCCCAGCCTACGCATTTTGGGGCCATACGAAATGAGTTTGCTTTTGGAAACTTTGCGTTATCAATAAACATAAGTTATAAGTTGGGCTATTATTTTAAACGGAATTCAATAAGCTATCCCGGGTTATTTAGTTCATGGTCAGGCCATTCCGAATATACAAATCGATGGCAAAAACCAGGAGATGAATTAAACACGAATGTTCCTTCAATGGTCTATACATCCAATCCCCAGTTCGACAATAGGAGTTTTTTTTATTCAAGGTCATCAGCATTGATTGAAAAAGGAGACCATATCAGGCTGGAGGATATAAGTTTTAATTATACAATAAGCAAATCTGCATTACATATGTTGCCGTTCTCTGAAATAAGGCTGTATGGCTATATAGGAAATATTAACTGGCTTATCTGGAAAGCAAATAAGGCTAATGTTGACCCGCTTAATATTGATGATGGAAGGAGCATAAATCCAATTACACTATCATTTGGAGTGAATGTCGGGTTGTAAATGTAAATTATTTCATTAATAAAATAGTACTACTATGTATAATATCACTTTCAATAAAAGCCGGTTCCTATACAGGTCTTGGAGTTCTCTAAGGAATATATCACTTATCTGCACATCAATTTTTATTTTCAGTTCCTGCAAGAAATCAGATTATTTGGCTGAAAAGCCTGACCAGGCATTAATTATTGCGTCAACTTTGAAGGATTACGATGCGTTGCTCAACAATACTATTATTGTGAATGGCAGTGGAATAGGTGTTGTTCCGTCGTTAGGTGAAATTTATGGAGACGATTATTATATTGCACCGCATATATTTGAGAACGATTTACCCCACACATTTTATAGGGACAGTTACACCTGGAGCGATAATACTTATAATGATCCAGTGTACGCACCCAAGGATTGGAGTTTTTCATATAGATGTGTCTTTTATGCTAATACTATATTAGAGGGGTTAGCCAAATTAACTGCAACACAAGAACAGCAACAGCAATATAACCAAATCAAAGGAAGTGCATTGTTTTTTCGGGCACATTCCTTTTATTGGCTGGCACAACTATTTTCACCTCACTACGATAAGAATACAGCAAATACTGATTTGGGTATTCCTTTAAAACAGAGTGCTGACATAACTGAAAAAATAAACCGGTCAAGCGTCCAACAAACCTATGAAAAAATTATTGCTGACCTGAATGAGGCTTTGCCATTACTTGTGAGTCAGCCCACTCTAATGACTCAACCATCTAAACTTGCCGTTTATGGGTTACTTGCCCGTATTTATTTAACAATGGGAGAATATGATAAGGCTTTGTCAAATTCCACGTTGTATCTGGGTATAAAAAACGAGTTAATTGACTTCAGCTCTTTACCACCCAACAGCTATTATTCAATGCCTGATCCAAAGAATAATGTTGAAATTTCTTTTTATAGTATTTTAATTGATGAAATACTGATAAACTTATATCCTGCAAGGATCGATAGTACTATTTATGCTTCTTATAATAATGATGATCTGCGAAAGGCCTTATTTTTTGAAGATGCAGCTTCTGATTTTGGAATTCCCGATGATTATGGAAAATATTTTTCAGGCAGTTATGACAGAACAAATAAATATTTTGCAGGCATTTCAACAAACGAGATCTATTTGATCCGGGCTGAGTGTTATGCAAGAACGGGTAATATCAGCAGTGCTTTACAGGATTTGAATGATCTGATGAGAAAGAGATGGAAGAATAGTGTTCCCTACCCTAGCATAACAGCTTCTACACAGGCAGAGGCATTAGATAAAGTCCTAACTGAGAGACGAAAAGAATTACTCTTTCGGGGATTGCGGTGGGTGGATATTCGTAGATTCAACAAAGAGGGTGCGAATATTTCCATCACAAGAAATATCGATGGCCAGATATATACTCTTCCAGCCAACAGCAATAAGTTTACTCATTTAATTCCACCCGAGGTTATCGATTTCAATCCGGGCTTGCAACAAAACCCACGGTGATATACAAGTAAATCCAAGCGTAATTATTATTTAAGAATATTGAAAGGAACAAAAGGGTTTCTTAGAAACCTTTTGTGACTGGATGTTAAAGAGTCATTCGTATGAAAATGTTGAGATCAGTTTTGTTGCTGACAATTTTACCAGTGTTGTTATCTTTTGCGGTTCAATCACCTGGAGAAAATGAATTTTATGTAAAAGGGAAAATTGAAGGGATAAAGGATGGGGTAGCATTGCATTTGATCCAGTATTCAACAGGGGATACAGTTGCAACAGCCACAAGCCGGAATGGAAAATTCGATTTTCGGGGAAGTGTTCCTCATGGCACAGAGTATTATTTTATCAGGATTGATACTGCCATTTCAGATAGGAGAAGTTCTGAGCTTCTGCTCGTAAATGACAGGCTTACACTAATGGGTAAATTTTCAGATTGGCCCAAAGTTGATCTTAAAGGATCTGAACCTTATTATGACTGGGTAGAATTGGCAAAATTGTGGGAAGCGACAAAAAGTTTGAAAGATCAGAAAGAGATTATCCGGAAATTTATAGATGAACATAGCAACTCGCTATACATATCTGATCTCATCCGGAGAACAGGCAATTTGTTCAGCTTAGATGAACGGGAGCATCTATATGCTCAACTCACATCGTTTGCAAAAGACAGCTATTTTGGAGAATTACTGAAGACTGATTTAGTATTGTCGAGAAAAAGAGAACTGATCAAAGAGGGAACTATCATTCCGGATTTTTCCGTGACACTGCCTGATGGTAAAAAAGCAAACTGTCATGAACTGATCAGCCAATCAGAATATACATTGATTGATTTTTGGGCAAGCTGGTGCAGACCCTGCCGGGAGGCTGTGCCGGGTATGAAAAAAGTATATCAAGCCTTTAATGAAAGAGGGTTTAATATATTAAGCATTGCTATAAGCGATAAGGAAACTAACTGGCAACGGGCATTGAAAGAAGATGCAACTCCGTGGACCAACGCAAGAGATGTGGAAGGGATATGCAATGATATATTTGATATTCCTGCTATTCCTGGCTTTGTGCTAGTTGATCGAAAAGGGAAATTGATCTCTTATCATTGTTCCGGTTCTGCAATTAAAAATTTTGGTTCCTCTCTGAACGGAGATACCTTGTTCACTACTATTGAGAATCTTTTCACGAAAACACCTGTATCATTTTCTACTCTTAAACCAATAGCAATTGGTGAAAAAGTCCCAGATATTCCATTAGGTGAGTTGGCATCTGATCCTGCAATTATTAAAAGGCTATCTGACTACAAGGGGAAATTGCTGATCCTTGATTTTTGGAGCACACTGTGTGCTGTATGTATTGCCGAGTTTCCCAAGATTGACAAGCTGCAGCTGCAATTTGCTGATAAAGTTGTAATCCTTCCTGTTGGTTTTGATGTTGACAGACAACTGTCCATCAGGGATTTCCTGGAAAAGAGTAAAGGAACAAAGCGGGAACTGAAATTGCCATCCGTTGTACAAAAGCCAACCGATTCATTGCTGATGCAATTATTTCCTTTTTGGGGACTGCCACATGAAGTTTGGATCGACCCGGAAGGCACCCTGATTGGATTGACAGATCATAAAGCACTCACTGCAGAAAACATTGAAAGTATATTGTCAGGTAAAGTGCCGTCCTTTTCTGTTAGAAAACCCAAATCAATTGTCTTATCACAATCAATTCCATTCCTGATAAATAGGAATGCTGGAACATCATTGATATATGGCTCAGCTTTTTCCGGCTATATAGATTCACTAACAAGTATTTCACCGGGAGGTATTTATCGAAAGGATAGCATTATCAGGTATTATGATGTAAATCAAACAATGCTGGGTTTCTATAGAAGTGTATATAATAAAGCAATACCAGAAATAAGCTTCGATTGGGGCAAAAAGAGAATTATTTATGAGCCTTCTGGTAAGCCATTGCTTAAAGATTGGGAAGATTCAGACAGTATGGATAACTGGGCTTATGAGGAATTTGAACGAAACAATTTATTTGCCTATGAGGCTATTCTTCCTTCGGCCTATAGCAATGATCAAGTCTATCGGTTTTTAACTTATGATTTTGACAGATTTTTTAAAGTTAAAAGCACTGTTGAAAAAAGAAACACAAAATACTATGCCCTTGTGAGAATCAGTACCACGGGTAAGATCAAATCAACCATTGAGGATAATGTTTTTAGAAGGGATAGTGATAGCCTTATACTCAGAGGTCGCAGTATTGACGAGCTTGCGTCATACCTTAATTCTGCTCTCCCGGACGATCATGAAATAATTGATGAGACTAAGTATAAAGGCAAGATCAGGATTGGTCTCAATATAAGAGATCAGACTATAGCATCAATGAGAAAGCAACTGAGGGAGTATGGGCTTGATCTGGTTGAAAAGAATAAAGTATTAAATATGTTGGTATTTAGAGAGGAAAATTATATAAGGTAGGTTTACCCAAAGTGGCAGCGATAAATATTAGCGATCGTTTTCTGATTATTAATGATTATCATTTCTGATTCCAGGCTGAGTGTGTTTCTGGGGGTAGTGAGTTTTATACTTTTAGTTTGGGGATGATAATAAAGTTTCGTGTACGAAATAACCCCATTCGTCCAATTTGTGTTTTACTTAGCCCACCCTCCGGCTACTTTAGGCATCTAATCTTTTATCACCAACACAATACTTTATGAAGCTTTCACTAATTGTATGCAGTCTTCTTTTAATGGGACTATCCACCCAGGCCCAGGACCCTGTAAAATGGACCTTTAGTTCAAAAAAGATCGATGATAAGACCTTTGAGGTACATCTGACCGCTACCGTACAATCGCCCTGGACCATCTATTCCCAAACCACCCCGGATGGAGGGCCGCTGGCAACAAGTTTTTCTTTTAATAATAACCCCTTGCTGATCCTCTCCGGAAAAGTTAAGGAAGTTGGCACCATGCACAAAAAACATGAAGAGGTGTTTGGCGTGGATGTATTTTACTATAAGGACAAAGTAGATTTTGTACAGGTGGTTAAATTAAAAACCAAGGCCAAGACCAATCTGAGTGGCAAATTGGAATATATGGCCTGTGATGAGGAGCAGTGTTTGCCTCCGAAGGAGGTGCCCTTTAGTGTTTCATTGTGAACAGATATCTAATAGCCATTAGTATTTAGCAATTACTTATTAGCTAATGGCTTTATCTTACATCAGGTAACTCATTCCACCTTGTGGTAAACCGTCGGCTACGCAGTTCCTGTCTCATCTTCCAATCACGGTCCAAACCGCTGGAGGCAAATTTGAGTACATCATCACGCTGACTGAAATTGACATTGTCGATCATGTCCATCAACATGCGGCCGGAATTTTCTTTTTCCTCGACAAATAAATTTCCCTGTATCGACTCATCGGGTACCACCCCACTGAGTATTACCCCGGCTTTTTTATAAACACGCCCTTTTTCATATAAGGACTCCACCAGTTCAAGGGCAGGTTTGATCAGCTCATGGGTAAGGGAAGTGGCAAGGGGGAGGATCGTGAGGCGGGAGACTTGGGACGTCTGTCGTGAGTCGTGAGACGTGAGTGGTGAGTCGTGCGTGGGACGATAAACGATGAATACCTCTATCTGCGTGGCGGCGCTGAACTGGCGGCGCAACTTTTCGGCAGCGCGGGAAGTATAGGTAGCAACGGCTTCTTTGATATCTTCAAGTTTGGTCACCGGATGCCCGAACATGCGGGTGGTGGCGATCATTTTCTTTTCCACCAACTCTTCTTTGAGGTCGATCGACGGGAGGCCTTTCAGTTCGCGGATCATTCTGGCGCCAACCACGCCGCCCATATTTTTTCGCGCCCAGTCTTCTTTCATGTGTTGAAGCTGAAGGGCGTCGTAGATACCCCAGATCTCCGTCAGTTTTTTCGCGTATTGGCGACCCACGCCCCAAAGGTCACTCACGGGTGTGACCCGGAGTGCACGCTGGATTTTTTCCTCGGTATCAAGAACGATCACGCATTTGGATTTGGCCTTATGCTTTTTTGCCAGCCGGTTGGCCACTTTTGCCAGCACCTTGGTGGGAGCTACACCAATAGAAACGGAAATACCCGTCCATGTTTCTACGGTATGCCGTAAATCCATGGTCAATCGTGCCAGGTCATTGAGGGGGATATGATCGAGTTGTACAAAAGCCTCATCAACGGAATAGACTTCCACCCGTTCTTCTCCAACACAGTGACGCAAGGTATCCATGACGCGCATACTGAGGTCACCATACAAATTGTAATTGGAGGAAAAAGTAGCGACCCCGTTTCTTTCGATCAGGGGTCGCGCTTGAAAATAGGGTACGGCCATTTCCACACCGACTTGCTTGGCTTCATCGGAGCGGGATATTATACAGCCATCGTTGTTGCTGAGTACGACAACGGGTTTGGTTCGCAGATCCGGGCGAAACAACCGCTCGCAGGAGCAGTAGAACGAATTGCAATCAACGATAGCATACATAATTCAATGAATATCTCCGTGCCCTTCGTGCCTCCTTTGTGTCCTTCGTGTCCTCCTATGCAAGACCTGCGTAGGAGGACACGAAGGACACAAAGCAGCCACAAAGCTCACAAAGGGTGAATCGCATAGGTAACTACTCCCCATACGGCGAAGTCGCTGAACTCCGACAAATTGATCGCCTTATACCGCGGGTTATCCGCCACCAGGAAAGCTGCGGAGAAATTCTGGTGAATCCGGCGCACCAGTAAATCCCCATTTAAAATGGCCACAATGATCTTACCATTGGTGACCTTGATCGAGCGATCAACGATCAGGGTATCCCCATCGTGGATACCCGCTTCCTGCATGGCATCCCCTTTCATACGAAAGAAGAAAGTGGCGGGCTTATTCCGCACCAATTCTTCATTGAGGTCAATGCCCCTTTCGGCATAATCGTCGGCCGCGGCGCCAAAACCAGTGGCGTTGGCGGTTCGGACCTTTGCTTGTGTAAAGTCCTTGGTGCCCCGATAGGAGGCGCCTACAAAATTCTCCCCATCCATAGTAGCGATTTTTGGTTTCTCGCCGAGCCTGCAACCTAACCTGCAGTCGAAGCGAGAAACCAAAGTAACAAAAAAATTTGGAAAAACTAATAAATTTAGTAAATTTATGCTAAATATGTTGGACTGCTAATTATTGATCATTTAAAAAGCATGGGTTATGGAATTGAAAACGATCAGCTCAACGACGATTCCCGGGTACCGGGTCTATGAGTATTTATTGGTACTTACACCACCGGAGGAACTGCGTCACCGGATCGTGAAAGTAAAACAGGAATTTGCCGAAAAATTTCAGGTGGAATCAGGAGTGGGGATCAAACCCCACCTGGCCCTGGCTAATTTTGTGCAATACGACATGATGGAAGACCGGCTCGTAAGCCGATTGCAAACCATTGCCATGGGGCATCCGCCAATCAAGGTGGAATTGCGTGATTTTGGAAGCTTTCCTTCACATACTATCTATATCAATGTCATTTCCAAATTACCCATCCAGCAATTGGTAAAAGGTATCCGTCGCGATGCCCAGCGTCTGATGAAATTGAATGATGACCACAAGCCTCATTTCATGCTGGATCCTTTTTTCTCCATCGCCCGGCGCCTGAAACCCTGGCAGTATGAAAAGGGTTGGCTGGAGTATAGTCACAAAACCTTCACCGGTCGCTTTATCGCCGATGGGTTGTTATTGCTAAAAAGACCCGTTGGGGAAATGCGGTACCAGATTGTGAAGCGGCTGGATTTTATGAACCTGCCCGTGTTGACAAAGCAGGGAGAGCTTTTTTTATAGCATTGATTCACCGCAGAGAACAGGAGGAAGCAGAGTTACGCAGAGAAATTATGAATTATTGATTATTAATTTCTGCTTATGATCTGAGATTTGCAACCAGCTTACGATATAATCAATGATTTCTCTGCGTAACTCCGCGTTCTCTTGTTCTCTGCGGTGAAAAAAACTTCATTACCCGTACTTCCAAAATGCAAAAAGATCCCAACCCTACTCCCTATCACCACGGTAGAGGTGCACAATTCAATACCCCTAACCGGTTTCAAAAAAATGAACTCACCCGCGAGCACATCGAAGGCGTGGATGACTGGGAAGACCTCACCGGCTCCACCCAGTATTTATTACAGGAGAGCAAATCCATCGTAAACAAAATAGAGAGTCCGGATGTAGGAATGTCCTATAGTATGAATCCCTATGCCGGCTGCGAACATGGTTGTATCTATTGTTATGCCCGCAATGTGCATGAATACTGGGGTTATAGTGCCGGTGTTGATTTTGAGCAAAAGATCATCGTGAAAAAAAATGCGCCCCAACTCCTGCGTAAATTCCTGATGAAACCGGCCTGGGATGCCACACCGATCATGTTGAGTGGGAACACGGATTGTTATCAACCGGCTGAACAAAAATTCCGGTTGACACGAGGTTTACTCGAAGTATGCAATGAATTCAACCAACCGGTTGGGATTTTGACCAAGAATTCCTGGATACTAAAGGACAAGGACCTGCTGCAGGAAATGGGCAGGAAGAATATTGTTTCGGCCATGGTATCGATCACTTCCTTTGATGAAGACCTGCGGCGACAAATGGAACCACGTACCACGACGGCCAAACAAAAATTAAAAGTGATACATGAACTCAGCAAGGCAGGTGTGCGGATGGGGATCATGATGGGCCCGATGATACCCGGGCTGAATGAACATGAGATGCAGCGGATCATGAAGGCCGCGCGTGACAATGGCGCCAGCTTTACCGCCTATACCTTTATCCGCCTGAATGGCGCCATCAAATTATTGTTTCATGATTGGTTGTATAAAAACTTCCCCGATCGTGCGGATAAGGTCTGGCACCTGATTGAGCAAAGTCATGGTGGAAAAGTAAACGACAGCCAGTATGGAAGACGCATGCGCGGTGAAGGGAATGTTGCCGAACTGGTGCACCAGCAATATAAGAAGTATGGGAAGTTGTATGGAATGAACGCGGAAGAATGGAGCCTGGAGCGTGGGTTGTTTAAACGGCCCGGGGAGCAGATGAAGTTATTTTAGCAATATGAATTTCATGAAATACACGGATTGCATGTAATCCGTGTATTTCATGAAATTCGTGTTATTAGACCTTTATATAAATCTTCTTCCTGTCCAGCCAATAACAGATCAACCACATCAACGTAATCACGGCAAGTGCGTACAACAAGGAACCCACGCGTGGATCGCCGGGGATATGGACCAGTACGCGTTCATACAACCAGTTCCAGGGGTTGACGCCATCACCCATCCGGATCAATGCAAAGGTTTTTGGTAAAAAGGCACTCAGCGCAAAAACAAAGAGGGCATTTTTTCCAAACACATCAAAGAACCGGGATAAAAAGCCTTTTACATTTCTGAATTCAATAAGGTAGATCATGGTGGCAATGGTCATAGTGGCCAGTCCGCAGGTATAGATCGTATAGGAGCTTGTCCAGATCTTTTTATTGATCGGGAATACAGTATCCCACATAAATCCACACAGGATCATGGCTATGCCGGCTACAAAAAGCCCGGTGAGCATTTCGTAGTTTTTTCCTTTTTTCTGAATATAATCTCCCACGAGATACCCAAATATCACATTCACGATCGCGGGGATGGTACTCATGATGCCTTCGGGATCAAAGGGCACACCTTCCCCTTTGTACATATGGGCCACACCCAGCACGGCCCGGTCTACCTGGTTGCCAAACCAACCCATCATGCTGTAAGGATCGGCGGGATCGCCCAATGTGGCGCAGAGTACCCAATAAAGCAGGAGCAGGACCAACCCCGCAAAAAAGGCGAGCCGGGGTTTTAAATAATAGATCATTACGGCGGCGAAGAAATAACAGAGGGCAATACGGGCCAATACCCCAAGGATGCGGACACCCTGTTCATTCCCTTTGCTATCGATATAGGACCAGGGTTTGAATACCAACCCATCGGCGCTGTATTTGAAAAAGGGCCACCAGGTAAGAAACAGTCCAATGGCAAAGATGAGCAGGGACCGTTTCACCACTTTTTTCCAAAAAGCCGCGTCACCCCCTGCCTGCAAACGGGGCATGACAAACGAAAAGGCATTGCCTACGGCAAACAGGAAAAAGGGGAATACCAGATCGGTGGGGGTCAACCCGTGCCATGCCGCGTGTTTCAGCGGAGGGAAATTATGGGTCCAACTACCAGGGTTGTTTACCAGTATCATCAGGCAAACAGTGGCCCCCCGGAATACGTCAAGGGAGTAGAAGCGCTGGTTCAAAGCAGTTTGGTTTTAGGGAAGTTAGGATTTTATTGGAATACTATGATTGCGCGAATGAAGGGGAACATTTGGAAATAAGGATTTACGCTGATTACACCGATTACACGAATTTGACCTTTGCGGCGGATGGATGATTTTCCGGCGCGTTCACAGCGGGAAACCTCGCTATGACAAATTGGGAAAATAGTTGAACCTTTGCTTCATGTCCGACTATTTTGTCCATCCCACCGCTGTTGTTGATGAAGGTGCCCAGATCGGGAAAGGAACCCGTATCTGGCATTTTTGCCACCTGATGCCACAGACTGTATTAGGGGAAGATTGCATTCTGGGGCAAAATGTCTTTATTGACAATAATGCCCGGATCGGTGACCGGGTAAAAGTGCAGAATAATGTCTCCATTTATAACGGGGTAGTGGTCGAGGACGATGTTTTCCTCGGTCCATCCGTGGTGTTTACCAATGTGATCAATCCCCGGAGTTTTATAGAGCGCAAGTCAGAATTCCAACCTACCATCATTCGAAAGGGCGCAACCATTGGCGCTAATGCCACCATTCTTTGCGGGGTAGAGATAGGCGAATACGCCATGATCGGAGCAGGGGCGGTGGTGACCAGAAATGTACTCCCTTATGCCCTGGTTGTGGGTAATCCCGCCCGCCAGACCGGATGGGTAAATAAGGATGGCCAAACCAGGGTCTGATTTTAGGCCATTCGATGTTTCAACTTATTCAGTATGTGTGCATTTTATTCATTTGTCAGTCACAGACAAGGGATTATATTTGCATCCGAATTAAGGAAACGAATAATTTATTCGTTATCTAATTGATTTTCATTTAGTTACAATATTTTTCTGTGACTGAAGTGGCGAAGCCGTCCCGAAAACCGGCCAGATGGTATGCACTCTACACCCGCTCCCGGTGGGAAAAAAAGGTGAACCAGCTATTGACCGAGCGGGGGTACGAGAGTTATTGCCCATTGAACAAGGTGACGCGTCGTTGGAGCGACCGGGTCAAGATCGTGGAAGAGCCCCTGTTCAAGTCGTATATTTTTGTCAAGATCACGGACAAGGAACGGACTTCGGTGCGGATGGTGGAGGGGGTGATCAATTTTGTGTATTGGCAGGGGAAGCCGGCGTTGGTTCGGGAGAAGGAGATCCAAACCATTCGGAAGTTTCTGGATGAATATGATAATGTGAGTGTCGCGGAGGCGGCTTCTTTTTCTCCTCACCAGCGGGTTCGCATCATTTCCGGGCCTTTGATGGATCATGAAGGGGAAATTTTACAAATTCGAAAACGTACGGTCCAGGTTGCGATCGATAGTCTGGGCTTTATTTTGATCGCTTTTATTGACCGTAAAAAACTAACTTCGGTTCGCCAATAATGGACATATCCATTGAAAGGTGACCACTAACCCAAATCCAAATCACATGCGGCCACTAGCCTGTCTGATCCTGGGCATCGTTTCGTTGGTATTTTTCTCGTGCAAACCCCAGGAAACATCGACTTACCTGCAGCATTACGCCGATTCCACTAAAAAGGACTCACTCGCCCTCGCGATAAAGAACCCGATCATTCAAAAGAATGACCTGCTTTCTGTGCTGGTCTTTAGTGCCAGTACACTCCCGGAGATCGATGTTCTTTACAATCTTCCGGTTTCCAGTGCCGATCGGGGATACCTGGTGGATGCGGAAGGTAAGATCAATCTTCCCCGGGTTGGACCCGTGGTAGCGGAAGGACTGACCAAGGAAGAATTGGCCGCGGTCATCAAGAAAAAATTAGAGGATACCGGAGAACTGACACTACCCAGTGTTTCTGTACGGTTTCTGAGCTATTCCATAACCGTATTGGGTGAGGTAGCGGCGCCAGGACGCTTTTCCATTCCCAACGAAAGGGTGACCGTACTGGAAGCTATCGGCCTGGCCGGCGACCTGACCTTGTATGGAAAAAAGAAAGAGGTTATGGTACTCCGCGAAAAGGATGGCAAACTGGAGCAAGCCATACTCGACCTCACTTCCAAAGACATCATTGCTTCACCCTATTATTTTCTGAGCCAGAATGATGTGGTCATTGTCAATGCCGACAAGAACAAGAACCAGGTCAAGGAGCAGGTAACTGCCCAACGTATCAGTCTGGGATTGAGTATCGTTACTTCCCTGGCCATTCTGTATAATATCTTTAGAAAATAGGGCACAACCTTTACACATCATCAATAACCAATAATTGGAATGGAAGAAAATCAGGTAGTCAATAAGGATCTGGGTGGTCTTTCCATACGGGATATCTTTTTTAAATATATCCGGTTCTTACCCGCTTTCCTTATCTCCATCGCGGTGGCCCTCTTAGGTGCCTTTTTATACCTGCGTTATACCACCCCTATTTACAGGGCTTCCGGTACGATCACCTTTATTGAAGAGAAGGGAAGAGGAGATAAACTCGATGAGATATTCAACAGCAACAAGACCCAGGATGTATTGGCGGAGATCGAAGTACTGAAATCAAAACCCCTGATGGAACGGGTGGTGACTTCCTTAGGACTTCAAACTACCTATAATGCGGTAGGAAAGATCAAGACCCTGAACATCTATAAGAGCTGTCCCTTCCGGATGGAAATCCTAAGTATCACGGATTCACTCCGCTCTTTTTCCATGGGCATCAAGTTTGTGGATGACCAGCATTTTCAGATCAATAACGAATCCACCCTTTATTCCTTTGGCCAGCAGTTTCAGAATGCCTACGGACGGTTTTCGATGAAACCGGCAGGACAAGAATTTGGATCAGCCAAAGGAAAGGAGTTTAGTGTTTCCTGGAACCCTTCACCGATCGTGGCTACCTGGTATGCCCCGATGATCCGTGTTTCACCCAAGATCGTAGGATCAAACATCTATAATATATCGATCGATATCTCCAACCAACAACTGGGCGTTGATATCATCAATCAATTGATGCGGGAATACCAGGTATTCAACCTGGAAGAAAAGAACAGGGCAACACGTGGTGTGCTCTCCTTTGTCAATGACCGGCTTGACTTTTTGCAAAGGGATATTGACTCGATCAAGGTCCGTCTCCGGAATTACCGTAAAGAGAACGGCATTACCAATATCGAGCTTCAGTCAGAGAACTATTTTGCTACAATGACGGAGGCGGAAAGGGCGGCCTATGAGAACAGCATTCAATTGGAGATTGCCAAGATGATCGAGATCTACCTGGTCGATCGACAGAATGCTTTTGACGCCATCCCCAGTGCCCTTAACCTGCAGGATGCTACTTTGAATGGATTGGTGGAACAATACAATGCGCTCCAGTTCGAACGGAAAAAGTACCTCGATGCGAGCGTACCGGAAGGAAACCCGATGGTCAAACAAAAGACCAGTGCCATTGAGCAGGCCCGACTGGGTTTGCTGGAGAACCTGAAAAATGTGAAACGTTCCTATCAACGGATCATTGATGATAACCTGCGCCGGAGCGGTGCTTCCGAATCACAGGTAAAACAACTTCCGGAAAAGGAACAGAAACAGCAGGAGATCGTTCGTGACCTGGAGATCAAGGAGAACCTGTACAAGTTCTTGTTGGAAGAAAAGGAGAAGACCTCGATGCAACAGGCCTCCAACCTTGCCAACTCCAAGATATTGGAAGATGCGGTTGGTTCAGGCACTCCGATAAAACCCAACAGAAGAGGGATCCAATTGCTTTCGTTTATCATTGGGCTTGGCTTACCAGCCATGTTCATCTTCTTCCTGGAATTGATAAACGATAAGATCTATACCCGATACGATATTGAGAAGATCACCGATGCGGCTGTGATGGGAGAGGTTGGTCACTCCTATAGTAGTTCGGTACTGGTAGTGAGTAAGACAAACCGGTCAATGGTGGCGGAACAATTCCGCATTGTGCGATCGAATTTGCAATACATATTGAATAAGGTGGAGAAACCGGTCATATTGGTCACCTCCTCCTTTAGTGGAGAGGGTAAATCCTTTGTTACCACCAACCTGGCCGGGGTTATGGGGTTAGCCGGTCGAAAAACGGTGATCCTCGAGTTTGATATTCGTAAACCCAAGATCCTTTCGGGGTTAAAGCTCCATCAGAAGATCGGTATCAGTAACTACCTCGTGGGTAAGGCCACGCTCGAAGAACTGCCTTTAGCTGTACCGGGTTGTGAGAACCTGTATGTAGTGAGTTGCGGACCTGTACCACCCAACCCTTCGGAATTATTGCTGGATGAACGGGTGGCCAAACTCTTCGCCTGGCTGAAAGAGAATTTTGATGTAGTTATCATTGATACCGCGCCGGTAGGTATGGTGAGTGACGCGATGACGCTGGGCAAGTTTGCTGATGCCACCTTGTATATCGTACGGCAGGGCTATACCTATAAAAAACAGATCGGACTGATCGATGAGTTTTATAAAGGAAGCCGTTTACCACGTATCTCTATTGTGATCAATGATGTGAAACTCAGACCCGGTTATGGATACTATGGGTATGGCCGGTATGGATATGGGTATGGATACAGCGGCGGTTATTATGACCTGGAAAAAGACAATCGTTCTGTAATAAAGAAATTTCTGGAATTCAAATGGTTTGCCCGGTTATTCAACCGTAAATGATTTTTATCTTTTGATCGCATCAATAAACACACTTTGAAGATTTTATTAACTGGTGGGGCAGGGTTCATCGGATCCAATTTAGCGGAGCGACTGGTCAATGAGGAACGCGTGAGCCAGGTAGTGGTGTTGGATAACCTGGTTACCGGCAGCGAGGAGAATATTGCCCATTTAAAGGGGAATCCGCGATTCACCTTCATCCAGGCCGATATCAGGGATTATAATGTTTGCCTGGAAGCCATGAAAGGAATTGACCTGGTTTCTCACCAGGCAGCGCTGGGTTCTGTACCACGTTCTATTGCCGACCCCATTACTACCAATGCAGTCAATATCAATGGGACACTCAATATTTTTAATGCTGCGCGGGAGAATAATGTGAAACGGGTGGTGTATGCAGCATCTTCCTCAACCTATGGCGACCATCCAGGTCTTCCTAAAGTGGAGGACCAGATCGGCAGGCCCCTTTCTCCTTATGGGGTCACCAAACTGGTGAACGAACTTTATGCCAATGTATTTGCCGGATTGTATGATATGGAATTGATCGGATTGAGGTATTTCAATGTATATGGGCCTAAACAAAATCCTTTTGGCCCTTATGCAGCGGTCATTCCTTTATTCATTCATTCTTTTTTAGAGGACAAATCACCAAAGATCAACGGAAGCGGTGAGCATAGCCGTGATTTTACTTTTGTAGAAGATGTGGTACAGGCCAACCTGCTGGCCTTGTTCACCGATTCCCCGGCTGCGGTGAACCAGGTCTATAATATTGCCCGTGGAGACAGAACCAGTTTAAATGAACTCGTGCAACTGTTGCAGAAGATCACCGGCAAGAATATTCAGGCCGATCATGGCCCTGACCGAAGAGGCGATGTGTTGCATAGCCATGCGGATATTTCAAAGGCCCGTACTTTATTAGGATATGCGCCAACCACTTCCATTCGGGAAGGCTTGGAAAAGGCCTTTGGTTGGTATGGCTCGAACATGCAAATTTTTACGCCATGAGTTATCAACGAAATTTAATGATCACCGGCGGAGCCGGGTTTATCGGAAGTCATGTGGTTCGGTTATTTGTAAACAAATACCCGAACTACCGGATCGTAAATTTTGACGCGCTCACCTATGCCGGCAACCTGGAGAACCTGAAGGATATTCAAGGCGCGAAGAATTATGTGTTTGAAAAAGCGAATATTCTTGACACCGCTGAAATTGACCGTGTTTTTTCTCAATACCAGATTGACGGAGTGATCCATCTGGCGGCTGAGTCGCATGTGGACCGTTCCATTGTTTCCCCTCTTGATTTTGTGTACACCAATGTACTCGGGACAGTGAACCTGCTCAATGCGGCCAAAAAACACTGGACCTCTTTTGAAGGCAAACGTTTTTACCATGTTTCCACGGATGAAGTGTATGGATCACTGGGTGATACAGGTTTCTTTACCGAAACCACGCCGTATGATCCCAATTCGCCCTACTCCGCCTCTAAAGCTTCTTCCGATCATTTTGTGAGGGCCTATGGAGAAACCTATCACTTGCCCGTGGTGATCTCCAACTGTTCCAATAATTACGGGCCTAATCATTTCCCGGAAAAACTCATTCCGCTTTTTATAAATAATATTTTGGAGAAAAAACCATTGCCGGTTTATGGCGATGGCAAATACACGCGTGACTGGTTGTTTGTAAAAGACCATGCGATAGCCATTGACACGGTTTTTCACCATGGCCCCAACGGAGAGACCTTTAATATTGGCGGATTCAATGAATGGAAGAATATTGACTTGGTGAAATTGCTCTGCAAACTGATGGATGAAAAATTAAACCAGGCCACAGGTACCAGCGAAGGTTTGATAGCTTATGTGAAAGATCGTCCCGGCCATGACCGTCGCTATGCCATTGATGCCACCAAGATCAATAAAGAATTGGGATGGAAACCAAGTGTCACTTTTGAACAGGGTCTATCCGAAACAATAGATTGGTATCTGGCAAATGGAGAATGGTTGAAGCATGTGACGAGTGGGGAATACCAGGATTATTACGACAAGCAGTATAACAGCTAAAAGCCAATTATTATTCGCTTTTAGTTTTTGATAAAAATCAGGTTATGAAAGGAATCATCCTCGCAGGCGGCTCCGGCACGCGGCTTTACCCGATCACGAAAGCGATCTCAAAGCAGTTGATGCCTATTTATGACAAGCCCATGATCTATTACCCTTTATCCGTATTGATGATGGCGGGGATACGGGAGATACTGATCATTACCACACCGGAGGATAATCCCCAATTTGTACGCTTATTGGGGGATGGGCACCAATTGGGGTGCCGGTTTGAGTTTGCCATACAGGAAAAACCCAACGGACTTGCCCAGGCCTTTGTCATTGGTGAAAAATTCATAGGGTCAGACAAAGTTTCATTGATATTGGGGGATAATATTTTTTATGGCTCAGGGTTGGATTCCCTGTTAAGCCATATGCATGAACTGGAAGGCGGATGTGTGTTTGCGTATGAGGTTTCGGATCCGGAACGCTATGGGGTGGTGGAATTTGATGCGGACATGGTGGCGCGGTCAATTGAAGAGAAACCAACACATCCCAAAAGCAATTATGCGGTACCCGGACTTTATTTCTATGATAACTCAGTGGTGGAGATCGCACGCAACCTGAAGCCTTCGGCCCGGGGTGAATATGAGATCACGGATGTGAACAGGACCTATCTGGAACAGGGAAAACTGAAAGTGGCCATCATGGACCGGGGTACAGCCTGGTTGGATACCGGCACATTTGATTCCCTGAGTGATGCGACGGAGTTTGTACGGGTGATTGAAAAGAGACAGGGTACCAAGATCGGATGTATTGAAGAAGTGGCGTACCGAAAAAAATTCATAAACAAGGACCAATTGTTGGGTATTGCTGAGCCTCTGCGTAAAAGCGGTTATGGCAATTACCTTTTACAGATCGCGGATCGCTATTGATCCAATATATTTAACCACAAACTAAAACAGATGAAGATCCTCGTTACAGGCGGAGCAGGTTTTATTGGGAGTTCCCTCGCAGATTACCTGATTAGAAAGACCGATGCTTATGTTGTGATCGTGGACAACTACCTGACCGGAAGACAGCACAACCTTCCCCAATCGGATCGATGCAAGTTCATTAAGGCCAATGCCAATGACTTTAATGATATCTCCTCCGTTTTTCATGGATTCGGGTTTGATTATGTGTTTCATTATGCCGCTGTTGTGGGCGTTAAGAGGACATTGGAGAACCCGGTGATGGTACTGGACGACCTGATGGGGATCCGCAATATTCTCACCCTTTCCAAGAACACAGGCGTAAAAAGGGTATTCTATGCATCAAGCTCAGAGGTTTATGGGGAGCCCGTGCATTTGCCCCAGCATGAGCATACCACGCCACTTAATTCCCGCCTGCCTTATGCCGTGGTTAAAAATGCCGGAGAGGCTTTCTGCCGTTCTTATTACCAGGAGTATGGATTGGAATATACACTCTTCCGATTCTTTAATACCTATGGTCCCAAACAAAGCCATGATTTTGTAGTATCCCGTTTTATCGATGCGGCCTTGTTGGGCAAGCCGATCACTATTTATGGCGATGGTCAACAAACGAGGACTTTCTGTTATGTGGAAGACAACCTGGAAGCTACGACCAACTGTTTGCTCGAGAATAAATTCATCAATGATGTGGTGAATATTGGGAATGACCTGGAAATTTCGGTGTTGGATCTGGCAGAGGTCATCATCAAACTGACCAACTCAAAATCAAAGATCATTCACCTCGATCCATTACCCGAAGGCGACATGACCCGCAGGCAACCCGATATTGAAAAAATGCAATGCCTGCTCAATCGTCCTTTTATCAGCCTCGAAGAAGGCCTGGTGAAGGTGATCGAAGTTAGAAAGGCCCGTTTGGAAACACTTATTGAACAATAATTAATATGGCAAAAATCGCATTGATCACCGGGGTGACCGGTCAGGATGGAGCCTATCTATCCGAGCTTCTCTTGAAGAAGGGATATATTGTCCATGGCATCAAGAGAAGAGCGTCGCTTTTTAATACCGACCGGATCGATCACCTGTATCAGGATCCACATGTTTCTAACCGAAATTTTATTCTTCATTACGGTGACCTCACCGATAGCACCAACCTGATCCGAATCATTCAGGAAGTCCAGCCCGACGAGATCTATAATCTTGGGGCCATGAGCCATGTAAAAGTGAGTTTTGATACCCCCGAATACACGGCAAATACCGATGGTATCGGTACCCTGCGGATATTAGAGGCTGTTCGTTTGTTGAACCTTACCCATAAGACAAGGATCTACCAGGCCTCCACTTCTGAACTCTACGGAAAGGTGCAGGAAGTACCACAAACCGAGAAAACGCCTTTTTATCCACGTTCCCCATATGGAGTAGCTAAGATCTATGGTTATTGGATCACGGTGAATTACCGCGAAGCATATGGTATGTACGCCTGTAATGGTATACTGTTCAATCATGAAAGCCCTTTGCGTGGAGAGACCTTTGTTACCCGCAAGATCACACGTAGCGCGGCTCAACTGGCTTTGGGGATGACCTCAAAATTGTATGTGGGTAATCTGGATGCCAGTCGCGACTGGGGCCATGCCAAAGACTATGTGGAAGCCATGTGGCGTATGCTGCAACAGGATAAGCCGGAAGATTTTGTGATCGCAACGGGGATAACGACCAAGGTCCGCGATTTTATCCGGATGACCTTTGCTGAATTAGGCGTTGAACTGGAATTCAAAGGAGCCGGAGAAAAAGAAGTAGGGATCGTGAAATCCATCTCTCATCCCGAATTTGCTTTCAAACCCGGACAGGAGATCATCGCGATCGACCCAGCCTATTACCGTCCAACCGAAGTGGACCTCCTGATCGGTGATGCCACAAAGGCACGCACCCAATTGGGATGGACACCCAAATACAGTCTGCAGGATATGGTAAAAGAAATGGTGGCCAGCGATCTCGAATTTTTCCGCAAACATAAATTGTTGATGGATTCGGGGTTTCATGTGCTGCCGCAATTTGAATGAAGCGAGAGGGGTGAATGGTGGAAGGTGAATAGTGAATAGTGAATGGTGAATTGTGAGTTTCAAAAATCATACAATTCATACTCACGTCTCACGTTTCACGCCTCACTATTCACTATTCACTATTCACCCCTCACGATTCACTAATGCTCCAACCAATGAACAATCAATCCAAAATATTTATAGCCGGTCACCGCGGTATGGTCGGTTCGGCCATTCACCGGAGATTGCAGCAGGAAGGATTTACTCATTTTGTAACGCGTACCTCTGCTGAACTGGATCTGCGTAATCAGGAGGCCGTAGCTGATTTTTTTGCGAAAGAAAAACCCGAGTATGTTTTTCTGGCTGCCGCCAAAGTGGGCGGTATTGTAGCCAATAATACCTACCGGGCTGAATTTTTATATGATAACCTCATGATCCAGTCGAATGTGATTCATGAGGCGTACAGGAACGGAGTAAAGAAACTGATGTTTTTGGGTTCCTCCTGTATCTATCCCAAACTGGCGCCCCAACCTCTAAAGGAAGAATACCTCCTTACCGGATTACTGGAACCTACCAATGAGCCCTATGCCATTGCCAAGATAGCCGGGATCAAGATGTGCGAGGCCTACCGTGCTCAGTACGGATGCAATTTTATCTCGGTCATGCCAACGAATCTCTATGGGTTGAATGATAATTACGACCTTAAGAACTCACATGTACTTCCTGCCATGCTCCGGAAATTTCACGAAGCAAAAGTGGAAGCAAAGCCTTTTGTCGAGTTATGGGGTACCGGGTCACCCAAACGGGAGTTCCTTCATGCGGATGATATGGCTGCAGCCTGTGTGTACCTGATGAAAAATTATAATGAAGAGGGTTTTGTGAATATCGGAACAGGGGTCGACCTGAGCATTAAAGAACTGGCGGAAATGATAAAGGAGATCACTGGTTATTCAGGTGAAATAAAATGGGATACCAGTAAGCCCGATGGCACTCCGCGAAAACTGATGGATGTTTCGAGACTTCATTCCCTGGGATGGAAAGCCTCGATCGAATTGAGAGAAGGGATTGCAGCGGTTTATAAGGAAAAGTTTTTATCGTGAAGAGGAGATGTGTGAGACGCCTCACTCCTCACAAACACATACAACATATGTCCTTCGAAATACACATAGAACCCGGCCGCTCTGAGAAAAACTATTGGAAAGATCTCTGGAGATACCGGGAATTATTCTATATCCTTAGCTGGCGCGACCTGAAAGTGCGCTACAAGCAAACCGTGATGGGGGTTGCCTGGAGTGTGATCCGCCCTTTGCTGACCGTAGCCATTTTTACGATCGTGTTTAGCGTGATCGGAAAATTTGAAGCCCCGTTTGGTATCAATTATTCCCTGGTGGTATTCGCCGGTTTGTTGCCCTGGCAATTCTTTGCTTCCGGTCTTACCGAAGCCAGTAATAGCCTGATTGGAAATGAACGATTGATCTCGAAAGTATATTTCCCCCGGATGATCATTCCGGCGGCATCGGTCATTACCAGTCTGGTGGATTTTCTGATCTCCTTTGTGCTGATGTTGTTGCTGATGGCATTTTATCGCACAGTACCCGCCTGGCAGATCGTCTTTCTTCCCTTTTTTATACTTGTTGCTTTCATGGCCAGTTTTGGAGCCGGACTTTGGCTCACGGCCCTGAATGTGAAATACCGCGATTTCAAACATGTCGTGCCATTCATCGTACAACTTGGTTTTTATGCTTCCCCGGTTCCTTATATGACCAACCTGGTACCGGAGAAATACCGGTTATTATATCATCTGAACCCCATGGTTGGGGTGATCGATGGATTTCGCTGGTGTTTATTTGGAGACAAGATGACCCCCGACTGGAACGGGGTGTTGATCTCCATCGGGGTAACGATATTCCTGGTCGCCTTAGGGATTCGTACCTTCCGTCGAATGGAAAAGAGTTTTGCCGACCTTATCTAACTGATCCACTTATTTATTGAGAAACTATGTCCGACACAGTAATCAAAGTAGAGAACCTCGGTAAAAAATACATCATTGGCCACCAGGGAAAGGGTAGTTACAAGACCTTTCGCGAACAGGTGGTGGATGGCGTAAAAGGGTTCTTTAGTAAGACCGGAGGTTTGATCTCTGGCAAACAAATGGTGGATGGGGATGAGGTGGAAGAGTTCTGGGCCTTGCAGGGATTGAATTTTGAGATAGGCCAGGGTGAACGAGTGGGCATCATTGGCCGCAATGGTGCAGGGAAAAGTACCCTGTTGAAAGTGTTGAGCCGTATCACCGAGCCCAGTACCGGAAAGATCTCTATCAAAGGAAGGGTAGCCAGTTTGCTCGAGGTAGGCACAGGGTTTCACCCGGAGCTGACAGGCCGGGAGAATATCTATCTCAATGGAGCCATCATGGGTATGAGCCGGGCCGAGATCAAACGCAAATTTGACGAGATCGTTGATTTTTCCGGTGTAGAAAAATTCCTCGATACACCGGTGAAGCGATATAGTTCCGGGATGTATGTACGGCTTGCGTTTTCGGTGGCCGCCCACCTGGAGCCTGAAATATTAGTGGTGGATGAAGTACTGGCTGTGGGTGATGCCGAGTTTCAGAAAAAATGTCTTGGGAAAATGAAGGACGTTAGCTCCAATGAAGGACGCACCGTTCTTTTTGTCAGTCATAACCTCATGGCCTTGTCGAGTCTATGTTCCAAAGGGATCTACCTGAAGAACGGACAATTACAATTGCAGGGGGGAATTGAAGAGGTATTGTCCACCTATACCAAAGAAGGCGCCCATAGCAGCCAGAACGAATGGAGAGGTGAAGCCGGGGATGAGCACGTAAAGGTTCACAGCGCCCGGGCCTTTACCAATGAAGAAGAGTTTGGGTTCTTTACCCATAAAGATATTATCGTCGAGATCGAAGGGGAATTACTAAAACCGGTGTACGGTTTGATTTTGGGATTTACCCTTTGGTCACAATTCGATTATCAGTTAGCTTATACTTTATTTGATGATGCTGATCCCGATCCAGAGATCAGGACACAGACACCGGGCCCTTTCAAAAAACGGTTTGTGATACCGGCCAATACACTCGCATCGGGTAGCTATCGGGTGCAGTTTGATATTGGTATCCATAATCAGAAGCGGATCATCAACAATGAATGTGACCTGGAATTTTCGGTGGAGAATATTGCCGGCATCGGCCGTAAATACCTCACCGAGATGAAAGGCTCTAAAAGCCTTTTTCGTCCAGGCTGGTCGGCTGAAAAATTTAATCCATGATCATTCTGGCACATAGAGGCTATTGGAAAGAACCTGCGGAAAAGAATTCCGTGGCGGCCTTTGATCGCTCCTTTTCCCTTGGATTTGGGGTAGAAACGGATATCCGTGACTCCGGGCGCGAATTATTCATCGCCCATGATATGCCTACAGGTCAGGAGCAAACGGTCCCGGCCTTTCTTGATCAATACCAATCCTATCAACTCCCTATGATGCTTGCGCTCAATGTAAAAGCCGATGGGCTGCAGGCGGTCATGGCAAAGGAGTTGCAGGGACGGGGAATCGAATCTTATTTTTTCTTTGATATGTCCCTGCCCGATGCCATTGGGTACTGGAAACAGGGGCTTCATTTTTATACCCGCGAGAGCGAGTATGAGAAAGACCCCTATCTCTACGAAGCGGCCGCAGGTGTCTGGCTTGATGAGTTCAATGGACATTGGATCGATGAGCAGGTGATAGGGAAGCATATCCGTAAAGGGAAAAAAATATGTATCGTGTCGCCGGAGTTACACAAACGGCCTTATCAGGCAGAATGGGAGCATTATCGTCATTTAATCAATAAATTTGGATGGGAAGACCTGATGCTCTGCACCGATCTGCCCGAAGAGGCTCAAAATTTTTTCAAGCATGAGTAAAAAAATAAAGGCCGTCATTTTTGACATGGATGGCGTCCTGATCGACGCACGCGACTGGCACTATGAAGCCCTCAACAAGGCCCTGGGTCTTTTTGGTATGGCCATCAGCCGGTTTGACCATCTGGTCACCTACGACGGTTTGCCTACGCGCGAGAAACTCAAGATGCTGACCATGGAAAAAGGGTTTCCCGAAGGATTGCACGGATTTATCAATGACCTGAAACAACAGTACACCATTGAAGAGGTGATCATGAAATGCCGCCCGGTATTTCATCACCAATATGCTTTATCCCGGCTCAAAAGTGAAGGATATAAACTCGTGGTTTGCTCCAACTCCATCAAGGATACCATCACCCATATGTTGACCAAGGCGGGTATCATAGACTATTTTGATTTCTATTTATCCAACCAGGATGTAAAGAAAGGGAAACCCGATCCGGAGATGTACACAACGGCGATCACGCGGTTGGGACTTAAACCGGACGAATGCCTGGTGGTGGAAGACAACGAGAATGGTATTCGGGCAGCGGTCGCTTCGGGCGCGCACCTGTTAAAGGTAACCGGGGTGAATGATGTTCATTACCAATCGGTGACCCATCGCATCAACGAACTTAATAATTAACCCATGCTACAGATACTCATTCCTATTGCCGGTGGAAATGCTTTTTTCTCAGACCATGCGGAATACCAGTTTCCCAAACCCCTGGTGGAGATCGATGGGAAACCAATGATCCAATGGGTTTATGAAAACCTGTCGGAGATCGGTAACAAGGAAAAGAAATTCGTCTTTATTTTACGCGAAGAGGATTGTACACGTTTTCATCTTGATCAAACAGTGAATATTCTCACCGATGGTCAGGCTTCGGTGATCCGGCTGAAAGAAGAGACCAAGGGGGCTGTATGCAGTTGCCTGATGGCGATCGATTTCCTCGATCCCGAACAACCTTTGCTTATTGCCAATGGAGACCAGATCATTGAAAAGGACCTGGATGCCGCGATAAAATATTTTCAAAAGAATGATTTGGATGGCGGATTAGTGACCTTTGAATCTGTTCACCCCAAATGGTCATATGCCCGGATGGAAGGGGAATTGGTGGTTGAGACTGCCGAGAAACGCCCGATCAGTAAGAAAGCCATAGCGGGTATTTATTATTTTAAAAAAGCGGGAGATTTCGTCAAAGGCGGATTTGAGGTGATCAAAAAGAACACGAATACCAATGGTATCTTCTTCGTATCCTCTACCATCAATGAACTTATTTTAAATAATCAAAAGGTGGGGGCTTATTCCATTGCCAATGATCACTATCATTCTTTCTATTCCCCACAGAAGATCAAGGAATTTGAACATAGCCTGTCAAAATAGCCTGTATGGAGGTTTTTAAATTAGCGGACATGAAAGGTGGGTGGTTCATTGGAAACTTTGAACCCACGCTGTTAGCCACTGGTGAAGTGGAAGTGGCTGTCAAAAAATACAAGAAAGGCGACTACGAAAAAAGTCATTATCATAAGATCGCTACAGAGTATACCGTGATCGTGAGCGGGGAAGTGGAGATGAACGGGGTTCGGTATGCAGGAGGAGATATCATCCGTATCGATCCCGGTGAGGCAACCGATTTCCGTGTACTGAGTGAAGAGGTAGTGACGACAGTGGTGAAGTTGCCTTGTGTAGCTGGTGACAAGTATTTGAATAATCAATAACGTGAGGCGTGAGGCGTGAAACGTGAGACGTGAGTCGTGAATCGTGAGTTAATTCTCACGCCTCACGTTTCACGCCTCACGTCTCACGTCTCCCGCCTCACGATAAATAAATCTCTAACTGTGAATATCATCATTCCCATGGCCGGCGAAGGCTCGCGGTTTCGCAAAGCCGGTTTTGAAAAGCCCAAACCCTTTATTGATGTAGCCGGCAAACCCATGATCAAATGGGTGATTGAGAACCTGCTGGTGCCTGGTGCAAGTTTTACCCTGATCGCCCGTCAGGAGCATCTTGAAGCCGAGAAAGAATTGGTGGCTTCGCTGGAGCAGGAATTCCCCCTTCGTTTTATTTCGGTGAACCAACTGACAGAAGGCACGGCCTGTACTGTGCTGTTTGCCCGTCAGTTTATTAATAATGATACGCCGCTCCTGATTGCGAATTCGGATCAGTGGGTGGAGTTCTCTCTGGCCGATATGCTGGCCGATGCCCAGGCGAGAAAGCTCGAAGGCTCGATACTCACCTTTACCGACCATGAGCGAAACCCCAAATGGTCATTTGCCAAAGCGGATGAACAGGGGTATGTAACAGAAGTAAAGGAGAAAGTGGTTATCTCTGATAAGGCCACAGTGGGGATCTATTATTTTGCCAAAGGCTCTGATTTTGTGAACGCGGCGCTGGATATGATCGTGCACAATGACCGGGTCAATAATGAATTTTATACCTGTCCGGTTTATAACTGGATGATCCGGGAGGATAAGAAGATCGGGATCTTTGATGTCGAATTTGAAGATATGCATGGGCTTGGTACACCCGAGGATCTTAATCTCTTCTTGTCTTTTCTTGGGAATAAGAAGAAATAAACAAGCAATAATTCTTAGCGATAACCAGTTCAATATTTTGATTTGCGGATAGCTTTACTTCTTACTGGTCATTTACGGAGTTTTCGAAATACCCACCCCTCTTTTGAGGCATTGCGAAATATCCTCACGCAACAAGGAGAAGTAGATGTGTTTGCCCATACCTGGGATATAGAGGAGTCGGTGACTGCATCCTGGTGGAAAGACCACGCAGGCGAAGCTCCACCACCTCCCAACGTGGATGAAAATGAAATCAGGGAGTTGTACCAACCTGCTGCACTCCGTATTGAACCTTCGCGCCAGTTTGACGAGTTGCCTGTTTCCATTAAGTCGATCATTCCTGTATCCGGCCTTCTTTCCATGCTTTATTCTCAATTTCAGGCATGGAACCTCATGGACCTCTATGAAAAGGAGAATGGGGTAAAGTATGAGGTGTTGGTAAAAATGCGGTATGATCTCGGGTTTGAGATCGCCCCTGCCTTTGGTTCCCTGCTTCAACGAAGCCTGAATGAGCAGGTGCTATTTGTTCCCAATTCAAATCCCTACGAGTTGACCGGTGCCTGCGCCGATATTTTTGCCATCGGTGCGGCGGCACCGATGAGCAGCTATCTGCGGTTTTATGAACATTTTGAATCCACGCTCCGTCTGTACGAAGATCAGGGCTTTCGGGAATTGGTACCTGAACGGTGCTTAAAGACCTATCTAGAATCTCACCAGATACCCCACCTGGAACTGGACGGTATGCGCATCCATATATTAAGGAGCAATGGCGTTTTGTTCCGGATCTGTTCAGATCAATATTTTCCGGGGAATGAGCCACTTTGTTTTTTCCGGGAGACCATTAGTAAAAATGAAGCGGTGGTTCCGGCAGGGTCATCCCTGCTGGGAGAGACCAGGCACCAATTGATACACCGGTACACTGGCTGGTTGATACCAGAGTTAAGTCAATCTGAGAAAGATGCCTACGTTCGTTTTTACAGTGGGGAATGGATCGGGATTGCCCCGGTAAAGAAACTTGCCCAGGCGGATACGCGGGAAAAGATTTTCCACCCTTCTGTCATGAAGAGTTTTTTTGAGGAGGCTTTGTCTGCCGCCAGATATGGTTGGTGGAAACGATTTCAACTGGCCCTGTCGCTTTCGCAAACAAGTGTACAAGGCAGTTTTTATCTCAGGGTATTTATAAAAACAATGACCAAACACTAACCCGAATAATTTATGTACCAGGAGAAATTGATCTATGATGTGGGCATGCACAATGGGGATGACACCGCCTATTACCTGTCGCGCGGCTATCGGGTGGTAGCCATTGAAGCTGATCCGGTACAGGCAGAGGCCGGAGCCAAACGATTTGCCTCCGAAACCGCCTCGGGTCAACTGACCATCCTGAATATTGGTGTAGCCAAAGAGGAAGGGCAATTCGATTTTTATATCAATGAAGAAAAGCCTGAATGGAATTCCTTTGATCTTTCCATCACCAGTCGTGATGGATTGCCCTGGCATGCCATTCAGATTCAGGCGCGGCTTTTTGCCAATGTACTACGCGAGCAAGGGGTGCCTTACTATCTCAAAGTAGATATTGAAGGCCATGATTACCTCTGTATTGAAGGACTTGATTCGCAAAATCTGCCACGCTTTATTTCTGTAGAAGCCAATGACCTGACCTTGCTGGATGGGCTGGCGCAAAAAGGGTTTACCAAATTCAAGCTCATTTTCCAATACAACCTGGCCCATTTGGACCTTCCTCCCAACAATTATTTTAATCGCTGGCTTTGGGGTTATCGGTTGAGGCAATGGGATAATTTTCCCATCAAGGTATTTCGCAAATTGGGTGGCCGCCATTTTATTCATTGGCTGGATAAGAAAGCCGTTCCTCCCTATAGCCAATCCTTCAAGCAAGGCACTTCGGGTAATTTTGGAGAGGAATTAGGCGGAAAATGGAATGATTATGAAAAGGCCAAGCAGATCTATGGCTTTTATCATGACCTGTTTCACAGCCTTCCCAATAAAAAAGATTATGGGTTTTGGGTGGATATCCATGCATCCTGGTAAACATTGAACATGTCATTCAACGGGATATCCATTATCATTTGCTGTTACAACGCCGCTTCGCGGATACAACCCACTTTGCAAGCCTTGCAAAGACAGGTTGACCCCGGGTTTCCCTGGGAGGTGATCGTAGTAGATAATGCCTCAACCGATGATTCCGGTAGTGTGGCAAAACGAATATGGGAACAGGAACCGGTGACGGCCTTTACCGTGGTAAAGGAGGAAAATCCGGGATTGATACATGCCCGACATAAAGGGTTGGCTGAAGCCCGATTTGAGATCGTTTCATTTATTGATGATGATAACTGGGTAGAGGAGAAGTGGGTAATGAAGATCGGCGAAGTGTTTTCAATGGACACACAGATCGCTGCTACAGGTGGACAATCTTTACCCGCCTTTGAAAAAGCGGCCCCGGAATGGTTTCCTCGTTACCAGCAACACTATGCGGTAGGTAGGCAAATGGACCGCAGTGGCTTTATTGAGAAAGAGAAAGGCTTTCTGTGGGGTGCAGGCTTGAGTTTTCGGAAATCCATCTGGGAACGGTTAAAAAAGACCGGCTATCAGAACCTGACCATCGGCCGACAAGGAAAGAACATGATGGCAGGTGAAGATTCAGAACTTTGTTATGCCTTTCGATTAATGGGGTACAGGCTTTATTATCGGGATGATCTGGTGTTAACGCATTACATGCCCGATAACCGGATGCAATTTTCCTATTTATTAAAAATGATCTTTGGGTTTGGGCTGGCCCATGCACGTTTGAATTGTTATCGCGAATTATTGGACCCTAGTTTTAGCCTTCATGCCTGGTGGTATGAATGGATGGCAGCCCAGAAAAAGCGATGCACCCTGGAATTGAAATTGTTGGGCGCTTCAGGCGAGAACAGAGAAAGGCTGGCGATCAACAAGGCCTATTTTTCGGGATATGCCCGGCAGTTATTTCTTGACCGTGGCCGGCTTAAACAATTCACCCAGCAACTGAGGAAAATATTTAATTCTATTGAAAAGCAGGCTTGAGAATATCCAACACCTGAGAGGAATCGCCGCCATGTTGGTGGTATTTGTCCATTTCCCCACCGAGCTCCAACGATTTTGCGGTGCCATAGGCGTGGATATATTTTTCTTTATCAGCGGGTTTATCATTTATACCAGCATTGAAAAATCGGGTTACCATAACCGGCCATTGGAGTTTTTAAAGAAAAGGCTTCTTCGCGTTATACCCCTGTATTTTGCGGTGATGGCCCTTTACCTGCTGATGCACTTTTTGCTGGATGCCGTTCGGGAATCCTCTATTTCCCCAACCTTCTCCACAATGGATGTGGTTAAAAGCTTTCTCTTCATCCCCAATGCACATGATAATATTTACCAGGATCCCATTGTATTTCTGGGATGGAGCCTGAATTTTGAAATGCTATTTTACCTGATCACAGTCATCTGCATTGCTTTATTCTCCAAAAAATATTTTTTCCCGCTGCTTTTGGTTTTATTTTCCCTGGCCATGACAGGTGTATTAACCGGGGGATTTGAAAATGTGATCATTGACCAACTCACTTCACCCTTCCTGTTTTATTTTTGTATTGGTTTATTGATTGGCCGTTTTCAGCAACAGATTTCCGATCGGATTGCGCCTTTTTCAGAGGTATTGTTCTTCTCTTCACTCTATCTCATTTTTGTGGTAATGCTGGGAAAGGATTATGGATATGAGCATGTGGGTATTACACGGGAAAGGGTGGTTTATGATGGTGTTTCCTACCCGCGGTTTTTGATCTGGGGTATCCCTTCCCTGTTGCTTTTTCTGTCTTACTTCTCCTTTAGTCAAAAGTACCGGATCAGCAGCCGCTTCCTCAACGAGTTGGGCAACCGGAGTTATTCTATTTACCTTTTACAGATATTTTTTATTCAATTCCTGTACGAAGCCGGGTTTCTCTTTAATTCAGTCGGGAAAACCATTCTTTCCTTTGTGCTGATGGGCATTTTGGTATGGTTTTCGGGGTTAAGCTTCAAGTACTTTGAAAAAAGGTTTCACAGTTAAATGTTAGCATGCTTAAAATCCCGGTAATTGACACGGCCAATAAATGCAAACCATGCTGAGTATTGTGGGGCGTGTGTTGGGACGGAATTCCAGGCTCTTCAGAGAACTTATTGTATTTCGTAGGTTTGGATGGAACCGGCCAAGGTGGCTTTCCGGCTTGGATAAGGTATTGCAGACTTATAATGCCTGCAAAAACGGGGTGGTTCGGTTTGTGCAAATTGGATCCAATGATGGCATGAGTGGAGATCCGTTGCATAAGTATATTAAAAAGTACGAATGGCGGGGGATACTGGTGGAGCCCATGCAGTCCATTTTTGATCGGCTGGTCGCGAACTATCAAGGGGAGCAGCAGCGACTTTATTTTGCGAATGTTGCGGTTGGTCCTGCTGATGGATTTTCATCCTTCTTTTATGTGGATGACAAAGCAAAGGAATTACCGGAATGGGCCAGTCAACTTTCCTCTTTCAACCGAGATGTGATTGAGAAGCACACGGCGTATTTCCCGGGAATTCAAGATCGAATCAAAGAAATAGCTATTGAAACGCTTCGCATTGATTCCCTGCTGGAGCGGTTTCAGTTTTACGAAGTTGATTTGGTACACATCGATACGGAAGGGTCAGATTATGAAACCTTAAAGACAATAAACTTTGATCGTATATCACCAGATATTATTATCTATGAACATAAACATCTCTCATCGCGTGAAGCACAAGAAAGTGTAAGTTTGTTGCGAAAATGGGGATATAAATTATATATCTGTGGTGGCGACTGTCTGGCGGTAAAAAAAACAATGGCTTTAAATTTCTGATTTTAAAAGAATGCTGAAAATATCTGTCATCATACCTTCCTTTAATCAGGGGCAGTACATTGAGGAAACACTTCGATCCGTCACTGAACAAGGGTACCCTAATCTGGAACTGATCGTTATTGATGGAGCAAGTACGGATCAATCGGTGGATATCATCCGGAAGTATGAAGGCCGTATCAGTTTTTGGATCAGTGAAAAAGATAAAGGCCAAAGCGATGCGATCAATAAAGGGTTTCAGCGGGCCACTGGTGATATCATTACCTGGCTGTGCAGCGATGATCTTTTTACACCAGGCACTTTGCATAAAGTAAATGAACATTTTTCTTCACTTCCCCCTGAGACTGGTTTAATTCACGGAGGTGTTGTGGTATTTAGTAAGGCCGGGGATGATCATACAGATTTTGGGTATCCTGACCCTTCGGTGGAACGGTATATTTCGGGAATGGCCTTTTCTCAACCCGGTGCTTTTTTTCGGAAGAAATACCTGGATCTGGTGAATGGCCGTGTTTCAGAAGCCCTCCATTATGGAATGGATTATGACCTGTTTGCCCGGCTGGCTTGTGTCTGTCAGTTCAAGGCTGTTCCGGATGTTTACGCCAGATATCGCCTGCATGAGGAAAGTAAATCTGTATCCCAGCAAGACAGGTTCATTGTTGATTGGTGCCGGGTTTATCTCAACCTTTGTGATCATCTTGGCTGGACGGAAACAGCCAACCTGCTCCGTTCCGTTTCACCCCTGAAGGATGCATTTTCCTATTCGATGGAGCATGATTTTTCCATCAAGCCCTCCATCTTCGAAAAAGTGGATCAGCGCAAATCCCTTTTTTATCATCTTAGTTATCAGTTAAGGGCGCTATATGCCGCAGGAAATATCAAGGATTCAAAACGTATCCTTCTTTTTCTTCAAAAGAATTATCCTGCTGACTGGATCGCTGAGGAAAAGCGAGTGCCTTATATTGCCCGAAAACTACAACTTCCCACCTTAGTCCTATTGACCTTGCGAAAAGTCAAATCCTGGATATGACCGTTCTATTTTGCCTCTCTCACATCAAGAAGTCTCTTCAATGGTTTTGGTTTGCCGAACAACTTAAAAAGGAAGGCATCAACCAGGTCTATGTCATCATTGATATCAATGCTGATGAGGATCTTTACCTCTGTGATGATCTGGCTAAACTTGATTTGCCCGTTTATAAACTTCCGCACACCGGAAAATGGTCGCATATCAAGAATATGCTCATGGTGTCCGACCTGATCAAAGAATATAATGTGGATCTTATCCATTCATCCCTTCCATTTGGTAATCTGGTCGGCCAGGTAGCGGGTAGAATGGCCGGATTGAATAAGCTGGTGACTACCTGCGAGAATGTAAGCTGGGCACATGATTTCAACAATAAGAAACAGGAGCGATTGGATAAATTCACCTTCAATACAGCCCAACGTGTCATTGCTACTTCGGATATCGCCCGAAAATACCTGGATGAAAACTGGGATTTTGATAAATCAAAGCTGAGTACCATCTATCATGGCGTCAAACCTGCCGATTATGAAGTGAGCCCGGAAAGGGTACAAGCTGTACGGGAGCAATTGAAAGACCTTAACCTGGAGAATTCCTTTGTTGTAGGTGTTTTATCGCGGTTTGAATTTTGGAAAGGGCACCAATTTATCATTGAAGCGGCCCGCTTGCTAAAAGACTACCCAGAAATACGGTTTTTTATATTTGGCGTAAAAGGCTCTTTTTATGATGAAGCCATGCAGCTCATCGAAGAGTACGGTTTGGAAGATAAAGTGGTATACGGTGGTTTTGTAAACGATACGTCCGCGCTATACCAACTATTCGATGTGCATCTGCATGTTCCGATTGATGAACATGTGGAAACAGGGGGCATCACCATCATTGAAGGTATGATAGCCCAACGCCCCCAGATTTTGACCCTGTCAGGTTATGCATACCAGTCTGCCCGCCATATGGTGAATGCCTATGTGGTTCCTTTTAAAGATGCAGAGGCTATTGCTAAAGCCGTAATTTTCATGAAACAAAACCCGGAAGAAGCCAAACGCATGGCAGCCCAGGCAAAAAAAGACGCTTATGCCTTTAGCGTTCAGGAAAAAACCCGGATGCATATTTCCCTTTACAACGAGCTTCTTTCCTAACTCCTCTTGCGCCCCTTTGTAGCATAGCAGTAAAACTGTCCGTAAGGATTTCAGGATGCAAACGAGCGCTAAAAAAGTTACATGCCTTTTTTTTCCGTAATCATACCAACCTATAATCGTGCAGACCTGATCTCCGAAACCATACATTCGGTATTGGGTCAAACCTTTATTGATTTTGAAATATTGGTGGTAGATGATGGCAGTACCGATGATACCGGTGCCATTGTGACCCGGTTTTTTGGTGGGCATGAAAAAGTAAGATATTTTCTTAAGCAGAATGAAGAACGGGGCGCGGCGCGGAATTTTGGATTGGAAAAAGCGCTTGGTGAATTTGCCCTTTTCTTTGATTCGGATGACCTGATGAAACCGGATTATCTTTCTACCTTGTACGAGGTAATCCGAAAAACGCCGGGGATTCATTTTCTGGCCACTAAATATGATTTTCTTCTTCGTGATGGACAGCATAAACCGGCGCCTATCCAGTCGCTGGCGGAAGGGTGGTATGATCGTGATTTCTTTTTAGCCGGTAATATACTCGCCTGTAATTATTGTATCCGGATAAAGGATAAACTTTTCAAACCTTTCCCACCACAACGTGAGTTATCGAGCATGGAGGATTGGCTTTTTATCCTGCTCAATACCGAACGCTTCCGGCTTTTTATAAAAGATAAAGTGTGCATGAGCATGCGGGAGCATGATGACCGCTCGATGGGAAATAACCAGCGGGTGATCGAAGCACGACAAAAAGCAACTGACTGGGTTGTGCGGGAACTGGAGCTAAGTCACGGCGAAGAAAAAAAGATACGGGCCTGGTCACATTATTTCTGTGGCATACATGAATACCTGGATCATCATCGGGCTGCTGCCGTAAAAGAAGCTTGCCGTGCTATTGCAGGTGCAGGGGTAAACCGGAAATTCATTTTATTATTTTTCAAATCTGTGATTGGACGAAAATGGATTCAACGTCTCCGATAAAGATCAAACATGCTTTGCTGATCTTCACCCAGTGGAGTTATAAGGATGCGCTTATACAAACCTACACCTTGCCTTATGTTAAGATCATTCGGCAAGCCATACCCGCTGACAAGAAGATATTTTTAGTGACTTCCGAACAGGAGGCCATCAGCCTTTCTCCCGAAGAAATTGTACAAATAAACAATTCCTGGAAAGAGCAGAATATCGAGCTTGTCGCCTTTCCTTACCGGCGGTTTGGCATCAAAAAACTACTTGGGTTTGCAGCACAGGTCATGCGCATTTTCAGATTGATCGTGGCCAATAGGGTTGATGTGATCCATGCTTTTTGTACACCGGCAGGGGGCATGGCCTGGGTGTTGAGTGTATTAACCGGCCGCAAACTGGTGATCGATAGCTTCGAACCCCATGCCGTAGCAATGGTCGAGAATGGTACCTGGCCAAAAACAGGGTGGGCCTATCGGATACTTTTCTGGTTAGAGAAAAGACAAGCTCAACGGGCAACCTATATTATCTCTGCAACCAAAGGGATGCGTGATTTTGCCAAAACCACCTATGGTATCGATATCGGCCCAAAAATGTTTGTAAAGGGCGCCTGTGTGGATTCTACATTATTTTATCCGCGTCCCAAAGACCTCCAGTTGGCCTCTTCGCTGGGATTGGGTGATGACAAGATCGTTTGTGTATATGCCGGCAAATTGGGCGATATCTATTATAATGAGGAGGTATTTTCTTTTTTAAAGGCAGCCCATTCTTATTGGGGCGACCGGTTCCGGTTCCTGTTGTTGACCAATAAGAAAAGAGCCGTGTTGGATGCCCAGCTTGACCAGTCCGGCATTCCCCGTGAGGTATTGGTCAATCAATTTGTCCCCCACCAGGATGTGCCACGTTATATGTCCCTCGCCGATTTTGGCATTACTCCGGTAAAACCGGTGCCTTCCAAACGATACTGTACTCCGATCAAGGATGGCGAATATTGGGCGATGGGATTACCCGTTGTGATCAGTCCCAATATTTCCGATGATTCAGAAATTATTCAGCAGACCGGTACGGGGGTGGTTCTGGATATGGCCGATGCCAGTGCACACCAGGCGGCACTTGAACAGTTGGACAAGCTGCTCAATGGAACCGATAAAGTAGCCCTGCGGGAAAAGATTTTACATAATGCAGAAACCTACCGCTCCTATTCCATTCCGGCGCGTATCTATCCTGCCATTTATGCCTGAGAAAAAACCACACATACATTTCTGGGTACCCTATCCCCTGGGCGAAGCCCCTTCCCAACGTTTCCGGGTAGAACTTTTTTTGCCCTTGTTGGACAGTGAAGGGTATACCTATGAGCTGCTGACCTTTTTGGATGAACAGGCCTGGAAGGTTTTATACAGAAAGGGTAGCGGTATGCAAAAAGCATTGGGTACGCTCAAAGGATATTTTAGACGTGTAGGGCATTTGTTCAAATCCCTGCAAGCCGATTATATATTTATTCATCGCGAGGCGGCTCCGCTTGGGCCTCCCGTATTTGAATGGTTATTGGCCAAGGTTTTTCGCAAAAAGATCATACATGAATATGATGATGCCATCTGGATACCTGGCGGGGAAAAGATTTCCTTTCTTAAAAAATTCCTCAAAGCTACCTGGAAGATCAGGTATATCATCAAATGGTCCTATAAGGTAGTGGGCGGTAATGACTTTTTGTGTGACTATGCCCGTCCCTACAATAAGAATGTGGTGTTGATACCTACTGTGGTGGACACGGAAAAGGGTCACCATGCCATGCGGGACCAGTATAAAGGAGAGAAGGTAGTGGTGGGTTGGACAGGTACACATACCACGCTGCATAACCTGGAAGAAATAGAAGGGGTATTGAAAGAATTGGCCGAGTCGGGAACCTGTGAGATCCTTATCATTTCCAATAAAGCACCAGAATGGGATTTCCCTTTCACTTTTGTAAAATGGAAAGCGGAAACGGAGTTGGAAGACCTGCTTCGTATGCATATAGGTGTTATGCCACTAAAGCAAGGCCCCTGGTTTGAAGGGAAATGTGGTTTTAAACTTATTCAATACCTCTCTTGCGGAATCCCCGCTTTAGCTTCACCGGTAGGGGTTAACCCCAAAATACTTCTCCATGAAGAATGTGGGTATATCTGTTCCTCACCCGGGGCCTGGAAAAGCGGTTTGCAAAAACTGATAGCCGATCCTGAATTGCGCACGCGAATGGGTAAACGGGGCAGGCAGCATATGGAAGACCACTACAGTTTACGTTCCACTTCCCTTTTGTTCCTGGAACTTTTTACGTAATACCAGCTGTTCCTTCGGCGGATTAAAAATGATGAACAGGAGCGCGAGGTAGAAAGGCATACAGGGAATCTTATACCGGGACAAGGATCCGAAATTGGACGTAGATAATCCTACCGCAAAGGCGAATACCAGGGTAAAGATGATACAGAATTGAAGGGTTTCATCCCCCAGGATCCGCAAGACAACCCGGATTGGGTTGTTCTTAAAGATCACAATGATCGTAAAGCCAAGGAAGATAAGTGATTCCAAGGCCGATAAGAACACAATTGGTTTTCTTGCTTCCCATAAATATGGCCGGAACAAGGTTACATTGATCGAGGCCGGCGCCTTCTCCAGCATCCCCATCAAGGTTGGGTCCATGTCACCCAACGTATATCCCGAGCCATCCTGCTCGTTGGAGATACGGTATAAATAATCCCGGGTAATCGAGGATTTGTAGGCAATACTCTCCACATTATATTCCCCAAATAATTCCGTTTGCATTCTTCCCCCCACCACTACAAGGGCAATAATACTGATGCCATAGAGTAAATATCGCGACACAATGATCCAGCGGGTGTCTTTGATCTTATAGGACAAAAGACCCATTCCCCACAACAAGGCAGCTGGCAAAAAGGCCAGAACGATATACGATTTCACCACAAAAATGATATAGAGAAAGAACAGGGATTTCACGCTGTTGGCCAATATATTCTTGTTGTCGTAAAATATCAGGTAGAAATAGTGTACCAGCCAACCGATACAGCTAAAAGTGAGCGTATCTTTCAAAAATCCCGAACCCCAGAAGAAAACACTGGGAATAAACAAAAAGGAGATGGCCATTTGCTTTTGTAGCTTCGGGTAGAGTTTGGTAAATACTACAAACATTTTCCAAATACCAATAAAGGAAATTGCGCAGAAGACAACAGCCGTTGGCAGGTAGGTGGTAAGCGTAAATACGCCGATAAATGCGCCGATGGCGGGTACCAGATAGTCGGCAGGGCTGCTGTACCAGATCATTTTGGAGGTATAGGGAAAAACATCCGTATCATAGGGGTCAGCCGAGGCGGTCAGCAATTTGAACCAGGTGGAAAAGGAGTCGGAGAGTGAGGAATTGATCAAGGTGGAGTGTTCCCAAAAATTAAGGGTATCCCCACCTTTATAATAATACTGGTAAACGATACCGATAAAAACAGCCCCAACGATTTTTACTGTAAAGGCAGGCAGAAAATACTTTCGAAGTGGATGCAGGATCGGATAGTATTTATTCCGAAAATATGCCGCCATTATATATACAATAAAAAGGAAGATGGGAAGTAATAAGTAATCGTTTATAGTAATATATTGCATAAAATAATTGGCGTCAGATGTGTGGCATCACCGGAATCATAGCCCGTACAGATCGGGGCAGGCAGCGACTTTCAAAAATACAACAATCCGTTGTTTCTCTCGAAAAAAGAGGGCCTGATGACGAAGGTGTTTATTCCAACCACCATGTAGCCCTGGGACATCGAAGGCTTTCCATCATTGACACCAGCGAAGGGGGCCACCAGCCAAAATGGGACCCTACCCATCGCTGGGTGATCGTATTTAATGGGGAGATATTCAATTATCAGCAGCTTCGCGACCGTCATTTTTCAGAAGAACAAAAAGCCGCCCTCCAATCTCAGTCCGATACCGAGATTCTCCTTCACCTTTTCATCCGCAAAGGTTTTGACTGCCTTTCTGAATTGGAAGGTTTCTTTGCTTTTGCGATCTATGATTACCAGGAAAACCGTCTCTATATGGCCAGGGACCGGTTTGGTAAAAAGCCTTTGTACATTTTTGAGGATGAGGACAACCTGATCTTTGCCTCGGAAATGAAAGGCATCCTGGCTTATGAAATCCCCAAACAGATCAATTACGATTCCCTTTACCAATATTTTCAGCTCTCTTATATACCACAACCCCAAACCATATTACAGGGGGTGCGCAAACTGGCGCCCGGGCATTGTCTCGACATTCGGGTAAGCGAAGGAACAAGGGAAGAGAAACCCTGGTATGTACTGCCCGTAGCGACAAATTATCAATCGGCACTCAACTATAATGATGCACAAAAGGAACTTGTGCGGTTGCTGGATGAAGCCGTACAAAAAAGATTGGTAAGTGATGTTCCCCTGGGAGCGTTTCTTAGCGGAGGTATCGACTCCTCGGTGGTGGTTGCCCTGGCCAGCAGACATGTAAAACATTTTCGCACCTTCTCGGTAGGCTATAAAGGCGATAATTTCTTTGATGAAACACAGTACGCTGAAATGGTCGCCAAGAAATTTCAGACCGACCATACGGTTTTCTATCTGGATCATTCGGATTATCTCGATTCCTTTTTTCCTGCCCTCGACTATCTCGATGAGCCGTTTGCCGATCCTTCTCTCTTACCACAGTTTATCTTAAGCCAGCAAACCCGGAAATATGTATCGGTGGCCGTTTCGGGTGATGGCGGGGATGAGGTATTTGCCGGATATAATAAACACTATGCCGAATGGCGGGCACGTCGCCGTGACCTTGTCAGTTTTCTGGTTAGGGCCGGTCATCCCTTGTGGAAAGCCATGCCCCGTAACCGTACGAGTAAGATCGGCAACCTGGTCAGGCAGCTCGATCGTTTTGCTGAAGGCAGCAAACTCAATTGTCACGATCGCTATTGGCGATGGGCCTCCATCCATACAACCGATGATATTAGCCGTATCATGACCCCGGAAACACTGGCGCAGGTAAATAAAAGCCAGGTTGAGAAAGTAAAACAGGATGCCCTTCGCTACCTGAATGAAGAAGATTTTAATTCTGTATTAAGAACAGATATGGAGCTGGTGCTTACCGGGGATATGCTGGTAAAAGTAGACCGGCTAAGCATGGCCAATGGATTAGAGGTAAGGTCACCCTTTTTGGATCATCATGTCGTAGAGTTTGCCTTCTCCCTGCCTGCCAAATACAAGATCAAGGGCAACCACCGTAAACGTATAGTGCGGGATTCTTTTAGAAGCCTGTTGCCCCCGGAACTCTACCACCGCCCCAAAAAAGGATTTGATGTGCCGATGCTCAATTGGTTCAAACACGAATTGAATGAATATTTGTTTAATGATCTTTTCAAGGAGTCGACCATTCGTGAGCAAGGGATCTTAAATCCGGAATATATTGAATCCATCCGAAAAGAATTGCAATCTTCGGTTACCCACGATACGGTCGAAAAACTATGGATACTCTTATCCTTTCAATATTGGTATAATAAGTATATGACTTAAGCAACACATGGCAAAAGGAGTTTTTACCATATCACTCGATTTTGAATTGTTCTGGGGTGTTCGTGATCACCGGAGCCTCGAAGGGTATGGCCCGAACATTGCCAAAGTGCAGGAAGTGGTTCCTGCCTTACTGGATCTGTTTAAACGCTATGAGGTGCATTGTACCTGGGCTACCGTGGGTTTTCTTTTTCATGAGAACAAGGAAGTCCTGATGGAAAAATGGCCGGCCACCTTACCTGATTATTTGCGGAAAGAATATGATCCTTATCCCTATGTCAGGGATCAACCACTTGAAAGGATCTACCATTTTGCCCCGCATCTTATCCAGCAGATCCGTCAGTCACCCGGACAGGAGATCGGTACGCACACCTATTGCCATTTTTATGCGTTGGAAAAGGATACAACTTCGGAGCAATTCAGAGCCGACCTCGTAGCGGCCATCGAAGTGGCCCATGAAAAGGGAATCCCTATCCACAGTATCATCTTTCCCCGAAATCAATATGGGCCGGTACATATTTCCATTTGTGAAGAGCTTGGTATTAAAGTATTCAGAGGAAATGAGGAGTCGTCTGTTTACCGCCCCTTATCCAGAGAGGAGGAGAATTCGTTTCGCCGTGCCATAAGATTGGCCGATGCCTATTTGAATATTACGGGTCATCACACCCATGCATGGCCGAAACCCGCGCCGATCATCAATGTACCCGCCAGTCGTTTTTTAAGACCCTGGTCATCGTCGCTTTCGGTGTTTGATCCACTTCGATTTCGTCGGATCAAAAAAAGTATATGGCATGCAGCCGGGCAAGGTCGTATTTATCATCTTTGGTGGCATCCACACAATTTTGGAAGTCACACGGAAAAGAATATGGAGTTTTTAGAACGCATCCTGAAGGAGTATTCCATTGCGAGGGAAAAAGGGCTGATGGAGTCGCTCAACTTATTTGAGATCTATGAACGAACCAACCATACAAGGACCTAGACTCGTACTTCTCGCCAGAGATACGGATTCAACCTGGATGATATATAATCATATTCATCCACAGATTCCTATTGACCATGTCATTTTGGAAAAACCGGTTTCGCGTTGGTTGCTGATACGTAACCGGGCCAGGCGGATCGGATGGATGAAGGCCTTGGGGCAGGTTTTTTTTATTTCCTGTATCTCTCCTCTTATCAATTTTCTTTCCCGGGAACAAAAAAGGTTACTCTATCAACAATACCGGATTGACAACCGAAAACCGACAGGTAACAGGATCGTGCCGGTAAGTTCGGTCAATAGCAAAGAGTGCCAGGCCATGCTGCAAAAGCTCAACCCCGATCTGGTACTTGTCAATGGTACAAGGATCATTTCCAACCAGACCCTGCAAAGTGTAACGGCCCCCTTTATCAATATTC
Organism: Chitinophagales bacterium; assembly: GCA_017303415.1. NCBI lineage: Bacteria > Pseudomonadati > Bacteroidota > Chitinophagia > Chitinophagales > Chitinophagales bacterium. The sequence goes on from JAFLBJ010000001.1 coordinate 1,078,991, forward strand.
ATGATGGTATAACTCCTGCATTTAGAGGTGTTCATGGGGGATATTGGGCCCTGGCAAGCGGACAACCTGAACTTTTTGGCACCACCATCCATTTTGTCGATAAAGGAGTAGATACCGGAGGAATCATCGACCAAATCTTTTTGCAACCTTCAAAGAACGATAATTTTGCCACCTATCCGATCCTGCAGCATGCAGCGGCCTTGCCTGTGTTAAAAGAAGTGTTGGAAAGGATCATTCGTGGTGAGACCATTACCCCCCGTAAACCTGTCTGTGAAAATAGGCCGCTTCATTTTCATCCTACCATCTGGGAGTGGATGCGAAACCGAAAGCGGACCCTTGGATTAGTTTTTTTGTTTCAATCATTAGCCCATTTTTCCTGACATGCCACGTGTACTTCGTATTCTCAATCGCCTAATTGTTGGCGGCCCCTCCAAGAACGCTGTATTTCTTAGCCGGTATATGTCACCCGATTTTGAGACACTGCTCGTAACAGGGGATAAGGATGATCATGAGCAGGATGCCGATGAACTGGCCACCCACCATGGTATCACACCTCTTTGTGTGACTGAAATGAAAAGGGCCATTTCATTTAATGATGATTGGAAGGCCTATCAAAAATTGAAAAAGATCATTCGGGAATTTAAACCGGATATCGTACATACCCATGCCGCCAAATCGGGCGCCCTCGGCCGCCTGGCTGCGAGGAATTGTCAGGTGCCGGTAATCGTACATACCTTTCACGGACATGTATTTCATTCCTATTTCAACCCGCTAAAGACAAATTTCTTTATCCGGGCCGAGCGATACCTCGCGCGGTTTACGGATGGGATAGTCGCGATCAGCGAAAAACAACGGCATGAACTGGTGGATGAATTCAGGATCGCGCCTGCCCACAAATTTCATATCATCCCCCTTGGTCTTGACCTGGATCCCTTTGTAATGGATCAGGACCTGAAACGCCGGAAATTCCGGGATGAATTTCAACTGGCGGAGGATACGATCGCGATCGGTATCATTGGGCGATTGGTACCCATCAAGAATCATGGACTATTCATCAAAGCACTAAAAAAGGTATTGACCAGGAGCAACAAACCGGTGAAAGCCTTTATCATAGGAGACGGTGAAAGCCGTGAGCCGATCATGACCATGGCCCGTGAAGCGGGTATTCCTTTTGCCGCGCCGGGTGAAAAGAACCCAGAGGCACCGCTGATTTTTACTTCCTGGCGGATGGATGTGGATGTGGTTTGTGCCGGATTGGATATAATATGTCTCACCTCCCTCAACGAGGGAACTCCCGTAAGCTTGATCGAAGCACAGGCCGCTGGAAGACCGATCGTGTCTACCCGCGTGGGGGGTATTGCCGATGTTGTGCTCGAGGGAAAGACAGCGTTGTTGGCCGACCTGGGCAATGAGGACGCTTTCGCCGATCAGTTGGTGGAAATGGTCGATTCAGAGCAAAAGAGACAAATAATGAGTGATGCCGGCCGGGATTTTGTGCTGAACAAATATGGCTACAAACGGTTAGTTAAGGATATGGAAAAGTTATACGGGGAGTTGTTAAGTAAGAAGAGTCGATAAGGAATCTTTAATTTCGTGCTTCATGTTTTCCCTTTTTAAATCAAAGAATACGACACCGGTGTATGCCGGACTGCATACCGATATGCATTCACACCTCATTCCGGGTGTGGATGATGGCGCGCCAGATATGGAAACCTCACTGGGATTGATCCGGGGATTGGCTGGTATGGGGTTTAAAAAACTCATTACAACCCCTCATATCATGTGGGAGATGTACCCTAATACCCACGATGATATCAGGAGCAGGATTTTGGAATTGTGGCAACGTGTAGAGGAGGAAGGAATAGGTGTGGAGATACAGGCTGCCGCGGAGTATTTTCTGGATGGTCATTTCAAATCATTATTGGATACAAAAGAGTCTTTGCTAACGATCTCCGGGAATATGGTTCTGGTGGAATTCTCCATGGCTAGCCCGCCGCTTGACCTGAAGGAGATGCTTTTTGATCTGCAGTTACAAGGCTACCAGCCTGTGATTGCCCACCCGGAACGTTATGTATATCATGAAAGAAACAAGGAATTCTTTGTGGAATTAAAAGCGGCAGGATACCTGTTTCAACTTAACATCAATTCATTGGCCGGGTTCTATGGAAAATCCAGTCAGAACCTGGCGCAGTATATGATCAAGAATGATTTTTACGACCTGGCGGGTACAGACCTGCACAGCTTTCGGCACCTTGAGGCTCTTGGCCACCCTGCCATTGCAGGGCCGTTGGGGAAGTTGATTGAGCAGGGGCGGCTGTTGAACAAAAGCCTTTGAAATAAGTAATAAGAAACAGCGAAATAAGGAAGTAGCGGCCACCTCCCTTACATCCCTATTCCTTATTTCTCTGTTTCTATTTTCTTATTTTCCTTTTCTCCAAACCTTTTTTCACAAGGATTGTAATTACTGACGTATGAACGGTTTCACCATCAAAGACGTTGAGAACCTGTCGGGTATAAAGGCCCACACCATCCGGATATGGGAGCAGCGCTATGGTTTTCTTAAGCCACAGCGTACGGGTACCAATATCCGGTATTACTCCAACGAAGAGCTGCGGGTGGTGTTGAATATTTCCCTGTTGAATAAGTTTGGGTATAAGATTTCCCATATCAATAAGATGGATCAGGAGGAGATTCGGGAAAAGATTCTCTCCCTTAATCAGGCAGAAGCCCAGCAAGAACGGGTGATCCACGACCTGATCCACACCATGGTGGAACTGGAGATCGAAGGTTTTGAACGCACGCTGGATAGTTATATTTCCCGTCACGGGGTGGAGCGCGCGATCACCCGGATTATTTTCCCTTTTTTGGAAAGAATAGGTATTCTCTGGCAGACCGGACATATCAACCCGGCCCAGGAGCATATTGTATCCAATATCATCCGCCAGAAATTGATCCGGGGCATTGAGGGTACAAGGTCTCTTGTAACCCTGGATACCAGTTTTCTCCTCTGTTTACCCGAAGGTGAACACCATGAGCTTTCTTTACTCTATGTATATTTTCTGCTGAAAAGCCGCGGGGCACAGGTCATTTATTTAGGTGCCGATCTTCCGGTAAAGGACCTGGAATATGTGGTGCGTATGAAAAAGCCCGATTACGTTTTCATGCACCTGACTTCTCCTTCCCGCACCTTTCATATGGACAAGTTCCTTCTCAATCTTCAAACCCGGATGAAGGATCAAACCTTTGTTATTTCCGGTCCCCTTACCTCCATGTACAAGAAGGAGATCCCCTCCAATGTCCGGTTCAAGTACTCCCTCGCCGAGGTCATGGAATTCCTCCACGCCCTCTGATTCCACCCTCCCAAATCCCCCATTTCCCATCCTTCAAGCACCCTTGATGCATCTCATTCATCCCAAAATCCTATAAATCAAGCTATTATTTGTTTAAGTTTTGTTAACGAAATATTCAACGGATTTTTTGTTTAAACATTGATTTCTGTTTAACTTCACACTCGAAATAATTAAACATTATAACTATGTCTACCGTGGAGTTCAATCAGTTGCTTGTGGAGAATGCTGAGTTCCTCAAACCGTTTGCGATCAATCTGACGCGCGATAATGAGGCCGCCCGTGACCTGTACCAGGAGACCCTGTATAAGGCGCTGGCCAACCAGGAAAAATATAATGTGGGTACCAATATCAAAGCCTGGCTCTTCACCATTATGCGCAATATTTTCATCAATAACTACCGGAGAAAGGCTAAGCAGAATACGATCTTTGACAATTCTCCCAACGAGTTTTTGTTGAACAATCGTCAAACCACGGTGGCCAATGCGGCGGAGAGTGATTTGAATATAAAGGCCATCCATAAAGCGATACATGAATTACCACATATCTTCCGTACCCCTTTTCTTTTGTATTTTGATGGGTACAAATACCATGAGATCGCTGAGGCCCTGAATGAGCCTTTAGGTACTATTAAAAGCCGGATTCACTTTGCGCGTAAATTGCTGAAAGAACAGATCAGCAGAAACTAACTTATAATTACCCTTTCATTTTGAAGAAAGCCCTGGTCATTGGCAGCGGGTTTGCCGGATTGTCTGCTGCCTCCTATTTGGCAAAAGCCGGTTACCAGGTTCAACTATTTGAGAAGAACGATGGTCCGGGAGGACGTGCCCGTCAATGGAAGGAGGCAGGGTTCACGTTTGACATGGGCCCCAGTTGGTATTGGATGCCGGAGGTATTTGACCGGTATTTTGCGGCCTTTGGCAAAAAGACCAGCGAATATTATACACTAACCCGCCTCGATCCTTCCTATCGCGTTTACTGGCGCGAAGGGTTTACCGATGTTCCCGCGAATTACGAAGAACTCCAATCGCTATTTGAATCCATTGAACCAGGAAGTGCAGCGCAGTTGGACAAATACATGAAGGAAGCCGCATTTAAGTATGAAGTCGGCATCAATAAACTGGTTCAAAAACCCGGTCGATCGCTGACCGAGTTTCTGGATTGGGATATTGTAAAGGGCGTATTTCGCCTGGATGTATTTACGTCTATTCAAAAACATATTCAAAAGCATTTCAAGGATACAAGACTCCGTCAACTGATGGAGTTTCCCGTTTTGTTTCTGGGCGCTTTACCAGAGAATACTCCGGCGCTTTACAGCCTGATGAATTATGCCGATATAAAGGGAGGTACCTGGTATCCCAATGGGGGGATGTATGCCGTGGTAGAGGCCATGTATAAATTGGCGGTGGAACTGGGCGTTGAATTTCATTTCAATGAACCGGCGGAAAAGATTCTGGTAAAAGCAGGGAAGGCCACCGGTATTCAAACTTCCCGTGGGGAGAAAACCTATGCGGCCGATGTAGTGGTTTCGGGTGCCGATTACCAATTTACAGAGTCAGTGTTGTTAGATGAACCCTATCGCACTTATTCACCGGCCTATTGGGACAGGCGTGTGATGGCTCCCTCCTGTTTACTTTATTATGTAGGACTGAACAAGAAACTCAGGAATGCCCGTCACCATGCCTTGTTCTTTGATGTTCCCTTTGATTCACATGCTGCTGAAATATACAAGCGTCCAGGCTGGCCTACTGATCCTTTATTTTATGTAAGTGTGAATTCCGTGACCGATAAACAGGTAGCTCCCGAAGGCATGGAAAACCTTGTTTTCCTGATTCCGGTAGCCTCCGGATTGGAAAATGACAGTGAGGAGGTACGAGAACATTATTTTCAAATGATCGTGAAACGAATGGAAAGACATCTTGGTGAACCCATTGCCGATTCAGTGATCTATAAGAAAACCTATTCTGTTACCGATTTTGTCAACGATTATCATTCCTTTCGGGGAAATGCCTATGGTTTAGCGAACACTTTGATGCAAACGGCTGTTTTTAAGCCGGCTTGTAAGAGTAAAAAGGTTTCCAATCTTTTTTTCACCGGACAATTGACCGTACCAGGTCCGGGTGTTCCTCCCAGTTTGATCAGTGGAGAGGTAGTGGCCCGGGAGGTGTTTAAGAATATTGGCCTATAAACAATGAAAACCAAAACAGCGGTTTGTTAAGCCGTTTTTTAGCTTATATTCAAGTAACTATGTTCAGTCTGTTTAATACCGTCAGCGAACGCTGCAGCCGGGCCACTACGGAGGAGTACAGTACCTCTTTTGCGAGCGCGATCCGCCTGTTGCACAATGACATGCGTAAACCCATTTACAATATCTATGGTTTTGTACGCTTTGCGGATGAGATCGTAGATTCCTTTCATGATCATGATAAGGTAACCTTGCTGGCCGAATTCAAGAAGGATACCTATCTGGCAATTGAACGAGGGATCAGCATGAACCCGATCCTGCAGAGCTTTCAGAAGACAGTGAATGAGTACAATATTGACCACGAGCTGATCGATGCTTTCTTTCATAGCATGGAAATGGATCTGACCCGAACTTCTTACAATGAAGCCGGATACCAGGAATATATTTATGGTTCGGCTGAGGTGGTTGGATTGATGTGTCTTTATGTATTCTGCGAAGGGAATAAAGAATTATATAAAAAACTGGAAGCTCCGGCCCGGTCATTAGGGGCCGCCTTTCAAAAGGTCAATTTTTTACGGGATGTAAAGGCCGATTTCAATGGTCTTTCGCGTGTTTATTTTCCCGGATGTGATTTCAACAATTTTACCGCTGCCGAGAAAAAGCAGATTGAGGAAGATATTCACCGCGATTTTCACAAGGCCTATGCCGGCATTCTCAAGTTGCCCATGAAGTCCCGCTTTGGGGTCTATGTCGCCTATAAATATTACCTTTCCCTTTTCCGCAAGATCTGTAAAACAGGCCCGGCGCATATACTTGAATCAAGGATACGCATTCCGAACTACATGAAAATGATGATCGTGTTGCGGGCCAGTTTGAAGAATCAAATGGGATTGATCTGATATGGACCAGGATGATATTATATTGGTGAATGAGCAGGATGAACAGACCGGAACCTCTTCCAAGACCCTGGTACATGAGAAGGGGTGGCTTCACCGTGCATTTTCCGTCTTTGTATTTGATAAGGAAGGGCGTATGCTTCTGCAGCGCCGTGCCGAAGGAAAGTACCATTGTGGTGGGTTATGGACCAATACCTGTTGCAGTCACCCCAGGCCTGGCGAGTTGACTGAAACCGCCGCACACCGCCGGTTGCAGGAGGAAATGGGCTTTGATACCGACCTGGAAGAAATATTTCATTTTATTTACCAGGCTCCGTTTGACAATGGATTGACGGAACATGAGTTCGATCACGTCTTTGCCGGTGAATTTGACGGCAGGGTAGAACCGGATCCCGAAGAAGTTAGCGAATACCAATATTTACATTTGTATAAGATCGCACAAATGGTGAAACAAAACCCGGAGGCCTTTACGCCCTGGTTCCTTCTGGCTCTTCCCCGTGTAGAGGAATGGTGGAACAAGCGATACCAACGATTGCTCGCCTGAGAAGGGGTGTATTTTTCACCACAAATAATGAATTTGTATGACCGCATTATTTTATGTTCTGGTATTGATCTCTACGTTTATCATCATGGAGGGTGTCACCTGGGCCACCCATAAATATGTGATGCACGGGTTTCTTTGGTATTTGCATAAGGATCATCACCAGGTAGAACCTGGTTTCTTTGAAAAAAACGATGCCTTCTTTGTGATCTTTGCCGTGCCCAGTATGTTGCTTATTTATTTTGGTACTTTCAATCATACCTGGTGGATGCAGGCCATTGGTTTTGGGATCATGGCCTATGGTTTTGCCTATTTTATGGTCCATGATGTGATCATTCACCAACGGTTCAAGTGGTTTGCCCGCAGCAAAAGCACCTATGTACGCGCTATTCGCTGGGCGCACAAAATGCACCACAAGCACCTGAATAAGGAGGAAGGCGAGAGTTTTGGCATGTTGTATGTTCACCGGAAATACTGGGAGAAAGTATGGCGTGACAAAAAACTAATGGCCGGTAAAAAAGTGGAATATGCCCCAGAGGCCGACTGATTCCATCCACGTATACGATATCATCATTGCAGGCATGGGATGTGCCGGCCTGAGTCTCGCTTCGCGCCTGGTGGCACAAGGAAAATTTTCCGATAAAAAAATACTGTTGATCGACCGGGTCTCCAAAACCCAAAACGACCGTACCTGGTGTTTTTGGGAAAAGGGGCAGGGATTCTTTGAGTCAATAGTCCATCATCAATGGCCAAAGACCTGGGTGCATGGAGAGGGGTTTTCCCGTTGCCTGGATATTTCTCCTTATACCTACAAAATGATTCGGGGAAATGATTTCTATGCCTATAATCTTCGTATCCTGAAAGGCCAATCCAATTTTACCATCCAGCAGGAAGAAGTGGTCGAGGTAAATCCGGATGGTTGGGTAAGTACGGCAGGTGGCAACCGGTATCACGCACCGCTGATCTTCAATAGCATCCCTTCCCCCCGACCAGCGGCTTCGGATAAGTTGATCTGGATGTTGCAGCATTTCAAAGGATGGGTGATCAAAACACAAGATCCGGTATTTGATCCCGCCGAAGCTACACTCATGGATTTTCGGGTTGATCAGTCAAGAGGCACCTGTTTTGTCTATGTAATGCCCTTTGACAAACACACGGCCCTTGTTGAATACACCTTATTCTCGTCTGAATTATTGGAAGATGAAGAGTATGATCTGGGCCTGGATACCTATATCCGACAGCATGTGACGGCCGGTCCTTTTACCATTACGGAGAAAGAGTTTGGTATCATTCCCATGACCAATTACCGCTTTCCTGCTGGTGAGGGGGCTGTTATTTCCATTGGTACATCGGGTGGGCAAACAAAAGGCTCAAGCGGGTATACGTTTCAATTCATTCAAAAACAATCCCGGTTACTGGTGGATCAACTTGCGCGGCATTATGATACAGCTAAAAGTTATCAACCTGTTGGACAGCCTCCTGCACGCTTCCGGTTCTATGACAGTGTACTACTTGATGTGCTTCGACACCAGCGAATGCCCGGGCATCAGGTATTTCTTCAATTATTTCAAAAGAATAAACCAGCACAGGTATTGAAATTCCTTGACAATGAATCTACGATTTCAGAAGAAGCTTCGGTAATTTTGTCCCTGCCGGTGGGGCCCTTTCTAAAAGCGGCCATACACCAGTTATTTTAATATGAAGCAGGAACATATCATAGAGATCATCGCCGCATTGATTGGCAGTATTATTATTGGTTGGCTTGTCAAGAAACTGATCTTCCCCTTTTTGTATAAACTCACCACGCGCACCAAATGGAAGAGTGACGACCTGATCGTGGAAAGTGTGGGTAAATGGGTGATCTTCTGGTTCTTTTTAGCTGCTTGCGTCTATATTTTCCCCATCGGCATGGAGTACCTGCCTTTTGTAAAAAGGAATGAGCACATTTTACGGAATGTGATTGGGGGCATTTATATATTCACACTTACCTGGGTTGCGGCAAGGATAGTAGGAGGCATGTTACAGATTCGTTCGCAGCGAGACGGAAGTGAGATACCCTCCACCTCAATTTTGGCCAATATTGCAAGGGTGGTGGTGTATTGTGTGGGATTGATCCTGATCCTGCAAAATTTTGGCGTAGCGATAGGTCCTTTGTTAACAGCCCTCGGAGTTGGAGGTTTGGCAGTAGCCCTGGCCTTACAGCCAACTTTGTCGAATTTATTTTCCGGTTTACAGATCATTGCTTCGGGTAAAGTGAATATTGGCGATTTTGTGCAATTGGAAGGGGGGCAGAAAGGGTTTATAAAAGACATCACCTGGAGGAATACTACGATCCAGACAGGGCAGAACAATGTGATCATCGTACCCAATAGTAAAATGGCGGATTCAATTGTTGAGAATTTCTTTTTGACCGACCGAAAATTGCTTTTTAATGTTCCCGTGGGAGTGGGTTATGATAGTGACCTGGATAAAGTGGAACGTGTATCCATTGAAGTAGCTCGTTTAGTATTGGCCAATCATGCAGGAGGTATCAAAGATTTTGAACCATTTGTTCGGTTTTACCAGTTTGGCCCAAGTAGTATTGACCTCAAAGTGTTTCTCCAGGTAGAGGAGTATGCTGATCAATTCCTGATCACTTCTGAATTTATTAAGGTATTACGGAATCGGTATGCCTCTGAAGGCATTGAAATACCGTTTCCTATTCGTACGATTATACAGAAGCAGGATGCGGTGATAAGGTAAAGATCATGAATCCAAGCAGAATGCTTAAATCCCCTCTCATTTTTTTAATTTTTCGTTGGCAATAATCCAGTTTAGGAAATTGATTTACGATTCGTGAAAAGTTCATCATAACCTGTTGTTTGTCCAATTTTTGTGATCTCGGAAGTTAGCGATTCAATCTTTGAACCAACATCATCAAACCCTTCCGAGGTTGCTCCTCTTAGTATCTCCACTTCTTTTGTAAGGGTCTCTCTCTTTTTTTGAATAGAAGTGAAATCTACTTTCACTATTTCAAAGTTATTGTCCACTTTTTGAAAGCTTATTACCAGTAGTTCTTTCAGCCTTGTTAACTCAGTGGATACCGCGGAAATTTTTTCCTCCATTTTTTCCATCATTCATGGTTTTACAAGGTTATTAATTTGAAGTCCTCCTCATTTCAGAAAAATCAGGTAACCAAGCAGTAGTGTAAGGTGGGTTGCCCAGAATATTAGCATCCATTTTATTAGTTCTGCTTTTGTGTCTTTAAGAAGCACCACAAATTCATTTGACTGTTTTTCCAACAAGCGAATATTTCTCTTTATTTCCTGCACATCATCTTTGAGGTATTGCACATCTACCTTGAGCGCCGTGACATCCACTTTAATGCCCTGCACTTCCACTTTAAGAGACTGTACTTCTACTTTAAGAGCCTGCACATCCACTTTGAGCGCCTGTACATCCGCCTTGAGCACGTTTACATCTACCTTAAGCGTATTTACATCCTCTTTGAGCACATTTACATCCAGCTTGAGCGTTTGTACATCCAGCTTAAGCATTTGTACATCTTCTTTCACTATTAGAAGACCGGCCTTCGTGGCGACGTCTTTCAACTCTTCTTTCATATTCGCGCTTGATTTTTCGTCGATATAAAGGGTCAAGAGATCCACGGATTCTTTCCCCCATTTAGGGACAAAATTTTCATAGAGTTGAATAAGTGCACTTCTTTGCATATTCACTGGTTTTCACAAAAGTAGACCGGCCCGGGAAGCGAGACAATCCGGTTAACACGTATAAAACCAGGATTTTACACGAGTGACTCCTATCACACACAAATCCAACCTGAATATCCATTTTTGCTTCCTAAATTGCATTGAATGGAGATTTTAGGGTATATCGCTTCATTGGTTATAGGCATTTCTCTTGGTTTAATTGGTGGGGGTGGTTCCATCCTTACTGTTCCTGTGCTTGTCTATCTCTTTGGGGTTGAGCCAGTTCTGGCCACAGCCTATTCTCTCTTCATCGTAGGCACGACCAGTCTGGTAGGCGTTTTTCCGAAATACCGGCATGGAGAGGTCAACTTGAAGCAGGCTGCTATCTTTGGCGCCCCGGCCATCCTCGCTGTTTATGCCACCCGTGCTTTTTTAGTTCCAGCCATCCCGATGGAGGTTTTTCGGGTAGGCGACTTTGTGATGACGAAGTCACTGTTGATGATGGTTCTTTTTGCCATCCTGATGGTCTTTGCCTCGATTTCAATGATACGCGAAAAAACCAATGGGAATGCCCATACCGAAGGTGTTCGGAAATATCACTACCCGCTGATCCTTCTGGAAGGAGCTGTAGTGGGAACACTTACCGGACTGGTGGGGGCTGGCGGAGGGTTTTTGATCATACCGGCGCTGGTATTATTGAGCAAGATCCCAATGAAACAGGCCATCGGCACCTCTTTGCTGATCATTGCCGCCAAATCACTGATCGGGTTTACAGGTGACCTGGGGAAACAAACCATGGATTGGTCTTTGTTGTTAATTATAACCGGACTGGCCATTGCCGGGATATTCATCGGCTCCAGCCTGAGTAAAAAGATCCATGCCGATCAGTTGAAGAAAGGATTTGGATGGTTTGTGTTGGTAATGGGGGTGTATATTATTATTAAAGAGTTGTTTGTTTGAGAGAGCTGGTAGCTATTAGCTACCAGCTTTTAGGATAGGAAGAATAAAAGGTAAGTGACTGTTGCTACAATTAATTAGAATTAAATAAATAATTTTTGACAATTCAAATTATTAATAACTAAAAGCAAATCGCTAAAAACTTATAGCCAACAGCTATCAGCTTGAATAATAAAAACGAAAACACGAAACATATGAAAATCGAACAGATCTACACCGGATGTCTGGCGCAAGGCGCCTACTACATTGAAAGCGATGGGGAGGCCGTGATCATCGATCCGCTGCGGGAGGTAGAACCTTATATTCAAAAGGCCGAAAGGAATGGAGCCAGGATCAAATATGTATTGGAGACTCACTTCCATGCGGATTTTGTTTCGGGTCACCTCGATTTGTCAAAAAAAACCGGAGCACCGATCGTATATGGCCCCAATGCCAAACCTGCGTTTGATTTCTATGCGGCTAAAGATGGCGAAGAATTGAAAGTGGGAAAAGCCACCATCAAGGTTTTGCATACACCCGGGCATACCATGGAAAGTACATGTTACCTGCTAAAAGATGAACATGGCAAAGATGTTGGATTGTTTAGCGGGGATACGCTTTTTATTGGTGATGTTGGCCGTCCCGACCTGGCGCAAAAAGTAAAAGCCGATCTGACACAGGATATGCTGGCAGGTTATTTATTTGATTCCCTTCGTAATAAGATCATGCCCTTATCCGATGATATCACCGTTTACCCTGCGCATGGCGCCGGTAGTGCCTGTGGTAAGAATATGAGTAAGGAAACCACTGATAGCCTGGGAAATCAGAAGAAGACGAATTATGCCCTGCGCGCCGATATGACAAAAGAAGAGTTCATCAAAGAGGTTACCACCGGATTGGTTGCACCACCCGCTTATTTCCCTTTGAATGTGATGCTGAATATCCAGGGTTATGAGAGTATTGATACGGTATTGGAACGTGGCCTGAAGGGGTTAAGTCCCGAAGCATTTGAAGCGGCTGCCAATGAAACAGGTGCTTTATTGCTTGATGTGCGTGATGCGCAGACCTTCTCCAAAGCCTTTGTCCCCAATTCGATCAATATCGGTTTGTCTGGCTCTTTTGCTCCCTGGGTAGGTGCCATGATCCCTGATATCAAACAAGAGATCCTCATCATCACTGACCCGGGTACGGAGGAAGAAGTGGTTACCCGTCTTAGCCGGGTGGGCTATGATCATGTGATCGGATTCCTCGAAGGAGGGATCGAAGCCTGGAAAAAAGCAGGTAAAGAAACGGATTCCATCCGCAGCATAACAGCGGAAGAACTGGCGGATATCCTGGATAAAGAACCAGGTGCCAATGTGCTGGATGTACGAAAGAATAGTGAGTTCCTGAGCGAACACATCATTGGAGCGGAGAATGCACCACTCGATTTTATCAACGATTCGATGAGCCAGATCGACAAGAATGCAACGACCTATGTCCATTGTGCAGGGGGCTATCGTTCCATGGTCTTTACCTCGATCCTGCGTGCCCGTGGGTTTGATAACCTGGTAGATGTAAAGGGTGGGTTCAAAGCGATCAAGGAGACAAATCGATTTAAGGTGAGTGATTATGTGTGCCCCACAACTTTGTTATAATAAATTAAATCTCTAATCATGTTATCCCTGTTCAAGAAGCTTTTTGGCGGGACCCCGGTTGACTTCAAACAACTGATGAATGAAGGGGCCCTGATCATTGACGTGCGTTCACCGGGTGAATTCAAGAGCGGTCATATTAAAGGGGCGATCAATATTCCTCTTGATCAACTGAGTTCTAAAATTTCTGACCTGAAGAAAAAGAACAAAAAGCTCATCACCTGTTGCCGCAGTGGTAGCCGTAGCGGAATGGCAAAAGGAATGTTGCGGTCTGCGGGTTTGGATTGTGTGAACGGTGGTCCCTGGGACTCTCTGAACAGGAAAATCAGTTAATCATGCTCCTGGCGAGATATTTCCTGCTCCTGCTGTTCATCAGCAGGGCCTGGCCTCTTTTTGCCCAGCACCAGGAATTGACAGATCAACCGGGGCTATGGCGTGGCCAGAGTGACAAACAAGCGGATACGCTCTCCCTACTCAGTGCATTTAAACGAGGCACCCTGCAAGGGCATTTCAGGTATTTTTTCATGGCTACGGATAATACGCGCCCTTATCGGGATTATTATGCCCATGCAATGGGTGGAGGGATCAAATATGAAACAGCACCATTTCACGGGTTTCGAATGGGCGTCAGTGGTTTCTTTGCTTTCAATATTGGTTCCTCAAACCTCTCCGATCCAGATCCCCTGACCGGGCAAATGAATCGGTATGAGATCGGTCTATTTGATATTAAGGATCCTGCCAACCGCACGGATATTGATCGGCTGGAAGAACTCTATCTTCAATATGAAAAGAAAAGAACAACGATTCGTGTTGGCCGGCAATTGATCAATACTCCTTTTATCAATCTGCAGGACGGGCGTATGCGTCCAACAGAGGTTAGCGGAGTTTGGACCGAGACGAGTATCGGGTTAAGTACCCGCGTACAAGCTGGTTTTCTGTATAAGGTCTCTCCACGAAGTACGGTCAACTGGTATAATATTGGTTCATCTATTGGAGTGTACCCAACTGGTATTAGCCCTAATGGAGAACGCTCTGGTTATGCCGGTTACATTAAAAGCAAAGGCATTCTGCTGATGGGGTTACACCATAAATGGCCTGGTGGTTTAGAAGGGAGTATTTGGAACCAGTTTGTGGAGAATGTTTTCAATACCACCTTGATTCAGGCTGATTGGAAAACAAAACCAAAGGCAGGGACCCATTGGTTGGCCGGAATCCAGTTCATTCAACAGAACGCTGTCAATGCAGGAGGGAATTCAGACCCGGTGCATACTTATTATGAGCCACGCGGCCAGGCCAGGACCTTTGGCATCAGGGTTGGATTGGCATCGAACCGCTGGGAGGCAAATCTGAATTACAATCGGATTACGGCTAAGGGTCGATACCTGATGCCACGGGAATGGGGCCGTGAACCCTTTTTTACCTTTATGCCCAGAGAGAGAAATGAAGGTTTAGGGGATGTACATGCCCTGGTGCTAAAGTTGGGATATAAAATACCGGCCCAACGTATAAAACTGGCAGCGGCCGCCGGGTATTTTGACCTTCCGGATGTTAAGGATTACGCCCTGAATAAGTATGGTTTCCCATCCTATGCTCAGTTCAATGTTGACCTGCGCTATGAATTTGGAGGCTGGCTAAAAGGACTTGACGCCCAGTTATTAGCTGTTTATAAGGCACGTACCGGACCGGATCCGGGTGAGGGTAAATACATTATCAACAAAGTGGACATGCTGCTTTGGAACCTGGTATTTAACTTTCACTTCTGACCCGGTTTGGTGATCTTTATCACTGAATTAAGAGACCAGGTGGTCTTAAATTGATCTTTATTAAACGAAACAACGATTATGACAGAGTTATTGAAACAACCATGGCCCTGGTATGTGGCAGGCGCGATCATCGGGTTGATCGTTCCGGCCCTATTGATCCTGGGCAATAAGCACTTTGGAATTTCGGCAAACCTCCGACATACCTGTGCGGCCTGTTTCCCGGCCGGTATCAATTTTTTTAAGTATGATTGGAAGAAGGAGATATGGAATTTCTTTTTCGTAGCGGGCATTTTTGCAGGCGCCTTTATTGCCGCACAATTACTGGCCAATCCGGCCCCTGTGCAGGTACACCCCAACCTGGTGAATGAACTGGAACAATATGGAATCAAAGACCGCTCAAACCTGATGCCTGCCGACCTGTTTTCCATGGAAAGCCTGTTTAGCCTGCGTGGATTGATCATGCTGATTGGCGGAGGGTTTCTGGTTGGTTTTGGTTCAAGGTATGCCGGAGGCTGTACTTCTGGTCATTCTATCATGGGGCTTAGTAATCTTCAATGGCCATCCCTTGTCGCCACCATCATGTTTATGGCAGGTGGTTTTCTGATGGTGAATTTGATCCTGCCACACATCCTTCGTCTTTGATCCACCTTTAAATTGTAATCAATGAAAGAGAGTAATACTGTTAAAATTGAAGCACCGTTGGTAAGTGAAGTGGAGGATAATGTGGACTTTGAAGTTCGCTCGCTTGACACCATGTGTGTGAATGAATCGCATCAGCAACATCCCTGGTGGTATAATTTTAAGTACATGGTCGTTGGGATCGTGTTTGGGATCGTATTTGTAAAAGCAGAGATCATATCCTGGTTCCGTATTCAGGAAATGTTCCGTCTCCAGAGTTTTCATATGTATGGGGTAATTGGAACGGCTGTTGTGGTTGGAGCGATCTCCGTTTGGTTGATCAAGCGGTTCAATATAAAAACCATTTACGGGGAGAAGATTGAATTTCACCCCAAAAAATTCAGCAAAGGACAGATCTATGGGGGTTTATTGTTTGGGTTGGGATGGGGATTGACCGGTGCATGTCCCGGGCCCTTGTTTGCCCAGATCGGTACAGGCATTCTGGTGATCGGGGTGGTTGTATTAAGTGCCATTGCCGGTACCTGGACCTATGGTTATTTCAGGGAGAAACTCCCCCATTAGAGGACCTGGATTTTGGAGATTGATGGATAAACAGGATTGATTGGGTAATTACTTGTCATTTATGAAATGGAATTTTAAAGAAAATGCCATTCTGTATGTATTGGTTCTCGCGATCATCGGGATTGCGGTAAAGGAGGTTTTGTCCTATCGTAGTCCGGCGCCAATGGTCCAATCCACCCAATTGGCGGAAGGCTGGAAGGCACCAAGCCTGTTCCTCGATGGAGAACTGAAAGGGGAGGAGCGAGAGGCGGTTATTTATGGCAATGAGATTGTGGCGAATACCGCACGTTTTTTCGGTCCTGAAGGACAGATCGCTCACCTTACCAATGGGATGAATTGCCAGAACTGTCACCTCGATGCCGGAAAACGGGAATGGGGAAATAACTATAGCGCCGTGTTCTCAACCTACCCCAAGTTTCGCGAACGGAGCGGGTCCATTGAATCCATTCCCAAAAGAGTAAATGATTGTTTTGAGCGCAGCCTCAATGGAACGGCCCTTGATTCAAACAGCAGGGAAATGCAGGCCATTGTGGCCTATATACGCTGGTTGGGTAAAGAAGTGCCTAAAGGAAAAAAGCCTGCCGGTTCAGGAATTGTGAACCTTCCCTATTTGGATCGTGCGGCAAGTCCGGAAAAAGGAGCCCTGGTGTACACTGCCAAATGTCAAAGTTGTCACGGAGCCGATGGTCAGGGACAAATTGACCCCACTGCTTACGGTTATGCCTATCCGCCTTTGTGGGGAAAAAACAGTTACAATACCGGGGCTGGAATGTTTCGCGTGTCACGATTGGCCGGCTATGTGCGGGATAATATGCCCTTTAATCAATCCAGCCATGGTGCGCCTGCCCTCACCGATGGGGAAGCCTGGGATGTAGCGGCCTTTGTCAACTCCCAACCGCGACCGGTAAAGGATCTTTCCGGTGATTGGCCGGATATTTCAAAAAAACCATTGGATCATCCATTTGGTCCTTATGCCGATGGATTTTCTGAACAGCAGCATAAATACGGGCCGTTTGGACCAATCGAAGCAGCCCGTAAAAAGAACTAAGCCCGGTTTTCACAGTTAAACGATTGCTATGCCCCAACCTCATGTCCCCCAGTGCCGGTGTAATTCCTGTGAGCAGGAAGTTATTTCCCGGGCAGAGAAAGAGATACATGTAAAAAATTCCTTGCAGGGTCGTCGCGATTTTTTACGCCAGGCCGGAAAGGTAGGACTGGGAATTGGAGGTGGTTTGGCGCTATCACCCCTGGCCGCTTCGGCCATGAACGGTGAAGATGCCCGGTATCAGCAACAGCAAATAGATAAAAGCCATGCCATTCGGGATGGGAAGGCGCAAAGACTTACAATTCTTCATACGGCCGATATTCATTCCCAGTTGATGGTCCATGATGAATTTTTTTGGGAAAACAATGCTCCGGTGTATCGTTCCCGAGGAGGTTTTGCCACCTTGAAATCCATGATCGACACCCTGCGAAAGAAAAATCCGGGAAATACACTCGTAATAGATGGGGGCGATTGTTTTCAGGGTGGAGGTGTAGCAGCCCTAAGCGAAGGCAAGGCCATTGTACCCTTGATGAATCATATCGGGTATGATATCATGCTCCCGGGAAACTGGGAAGTAGTGTATGGCAAAGAGATGATGATGAAAGATATGTTTGGCTATGATGGGGCAAAGGTTTGTGCCAATATGTTTCATGAAACCGATGATGAATTCAAAGGGGACCTGATCTTCCCGCCTTACTATGTACAACAGATAGCGGGGTTACGGATCGGGTTTATCGGATACAATGACCCACTCACACCTAAGCGTCAATCGCCAGCGTATAGTGCGGGAATCCGCTTTACCGCACCCGAACAGAATGTAGCCAAATACATTCGCTTGTTGAAGGAGTATGAACAGTGTGATATGGTATTCCTGCTTACGCATATGGGTCTTGCCCAACAGATCGGGCTTTCCAATAAACAGGAGGTGAAAGGGGCTGACTTTATTTTGGGTGCAGATACACACGAACGTGTACGTGAGCCCATTTCCGGAGCCTATTCCAAAGTTACCGAACCAGGTGCTTTTGGTTCCTTTCTGGCCCGGTTGGAGGTGGTGGTGGAAAAAGGCGAAGTAAAGGAAACGAATTACCAATTACTGGATGTTGACCCGGCACGGTACAAACCCGACAGGGAGATGCAAAGATTGGTGGAGAAGGCCCGGGAACCCTATAAGGAGAAACTGGATACGGTGATAGGGTATACCAAAACACCGCTGGTGCGGTATTTTGTGATCGAGACACCGATGGACAATTTCATCACAGACGCCATCATGTGGAAGTTCAGTCCGGATATTGCGTTAAGCAATGGCTTCCGATTTTGTCCCCCATTGGTTCCAGACCCCGAAAAAGGGGTAGCACCCATTACCCGTGATTATCTCTGGAGTATGTTGCCCGTGGATAGCGAGGCCAAGATCGGTCGTATTACTGGTAAGCAACTGCTTGACTGGCTGGAGAAAGAGCTGGAGAATGCATTTGCTACCGACCCGGCCAAACGGTTTGGTGGCTGGGTGGTCCGGTTCAAGGGCATGGAGGTCAATTTTACCATTGGGAATGCCAGGGGAAAAAGGGTAAACAGCGTAACGGTCAAAGGTCAACCGGTGGAACCGGAGAAGACCTACACCTTTGTTGCCTGTGAAAGGGAAGGAGATCCTGATACAACGATTTGCCGGGTAGATGGGGTTAAAGAACCACGCCGGTTGGGAGCCACCTTACACACCATAATCGAAGAATATCTGGCCGTTCATTCCCCTGTTTCACCAGTACTGGAAGGCCGGTGTACCGCAACCGACGCTCCGCAAACCCTGCTGACCCAGTTGATGGGCTTTGGCTATGAATTCAGATAGGCAGGACCCTGAAATCAAAATAGACCCACCTGCTTTTTTCTTTGGTGACAGTTATCACATAAGGGAACTATTTTTCCCTAAATGACACCGAATCATTTTACTGTTTGATACATATCATTCCTGTCAATGAGGCAACTCGTTATACGGGAACTATTCTGGTTGGAATTTTACGCTACAAAACACAACCAGATGAAACAACTTGTCATACTCGGTGCAGGCACAGCGGGAACCATGATGGCCAACCATCTCACTCATGAACTGGATACCGATCTGTGGAAGATCATCGTGATCGATGAAAAGACCGAACACCACTATCAACCCGGATATCTTTTTCTACCCTTTGACATTTACAAACCTTCCGATATTGTAAAGACCATTGAGGAGTTCATTCCCAAGAAAGCTGAATTGGTCAGAGGCACCATTGACCGGATCGACCCTAAGAATAACCGGGTGTTGATGACCAATGGGACCGAGATCGATTATGAAGTACTCATTGTGGCAACCGGTGCCAAAATTGCCCCGGAGGAAACCGAAGGCATGAAAGGTTCGGAATGGCACAAATCGGTATTTGATTTTTATACGTTTGATGGGTCACTTGCACTTCGCGATAAACTCCGTCATTGGGAAGGTGGTAAATTGGTGGTACATATCACTGAAATGCCGATCAAATGTCCCGTGGCGCCCCTTGAGTTTGCCTTCCTCGCCGATTCTTTTTTCAAGAATAAACACATGCGCGATAAAGTGGAGATCACCTATGTCACTCCCTTAAGCGGGGCCTTTACCAAGCCCAAAGCCACCGATGCCCTGGAGCATTTGTTGCATGAAAAACATATCCAGATCGAAAGTGATTTTGCGATCGAGCGGGTGGACAATGAAAATAAAATGATCGTTGACTATGGTGGTCGCGAGATACCATTTGATATCCTGGTAACCGTTCCAACCAACAAAGGTGACGAAGTGATCGAACGTTCGGGAATGGGAGACGATCTGAACTATGTACCCACCAACAAGGCAACGCTGCAAAGCAAGGCGTATGAAAATGTATTTGTATTGGGTGATGCCAGCAATATTCCTGCCTCCAAAGCCGGATCGGTGGCTCACTTTGAAGCAGAGATCCTGACCGAGAATATCCTTCGGTATATCAAAGGCGAGCCCCTGAAAGAAGAGTTTGATGGCCACGCCAACTGTTTTATTGAAACCGGAAACGGAAAAGCCCTGCTGATCGACTTTAACTATACCCATGAACCGGTGGAAGGTTCATTTCCCTTCCCGGGTGTAGGACCCTTGCGGTTGCTCAAGGAAAGCCGGATGAACCATATGGGTAAACTGGCCTTTCGCTGGATCTATTGGAATGTATTGCTGAAAGGCACCCATATTCCCTTTGTTTCGCCAACCATGTCGGAAGCGGGAAAACATTATGAATAACATTTTTTAAAAATTATAAACTACTAATATGGAAAGAGTCATTGCCGGCAAAACAATAGCCGTAAACGAAGAAGGATACATGACCGATTTTAAACAGTGGGATAACAGCGTAGCTGAAGTATTGGCCTCTGAAGCCGAGATCACACTGAGTCCAAGGCACTGGGAAATTCTCAGCTATCTGCAGACCGAGTTTAAAAATGAGGTTCCTCTGAGTATCCGCAAAATCGGGAAAAGCGGGGTGGTAGACATCAAGGAGTTCTATCAATTGTTCCCCAAGGCTCCGTTGAAAACAGCCACCAAGATCGCTGGAATTCCGAAACCCGCAAGTTGTATCTAACCTTAAAATTCAATTTTATGAGCGAGAATAATGGCGAGATCCGAAAAATGATGATCATCCTTTCCAAAGCGACCCTGGAGAATGTGTATGCTGCTTTTGTTTTAGCCAATGGGGCCCGGATGGAAGGCATTGAAGCCGAACTGTTCTTCACCTTTTTTGGACTGGAAGCCGTACACAAGAAAAAACTCCAGAACCTGCACGTGGCTACCGTTGGTAACCCGGCAATGCATATTCCGACGATGATCGGAGGCCTGCCTGGCATGGAAGCCCTGGCTACAACCATGATGAAAAAGGAAATGGACAAGATCGATATGCCGGGTGTGGGAGAATTCCTGGAAATTCTCTCCGATTCAGGGGTACGGATGTGGGCCTGCCGTCTGGCCATGGATATGTTCCATTACAAGAAAGAGGATCTGTTTGAAGGCGTTGAAGAAGTAATTACTGTGGGGGATTTTTATAAGAAAAGTGAGGGAGTTGGAACACATATGCTGTTTATTTGATTCCTGATCCCAGGCTTACTGCTTAATACACCGGCCCAATGCTTGCATTGGGCCGGTGGCGTTATGAACCACTTGGTGGATATTTGAAATATATTTTGTACTTTAAGGTAACAATTAAACCTTTGCTACGGTTAATGCTCTGCTGATGTAGTGCCTCTGGTGTTTAGAATGAAAATGTACCTTATGCTTTGCACCGGTATCAGCCCTTATTTTTTAATCAACATGAGTGGAAAACGGAGGTAACTCACAAAAGCACGAATCATGAACGAAGCCATAACTATTCTCATCGCGGATGACCATAAACTCATCCGCGAAACCTGGTCCTTTCTACTCAATGCCGACCCCCGATTTAAAGTCATCGCCGATACCGGGGACCCTAACGAAGCCATTGAACTGGTAGCAAAACATAAGCCCCAGGTCATTTTATTGGACATTAATATGTCACCCATAGACGGGTTTGAAGTCGCTCACCAGATTCATGAGCGAAATCCTCAGGTTCATATCATCGCTATCACCATGTTTTCCCAACCCGCCATTGCCAAGAAAATGATGAAAAGCGGGGCATCTGCATATGTCACCAAACAATCCAGCAAGGATGAGATGATCCGCGCTATTTTGGAAGTGGTGAATGGGCAAAAATATGTTTGTGAGGATATCCGTAACCTATTGGCTGAACAAATGATGGCGGAGAAAGTAACACCTTCGGTGAACGACCTTTCCCAACGGGAATTGGAGATCGTTACCTATATTAAAAAGGGGCTCTCTTCCAAGGAGATCGGCGCACAGTTGCAGATCACCACCAAGACCATTGAGGTACACCGCTATAATATCCTCAAAAAATTAAGGTTGAAGAATACTGCCGAATTGATCAATGTGGCTATGCAGGCCGGACTCTGAGCTACATATAGATCCTTTCAATCGCGTCCTTATATTTCTCCATGATCACCCTTCGTTTAAGGGAAAGTTTCGGGGTCATTTCACCTGTTTCCACACTCCATTCATTCGCGAGCAGTTCAAAGCGTTTCACCTGCTCAACATGGTTAAAATATTTGTTGAAACTATCCACGAGGTCTTTATAAAAGTCAATAACCCGGGGGTGGCGGATCATTTCTTCATTGGTTGTATACGCTACATTATTGTGGCGGCACCAATCCTGCAGGTTGGGGAAGGAAGGAACAAGCAATGCGCCAACGAATTTTCTTTCCGGTCCAACTACCAGTGCCTGTTCAATGAAGAGTGATTCCTTCAGCCTGTTTTCGATCGGTAAGGGGGCTACATATTTGCCTCCGCTGGTTTTAAACAGTTCTTTTTTACGATCGGTGATCTTCAGGTATTTGTCCTCTACCATGGTGCCTATATCTCCTGTACAGAACCATCCATCCTGAAAGACCTCCTGAGTCAGGTCGGGCCTTTTGTAATAACCCATCATGATATTGGGGCCCTGGCAAAGGATTTCTCCATCCTCAGCGATCTTAACCAACACGCCATCAATAAGTGGACCTACTGAGCCAAACATCCGATTGCTCTCTTCAAAACGGTTTACGGCTATCACCGGGGAAGTTTCAGTCAATCCATATCCTTCCATAATGGTGATCTGTGCCGCGGTAAAGATCCGGATCAACCGGACCTGACAAGCAGCGCCCCCGGTTACGATACATTTGATCTCGCTTCCCAGGCCTTCCCGCCATTTACTAAATACCAGTTTATTGGCCAGGGCCAATTGAAAACTGTACCAGGAACCCTGGTTTTTGTTGATCTCAAATTTCTCTGCCAGTTCATGCGCCCAGAAAAATAATTTTCGCTTTAATCCGGTGAGCTCATTCCCTTTTTGCATGATCTTATCATACACTTTTTCCAGCAGCCGGGGAACCGTTGTGAACATATGAGGTTTTACCTCTTTCAGATTTTCTGCGATCGTTTCCAGACTTTCTGCATAATAAATGGAGGTACCGCGGAAAAGATAGAGATAGGTCACCATCCGTTCGAAAATATGATTGAGGGGGAGAAAGCTGAGAGACCTCATTTGGTCACCCGGAGGAAAACAGGGAATACAGGAGATCACATTACTCAGAATATTTTCATGCGAAAGCATTACCCCTTTGGGTGTACCCGTAGTTCCGGAGGTATAGATCAGCGTAACGAGGTCTTTATACCCGATCCGGTCTGAAATGGGTTTGATGGCCTCTATCCGTTCGGGCGTTGATAATTCAAGCACCTCTTTCCAATGACGGGCATTGGGGACATGGTCAAAAGTGAATATATCCGCCAGACTATGCACATGATTTTTGATACTCAGCACCTTCAGGAATGAATCCTCATCACTGACAAAACAATATTTTACGTTGGAGTCTTTGAAAATGAATTCGAGATCATTTACCCCGATGGTAGGATAAACGGGCACCAATACCGCACCGATCTGTTGTACGGCCAGGTCCAGCAGGACCCATTCGGGACGGTTGCGGGAGATGATGGCGATCTTATCTCTGCCCTCTACCGACATATCATTTGGACCAACACCCAGGGCCAATAAACCCGCACTGAGCTTGTCTACCAGGTCTTTAACATCGGCAGTGCTGTATTTTTTCCATTCTCCTCTTTCTTTCCCCGCCAGCATATCGGGTAAACCTCCTCTGTCTGCCTGGACAGCCAGGCAATCAAACAAACGTGTGGGTTGGTTCATGCAATCGTAGATTAGAAAGACAATTTATTGAAAAAAAAATTAATGGAGAAGGGGGGGGTGGGTGTTGGATGACAGATGACGGAGGACAGATGTGGGATGTTGGATGTTGGATGACGGATGACGGATGACGGATGACGGAGGGCGGGGGTGGCTGTGCGAGACCTCCGGTCTCGCACCATTCTCCCGTCGCCTCTGGCGACAAGCCTTTAAGGGCTAATTCAAATATTTGAACTAAACTCGAGTCGCCGGAGGCGACAAGAGAGAAGTGCGAGACCGGAGGTCTCGCACAGCCACCCCCGCCCTCTGTCATCCGTCATCCGTCATCTGTCATCTGTCATCCGTCATCCCTCATCCAACACCCAACATCCCCTCCCCCCACCACAAATCCCCCTCATTTCCTACCTTTGACCCCCATGAAAATGCATAATTTCAATTCCGGCCCATCGGTCTTACCTCAGGAGGTTTTCGAACAGGCAAGCCGGGCCATTCTCAACTTTAATCATACAGGTCTCTCGATTCTGGAAATCGGCCATCGTACCCCACTCTTTCAGGAGGTGATGGATGAAGCCATTGCGCTTGTAAAGGAATTGATGGGGCTTGATGAATCACATGAAGTACTTTTTCTTCATGGTGGTGCTTCAACCCAGTTCTTTCAGATCCCCATGAACTTGTTGGATGATAAAGCAACAGCCGCCTATCTGGATTGTGGCACCTGGGGTACCAAGGCCTATAAGGAAGCCAAATTGTTTGGTAAGGTGGAGGTTGTGGCCAGTTCTGCGGATAAAAATTATACCTACATACCCAAGGATTATCAGATACCCGAAGATGCTTCCTATTTCCACTATACCACCAATAATACGATCGAAGGGACCCAAATGCATGCGATACCCGATACGCATGTTCCCCTGGTGGCCGATATGAGCTCTGATATCCTGAGCCGGAAAATGGACTGCAACCGGTTTGCCCTGATCTACGCCGGAGCACAAAAAAATATTGGTGCCGCGGGTGTCAACCTGGTCATCGTTAAAAAGGAAATCCTGGGCAAAGTTAGCCGGGCAATTCCTTCGATGATGGACTACCGCAACCACATCACCAACGGGTCGATGCTGAATACACCTCCCGTATTTGCTGTATATGTTTGCCTGCTAACCCTGCGCTGGTTAAAAGCACAAGGGGGTGTAGGAGCCATTGAAAAAAAGAACGAGGAAAAAGCAAAACTCCTGTACGATACCCTGGATTCCCTTCCTCTTTTTCAACCCAAAGTAGCCCGGGAAGACCGAAGCCTGATGAACGTGGTGTGGACCATGGAAGACGAAGGTCTCGAGAAGGAGTTTCTGGCTGCCTGTAAAGCGCAGGGTATGGTAGGCGTAAAAGGCCACCGTACGGTAGGAGGATTTCGCGCCTCCCTATACAACGCATTGACCCTCGATAGCGTCATAGCCCTGACCGATCTGATGAAAGATTTTAGTAATCGCTACGCCAGCTAAACCGGATATAAAATTGTAACCCCATGGCCCTTATTCAACCTTTCCGTGCCTTAAGACCCAAGGAAGAACTCGCCAGGCAGGTCGCCTCCCGGCCTTATGATGTACTTAATTCAGAGGAAGCCCGCGATGAAGCCCATGGCAATCCGCATTCCTTTTTACATGTGACCAAATCGGAAATAGACCTTCCTGCAGGTACAGATATCCATAGCCAGGTGGTCTATGATCAGGCGGCCAAAAACCTGCAGCAGATGATCAGCACGGGTGTTTTGGAACAGGAAGCAATGGCCTGCTATTATATTTATCAATTGATCATGCCTGCGCGTCCCGATCTCGGGGTAGATGGAAACGCGCAAACCGGATTGGTTTGTGTGTCCTCTGTAGAGGATTATTTTAATGATGTGATCAAGAAACATGAATTCACGCGCCCTGAAAAGGAGAAAGACCGGATCGATCATATGCGTACCATTCGGGCGCAAACCGGAAATGTATTCCTGGCCTATCGCGATGTGACCGAGGTAAATGGATTGATCAATGGTTGGAAAACAGCCAACAAGCCTGTTTATGATATCACTGCCGATGATGGTATTCGTCATACTGTATGGTGTATCAATAACCCCTCCGTGATCGGTTCCATCACCCGGCTTTTTGAAACAGCAGTACCGGCAACCTATATCGCCGATGGACACCACCGCTGCGCCTCGGCCGCCAAAGTAAGCCAGTTCTTTCCGGAGAAACCCAATGCACAATACTTCTTAACTACCATTTTTCCTGAAAGCCAATTGGCAATCATGGATTATAATCGTGTGATCAAGGACCTGAATGGGTATAGCCCGGAAGAATTCCTCAGCGCTTTGCAGGAAGATTTTTCCCTTACCCAAAGTCCCGTACCGGTAAAACCCGCACAACTTCATGAGTTTGGCCTCTACCTGGATGGGAAATGGTATATCCTCACCGCTCTTGAAGGAACCTATGCCCATGATCCGATCGGTGTGTTGGATGTTTCCATACTTTCCAACAATGTATTGGACAAATTGCTTGACATAAAAGATCAACGCACGGATAAACGGATCGATTTTGTAGGCGGTATCCGGGGTTTGAAAGAACTCGAGAAAAGAGTGGATAGCGGAGAAATGAAACTGGCATTCAGTTTGTACCCTGTTACCATGGCCCAGCTTTTCGCCATTGCCGACAGCGGAAACGTTATGCCCCCCAAAAGCACCTGGTTTGAACCAAAACTGAGGGATGGATTGCTAACGCACCTGATTGACTAAAGGCAGTTTTCCTGTAACCCTAACTTTTGCATTTTTATAAAAGATCACCAGGATCAATTTCACTAAATTGCATCTATGAAGCCTATTGGCCTGATAATAACCTTGCTATTCAATGCCTTTCTAGCCTTTGGCCAGGAAAGCTACCTGGAAACAGCCCGCACTTTTATGCGGTCCGGAGATTTTGACAACGCTATTGTTGTGTTGAACCGGGGATTGCAGCAGGACAAAAAAAGCCTGGAATTACAAAAGGAATTGATCCAATGTTATTATTTCAAGCGTGATTATGTCAAAGCAGTGGAAGGGGTTAAATCCATCATTGATCGTGAAGATGCGGATGTGATTACTTTTCAGATAGCGGGCAATGTGTACAAGGCTCTTGAAGATGCCAAGGAAGGGGATAAAATATATAAAAAGGGCTTAAAGAAATTTCCCAAAAGCGGCCCACTTTATAGTGAATACGGCGAATTGCTCTGGGCCAAAAAGGACTATGCCGCCATTAACTGGTGGGAGAAGGGCATTGAGCTGGACCCCGGATATGGCGGGAATTATTATAATGCAGCCCTGTTCTATTTCTATACAAAAGACAAGGTATGGAGTCTTATCTATGGCGAGATCTTTGTGAATATGGAGAGTCTCTCCCGCCGGGGAGCCGCCATGAAAGAACTGCTGCTTAAAGCCTACAAAGAGAAATTATTTGCCGAAGTAGACCTGCTCAAAGGAGAGGAAAAAAACAAGAGCCCTTTTGCCAAATCGTTTCTTGAATGCATGGGCAAACAAGCTTCCCAACTGACCCAGGGCGTTAATACCGAATCCCTGACCATGATCAGAACCCGTTTCATACTAGAATGGTATGAGAACTATGCAGGTCAGTTCCCTTTTCGTTTGTTTGATTTTCACCAGCAATTACTCCGCGAAGGGTTGTTTGATGCCTATAACCAGTGGTTATTTGGTGCTGTAGAAAACCTTCCTGCTTTTGATGCATGGACAAGAACCCATGCAGAACCCTATGCCCTTTTCACCAAACTCCAAAAGTCAAGCGTGTTTCGGATGCCTGCCGGGCAGTATTATCAGGTGAGGTAGCGGGTGGTGGATGACGGAGGACAGATGACGGAGGATAGATGACAGATGACGGATGACAGATGACGGAGGAGGGATGTTGGATGTCAGATGACAGATGACGGATGACAGATGAGGGAGGAGGGATGTTGGATGTTGGATGTCGGAAGGGAGTTGAAGGGTGGAGGGAGGCTGCGTAAGACCTCCGGTCTAGCACCATTCTCTCGTCGTCTCTGGCGACAAACAATTTCAAACTTTTTTATTAGTTAGAGTATTAAACTCGGGTCGCCGGAGGCGACAAGACAATCGTGCGAGACCGGAGGTCTCGCACAGCCGCCCTCCGCCCTTCAACTCCCTTCCGACATCCAACATCCAACACCCAACATCCAACATCCAACATCCAACGTCCAACATCCCTCCTCCCTCATCTGTCATCCGTCATCTGTCATCTGACATCCAACATCCCTCCTCCGTCATCTGTCATCCGTCATCTGTCATCTGTCCTCCGTCCTCCGTCCTCCCCCCTAAGCCTAAAACCCCTCCTCCTTCAACACCGGCATCCCTGCATCTACCCAGGCGGTGAACCAGAAAGAGGCTACGGCCAGTATGGAGGCACGCATACGCCGCTCCACCATACCCTTCATGCGTTGATCATAGGCCTGGGAAAAGGCGGAAGAATATTGTCTGATCAAAACTCCTTTTCGCTCTTCGAAAGCAAATTTCTGATCAGGTGGAAATTGGCTGGTCAACTGCCGTTCCATGGTCAACACCGTATCTGAAGCCTTTCCACTTTCCTCCACCCTTTCCCAGATGAATTTACCCGGGTCATCTATATATATAGCCTTACCTATAAAGAAATCCCATTCTTTTTCGGCCAACAGTTCTGGAATTCGACTCTCCCATAATCCGTGAATTCCTTTTTGACCGGTGTATTGTCCGTTGTGGTTGCTACAGGCATGCAGGGGTACATGTGCATCAGCGATATAATGCCCGATCTCGGCAGCTAACTTAAGCACCCGCTTGGGGTCATGGTCATGAAATGCTTTGGTCAGTCGCCGAAGCATGGTCTGTACCCACCAGGGAACGATCCCATGCTGTTGTAAACTATCGGCTGAAAATTTCTCCACCGCTTTTGACCAGGACCGCGGCAGGGAATCCCAGGGAGGTACACCATATCGATCGAGATCGATATAATGCCGGGGTCCTTCCTCAGGTATCATATACCGGCGATTGTCTGGATCCACCGCATGCGTGGACAGGTATTCAATGTGTGGTTTGAAAAAGACCACCATCTCCGGGGGCAATAAGTAAACAGCATACCGGTTGATCAATTGATGACCATAAAATCCCCAGTATAGAGGTGTGGTCATGAATAATATAGGTAAAGAATAGGGCACGGATCATTATTTCCGTACAAAGAAAGCAAGGAATTGAAAGTGGTGTTCGAAATTGAACCCGGAAGAAAATGATATTATCCTCGTGACTTAACGAGGATTTTCCCCTTCATGTGCGGTGACAGGATCCTGTATATGCACCACTCCACCGGTGACGGCAAATTTCATGGCATCACCCGGGGCAAGATCCTCCAGACGACGTATGCGGCTTCGCCTGATAAGATAGACCTGTCCGGCAATATTATAACCCTGAGGCACATACGCGGATACATATTCTGCCCCTAATTCAAACTGATGAAGATCCTCATTTGTCAAAAACCCTACCATCCATACCTCCTCGGAATGTACATTGACCAGAATAGGTTTATCAAATTTTCGCTTATCCCCGGCAAAAGCTTCAAAGAAATCCTTTACCGAGGTATAAATGAATTTTATCCCCGGGGTACGCTCCAACACCTTTTCAAATATTTCTACAAAACGCCCCACCACAAAGAAGGAGGAGATATAACCAATCAGGATGATGAGGACCATGATGATACCAAAACCAATACCCTTGGGCAAACCTTTGACCGTTTTTATCTCCAATACCCCATCCCCGTTTGAGTCCACCGCAATTTGTTTAGTGGTACCCAATATTTGCGGGAGTAATTCGTCAAGAAAATTGAACAATGCCACGATGGCCCAAAAAGAAATGGCAATGGGGGCCATGATCAGTAAACCCTGAATGAAATATCGAAGTAATTTCTTATATGTAAAGCGCCCAATAGCTGAGGGTTTGGGGTTCATCTTTTAGGATTTAGATGTAAATATAAGCTGTGCAGGCCCAAACCGCCTGTGAAACAAGAAAGCCGCCCATCCAAAAATTGTAAAATTAATACCGGAAACTTTGGCAACGTTAATAGTTTCCATAGTTTTGCCCCCCGAATATTACAAATGGAGGTAAAAGACAGAATACAGGAAAAGGCGCTTGAGATGTTCATGCGGTATGGGATCCGGTCGGTGTCGATGGACGAGATCGCGGGTCAATTGGGTATGAGTAAGAAGACCTTATACCAACATTTTGTCGATAAGGATGAACTGATCGAGGCGGTGGTAGCGGATGATGTGAGCAAGGGGGAGCAGGATTGCCTGAACAGTTGCCAGATGGCCGGGAATGCGATCGAAGAGGTTTTCATCCTGATGCAATCGGTACTGAAGCAGATCCGGGAAATGAATCCGGTAGTGATCTATGACCTGCAGAAATTTCATCCCAAGGCCTTTCGTCATTTTGAGAAGCATAAGAATGAGTTTATCCTGTCCATGGTAAAGCAAAACATGGAAAGGGGGATCAAAGAGGAATTGTACCGGGAGGATATTTCGATCGATATCCTGTCACGCTACAGGCTGGAGAGCATGTTCATCCCTTTTAATATGGATGTGTTCCCTCCGTCAAAGTATGAAGTGGCCTCTGTGACCCGGGAGGTGATGGTGCATTTCACTTTTGGCATTGCGACATCAAAAGGGCATAAACTGATTCAGAAATACCTAAAAGAATTTTCTATTTAATAAATAAGGATCTATGAGGACACTACAATCAACTGCTACCTTACTCCTAATCCTGGCCCTAACGATCATTGGAATACGATCGGAGGCGCAGGAGCGGCATGAATTCTCACTGGCGCAGTCGGTGGAATATGCCAAAAAGAACAGCGCCCAGGTAAAGAATGCCTTACTGGCGGTAAAAAATCAGGCCGAGGTGAACCGCGAGGTGACCGCCGCCGCTTATCCCAGTATCAATGGTACCCTTGGAGCCACTTATAACCCCAATGTGGCTACTCAGTCATTTCCCAACTTTATTGCCGCCGCCACCTATGGTGTTTTGGAGGCAGAAGGAGTGAAGGACGGAAACGGGAATACCATTGTTTCCCCGGCTGATTTTGGGTTTATCCAGGCTCAATTCGGTACAAAATATTCTTCCAGTGTGGGTTTAACCCTAAACCAGCTCTTATTTGACGGGCAGGTATTTGTTGGTCTACAGGCCCGGAGAACCACGATTGAATGGGCTGAAAAGAACGTGGAAGTAACGGAAGAGAATATCAAAGCCAATATTCACAAGATCTATTACCAACTCCTTGTCAGCAAAAGACAATTGGAATTGCTGGATGCGAATATCGGATTGGTGGACAGCCTGGCCCGTACTACCCGGATATTGTATGACAATGGCTTTGCGGAAAAACTGGACATTGATAAACTTCAGGTACAAAAATCAAATCTGCAAACAGAAATGACCAAGGCCCTGAATGGGATTGAAACCGGTTACCTCGGATTGAAAGTGCTGATGGGAATGCCGGTAAAGGATACCCTGGTGCTGACCGATGTACTCACCGATGATATGATCAAGGAAGGGGGATTGGAACTGGGTCAATTCAATTACACCGACCGCCCCGATTACCAATATGCGGAAATCAGCCGGAAGCTGAGTGAGTTCAATGTACGCCGGTACAAACTCAGCCAGATACCAACGGTCAGTCTTTCGGGTGCCTATTTGAAGAATGCACAACGGAATAAGTTTGATTTCTTTGGAAGGGGTGACTGGTTTACGATCTCCAATGTCAACCTGAATATCAATGTGCCCATCTTTAATGGATTTTCGACCAAGGCCAAGATTGCACAGGCACAGATCGCGGTACAACAGGCCAATATCCAGATTGATGCGATGAAAAACATGATCGATCAGGAAGTGGAAGCGGCCCGAATCAGTTATCGCTCCGCGTTGATCACCCTGGATGAGCAGAAGAAGAATATGGAACTGGCAGAGAAAGTGTACCAGCAAACCAAGAAGAAATTTGAAGTGGGAACCGGTTCAGCGCTGGAGATTACGCAGTCACAGACCGAATTAAAATCGGCCCAAACCAACTATATCAGCGCCCTGTACGATGCTATCATCGCCAAGGTGGATTTTCAAAAAGCAACCGGAAAACTCTAAACCAACTACCATGAACGCTAAAAAATATCAAATGCATACGCTGATCAAAACTACAGGGGCTGCCCTGTTTCTTGTATTCCTCGTATCCTGCGGGGGAGCCGGCAAAGACGAAAAGTCTGCGCTGAATGATAAAAAAGCCACGCTGGAAAAATTAAAAGCAGACCAACGGGGTATGGCCGCAGAAATTTCCAAACTGGAAGAGGAGATCAAAAAACTCGATCCTTCTGCCGCACGGGAAGAAAAAGCCAAACTCGTAGCATTGACTACACTGACCAATGGCGATTTTACTCATTATATTGACCTGCAAGGAATGGTCGAGTCGGAAAATATCGCTTATGTCACTCCACGTGGAATGGGCGGACAAGTAAGAGCTATTTATGTAAAACAAGGGCAAATGGTGAAGAAGGGTCAGTTGCTGTTAAAATTGGATGATGCCCTTGAACGTAAACAGATCGATCAGGTGGAAAGCCAATTGGTTTTTGCGGAAGACCTGTACAAACGCCAGCAAAACCTGTGGAGCCAGAACATTGGAACCGAGGTTCAATTGCTATCCGCGAAGAATAACGTGGATCAGTTAAAGAAACAACTGGCCCTGGCCCAGGAGCAACTCTCCTATACCAATGTATATGCCGAAATGAGTGGCGTAGCTGACCAGGTTAATATCAAAGTAGGGGAAACCTTTTCCGCTACTTCCGCTGCCATGGCAGGTATCCGCATCGTGAATTCCAATAACCTGAAGGCGGTAGTAAAAGTTCCGGAGAATTACCTTGGAAGGGTAGGTGTAGGAAGTGTAATGGAGGTTGTTTTACCCGAATCAAACAAGACCATCAATGCACGTATCAATGTGGCTGGTAAGATCATCGACCCCCTGAGCCGTTCCTTCTATGTAGAAGCACCGATACCAGGAAATAATTTCCGTCCCAATCAGATCGCCCTCGTTCGTATTCAGGATTATTATACCAAAAATACGATCACGATCCCGGTGAATACCTTGCAAACCGATGTGCAAGGGAAGTTTGTACTGGTAGCTGTAAAGGAAGGAAACAGACTTACCGCCCGCAAAAAGCGCGTAGAGATCGGAGAAATTTATGGGGATAAACTGGAAGTGAAGAGTGGATTGGCAGAAGGCGACCAACTGATCGTCGAAGGTTTCCAGGGATTGTATGATGGGTTACCCCTGACCACTTCGGCGAAATAAAACCGTCTCAACCTTTAATCAACGTTTATGAGTGCTATCGATAAAATAAAAGAAAAATTCAAGGAGTTCAAACCGACGACCTGGAGTATCCGAAACAAAACCTCGATCTATCTGATCATGGTCTTTGTTACACTCGCTGGTGTTTTTCAGTTTGTTACTTTACCCAAAGAGCAGTTTCCAGACATTGTTATCCCGACAATCTATGTGCAAACGGTTTATGTAGGGAACTCCCCCAAGGATATGGAAAACCTGGTGACCCAACCGATCGAAAAAGAGATCAAAGGGATCACCGGTGCCAAGATCAACAAGGTAACCAGTAATTCGCTTCAGGATTTCTCGGCGATCATTGTTGAGTTCAATACGGATGTCAAAACAGATGTGGCCTTGCAGAAAGTGAGGGATGCGGTAGATAAGGCCAAGGCCGATCTGCCAACTGATCTGACCCAGGAACCAACTGTACTGGAAGTGAGCTTCTCCGACCAACCGATCATGTATGTGAATGTGAGTGGGAACTATGATGTGGTTCGTCTGGATAAATATGCGAAAGACCTGCAGGATAAACTGGAAGAACTTACCCAGATCAATAGGGTAGATATTGTCGGCTCTCCCGAACGGGAATTCCAGATCAATGTAGATAATAATCGGCTTCAGGCCTCAGGGGTCACCTTTGACGATATTGCCAATGCAGTAGCGCGGGAGAATCTCGATATATCGGGTGGTTTGCTGGAAGTGGGAAATATGAAACGCACCCTTCAGTTGAAAGGACAGCTCAAGACCGTTTTTGATATTCAGAAGATCGTACTGCGGAATAATCAGGGTTCACCTGTTTATCTGAAAGATGTGGCTCAGATCAAGGATACGGTTAAGGAAAAAGAAAGCTATGCGCGTTTGGACGGTACCAATGTGATCACCCTCAATATCATCAAACGTTCAGGGGAGAACCTGATCGAAACCTCGGATGCAGTGCGGAAAGTGGTGGATGAATTAAAAGGCGCCCAGTTTCCTCCCGATCTGAATGTGGTGGTTACCGGCGATCAAAGTACAGCGGCGCAGACCTCCTTTAACGACCTGGTGAATACGATTGTACTCGGGTTCATATTTGTATTGGTGATCCTGATGTTCTTCATGGGTGTGACAAATGCCTTCTTTGTGGCCCTGTCGGTGCCATTGAGTATGTTCGTTGCATTTATCTTTCTGCCGGCGGCTGACCTTATTGTTGGGTCACATGTTACCCTGAACTTTATCGTGTTGTTCGCCCTGTTGTTTGGATTAGGGATCATTGTGGATGACGCCATTGTGGTGATCGAGAATACCCACCGGATATTTGTACAGGGCAAAGGAAAGATCAGTTCCGAGAAATCGGCGATCATGGCGGCAGGAGAGGTATGGATACCTGTATTAGCGGGCACACTTACAACGCTTGCGCCATTCTTCCCGCTCCTGTTTTGGCCTGGCATCATTGGTAAGTTCATGATCTATCTGCCAACGATGCTGATCTTTACCCTGACCGCCTCGCTTATCGTGGCCTTTATCATGAACCCCGTGTTTGCGGTGGATTTCATGAACCATGATGAAGAAGATAATAAGAAACCCCGGTCCGCCATCTTCCGCAGTCCCATCTTCTGGGTAGCTGTAGGATTGGGCGTTCTGCTTGATCTTGCCGGGTTTACTTTCCTCGGTAACCTCATATTGTTCCTGGCATTGTTGGGTGTATTGGATAAGTATTTGTTGGAAAGAATGGTAAAATATTTCCAGGACCACGCGCTTCCCTGGATCATGGGTCATTATGAAACCCTGCTTCGCTGGGCGTTGAAAGGGTGGAGACCTGTTTGGTTGCTGGTAGGTACATTTGGATTGCTTATTTTTTCCGTTGTATTATTTGCAGTGCGTAAACCTCCGGTTGTTTTCTTCCCCGGAGGTGATCCCAACCAGATCTATGTTTATCTGAAACTGCCCGTAGGTACCGATATTGAATACACAGATTCTGTGACCAAGTCGATGGAGCAAAAAGTGTTCAAGGTACTGGGTATGGAAAATAACCAGAAAAACCCGCTGGTAGAAAGCGTGATCGCCAACGTTGCCGTAGGTGCGAGTGACCCCACTTCAGGGGATCAGAGCACACGTCCGGAACGTGGACGTATCCAGGTCTCTTTTGTAGAATTTGAAAAAAGACATGGAAAATCAACTGCTCCATACCTGGATTCCATTCGTGCGGTGATCAAAGGCGTACCTGGTGCAGAGATTACGGTGAGCCAGGAACAGAATGGCCCGCCCACCGAACCTCCTGTCAATATTGAAGTAGCGAGCGAGAATTTTGATGAATTGATCAAGACAGCCGTTTCACTTAAAAACTACCTTGATTCAATTCAGGTTCCCGGTGTGGAAGAATTGAAAATGGATGTAGACCTTACCAATCCGGAGATCACACTGACCGTTGACCGGGAAAGGGCATTGATCGAAGGGGTTTCCACCGGACAGATCGGTCAACAGATTCGTACGGCCCTGTTTGGACGAGAAGTCTCCAAGATCAAAGATGGCGAAGATGAATATAAGATCCAGTTGCGCACCCAGGAATTGCAGCGTAAAAACCTGGTTGACCTGCTGAATATGAATATACGCTTCCAGGATATGGCGGCCGGAGGAGCTGTGAAAAGCATCCCCATGACCTCATTGGTAAAGGCGGAGCTTACAAGCACCCTGGGTAGTGTAAAAAGAAAGGATCATAAACGGGTGATCACGCTTACCTCCAATGTATTGGAAACACAAGGGTATACCCCAACAGCGGTGAACGCCGAATTAAAGAACTATATCGCTGACTTTAAAGGCAAACCCGATGGGGTGAATATCGCTCAAACCGGTGAAGGCGAGCAGCAGCAGGAAACCGGGGAGTTCTTAGGAAAGGCCCTGGTCATTGCCCTGATGCTGATCCTGTTTATCCTTGTTCTCCAATTCAACTCCATCAGTAAATCGGTGATCATCCTGACAGAGATCCTGTTTAGTGTGATCGGGGTTTTGCTTGGATTTGCCATAACAAAAATGGAGGTGTCAGTGGTTATGACCGGTATCGGTATTGTAGGATTGGCAGGGATTGTGGTGAAGAATGGTATCCTGGTGATCGAGTTTGCCGATGAACTTCGGGCACGTGGTATGCGCACACGGGAAGCTGTGATCCAGGCAGGACGCACGCGTATCATCCCTGTGTTGCTGACTGCAGTTGCGGCCATCCTGGGGCTTATTCCCCTGGCAGTCGGATTGAATATCAATTTCGTGACCATGTTCTCGGACCTGAACCCGCATATCTTCTTTGGAGGTGATAACGCCGTGTTCTGGAAGCCGTTGTCCTGGACCATCATCTTCGGGTTGATCTTCGCATTCTTTATGACCCTGATGATCGTACCGAGTATGTACCTCATCGCGGAAAGACTGAGAAGACCCATGCGCCGGCAGTTTGCAGGTAAATGGATATCCTTCCTCGGTATACCTCCGCTGACCTTGGTATTTATCCCCTTGATGTTCATCTCCATGTTCATCCACCGCGCATCGGTTGCACGCCGTCGCAGGAAACTGGGGAAAGGAGCGGATGAAGCGTTTGTGGGAAGCTGGTTCTAGGGAAATAGAAAATAAGGAACAGATAAATAAGAAATAAGGAAGTAAGGGAATGACCTCTTACTTCCTTATTTCTTATTTATCTGTTCCTTATTTTTTTCCTCCCATGCAGCACCCCCGGGGCCATGAGTGTCTCTAATACATAGTTGGTTTTACCCGGCTAAGGCCGGGAAGGTGAAATATAAGCGACCCCCAAACTCTTTTCTGACTGCTTATGCTTATCCGGGGGTCGCTTTTTTTATGACTCTCCTCTTCAAATTAAGTCTCCGCAAATTTTTTCCGCAAATTTCTTCCCGTTAAATACCCGCCATACGGTATTGCCGATATCCTTCTCCGATAGGATATTTATTCCCTAAATAATTAATCATGAAAGGAACGATCTGGATCGGCCTGGCGCTGTTGGGTGCCACTGCCTGTAACAATGCCGAAGTAAAGGTAACGGCAGGGAAAGAGTCACTGCCCTCCAAGCCAGCGGATATGGCCTCTGTAAAGGGTATATTGAGTGGCCACACTTATACCATGGCTAAAACAGGGGCGTTATCACCCTTTGATTTAGATAAAGAAAAGGAGGTGGAGTGGTTTGATGACCAAAAGGACACAACCCGTTTCTTTCGTGAATTTCAGGCGGGTCTGATGAAGACTGCATTCCGGTTTGAAATGGATTCCCTGGTCGAGTATAATAATGAGGGCAAGATGATCAATGGGAAATGGAGTCTGGATACCCTTTATGATGAGGGAGAGGACCCCGGAATGCGGTTAAGGGTGCATTTTCTCGACAGTACAGGTAGTTTTGGTTTCCCTGGCTCAAATGGGCCGATGGAAATGACCTATAGTTTTCGGGTTCTGGGGTGTGATGAAAAGGGGTTGTTGCTGGAATTACCCCGGGAGTTCAACCGGAGAAAGGTTGTTGGATTGTTGAATACGAAATGAACCACATTGATCTAAATAAAAAAAGGTGCACCGGAGGGTGCACCTTTTTATTTTGAACGTCAGGGTTTTTTAGAATCCTTTCTGCGATTTCACCGGTTTGCCATCCACATCCAGTTCGATGATCTCGTAACCGAATTTTTCGAGGGTGGGTAATACTTTGGCTTTATCTCCCACGAGCAGGATATTCATCTTGCTGAGGTCGATCCATTTCTTAGCAAAGGCGCTCAGTTCCTCTTTTGTCATGTTCTTGAGGATCTGGTTTTGTTTATCTACATAATCAGCAGGCAGATCATATTCCAAAATGCGACCGATAAATCCGGCTTTTTGGAATCCGGTTTCATACCGAAGGGCATCGATCTGTCCCAGGGCACTTTTCATAAAGGTCATTTCATCATCGGTCAACCCTTTTTCCTGGAAATCTTTTAATTCCTTGATGACTTCACTCAGGGCGCTGTCGGAGGCGGCGGCTTTGATACCGGCGCTGAAAGAAAATTCTCCGCTGTATTTGTCGCCACTGAATCCGGAGCGTGCTCCGTAGGTCCAACCTTTGTCTTCACGCAGGTTCAGGTTCAGGCGGCTGTTGAAGGCTCCACCCAGCGGATAGTTCATCAGGAATGAACGATAATAGTCGCCTGTTGCATCGTATTTCAGGTTGGTCAGATAGCCAACACGGAATTCGGATTGGGCGGCATTCTTTACATCAACAAAATAGACCTTTGTTTTTTCAGCAGCCGGAGCTGTTTTGATCTCAGGAATAGTGATCTTCTTGTTTGGCAATTTGGATAAGAAGCTCAGCTTAGGTAAAACTTCACTTTCTTTTACATCACCCACCACTACTACATCCACTCCTTGTGAGGTCATATAGTTATCATAGTATCCCTGAACATCTTCGATGGTAAATGTTTTGACGGTTTCTTCTGTGCCGCTTTCACTAATACCCAAGATATTATTCTCGCCGTAGTTGATCTTATCAAATACAGCAGAGGCAATAGCGGCTGGTTGCGATTTTATCTGCTTAAAGCTTTCCAGCGTTTGGCGCTTCAGGCGGCTAAAGGCGTCATTGGTGAATTTGGGTTGGAGGATACGTTCTTCCAACAAGGCCAGGGTGGCATCCAGGTTCTTGGTCAGCGAGAACAACTGGAAGGTAATGCCATCGGTGCCACTAAACACACTGATCGTGCTACCCAGTTTCTCCAATTCTTTGCTGAAATCCTCGGCGCTCCGCACTTTGGTGTCTTCATCCATCATGCTGGCAAAGAAGGAAGCAAGACCTGCTTTACCCAGGTTATCAGCCTGCATCAGGTGACCACCAGGTATTTTCACCGAAATATTTACGGTTGGGAGTTCATTGTTTTCAGCACCGATCACCCGTACTCCACCATTGATATCTTTTTTCCAAAAAGCGGGCACTTTTACCACGGGGTTGGGTCCGCTTGATGGTTGTTTGGTGCGGTCAAATTTATCCTTGGCCTTTACATATTTCAAACCATCGTAGCCATAAGAGGGAGGGGTATAGTTATCGGGGTTCACCTTATAGTTGTCGTTACCGGTAGTTTGCGCTTCCTGACCTTTGGTGAGTACACTCAATACTACACAATGTTTGTTCTTCACGTATTGTTTGTACACCCGCATAACATCTTCTTTTGTTACGGAGCGGTACATGTTCAATTCCTTACCGATCAGGTTGGGATTGTCATGGAAGGTTTCGTAAGCGGCCAATTGCGCAACTTTTCCCGAAACACTTTGCAGGCTGTTCATATACTGTGCCTCCCGTTGGCCAATGAATTTGGCGATATCCTCATCAGTGATACCACGGGCTTCAAAGCTATCCAATGCGTTGTTCAGCAGGGAGTACATATAGGCCAGTGATTTGCCAGGATAGGGAACAACCTGGAACATGAATTCACCGGAGAGTTCGGAGTTGGAATGGTTAACACTCGCCGCAAGAGCCAGCTGTTTTTTTACGAGTTGCTGATAGAGTACCGAGTTATTGCCTTGTCCAAGTACTTCGGCCAGGCAATCCAGGGCAGCCATATCAGGATGCTGATCGGCCACGGTAGGGTAGGCTTTCAGCATTACGGGTACACGGGCATAATTATCAACGTAAGAAACAAAACGGTGCTGGTTCAGTTCAGGAATCATCTTTGGCATATCATCCACACGGGGGCCGGAAGGAATGGAACCAAAATATTTTTCTACCAGTTTCACTACTTCTTTGGGGCTGACGTCACCGCCAATGGTGATCGTGGCATTATTCGGGCCATACCAGCGAAGGAAGAAATTTTTCAGGTCGTTCACATCCACACGATCCAGGTCTTCCACATAACCGATGGTCAGCCAGCTATAGGGGTGACCGTAGGGGTACATGGCCTGGGATAATTTTTCAAAAGCCAGTCCGTAGGGACGGTTGTCGTAGTTCTGACCTCTTTCATTTTTTACAGTAGAACGCTGGATCTCAAATTTTTGCTGTGTTACGGCATCCAACAGAAATCCCATCCGGTCGGCTTCGAGCCAGAGCATTTTTTCCAACTGGTTGCTGGGAACTGTTTCAAAATAGTTTGTCCGGTCGCGGTTGGTGGTTCCATTCAGGGTACCGCCCGACTCGGTTACGATCTTGAAGTGCTGCTCATCGCCTACGTTGTCACTTCCCTGGAACATCATGTGTTCAAAGAAGTGGGCAAAGCCGGATTTTCCGATCTCTTCACGGGCAGAACCTACGTGGTAGGTCACATCCACCCGAACCAGGGGATCTGAATGATCCTCATGGATGATCAGGGTAAGCCCATTTTTCAATTTGTATTTCTCATACGGGATAACGATCTCGTCTCCCTTCCTTGTTACTTTTTCCACCAGTTTGGTCTGGGCCAGCAAAGAGCTGCTCAGTACCAATGCCAAACAGGTAGATAGGAAAGTACTTTTTTTCATCTGATGAACTTTTGGTTATTAGAATGGGCAGGTCTGCCCGGGGCGGCAATTTAAAGGAAACCCCGCTTTAATCCATGCCATTTATCACAATAATAACTATGTGGAGCCTTGATCTTCGGTATTTTTGCTAAAAATTACACAGTTATGAGCGAATACAGCCGAACAAACCATGAAATAGACTACCGGATCCTTGGGGAGGAGATGCAATGTGTGGAGATCGAACTTGACCCCCGGGAAACCGCGATAGCGGAAGCGGGGTCGTTTATGATGATGGATGACGGGATACAAATGGAGACGATTTTTGGAGATGGCACAGGGCAGGAGAAAGGTTTCCTTGGAAAACTTCTCTCAGCCGGCAAGCGCGTGCTCACCGGGGAAAGTCTTTTCATGACCACCTATACCAATACCGGTTCTGGAAAGAAGCGGGTGAGTTTTGCTTCTCCTTATCCCGGTAAGATCATTGCGATGGACCTGCTTCGCCTGGGAGGAAAAATGATCTGTCAGAAGGATTCATTCCTTTGCGCTGCCAAAGGCGTTTCCGTGGGAATTGAATTTCAGCGAAAACTGGGAACCGGTTTGTTTGGTGGAGAAGGGTTCATTATGCAAAAACTGGAAGGGGATGGAATGGCTTTTGTCCATTCCGGCGGACATGTGATCGAGCGAGAATTGCAACCCGGAGAATTACTTAAGATCGATACCGGATGTATTGTTGCTTTTACCCCCTCCTGTGATTATGACATCCAGTTTGTGGGAGGAATCAAGAATACGTTATTTGGAGGAGAAGGGGTTTTCTATGCCACCCTGCGCGGACCAGGTCGTGTCTGGATCCAGTCGCTTCCCATTAGCCGTCTTGCCAGTCGTATCCTCGCTTACGGTACCTACAACAGAAAAGAAGAAGGAAGCTTGCTGGGAGGATTAGGGAATTTGTTGGATGGGGATGGTAGGTAAAAATCGTGAGATGTGAATCGTGAGACGTGAGAACAAACTCACCTCTTACGATTCACATCTCACGATACTTCTTATGGCTGCGCAAAACTATTCCGCGGTCCGCCAGTTGCAAAGGTGGCCAGCATACGGGATTTCTGCCCTAAGCTGAACATATACATACAAGCATCATCGGAGTAGTCCATATAGTTCATGGTCATTTCTACGGGAGTTCCTGTACAGGTGCTCTTATGACCTGCAGCGGGGCAACCATAGTTAGCCGTGTTATGCAGCGGGGTATCACCCACCTGGTCGTTGCCACAAGTAGCATCACCCCAGATATGGCGGAGGTTCAGCCAATGGCCTACTTCGTGGGTTGCAGTACGGCCTTTGTTGAAAGGCGCAGCGGCAGTACCAGTACGGCCGGTTGCATTATCATCCAATACCACACCATCTGTAGAGGAAGCACCACCGGGGAATTGAGCATAACCCAGGATACCACCACCCATGTTACATACCCAGATATTGAGTTTGGTTGTGGGGCTGGTAGGATTGATACCACCTTGCGCAGATTTTTTCATCGCATTGTTTGTGGTCCAACTTGTTTTGTTGGTCTGTTTACGGATCACCTGATCAAGTACAAACCGGATCTGAATATCGCCCGACTTTACACTTTGGTAAGTAGAGGTCAGGTTATAGTCGGCATTGGTTGCACTATAATCTTCGTTCAATACATCGATCTGTGATTGTAACTGGGCCAGGGAAACATTTTGTGCCGCTGTGCGATACAATACATTGAAAACAACCGGGATTTCAATGATTCCATTGGCGAGCAAACGTTGTGATTCCGGGCTCTCAACGAATTGTTGCGTAAAACGTTCGATAGCCGCCATCCGGTCAGCCAATCCCGGATCTTCCTGTAATTGTTGTTGTAAAACTTCATTCGAGAAACAGATCCTTTGCGAGATAGCCGATTCTTCGGCCTGGATCTCTTCTGCAGGGCCTGCGGATTTTTTACAAGCCGCTACGAGCAAGACACCTCCTAAGAGGAAAGCAAGGGTTTTTTTCATAAATACGCGTGTGGTTTGGTTAAAAAAAATGATTCATCAATATATATTTTTTTAAATTTCATATAACAACTGTTAGCCAAATATTATAACAACAATGTTGCAAACCGTGAAAAAAGGTAGCTTTGCTAAGTAATTCTTCTTAATCCATT
Source organism: Chitinophagales bacterium (assembly GCA_017303415.1). Lineage (NCBI taxonomy): Bacteria > Pseudomonadati > Bacteroidota > Chitinophagia > Chitinophagales > Chitinophagales bacterium. The sequence continues at coordinate 1,121,984 of JAFLBJ010000001.1, forward strand.
TGCACGTATGGAGTCATTTTCCGGTATATATTATCTCGGCGAGGGTCAACCGCAATCAGTGCGTGTTTCTTTTGGGCTACAAAAAATGACCATCCATTTTGAGGATGGCACGGGACGTGAGGTATTCTGGTATTATGACAAAATTCTCCGGCAGGCATTTCAGCAGGTGGGTACCACCCGGGTCAAATACCTGGGCATTCCGCTTCAAACGATCGAGGTGAACCACCCAGGGTTTGCCGAGGCTTTGCAACAAAAATTGGGGAAGAATGACCGGTCCTGGTTACGTAAGACATTTGGGAATGGAGCCTCGACGCTGGTAAAGGTCCTTCTGGTCCTACTGGCCTTGATGGTTTCTTTTTATATCTGGGGAATTCCATTTTTGGCGGAAAGGCTTGCGAGGCGGGTGCCTGTTTCATATGAGGAAAAACTGGGGGACGGGATGATGAGCACCCTGCTTTCCGGGTATACCACCAATGACCGACAGACCCTGCTGCTCAATGATTTTTTTGCTGAGATGAAGATCGAAACGGCCTATGATATCCACATCACGGTGGTGAAGGAAGATGTAGCCAATGCCTTTGCTGTACCCGGGGGCAATATTGTGGTGTACGACCGGTTGCTCAATGATATGGATAATTACGAGGAACTGGCAGCGCTTTTATCACACGAATTCACGCATATCCAGAACAAACATACCACCCGATCCCTCTTCCGCTCTTTGGGCTCCTCCCTTTTTCTTTCCATGCTCTTTGGGGATATGGGCGGGGTGATGAACCAGGCAATGCTTCAGGCCGACCAGTTAAAAACACTCAACTACTCACGGAAACTGGAGAAAGAGGCCGACCTGGACGGGCTTAAAATTCTGGCCGATAGAAAGATCGACGGAAATGGGTTTGTGGGATTATTTAAACTTTTGGAAAAGGAAGTACAGCAATCGGGCGAAGATGTCCCTGCCGAATGGATCAGCTCCCACCCCGACCTCAAAAACCGGATCGAATACATCAAAGCAGACCCGATGTTCAATAAGAATGGCGTAGCGAAGAACGAGACGTTGGAGGCTTTGTTTCAGCGGATGAAGGAGGATAGATGATGGAGGACGGAGGACGGATGTTGGTTGTTGGATGACAGATGACGGATGTTGGATGTTGGATGTTGGAAGGGAGTCGAAGGGGCCGAGGGTGGCTGTCATCAGTCATCAGTCATCAGTCATCTGTCATCCAACATCCGTCATCTGTCATCCGTCCTCCGTCATCTGTCACCCTTCATCCCCCCATTAAACCTTCCCCCCCAACCCCAGTCCAACCCCCCATGTCACTATCCCTTAAAACCAGGAATCACCACCTCATGTGGAGGGCCGGTTTTGGCCCTTCTGTGGAGCAATTGGCCGACCTGGACACCCTATCTCCCGCCCAATTATTTAAAGCCCTGCAGCAATCTTCAAAAACCACTCCCGCGTATATGGATGTGGCAGGGGACTACCTGGACGGATTAAAGGCCGGGTTGGAAGAGGCCGGCCGCCAGCAAAAGAAAGAGCTGAGCCAGGAAGAGAAAAAGAAAATGCAGCAAATGTCGAGGGAAAGGATCCGCAGCCTGAACCTGACCTGGTTCAAGGAAATGGTGAATTCGGACGCCCAGCTTCGCGAAAAATTCGCGCTCTTCTGGCATGGCCATTTTGCCTGTCGCAACCTCAATGTTTATTACCAGCAAGGGTTACTGGACATTCTTCGCAAAAATGCACTGGGAAGTTTTAGAGATATGTTGCATGCCGTTTCCAAATCAGCGGCCATGCTCAACTTTTTAAATAATCAACAAAACCGGAAAGACCATCCCAATGAAAATTTTGCCCGCGAGGTAATGGAACTCTTTACCCTGGGACGTGGAAACTATACCGAACAGGATATCAAGGAGGCCGCCCGGGCCTTTACAGGTTGGTCGGCCAACCTGCAGGGGGAATTTGTATTTCGACGGTTTCAACATGATACCGGGATAAAGACCGTTTTGGGCCGAACCGGAAACCTGACGGGAGAGGAGGTTTTGGACCATTTACTGGCGCAAAAACAAACTGCCCGGTTCATTACCCGCAAACTGTATCGGTTCTTTGTCAATGAGCAGGTGGATGAGGCAAAAGTGGAATGGTTGTCTGAACGTTTCTATCAAAGCAATTACCAGATCAGTAAACTGGCCGAGGATATTTTTACCAGCGATTGGTTCTTTGACGAAAAAAATACCGGAAATCATATCAAATCACCCGTTGAGCTATTGGTAGGTATCCAGCGCATGTTGCCCATGCAACTCGAGAATGAAGAAAGCCTGTTGTTTTTACAGAAAGCCCTGGGTCAGATTTTGTTCTATCCTCCCAATGTGGCGGGTTGGCCCGGAGGTAAATCATGGATCGACAGTTCAACATTACTGTTGCGGATGCGGATACCCCAACTGATCGTGGATGCGGATGAATTGAATATACGCGCCAAGGATGACGATGACCAGCAAATGGGAAAAAGGAATGATGCGGATAAAATGCTGGTAAAAGGAATGAACAGAAGGGCATTGATAAAAGCAACGATCGATTGGAAGACGTATAACGAACAATACAGCAAAACAGAAAAGGATAAACTGGTGGATAGCATTGTGGGAAACCTGCTGATGGCAGACAGCCAGATCAATGGTTCATTGATCGTTCAGTTCAGTAATTCCAAAAGCCGGGAGGATTTTGTCCGGTCGGTAACCTTGCAGTTAATGAGTTTGCCGGAATATCAGCTTGCATAGCAAAAAGACCGCGGTAGGAAGTCCGGAGTCCAGCTTCGGACTTCCTACCCCGGTCTCCGGACTTAGAACATCCGATATCGAAAAAAAAATAACGTTACAACCATGGTACGAAGAAGAGAGTTTTTACAATTGGGTTCCCTGGCCACGGCTTCACTTTTGGTGCCGCGTTTTTTAAAGGCTTTTGACGGAAAGGCTGTTGTGCCCAAGGGTAACAGGGTATTGGTAATCTTGCAGCTCAGCGGAGGGAATGATGGATTGAATACCGTCATTCCTACCTACAATGATATTTATTATAAGGAGCGCCCCCGGCTGGGAATTGAAAAGACCAAGGCGCTTGCTCTTTCGGATGAAGCCGGTCTTCACCCTTCACTGGTAGCCTTCAAAGGCTTGTACGATGAAGGCGAATTAGCCATCCTCAACAGTGTCGGTTATCCCAATCCGGATCGTTCCCATTTTCGGAGCATGGATATCTGGCATAGCGCAAGCGACAGCCGCGATTATTGGAACAATGGTTGGGTGGGCAGGTATCTTGATGCGCAATGTAGTGGTTGTGATAAACCTACCTATGCTCTTGAATTGGATGATATGTTGAGCCTCGCGCTGAAGGGCGAACAAGTCAATGCCATTGCCATGCGCGATCCACGCCGGCTTTATGGTACCGCCAATGAACGTTTCTTTCGGGAAGTAATGAAGCAGCATGTAGACGAACCCGGTGAGCAACCTGTGGACTATTTATACAAGACCATGGCCACGACGCTGTCTTCTGCCGATTATATTTTCCAGCAAAGTAAAATGAGCCCCACCAAGGCTGTTTACCCGCAAACTCAGTTAGGTACCGATCTCAAAACCATCGCCTCCCTGATCTACTCAGATATCAACACCAAAGTATATTACCTGTCATTGGGAAGTTTTGATACCCATGTCAACCAGCAGTTTACCCAACAACGTTTATTTACAGAAATGAACGATGCGATTGCTGCTTTTACCAAAGACCTGAAAGCCAACGGTCGTTTCGACGATGTGATGCTGATGACCTTTAGTGAATTTGGAAGAAGGGTATCACAAAATGCCAGCGGGGGTACCGATCATGGAACGGCCAACAATATGTTCTTTGTAGGTGGTGGGTTGAAGAAAAAAGGATTGATCAATGCCTTACCCGATCTCAGTGATCTGGAGGAAGGTGACCTGAAATACAAGGTGGATTTTAAATCCGTCTATGCTACAGTGTTAAATAAGTGGCTGGGAGCGGATGACGCGGCCATCCTGAAACAATCCTATCCTCATCTTTCCTTTATTTGACAAGCGGATCAGGCAACACCTTTTTCTTTCATGACCTTGTTGAGCCAGCGCAGCATCATGAAGCAAACCAAGGCAGCACCCATGAGCAGGAAAAAATTCAACCAGAAGTAATTACTCTTATGGTCATACTTATCCCACATGGTGGCCAGAACACCGGATAATTTATTGCCGATCGAGGTAGAAACAAACCAGCCCCCCATCATCAGTGAGCTGATACGCAATGGGCTCAATTTGGATACAATGGAGAGCCCCATTGGACTTAGCAATAATTCACCTACTGTGATCACTCCATAACTGGCGATGAGCCACCAGGCACTTGCTTTCTCTCCTCCGTTTTGACTCGCATAAACGGCTCCTACCATCACCAGCGCAGATAACCCGCTGATAAAAAGCCCAAACGCGATCTTGGTCGCAGTGGATGGTTCCTTGCCCTTTCGTCTGCGCCATGCAAAAAAGGAAATGATCAAGGGAGTTAAGAGGATCACCCAGCCGGGGTTGATGGATTGACTCAGATTGGTGGCCCAGAGACTGATGGATTCTTTCTCAGCGGGTTTTTTTTGCTCGGGGATGTTCTTAAAATAGGGCGGATAATTGTATTCAAAAAGGATCTTCCCATTTTCCTTTTGCAACCGGAACTGGTCATCGTACACAGGAACGGAATCTTTTGCATAAACAACCTGTTTGGCCAGGATCAGGTTATCAAATACTTTTTGTGTAGTGCCTGTCACCTGTCTGTCCGTATAGCGGTCGGCCCAGGTATTAAGGGCAGAACCATTTTGTTTAAAAACGGCCCAGAACAATATCACCACGGCAAAAATGGCCAGCAGCGCGGCAATGGGTCGCTTCTCTTCTTTTTCTGCCTTGAAATAAATGGTACTGTAAAAATATATGACAGGGATACAGGCAAAGATGAAGGCGTCCGTGGAATCGGAACCAAAGATGGTGCCCGGTATCAACCATCCAAGCACCCCGGCCGCCACGGAAGGAGCGAGGATAAGCAACACGATCCGTGTAAAAGGCATATCACCTTCTTTCAATTCTTTTTTAACATCGTAAGACCGGTAATGGCGTAATCCAATGATATACGTGATCACTCCAATAAACATACCCACCCCCGCGGCAAAGAAGGCAGCTCCCCATCCGTAAGTGATGTACAGTACCGCGCTGATAAAATTGCAGATGAAGGCACCGATATTGATGCCCATATAAAATATATTATAGCCCTCATCCTTACGCGCCACATGTTCCGGGGTATTGTACACATTACCCAGCAATGTGGAGATATTGGGTTTAAAAAAACCATTTCCAATGATCACCAGGGTCATGGAGACATAGAGGATCGGGAGGCTATGAATGGACATCAGGCAATAGCCCAATCCCATCATCAATCCACCGGCAATGATGGATTTAGTGTATCCCAGGAAGCGGTCGGCCAGAAGCCCTCCCAGAAAAGGCGTGAGGAAAACGAGTGCGATAAATGTACCATAGAGATCAGCAGACTCCGCTTCGGTCATACCATACCCTGCCTTTACATCTTTAAGGTAAAGGGTAAAGATCCCGATCATCAGGTAGTACCCAAATCGTTCCCACATTTCAGAAAAGAAAAGAAAGGGCAGAGCTTTGGGGTGATTCTTCCACATGGACAATCGTTTTGGTGAATGAATGATGAACAGTGATCAGGATTTACCTTACCCCGTGCATCATTTTTTTCATCATCGGTGTTAAGGAGTACAGGAGAAGACCTGCGGCTCCACACAGGATCACAAACAACATGAAGAAATCATACAGGCTTTTCAGTGTGAACCCGACAAACTGAGGATAACCCACCGTGACAATATTCTCCTTTTTGATCAGCTCCAATTGTTGGGCGCTGAGAGTTGTGTCTGTTGATTTTAAGATCTTTTCAAAATCAAGGTTGAATTCACGGCCCTTATCATAGTCTACAGTCGTCGCGATTTTATTCTTGGCCAAGGTAAACAGTTGGTCTGGTGTGGGATCAACTTCTTTATCCAGAATTCCTTTCAGGTTGATATTCTCTTTATCCATTTTCACATAGGCTTCTGTAGTTGGGGGAAGCAGGGCACCCAATACACCTGTGAGTACATAACCGCCTGCGTTTCCGAGGAACCATACACCCATGAGCAGCGAGGCAAAACGTTTGGGGGCGAGTTTGGCCACCAGGGAAAGTCCGATCGGTGACAGACAGAGTTCACCCCATGTATGCAGGAGGTAAAGGATGATCATCCAGATGATGCCTACTTTCCCGCTAATCCCCAATCCTTTTACCTGGGTAGCGATAATAAAATAACCCAGGGCGATCAGCATAAGTCCCCAGGCCTGTTTGACCGGGGAGATGGGTTCCAGTTTTCTTTTATTCATCCAGATCCATAACAGACTGAAGGGAATGGCAAAAGCCATCACAAAGATCCCGTTGAAATTCTGAACCATGCTTGGGGGCATGGTCCAACCCAGGATGCGGGTATCGGTTTGGTTATCGGCAATAAAGGTCAGGGACGATCCTGCCTGTTCAAAGGCCCCCCAGAAGAACATCACAAAGAAGCAGACGATATAAAGTACCCAGATCCGGTCGCGTTCTATTTTCGTGATCGTTTTATCCGATAGGATGAGATAGCCAAGGCTGATACCGGCGGCAAAAATGAAGGGATAAAGCCATTTTTTGATGACTGAATCGCCAGGGCCCGCCATCAGCAGGTGCAATCCATAGGTAGCGGCAACCAGCAATACAATGGAAATGATGATACTGGTGGTCGTAAACTTGGCGCTTTCAGATTCTCCTTCGGGTATATCTGATTTTTTGGGCCGGCCTCCGATCGCTTCTCCCTGTGGAGTGATAACATATTTATTTTTTAAAAAATAGAAGGAGATAGTACCAACGAACATGGCGATACCGGCAGCGAGAAATCCCCAACGGAAAGCCGACAGGTCACGCACGCCATTGGTTTCCACATCGCCAAAGAATGGACAGATGAATTGCCCCAGGGTAGCCCCTACATTGATACCCAGGTAAAACAGGGTAAAGGCAGAGTCCAGTTTATTCTTTTGTTCTTTGGGATAAAGGCTCCCCACCATGGAAGAGATATTGGGTTTGAAGAAACCATTACCCAGGATAATGGCCAGCAAGGCCAGCCACATGATATTCGTTGAAAGAGGCAGGTTGGTTTTGAACAAACTGCCACTAAAGAATAATAACAATTGACCAACCCCCATTGTGGCACCGCCAAGCAGAATACAATTGCGGTTGCCCAGGTATTTATCCGATATATAACCACCCAGCATCGGGGTGAGGTAAGAAAGTCCAAGGAAACCCCCATAGATAATTGAGGCTTCCTGCTTACCCATCATTAAGGCTTCAGCCAGAAAAAGGGAAAGCAAGGCCCGCATGCCATAGAAATTGAAGCGCTCCCACATTTCTGTTGTAAACAAAACCCAAAGACCCTTCGGATGACCGGAGGTGGTTGAAGTTGAAGTCATACAGCTTGTTTTGATGAATTGATCTGGATCACAATATATTAATGCTGAAAAGTAAACAATTTCTTTTACTCACAAATATTTCATGTTATCTTTAACAGCCTTATCCGATATTCGCAGGACGTATTAAAAAACACTTCAGTCCGTAATGAAAATCTTACTGTTAGGCTCTGGCGGCCGCGAACACGCAATGGCATGGAAGATTAACCAAAGTGTTTGGGCCAATCCCCTTTTTATCGCTCCCGGCAATGCCGGTACCGCTCAATGCGGACAGAATGTCGATATCGATATTGCTGATTTTGAAGCCATCGAAAAATTTTGCCTGGATGAGGTCATCAAAATGGTGGTCGTTGGACCAGAAGAACCCCTGGTAAACGGGCTCTATGATTATTTCCAATCCAAACCCGGGTTAAAGGATATTATGTTCATTGGTCCATCCAGAGAAGGCGCCCAATTGGAAGGATCCAAGGCTTTTGCTAAAGCCTTTATGAAGCGGCACAATATTCCCACCGCAGCCTATCAGGAATTTACACAGGAAAATTATCAGCAGGGCATGGAGTACCTGCGGGCACATCCCTTACCTATTGTTATTAAGGCAGATGGATTAGCCGCCGGAAAGGGTGTGGCCATTTGTCAGAACCATGTAGAGGCCATGGCTGAGTTTGAATTGATGGTGAAAGAATTGAAATTCGGAGAAGCCAGCCGCAAAGTAGTAGTCGAAGAATTTTTGACCGGAATCGAACTCAGTGTTTTTGTGCTGACCGATGGGAAACACTATGTCACACTCCCGGAGGCCAAAGACTATAAACGTGCCAAAGAAGGGGATTCCGGACTGAATACCGGTGGTATGGGTGCCGTTAGCCCTGTACCCATCGCTACCCCCGGCTTTATGCATAAGGTGGAAGAAAGAGTGATCAAACCAACCATTGCCGGATTAAGCAAGGATGGGATCGATTATAAAGGGTTCATCTTCTTTGGACTGATCAATGTCAATGGTGATCCGTTTGTGATCGAATACAATTGTCGTCTGGGTGACCCCGAAACCGAAGTGGTATTGCCCAGAATGAATAATGACCTGGTTGGATTATTTGTTGCTACAGCCCGTCAGGAATTGGATAAAGTGCGTATGGAAACAGATCCCCGTGCCGCTGCAACGGTGGTGGCCGTTAGCCGGGGCTATCCTGGCCCATATGAAAAAGGCTACGAGATCACCGGACTGGATGGAAAATACGGTAAACAATCCATGCTCTTTCATGCGGGCACCAAGATGGAAGATGGGAAAGTGGTGACCAATGGAGGACGGGTATTCTGTGTAACCTCTTTTGGCGAAACCATCAAAGATGCCGTGGATTCCTCGCTGGAGATACTCCATCATACACAATTCGACGGCATTTACTATCGGCGCGATATCGGCTATGAGTTTATTCCGGCTTATTAAGCGGATGGCTAACTTTGCGGACTAAACGATCCTTATGCCGGCCAACGATGTGCATTACCACGATTATTTGCAGCTTGATAAAATACTCAATGCCCAGTTCCCCGAAAGCATAAAAAGAGGTGAGCCGGCACATGATGAAACCCTTTTCATCATTATTCACCAGGCCTATGAACTATGGTTCAAACTCATTCATCACGAAGTAGATTCAGCCATCGGTATCCTTCGCCAACCAGAAGTGAATGACAACTCCCCGGAATTGCAAACATTGGTTCATCGTCTTCAACGTGTAGTTACTACACTCCGAGTATTGGTTCACCAAATCGATATCATGGAAACCATGAACCCGATGGACTTTCTTGATTTTCGGGACATGTTGCGTCCTGCCTCCGGATTTCAAAGCTGGCAGTTTAAGGAACTCGAGGCAAAACTGGGTTTGAAATTTGAGCACCGACATGGCAAGGAGTACTATGTTTCTCAACTACGACCTGAACATGTCGGGATCATCAAAAATGCGGAGGAGCAACAGTCGCTTTTACAATTGCTCAATGAATGGTTGGAGCGGATGCCATTTTTTGACCAGGCCCATAATTGGGCGGAGTTCAGGACCTCGGGTCCTGTAGAGAAAGGCATGCATCCATTCTGGCAGGAATACAAATACCGGTTGACGCAAAGTCTCGCAGAAGCGGAGAAAGGAAACCTGCAGGCCTTTGAAGAAGTTTTTTTTAATGGAACAGATGCTGAGCGTACCTTATCTCCGGCCTCTTGCCGTGCTGCTCTCTTTATAATGTTATACAGGGGGTATCCTTTGTTGCAATTGCCCTATCAATTATTGAATGTGTTACTGGAAATTGATGAGCAACTGAGTAACTGGCGTTACCGCCATATGAATATGGTTCACCGGATCATTGGCACCCGGATCGGCACGGGAGGAAGCACAGGGAAGGATTATTTGCGTGCCGCTGCAGACAAGCATTATATCTTTAAAGATATTGCCCGGTTAACGAGTTTTCTGATTGAGCGGAAGCGGTTACCTGAGTTGGGAGTGGAAATGGAGCGCAAGCTGGGATTTATAATTTGAAGATTGGAAGATTTGACACGAATTATGACGAATGAGTCGAATGACACGAATTTTATTTAATCAATTCGTGACATTCGACTCATTCGTTTCAATACGTGCTTATGGGTAAAACGTGTTAAGGCTTAATTGCCGAATGTATACCTCACACCCAATCCTCCCCAGCCGCCATAGAATCCACGACCGGAACCAAATTCAATGGATGGTTGCCAGTCAAGCGAAAGGTTGATCGGGGCGTTGTTGAATTTATAATCCAGGCCGAGCACCCCATCTACTCCGAAATAGGCACCATCGCCATATTTGGAATTATAGAAACCGACGTGGGCACCGGGTCCGATATACCACCGGAGGCCACCGGCATTGCTGATATCTCCGTGGATCTCATACAGTCCCGTAAAGCGGGCGCCCTGGCTCCAAAAATATCCGATCAGTTCGCCGGCATTTTGTTCGTTAAAAAAGTGTTTCAAGGTGATTCCACCTCCATCCCAGAACTTAACACCCAGGGCTGTGGTATAATCCTGTGCTGAGCTACGGGTAACGGATACGGTGAGAAAAATGACTGCCGCTACGATAATCTTCTTCATAATTACTGGTTTAGGTGACGAAATTAGGATGATGTAACTGGTTAATCTACCACCAATTATCCACTATTGTGCCAAAATCAGCCAATCGGGCCTGCAATTTTTTTGAAATAAAAATATATGGCGGCGATAAACGCGGCCAGTGCCGAGATAAGGAAGGGTAAGGGGCTGCCTCCGAGGCCCCAGAGCAGTCCTGCGGTACTGCTGGCAACCAGGCTGGCCAGACTTTGCCCCGAGGTGAACAAGCCGATCGCAGTTCCCGTATCAGTTTTTGGGGCAAAACGCGAAATCCACGCCTTGGCGAGTCCGTCAGTGGCCGCGGCAAAGATCCCATACAGGAAGAAGAGAAAAAGAAGCACGGGCGTGGAGTTGGACAGGGCAAAGCCGCTATAAACAACGGCAAACAGGATCAGCCCAAGCACCATCACCGGGCGGTATCCTTTTTTATCGGCCAGGGCTCCCATGGGGAAGGAAAAAAGGGCGAAAATGGCATTATAAAAAATGTATGCGCCGATCGTGAGGGTGTCACTACCAGTCACTTCCCGGGTTTTTAACAGCAAGAAGACATCGGAGCTATTAAAGAGGGCAAAGAATAGTAAACCGGCTACTAGTTTCCGATAGCCCGGGTCAGCTTTTTTCCAATACCCGAAAAAGGAGAAGAAACCTTTTCTCCCCAGGGTAGATGAAGGGGAGCGGGTTTCTTTGAGTAAAAAGAGCAAGGCAACGGCTACCAGGCCAGGTAAGAAAGCCCAATAAAACAGTGGCCGGTAATCACCCGGGAGAAAGTGAAGAAACAACAGGGCGATCAATGGCCCTGCTACCGCACCTGCCGTATCCATTCCCCTATGAAAACCAAAGACACGGGCCCTGTTTTCGGGGCTGGCCGCTGCGGAGAGCATGGCATCCCGGGCGGCCGTGCGCATTCCTTTCCCCAGACGGTCTACGGTCCGGGCACCAAATACCCAGAGCGGCCAGGCAAAAACCACCATTAATGGTTTAGAAAGCGCACTTAGCAAATATCCTCCCCGGATATAGGGTAAACGCCTTCCGGTTTCATCGCTGATTTTACCAAAATACCCCTTGGTGATACCGGCAGTACACTCGGCCACTCCTTCCAGCAGCCCGATCAGGAATAGGGAAAACCCCAGATCCCGGAGATAAAGCGGTACCACAGGGTACAACATTTCGCTCGCCACATCGGCGAACAGGCTCACCAGGGAAAGTATCCAGACGGTTCGCGACATGACTTGAAGTTAATGGTTTGTATATTCAAAATATTACACCAACTTTGCACGCATAAATCCAACCTGAATAAATGGGACTTTTTAACTGGTTTACACAAGAAATTGCGATCGACCTGGGTACAGCCAACACCCTGATCATACATAATGAAGAAGTGGTAGTGAATGAGCCGAGCATTGTTGCCCTCAATAGAAATAACCCTAAGGAAGTACTTGCTGTGGGGAAGAAGGCATTGATGATGCACGAAAAAACCCATGAGAGCATCCGTACCGTTCGACCGTTGAAAGATGGCGTGATCGCCGATTTCAACGCCGCGGAATTAATGATCCGCGAATTGATCAAACTCGTTTATCCCAAGAAACCGTTGTTCCCTCCCAGTTGGCGGATGATGATCTGTATCCCATCTTCTATTACGGAAGTAGAGAAGCGTGCGGTACGTGACAGCGCTGAGCAGGCCGGAGCAAAAGAAGTATATCTCATTCACGAACCCATGGCCGCTGCACTCGGTATCGGTATTGATGTAGAAGAACCCGTGGGTAATATGATCATTGATATCGGTGGTGGTACCACAGGTATCACAGTAATTGCGCTGGCGGGTATCGTGTGTGATCAGAGTATCCGTATTGCCGGTGATGAATTCACGGCGGATATTATGGAAGCCCTTCGTCGCTATCATAGCTTATTGATCGGTGAACGTACATCGGAGCAGATCAAAATTCAGATCGGTGCCGCGATGAAAGATCTCGATAACCCTCCGGATGATATTCCGGTTAATGGTCGCGACCTTGTGACCGGTATTCCCAAACAGATCATGGTGAGTTACCAGGAGATCGCGGAGGCATTGGATAAAAGTATTTTCAAAATCGAAGAAGCCATATTAAAAGCATTGGAGCAAACACCACCCGAACTGGCTGGAGATATTTATCGCCGTGGCTTATATCTTACCGGTGGTGGAGCTTTGTTACGCGGACTGGACAAACGTCTTAGCCAAAAGATCAAACTTCCCGTACATGTAGCCGACGACCCGCTGAAAAGTGTGGTACGGGGCACCGGGATCGCGCTTAAGAATTACGACAGGTATCCTTTTGTGATGCGGTAAACCGGTCGCCACGTGCTGACCTCACCCCCTTATGCGAAATGTCATTCTTCTACTTCGGCGGTATTCTACCTTCATCAGTTTCCTGGTGCTGCAACTGATTGCCCTGTCTTTTCTTTTTTCCTATAACCGGTATCAGCGTGCGCGCTTTTTGGGTGTGGCCAATGAAGTAACCGGCCGGGTAAATATGCAGGTTGATAAAGTAGATGACTATTTTCACCTCCGGGAGGAAAATGTGCGTGTTCACCGGATGAATGATTCGCTGCTCAATTTGCTCTCCTCCAATTTTATGACTCCCGACAGTTCACGAAAACTCGTGATCGATACGGTAAGCTATGATACCACGGGTCGCATGCGGCAATACTATTGGCGTGAGGCCAAAGTGGTGGCCAATTCCACGATCAAGGACAAAAATTATATTCAGATCAACCGGGGTGCTAACCAGGGGATCAAGGATAATATGGCCGTGGTAAGTTCGGATGGGACCCCGGTAGGGGTGGTGGCCAATGTGAGCGCCAACTTTAGTCAGGTCATGAGCCTGTTGCATGTACAACGGTTTACCTATGTCATGATGAAAAGGAGTAAGACCACTGGTCGCCTGGAATGGGATGGCAAGGATGCCGGAACACTGATCCTTAAAAGGGTGCCCCGCAGTGACTCCATTTCCGTTGGGGATACAGTGATCACAAGCCCCTTTGAACTGGGTAGTTTTCCTCCCGGTTTATTGGTGGGAACGGTCAGGGAGATCGATAATGAAAAGGCCTCTGGAGATTATATCCTGAAGATCAAACCCTTTGTGAATTTCAGACGGATTCAACAGGTGTTTGTGATCGAGAATCTCTTTTATGAAGAACAAATCAAGCTGGATAAGGACACCCGCAAAAAGGTAGAGGAATCACAAAAGAAAACGAATTGAGCGATCTGTTAAGAAATATCATCCGCTTTGTACTGTTCATCGGTATCCAGGTTTTTGTGCTGGATAAAATACCCCCATTGCACCAGGCTTTTGTACCAATCCTTTATTTCCTGTTTATCCTCTGGCTGCCTTTTTCCCTGTCGCGGTTCTGGTTACTTGTCATGGGTTTCCTTACAGGGCTTACACTGGATTATTTTACCCCTTCACCCGGGCTGCATGCAGCGGCCTGTGTACTCATTGCCTATGTAAGGCCCTTTCTGATCAATGTCCTTACCCCGCGCGACAGCACCGAATTCAACTACCGGGAACCCTCCCCCAAAGCCATGGGATGGGCACCTTATAGTGTGTACATCATTGTGCTGGTACTCCTGCACAATAGCTACCTGGTCTTCCTGGAGTGGCTGCAGTTTGGATCCTTCTGGCTCTTTCTCGTAAAGATACTCGGTACCTCTGCGGTAAGTTTGTTACTCATTTTTACGGCTGAATTGTTGTTTCCCCGCAAAATGAAGTTTCGCACCAATGTGGCTTAACATATTTTTTTTCATTGGCTATTGAATTTGATTTTTTTGAATTGTAGCTTTGACTACTAATTTCGAAACTTACCTTACGCTACACCCTCCCTTATTATGTCTGTGTTCAACCAGTCGCGGAGCCGAATCATACGTCTTATTTTCCTGGCAGTATTCATTGTCATAACGGCTCAGTTATTCAACCTGCAGGTCATTTCGGGTAAATACAAGAAACTGGCGGATGAACAGGCGATTCTAAAAAAGATCGTATATCCTTCCCGTGGGATCATTTATGACCGGAAAGGCCGCGCCATCCTGAATAATATCAAGATGTTTGATCTCATGGTGACTCCGGCCGAGGTTAAGAATATAGACACCCTTACCCTTTGCCGCTTGCTGGCGATCGATACCATCGAATTCAAGAAAAGGATCAAGACCTCGATCGACAAGAACAAAAGTTTCCGGCCGTCCGTCTTTGAACCGCTGTTGACCGCCGATAAACTGGCCGTCATCGAAGAGAATATGTGGCGTTTCAGCAACGGTTTTTTTCTCCAGGAACGCCCCGTTCGTTTGTATCCTTACAATGCCGCTGCACATATTCTGGGGTATATCGCTGAGGTGAACCAACGGGAGATCGAGCGCTCGGGTGATTTTTACCGGATGGGTGACTATATCGGAAAAAGCGGTCTCGAATCCTATTATGAGAATATCCTGATGGGTGAAAGAGGCGTACAGTTTCTGTTGCGGGATAATTTCAACCGCGTACAAGGCCCCTATGAGAATGGCGAATTTGATACAGCCGCTGTGGCCGGCAGAGGGTTAAGGACCTATATCGACATTGAATTGCAACAGCTCGCCGAGAAAATGATGACCAATAAGGTTGGGGCAGTGGTTGCTATTGATCCCAAAACAGGCGGTATATTGGCCATGGCGTCGGGACCAACGTTTAACCCCAACGATCTAACCGGTTCAGCCTTTTCAAAGAACTACAGCAAACTGGCCCTGGATGTATCCGGTCCGTTACTCAACCGGGCCATCAAGGGGCAATACCCTCCCGGTTCCACCTTTAAACCGATTGGTGCCCTGGTGGCATTGGAAGAAGGTGTTATTGATGCGAATTTCGGCTATCCCTGTACGGGGAGGTATTATGCCTGTGGACATGGAAAACCAGCCTGTACACATAGCAATGCCGGACACGCCGCAAACCTCCGTCTGTCCATTGCCAATTCCTGTAATTCCTATTATGCCCATATCTACCGAATGACAGTGGACAATCCCAAATACGGGAGTGTGAAAAAGGGCTATGAGAAATGGCATGACTATATGAACCTTTTTGGGCTTGGGGTAAGGCTGGGAATAGACCTGCCGAGTGAAGACAAAGGGAATATCCCCGATTCAGCAGTTTACAATAAGGCGTACCGCAGCGCCTGGAACTCCTGTACCAACCTAACCCTGGGAATTGGCCAGGATATGATGCTGGCGACTCCCCTGCAATTGGCCAACGCCATGTGCATGATCGCCAATAAAGGATACTATTACACGCCCCACCTGGTGGAAAAGATCGATAATGAAACAGCACAGGATACGATTCTCAAACCATTCCGGGTACGGAACAATGTATTGACCCATTTGTCGAATGAACTTTTTGAAGAAGTGATCAGTGGTATGCAGGATGTGGTAGAAACAGGAACAGCCCGGTCTGCGGCCATACCCGGTATTAATGTATGTGCCAAAACAGGTACCGCGGAGAACTTTATTATTCTTGACCGCCGGAGAATTCAATTGAAAGATAACTCGGTGTTTGTCTGTTTTGCCCCAAGGGAGAATCCGAAGATCGCCATTGCGGTTGTGGTTGAAAATGCCGGATTTGGGGGAACCTGGGCCGGTCCTATCTCGTCGATCCTGATGGAGAAATACCTGAATGATACCCTGCGACCAGAACGGCTGGCAAAAGTGGAGGAGCTCGCCAACGCGAATATCATGCCTTCCTACCTGAAACGAAAACAGTTCATTGAAGATTCAACCCGGGCTTATTGGTGGTTCAAAACAACAAAGGACAGTAATTATATTCGTCGTTTTATCAGTTTTGGACAAAGACAAAAGGACCCTTCTCCGCCAAAACTTCCCAAAAGACAGTTGATCGTGATGAATATACCCGATGATAAACAACGAAGAAACACTACTCCATGAACCAACGTAACCCTGCCATATCCAAAGGAACCGACTGGGCATTGGTCTGGTTATGGTTCTTTCTGTCACTCGTTGGCATTCTTGCGATCTTTGCGGCTACCTACCGGGAAGGAAACCCCATTGTATCTTCTTTTCTTGGATTTAAGACAGACTATAGCCGGCAATTCTATTTCTTCCTCGCTGCGGGGATGATCGCGTTGGTCATCATGCTGATCGATAGTAAATTCTTTACTGCTACGGCCAACCTTTGGTATGCCATGGGTATACTGTTGATGTTATCGGTATTTGCCATTGGTACAAGTGTGAAAGGAACCGAATCCATCATCCGGCTGGGCTCTTTTCAGTTTCAACCGGCAGAGTTTTGTAAGATCACCGTAGCATTGGCCCTTGCCAAATACTTATCCAGGGTGGAAACGGATTTTAGCAAAACAAGGGCGCAGCTCATTGCTGCCGGTATTGCCTTGTTGCCTGCCTTGTTGAGCATTGCCCAAAAAGAAACCGGATTGGCGCTGGTCTATTTTTCTTTTTTTATTGTGATGTACCGGGAAGGGCTTCCTTCCTCCATTCTGATCATCGGTTTTTCAGCAGCGGTTTTGGTCGTTGCCACCCTGCTGGTGGAGAAGAACCTCCTCGCGATCATTTTAACGGCACTTGCGTTGGTACTCTTGTATTTTCTCCGCCGCCAATTAAAACGGCAACGCGGCCTGCTGCGAAATGTAGTAATTGTCTGGTTTCTCTGTGTGGGATTGGTTCGATTTGGGGTGCCGTTTATTTTCAAACATGTTTTACAGGAACACCAGGTGGAAAGGATATTTTCTACCATAGGCCGTGATATCCCTGCTGAATACATGAAACCCGGAGGGGATAAAGAATCGGGGGCTTCCAAAAAAGACACCGACTATAATGTAAAACAATCCAAGATCGCGATTGGTAGTGGCGGGTTTATTGGAAAAGGGTTATTAAAGGGTACGCAAACCCGTTATGATTTTGTTCCCGAACAGCGGACCGATTTTATCTTCTGCACCATTGGAGAGGGTTTTGGGTTTGTGGGGAGTTTTGTCTTGTTAGGGCTTTACCTCGTTCTTCTCTTCCGTATCGTAGCCGTTGCCGAACGACAACGAAGTGTGTTCAGCCGTTGTTATGCCTATGGAGTAGGCTCTGTATTCTTCTTTCACATAGCCATTAACGTGGCCATGACTGTAGGGTTAGCCCCGGTGATCGGGATACCATTACCTTTTGTCTCTTATGGGGGTACTTCTCTTTTAACCAACACGATTCTATTGTTTATTCTGGTTAGACTGGATGCCGACCGACAAATGGTTTTGCGCTAATTCCTTTGTGTCGACACAAAGGGTTTGGGATTGCGGAACAATTGTACCTTTACGAAATGAGAATTATCTCCCTCGCCGAAGGCAATTTCACAATCGACAAGTCTAAATTATTCGTTCCCTTTCATCCCGATGAACATGATCTGCAATCCCGGCCCACCGGAAGCTTACTCGTGGAAGTACAACCTTTTGTGGTGGTCACGGAAAAGGATGTACTTCTGCTTGACACCGGATTGGGGTTTGAGAAAAACGGACGTCTTCAACTTCATGCCAACCTGGAAGCCGTTGGTATTTCCCCCAGTCAGGTAACAAAAGTGCTGATGACGCATTTGCATAAAGACCATGCAGGGGGATTGACGAATGAGGATAAATTAAGCAGTCGCTACCATTTGAATTTCCCTGATGCCACGCATTATATTCATGAACGTGAAATGGAGTTTGCCTTTGAAAAAGGGTTTCCCTCTTACATACCTGCTGAGTTGGAGGAACTGCGCGGTTCGGATAAGGTTGTATTGTTAAAAGAAGATTCAGGGTTTATTGACGGGTATATTGAGTATCGGTTAACGGGCGCCCATTCTCCTTTTCATCAGGTTTTTTGGATACGGGAGGAGGAGGAAACAATTTTCTTTGGCGGGGATGATGCACCGCAATTGCAACAGATGAAACACCGGTTTGTGGCCAAATATGATCATAATGGAAAACTGGCGGCAGAACTCAGAAAGCAATGGTGGGAAGAAGGAAGAGAAAAAGGGTGGAGGTTTTTGTTCTATCACGACATTCGAGCAGCGGTTTGGTCCGGGGAGAACATGTAGAAAATTAGAAATAAGGAAGTAAGAGATGTTGTCTTTTACTTCCTTATTTTTTATTATAAAAAAATGGCCCGCCCTGAAAAGAGCTGGCCGTTGCTAACCTATGAAAAACACCAGGTTCAAAGATACAGTAAAAATGATTTTATTCCTTGTTTAGAACGCTTCCGCCCCGGCGCCGTATCTGGAGATTTCGGCGTTCTGCTTCATCTTTCAGGGCTTTGCGAAATTCAACAGCGGCTTTTTCCACTTTATCAGGATCTACGCGTTCCGGTCTTTCTTTGACGGTCTGACGGAATTGTTCGCGATAGCGGAGTTTGATCTCAATGACTCTTTGACGTTGTTTCAGCTGATCATTGGGGAATTCCCGGCGTGCCTGGCGGATCTCATTGAAATAACGGAGGAACAGCGGGAAGGTACGGTCAGCTTCATCCTTGGACAGGTTCAGGCGCTGCTGCATGTATTCGCGGAAGCGTTCTTTCACCTTTCCATTGGCATCCTCATCTCCCTCATCCTGGGCATGGAGCGCGGAGAAGGAAAAGAGAAGCATTCCTAATATGTATAAAATCTTTTTCATTTCAAGTCTGCATATGATTCTTTAATGTCAGTTCATTTCATCGGGTAATACTTCCATGAAATCGAGCAGTTCCTTGTCGGAAACGTCATTCAGATTGGTATTCCCCGTATTGGCAATGGGTTCCTGTTTGGTATCTACGGCGGCAATCGCTTCGGTCAGGTCAAGAAAATCATCCACCTCTTCTTTGCTGATCTCCTGGTTCTTTATGTCCTTACCCAATTGCTTGGCGATGGCTGTTTCCGGGTTTACATTCGACCGGTTGTTATCCAACAGCCGGATTCCGCCGATAACCACTGCACCGGTGATAACTGCGGCTATGGCATATCGCATGATGCGGTTACCCATTGACACCACTTTGGCCGGTTTTCCGAATGGTTGTTCTTTGGTTTCGGAAACAGGGATGGCGATGTTCTTTTCAAAATAGCCCGCAGGCACTTCGTAGGGAGTCTGCTTTCTCAGGCTGCTCAGCAAGGGAGACAGGCTTTCCAGCTCTTCCTGGCTCCGGATTCGGTTCAATACCGTTTCCGCCAGCCCTTCGAAATACCCTTTTGGCACAACAAAAACATTTTCAATGCTTTGTGTGGCAAGAGTGCTCTCCAGGGAGGCCAGTTCTTCTTGTATGTCTCTTTGCTTTTTCATGATCTGTTTACTTAGGACAATCTATCTACCCCAAAGTTTAATGATTTTTTATGTAGTCCTCGATTTTCTTGACCGCATGGTGGTAGCTCGCCTTTAGCGCGCCTTCACTGGTTTCCAAAACCCGGCTCATTTCCTCATAGGGCATTTCATCATAATACCGCAACTGGAACACAATCCTTTGTTTTTCAGGTAGTTGCTGTATAGCCAATTGGAGCCTCCATTCTAACTTGTTGGCATCGAAGTTCTGTTCTGCACGGATCTTGTTTTCAAGCCCTGTTTCTACCTCACTTAAAGAAACAGATGCCCTTTTTTTCTGTTGTTCCAGATAGGTCAGGCATTCGTTGGTAGCCACCCGGTAGAGCCAGGTATAAAGCTGACTGTCTTCCCTGAATTTTTCCAGCCCATTCCACACCCGGATCAGCACATTTTGCAATACATCATTGGCATCATCGTGGTTGACCACCATTCGGCGCAGGTGCCAGTAAAGTTTTTCCTGATATTTCCGGATGATAGCGGTGTATGCCTTTTCCCGCGTGGCGGGATCGCGGAACTGCTCTAATAATTCGGTATCGCTGGGGTTCGGCAAAGGCATTGGTGGAGGTATAAGGATTAAAAATACAGTTTGAAACTGAAATATAAAAACCCTCGCGTCTTAGCGGTTAATCTTACCACAAAGGCGCGAGGGCGTTAACGGGTGCTGGAGGTAAGTTATTTTCGGGAAATGGCTTTTTCCGCTGCTGTGACGATATCGCTGATATCCAGTCCGTATTTTTTCATTAGTTCTTTTGGCGTTCCACTTTCACCAAATGTATCCTGTGTTCCGATGAACTCAATGGGAACAGGTATGTGTTTAGCGGCAACCTGTGCAATGGCATCACCCAATCCGCCAATGACATTGTGTTCTTCAGCGGTAACGGCGCATTTGGTCTTTTTCAGCGAAGCGATCACTGCTGCTTCATCCAATGGTTTGATGGTATGAATGTTGACCACTTCTACGCTGATTCCTTTTTCCTGGAGTTGTATTCCGGCCTGGATGGCATTCCAAACCAGGTGGCCACAGGCAAAGATGGTTACATCGGTTCCTTCGCTGAAGAACTGTGCCTTACCGATCTCAAAGGGTAACTCAGAAGTGAATATGGGCCAGGAGGGGCGTCCAAAGCGGAGATAAACAGGTCCCTGATAATCGGCAATTGCAATGGTAGCGGCCTTTGTTTGTGCATAATCGCAGGGAACGATCACGGTCATGCCCGGCAGCATTTTCATTAGGCCGATATCTTCCAGTATCTGGTGGGTAGCACCATCTTCACCGAGTGTAAGTCCGGCGTGGGAGGCGCAAATTTTTACATTCTTGCCGCTATAGGCCACACTCTGCCGGATCTGATCATATACCCGACCAGTAGAGAAATTGGCAAAGGTGGTGGTGTATGGAATTTTTCCGCCGATGGTTAATCCCGCGGCGATACCGATCATATTTGCTTCGGCGATACCACATTGGATAAAACGTTCCGGAAATTCCTTTATGAACTGATTCAATTTCAGTGAACCGGCCAGGTCAGCGGTGAGCGCTACCACGTTCGGGTTTTTTTTGGCTACTTCAGCAATTCCGTCCCCGAAGCCGCTTCGGGTGTCTTTGTTTCCGATCGATTGAATGTCTTTGAGCATGTTGATGGTTGTTTTCTTATGCCAGCGGCTAACAGATATGGTTCATTAGCTTTCGGCGTTTATGAATTTAAAATGGTTAATTCAGTTCCGATTTTCCCCGTGTAAATACTGTTTCATCCTGCTTTAATTTCATTTCCCATTTCCAGGCGCTGCTGATCATTTCTTCCAGGCTGTATTGAATGGTCCATCCCAGCAGGTCGGAGGCAAGGTCGTTATTGGCATAGATCGCCACCACATCACCGGAGCGGCGGGGGCCGATACGGTAATTGAGTTTTTGACCGCTTACTTTTTCAAAGGCTTTGATGGCTTCAAGTACGGTCACGCCATTTCCGGTTCCCAGGTTGAAAACTTCACAGCGGCTGTCATTTTTGTCGTTCTCCAGGTATTGGAGGGCGAGGGTATGCGCATGTGCCAGGTCGGATACATGGATAAAGTCGCGCAAACAGGAACCATCGCGGGTGTCATAATCGTCGCCATACACTACAAGCATGGGAAGTTTGCCAATAGCTGTTTGGGTAATGGCGGGAAAAAGGTTTTGAGGTTTACCCATGGGCATTTCACCGATCTCAATGGAAGGGTGGGCGCCTACGGGGTTAAAATATCGCAGCAGGATACACTGGGTATCGTTGGCCTTTGAAAATTCATTCACGATCTGCTCACCCATTTGTTTGGTATAGCCATAGGGAGAGGCTGCCGGTTTGGGTGGGGTTCTTTCTGTTACCGGTATCTCATCCGGATTGCCATACACCGTACAGGAGGAGGAGAAAACAAAATGCGGGGTTTTGAATTCCTGTGCGCATTTCAACAGGTTGATCAGCGACATCAGGTTATTTTCAAAGTAAAGAAGAGGCTGTTCAACCGATTCACCCACTGCTTTATAAGCCGCAAAATGAATGATTCCCGTGAGGTCAGGGTTTTCCTGAAAGATTGCAAACGTATCATCAAAATTGCAGAGGTCTACACGGTAGTTCTTTACTCTCTTTCCCGTTATCTTTTCCACGCCATCCAGGATCTTGCTGCTCGACCGGGAATTATTGTCAACGGAAATTACTTCATAGCCATTCTCGATAAGGTCAACCAGGGTATGCGAACCGATATAACCACATCCTCCCGTTACCAGGATTTTTGCCATAGTTCAAATTTGTGGGCAAAATTCAGCATTTCTTTCTAGATAAAAAACCGGACGATAAGATAAACTCCGGCAGCCAGCAATCCGCTGATCGGGATTGTCAGAATCCACGCCCATAAGAGGTTGACTGTAACTCCCCAACGCACCGCTGACAGGCGTTTGGTAGCGCCTACCCCGATTATTGAACCGGTGATGGTATGGGTGGTACTGACCGGTATTTTTAGGGCTTCCGTAACAAAAAGGGTGATGGCACCCGCCGTTTCTGCGGCTACCCCTTCAAATGGGGTCACTTTGGTGATTCGGGTACCCATGGTCTTTACGATCTTCCAGCCTCCGCTCATGGTACCCAGACCGATGGCTGAATAACAGGCCAGGGGCACCCAAACGGGCATTTGATCAAACCCGCCGATGGAGCCGTGAGCGATCAGGGCGGCCGTGATGATACCCATTACTTTTTGGGCATCATTTCCTCCGTGACCGATACTAAACGCGGCAGAAGATACCAGTTGAAGTCTCTTAAACCAGGAATTGGCCTTGTTGGCATTCAGATTGCTCAGGTACATGGAAAAAGTGGCCATAATGAGCATGATCAACGAAAGGAGAATCCACTTAAAGTTGGAACCATGGAATACGACTCTCCAGAAATACGTATCAAAATCGGATTTGAGTTTCTCCGGTCGGGTTTCCAGGTTAAATATGAGGAAGACCACGACACCTGCCATGACGGTAATGGAAATGATCTTGGGCAGCCACCCTTTTTGAAAGGAATGGATGAACCAGAGTGAAATTATAAAGGCAGCGATCATACCGACCACCGGAGCGAGGAATATGAAAATGGCAGTTTTAAAAACCGGATCTGCATTTACCGAAGAAAAGGTTCCGGCATGGGCAATGGCGGCTCCGGCAAATCCTCCGATCAGGGTATGCGAAGACGAAGAAGGGATACCAAACCACCAGGTAAACAAATTCCAAACGATGGCAGCCACCAGACCTGAGAAAATGACAGGCAAGGTGATAAAATCTTGTTTCACCGTTTTAGCGATCGTATTGGCAACACCGTGATCTTTGAAAATAAAAAAGGCCAGAAAATTAAATGCGGCAGCCCAAAGTACAGCCTGAAAAGGGGTCAAAACCTTGGTGGATACCACGGTAGCTATCGAGTTGGCCGCATCGTGAAATCCATTGATATAATCAAAAACCAGGGCGAGGGTGATGATAACGATCAGGAAGGTCATTTACGAATATTTAATGATGATCGACTCGATCACGTTACTGGCATCCTCACATTTATCGGTCACGATCTCCATAACCTGGTAGATCTCTCTTTTCTTGATCACCTCTTTGGCATCTTCTTCCATGGCAAATAACCGTTCAATACAAAGGTCAAATACATCATCGGCCTGATTCTCCAGACTGTTGATCTTGACCAGTGATTCGGTTACCTGGCGGAGGTTTTTCATGTCGCGTAATCCACCTACCGCTTTACGCACCAACACCGTTCCCTGCTCAATCATATCGGCAAACTTTTGCATACCGGTATCATTCGGGTTCACCCGATAGAAATTGATCTTTTTGGCAGAGGCATAAATGTAATCCGCGATATCATCCAGAGAAGTAGCCAGATAGTGGATATCCTCACGATCAAAGGGAGTGATAAAATTCCGGCCAAGCTCTGTGAATATCCGATGAGTCAGGTCATCATTAGCATGCTCGAGGTCTTCCACCTCAATGATCAGGGCGGCCCTTTTATCAAAATCAGGCTCCGCTACGATATCCTTTAATTTCTGGCCCATGATGGCCCCGTTGTCGGCCACCTTTTCGAACAACTCATAAAATATGAGGTTCTTTGGCATAAAGATCTTGAGAAATGAGTTGAGGCCCATGGTAGAAATTTTGCGCAAAGATTATGTTTTGGTGGCCCAAAGTATATGAAATTCGATTTTGGTAACAATTTCTTAATACAGTCCTTTTTCGCCCCAATTACCTTTGCGAAATATTAATTTTTCATGAACAAATCGTTAACTGGTTCATTGTTAATAGCTTTGGTTATCACAGGATTGTGTTTGCCCGCCACAGGCCAGCGGTACCTGACCGGGTTAGATTCATCCCTATTCATAAAAGATACGGTCAGACCGTTTCTGAAACGGTTTGGAAACCTTCGGTTTTCGGGCTATATACAACCACAATATCAGGTCATAGAAAAGGATGGGGCCGCTACATATGGTGGAGGTGATTTTTCAGCTCAATCACGAAACAGGTTCATGTTACGGAGGGCCCGGATGAAGATCGATTACCTGGCGCTTACAGAGGACAGGCTTCCTAAAGCGCTGTTCACTTTCCAAATGGATGTAACTGAGAGAACGGTCAGAGTCAGAGATATGTTTGTTCGCTTGTATGAAACCAAAGGGAACCAGTTTTCACTTACCACCGGGATCTTTGCCAAGCCCTTTGGTTATGAAGTGAACGTTTCTTCATCCTTTCGCGAAACACCAGAACGGGGGCGAATGTCGCAAATTCTGATTCCATCCGAACGGGATCTGGGGGTCATGATCAGCTATGAACCTCAGCGCCCGGGAAAAAATAAACACCAGTTGCGTATTGATGCGGGTGTATTCAATGGCCCGGGATTGTCTGCTACAACGGATTTTGATAATAAAAAAGATCTGGTAGCCCGAATAACCTATGAACCCCTTCACAGAGAAGGCATCCAGGTTCATGGTGGCCTGTCGTTGATGCGGGGAGGATGGAAGCAATCCTCAAAATATGTTTACACGACAAGGGAAACAGGAGGGAAGGAGGATTTTTATGTGGACTCTGCCATCTCCAATGTGGGAAAGACGGCACCCAGACAATACTATGGTGGGGATGTGCAGGTGAGGTTTCCTGTCCACCATGGCGGTCTTGAACTGCGGGGTGAGATCTGGTTTGGAAAACAACCCGGTACGGCCACTTCAACCATTAACCCCGGAACGCTTCCTGCTGGTCCGACCTATATCCGTCAATTCAGCGGTGGTTTTTTCTACCTGATCAAGGACCTGGGCCAAAAAGGGCATCAATTGCTGGCCAAATATGATTGGTATGACCCTAACACTAAAATACAGGGCAAGGCCATCGGACTTAACAATAGCTTTACATCGGGCGATATAAGTTATCAGACCTGGGGGCTGGGCTATTCCCATCCGGTTACAGAGAATGTCAAATTGGTTCTTTACTATGAACATGTTGTAAATGAAGCAACTAGCTATGCCGGGTACACCACCGACCTGCCAGATAACCTGTTTACCTGCCGGCTCCAATTTCGGTTCTAGATCGACCGGGTTAACATTCCGGTAATATTGGCATCACAATTCGATAATATTCGCGTAATACCGCAATAACATTGGGGTGGTTGCTTTGCAGCGAAATTGGAAGATATGCTGCGAATAAAACTGGTCCGGTACGTTGCTCTGTTCTTGTCCCTGTTCATGGTGGTACAACTCCATGCACAGTCTGTTAAGCTCAACGGTAAAATTGTTAACGAGAAAAATGAACCGATTCCTGGTGCCACTATCCAGGTAACCGGTGTATCCGGAAGCTATATTGCAGACATAGAAGGACGTTTTTCCGTAAGCCTGAACCCGGGTAAATACACCATCGCTGTTTCAAGCGTGGGTTTCAATTCCAAAGAAATCTCGGACATCGAGGTAGGGCAGAACATGGATAACTCCATCACGATCGTTTTGGACAGACAAGTGAAAACCGGAGAGAATGTGGTTGTCCGATCCACCCGCAAACAGGAATCCACTGCCGCTTTATTGACCTTTCAGCGCAGCAACCCCGCTCTTTCCAGTGGTCTGGCTGCTGACTTTATCCGCCGCACACCCGATAAGAATACAGGTGAGGTGTTGAAGCGTGTGTCTGGTGCAAGTATCCAGGATAACCGCTTTGTGATCATTCGTGGTCTGAGCGACCGCTACAATGCCGCGATCATCAATAATGCACAATTACCCAGCACAGAGCCGGATAAGAAGGCTTTCTCTTTTGATGTATTCCCTGCTACGCTGGTAGATAATATTATCATCAATAAAACTGCTACACCTGAACTGACCGGTGAGTTTGCCGGTGGTGTGGTTCAGATCAACACCAAGGATGTTCCTTCCCGGAATACATTGAGTGTAGGTCTTACAATCGGGTTCAACACACAATCTGCCTTCAAAGATTTCACCAGCAACGAACGTAATGGCACCGATTGGATGGGTTTTGATGACGGTACGCGGAGTATTCCTGCCGGATTCCCAACCAGCCCCCAGGCCTATCGCGTTTTGGGTGCCAACCCCACCGGTTTCAACCAACAACTGGCCATCAGCCGTCTATTTAATAGTGATGTTTATAAAAGGAAGACCACTACAGCCGCTCCCAATCAAACCTATAGTCTGACCTGGGGTAATGCGACCAAGTTCAAGAATGGTGGCACATTTGGTTCGGTAATCTCCCTTATCTACCGCAATAGCATGTTGGTGTATGATGTAACAAGACAGTTACATGAAGACAACGGCTCATTGCTCGTTCAATTGAATGACCGTCAAAATCGTTACGGGGTTAACGTGGGTGCTATTGCCAATTTTACCTATGTAAAGGGCAAGCATAAGATTTCTTTTAAGAACCTGTTCAACCAACTTTTTGAAGATAATTTCTACACCCGTACCGGTTTCTCAGTTGACCGCGTACAGGATATTGAATTCAGTTCATCCGTACTCAACCAACGCAGCCTCTACACCGCCCAGTTGGAAGGCGAACATCGTCTCACCAACAGTGGAGTGAAATTGACCTGGAATGGAAATATTGGTTACAACTGGAAGATCCAACCCGATCTTCGCACCCAATCATATTTCCGCTCACAAGGCAGCGCCGATCCTTTTGAAATGAACGATGATGATACGCGTCGTTTCGACAGCAAATTGAAGGACTATAGTTATGGTGCAGTAGGTAGCCTGGAGATCCCCTTTAAGATGGCCGGAAATAGCCAGAAATTTAAAGCGGGTGGTTCGACCCTGATCCGTATCCGTGATTTCCGCAGCCGGATCTTCCGCTATATCCCTGCTTCTGCAGCACAGTTTGATAACAGCAAACTGGAGCTTCCATATGATCAGATCTTCCTCCCCTCCAATATTTCCAACAACGGGTTCATCATTGAAGATTTTACCAATAACCAGGATAAATACTTTGGTGTTTCCATCGTAAATGGCATGTACGGTCAGTTTGATAATAAGTTTGGTGACATGGTGCGTTTGGTTTGGGGTGTGCGCGTAGAAAATTTCCAGCAGTTCCTGACCACTAAAGATGTTACGGCGAAGCGGGTAGTAGTGGACAATGAGAAATGGGACGTATTGCCTTCTTTTAACCTGACCATCAGTCCCGATAAAAAACAAAATATCCGTCTCGCCGGTAGCCGTACCGTTAGCCGTCCAGAGTTTCGCGAAATAGCTCCGTTCTCATTCTTTGATTATGAAGTGAACTATGCGGTGAATGGTAACCCCGATCTTCAACGTGGTACCATCCTGAACGGCGACATTCGGTATGAGTTCTACCCCAAAGGTGGTGAGGGTGTATCCATCGGCGCCTTCTACAAATTCTTTAATGATCCCATCGAACTTCGTCTGAACCCTTCCAGCGTACTTGACCGTCGTAACTATCAGTTCCAGAATGCAGATGAGGCCTATGCGCTTGGTGGAGAGATCGAAGTACGGAAAGCGCTTGATTTTATCAGTGATGATCTCGAGGTATTCAATGTATTTGCCAACCTGACCTATATCTATTCCAAGGTAACCCTGGCTTCTACATCGGGTAGTGGCGCTACTGAATCAACCAACCGACCCTTGCAAGGCCAGTCGCCTTATCTGATCAACCTGGGTGTACAATATAATAGTGAGAACGGCAATTGGAGTGGTTCGCTCTTGTACAACCGTATTGGTCAGCGACTCGCACTGGTGGGTATCAATAACCTCGGCTTCCCCGATGTGTATGAGCGCCCCCGTAACCAGGTTGACCTGCAATTGACGCGGAAGATCATGAACAACCGGGGAGAGCTTAAACTGACCTGGGCCGATATGTTGAACCCGGCCTATTATTTCTATGAAAACGTAGACAGCAAAAAAGCATTCAAGGAAGGAACGGATCGCCTGTTCAATAGTTTCAAACCCGGATCGACGATCTCACTTGGGTTTACGTATGATTTCAATCTGGGGAAGAAGGGGTAGCAGCGTTTTGCTATTAGCTGTTAGCTATTAGCTTATAGTTTCAGAAAGAAGAGTTCTTAAATATTGGAAGTAAAATTTTTTATTAATAAAACACAAAAACTAATAGTTAAAGGCCAACAGCTGATAGCTATTCAGAAGCAAAATCAAACTTGTATGAAGCAATTCCTCCTGGCAGCGTTTGTACTTACCACTGTAGTAAGCGTTACATCCTGCGTAAAGGTGAATTTTGATGAGACCGAGGTAACGGCTCCGGTTGATTCCACCAGCAATGTCATTACCGGAAAAGTTACTACCAGCCGGTTTTATGCCCGTGGTACCTATATCCTGAAAGGATATGTATATGTTACTGAAGGCGCTACCCTGACCTTTGAATCTGGTTGTGTTGTGAAAAGTGATATTACCGAGAAAGGGGCTTTGATCATCGAGCGCGGCGCCAAGCTGATTGCTGATGGTACAGCTGCCAATCCGATTGTTTTTACCAGTGGTAAAGCGGCTGGTTCACGTGCGCCTGGTGACTGGGGTGGTATCATCCTGCTGGGTAAAGCACCCACTAACCGTCCTCTTGACCCGGCTCCAACGATCGAAGGAGGTGTTGCCCGTCAATATGGTGGAACTGATCCGCTGGATGAAAGTGGTATCCTCCGCTATGTACGTATCGAGTTTGCCGGTATCGCCGCCGAACCCGGATCTGAGATCAATGGGTTGACCTGTGGTGGTGTTGGTTCCGGTACCATCATTGAAAATGTAATGGTCTCCTTTGGGAATGATGATGCCTACGAATTCTTTGGTGGCACGGTGAATGCGAAACGACTGATCGCTTTTGCCACTGCCGATGATGATTTTGACTTTGACTTTGGTTATACAGGAAAGATCCAGTACGGTGTTTCCTGCCGTAAGCCTGACTTCGTTGATGCAGGTGATGCAGGTAATGCCATTGAGTGCGATAATGACGGTTCTGGTACAGCTGCTACCCCGAAGACCAAACCCCAGTTGAGCAACTTTACCTTTGTTGGCCCCAATAATGCCGCTGGTACTGCAGCCAACCACAACTTCTCCAACCGCTGGCGCCGGGCCACGCAGTTCATCCTGCGTAACTCCATCCTGATGGGTCACCCCGATGCCGGTTTCTCTCTGGAGTCTGATGCAACCATTAACGACTACTATATTAACAACCTTTCTGAATTCAAAAATAACCTGGTGCATGCCAACAGCACACCGTATAAATCAGGTAATGCAGCCATCGCTACCAACGCCCAGTTACAAACCAAGGCAGAGAGCGAAGGTTGTATCACCTATGCGGATGCCGCTTCCATTCAACTGGAAAGCCCTTTCTATAGCACCAGCCCCAACTTTTTACCTAAAACCGGCTCGCCCGCACTTACTGGCGCAAGCTATTCTGGAATGAACTCCTTCTTTACCAGCGGTACATTTATCGGTGCCTTTGGTACAACCAACTGGGCGACTGGCTGGACGGAATGGGATCCGCAGAATAAAGTGTACAACTAAGACCAGGATTTTGGGATTGTGCGGATGTTTAGGATTTGTGTGGAGTAATTTGGATTGATGAGATTTATTTTTGATAGATTAGGCCGGGATGGTTTATTTTGAACTACAATTTTTCAAATGAAAAGAAGTTCAAAAAATATCATCCCGGCTTTTTCATGGAGGAATACTAGTCGGTTTAAATTCCCCGTGAGATCAATCCTTTTCATCCTCCAAATCCTGGTAACTGGGTGTGGGAGTAAAGGCACCCCCGCTCTCATGCCTGAAATTTCAACTGCTGATTCAGCGGCTGTTCTCTATTATACTACACCTGGTAATCCCCGTTTCTATACATTTTCCAAATCCACCGATACGGTTCAGTTGCGCCTGATCTCGAGCAATGTCAACCAGGCTGCCAAACCCATGAAATCAGATTGCGCCACTGAAGGCAAGATCTTTTTTTACAGGGGGAAAGAAGAAGCTTATACCGTTTACTTCAGCACAGTGGAGGATTGCTCCCGGCTTTATTTTATTCGCACGGGTGAAAAGTTCTATGTTCCCCTGAAGGAAGAAGTGAAAAAGATATTGGAAGAGTGGAAAAAAGGGGCAAAAGAGCCCGCGCCCGAGAATTGACCGCCCCCGAAACTGAATTCTTTTTTAGCCCGGCAAATATTCTATTTTAGCAGCGGATGCTGACCAGTTCCCACCAAAGACCGATTCTGTCGGTTGCCCTTATTTTGATTACCAGTTATTTATTTCTCACGGCTTGTGAGCGGGAATTGTCATGCGAAGACTGTAAGGTAGGTAACCTGCCACCCGTGGCCAATGCAGGGCACGATCTGGCAATCAGCTTACCGCAGGACAGTATACTATTGGATGGTCGGGCATCGACCGATCCGGATGGCCAGATCATACGGTTTAAATGGACGAAGGTCTCAGGTCCTGCATCCTATTCCATACAAACCGATGCGCAATCCACCACCCGGGTGCGTGGGCTCCTGATTGGCAGTTATAATTTTGAACTGGAAGTAGAGGACAACGAAGGACAAATTGACAAAGACACGATACAGGTTTTGGTGGAAGAAATAGCTACCAATCATCCCCCCGTGGCAGTTGCGGGTGCAGATATCAATATTATAACCCCGACGAATACTGTTTCCTTAAATGGTTCTGCATCCTGGGATCCGGATAATAATATTGCGGGGTATGCCTGGACAAAAATCGCGGGTCCTTCGATCGTGACTATATCCGATCCGGTGAACGTACAAACTGAAGCCGGAAACCTCGTGATAGGGGAGTATCTGTTTGAATTGGTGGTAACGGATGCCGGAGGATTGTTCTCAAAAGACACGATAAAAGTAACGGTTTCAAATCCACCCGGAGTGCCTCCTGTAGCTGATGCAGGTACGGATCAGTCCATACAATACAATTTGCAAACCTGTAGTATGGATCCCTCCTTTATTACGTTGGATGGAACAGCTTCCTTTGACCCGGATGGAACGATCGTTGCCTATCAGTGGACCTTAATAAGTCCTGCCAACTCACTGGTCAATATGACCAATCCTGTCACATCCACTACGACCGTAAGTGGTCTTGCATCCGGGGTCTATAAGTTTCAATTGGAGGTAAGGGACAATGATGGTGGAACGGATAAGGATACGGTGTTGGTCAATGTTGTATCCGGTAACCGCCAACAGATACCCGCGCAATTGGTACCTGTCGGTACTTTATCTCAACAACGCCATGTTGGTGCGGTGGCCACGGTTGGAACAAAGATATTTTTTGCTGGTGGCAGATTTCCTCCTCTAAGCCCAGGTCCCAATTTTTCCTCCCGGGTAGATATTTACGATATTTCGACCAACAGTTGGTCAACAACAGAACTTAGTCAGCCCCGTTGGGGTCTCACGGCTGTGACTTCAGGCAACCGTGTGTATTTTGCCGGAGGTACAGCCATCCAAACACAAGCTGGCACTACAGTCAGCCAAACCAAGCGGATAGATGTGTATGATAATTTGACCGGACTCTGGTCAACCATGGAAATGCCCCGTGCCGGTCATTTCAGTTCCATTGCATTTGGATCAAAATTGTTCTTTGCAGGTGGCAGCGCCATCGATATTTATGATATAAATGCCAATGCCTGGACAGCTAAGACATTAAGTCAACCAAGGTATCTGATCGCTACAGCCAACGTGCAGGGTAAATTATATTTTTCCGGAGGTGCATCAACAATTTCAGGAACAAATCCATTTGCTCAAATAGATATTTTTGATCCTTCCTCGGGCTCCTGGTCGGTTTCAGCTATGAGCGAACCAAAATACGGAATGGTCAGTGTCGGATTGCGAGGGAAGGTGATGTGGGCAGGTGGTACTACGGCTGGGGGAGTTACCAATAAAGTAGAAATGTTGGATGTAAATACGCAGTCTACATCTTTTTCCTGTTTATTTCAACCCAATTCATTTTCCTATCAAAGCCTGGGAAAGTTAAATGAACGATTGGTGTTCTTTGTGTGGAATGGAACCGCGAAAGACAGGTTCGATATTTATGATGTGGTCAATGATACCTGGTCGATCGGCGTGCTGGATCAGGCGATCACTCCTTCATTAGTTATATCAGTCAATAACGAAATTTATGTGGTTGGTGCCCTGGCGGGGGGAAATGGGTACTACGACCAGGTTTGGAAACTGGTATTCTAGCGTTAATCGTATAAAAATGTAAGACCGCTCTATTTTTCCCTCGCTGGCATATAGGCATACGCTATTTCGTATTGTGCTTTCACAAATTGAGGGGGGAGCTGTCCGATCTTCAAATCGGTTTTTTGCGGTGTGGGTTCGCAGATGGAATATTTTCTTCCAGCATAGTCGATCTGGTTCTGGCCAATCGGTTTGTCAAAAGCAACGGCAATTGTTACATGGGTGGGATAGGAGATCACCAGCATGGGCAGGTCATAGATTTCTTTAATGAGATAGAAAAAGAGGGCAGCCCGGTCATCGCAATCGCTTTGATCCGAAAGTAGTGTTTGTTCGGGGGTCAGTCTTTTTTCACCACCATAGATATTGATATCCGGTTCATATAAGAAAGCGTATCGGGTGAAATTCATCAGAAACTCAACTCCTTTTTTCTTGTTTAACCCCTTGACCCTTTTTTTAAGTTCCGGTATCAGGGATGTATAGGTAGGTCCGCTTAAAGGAGTATTGAAGTAGGAGCCATAATCCACTACCGGATAATTGGTAAACAGGGCCTTTACACCAGTGCTCAATTTTATCTTAAAATGATACCCCTCTTCATAATAATTAAAGGCAATGTCTTTTTCCTGATAGGTGGCCGGCCCGAGATCGGGCATGTGGGTGACTTTATAGGTAAAACCGCGGTTGGCATTTGCTACTGGAAGTTCAACTTCTGAAAATTGCGTTTTTGTAAAATCGATCTGCCCATAATCATGGTAGTTCAGGCATACATACTGTTTTCCCTCCTTGACCCGATAAGGGATATTGTACACGTTTTCGTCCGTTTGAATGTAGAAGAGGATGCGCTCCCCATCCACGGTAACGATGGAATTATAACCTGATTTGACCAGGAAGAACCATTTGTAGAGAGTATAACGGGCGTAATTACCGTATTTGGGACTGATTCCCTGTGCGGTCCTGCGAATGAGTTGGTAAAAAAGCCAGTCATCCAGTTTGTACTTATCCCGGGTAGCAACCAGGTTTTCGATCAATCCGGCATAGGATGATTGGTTGATTTTAGCATAAAAGTCCCGGATTCCGGATGCGGTTAGAGGCCCTTCCCAGTTTACAAATAAGGAGGAATCTGCTTGAAATTCAATCTTTTCGCCAAGAAAATCAAAGCGGAGAGGTTCAGTTTGAGCCTGAAGAGAAAGGGCGCAAACCCATAGGATCGATATGGCCAGGAGCTTTTTCAAGGGGCCGATGGTTAACATTAAAGTTACAAAAACTTAACAATTAAGTAATATTAAGTTTTTGGCCTTCTGGTTTGGGGTCCAAATTCCCGCCATCGTTGGTGTTTTCCGGCAGGTATTTTAACGGGTTGAAATAAGGACGGGCAGGAAACACCAACGATATAGGTTGTTGGTGTTCCCTTTTAGTCCTATTTCAGAATTATTCTGAAAATTGTTAGGAACGGAATAGCCGAGGTTACCTTATAAGCAGAATTGTTAAAACAACGAGCCATTCTGTTTAAAATACCTAAAATTTTTGATGATTTATTTAACATACAAAAATTCATATCCCGTTATTTTTAAATGAAGAAGATTATAACGGAATGGCCTCAGTTTTATACTGCAACAATTTTAGATTGGAAGAGGTTGTTGAAGCAGGATAAATACAAGGATATTGTAATTGCTAGCCTCCGATTTCTTGTTAAATCCAGAAGGGTTCGGATTTTTGGATTTGTAATAATGTCTAATCACATCCATCTTATTTGGCAAGTTGAACCTGATTTTAAACAGTCTGACGTAAAAAGAGATTTTCTAAAGTACACGGCTCAAAAAATAAAGGCAGACCTGCGAAGAAGCCATCCACAGGTGTTGGATCGGTTCCTTGTTTGCTCATCCGATCGCCACTATCAATTTTGGAAGAGAGGATCTTTAAGTGTTGAATTAAGATCGCGTGCTGTGTTTTTTCAGAAATTGGAATATATTCATTGGAATCCTGTAAAAGCGTTTCTTTCTTCTACGCCGGAAGAGTATAAGTATTCTTCAGCTTCTTTTTATGAAACTGGCTTGGATAATTGGGGTTTTTTAACTCATTATACTGAGTGAAAGGAGGACATGCAGGAAGCACCAACGATATAGGTTGTTGGTGCTCCCTTTTAGTCTTACCTCTTAAATATTCTGATACTAGTCGGGAAACACCAACAACGGCGCGGGTAAAACACCAATGATATTGGTTGTTGGTGTTCCCTTTTAGTCTTACCTCTTAAATATTCTGATACTTGTCGGGAAACACCAACAACGGCGTAAAGAGGGATTTCATCAACCAAAAACATGGTGAAGAAGATCCGGCACAGAACGGCTATAATCCTTTTTAAGGGCTTTTTTGCAATAGATCCAGTTGTAGAACTCTTCGGGAAAGAGTTCGTCGAGTCTTTCCAGGGTGGTGATACCCATTTTCCGTAGTGCGGCGGCATTGCATTGCTGTTCATATTGCCCCCGGATGGGAATCGAGAGGATCTTTTTGCCGAGGTGAAGGGCTTCGGCAGGGGTTTCAAAGCCTCCTCCGGTGATGATACCGGTACAATGGATCAGGCTTTCATTGAACAGTTGTTTATTTACCGGTTTCCAGGTTATATGCCCTTCGGTCCGGTCGGACTTGGTTTCTCTGGAGAAGATCTCAAATCGGAAATCGGGAAGTTTATTGAACAAGCTTTTAAGTTGTGGTTCGCAGTAGGCAGGAAGGTAGACCGTTACATATCCACCGTCTGTAGGCTGGGCATCCAGAATCATTTGCTTGATCACCGGGGTGAAAATGAATTCATCATACCGCTCAAAATGAAGTCCTGCCTGCCGGGTGGCTCTTGCATAGTTAAGGAGGATCCATTCACCAATACGGCTCTTGATGGAAGGCCTTGGTGTTTTCTCTGATACAAAGCTGGCCTGGTGTCCAAAGTTGACCGAGGGAACTCCTTTTTTGGCACAGGCAGCGGAAGTTATATGGTCAAAATCGTTCAGCACCAGATCATATTTCTCCACCGGGAGTTCATTGATCTCTTTTTTCAGCCGCAGCGGTGAATAGGCCCTGGTCATTTTCCAATAATCCAGTCCCCCATCGCATTTATAAAAAAGGCTTAATCCCTGGCTACGGAATTTCACCGGCGCATCAATGGCCAGGGTGCTGTTACTCCCACTGAGAAAAATATCCACTTCCCCTTTCTGGCTAAGGTGGGGAAGCAATTCCATGGCCCTGCTGATATGGCCGTTTCCGGTAGCTTGAACAGCGTATAAGATCTTCATGTTTACATTGCTAAGGAGTGTAAATACAAGGCTATTTCTGCAGTAACAACATCGGTTTCCTTTCGGGCCTCGATATCGCGCACCTGCACCGTATTCATCACTTTTTCGTCGTAGGTATAAATATGCCAGTCATTATTATAATATTCTAAGGAGGTCAGGTGTTCTACCCAATCACCACTGTTCAGGTACACCACACTTCCTTCCTCGTTTTTCACCACCCTTTTCTGGGGCTGATGGATATGCCCACAGATCACATAATCATATTTTTTTCGGATGGCGATCTCCGCGGCGGTCGTTTCAAAATCATTGATCCGGATCACGGCTTTATTCACACTCGCCATAACTTTTTTTGATAAAGACACCCGCTCACGACCAATCAGTTTAAAACAATAATTGATCGCTTTATTAAATAGCAACAGGGCGGCGTATCCATTGCTCCCCATCTTTGCCCACAGCTTGGCAGCACCCTTGGTGGTATTATCAAACACATCTCCATGAAAGATCCAGGTCATCTTATTGTCGATCTCAATGATGAGTTTATCTGTCAGTTGAAAATTCCCCATGTTCATATCAGTATACTTACGCAATAATTCATCATGGTTTCCGGTAATGTACACCACCTTGGTTCCTTTCGTAAGCATGCTGATCACTTCTTTCAAAACGGCGGCGTGAGAAGGGGGAAAGTATCGCTTTGAAATTTGCCAGATATCCAGGATATCTCCATTCAGAATCAGGATACGGGGGCTGATACTCTTTAAATAAGTGAGGATCTCTTTGGCCCGGCTTCCATATGTTCCTAGATGAAGGTCAGACAGCACAACCACATCAACCAATCTTCTTTCCATGGGAATAGGAGTTTTGCAAAGCTCCGGAAGAGATATGTCTTTACTGTTATCGAATGATTAAGTAATTGTGAATTGAAATTGTTAAGAGTTGCTTAACCTGAAGCTAATCCTGGCTTCATATGACACGGATAGTTTTGCGCCGGGTTAAAAAAAACAATTACAATCAAAACCGGGAAAACTATGAGAGAAAAAATGAATTGGCTCCGCCAGTTATCCGCCTTGCTGGTTTGTTTAAGCATGGCTACACTGGTACAGGCCCAAAATGTACTTTCAGGGAAAGTACTCAATGAAAACGGCCAGCCATTAAGCGGGGCCAGTGTTACCGTAAAAGGAACAAAACAATCCACCTCCACGGACAATGAAGGCAATTTCAGCCTCAATGCCTCTTCCTCCGATGTATTAGTGATCTCGTTTGTGGGATACGGTCAACTCGAAGTAAAAGGCAATCAATCAAGTTCCGTGATACTTTATCCCGACAGTAAGAGTATGTCGGAGGTAGTTGTCACTGCCCTGGGTATCCGCAAGGAGAAAAAGAAACTAGGGTATGCCATTCAGGAATTAAAAGGTGAAGAGTTTACCGTGGCCCGTGAATCAAATGTCGTTAACCAACTGGCGGGCAAAGTGGCTGGTGTGACCGTAGTAGGCAGCCCATCCGGTATTGGTGGTTCTTCCCGTGTTTCCATTCGTGGTGAGCGTTCGGTTGACCTCAATAAAAACCAACCTTTATATGTAGTGGATGGAGTTCCCGTTAGCAATGCCATCACAGGAGCATCTGGCCGGGGTAACCTGGAAGTGGATTTTGGAAATGGCGCCGGATTTCTCAATCCAGATGACATTGAATCCATGAGTGTATTAAAAGGAGCTGCCGCTTCGGCCCTGTATGGTTCACGCGCAGCCAATGGGGTTATCCTTATCAAGACCAAGAGTGGACGTCGCGGAAAAGGGATCGGTCTTGAAGTGAACAGTAACGTAACATTGGAGTCTGCACTCAAACTTCCCGAATATCAGACCGTTTACGGACAAGGAAACGGAAGTGGTGGTGCTTTTGCTTTTGTCAATGGTGGTGGTGGCGGTTTGGCCGATGGTACCGATGAAGGATGGGGCCCTGCATTCTCGGGTAATTTTAATTTCCCTCAATACAATTCACCCCGCACCCTGAATGGCCAATTGATCAATTTTACCGGCGGTGACCTGAACGCACCTGCCGGTAGCGTGATCACTTCCACACCCTGGGTAGCTGACAAAGATAATTTGAAGAATTTCCTGGAAACCGGAACCACGTTTACCAACAACGTAGCCATGGTGGGTGGCAATGAGAACGGAGATTTTCGCCTGAGCTATACCAATCTCGATCAAAAAGGGATCGTACCCAATACCGATCTCAAAAGAAATACCCTCTCTCTGTCTGCCGGTTATAACCTGAGCAAGAAGTTATCGGTGAAATCTTTCGTAAGCTATATTAAAAGCGAAAGCGATAACCGTCCGTCTATCAGCTACGGTACAGAAAGCATCATGTACTTGTTCAACTGCTGGTTACCTGCTTCTGTAAAAGTGAGCGATATGAAACGTTTGTGGCAACCTGGTCTGGAGAACCAAAAGCAGTATAGCTGGAACTATAACTATCATGATAATCCGTATCTGACCGTAATGGAAAATACCAATGGTCAGTACTATGATCGCATCATTGGCAATATCATCCTCAAGTATGATTTCACCAACTGGCTGAGTCTGCAGGTACGTACGGCTACCGATTGGAGTAATGAACGCCGGGAATACCGCCGGGCCTTCAGTACCCAGCGTTTTCCCTTTGGTCAGTACAGGGAAACAGGTATCGTAAATGAAGAAAGAAATACCGACTTCCTGTTCACTGCCAATAAGGAGATCACATCCGATCTCGCCTTTAGTGCCAGCCTCGGTGGTAACCAAATGCGCCAGACCTCTCGCTTTAAAGAGGATGTAGCCGGGCAATTAAATATCCCCGGTATCTACAGCCTGAACAACTCCCGTATCGCCCTGGTGGTTGAACAAAGCAATGTGGCCAAGCGCATCAACAGCTTGTATGGTTCTGTTGGCTTCTCGTACAAGAACAAAATATTTCTGGACCTGACCGGTCGTAACGACTGGAGCAGCGCCCTGACCCTCCCTGAAAACCTCAAAGCCTTTGGAACAGAGGATAATTCCTATTTCTATTCTTCCGCGGCTTTGAGCGCCATCATCAGCGATATGGTGGAACTGCCCGAAGTGTTTAGTTTCCTGAAACTTCGCGCCAGCCTCGCACAAGTGGGTAACGATACGGATCCTTTTGCCTTTACCCAAACCTACAACAGAAGCGATCCCTTTGGTGCTTACCAGGTGTATAGTGAGACCAGCAGCCTCGCCAACCTGAACCTGAAACCCGAGATCAGCTCTGCCTACGAGTTTGGTACGGATATCCGGTTATTCAAAAACCGCATCGGATTGGATCTGACCTATTATCAAAGCCGTACCAAAAACCAGATCCTGAATATCCCCCTGTCTAACACCAGTGGATATGATACCCGTAAGATCAACGCCGGTTTGATCAAGAACTATGGATTTGAAGCTATGTTGACTGGATCTATCCTGAAAGGAAAGAACCTGACCTGGGATGCCTACATCAACTTCTCCACCAACCGCAGTACTGTTATCGAATTGAGTGATGGGTTGACCAACTATGTAATGGCCAGTCGTCGGGTAAGTGTGGAAGCCCGCGTAGGGGAACGTATGGGTGATATGTACGGTATCGGTTTTGCAAGAGTACAGAGCTCCGATCCTACCAAACCCTACTATGATGCCAGTGGACAATACACCGGGCAAATGGTATTTGGAAGCAACGGACGTCCCATTTATACAACCAACCGC
This sequence comes from Chitinophagales bacterium, assembly GCA_017303415.1. NCBI lineage: Bacteria > Pseudomonadati > Bacteroidota > Chitinophagia > Chitinophagales > Chitinophagales bacterium. The sequence continues at coordinate 1,162,137 of JAFLBJ010000001.1, forward strand.
ATCAAATTAGGGAACTACAATCCGGATTGGATGATGGGTATTGGAAACAGCCTGAACTATAAAGGCATCCGCTTATCCTTCCTCTTTGATATCCGTCAGGGTGGGGAGATCTATTCTGAAACGCAGACCGTAGGCCGTGAAGGAGGAATCATTGTGGAAACGCTTGAAGGAAGGGCCGATGGATATGACCTGAGCAAACCCGGAAATGGCGTGATCGGACAGGGTGTTGTTTTCTCCGGAGGTACAACCGGCACTATCAGTCCGAATACAACCAAGGTTACCGCCCGCGAATGGCATACGGCCTGGACTGGTGGACGCGGTGTTGCAGAGGGAGTCATGTATGATGCTTCTTTTGTTAAGCTCCGCGAGTTGCAGATCGGTTACTCGCTTCCTGATAAGCTATTTGGTAAACTTCCTTTCCGTGGAGTAACCGTATCGCTGGTAGGACGTAACCTCCTGCTGTGGGATAAAGTGCCCCACGTGGATCCCGAGAACATGTCCTACTCTGGGGGCACAGCGCTTCCTGGTATCGAGTACATGAGTATCCCTACCACCCGCAGTTATGGATTTAACCTCAGCTTCAAACTCTAATTCACTAACACCAAATAAAACAGGCACATGAAACTGTCAAAAATATGGATCCCGGTACTGGCCCTTGTAGTTGGCATCGGGTGTACCAAAGACTTTGAAGAGGTCAATACAAACCTGAATAACCCGATCGATGTAACACCCGATCTGTTGCTGAGTGGAATCATTCGCAGCACCATGAACCAACAGGTAAGCGAAGCCTGGGGTATCGGAAACATCGTGGTTCAGCATCATGCCAAGATCCAGTTTGTAAACGAAGACCGCTATGGCTGGAATGAACAAAATGGTATCTGGAACAATGTTTATGGTAACTATCGTAACCTGCAGAACATCCTGACCAAAGTCGGGGGAGATGAATCAAATCCCTATTACGGAGTGTCCCTGATCCTCAAATCCTGGATGTTTTCACTCGCCACGGATGCTTATGGAGATATTCCCTATTCAGAAGCTGGTAAGGCCAAGACCGAAGGGTTGTATCAACCGGTTTATGATAAACAGGAAGATATTTACACCGGCATCCTCGCTGATCTGAAGAAAGCCAATGAATCATTGGCAACAGCCATCGGGTCTTTCAACGGCGATCTGATCTACGGTGGTGGTTCCTCTGCGCTGATCAAATGGAGAAAACTCGCCAATTCCCTTCGCCTCCGTTACCTGATGCGTTTGTCGAAAAAGAAGAACGTGAATGCAGATATGCAAGCGATTCTGAGCGACCCAACCAATAACCCCATTTTTACCGGGAATGCTGATAATGCTGAACTCAAGTACTTGGCAGCAGCGCCAAACCAGTGGCCTTTGTATGGCACGCGCGTTGGTTCTTTTGATGAGTTTCGCGTAAGTAAGACATTGACTGATCGGCTTACTGCTTTGGGAGATACACGGATCAATGTTTTTGGCCGCCCCACACAAACCTCTGTGGCGAATGGTACTCCTCAGATCCTGGGTGTACCCAACGGTCTCAGTGATGTAGATGCCCTGGCATACAATGGAGGGGTACAAGGCGTATCGCGTGTAGGCTATACGTTTGCCTGTCTGGTATGCAACGACAATGGGCAAGCGCCTCCTGATCCCGCAGCCCCTCGCGCTTTGCTGATGACCTATGCCGAACTTCAGTTCATTCTTGCTGAAGCGCGTCAGAAAGGAATGATCACCACCGGTGATGCAGAAACCTATTACCTGAACGGGATCAATGCCAACTTTGCATACTGGCAATCCGTGGTACCCGCCGCCTATGGTTTGAATGTAAACATGCCGGCAGGATACCTCACCCAATCGGGCGTGGCTTTTACAGGTACAGATGCCGAGAAACTGGCTAAGATCGCTTTGCAAAAATGGATCGCTCTATACTTTAACGGACTCGAAGCCTGGTACGACTGGAAGAGAACGGGCATGCCCGAGATCATTCCTGGTCCGGCCAACCTGAACAATAATAAAGTGCCTGTACGGTATATCTATCCTCAGTCGGAGCAATCATTGAATGGCACTAACCGCGCGGCAGCTGTATCCCGTCAGGGTACAGATGACCTGAACACCAGACCCTGGATTTTCCAATAGGTCTGAATGATGAAGTAGTTCTTTTCATTTACGCATAAGCAGTAGTTTCTTCATTCTCATGTACACGGGGTGGAACGTCATGTTTCACCCCTATTTATTTTTCTATGCGCTTCTTTTTTTTAACCCTTTTATTTATACAGGTTCAGGTGGCCGCACTTTGGTCACAGGACATTAACCTGGGCAAACCTCTACCCAATTGGGAACGGGGTTATTTGGATATTCACCACATCAATACAGGAAGGGGAAATGCCAGTTTTCTGCAGTTTCCCGATGGTACCACATTTTTGATCGATGCCGGAGAGATTTCTCCGCTTGAGCCCCGTATTTTTTCCCCTCGAAATGCCAGCATCAAACCCGATTATTCCGAGAAGCCGTTTGATTGGATCGTACACTATATCCGGACTGTGAAACCGGATATCGGGACAACAGGGATAGACTATGCCTTATTGACCCATTTTCACGATGATCATTTTGGTGCCATGTATCCTGGGGCACCCCTGTCAGGTACAGGAAAATTTGGTCTAACGGGGATTACAGGCGTGGGCGAACGAGTTCCTGTTCACAATTTAATTGACCGAGGCTACCCACACTATGGATACCCTTATGATATGAAATTACAATCCACACAATATGGCGGGGGTGAGATTGAATTTGGTGAAACCATGAAGAACTATTTCTCTTTTCTTCAATACCAGATAGAAAAGGGTTTCAAAATTGACTCTTTTCGGGCTGGAAGTAAAACACAGATTTCGATGAAACATGATCCAGCCTCCTTTCCAGGCTTTTTTGTACAAAATGTAAAATCCAATCAATTTATATGGTCGGGGAAAGACAGCAGTGTACAGAATGTTTTTCCCCAATACAATGCCACTGACCGTACAACCTGGCCGGATGAAAACAGCCTTAGCCTGGCACTCACCATTCATTATGGTCCATTTATTTATTATACAGGAGGAGATAATCCGGGTAATGTATTTGCCGGGGATAAACCCTGGCGGGATGTAGAAACCCCAATGGCAAAAGCAATTGGAGAGGTGGATATAGCTACCATGGATCACCATGGTAACCGCGATGCGGTTAATGAATTTCAGGTCAGGACATTCAGGCCAACAGTCTGGATTGAACAGGTATGGTCCTCTGATCACCCTGGTCATGAGGTCTTGATCCGGGCAACATCACCTCACCTTTATCCGGGAAAGCGTGACCTCTTTGCCACAAATATGCTTGAGGCCAACAAAAATGTGATCGGCCCTCTGATCGATCGTGCCTACCGCAGCCAGCAAGGACATATTGTGGTACGGGTATTTCCTGAAGGTAAAAAATACTTGGTGATCATATTGGATGATAGTCGGGCCGACATGGTGGTGAAGGCTGTATTTGGTCCTTATTATTCTAAAAACAAACAAATAAAATAACCTCTGAAACAAATACGAATATGAAAAAGGTGTATCTCCTTCAGGTCTTTTTTTTCCTGGTATTGAGCGGTAATGCCCAAACAAAGACAGAAAACGTTGTAGTCATTACGCTGGATGGGCTTCGTTGGCAGGAATTATTTGCCGGAGCTGACAGTCAATTGATCAATGATGATACTTATGTCCACAACGCCAGAGAACTGAAGAAAAAGTTCTGGGCAAACGAACCAAGTGAACGGCGAATGAAATTCATGCCTTTCATGTGGGGTACTATTGCCAAACAAGGGCAGATCTATGGAAACCGTTGGATGGGTAATAAGGTGAATAATGCCAATCCGTATTGGTTCTCTTATCCTGGCTATAATGAGATATTTACCGGCTTCCCGGACGACAGTGTAAATTCTAATGATAAAAGGCTTAATAAAAACGAGAATGTTCTGGAGTACTTACACCGGCAGAAGGATTTTAAAGGCAAGATCGCGGCCTTTACCTCCTGGGATTGCTTTGACGCGATATTGAATGAACCCCGGAGTGGTTTTCTGGTAAGTTCCGGGTTTGATAAAACCGGATTGAATACACCCGAATTCAGGATGCTTGATGAAGCCCAGTTTCTTTCACCTCAACCGCTTGGAGATGGTGTCAGACCCGATTTTCTGACCTATACGTTTGCCAAAAAATACCTTGAGACCTTTAAACCGAGATTATTGTATATCGGGTTTGATGAAACAGATGACTATGCACACTCGGGTAAATATGATGAATATCTATACAGCGGGTATATGACGGATAAATGGATCGGGGACATATGGAATTATCTGCAATCACAACCTCAGTACAAGGACAAGACCACACTGCTAATTACCACGGACCATGGAAGAGGGGATAAAGAAAAAAAGCAATGGACAAGTCATGGGGAGAAAGTACCTGATGCCAGTGAGATCTGGTTTGCTGCAATCGGACCGGATACAAGGCCTTTGGGTGAAATGAAGGAAGAAGGGCAGTGGTATCAGCGGCAGGTGGCCACCACCATTGCGGCGGTACTGGGTTATGATTTTAAACCCAAACACCCTGTGATGGAACCTTTTAGGTCTGTGTTAGCAAAGTAATAAATGGAAGGTCATTCATAGGTTTCCCGCAGCGCGCTGCAGGAATCATAAACTAAATAGAATCATGGCAGTAAAGCTCGTTGTCTTCGATATCGCTGGTACCACCGTCCGTGATGACGGATCCGTTGCCACTGCTTTCCGGAATGCTTTTGTAAAAAATGGATTTGAAATCAGTCTGGAGGACACCCATCCCTATATGGGGGTAAAGAAAGTGGTTGCCGTGCAAATGATGCTTGAACAGTTAGGTGCCCGCTATACGGCCGACGATATTCAAAGGATCCATGCGGATTTTGTGAATGAGATGATCGATTATTATGAGTATGATCCATCGGTCAAACCCTTTGCAGATACAGAAGAGGTTTTTCAGTCACTCAAAGAGAAGGGTGTAAGGATCGCCCTGAATACAGGCTTCCCTCGCATTATTGCGGAAACCATTGTGAACCGTTTTCAATGGATGGAACGCGGTTTGATCGATGACCTGATCGCCAGTGATGAAGTAAAAGATGGCCGGCCTTCCCCTCTCATGATCGAACAACTGATGCACCGTGCAGGTATTGACGACCCAATGATGGTTGCCAAGGTGGGAGATACCACGGTAGATATTGAAGAAGGCCGTGCGGCTGGTTGTTTTTATATCATTTCGGTGACAACGGGCTCCGGCACTATGGAGGAATTGGCCCCTTATTCCCCCACGCATATTGTCAATAACCTGACAGAGGTTTTTGAAGTGCTTTCTAAAAATTAAGCGGCCTAAATAATTCTGCTGGCACAGCCATCTACCATACGGTCTCTGGGTAATTTATTACTTACCGCCCTGGCGGCGTTTAGTGTGTACACCTGTATGTATGCCTATCGCAAACCTTTTACTGTTGCCGATTTTGGAGCGCTTCGCTTTTTGAATATCGATTACAAGATCTGGTTGGTGATTGCCCAAACAACAGGTTATACGCTGAGTAAGTTTGTGGGCATTCGCTTTATCGCCGAATTGAATAAAGGAACCCGTTTTCTTGCTGTGATCAAACTGATCGGTATCGGATGGATCGCGCTTTTACTTTTTGCCATTGTACCCGCTCCATACAACATTATTTTTCTTTTGATCAATGGTTTGCCGCTGGGCATGATCTACGGTATCGTATTCAGCTACATTGAAGGTCGGCGTACAACGGAATTTCTGGGTGCCGTGCTGGCCGCCAGTTTCATATTTGCTTCGGGATTCACCCAAAGCGCCGGTAAATGGGTGATGAAAATGCTAGATACCAATATCTGGTGGATGCCGTTCATGACCGGACTTGTATTTTTTCTCCCGCTGTTATTTTTTACCTGGCTACTTGATCGTACCCCACCACCTACCGCTGATGACATTGCTCAACGTACTGAAAGACGCACGATGAATAAAGCCGAACGGCGAAAATTCATCCGGCATTTCTTTCCGGGATTATTACTGTTGGTGCTCACCTATATACTTCTCACCATCCTGCGTGATTACCGTAGCAATTTTGCCGCCAATATCTGGAAAGAACAAAACCTGGAGAATGACTCTTCGATCTATACAACGAGTGAATTAGTGCCTTCGATTGTCATCCTGGTTTTGATGGCCCTGTTGATTTCCATCCGCAGTAATATGCGTGCACTGATGGTCAATCATACCCTGGTGATATTGGGGTTCTTTCTGGCAGCGATCAGCACCCTTCTGTTCCAGGCCGGATGGATTTCTCCATTCTGGTGGATGACTCTCACAGGTACCGGATTGTACATGGGTTATGTTCCGTTCAATTGTATGTTGTTTGAGCGACTTATCGCTTCCTTTCGCTATGTCAGTACGGCAGGGTTTATCATTTATGTGGCCGATGCGTTTGGTTATTTAGGGAGTGATGCGGTTCTGCTCATAAAGAATTTTGGAAATTTCTCTTTATCCTGGACAGATTTCTATATACAGTTGGTGTTGGGGGTTTCTGCCATAGGCGTGTTGATGACCAGCATCGCCGCCTTTTATTTCAAACGAAAATACAATCGTCACACTTTAGCTTCCTCAATTATACACTATGCCTAAAGCCATCGTTATTGGTGCCGGAATTGCAGGTCTTGCCACGGCCCGCGCCCTCGCTGTTAAAGGATATCAGGTCACTGTCATAGAAAGATCCAGCCGGGCTGTTGGCGCTTCCATTCGCAATTTTGGAATGGTATGGCCAATAGGTCAACCGGATGGTGTATTATATGAAAGGGCAATGCGTTCGCGAAGTATATGGATAGATGTTTGTACTGAGGCCGGTATCTGGTTTGATCCCGTTGGCTCTCTGCACCTGGCCTACCGACCGGAGGAATGGCAGGTGTTGGAAGAACTACAAGTTGCTTACGGTCATCGCCAAACCCGTTTGCTGAATGCAAATGAAGTAAGGGCCTGTTCCCCTTTTTCACAACCAGAGGGATTATTGGGTGGATGGTTTAGTCCGACTGAAACCATTGTAGATCCCCGACAAGCCATTGCCCTGATTCCTAACTGGCTCGAAGGAAAATATGGTGTAAAATTTATTTGGGATAAAGCAGTTACCGATATTGCCTATCCTGCCGTATATGCCGGAAAAGAAATGTGGGAGTCAGACCGGATCTTTGTTTGTAGTGGTGCTGATTTTGAAACGCTTTATCCCGAACTTTTCCAGGAAGCGCCCATTACAAAATGTAAACTTCAAATGATGCGTATGGCCGGTCAGCCCAATGGGCAACGGATCGGCCCCGCGCTTTGTGGCGGACTCTCTCTGGCACATTATACCAGTTTCCGGGCGGCCCCTTCTTTGGACGGATTGAAGAAAAAATTTGAACAGGATTATCCTGAATTACTGAAATGGGGTATTCATGTGATGGTTTCTCAAAACCAGGCCGGTGAACTTACGGTAGGCGATTCACATGAATACGGACCGACGCATGACCCATTTGACCGGCAGTATATTAATCAACTGATCCTCGATTACCTTTCTCAATTTGCACGCTTTCCCAATGAACAGGTCATTGAGACCTGGAACGGCATTTATCCCAAACTCACCAATGGCGGAACGGAATGGGTGCTACAACCCGAAAGTGGTGTAACCATCATCAATGGTGTCGGTGGGGCAGGGATGACATTGAGTTTTGGGTTGGCGGAGGAGGTGGTGGTTCGGGAGGCGTGATTTTTCGTGAGACGTGAGGCGTGAATGGTGAATGGTGAATAGTGAATAGTGAATAGTGAGACGTGAAACGTGAGATGTGAGATGTGAGATGTGAGATGTGAGATGTGAGATGTGAGAAATATTTGGGTTTGTAAGTTATATGTTTTTACTATTCACTATTCACCATTCACTATTCACTATTCACGCCTCACGTCTCACGCCTCACGAAAAATCACGCCTCTCGCTTCACGTCTCCCGAAAAATCACCCCTCTCGCCTCGCATTCAACGTAAACCCGATCGTAGTACCAATATTTTCTGTGCTACGCACATGAATGGTTTGACCATGGGCTTCTACAATATGTTTACAGATGGCAAGACCAAGACCAGAGCCGGTAACATCTACAGAGCGCCCACGTTCCGTGCGGTAGAATCGTTCAAATATCCGGGGAAGATGTCTTTCCTGGATACCCATACCATCGTCACTGATCTCGATCAGTATTCTTTTTCCATCCGTATTGTAAGCACTGGCGGTGATCGTACCACCGTTTTTGCCATATTTGATAGAGTTCTCAACGAGGTTGGTTATAACCTGTCGGATCTTTTCTTTATCGGCAAAGACATACAGTGGGGATTCGCACCCTTTCTTGATCGCACAACGGATATTTCGGGGTTCTGCCTTCAGGGAAAGAACTTCGTACACTTCACGTATCAGATCCTGTATCACAAAATTTTCTTTGTACAACATTAATTCTCCCCGCTCCAGTTTTGAGATTTCATCCAGGTCATCAATCAGATTGGAGAGTCTTTCCACATTACGGGATGTTTTTTCCAGGAATGCCTTATTGACCTCGGGATTAAAAAGTGCTCCTCCCAGGAGCGTATCCACATATCCCTGTATGGCAAAGACCGGGGTCTTGAATTCATGCGCCAGGTTCTGTAAAAATTCCTTTCTGAATTGCTCATTCTTCCGGAGCATGTCGATCTCTTTCTGTTGTTGTTCTCCCCATGCTTCCACATCCTCTCTTACTTCATCAATGCTTTTTTTGGGTAAAATATATTTGTAGTATGTCTCTTCGCGTTTACTCGCTTTGGTCTGGTGGATCATTTTATAGATCAACTTGATCTTCCGGTAAATGAATTTTTCAAGGGTAAAAAGAATTAAGGCATATCCACCGATCAACATGAGGCCAAAGGCAATGGCTGCATGTTGCCAATTTCCATTCAATACATAGATACCCAGGGCTACGGGGATCGAAAGGATCAATGCCGTAAACAGGGAAAGCTGTTTGGGAGAGAGGTTTTTGGTATCGAACATGGGGCAAAGATAGACCAGGATGGGGTTGTTTGGATGACAGATGACGGATGACGGATGACAGATGACGGATGACGGATGACGGATGACAGATGACGGATGACGGATGACAGATGACCGAGGAGAGATGTTGGATGTTGGATGACCTATGTCAAAATAAATATATTGAAAACAAAGCCAGTATAAACGAAACAGTATCACCCCTCTCCAACATCCAACATCTCTCCTCGGTCATCCGTCATCTGTCATCTGTCATCCAAAATCCAACATCCACCCAACCCCATCCTGGTCAAAGCTCGAATTTATACCCCACCCCCTTCACGGTGCGGATACAATCGATGCCGAGTTTTTGGCGCACTTTGCGGATGTGTACATCAATGGTGCGATCGCCAACAATGACATCATTTCCCCATACCTGGCTGAGGATCTCATTGCGAAGAAAAACTCGCCCCGGTTTTGATGCCAGGAGATAAAGTAACTCAAATTCTTTTTTCGCTAATACGATTTCCTTGCCGTCGAGTTGGATCAGGAATTTCTCGGGGTCGATGGTCAGGCCATTTACTTTGATCAATTTGACCTCGGATTTATTCAGCCGGCGGAAAAGGGCATTCACCCGGCTGATAAAGACCTTGGGACTAATGGGTTTGCTGATATAGTCGTCGGCTCCCGTTTCAAGGCCTTTGATCTGGGTTTCCTCGTCACTCAACGCGGTAAGAAACAAGATCAGGGTTTCCTTAAAAGCCGATTGGGAACGGAGGATCTTACAAACTTCCACCCCCGTCTTTTTGGGCATCATGATGTCCAGCACAATCAGATCAGGCAGGGCGAATTTGGCCCTTTCCAATGCTTCATCCCCGTCTTTTGCCGTAAAAACCTGGTAGCCTTCATTGACCAGGTTATACTTCAGGATCTCGAGAATATCCGGCTCATCATCTGCGATCAATACCTTTCTGGATTTTTTTTCGGCCATGAGATGCTAAAGTTTGCGCAAACCTAAAGGAAATTGTTTTGATGGGATTTGTCCCAGTCGCTCATAACATAGACTTAATATAAAGTTAATAATTACTGGGTTGCCCACCGGATTACTAGTAAAAAGTGGATATAGGGTATTAAATTTGTCTTTCGTTTGGTATGTCCAAATCAATACTTTATACCTGTTTTATCTGTATCCTGGTCCTGAAGGGCCCTGTCGCATCTTTTGCCCAGGACCTGAAGCCGGATATCCGCCGCGCTTTGTACCATGATTTTGTGGACAAACAGCAGACCATGGCCCTGGCTGCCGACGGTCAGGCTGACCGATCCTACAAGCCAACCGGGAATGAAGAAATTGATTTTATCCTGACCGATGCCCTGGTTACCCGGGTGGATGCCCTCCAGTACCAGTTTGAAAAGGATTCCATCTATCCACATCCAGTCAAAGTGCGATATATCCGTGGTTTAGAGGAGATTTTGAAGAACCTGAATACAGATACCACCCGCGATCGGCAAGCAGCCCTCAACCTGCCCCGGGTCCTGGCCACTTATGAGGAGTTTATTGCCTGGGACCGGGACAATAAACCACTGGATAGCCTGGTTGAATCGCTTCCTTATGCAGTAGCCCTGCCCCTGGTACGGTCAGCCGCATTTGACCTGAACCCTTCCATAAAGACCTGTCGGCAGATCATCATCCGGAAATATTGTGAGCTCAACCCATCTCAGATATTTTTCACACTCAGGCAGTACCCCGATCTGCCTTATGCGGACAGCCTGATCAAAGTAGCCGCCTATCGCTACCCAATGAGCCTGTACGATTATGCCTCAGCCAATAATGCACTGAGTGCACGGATCCGAAAGCTGGAAGATCCCCTGATCAGCACCATTTCCCGGATGGCAGTAAGCGGTGGTAGCGGGCAGTTGTATTTTCCTTTTCTCGACAATATCATTAAAGGCAAAGTGAGCCAACGCGAAGTAGACGCCGTTAAGAATGATGCGGAGGAGTATTATAAACTATTGGTCAGGACGCGTATTGATTATGTAGAAAGGGCCATTGCCGGTGATACTACCTATGGTTTTAAGGCTTTGGCGGATATGTTGAAAAAGAAGGCCACCGATGTCTACATCAATGTCATCAACGGGCTGCACGATCAACCTGATGCGGTACGGTTCAGGGTATTGCAATCACTCAATGCACAGGAGTTATATTATCTCGCTGTTCTTAGCGATGGGGAAATATATACGTCCAGCTATGTAAAAGGCGTCTATCCCCTGATGATGGCCAAAGTAAATCACCGTCCCGATTCCCTGCTGAAACTGGTGCGCTTTGATAAGTTCCGGAAATTCATCAAGATGGCGGCAGGGTACAATACACTCAGCGATTTTCTGGGTGCTTTCCCGAATCACAATGATGCACAAACGCTGATGACCGCCTTTGTCAACGGTCTGGAAAATGGAGAAGGATTGGAAGAAGGAGTGGATGTGGCCGACTCCTATGGCAGTATCTCGGAAACCAATAAAACGGTAGCCGAGGATATGGTCACCAATGTAAAGATCAATTACCGGAAGAATTTCAACGCCAATAACCGCCGGGGCATGGTGATCTATGACCTTTTGTATAAACTTTTTCTGTCAGCCGATTCTACCAAGCCCATTGATCTTTCCAAAGAATTAGGCATTCCACCAGTCTATACCGTGAATTATGATATGTTGTCGGATGATTCCGCGCGTGTTATCCAACAAGTATTTTTTTATGGAGATGAAGATCAGGATGGACAATTGTCCTTTATCAACTTCATGGCCATGTTCAAAGGCAAACCAGACTGGAGCATCAGTGAGAATGACTACTGGGTCACGATCAAATCGGTAAAAGGGAAATCGGTCTGGATCTTTGCCAATAAACCCAAACTGGGGGATGATGATCCGGATGAACAGGCGCAGATCCGATTGGGCGAATACCTCAAAGCCAACAATCTGCATCCTACGGTGGTCATTCACCGGGGGCATAGTTATCATTTGCCTTCCACACTGGAGAAACTGGCTCCTTCAGCGGGTATAGTCGTGCTGGGTTCCTGTGGAGGTTATAATAACCTGAATGATGTACTCTCAATCAGCAGTGATGCACATATCATTTCTTCCAAGCAGGTGGGGACAAAATCGGTGAACGAACCCATCCTGGAAGAGATCAATAACAGTCTGCTGGCGGGTAAGGACATTGACTGGATCGGTATGTGGCAGCGCCTTTCAGTCCGATTTAGCAAGAACGCGGCTGCACGCGAAAAATTTGATGATTATATCCCTCCCTATAAGAACCTGGGAGCGATATTTATAAAGGGTTATCGTATTGCTATGGCTAAAGGTTAAATGGATATTTTTCAAATTCTCAAATCCTTCCGTGTCTTCAACTACATCCAAAAGTCTGCTTGATTTAAGCCTCCTCCGGAGGATCATGCATTTTGCCTCACCGTACAAGAGACGGTTTTGGTTGTCAGTGGTTCTGGCCATTGTACTGGCCGTATTTACTCCCATACGCCCCATTCTTATTCAGCAAACAGTTGATAAATATATTGCCGGGCGATTGGTGGAAGGATTGATCCTGATCACCGTGATACAGATCGGCTTATTGCTGGTGGAAACCGCCATCCGGTTTTGGTTTACCTATATAACCGCTTGGCTGGGCCAATCGGTGGTGAAAGACATGCGGGTAAAAGTATTCAATAAGGTACTCCACCTGAACCTGTCCCAATTTGATAAAACACCGATCGGCACGCTCACCACCCGGACCGTGGATGATATTGAACGGATCAATGATGTTTTTGCAGATGGCCTGATCCCTATCATTGCCGACCTGTTATCCATCATTTGTGTATTAGGTTATATGTTTTGGGCAGATTGGAAACTGACACTGGTGGCGTTGATCCCCTTTCCCATACTTATCCTGGCCACCTATTATTTTAAGAATTCGGTGAACAAGAGTTTCCATCGTGTGCGCAACGCGGTAGCCCAACTCAATGCGTTTGTGCAGGAACACCTGACGGGTATGGCGGTGGTTCAGGCCTTTGCGGCGGAAGAAAGAGAGTTTGGGAAATTCCGGAAGATCAATAAGGAACACCGCAATGCAAATATCCATGCCATCTTTGCTTACTCCATCTTCTTTCCTATTGTGGAGATCATATTGGCCTCGGCCATTGGATTGGTGGTCTGGAAAACCTCACACCAGGCATTGGCATTGGGAGAAAACCGCCAGGGTACCCTGATGGCCTTTATCCTTTGTTTGAACCTGATCTTTCGACCCCTCCGTGTGATCGCCGATAAGTTCAATGTGTTGCAAATGGGTATGGTGGCCGGGGAAAGGGTGTTCAAAGTGCTCGACAATGATGACTTTATTAAAAATGAAGGCGATCATGCTCCTGCCCGGGTGGAAGGAAGGATCGAGTTTGATAAAGTCGGATTCTCCTATGTACCCGGCAAACCGGTGTTAAAGGGGGTTTCCTTTCAGGCCGAACCCGGAAAAACAGTAGCCATAGTGGGGCATACCGGTAGTGGAAAGACCACGATCATCAGTTTGCTCAACCGGATGTATGAAACAGGGGAGGGCAGGATCTTGTTGGATGGAGTAGATATCCGGGAATATAAATTGGATGCTCTACGGGCCAGAATAGGTGTTGTATTACAGGATGTATTCCTCTTTTCCGGGTCCATCATGGATAATATTACCCTCCGCAATCCAGAAATACCCCGCGAAAGGGTCGTGGAAGCTGCCAAACTCATCGGCATGCACGATTTTATCCTTCGCCTGCCAGGTGGGTATGATTATAATGTGCGGGAAAGAGGGGCCACGCTCTCTCTGGGTCAACGACAGCTCTTGTCCTTTATCCGGGCTTTATTGTACAATCCGGCCGTCCTGATCCTGGATGAAGCCACTTCATCAATTGATACGGAAAGTGAGCAACTGATTCAGGAGGCTACCGAAAAACTCATTTCCGGACGTACCTCCATCATCATCGCTCACCGTCTTTCCACCATCCGCCGCACCGACCTGATCCTGGTGATGGATAAGGGGGAAGTAAGGGAAATGGGCACCCATGAGGAACTGCTGGAAAGGGGAGGATATTACCACCGGCTTTATCAGTTACAGTTTGAAAAACAGCGGGTTGTGGGGCGCGAGTTTCGTGAGACGTGAGGCGTGAGGCGTGAGGCGTGAGACGTGAGTTTCGTGAGGCGTGAGGCGTGAGAGGTGAATGGTGAATAGTGAATAGTGAATAGTGAATGGTGAATAGTGAGTGGTGGATGCCGTAATGGGTTATAAGTTATTGATTTTTAGAGGTAGACTCGACAATACACCGTACTACATTCACTATTCACTATTCACCATTCACTATTCACCTCTCACGCCTCACGTCTCACGAAACTCACCTCTCACGCCTCACGCCTCACGTCTCACGAAACTCACGTCTCACCCCTCCCGCCTAAAAGGATTTTTCCATTTTTTCGGCATTTACACCTCCGACCCCTATCTTTGCGCCAAATTTTGGGATGGGTATGATGTCGAGATTACTAAAATCCTTTACTGTAGCGGCTTTCAGCGTTTTTTTGGTGGTTTTTCCGGGTGTCACTCGTGCCCAGGATCATGGTCACGAGGAAGGGCATGAAACCGGTGCTCCCAAGACCGAACATGCCGAAGAAAAGAAGGGCGCTTTCAATGCCCAGGAAGTGATTTTTGACCACGTATTAAATGCCCATGAGTTTCATTTCATGGACCTGCCCGGAAAGAATGGTGAAAAGCACCCCGTAACCCTTCCCCTGCCAGTGATTCTTTATTCTCCTCAACGCGGATTGGATGTGTTCATGTCTTCCAAATTTCATCACGGACATGAAGCCTATAAAGGGTATCGTCTTTCTCATGGTAAAGTCATTGCCGTAAAGGAAGATGGTATTACTCCCGATGAAACCGTAAAAGTGCTGGATGTTTCTCTTAGCCGTAACGTAGTGCAAATGTTCATCGCCCTGATCCTGCTGGTTTGGTTGATGACCTCCATTGCCAAACGTTATAAAAGCGGCACTGGTGTTAGTTCCTCACCCAAAGGCTGGCAAAATGCCATTGAGCCGGTGGTGACCTTTGTACGGGATGAAGTGGCCAAGCCCAACCTGGGTGATAAATATGCCAAATACCTTCCGTATTTGCTGACCATCTTTTTCTTTATTCTCATCAACAATATTTTCGGGTTGATACCCGGTTCTGCCAACGTAACCGGCAATATCGCCTTTACCGCGGTGTTGGGGATCATTTCACTGATCGTGATCCTGTTTAGCAGCAACAAACATTATTGGGGACATATTTTCAATCCTCCGGTTCCCGGCGCCATGAAGCCCATCATCGCCCTGGTTGAGTTCATTGGAGCGATCTTTACCAAACCCGCTTCGCTGATCATACGGCTTTTCGCCAATATGTTGGCAGGGCACATTATCATCATTTGTCTTATTTCCCTGATTTTCATTTTCGCGAATATGAGCAAGGGTATTGGTTGGGGTTTTGCACCCGTATCCATAGCCTTTACTGTATTTATATATATGATCGAGATTTTGGTCGCCTTTATCCAGGCCTTCATCTTTACAAACCTGACGGCCGTGTTTATCGGACAGGCCATGGAAGGGGCGCATCATGATGAAGCCCACGCGGCCCATTAAAACGTTTATTTTTTTAATCATTATAAAACACAAGTATGGATTTATTGATCGTCTTGTTGAGTACAACAGCCTGGGCAAATGCAGGTGGTGCCATTGGTGCCGGTCTTGCAGCCATCGGTGCCGGTATTGGTATCGGCCAGATTGGTAAAGGCGCGGTGGAAGCCATCGCCCGTCAGCCGGAAGCTGTTAACGACATTCGTGCCAACATGATCCTGACCGCCGCCTTCGTAGAGGGTGTTGCCCTCTTTGCGGTAATCGCAGGTATCCTGGCCATGTTCGTTTAAAAAAAATACTGCATCCCGCGCACAGGGCAACGGATGCAGTTTTTCTCTTTTAAAATTTTTAGAAATCACGATATGTTTTTACTGACCATCGACCTACTGATCCCCGAAGCCGGTTTGCTCATCTGGAACCTGCTGGCTTTCCTGATCGTTTTCTTCATTCTGAAGAAGTATGCCTGGCCTGCGATTGTAAAAGGGTTGAAAGACCGTGAGCAGACCATTGCCGATTCACTCGCTACTGCCGAGAAAGTAAAGGCTGAAATGGCCCAACTGAAAAGCGAGAACGAAGCGCTGATGGCCCAGGCCCGTGAAGAAAGAGCCCAAATGCTTAAGGAAGCCCGGGAAACCAAGGACCGGATCATCAACGAAGCCAAAGAACAAGCCAAGTTGGAAGCCAATAAGATCATGAGCGAATCGCAAACCGCGATCAACGCACAGAAAATGGCTGCCCTCACGGATGTAAAAAATCAAGTGGGTAAACTGGTGATCGAGGTGACAGAGAAAGTGCTGAGAAGAGAATTGGGGAATAAAGAAGCCCAGGAAGCACATATCTCCGGCCTCGTAAACGAAGTAAAACTGAATTAAATTCACAAGTTTCCAAATTAGCATATGCTGAACCCACGTCTCGCCGCACGCTACGCCAAATCCCTGCTCGACCTCGCTTTAGAGAGAGGCGAACTGGAACAGGTGTATGCTGACATGAAAGTGCTGCAGGTCATTTGCAAGGGCAATGCCGATTTTGTCGCCCTGCTGAGAAGCCCGGTGATCAAGAATGAGACCAAGCGGAAGATCGTAGAAGCTGTTACAGCCGGAAAGATCGGGGTGACCGTTAACTCCTTCAACCGTTTGCTCATCACCAAGAACCGTGAGGGGTATTTACCTGAGGTGATCGCTGCCTTTATTCAACAGTATAAAAATTACAATGATATTTATACCGTTCAACTAACCACCGCGGTTCCTGCCAGCGAAGCATTGAAAACACAGATACTGGATCATTTGCGGAACACAACCCCAATGAAAAAGATCGAACTGGAGACAAAAGTGAACGAGGATATTCTGGGTGGATTTGTGATCCAGGTAGGGGATAAATTGGTGGATGCCAGTGTGGCCTACGACCTGCGCGAAGTTGCCCGCCAATTTGAGAACAACGATTTCATTTATAAAGTCAGATAAGGAACATTCAAAAAAAGATAAACTGTTCATACAATGGTAGAGATCAAACCAGACGAAATAAGTGCCATTCTGCGCCAGCAGTTGAGCAACTTTAATGCCAGTGCCGACCTGGAAGAAGTAGGTACCGTATTGCAGGTGGGTGATGGTATCGCCCGTGTTTACGGACTGGGTAATGTCCGTTACGGTGAACTGGTAGAATTTGAAAATGGCGTAAGGGCCATTGCCCTGAACCTGGAAGAGGACAATGTGGGTGTGGTATTGATGGGAGAAACCGGGAACATCGAAGAAGGATCCAAAGTGCGCCGTACCGGTCAGATCGCCTCGATCAAAGTTGGGGAAGGCATGGTAGGCCGTGTGGTAAATACGCTGGGTGAACCCATTGATGGAAAAGGACCCATCACCGGTGAACGTTATGAAATGCCGCTTGAGCGGAAAGCCCCCGGGGTAATCTTCCGTGAGCCGGTAAAAGAACCTTTGCAGACAGGTATCAAAGCCATTGACGCGATGATCCCGATCGGACGTGGACAACGTGAATTGGTGATCGGTGACCGTCAAACCGGTAAGACCGCCATCTGTATCGACACGATCATCAACCAGAAGGAATTTTATAAAGCAGGCAAACCTGTTTATTGTATCTATGTCGCCATCGGCCAGAAGGCTTCTACCATTGCCGGAGTGATGAAGACATTGCAAGATGCAGGTGCCATGGAATATACCATCATCGTAGCCGCCTCTGCTTCAGATCCCGCACCTCTTCAATTCTATGCCCCCTTTGCTGGTGCAGCCATTGGAGAGTTCTTTCGCGATACCGGACGCCCTGCACTGATCATCTATGATGATCTGTCAAAGCAAGCTGTGGCCTACCGTGAGGTATCCCTGCTGCTCCGTCGCCCTCCCGGCCGCGAAGCCTATCCTGGTGACGTATTCTATCTCCACAGCCGTTTGCTGGAGCGTGCCGCCAAAGTGATCTCCGATGACGGAGTGGCCCGCAACATGAACGATGTACCCGATTCGATCAAACACCTGGTGAAAGGTGGTGGTTCCCTGACCGCCCTCCCGATCATCGAAACACAAGCAGGTGACGTATCTGCCTATATCCCGACCAACGTAATCTCCATTACGGATGGTCAGATCTTCCTCGAAACCAACCTCTTCAACTCCGGTATCCGTCCCGCCATCAACGTGGGTATCTCCGTGAGCCGTGTGGGTGGTAACGCGCAGATCAAATCGATGAAGAAAGTGGCTGGTACACTGAAACTCGATCAGGCCCTTTACCGTGAAATGGAAGCCTTCTCCAAATTTGGTGGTGACCTCGATGCCGCAACCAAGAACGTATTGGATAAAGGTGCCCGTAACGTAGAGATCCTGAAACAACCCCAGTACTCACCCTTTGCCGTTGAAAAACAGGTAGCCATTATCTACCTGGGTACTAATGGTCTGATCAAAGACGTACCCGTAAAACGCGTAAAAGAATTCGAGGAACATTTCCTGATGGAAATGGAAAACAAACTTCCCGATGTACTGGCCGAATTCAAAAAAGGAAATCTTCCCGAAGATGGCCTGAAGAAAATGCTGGATCTGGCCAATGCCCTGATTCCCCAATACAAAGCCTAACACTCGTTAGATAAGTAATAGAAAAGTTGTCTCCTTTTGGGGACAACTTTTTTTATTATACCTAAGGGTTTACCCTTACATATTAATTACATTTGCATAGGAAAGAACGAGAATTACGATCCGTACCCTCTTGATTTTTCCCGCCACCGTACCAAACTCCATTCTATCCGGAGTCTCCATTTCCAAACACATCATTAATCATTTAAACCAAAATTGGTATCCCATGAGGAATGTCCTTATGCTACTGCTTTTATTTGCTTTTACGCAAGTGATCCAAGCCCAAACACCCATTACATCCTATACGATCGTGAATAATACAACGGTCACCACCTCCTCCAACAGCAACCTGGGTTGGAATGGGGCCGCACCCTATCCCACGAGTACTACCTTCACTCATTTTTATGGACAAACCAATTCGGGGGGCGCTGGTTTAGAACGTGAGGTAACCGGTTTTGCGATCGGTGCCGTAACCTATAGCCGTATGCCCAGCGCCGGTGGATTGCCTTTTGAATCCGTGATCGTGAACAGACATCCTACTTCCGGTGGTGATACGATCAATGCGTTGTATGAATACACGGCTTCTTCAGGAAATAATCTTTACTATGCGCCTTCGTATATCAGCACCATGGAAGGTGTGATCAACAGTTTTGTTTGTAACCGGGGTTCTGATAATACCTTTTCCAATTCACCCACGACTCAGGCAAATATTGAACGCATTGACCTGATCAAAACAGGTGGTATACTTTGTGTCAACCCCACGCGGCAAGGATTTCTGATCAATGAGCGGAGCGGAAATGATAATTTCAAAGTAACAGCCATTACGAGTCTCACAGGTTCGAACACGGTCAGTACACTGGGGTCGCTGCTTTCGGTTACCACGGCCAACTGGGGATCTGTTGGTCCGGCTATCATCAGCCGGGTTATGAGCCGCCGCACAGGTTCCGATGCTAACCTGCGGGCTAAGCAGGACATTGGATCGCAAAACATTTCAGGGGTATTTATCTCCTTCTCCAGTTTGGGCATCCCGGCAGGTACCACCATCTATGGGATCTCTGTTTTTCCAGCGGATGTAACTGCGGCAATGGACCTGACCGGGCTCACGAATGTTCCATCCAATACAGATGCCGGCGCCAATGGTGGTTTGGATATGATGGCGGGTGGCGGTTATTTCCAGGGAAGTACCGTTTCGCTGAGCGGGAATATTTATAATGACCTGAATGGTTTGACGGATGCTACCGTGAATGGCACAGCCACCAATTCACCTGGGGGTAGTCCCTTATATGTGAACCTGGTGGATCCGGTGAGTAATAAAGTGATATCCTCAGTAGCCGTTCAACCGGATGGAAGCTATACTTTTCCGGCATTGCTGAACTCAACAACCTATAGTGTACGGATCAGCACCACGCAATTGGCCACCGGCGCAACACCGGGTGCCAATGCACTTCCTTCGGGTTGGGTGTTTACCGGTGAAAATGTGGGTGCTGGTGCAGGCAATGACCTGAGCCCGAATGGCACACAATCGGTAACCGTTGGCACCAGTAATGTTACCAATGTGAATTTTGGCATTGAAAGAACTCCTGCGAGTACCGATAATACCCAACCCAATCAGGTCAACCCCGGAGGCACAATTACACTTGTCCTTCCGCCAACAGCCTTTGCTGCACCTGACCCTGATGGAGGTACAGTAACCGCTGTACGCATCACGGCATTCCCGGGCAATGTTACTTCCATTACGATCAATGGAACCACGTACACTTCAGGTACATGGCCAGGTGCCGGTGTCACTATTCCCACCAATGCGCTGGGTGAACCTACCCAAACCATTGAATACGATCCCATCGATGGGGTGCTTGATGTAACGATCGCATATGCAGGTATCGATAATGCAGGCCTGGAAGATACCAGCCCGGCCACGATCACCATTCCCTTTACTTCCACACTACCGGTGACCATTACCCGCTTTGTGGCCACCGTTGCTGGAAATGATACAAGACTGGAATGGGAAACAGCCGCACAGATCAATTTCCTTCAGTTCGAAGTGGAGCGTTCCGGTTCGGGTTTCGGAAATTTTGAACGCATCGCCGTTATTCCTGCAAATAATGCATCTTCAGGTTCCTATCAATATATTGACCGCGAAGTGGCCAGAAGACTGACCTCGGGCTATTACCGGTTGAAGTTGGTGGACAGGGATGGACAATTTACCTATAGCCGGGTGGCCCTGGTTCGTTTTGCAAAAGGGGTTAGCACCGATATCAGACCTAATCTTTTATTGGCTGGACAAACCGTAACGATCAATCGGGCTGGTGACCTGGGCCGGGGTTGGGATGTGGAAGTCAGGAACCTGAACGGACAGCTGATCTATCAGAAAAAATCCATCCAGCAGTCAAGCCTGGAGATTTCCACCCAAGGCTGGCAGGCCGGGCTGTATGTGATCCGTTTGCAGGGTGGGGAAGGAATTACAACGGAAAAGATTGTTTTACAATAGGTTAAGCTCGACTTTGATATCCACTGGAAGCCCCGCTGAATGCGGGGCTTTTTTTTAAAAAAAAAGAGCCAATAATTTATTTAGGATCATTTTGTGGGAATCAAAACCCGCCTATTTTTGTAACCCACTTCCATTTTTCTACCTGAGAACCAGATCCCCTCCCTTTTTGAAATACCACTGATACCCCCTGAAGGCTGTATTATCATTTGTCATTAAATATGTGGTATGAAAAAAAATCTACGTTTATTTCTGTTTGTTCTTTTTATGGGTATGGGTTTGGCTGTATTTGCCCAACCCCAGTTTAGTTGGGCTGGTTTTCCCAATGGCGGTTTGACATTTAGCAACACTTCTGCCGGTGTAACCCTGAATCTTCAGATAACGGGCAACCAGCAGTTCATTAACAACCGTCCCAGCTACAATGCTTTCAATGTGGCCGAGCTCACCACTCAGGTGGATTGGACCTCATCTGCCAACTCACTCACGTATGCCTTTACACTGAGCGCACCTTTGATCGGTGTGAACTTTCGTCTGTATGATGTGGACCAAAATACAGGTGTAGGCTGGGATGATCGTATCACGATCGTGGGGGTCAATAATGCGGGTCAAACTGTTTATCCATTGATACTTCCAGCTTCTTATCAGGCTGTAAGTGGTGTCAACAATAATATTCTCGAGGGAAATGCGGATAATATTTTCTTTGACCTCAATTATGCCACTGTCACTTTTGGCAACCAAAATGTAAAATCCTTTACCGTAGTTTATTCTTGTGGAGCGCAATCGCCTGCCAACCCCAATCAACAATGGATGGGGATTGGCGCTGTAGGTTCGTTGGCATTGGCTACCCTTCCGGTTAACCTGACCGGATTTACCGCTAAGGCTGTTGGTTATGATGCCCGTTTGCAATGGGAAACCGAAGCCCAGGTGAATTTTGATCATTTCGAGATCGAACGTTCAGCATCCGGAACCGGTTCATTTGAAGTAATCGGACTGGTGGCTGGAAATAATGGTGCAGCAGGTTCTTATACATATGCTGATGTAAATGTTGGTCGTCAATTGACCACAGGTTATTATCGGTTGAAAATGGTCGATCGTGATGGTCGTTTTGAGTATAGCCGTGTAGCCTTTGTTCGTTTTGGAAAAGGCCTGTCTGTAGATGTTCGACCCACGTTATTGTCCGCCGGTGAATCCATTGTGGTCAACCTGGCTGGAGATCCTGGTCGTGGTGTTGACATCCTGTTGTATAACGCCACCGGTCAGGTACTGGAAACCCGCCGCAATGTGGTATCCAACCGCACCGAACTCTCTACCAGCTCATTACATCGTGGTTTATACATTGTACAGGTAGTGGAAGCCGGAAATACCCATACTTATAAGGTCACCCTTCAATAATTTTTTAGAACCAATTGCTTTTGAGAAAAGGTCCCCACAAAGGGACCTTTTTATTTTGTTTACTATCAACACCTTAGAAATAAAATAGGAGAAAATACGTAATATTTTACGTAGTTTTTCTCGCAAAACTTGCATAGTAAAAAAACCAAGTATATTTTTGTTCTCGTTAGTAAATACCCCGAGACGCTTCGGGAACCAAGGTCCAGATCCAGTGAAGAGCTATTGATACTAAGTTTTTAATTCGTAATACCCTGATCATGAAAGTGAAAACGCTGCAATACCGCAGCCTGGCCAAATTGGTCATTCTCTGCGCATCTGTGTTTGGTTTTTCCACCAATACATATTCTCAACTTTATAAAGGCCGTGACGGTGCGGAATCGTATACTACAGCTGGTTCTTATGTACTGAACAGGTATTCTGCCCTGGGCGCCTCTGTTTCTGCGGGCGCATTTTCCCTCACGGTGAGTGATATGAGCGAACTCAACGGCTCGCTTTCCTTTGCCAAATCGGTGAACCCTTTTGCCAATGATGCCCTGAGCAATGGTGACCTTGTCCTGATCATTCAAATGCAGGGTGCGGATATTACCACTACCAATAACAGTAGTTATGGTACGATCCTGAATTATAATAACACCGGAAACTATGAATTGAAAACTGTTTATAATGTTTCTGGAAATACCATTTATTTCTGTGATGGATTGACTCGTAGTTATACACAGAGTGGACGCAGCCGGGCACAGGTTGTCCGCATTCCCCGATTGACCACGCTTTCGGTGGCAAGTGGAGTGATCATAACAGGAAATGCGTGGAATGGTACCACAGGGGGTATCGTTGCCCTGGAGATGTATAACAATACAACGCTGGATGGTAGTATATCGGCTTCTGAGATCGGCTTTCGGGGTGGAGTAGATGTAAATAATGTATCCATCGCTTCTGGAAGTGCCAATAACACAGTATATGTAAGTAGTTCTTCGGTGAACAATGATGCGGCAAAAGGAGAAAGCATTGTTGGTAACCAAACTGATTATGAAAGCTTAGGTGGTTCATTGGGTCGTGGTGCTCCAGCCAATGGCGGAGGCGGTGGTAATGGCCATAACGCCGGTGGTGGTGGTGGTTCAAATGCCGGTACCAATGGAAGTTTAACGCCTTATAATGGAACAGGTGTCAAGAATACCGGTTCGGGTTGGGCAGCTGCCTGGGAATTGGAGTATGCAGGTTTCTCCACCGATGTTTCGGTAGGCGGAGGACGTGGAGGTTATTCCTTTTCCAGTTCCAATCAGGATGCCCTGACCTATGGTCCTGGAAATGCAATATGGGGTGGAGACAGCCGCAAGAACATTGGCGGATTTGGTGGCCGTCCCTTGGATTATAACGGTAATACACGACTATTTTTAGGAGGCGGTGGTGGTGCCGGTGACGGTAACAACTCCGCGAGTGGAAATGGAGGAAATGGCGGTGGTATCGTCTTCCTGCTAAGTAATGGCAGTATCTCTGGTACGGGAAGCATTTCAGCCAATGGCCAAAATGGTTATTCTACCAGCGGTTCCTATATTGATGCGGGTGGTGGTGCCGGAGGCGGTGGTGCCATTCAGGTACTGTCACAGGGTACCATAACAGGTATCAGTATGTCGGCCACTGGTGGTGTGGGAGGTAATCAAACCTATCTTACCGGTGAGGCAGAAGGACCTGGCGGTGGCGGTGGTGGTGGTTATATTGCCACAACAACTACCAGTGTGGCGCGTAGTGTGGCTGGTGGTGTAAATGGACTCTCTTATTCAACACATGTTTCAGAATTTACACCCAATGGTGCCACCCGTGGTGCAGGGGGTGTAACAACGATAAGAAGCTTTGCTGATGTGAATGCCTGTAACGAGGTTGGTTTTATCCTTCCCCTGAACCTGGTTTCTTTTGAAGCCGTGCGAAATGGCCAACAGGTAAACCTTCAGTGGAATACCGATAATGAACGGAATATGGCGGGTTTTGAGATCCAGCGCAGTTATGATGGGGTGGAGTTTTCCGGCATAGGCACACAGGCTTCGGCCCCCAATGCCAATGGTATCGGACGCTATTATTATACAGATAGCAAGGCGGATACAAGGTCGGCCAGGATCTATTACCGGATCAAAATGATCGAACAGAATGGTTCTGCTCAATATTCTCCGGTGAAAATGGTGCAAAACACTACTGTATCCGGCATGAGTATCTCTGTCTATCCGAATCCTGTAAATGATCAGATTTCAGTAACAAGACCTGCCAACTGGCAGCAAAGCAGCCTGCAGTACGATCTTTTCAATACCAGTGGGCATGTGGTCAAAACCTTCCGTCGCAACGAAGGGGGCATGACCGATCAGCTCCAGGTTGGAGAACTCTCCAAGGGTGTTTATATCCTCCGGATATCAAATGGAACAGAGACCCAGAGCCAGCGGATCATCAAATTGTAAGCAACAGTACCTACTATACGGACCCGTCCCGCGACCCTTGTTGCGGGACTTTTTTTGTCCGCTCACGACCGGAAGGATGAAATTTTGCGCAACAAAAGCATGGGATTTTACGATGCAACAAGGAATTTTTTCCGAAAAACTATTTTTTAACTATCTGAAAATCTTCACTTTGTAAAACTACATGTAAAAAATACGGTCTTTTTATGTAGAAATCCCCTGCAAAACTTGCATCGTAAAAAAACGCAGTATACTTTTACACCATCAACGAAGAAATACGGCCACCATCCGCTTCTTCTTCCGATCCGAGAGAAAGACCAGTGAAAAAAGTTTTTGATTCGTAACACCCTAGAAGATGAAAACAATTGTACCCACAAGGATGCTCTCCTTTATTGTTGCAGTACTTGCAACAGTATTAACCACCTCAAATATTTCGGGTCAAACCGTTAGTACCTCAAGTGAGTTGCTAACCAATGGTCTGCGCTTCGAAAACTATACGGTGCTCTCCGGGAATCCTGGTGATGAAGGAACCGTGTACAGTTTCCCCGATGTTTTCACCGATGTGGACGCTACTGTTACAATCGATAGCCTCGTGAATGGAGCCAGAGTGAATAATATTGATGATAACTCCAATGGATTGGGCTATAAGGGTGCTTTTCAACCTTACATTCGTAGTGGTGGTGTGATCGGTTACTCTTATGTTGTCTTTAGTTTCCGCTTTTATAAGAAAGGCACAAACGAACCTGCCTCCCTTGACATCGTAAATGCTTCTGCACTTGATATTGATGGGAACCTTAACCTGAAGGAGTTTTGTGAAATTCGCATGGGTTCAGGCAGTACGGCCACCTATATGAGTACAGCTTCCGATTTGTCTGTATTGCAGATGCTCACAGGGCGTTTTAAAGGAGAGAATATACTGGGTATTGAAAGATCTGGTATTGATACCGCTGCCTATTCCAACATGTTTACTTCAACGAATACCGGGATCACTGGATTTTCCGTGGCCTACGGTACAAATACTTTGATTCCCACCAGCGGCGCACGTCAGTTCAGCCTGTATATGAAAGGGTTTAACTACCCCGATGCAGCTACACTGCCCCTGGAACTGTTAAGCTTTGGCGCTATGCTGAAGAAGACCACAGTGGAACTGAACTGGATCACTCTTTGGGAAAAGAACCTGAGCCATTTTGAAATCGAGCGCAGCCTGGATGGCCGCACCTTTCAACAAGCGGGCCTGGTTTTCGGTGTAGGTAACTCAGATTTTAAGAGCAGCTATTCCTTTAAGAATAATATCAGCGAACTGGTTGCCCCCATCATCTACTATCGCTTGAAACTGGTTGACCAGGACGGTAGCTATGGATACTCCGATATCCGCGCTATCCGGATCAGCAGCAGCAAGAATGAAGTAATGACGGTGATGGCCTATCCCAACCCCGTGGTGAACGAAGTAAAGATCACCATTCCTGATTCCTGGCAAGGCACAGAGGTAAAGTACGACCTGTTCAATGCCAATGGTCGCGTGGTAAAATCCATCCGTAGCGCCAAAGCCAGCCAAACAGAAATGATCAATATGAGCGACCTGGGAAGAGGATTCTATGTACTGAAAGCCAGCAATGGTACCGAAGTCGCCCAACAAAAGATTATAAAGAACTAAGTGTACGGTATAGTATTTAAGTTTTGAGCCCTTTTACAAGCAACCAAAATCCACCATATCCCCTAAAAGAAACCTAAGCATGGTTCAACACAAAAGCATGGTTCGATAACGAGTAGTAGTAGTAACGATGCCGGTACCCTACGGCAAAATGTAAATACTGATTGGATTAAGAATTTCACTTTTAGGGTATCAATAGAGACCGGGTATGTCTATACTCGGTCTATTTTTTTTACCAGGATTGGAGGATTGGAGGATTTGGGGATTTTAATAATTGGAGAGCTGGTAAAGCAATAATTTATTATATATCAATCCATTACAATTTATTTTGGCGAATGATAGTTATAATCTGAATCGCCATAATTCCGAATCCTCAAATCCCCTAATCCAAAAATCCTGGTTTGCATTTGGTTTATATCATAAACTACTTTACATTTGTCTCCACAACTGCTATTTTTATGAAATCTGTCTTTGTTGCTGTGCTGACAATTTTATCCCTATCCCTTCAGGCGCAAACGCTGGTGAAAGGACGTGTAATGGAGAAGAAAAAACCGATTGAAGGAGCGAGTGTGGCGCTGAAAGACACTTACGATGGTGCCACCACGGATAAAGAAGGTTATTTCCGGTTCCGGACCACCGAAAAGGGCGTTTTTATTCTGACGATTACTTCGATGGGATACAAACCATTTGAGCAAAGCATTGAGTTAAAAGCCGGAGACTCCGTAGAAGTGAATGCACTCCTCAAGGAAGAGATCACCGAATTAACAGCTGTGACCGTTACAGCGGGCACCTTTGAGGCCAGTGACAAGAAAAAGGTGACCGTTTTGAGTTCCATTGATATTGTGACCACTGCCAGTGGAAATGGAGATGTAACCGAAGCCCTGAAATCGCTTCCCGGTGCCCAACAGGTAGGGGAGAGTGAAGGTTTGTTCGTACGCGGTGGTACCGCACAGGAAACCAAGATTTTCATTGATGGTACGCTGGTCAATAATTTCTTTTTCAGCAGCATGCCCAATATTGCCGCCAGGGGTCGTTTTTCTCCCTTCCTGTTTAAAGGAACGGTCTTTAGCACAGGTGGTTATTCCGCTTTATATGGACAGGCCCTTTCCTCGGCCCTTATTCTTGAAACCATTGATTTTCCCGATCAGTCAGCAGCCAACCTGGGTGTTTCAGTAATTGGTTTGAGTGGTGGGTTTCAGCAACTGGCCAAGGATAAGAATTCATCCTGGGGGTTGAACTACAGCTATAGCAATCTGGCTCCGGCCTTTGCCGTCATCAAACAAAACCAGGATTATTTCCAGATCCCGGTGTTTCATGGCGCCGATGGTAATTTTCGTATCAAGACTTCCAAAACAGGTATTTTAAAATATTACACTACCCTTAGCACCAGTAAACTGGGCTTTACCACCAACAGCATTGATTCGGTAGGGTATAAGGACCTGTTTGGACTCGAGAATTTCAACGTTTACCATAACCTGGCCTGGAAAGAAAAACTGGGACGAAAATGGAAGATCGACATTGGTACTTCTTATACCAATAATAAGGATGATATCAATAGTGGCATGCGCGATGCGCAGGACAAGGATATCCTTTTGACAGGGCTTGAGTTCAAAGATTATCAATTGAAACTTCGGGGTAATTATTTCAATGCAAAAGTAGTGTTGGAAAAAAGACTGGTGGGTCTGTCAGCTCTTCGTTTTGGTTCCGAATACAACCATTCCACCGATAAAACAACCTATACAGACTTTAACGGCAATAAATACCCGGGAACTATTTCTGAGAACCTGAATGCGCTTTTTGCCGAAGCAGATATTTATATTACCAATGCCATTGCAGCCAAAGTGGGTTCAAGAATGGAACATTCTTCCCTG
The DNA here is from genome assembly GCA_017303415.1 of Chitinophagales bacterium. Lineage (NCBI taxonomy): Bacteria > Pseudomonadati > Bacteroidota > Chitinophagia > Chitinophagales > Chitinophagales bacterium. The sequence continues at coordinate 1,190,812 of JAFLBJ010000001.1, forward strand.
ATCGATAAAACAAACCTTGCCCCCCGGGTATCACTTGCCTATAAAACGGGTAAACAAAGCCAGGCTTCTATTGCCTATGGATTGTTTTTCCAAACACCCGAGAACCGCAACCTGCCTTCTGCCTTTCCGCTTACCTTTTCAAGGGCAGCCCATTATATCGCCCAGTATCAAAAGGTGACCTCTGACCGTACACTTCGTGCCGAGTTATTTTATAAAAAATATGATGACCTGGTAAAAACCGGTCTAGGTAGTGGCAGTCAGTTCCAGGCACTTAACAATGAAGGTTTTGGAGATGCAAAAGGCTTTGACTTCTTCTGGCGGGATAAAAAATCCATTCCCAATGTAGATTACTGGATCTCCTATTCTTATCTGGATACAAAGCGGGACTATCTCAATTTTCCCGGTGCCATCACCCCCAATTTTGCCGCCAAGCATACGGCTTCCTTTATTATCAAGAAGTTTGTGACCAAGTTAAAGACCCAGTTCAACGGGGCCTATAATTTCGCCACCGGCCGCCCCTACTATAATATCGCTTATGATGGTCAGAACAATAAGTTCAATATCACCGATCAGGGAAAGACACCGGCTTATCACAATTTCAGCTTTAGCATGAATTTCCTGCCAAATATTGGTAAGGAAAAAGCCAAATCATTCCCGGTTTATGTACTTTCCATTAGCAACCTTTTTAACGTGCGGCAGGTCTTTGGATATCAGTACTCCTATAACGGGATTCGGAAACAACCGATTCTGCCTACTTCAAGGATGTTTGTTTTCATAGGGGCTTTCATCAGCTTTGGTGTGGACAGAACGGATGATGTTATTAATAGTAATTTATAATCTTTGTTTTCCGCGGCGATCGCGGCGGGAAATTTCCTTAAACAATCAATCAATATTTACCAATAAACAAATGATCATGAAAAAGTTGCTCTCCTTCTTCCTGCTTGTTGCCACCTTTGCTTCTGCTCAGGCTCAGATGCCCGAGAAGTTTGTCAAGGCCATGGAATCCAAAGTTGCACTCATTGATTCCACCAATTCCGCAGCCGGCTTCATTGAACTGGCCAACTCCTTTGAGCGTATCGCCAATGCCGAAAAAAATCAGTGGCTTCCTTACTATTACGCGGCTTTGTGTAATGTAATGTCGGGTTATTTTTCTATGGGTGATAACCCGATGGGTGCCAGTGCAGACAAGATTGACCCCTTAGCCGACAAGGCCAAAGAATTATTGGACAAGGCTGAAGCGTTGGAGAAAGATAATTCTGAGATCTACCTCGTGCGTAAGATGGTCCACAGCCTTCACATGATGGGTAGCCCTATGCAGCGTTATATGACGGATGGACCGGCGGCCACATCAGCACTTGAAATGGCCAAGAAATTAAACCCTGACAATCCCCGTATCTATCTTCAGGAAGCGCAGGACAAATACCATACCCCTGAACAGTATGGTGGAAGTAAGGAAGAAGCCAAGCGTTTGTTTGAAAAGGCGGTGAAGCAATATGAGATATTTAAGCCTGCCAGTTCCATTCATCCGAATTGGGGACTTACTCAGGTCAAGTTCTTTCTTTCTCAATATTAATAATACAACGAACCATGGAGGATAAAAAGCTGACCGAAAAGGAAAGCCTTGATCTCATCACCCAGATGATCAACAAGGCCAAGGATTCTGTACACGATACGGGGATCACCGCCATCATGTGGGGGGCGGTGATAGCCATATGCTCCCTTGTACGGTTGGCTGAAATCAGGTATGGTTTCCGTTTGCCCTTTAACATTTACCTGCTGACCGCTGTGGCCGTCATTCCTACCATTATCATCAGTGTTCGGGAAAAAAAGGCACGGAAAGTAAAGGTCTATGGGGAAGATTTCAACGAATACCTTTGGATATCCTTTGGCATCGCCATATTCCTGATATCGCTTATCAACGCCAAGATAGGCGCAGATATCCGGCCGATGATAGCGGAGTATAAAAGTGTTACCGGAAAAGAATCTCCATTCAATTATTATGAGTATATATCCAGCTTCTTTCTGATGCTTTATGGCCTGCCCACCTTTGTATCTGGAGCCTGTATGAAGTTCAGGCCAATGGTCATCGGAGGTATCTTTTGCTGGGTTTGCGCCGTGATCGCACTGTATTCCAATGGACAGATCGACCTGCTTCTTACGGCAGTATCGGCTATCCTTGCCTGGCTTATACCAGGGATCATTTTGGAAAGAGAACACCGAAAAGCAAAACAAGCCTTAAAGCCCACGCATGTTTAAGGACCTGGATCCCATATTACATTCTCAGCTCAGGCTTGCGGTCATTTCCCTTTTGATCGGGGTAAAAGAGGCAGAATTCACGTTTCTGCGCGAAAAAACCAATTCGACCGCCGGAAACCTGAGTGTACAGATCCAGAAGCTAAAAGACGCCGGGTATATCGAAGTAACCAAACAATTTAAAGACAATTACCCGCAAACGCTTTGTAAGATCACCCCAAAGGGCGTAGAGGCGTTTGAGGAGTATGTGACGAGTTTGAAGAGTTATTTGGAACATGGTGCGTGAGACGTGAGACGTGAGACGTGAGTCGTGAAACGTGAAACGTCAATCGTGAATCGGGAACGCAGGCCATTCCCTTTTTACGTCTCACGTTTCACGACTCACGTCTCACATCTCACATCTCACGATTCACCTCTCACGACTCACGTCAATCTTCCGTAACTTTGCCTAATACACACATGTCCGACATCATCCGGGTACAGCACCTAAGCAAACAATTCGATGAAATAAAAGCCGTAGACGACCTGTCCTTTACGGTCAAACAAGGCTGTGTACACGGTTTTTTAGGGCAAAACGGAGCCGGCAAATCCACTACCATCCGTATGCTCCTCACCCTGATCAGACCCACTGAGGGGGAGATCGAAATTTTCGGGTTGCCTCTTTCCCGTAACCGTCGCCAGATACTTCGCCGGATCGGTGCGGTGATCGAGAAACCGGATCTCTACAAATACCTTTCCGCTTACGATAATATCCGCCTGTTTGCCCGTTTAAGCGGGATCAACCCGGAACGCTCCCGGTTGATGGATCAATTGGACCGGGTAGGGCTTTCCGCCCGGGCACAAAGCAAAGTGCATACCTTTTCCCAGGGAATGAAACAACGGTTGGGGCTGGCCATTGCACTGGTGCATAACCCCGACCTGGTGATACTCGACGAACCGGTCAATGGACTTGATCCGCAGGGAATCGCCGATATACGCAACCTCATCCTCCACCTGAGCCGGGATGAGGGGAAGACAATATTTGTATCCTCCCACCTTCTTTCTGAAATGGAAATGATCGCTGATGATATGCTGATCATTGACAAAGGGCGGAAGGTTGTGGAAGGGCCTGTTCAGGAATTACTCACCCCGGAGAAAAGAAGCCTGGAAGATTATTTCTTATCCTTAACCCGCTGAACCCATGTTTCTGAACCTGCTGCGTATTGAATTATATAAAATATTCCGCAAGCCACGGACCTATATCGCGTTTGGGGCCATTGCCGTCATGATCCTGCTGATTCAGTTTGCGATCAAGGTTCAGGGAAAAGAATTGATCCAATTCTTTCTCGGCAGCCAGGATGCTACTTTTGAATATGAAGAAGGCAAGATCCTGAATGGCTACTTCGTCTGCTTTTTTATCCTGAATACTTTATTGATCCATGTACCGCTGCTCGTAGCCCTTATTGCCGGTGACCTGGTAGCCGGAGAGGCCAATATGGGTACCCTGCGTTTGTTGGTGACCAAACCGATTTCCAGGGAGACGCTCATGCTCTCCAAGTTCTCCGCTTCGGTGGTGTATGTGATGATGCTCCTGTTATGGATGGCTGTGTTGGCCCTGCTGGGAAGCATTTTCCTTTTTGGCACCAATGATCTGGTGGTAATAAAGGAGACAGGATTTCAAATCATCCAGTCAAGTGATGTGCTCTGGCGCTTTTTTGCGGCCTTTGGTTTTGCCACTCTGGCCCTGATCTGTATCGCAGCGCTGGCTTTTATGCTTTCTGTATTTGCCGAAAATTCTATTGGCCCCATTGTGGCTACGGTCTGTGTGGTGATCGTTTTTACCATCATTCAGCAATTACAAGTACCCATGTTTCAGGAGTATGCCGCTCCATATCTGTTTACCACCCATATGCTGGGCTGGAAGGGCTTTTTCTATGTGATGGCCACTCCCGAGAATCAATCCATTCCCGGATCAGTGGAAAATCCCTGGGCTATGGTAAAAAGTGGATTGGTTTTAACACTTTATACGCTATTGTTCCTGGGGGTAGGTGTAATTTCATTTAAACGAAAAGACATTCTGAGTTGATATGAAAAAAATTGTGCTTTTAATAAGTGGCCTGATGTGTATGCTTTCTGGTTTTGCCCAGGAAGATGCCAGTGCTTTGCTGGAAAAGATCAAAACAAAATACAACCAGGTAAAGGATTATGAAGCAACGGGGAAGATGAAGACCAATGTGATCTTTATCAAAGCCCCTTTGGCAGATATCCGGGTGTTCTACAAAAATCCGGACAAGATCAAGATCAAAAATGAATCGGGTGTTTCCTTTGTACCCAAAGGATCGGTAAATATCAATATGGGGAATATTTTTACCCTGGCCAATTACACAGCCATTGATGCTGGTACTGAGACATTGAATGGGAAGAAAGTGCGACTGGTAAAAGTGTTGCCGGATGGTGAAACAGGCGAGATCGTTCTGTCCACCTTATATATCGATGAGGCGGCTATGCTGGTGGTTAAGTCAAAAACTACTACGCGGGAAAATGGGACCTATGAGTTAGATATGAGTTATGGGAAATATGCCTCCTATGGTTTGCCCGATAAGGTAAAATTCACCTTCAATACCAAAGAGTACAAACTACCTAAGGGAGTAACATTTGACTACGACAATGGCTCTTCAGAAAAGGAAAAAGAGGCCACCGCAAATAAAAAAGGAACAGTGGAGATCACCTACACTTCCTATTCCATTAATAAAGGGTTGAAGGACGAGGTGTTTAAGTGAATTTGAGTTCACCGCAGAGAACAACTAAATCTCTTCAATCCGCTCGTCCTCGGCATTAGCCAATACTTCCCTGGTCCGCTTACGCAATGGATTCTTTCGCATATCATGGAAACCTGCGCGGGTGCGGCATATATCAATACACTCAAATATGGCAGAGCGGAAGGAACTTTCATCGGCCCGGTTTTTACCAGCGATGTCAAAAGCAGTGCCATGATCCGGAGAGGTCCGTACCACGGGAAGTCCAGCCGTAAAGTTTACGCCTTCACCACCTGCCACCGACTTAAAGGGAATCAACCCCTGGTCGTGGTACATGGCCAATACCGCATCGAAGCGGTGCTGATAGCCTCTGGCAAAAAACGCATCGGCACTATAGGGGCCAACGACCAGCATGTTATAGCTCTGTTTGGCTTCTTTGATCGCTGGTTTGATGATGGATTCTTCTTCATTGCCGATCAGCCCTTCATCACCTGCATGAGGGTTTAGCCCAAGTACGGCGATACGCGGTTTGTCGATCCCAAAATCCTTTTTCAGGCTTTCCTGCAGGATCAATAATTTGGAGATGATGGCTTTCTTCTGGATATGCTCGGTTACACCCGAAACAGGTACATGTTCCGTAAGCAGGGCTACCCTGAATTCACCGGAGAACAATACCATGGCTACATCCGGCACACCAAAATAATCTTTCAGAAATGGGGTGTGCCCGGTATAATTAAACGATTCTGATTGCACATTTTTTTTATGGATCGGGGCCGTAACCAACCCATCGATCTCTTTGTTCTTTAGGGCCTGCGTGGCCGCCATCAGGGAAATGATGGCATACTTGCCTCCCGTTTCATTCAGCTCACCAGGGGTGACATTGACATCTTCTTCCCAGCAATTCACCACATTGATCTGTTTGGGGTTAAGCCGGTTGAGTTCTTTGACGTTTTGGTAATTGAAATTGGTGTCCGGAATGGACTTACGGTAGAAATTGATCACTTTATTATTCGCAAACACAACAGGGGTGCAAAGGTCGAGCAATCGATTGTCGGAAAGCGTTTTGATCATGATCTCAATGCCGATGCCATTCAGGTCGCCACAACTGATGCCGATAACAGGTTTTTGAGGGGTAGTCATAATGTCGAATAAGGGCTAAAGATATTAATAATAAAAATAAGCCATTTTCAGACCCACTTAGCGTTTATCTCAATTTAATAATAGATTACTCTTACCGCCATAAAAATTATCCCTTATTTCCCAATGATTGTTTACTATATCCTTGCTACTCATTGACGGTTGGGGTACTTTTATTGGGAACATCCAATACTTGTGTAGGAACCAGTCCATGTTATGAAAACCCTGTGTGCCCGACCCTATCTTTATTTAATTACTGTAATCCTTCTTTACAGTCAGGGTCTTCTTGCCCAATGTGGCGTAGGATATACACAGGCCCAGGTAAACTGGGACAAGCTTGACTACTATTTTAATGGCACCAAACCTTACAATTCTTACGTATCGAACACCATGGAGCAAACGCAAAAATTTGCGTTGGGTCCAAATTATGTAACCATTGCCACCAGTTCCAGCAACATTGTAAACCCGGGAACAGCCGATGGGGTGAGTGCAGAGAACGGAACGCATACGGGAAATCTCACCAATTATACCGGACCAGATGTTCAGTACAACCCTTCAGCGGATGGGCAATATGTGACCCTGACCTTTAATGAGGAGGTGACTAATTTGAACTTTACACTGTATGACATAGATGGCTCTCAGCGGATTGATTTTGCGGCAACCAATGCGGCCAGCGTGGCACAAAATATCAATATCACAATTCAGGCTTCAACGATTCTGACGATCACCAATAATAACAGTACCAGTCCTTATGTAGCTGCTACCAGTGGAACCCTGGCCAATAACTCCAATCAGGGAAGTGCAACCATCACGGTCAATGGACCCGTTAAGCAATTGGTGTTTACCTATACCACGGTCGGAGCTGATGGAGTGACCTGGCTATCGGATATCAATGCCTGTGTTACTGGTAGCTTTCCTTCCCTTTACAATCGCACTCCCGACAATGAACCCTTTTTGGGCCCTGCGGGCAATCAGCCCGATTATTTTCTGATCACCCCCGACAATGACTATTGTTATATGGTGGATCCGGCAACCGGCGTCGCACGACCGCTTTTTCAGGATCCCAGTAAAGACTTTTTGAATTCATTTGGATATGATCCATACAACCACTATCTCTATTACATCTCAGAGAACTCGACCATTGATGCCAATAATAAGACCTTGAAACGGTATGATTTCAATACGGAGTCTTACTCCACGATATTGGCAGACCTCACCAGTTTGAACATTCCGGTGATGAACCAGGGTGTAGAAACAGCCGGGGCGGCTTATTACAATGGTAAACTGTTTATCGGTTTTGAAGGCGGGCAATATAATAGCAGTAATACACGTGAGTCCATCGTTTATCGACTGGACCTGGATGGTTCAGGAGTTCCAATCAATGCCGTGCAGGTCTTTGCCGTTAATTCCTATAATGGAGGCTCAGGTACCCATGACTGGGCTGACTTTGTAATTGAAGATGGGGTGTTGGTGAATTACAATAGCCGGGTTGGGACAACGATGGTAGCCTACGAGCATTACAACATGATGACCGGACAGTCGACACAATATTTAAATCCCAGTTCCACTACCGGCTTCGCCTATCAGGCTGGACTTACCTGGGCCGGCGATCAATATTCATTTTCCAGCAGGGCTATTACAAAATACAATGAGAATGGTACGGTGGGTACACCGATCACCATCACCAATGTGGGAGGCGGTACTTTTCAATCTGGCGCTGGTGACGCCTCAGAGAATTTCAGGCCAAAATGTGATTTTGGCGATGCGCCTTCGTCGTATGACCCTGTGGCAAATAGCCCTGCGGTACATGAGCGATCCGACAACCTGCGGTTAGGTGCCGTGTGGGATAGTGAATGGCTGAAAACAGGTGGAGCGGGTGCTACGGCCGATGGGGGAGATGAAGATGGAGTTGCCACCGTGCCTGTACTGGATACCGGTTATTTCAACTATGCCATTGATGTGGATGTGTTTAATAATACCGGAGTGAATGCTACAGTTTCCGCCTGGTTAGATTATAATGCTAACGGAGTGTTTGATGTGTCGGAAGGAGTTACTGCAAGTGTGGGAACCAGCGCTTCCATGCAAACTGTTACCCTTGTATGGTGGGTCATCAATACGCCTTTAACCCTGGGTCAGTCTACCTACCTGCGGGTAAGAATTACCTCTGCAGATAAAAATATGGGAACAGCTCATCCGACCGGATATTATGATGTGGGTGAGGTGGAAGACTACGAGGTCATGGTAGATGCTGTGTTGCCCATTATCCTTCAATATTTTAAAACCACAGTGGTCAATAACCGGGTAAACCTTGACTGGAAAACATCTGGTGAAACCTCATCTGGTTTGTACCTGGTGGAAAGAAGCGCTGATGGGGTAAACTGGGAAGAGGTAACCATCGTCAATGCTTTTGGAACGGCAGGCGATCATCTCTATGCTTATGTTGATTCCTTCCCTTTGCCAGGCCAATCGTTTTATCGTTTGGCGATCAAGCGACGTACAGATGGATCCCTGGAAGCCTACAGTCCGGTACGTACTGTTCATTTTTCTGTGTCTCCTTTTGTTTTAAAACTACAGCCCAATCCTGTTCAGCAAGAAGCCACGCTTACTTTTATGGCACTTGAAAATGGAATGGGAAAGGTCCGCATCTTTACCCAACACGGCACCCTGTTGATGGAAAAAGCCGTTATCTATGTTAAGGGAAGCAACGAGGTAGTAATACCTGATATCGGACCTCTTCGTCCTGGAAATTATATCCTTCAACTTGCTACTCCGGAAGGGGTTTTCGCTACACGCTTCCTGAAAAACTAAGCCTTTTTTTATTTCCACTCTTATTTAGAATCAGAGTTTTGTATTAAAAACTACTGATTTACACTTACGTTTTTAAAATATTCTCCCCCTTTTTTCGTTTATAATTCACGTAATACAAAATAAGTAATTGTACTTATTTAGGCGTGAAAATTTACGAATCATTAAAATTTTTAAGTATTTCCTATTAAGTTAGCATCCGTGAAAACCTGATAAACCCTTATCCTGTTTGAAAACTTAAAGATCCATACCATGAAAC